>CBDIWP010000067.1:0-4939 GCA_965285945.1 uncultured bacterium | reverse complement strand
CCCCGGTTCGCGTTCCAAAAGTTCAAGGGCGCCGATCCCACGTTGACCACCCAGATGAAATCGGTCGGTGAAGTCATGGCGATCGGGCGCACGTTCAAGGAGGCCTTGCACAAGGCGATCCGGTCCCTCGAACTGGATCTTCCCGGATTGGTGTCACGCCTGGGGATTGAGCGTGGAATTCCATCGGCGTTCGACCGGCAGGCGGCCCTAGAGCAGGTCACACGGACGCTCCGGACGCCCTTGCCCGAGCGGTTATGGCATCTGGCCGACGGAATCCGGTTAGGGATGACCAATGAGGAGTTGGTTGCCATTACCAAAATCGATCCGTGGTTTCTTGAGCAGATCCGAGAGCTCATCGCGTTCGAGCAGCTCCTTGCGGGCCATGCGGGCACCCCCTCCTCCGCCTTGAAAGACGGCATCTTGTGGCAGGCCAAGGAATTGGGGTTTTCGGACGAGCGGATGGCGCAACTGCTCAGGCTGGAGGCCGTCGACGTCCGCCAATCCAGGAAGGCATCGGGCCGGACAGCCGGGCGGCCCCGAACGGTGACGTACAAACGGGTCGATACCTGCGCGGCCGAGTTTGAGGCGCACACACCATACCTGTATTCCACCTATGGCCGCGAATGCGAAGCGCGCCCGTCCGCCCGTCAGAAGGTCGTCATCCTCGGCGGCGGGCCGAACCGCATCGGCCAAGGCATCGAATTCGATTACTGTTGCGTGCATGCCGCGATGGCGTTGCGGGACGAAGGCGTCGAAACCATCATGGTCAATTGCAACCCTGAAACCGTGAGCACCGACTATGATACGTCCGACCGTCTGTATTTTGAACCGCTGACGGAAGAAGACGTGCTCAACATCATCGACTGCGAGCAGCCCATGGGAGTGGTCTTGCAGTTCGGCGGCCAGACGCCGTTGAAACTCGCGCTGCCGTTGTCCAAGGCCGGGGTGAAGATTCTGGGCACCAGCCCGGATGCGATCGACCGGGCGGAAGACCGCGAGCGCTTTCGCGACTTATTGAACAAGCTCGGGCTCCGTCAAGCCGAGAGCGGGATGGCGAGGTCCGTGGAGGAGGCGATTCGCATTGCGGCCGCCATCACCTATCCGGTGATGGTCCGGCCCTCCTATGTCCTGGGCGGACGGTCCATGCAGATTGTCTACGATGAGGAGGGGTTGTTGACCTACATGACCTCCGCGGTGAAGGCGTCGCCCAAACACCCGGTGCTCATCGATAAATATCTCGCGGACGCCATTGAAGTGGATGCCGACGCCATTTCGGACGGTACGACGGTGGTGGTGGCCGGCATCATGGAGCACATTGAAGAAGCCGGTGTGCACTCCGGCGATTCCGCCTGCTCCTTGCCTCCGTACACGCTCGATCACACGATCATCGGTGAAATCGAGCGCCAGATGAAAGCGCTGGCGCTGGAATTGGGTGTCGTGGGGTTGATGAACGCCCAGTTCGCCGTGAAAGGGGACATGGTGTACGTCCTCGAGGTCAATCCACGCGGTTCCCGGACGGTGCCCTTTGTCAGCAAGGCCATCGGCGTGCCCCTGGCGAAGCTGGCCATGAAGGTGATGATCGGCAAGACGCTGCAGGAATTGGGGTTTACGGCGAGGCCGCACCCCACCCATCTGTCCGTGAAGGAAGCCGTCTTTCCGTTCAACAAGTTCCCCGGCGTGGACGTCCTCTTGGGACCGGAAATGAAATCGACCGGGGAAGTGATGGGGATCGACGATGACTTCGGCTGGGCGTTCGCCAAATCACAGGCAGGCGCCGGGGCGCTTCTGCCCAAAATGGGCATGGCGCTGGTCAGCGTGAAGGAAAGCGACCGGCCGCTGGCCTTTGAGGTGGCCCAGCAACTCATGAAGCTGGGATTTCGTATCCAGGGGACGAGTGGGACGGCCGCCTACCTGCGCGAGCGGGGTCTCGCCGTGGAGACCGTCAATAAAGTGAAGGAAGGCCGGCCCAACATCGTGGATCACATTAAGAATGGCGAGATCGCCCTCGTGGTGAACACGGTCCGCACCGCGGCCTCGCACGCCGATTCCCTGTCGATTCGCCGGGAAGCGCTTCAGCGCGGCGTGCCGTACTTCACCACGATGCGAGGGGCCCGAGCGGCCGCCATGGGGATCGAGGCGATACTGAAGAAAGAATTATCCATCCGGTCCTTGCAGGAGTATCATCGGGTTTAAGAACAAGACCGTAGGAGCCAAGCAGTATGCCGACACCAATCACGAAAAAAGGTTATGACGCGCTGAAAGCCGAATTGGACCGCTTGCGGAAAGTGGAACGGGCCAAGAACATCGAGGCGATCGCCGAAGCCCGGGCGCATGGCGATCTCAGCGAGAACGCCGAATACGACGCCGCCAAAGAGCGGCAGGGATTCATCGAATCGCGCATCGCCGAGCTGGAAACCAAATTGGCCGATGCGCGTGTCGTCGATACCACTGGCCGCACGACCGATACGGTTGTCTTTGGCGCGACGGTGGCGGTCATCGAACAGGAATCGCAGTCGAAGAAGCAGTATACGCTGGTCGGTCAGGATGAGGCCGACATGAAATTCAACAAGATCTCCGTGCAGTCGCCGGTCGGGCGCGCCCTCATCGGCAAGCGGGTCGGGGACTTCGTCGAGGTCACGACACCGGCCAAGGTCGTGGAGTACGAAGTGGTGGAGATCAAGTTCGAGGAACTCTAAGGTGCCGCCGGCCCGTCCGCTCGTCACCCTCCTGACCGATTTCGGGGACCACGATTACTTCGTCGCCAGCATGAAAGGGGTGATTCTCTCCGTCAACCCTGAATGCCGGTTGGTCGACCTCTCCCATCAGATTGCCCCTCATCAGATCGAGCAGGCCGGGTACGCGTTGCATTCCTGCTATCGCTATTTTCCCGAGGGCACCGTCCACGTGGCCGTGGTAGATCCGGGCGTCGGCAGCGACCGGCGGGCGTTGCTGGTCTCCACGGCGCGCTATTATTTTCTGGCTCCCGACAATGGATTGCTGAGCCGGATCCTCCGGGAAGAAGCGGACGTGGAAATCAGGCGGATCGACCACTGTGCGTACCGGCTGGCGTCTGAGGGGGCGACCTTCGACGGACGGGACCTCTTCGCTCCCGCCGCGGCCTGGCTCACGAAAGGCCGGCCGCTTTCCTCGTTCGGGCCCGTCGTGGATGATCCTCTCATGCTGCCACACGCGGAGCCGCAGAGGCGCGGGGAGACGCTCGTCGGCCGGATCGAGTATGTGGACCGGTTCGGCAACCTCATATCGAACTTGACGCCGGATCATATCCGGGCATTCCAATCCTCCGCCGGGCGGCCCGCCGTCACGATCCGCATCGGGGACCATGCGTTGGAAGGACTGGTGAGCAGTTACCGCGACGGTCTGAGCGACACCCCGGCGGCTTTGATCAACAGCAGCGGCCGGGTGGAAGTGTTCGTCAACGGCAAGAGCGCCGCCCGTCAGCTGCATCTCGATGTCGGAGCAGAAGTGATCCTCTGCTAAAGAGGCGATTACCTACCCGAGTGAAGCGAACTATCCCTCCCGACGCCTCTCGCATCGGACCGGCCCCTCCTTCGGGGGGGTGGTGGCCCCCATGATGCCCGATAGTTTCCCCTCGATGGTCCGACTACATTCGTTCAACTCTTCACGAGGTTGTTGAATGCCCGCTTCGACCGCTCGATTGACCGGCACCCGTCTGTTTGAATTAGACGCCGCCCGCGGCTGTGCCATGCTGCTGGTCTGCCTGGCACATTTTCTGGATATCTATGTGCTGGGTGACTTCTCCTCTCGCAGCGCCTCCATCGAGGCGGTGATGCTGGTGTGCAGAGCCGCCGCGCCCACCTTTGTGTTGATCAGCGGGGTTTTGCTGGGCTATCAGGCAGAGGCCCGAGGCGCTCACTTCGAGGCATTCCGAATGCGCCTGCTTGACCGCGCCCTCTTTCTGGTCACGGTCGGCCATATCGCAATTAGTTGGTCCTTCGCCGCGCGATTCGGCTTTGGCCGTGCGTTGGCCTTCGGCCAGATCACCGACACTTTGGCCTTTTGCATGCTGGTCGGTGTGTATCTGGTTCCCGTCATGAGCACGCGACTTCGGCTCCTGTCCGGGCTCTGCCTTTCAATCGTGAGCTGTCTCGTCTGGCCGGTGTGGCATCCCGCGGATCCGCTTCTTCGGTTGATAAAGAGCGTTCTGCTCGGACCCCTGGCGGGGGACCCGATGGTGTTCTTTTTCCCCCTGTTGCCCTGGCTGGGGCTCTATATAGCAGGCACCGCAGTGGGAGGATGGTTGAAGGATGTCCGACCCGATGCGGGCGTATTGATCAACAAACGCTTCATCACTGTTTCCCTGGGCATGATCGTGGGTGTGCTGGCGGTGAAGGCAGGATTCATGGCGCTGTCGTACGGCGGCGCACCAGAACTTACGTGGGCGGGCTACTTCTCGATCCATCAGAAATATCCGCCCGGCCTGCTCTATCTGGTGCTGTACGGAGGAGCGGCGCTGCTGTTGTTAAGCATGCTGTTTTCAATCGGGCCGTCATCCTGGATGAGGAAAGGCCTGAGGCTGGCAGAGCCGATCGGCAGAAATGCGCTGCCCACGTTTATCGTGCAGTTCTTTGTCTATTACGCAGGCTGCTATCTCGTGGTGACCGCCGTCGGTGCGGTGAGTCCGTGGACAGCCGGGATGCTATGGCTGATCTCCATTATGGCGATATGGGGATTCGCGAAGGCCTGCCAGCACTATAAGATTTCAAGATTCATCACTGTCGGGCTGCCGAGGCTGATGTCCGCGCAGGGACCAAGCGCTACAGTGCTTTTCGGTTCTCGATCCGGTCGCAGACGTAGTCAGCAAAGGGCAGCGAGCAGGTGAAGGCCGGTGAGACGGCGTTCAGTACGTGCATGGAGCGGTCGTCGCCTTCAAGGACGAAATCCATCTCGAGCGTCTTGT
>CBDIWP010000066.1:0-39090 GCA_965285945.1 uncultured bacterium | reverse complement strand
AGGCTGTTGATAAAGTCCGCCAGCGGCGTTCTCGGCTCGCTCGAATCCTCAACGTACCCGAGAGGGTACGCCTGCGGTTCGCCCGTCGCCTGCGGCCTGGCTGGACGGCCTTTCTGAACAGCCTGCGAATGATTCTCAGTGAGACTGTGACTGTCCCAATGCCCACGTTTCCGTAGTGCCCAAGTGGTTTCCCAACACCCTGCTGAAGCATTTCTCAGCCTGCTAGCTGACTTTCCGCCGGGGATCGGGCGCAGGCGGCTGAGCGGATTCTTCGAGGACCGATGCCAGGAGCCCTTGAATCTGCCGCCGGATTCCGGCTGCGGCAAGCCGCATGGCGAAGGCGATACTGATCACCAGACAGATAAAGATCGGCGCCATCAGCCGGCCCGTTTCCATCAGACGCTCCCTCATCGTCTGACCGGCCACGCTCTCCTCCGGCAGCGCAAAGATCAGCATGGCCCACGCCAGGATATCCCCGGAGTCCTTCAACGGCTCGACGATCACGAAGACCGGCCGCCCGGCCTGATCGACGGCGCGTTGCGCCACTTCACGATTGCGCCCTTTCCAGGCTCTCCAGTTGGCGTCTTCGAGTTTCTGGCCGACCTGCGTCAGGTCCTTGGCTGCCAGGACGACATCGTCCCGGCTCACCACCAGAAGGTCGCGCAACCCTTCGCTATCCAATCCGGTATTGACCAGTTCCTGGAGCCGGGCGACATCGTGAATGACATGGCGGCTGAGCGCCCCCAGGACACGGCCGGCTGCCAGTGCCCGCTGCGAGTGCGCCTCCACGGCCATCTCCCGGATGGCGCGGACATGATCCCGGTCATGCCGCTTCAAGCTGTAGTAGAGCAGACCGCCGATGACCACGGCGGTCACCAGACTGATCAGGACGGCGAGGACAATGGAATGGATTGCGGCGGACCGCTGCGCAGCGCTCTTCAATGGTCGGGCCTCTCGTTCTGGAGGATGCAGACGGTTGATCGCCATCCTAGCAAATCGATGGCGCCCCGCAATCCTTTCCTCAAATCACACGAGGGACAAGGGCCATGGAGACCGGCAGAAGAACGGAGGAGGATCGCTAGGCGTCGGAGAGATCGGGGGCGGTGCGTTGATACGGTTGCAACTCCAGCTCTTTCACGAGGTCCTGCAGCCTTGCCCATTCATCGGGCGCCAGGCCGATGAATTCCATCCCACAGGTGCCGTTCCGGTACCACCGGACGATGGCGCGGCCGACGCGGAGAGCAGGCGCCTCTTCAGAAACGTCAATGCGGAGTTCCAGCGCCGTGCCCGGCTGAACCTGGACCGACGTCGTGATTTTGCAGCCGCGGATGGACAAGTCTTGCACGGTGCCGGCGCCGGAGACGAGATTTGCCGAAATGAAGGAACTTTGGAAGCGGACAGGAAAGCGCGGATCTCGACGATGTTCCATGCCGGTGACTCCGGATGTTCACTGCTACCAGGCTGTTGAAAAAGCCCGCCAGCGGCGTTCTCGGCTCGCTCGAATCCTCAACGTACCGGCTGGGAAAAGACTGTTCTGACAGTCAATGTGTGCAGAAACGGGGCGCTCACCATCTCGCGCCCGCGCGCAAACGTGACGCTCGTTATTCCTCGCGTCGCGCACCTTGCTGGACGGCCTTTCTGAACAGCCTGCGGACTATTGTGAGACTGTCTGAGATTGCTCCGACTCTCGCTTTCCCTCACTTGTAATCTTGTTTATCACGCCCTGTTAGCCTTTTATATTGCCGATCGGCCGTAATTCCGCCACCGTTTTTGTGATTCCGGCACGCTGCACGGATTCGACGACCTCCGAGATATTTTTATAGGCGAAGCCGCCTTCTTCAGCCAGGCCCGACATGGAGACCGCCTTGACCAGAATGCCGCGCTCCTTCATCTGCCGCTGCAGCGCCTCCCCGCGAACGGCCTTCTTCGCTTGTGTCCGCGACATGGTCCGTCCGGAGCCATGCATCGTCGATGCAAAGGTCTCGCGCTCCGCGCCTTTCGTACCGACCAGGAGATAGGATCCGGTTTCCATGGATCCGCCGCAGATGACCGGCTGGCCGGTCGTTTGAAAGCGCGGCGGCAACTGCGGGCTGCCGGGACCCAACGCTTTCGTCGCCCCCTTGCGATGCACGAGCAAATCGCCTTCCGGAAACCGTTCCACCTTGGCAATGTTGTGGGCCACGTCGTAGACCACCTCCATGCCCAGGCCGTCCGCCGGCCGGCCGAAGACCGACGCGAAGGCGTCGCGGATCTGATGGGTGATGACTTGACGATTGGCGAAGGCGGCATTGCCGGCACAATTCATGGCGGCAAAGTAATCCCGGCCTTCCTCTGATTGAAACGGCGCACAGGCGAGTTGCGGATCCTTCACCGTGATGCCATAGCGCCGCATGGCCCGTTCAAAGACTTTGAGATAATCGCCGGCCACCTGATGTCCGAAGCCGCGCGATCCGCAGTGCACCATCACCACGATCTGATCGTGGCCGGTCACGCCCAACGCCGCCGCGGTCTCCGGGTCGACGATGCGATCATTCGAGACCACTTGAACTTCCAGATAGTGATTGCCCGACCCGAGGGTCCCCAATTGGTTGATGCCGCGCGTGACGGCATGGTCGCTGACTTTGGAGGGATCGGCGCCTTCCAGGCAGCCGCCTTCCTCGATCCGTTCCAGATCCCCAGGCCAGCCATACCCCTGCTCGATGCACCATCGCGCCCCCTGTGTCATGACGCGCTCGAAAGACGGCCGGTTCAATTTCAGAAAGCCGCCGGCTCCCACTCCGGCGGGCACCCGCTTGAATAATTCGGTCAGCAGCCGGTCCAAGTGAGGTTGAACTTCGTCCCGGGTGAGATTCGTGCGGATAAGCCGCATGCCGCAATTGACGTCGTAGCCGACGCCGCCGGGCGAAATGATGCCTGTACGCACATCGAAGGCCGCGACCCCTCCGATCGGAAACCCGTAGCCCCAATGTCCGTCCGGCATGCAGAGGGCGTAACGGCTGATACCCGGCAGACAGGCCACATTCGTCACCTGTTCAAAGACCCCTTCATCCATGGCCGCGAGGATGCCGGGCGTCGCATAGATGCGCGCGGGCACCAACATCCCGGGCTTTTCAGAGGGCGCGATCTCCCAGACTTGATCGGAGATCCGCGTGACGGCCATGTGGGTGTTGAGGTTCATCGTTTGTTTGGTTTGTTTGGTTTGTTTGGTTTGTTTGGTCTATCTGGTCTATCTGGTCTGTCTGGTTTGTTTGGTTTGTCACGCTCCACGCATCAGGTCTTGTCACACATCCAGCACGACCCGGGCGGTCCAGCGTCCGTCCTGCTCGCCGACCCGGTAGAGATGCTTCGTCACGCCTTTCACATCGTTCCGCAACTCCTGCGTGCGATTGACCGGCTCACCGGACAGGAGAGCTTTCAATCGCCACCTGCCGTTCGCTTGTTGATGAAGTTCGAGGTCGGCTTTGCTAAAGACCACTCCCGCGGCATCCTTCCAATAGACCAGATCGGAGAGCCAATCGAACAGCAACTCGGCCGGATCCTCATCGGTCCGTTCAATGGCCTGGCGCCACGTGGATCCGATGGTGGCCGGATTGGCCAGCGCCGCGAGCAGCGCGCCGGTGGCGGCGTGGAAGAGTTCCTCCAGCGTGTCGCCCCTGGCGTCAAACGCGAGATCCGCGACGGCCACCTCATCCAGGAATTCATAGGAATACGGCATCATGGTCCAGACGATGGAGGAGCGGCGGAGGGAACGACCGGCGTTGAGAGAAGGTTACCCGAGTTCGAAGACTTTGGGGAAATTCGTGAGATTGCGGCAGCCATCCTTCGTGACCAGCACCATATCCTCGATCCGTACGGCGCCCAACCCGGGATAGTAGAGGCCCGGCTCAACGGTGACCACGTGGCCCTCCTGCAACAGGGACCCGGTCCGGCTGATGCGCGGCGCCTCATGGATATCGAGCCCCACCCCGTGTCCGGTGCCGTGAAAGTAGCCTTGCATGCGCCCGTTCACCAGGCCGGTCCGATACCCGGCCTTCTCGAATCGCGCACAGATCCCTTGATGAATCTTCATGCCGTCGGCGCCGTCCTTGATCTTCTCGATCGCGTCTTCCTGCGCGTCTTTTACGGTCTGGTAAAGCCGCTTCAGTTCAGGACTCGCCGTGCCGCGAATGACGGTGCGCGACATATCGGCAAAATAGCGGGTGGTGGCCGAACGCGGAAACACGTCGAAGATGATGCTGCGGTCGGCCGGCAAGGGGCCCGAGCCTTCGTTATGCGGATCGCAGGCCTGCTCGCCGCCCGCCACGATGGTGTGCTGGGCGATGCAGCCCCGCTCCATGAGCTTGACGTTGATCAGTTGCTTGATGCGCTCCGATGTCAGACACTCCCCCTCCAGCCACAACATCTGGTCGCGGATGGTGGTCTGGCGAAGCACCGCATGCGCGGCGGCCACCGCTTCTTCGGTGGCTCGCTGGGCGGCCTCGATAAAGGCTACCTCTTCCGAGGTCTTGATCACCCGCTGTTCGTAGAACGGATCGCGCTTCGGCTTCAGACTATAGCCGAGTTCCTGCAGCCGGGTCGCATAGATGAACGGAAAATTGGCGGGCACCAGGAGCTGGCGGATCTTCGCTTCCTTCAGCACCAGGTGCACGATGTCGACCGTCGTCGGATCCTTGATCTTCTGCGCTTTCGCGTTTTGTTCCAATTCCGAATAGGACAAGACGCGGTCCGCGGTGGCCTGCGTCTTGGCACGATCCATTTCGAGATCGCTCATGACTAGCAGCCGTTCCCCTTTCACCTCCATATAGATGAAGGGATCGGGCGCAATGAATTTGGTGGCGTAATAGAGGTTCGAATCCAGTTCGCTCGCGGCAATGAACAGCGTGGCGACTTCCGGTGACTGAGCCGTGGATCGTTTCATGGGTGAGCTGCGACAACAGGACAGGCAATTAAGAATGACACCGAACGACTTTCTCGGATGCTAGCATTGGGCTTGGAGACGGGTCAAGGCGTCACCGGCAGGGGCGCCGGCTCCGGTTCAGGCTCGGCGTCCGATCCGGTTCGGTCATCGCCGGGCATCATCAGATCAAATGGCAGCGTGAGCGTATTTTTCAAGACATCCACCGCCAGCTGCCCGAGACCGGAGAGCCCGGTGGCAAACGACTTCATCGGCAAGTACGTCACTTCCGGATCCTCCACCGACCCCTTGAGAGAAAACATGGCCGTCGCCAAGCCCTTTCGATCACCGGCAAAGATGCGCCCGAACAGGGGAATCGTCTTCAGAAACTGCGAATAGGACCCGAAGGGACTCACGGCCACCACGGCATCGAGTTGATCCGTGGGCAGGTCATAGTTGCCCGCCGCGGTGATTTTCAGGATGGGACTGTCGATGATGAGGTTCTCCGTTTGAAACAAGCCATGCTCCACTATCACGGTGGCGGCGATTTTATTGTAGGGCAAGCCTTCTTTTTCCAAATCCACTTTCCCCTGCAGGACCGCGGGGAGGTTCAGCAGGCTGAGAATCTTCCAGATCGCCCGCTCCTGGGCTTTGAGGATCCGCCCGTTTTCCAGCAGGACCTCCGCCTTCCCGTTCAGCGAGGGATACACGCCGTGAGGATTGCGTCCATGCGCCCGCATGCTGCCGCTCACCCGCATCGTCCCCGAGATGCCGTGGATCTGAGAATTCGTCAACCGGAGCAGATCCGGCACCTGTAATCCGGTGGCCCGCACGGAGAACTCCACGTCGGCCGGCGCCTTGCGCGGCAGATGCACCACGATGCGGCCGGCCACGAGGCCGCTCGTCGAATTGCCGGCGATGCGGTCGACATCGAGCACCCCGTCCAGAATGTTGAGTCTGGCCGACAGGCCGCCGAACTTCATGTGCTTGTAATGCCCGCGCGTCACCGCCGCCGAGACGGTGACTTGGCTGGTCGCCGCCAGCGTCTCCAGAAATTCCCGCATGGGTGAACGCTCGCCTTTGGGAATCAGGAGGTCGAGATCCAGCTGGTTCGACTCGAGCCTTCCCAGAATCACCGGCTTCGTCGACCAGTTCCGCAGCGTCGCGTCGAAGGTGACGTCGCTGTCCTGGAGCCGGAAAGAGAGCCGCTTGATCTCGGCACCATTGCGCACCAGTTTCACCCGGGCATAGAGATCGTGCAGGGGACCCTCGACCCCTTTGACCAGCATCAGTCCATTCGTCAAGGCGACCCATCCGGTGATCCGCCAGGCCTTCCAGTTCGTGTCTTTGCCTTTCATGTCCAACGAGACTTCCAGGTTGCCCGCTTCAAATCCGCCCTTGGAAATCCACTCCGGCACGCTGGACACCGAGATCGTGCCGGTCGAGAGTGCGGCATCGATGCCGAACGCCTCGCCCAACTGAATGCTGCCCTTCACCGGGATCCGCAAGGAGGGCAGGATCAACTCCACCCGATCCAACGTCAGCCTATTCGCCTTCGCCACATCCCCTTCGAATTCGATGGTCGTCGCGGCCCCCACCGGCTTTTCCACGAAGCCGGACAGCGCCACTTTGGACTCATCCAGCACCACGCTTCCGCGCAGGTGCGGGGTGGCGGTGGGACCGGTCAGGGCGACGGCCGAACTGAGGATCCCCTCGAACGTTCCGTCGGGAATGGCCCCGCCGGGTAGGAGGCCGGCCAAATGGGCGGCGTCGCCGCGGGCCTGGATTGTCATGCCCTGGAAGGTGCTGCCGGATCCTCCGGTCATCGTCCCCTGCACCTGAATCACCGCATCCCCGAGATGACCGCTCACCTGATCAAACTGCGTCGCGCCTTCCGAGAGGACGAACCGTCCCTGCAGCCCCGTGAGCCGCTCCGGCAGCGCGACATGATTGAGACTGACATACCGCGCGACGATTTCTCCCCCGGCAAACGTGACTCCGTCCGGTTGGTTCAGCGCGCCGACGAGACGAAAGGTCGGTTGGGCCATGCCTTCGACGTCGCGGATGCCGGCAAGCAGGCTCGTCATCCGCTCGGCCTTCACCGTCTTGGCCAGGAATTGCACCAGCTGCGAGGCCGCCATATTGCCCTTGATCTCCAGCTCCAGCCAGGGGCCCGCCTCCAGAAACGAGACGAGCGCTTTGCCGTCCGTAATCTGAATAGCGCCGTAGGAGCCGGTGATATTGGCCACGCGCAACCGGCCGGTCTCCACCTGCACCACCGCGTCCAGGTTCTTCGCCGGGACGCGCTCCGTCCCGAGCAACGCCTGCGCGTCCTGCACGTGGAATTCACCGGTGACCGATACCTGAGGACCGGCGGTGGCCGAGCCGGTCACGGTCGCATTGACGACCTGCACCTTCCCGTCGATCTGGTGATCCGCCAGGAGGGCGGGAATCTGCGGATGAACCCATTCGGCCGGAATGGCCTTGAGCAATTGGGGCAGCGTCATCAGGGAACTGCTGAAGGTGACGGCAAAGGTCGGCTGCGGCGTCAAGAGCCCGGCCAGGCTGGCGTTGCCCGTCAGCATCATCTCGTTGAGGCGTGCCGACATATCGGAGAGCACCATGTCGTACCCCGTCAGCCCCGGCATCACCCGTACGGCGCTCTGCAGGTTGAGCACCCCCTGCATTTGCTCAGGCACGGGGCGGGGGCCGAAGAAGTCCGCCGCATCCCGAACGCTCAGATCAGCGGCGTCGATGCGGCCTTCAAATTGAAACACGGCTTCCGGGCTACCGGTGTCCTCTGCCGAGAGCGAGACGGGTTTGTCCGACTTTCTGATCACGCCATCGAGCGACAGACCGGACATGCCTTGGTCTCCCTCCCTGGCGGCCGACACGTGCAATTCCGCCAGACCGCGGTCCGGTCGAATCAAGAGCCCCGCTTCCACGTGGTCCAGGGTGACGGAACGGAGACCATCCGGCCTGGCGGCATCGATGACCGTCACCGTGCCGTTGACGATCGTCGCCTGCCGGATCATGAACGCCCCGGCCACCATCTGGATCGTGCGCTGATCGGTTGCGGCCTGATCGTCGGAATCCAGCACGTTCCAATGTCCGGACTCATTCCGACGGAGGGTCAAGACAGGCTCTTCGATCAACAACCGCTTTCCGACGACTTGCTTTTTCAGCAGCGGGAGGAGCCGCAAGACGATATCCACCCGCTTGGCGGTTAAGACCCTGTGGTCGGAACTGGGATCATGAATCGCCACGTCGAGGAGCTCGACGCGGATGCGGGGAAACAGGACGAACTTGACCCGGTGGACGTCGATCCTCCGCCCGAGGCTGTCCTCGAGCTGTTGCAACACGAAGTTTTTGAGGTAGTCCTCTCCGGTAAGGGTGCGGGAATACAGGAGGAAGATCATGCCACAGGCCAGCACGACGACCACGAGCAGCAACACGAGCCGAAAAACAGACACTCCTCCCCCTTCTCGACCGGACATGGCTGGCGCATATTACCGGATGAACCCTCTGAAATCCAACAAACTGCCTGATTGGCAAAGGGATTTTGATTTCTGAAGCAATCGATCGCTCCGTGCGGAATAGCTGGTTCGTAACCGGGCGACCCGCTATACTCCGCGCACCCATGCGCCCGACGAACCTCTCCGTGACGCCGCCCTCCGGTCTCTCCGCAACCCCAACGCCCGTTCGCTGGCTCATTGTCAGCCTGCTCTTCAGCATCAGCGTCGTGACCTACATCGATCGGGTGAACATCTCGGTGACTGCGCGACAGATGATGCCCGCGCTGGGTCTGACAGACCAGCAGATGGGGTTTATCTTTTCGGCCTTCGTGGTCGGTTATGCGCTGTTTCAAATACCCGGCGGCTGGCTGGGGGACCGGTGGGGCGCCCGCCTGGTGCTGACCGTAGCCCTCCTCTGGTGGTCCGGTTTTACGGCCTTCACGGCCATCGCGCCCGCCTCCTCGCTGGCAGGAGCTGTCGGCATCCTCGGCGCTCTCATCATGACGCGCTTCCTCCTCGGCATAGGTGAAGCGGTCGCGCTACCCACATTTAACCGTGCCGTCACCGATTGGCTGCCCTCTCACGAACGCGGGCTCGGCATCGGGATTGCCATCGGCGGAATCGGCGTCGGGGCCGCGCTCACCCCGCCGCTCACCGCATGGATCATGGTGAACTACGGGTGGCACACCGCGTTTTATGGCTCCGCCCTGCTCGGGATTGTTCTGGCAGCCATCTGGTGGGTCGTCGCCAGGGACCGTCCTGCGCAGCATCCCTGGGTTGAGCGAAGCGCCACAGCGGGGCCGGATCCGGGACCTTCGTCCATGCCGGCCATTCCGTGGCGGTCTCTCAGGCGGACACCGACGGTCTGGTGGCTGGTGCTGAGCTATAGCTGCCTGGGGTATGTGGCCTATGTATATCTCTCCTGGTTTTACCTCTATCTCGTGACGGTGCGCGGCTTCGATGTGTTGCAGGGGAGCCTCTTCGCCGCTGCGCCTTTTTTGGCCATGCTTGTCTCCTGCCCTCTCGGAGGATGGGCCACGGACCGGCTGGCCTTGCGCCATGGGGTCACGGCCGGCCGGAAGCTCGTGGGAATGGCCGGCATGCTGGCTGCGGCAGGGTCCATCGGCCTCGGCGCCGCGGTGGAGTCCCCCTATCTGGCCATCGCCGGACTATCGATCGGAGCGGGCTGGTTGTATTTCACGGTGGGAGCCTACTGGTCGTCGACCGGTGACCTTTCCAAAGCGCATGCCGGAACTCTCTCCGGACTGATGAACATGGGGGCGAACATCGGGGGCGCGCTCTCCCCCACCCTCACGCCCTGGCTCGCCGCCCACTGGGGCTGGGGCGCGTCACTGGGAGCGGCGGCCCTGCTCGCGTTCATCGGCGGCATCCTCTGGCTCTGGATCGACCCGGGCAAGGGATTGACGGACGTGAAGCGTGAAACGTAATGCGTGATGCGCGCGCTCTCACTGGTGAGGGAGTGATGGGTGTGATGAGGCCGATGCTCTCTCTTGATTCCTCATCACGCGTCACGCTTCACGCATCACGCCTCACGTCCCCTTGCCTCCGGCGGAAGACCCCTGGTAGAGTCAGCCGCCATGACCATCCAATTCCAAAAGAAAGATCCGCGCGCCACGATCGTCACGAAGTACGGGGAGATCAAGATCCGCTTCTATCCCGACGAGGCCCCGCGCCATGTGGAAAATTTCATCAACCTGGCCAAGATGGGATTCTTTGACGGCACGACCTTCCATCGCATCGTGCCCGGCTTTCTCATTCAGGGGGGCGATCCGCTGACCAAAAACCCGGACCGCACGCTCCACGGAACCGGGGGGCCTGGATACTTCTTGCCTCCAGAGCCGAATGACCGCCCGCATAAACGGGGCGCCGTCTCCATGGCGAAAATGCCGCGCGAGAGCAACAGCACACGCGACTTCAACGACAACGGCTCCCAGTTTTTTATTTGCGTGGGGGATAACAGCGGGCTGGATCGGCGCTACACCGTCTTCGGCGAAGTCTTCCGGGGGATCGAGGTCATCGACAAGATCGTGGCGGCCGCCCGGGATCCGGCCGACAATCCGCTGGAAGCCATTACGATGACCGTGACGGTGAAAGAATAACTACGGCTCAAGCGTATTCCCGCCTCGGCGCGACGTCTCCATCGCCCATCCGTTACCGGCTCACAATCCATCCCACCGGGGCTGGAACCGCTTTGTACCCTTTCATCACTTGCTCACAGTAGTCCTTCCGCACCAGATGCATCGTATCCGGCCAGACAGCCCGGTCCTCCTCGCAGCCGAGCAGCACTCGATTGAGAAAGTGGCCGTTGATCTGGGCAGAACGCAAGGCGCCCATCGGCGAGTAATCCGACAGAACCGCCGATCCCTCGGGAACCTGGCTTTCATAGGCCAGCACGAACGTTTGAGCGGACGTATCGCGCAGATAGGGAGCCAGGAAATACCGGATGTCGTCGCGAAACGGCAACTGGGAGGCCTGTGTCGGCAGGGTGACCAGCCCGCTGCCGGCCAAGGCGGCGGTGCCGGCTAACAGCAGGGGATGAAGAAGTATGAGCGTCAGGGTCAGGGAGAGCCCGATCCGGCGGGGGCCATACCGCCGGGATATCTCGGCCACGCCGAGAATCGCAAAGAAAGCTGCGCCCGGCAGGAAAAAGGTAAACCGATCGCTGACTCCGTAGCTCACCGCAAACAACAGATTGAGAACGGCAGCCGTCCAGAGCACGGTCTGCTTCAGGGTGGCGGGCTTTCGCATCGCACCGAGCAGGCCGACCCCGCACAACGACACCAGGACTAAGATCGCATAGGGCTTGTCTTGGAAAATCTTATCGAATCGGAGCAAGGCTCCCTCCCATCCGGCAGAAGCCGCGCCGTCCGATCCGGTCAAAAAAATGCGGATCACCGTGACCACCTCACTGCCGGCGTTGAGCTGATGCAGCATGGCGGGATAGCAAGGCGCGAGGCCCAACAGCAAGCCGGGCAGGGCCCAGAGCAGCCGCCATCGGCAACGGGGAAGGAGATACAGATAGAGCGGAACGAGCACGATGAACGTCAATTGATGCGGCGTCTTCATTGAGTTGTCCGCGATGGGCTTGCATCCACATCCAGGAAATCCAGAACACCGTGATGGGGATGGCGGCCCAGAGAACCTGGGGAGTTCGATACAACTGTAAGACCGTGTCGCTGTTGAGGTACAAGGCCATGACGAGGACCGCCGCGTATCCGGACGTGATCCCGAGCATCTGAATCACGGGCGAGTCCGAGACGTAATAGGCGCGGCCGGACGCCTGCCGCTGTCCGTTGTCCGACAGGAGACGCAGCTCCGCATACCGCTTGGCAAAGGCGAGCGACAAAAAGAGAAAACAGGAAAACGCCAACAACCAGAAGGACAAGTCGATGCGGGCCACCGCCGCGCCGGCGATGATGCGCAGCGTGTATAACATCGCGAGCGTCAGGCAATCGATGAGCAGGGATCCGCCGGTGCCGTTGCTCGCCATCACCTCGTCGAAGACGCCCAGGTGTTGAGCGACCGCGGTGGCGGCTGCATGGTCGGAAGCCGTGCACAAGATCAGCGTCCGGCCCTGCGCCCGCTCTTGTTTCAGCCAACCCACGAAATCCCGATTGAACGGCAAGGCCCCCGGGTCCACGGGCGTGCGCGCCGCCAGCTGCTGCTTGAGCCGCGCCTTCCCCCGGCATAACCAATAGGGAATCAGGCAGAGACTGGCGGGACTCTCCCGGAACAGCTTGCACACCGATTCGTACAGCAGATCCGTGCGGATCAGTGTTCCATCGAGATCCACCACAAGAGGACGGCCGGTCACCATGCACCTCCCCGAACAAGTTGGCGCATTATCGGCGCCGTGCTTATGGCGTCCTGGCAACGCCCGGTATCGCATCTATGCGGGTGACGTAGTGCGGGTCGCCCCAACATGGAGAATTCCTCACAATTCCCACACAGGTAGAACCTCCGGATCACGTGTGGAAAGATACTAGCGGTCGCGCAGTACCCCCGGGCGGGGGCGGGGGCCGGGAAGACATTTGCATGCCGTGCACATCGAACAGCTTATGGCTGAACGCCGCGCCATCAGACATGTTGCGGGACCAAGCCATGTGCTGAGCAGAGAAGAGGCGGCCCGGGCGGGCCCACGACGTCCAAGGGCTCACACGGGCAAAATTGTACTCGCACTGCTGCCTCTCTTTAAATTCCTAGGCCAGAAGCGGTACCATTCGTCACAGTCCCATGCCGGTGCGGGACAGATCGTTTCCTGAATCCCGTTTGAGGAAAACGCCGATGCAATCCATCCCTGCAGTCATCGCCCTTCTCTCTCCACTCCTGGCCAGCGGGATCATGGCCTTCCTAGGGCCGACCCTGGGCGAGCGAGCCGGCAGGATCGGTATCACCGCGCTGGCCATCTCGGCGGCCAGCGCACTCCTGGTTCTGTACGAAGCGATCCGATATGAACCGATGCTCATGACGGTGCCCGGGATCGCGGGCCCCATGGTCCCGACCTGGCTGCTGGACCGGCTCTCGGCGGTCATGATGGTTTTGATCACCGGCGTGAGCCTCGTGATCCATGTGTTTTCTTACCGGTACATGCATGATGACCGGCGCTATCTGCGGTTCTTTTGCTTACTGGGCCTGCTCACGTCCGTCCTGCTGAGCCTGGTGACCAGCGGCAATCTGCTCTGGTTGTTCCTCTACTGGCATGCGATCACGTGGCTCCTGCCGGCCTTGCTGTCTCTGGACGACCAGCGCCCGGCCGCCCGGCAGGCCGCACGCACGACGTTTCGGGTGCATGCGATCGGCGACGCGGGACTGTTGCTCGCGATCGGCCTGATCTACTCCGCCTTCGGCACGTTGGACCTCGGCGTCTTGTTCCAATCGCTCAAGGAGGCGTCCTCGCTCCCGGCCTTGTTCCCGGGCACCTGGTGGGAACTGCCGGCGACGAGCGCGATCACCTGGGTGCTGGTGCTCACGGTCATGACGAAGTCCGCTCAGTTTCCCTTTCATGTCTGGCTGCCCGGGACCATCGAAGCGCCGACGCCCGTCTCCGCGATGCTCCATGCGGGCATCGTCAATGCCGGCGGCTTTCTCGTCAACCGCCTGGCTCCGCTCTATGGCAGCGCGCCGACTTCGCTCTATCTGATGTTTTGTATCGGCGGGCTGACCGCCCTGATCGGGGCCTCTACCATGTTGACCCAGTCCAGCATCAAACGGACGCTCGTCTATTCGACGATGGGACAGATGGGCTATATGGTGATGGAATGCGGGCTTGGAGCCTTCGCGCTGGCCATATTTCACCTTTGCGCACACGGGCTGTTCAAGGCGACCCTGTTCCTCAACTCGGGCGCCCTGATCCAAAAAGCACGGACCGAGTTCAAACTGCCGGGGCACGAGCCGGTCGCGCAGGCCAGCGGCTTCTCGCTGATGACCTGGGCGACGGGTCTGGGCGTGACGTTGATGCTGCCCTTGCTGATTTTGCTCGTCGGCCACGGCCTGGTGCGCATTCCCTTGCTGGAGGCGCAGGGGACCTTGATCTTTCTGTTCTTTGCCTGGGTCACGTCTTCCCAGGCCGTCTTCAGCCTGTATCGCCTCAATGCGGTGGCCTCGTGGAAAGTGTCGCTGGCAATGGTGGCCACCCTCGCCCTGATCAGCTTGACCTATCTCTGGGCCGGCGAATCCTTCACCGGTTTTCTCTATCCCGACCCCGAGGAGGCGGCCGCGCACTTTCAGGCCGCGTCGTGGCCGATTGAACTCTTTGCCGGGTTCGTCGCCATCGCCGCCATCCTGGTGGTCGGGATCTGGATCCTCTTGTACGGGGAGGCGCGCGGAATGAAGCTCTTAATTCCGGCATGGGTGGGTCCCATCCGGACCCGCGCCTACGTGGCATTTTTGAACTGCCTGTACGTCGAGGATATGTGGCGGGCCTGGAGAAGCCGCTCGCCGCGGCCCAGAGCGCGTATACAATAATCATGAAGTGGCCTGGAGCATGATGACGATACCCCAGCGGTTTAACGAATCCCAACGCATGGAGTTGCGGTCCTACGTCGAACTGGCCGGTGAGGTCATCGCGCAGTATTGGCCTATGCGGACGTTCATTCATCACAATCCGCTTCACGGGTTGGAACATCTGCAGTTCGAAGCGGCCGTCAAACGGGGAGCACACCTGTTCGGGGGACGAGGGTACCTCCCCAACCACCTGTATCGCGGGTACGTCAAGACCGGACGGATCCGTCTCGAAGACCTGCAGGCCAGCGTCAATCCGCTCGCTGCCGACAAACACGTGATGTTTGCCGATCGACCGACGTCCCATGCGGAGGTGCTGATGGCGTCTCTGCTGCATGGCGTCACGGAATCCGCGCCGAAACAAGCCGATAGGCAGGGAGACGATCGCGAGACGCTCGACACGATCACGGCCTGGATCACCACCTTGGGCATCGGCATCGCAACGGCGCCCATTCCGCTGGCCTCCTACGAGGCAGCGGAACTTCCGCTGCACGAAACCTGTGCCGCCTGGTGTGATCGAACATTGGGCACGGCCATCACCGAAAACATCAACCGCGAGATGGTGAAGTGGTGCAGCGTCTTCCTCGATGAAGGCGAGGCCAACTGGACCATGCCCGGGAGGGAACACACATTTTATGGGGCATGGAAGGATCTCGCCGCATACGATATGAGTCTCCGGCTCATCGGCATCCGGGACGCAGCCGAAAAGATTGCGGCGCTCCCGGAGCGGCCGGAAGACGCCCTGCTGGAAAGCCTCACGATCCTCAAGCTGCCCAAGACCGCCTGGGAGGAATATCTGGCCCAGCACCTGGCCGCCATGCCCGGGTGGACCGGATACATCAAATGGCGGGCCGGTCAAAGCGGATATCCCTGGCAGCAGCAGTATCCGATCGACCTGGTCAAGTACCTGGCCGTCCGGTTGTTTTATGAACGCCACCTCGTCGACCGACACTGCCGGGAGGGGCTGGGAGTCCCCGGCGACCTCGAAGCCATGCGGGCCTTCATGACCACCTATCCCCACGCCTACTGGATGCGTCGTGAATGGCTGGCCGGCCATCTGGAAGCGGCCGAGGAACCGGCCCGCCGGCTGCTGGAGGCGGGACGAGGCTCGGATGCAGGCGCCTGGGAAGAGTTGGGACAGGAGCACTATCGTGACTCCCAAGACCGGCGGGCACAGCAAGCGACCATTGAGGCGGCACGCCGGGTGGTGGCTCTGGCACGGGCTCTTGCCGTCGACCCGGCGGCCATCCACTTGACCGCCCCCGGCGACCTCCGGACGGTCCTGGATTGGCTGGAGGGTTTTCCGGCCTCCCAACATGGACCCCGGTGGCTGGAAGCCTTTGAAGCGAGCCATCGCCGGCACATCGTGGACACCCTCGCCGCCGGAGCCTGCCACGCGGCCGCCGCCAACGCCGTGGAAACCCAGGCCGCCCAATCACGACCGCTCGCTCAACTCGTCTTCTGCATCGACGTCCGTGCCGAGGTGTTTCGGCGCCATCTCGAGCATCGCGGCGGCTATGAGACCTTGGGGCTTGCCGGGTTTTTCGGCGTGCCGCTGGACTATCAACCCTTCGGCACGCCGCTCGTCGTCGCCCATTGTCCGGTCCTGCTGAAACCGAAGAACCGTATTCGCGAAGTGCCCCGAAGCTACCACGGCGCACTGGCCGACCGGCACAAGACGGCCACCCAGCTCAGCTTGGCGGCCCATACCCTGATGCACGATTTGAAGGAAAACGTGGTGACCCCGTACGTCATGGTGGAAGCCATCGGCTGGTGCTTCGGTCTGCCCTTGATCGGAAAGACGTTCTGTCCCCGACTGTATCATGCCATCGCCCGGGCCCTGAAGGCGCTTCTCATGCCTCCCGTGGCCACGACCTTGACGGTCGACAAGATCACGCGCGAAGAAGCCGAGAAGATGGTCGCCGCGGAACAACTGGCCCAGATCCGCGAAGTGGTACGGGAACGCTGCGGCTTGCACGGGGCCGCACTCAGCCCGGCGCTCTTGGAAGCGATTCGTAAAAAAGCGATGGGCCTAGCCGACAGCGTCCCCCCGGAGGTGTCCCGCACCTTGCGGCTCCCGCCGGAGGACGAAGGCGCGTTTTACGAAGAGCTTCGGAGCAGACATGGCATCAGTCCCCGGGGCCTGTCCAAGAGACTGCACCGGATTACGCACGTCGGCTTCTCCACCGCCGAGCAGGCCTATTTTGTGGAAGCGGCGCTGCGGCTCATGGGCCTGACGTCCAATTTTTCCCGCCTGGTCGTCTTCTGCGCGCACGGCAGCACCTCGCTCAACAATCCCTACGCATCGGCCCTCGACTGCGGCGCCTGCGGCGGCAATCAGGGCCTGCCGAATGCGCGCGCCATTGCGGCAATGGGCAACAAGCCCGCCGTGCGTGACTTGCTTCAGGCCCGCGGCATCGTCATTCCGGGTGATACGCAGTTCGTGGCCGCCCAGCATGACACGACGAACGACTCCGTGCAGATTGTGGACCTGGAAGACGTGCCGGCCACCCACCGGAAGGATCTGCAGCGCCTGGCGGCCGACCTGGCGGATGCGGGACGGCACGCCGCCCTGGAACGAGGCATCTGCCTGGAGACCGCGCCGGCCTCGCTGGCCCCGGCCGTGGCTCGCCAGGAAGCGCAGCAGCGGAGCGAAGATTGGGCGCAGGTCCGCCCCGAGTGGGGCCTGTCCAAGAACAGTGTACTCATCATCGGCCGCCGCACGTGGACCCAGACGGTCAATTTCCAAGGTCGCGCCTTCTTGCATTCGTACGATCACCGGCAAGACCGGTCCGAACGGCTGCTGGAAACCATTATGACCGCCCCCCTCGTGGTGGCCCAATGGATCAATATGGAACATTATTTTTCTACCGTCGACAATGAGGTGTACGGGAGCGGCAGTAAGGTCTACCACAATGTCGTCGGACGCCTCGGAGTCATCACGGGCGTCTCGAGTGACCTGCGGATAGGACTCCCCGCCCAGACGGTCTGGAAGGGCCCGGAGCCCTATCATGAACCGATGCGGTTATTGGCGGTGATTGAAGCCCCGCGCGGGCGCATCCTGCGCATCATCAATCGGCAACCGCTGCTCGAGCAATTGTTTGACGGGGATTGGGTCACGCTGGTGGCCTACGACCCGGAGGATGGCGGGTTCTATCAGTACGACGGCCTCAATGGATGGACGTGGCTAAGAGGAGGAGAGTTGCATGATCAGCTTAACACTGCACCCGATGAAGGAAATCAAGATCGTGGTCCAGGGCGAGCATCTGAAGTTTGTCACTGACCTGCTGGACCGCGTCGCCACGGGCTACACGATCATCAACAGCGTCTCCGGCAAAGGTCACCATGGCTTTCATGAAGGGCATCTGTTGTTCAACGATACCAGCAGCCAAGTGATCGTGTTCACCGTCGTGCCGGAAGACCGGGTCGAGCCGGTGTTGGCGGGCTTGGGTCCGTTGTTCAATAAACATTCGGGAACGATGTTCGTGACCGACGTCGCCGTCAGCCGTCGGGAGCACTTCCTCACCCGATAGCCCAGACAGGGTGCCCGGTCAGCCCTGCCTTTATCATCTCCCATCGTTCCGCTCCCCTGTGTTCCATGATGGCATAACAGCGTCCCGCCGCGAGCGCCTGGACATCCCCCCGGGTGCTCTGCCTGTGGCCTTTGCCTATAGGATAAGGATGACCGTGACGATCAGGAGAGCAGACCAAGAGTCCACGATGAGGGGTCGTGAAAGAAACGGTTTCCGTCGAATCTGATTACACAAGTGGGTTGGCAGGCGCTAATTCCTCGTTCCCTTGGCCAGGCCCAGCGATTCGATAGAGTCCCTGGCGGCAGACCGGGCCTTGATCGCGGGATTGAGCAGCAGGCCCGGGTCGGCATGGACACCGAAGTGAGACACACGCCGGCACTGTTCAATGACTTGATTCAGCGGCAACACCGCATTGACGCGGCGTGGATCTGCCTCCGGGAGCTGTGCAAGCAGCATTTTGGCGTAATGCGTCGCCTCTCCACAATGGTGAACAATGGCTTTGGCATCGCCCATTCCTCCGTGCGCCACCATGTCTTCGACATTCTTCATCAGCGCGTCTCCTTGTTGTTGTAGAGACGGCTCGGATGCATGCGCAGCCGGCACCCCTCCGTCACTCACGGCGAGCAGCAACCCGACACTCAGGGCGCATAGGAGAGAAGCCGGCATCGGGACTGCTGCTCGTGTGGCATGACGCATGGGGACGCTTCCTCTCTAATAACGCCGCGGGTGGTCCTTCGATGACGACGTCAACTGGTGATACAGGCGATGGAACTCTTCCGTGGTGAGAGCCGGATCTTGCAGCTGGGCGAGCGCCGCCTGACCGATAGGATATTCCACCGTGTCGTCGTAGTTCGACGATGCAATGGTCACGAATCGGGGAGGAAACAGGCGTTCAGGCAAGAGAATGGCCACCCCGAGATTGTATTTCAGCGCCAGGCGAATGGCGTCCCGTGCCTGGTCGGCCGGCACCTCACGCCCCACCCCGATATTCTGAGGAGGTTGGCCCCGCTTCACAAATTGAAAGTGGGCGTTGGCCATGCCGGCTCGGGCAAATTCCTCTTTGAGCATGGCCACCTGGGCTTTGTAGTGATTCGCGAGCACGATTTCGATCCGGCTGACCTTGGGGATGGACCCATCCTCCGTAGACTGTGCCGCAAACGCGGCCGTTGCCAGCAATCCCGCTGCCACCATGGTAGAGAGACCGCCCCACCCTCCCGTCATGGTTCCGCACCAAAGCTAAACGTCAATGAAGTCGTCCCGTTGGCGGCGACCGTCACATCCTGTGTGTGTTCTCCTAGGACCGGATGCCAGGCCTTGATGCGATAACTGCCGGCGGGAAGATCTTTGATGGCAAACGAACCCTCCAGGCCGGTGATCGCGTAGTAGGGATTGTCCACCGCCAGCCCATGCCCTTGCATGTAGGGATGCATCCCGCATTGCATCGTGACCCCGCGCCGATTCCCGGTGAATCGGATGATGTCGGTCGTGCCGGACTTGGTGAGCGCCGGCCGGTGAAACATAATAAAAATGTGCTCGCGTTCCCGTTCATAGAACTGTAAGTCATGCGCGACCGAATCAAGATTGGTGACCGTCAACGGATGTTGATCTCTCATGACCGACACGAACGGCACGAATTGGCAGATGTTCGCCTCCAGCTTGGTTTCTTGAAATGCGAACGGCTTGCCTTTTTCCACGCCTTCGATCGTTACGATAACATCCTTGAGGCCCTGCTGCTCTCCCACCAGGACCGCGCGCAACTGCCGATAGCCCGATCCGTCTGACAGGGCGCCGCAATAGACCCGATCGGGGTACCGACGCAATTCGAAGGCTGTCGGCTTCGGGACGGCGCCGGTGAACCGCACCCGTCCTGTCACCGTCCCGCCGTTGGAGACGGTCGTCTCCTCGTACGCCGACGCTGTCGGAATGCTCATTCCCAGGACGGCCAGAATGAACGCCGCCTGCATGCTACCGATGAAAACCCGTGTGTGGAATAACATGACGCTCCGTCCTGTGGCGACTCGCAGTACAACAGCTGGCGGCGTCCCTCGGAGGAGAGACGCCGCACGCCCCTGCTATCTGGCGCTCGATGTCGTCGAGACCACCGCCCCGCCCTCCTCCGCCGTCTTGGTCGGCGGAATCTGAGGAGTCAGCGGAAGAATTCGCTGATCCTCGATCGGCAGAACCTTGAAGAGACCCCACTGCCCGGCATTGGCAAACGCCGGCCGCTGATTCTTCCAGAGATACTCGCCGACGACCTTGTTCGGGCCGCCCGCGCCGCCCGTCAGATAGGCGTTGATGATCTCCGAACCGCCGAACTCCATGGTGCTGACCTGGTCGGCACCCTGCATGTACGGCTCATGCGGCCACTCGTGCCCATCGACGGTGAACAGCTGCACCTGTTCGCTGAATGCGCCGAGCACGTGAATCGCGACGGGATCTCCCACATGCGCCTGCAGGAGCGGCGTCGACAGGGTCTCGCCGGCTTTCACGCAACTGAAGATTTCCGATACTTCGCACCCCTTCTCCATCCGCCAGGCCGTCGGTTCCGACGCGTAATTCACGGCCGTGATGCCGGCCACCTGTTGAATGTAGGGCATGAAGCTGACGCCCACGATGTTATCCTCGTCCTGGAACATCAATGAGAAATCGCGATAGTTCTTCCGAGTTTCGTTGCCGGGGACGGTGCGATCGACCACCACGTCGGCCCGCCAACTGCTCTTCATCGTAATGTCCTCGCCCGTCACCGGATCGCGATAGCGGGAGCCCTTGGGTCCGACGATCACGGATCCAAACAGACCGTTGCGGGGATTCTCGACCACGTTCCCCCAATCTTGGATCAGCGCGGCCAATTCGCCGTACTCGGGATGGGCGTAGTATGTGTAGGTCTTGCTCTGGCCCGGGCCGATCGTCTGATCGCCGGGATTGTTCCCGACATTGGCGCCGAACGAATCCTTCGGATCGAACGCCATCATGTCGATGTGGAACCCGGCCCGGTCCTTCGCCATTTCGTTTTTCAGGTTGATCTTCATACAGTCGCCGACGTTCACATGCAGCGTGAGGGGGCTCGGCCGCAATTCCCCTGCCTTCACGCGGCCGCGGTCACCCTCGAGCACGTACATCTTGCCCTGCTCGTTCCCGAAGACCATCTTCCGTTCGAGATCGACCTCCATCACGCCCGGCGCCGCTTCGTGGTACCGGATATGCTGATCGATGGCCGACACGTTGAACGTCTTCACCGGCGCGTCCGCCGGACAAACCGACGGCGCGGATTTTTGAATCTGTTCGCGCCCCGGCAACGGTTTCAGATCACCTTGCAGATCGTCGAAGACCCGGAAGAGCCCCCAACTGCCTTCCGCAAAGTGCGAGGCGCGGCCGCTGTAGTACAGATAATCGCCGGCCTGCTTTTGCGGACCACCGGCCGCTGGAATGGCCGGGTCGTAGCGTTCTCCGATCGCCAGGTGAATCGTACTGCGCGGCATGGCTTGCGTCGCATACCGCTCCATGGGGAACCAATGTCCCGTCACATGCCAGGTATGGACCTCATTGGCTGCACCCACCAGCGCCCGCACCAGGATCGGATCACCCAAATAAGCGCGAAGCAACGGCGTGCCGGGATCTCCATGGATACCGGACACAAAGAGCTTCGAGGGATCCGGATTGTTGTTCAATCGCACGCTCAACGGCTCGACCCGCATGCTGTAGCCGCTGCCGGTCGTGGCTTCTCCGCCGTTCAAGAACCACATCGCGGATTTATTGATCCGCTCCGGGAACTGATGCGACGGGGGACCGTCCACGGTCGTCGCCCCCATTCTCGCTTGCGGATTGTCCGTGGTGATCAATTCAGACGTCCGGGCGTTGCTGTCCATGATGTGCATCATGACTTCCCGGAAACTGCCTCTGATATGCGCCGACACCGGCTCCAAGGTATGGATGTCCGCGATGGGGCCGCTGCGGATTTCCTTGCCCGTCACCGGATCGTGATACGTCGAGCGCGGCGGCTCGGTAATGAAGGCCGAGAACAGGCCATGGCCCCAGGTATCGGTCCCGAACACGTGATCGTGCCAATAGACCGTGCCAAAGTCGGCGTCGACGTACCAGCGCTCGCGGATGAACTCGACGCTGGCGATGTCATTCTTCTTATGTGCGTACTTCAACGGCGCATCGAAGGTGATGGTATTGCCCTTGATGTCCTTGATGCGCGCCACTTCGAAATACTTCGGATCGTCCATACCGACCCCCAGTTCCGTGTTGGGGTGAAACTTGGAGGGATTCTTCACCGTAATGCTGCGGGCGCCGGCTTTCGTGTCGGCCACCAGCACCGTATTGCCGGGCAACGGCATGCCCTTGTCGGGTTGCGGATCTTCCAGCATGGTGAAAGCCCGCAACGACATGTCGTAGGAGAATCCAATCGTCGGCCCGTCGGACGCGCTGGTGTCGAACTGGAAGAAATGGGGATGAAGATTGATCTTGTTCGCCCATCCCGTCCGGGCGTCGTCCGGAATCTCGTTCTTGAAGATGACGTCGACGCAATCGTAGACATTGCCGCGAATGACCAACGGCATCTGTTTCTTGGGATTTTTGCGAACCTCATCCTCTTCTTCATGCAGCACATAGATCATGCCGATGGGATCCACAATCGCAGCCGACTTTGCCGTGGCCGGCTTCAAGGTAATCGGCAGCGTGATGGAATGGATGGTGAAAAACTTGCGCGGCGAATTCTCTGGGCACAGACTCCAGGGGCCCTGCTCGCCCGGCTTGGCCTGCTCCGTACTGCGCGTGCCGTCTTCGCGGACGCGGAAGGGTTCCAGCCACGGCGCGCCGCCGTGATTCGGCGCAAACGGCGGCCGCTTGCCGAGGTGCGGCCGGAGCCACGGGAACGCCAGCTTGCCGGTCTGCGGATCGAAGGTGATCGCGGGCCGTTCGTTCGGCGTCGGCGACACGTAGTCCGCCCACTTGTGCGGGGTCTCCGGTTCATTCATCGCGCGCGCACCGTCCCACTTCCAGTTCACGACGGTGGCATCGTGCGCCTGCGCCTGCTTGACCTGGTCTTCCGTCTTTCCGGGCAGACCCTGGGGCGGCAGCATGTATTCGACCCAATCCTTGATTGACACCTTCACCGGATTGGCCTTCCAATCCGTCTTGTCTTTGGTAATCTCGTACTTTTTCCCGCCGTACCAGTCCACGGTTGTCCCAACCAGCTTGTCCGAACTCACGGCCAGCTGGATCTTTCCTTTACGGTCTGGCAGCTCGACCAGGGGCTTCATGACGTCGGTCTGGAATCCCGGTGCCTGCAGCGTGTTGTACACGCGCCAGAATCCCCACATGCCCGTCACATAATGCTGCGGGATATGGCAATGGAAGACGAATTCGCCTGCGAGGGCCTGTAGTCCGCCGGAGCCGCCTTCATTGACCTCGTCGTACACCTCCGATGGTCCGACCGACTGGACGTCAAGCCGATCCGAGGTGTCGCTGATCGGTGGAAACTTGACCGGACCGTTTTTTGAGAGGGTTGGATCGAGCTTGCTGGTTCCCGGTTGCCGAGCCCAACGGATCGATCCACCGTGCAAGTGGTGGGAATGCACGATCTCGGAGCCGCCGATCATGCGCCACTTGGCCGGATCGCCGAGGTAGGAACGAGGAATGGTCGTGGCCGGATCCCCAAACGTATAGGACCCATAGCCCTGCGATTCATCGGCAAATCCAACCAGATGCGACTGCAGCTCCAACCGGGTGCCATGCGGCTCACTCCGGTAGTTCAGGAGACGCGCAGCCGGCCGGTAGGTGTCCGTGTGCGCGTCGCGCTGGGGCAGCATATCGCCCTTGCGATCCAACAAGCGGAACGTTTCGTCGCCCGCTTCGTGATAGAAAATAACGAACTCGCGGAAGTCCGAGCCGTTCGCCACGTCGATCATCGCTTCCCAGCCGCTCTTCATCTCTTCGGCTGTGAACGGGCTGAGGAACCGGGATCCCCGCGGTTCGACCACGAGTGATCCCAGCATGCCCAGCGAATACTGGTCTCTGGTGGCATGGCTGTGGAACGCCCGGCCGCCTTCCTGCAGATCGATGGGAATGTACCATTCGAACTCACCGGTCTTCCCCGTCGGGACCAGCGCGTCGGGGTTATTGGCCGTCGCCGGCTTGCCCGTGCTCGCCACCAGCATTTGCGACCCGTTGATGATCATGTTGGTGGGCTCTTCGGCAATCTCATTCCGCAAAGTGATCCGCAGACAGTCACCCTGATTCGCCCGGATCACCAAGGGTTGGATCAGGTCGCCCTGCAAGCCGTTGGACACCGCCCCGCCGGCAAACGTCGGATCCTCACTATCGCGGGCGGCCCTGTTCTTCGCTTCCTCTTCACGCACACCGGCGACATTTTCCGTCAGCACGTACATGTAACCCGGATAGAAGTCTCCAAACCGGTTCACGGTGATTTCGACGTTGATGGCCGACACGTCGTACGCGCGGACCGGCGCGGTGACGGGACAGCGCGCGCCCTGCGTGACTTTCACTTTGTCGGGATCTTCGGCCACCAGCAGAATGCCCTGCTGCATCGCATGGGCCCCGGCCCCTTGGAACGGCCCTTTGCTCCGGACCTCCCGTTCAATTTGTTCGACGGCCCTCGACATCTTGTCCTGCAATATCGGCCCGGCCTGCGCGTGCACCGGCTTCGCCACATCGGCCGCCGCCGCTTCCGGAATATGCGTGTCATGCGAGGTGGCCGCGATAGCCGGCATCGCGCCAGCGAAGACCAGGCCGGTAGCCAACCCCACCATTCCCGCCCACACCCGACTCATTGATGCACCCATACCTTCAGCCTCCTCAATCAATCTGTCGACAGACCTGTAGAAGAATCCGGATACGCCAATCTAAAAAGTCTGGCAGAGGCCAATCACCTTGGAGGGAGCATCAGGAGGCCAGTCCATCATTTCCCGTTCCTCTGCCAGACCCGCTCATACGCTGACCACACGGCATTCCGTCCTGGAATTGCCGATCAGGTACAGCAAATCCCGTTCCGGTTTCTTCCTGGGAGCCGGCCCTGTATTTGGCGGGTTTTAAAAGATCCGGTGCAGGCTGCGTTTTTGCAATGGGGCGCAAGCGCCCCTTCGTTCGGACGGCTCATCACAAACTGACGACTGAGACGAGTGATTCGAGTTTCCTGGCGCAGGATGCCATATGGGGCGCCGCCGCCCCATGTCGGGCGCAGGATTGGCAGACCTTAGAAGGTTCCCCGGAGGCCGTGCTTTTTGACCATGCGTTCGATGGTCTTGCGGTCCACGCCGGCTTCCCGGGCGGCTCGGCTCATATGGCCTTCGTTGCGCTTGAGCAATTCGGAGAGAAAATTGCGCTCGAAGGCTTCCACGGCTTGCTGCTTGGCCAGCTTGAAGGACCCCCCCTCTGAAGGCAGGGCCTCTTTATCCACGAGGGTTTGCAACCGCTCCGGCAAATGCACGCTCAGGACGGTGTGGCCATCGACCAGCAGGGCTGCGCGCTCCATGACGTTTTGCAGCTCGCGTACATTGCCGGGCCACGGATAGCGCATGAGCACGTCCGCGGCCGACCGATCGATCGTGGGAGCCGCGCTGCTGTCCGGCCGAACCCGCTGGAGAAATCGCGTCACGAATTCATTCGCCAGGAGCAGGATATCGCCCTCGCGCGACCGGAGAGGCGGCAGGTCCACCGGGACGACGTTGAGCCGATAGTACAAGTCTTCCCGGAAGACTCCCTTCCGGCACAAGTCTTCAAGATTTCGATTGGACGCGGCGATGACGCGGACATCGACATGCATCAGCCGCGTCCCGCCCACTCGCCGCACATGCCGCTCCTGCAAGACTCGCAGCAGCCGCGCCTGAAGGCTCGGACTCATCCCGCTGACCTCATCGAGAAAGACCGTCCCGCCATGCGCGATTTCAAAGAGCCCCGGCTTGGTGGCATGGGCCCCCGTGAACGCGCCTTTTTCATGGCCGAACAATTCGGACTCGAGCAGCGAGTCGTTCAACGACACGCAATCGACCGGGATGAACGGCTGATGAGCCCGGCGACTGGCCTGGTGGAGAAAGCGCGCCAATAATTCCTTGCCCGTTCCACTCTCGCCGTACACCAGCACATTGGAATCCGAGGGGGCGACTCGACCGGCCAGCGCCAACACCGTTTTCATCGCAGGACTGCTCCCGACGATCTGCACGCGCTCGTCAGGCACCGCGGGCGTCCTCCGGGGCGCCGCGGTCCCATCGCCCGGCGCTGACAGCGCGCATGCCGCCCTCCCGGCCTTGAACGCTCGATCCACCACCTGGACCAGCTCCCCGCTCGTAAACGGTTTGGTGATGTAATCAAACGCGCCGTAGCGCATCGACGCAACCGCGGTCTCAATCGTGGCATGCGCGGTGAGCAGAACCACCTGTACCGCAGGATCCAGGCGTTTCGCCGCGGCCAGGACCTCGATGCCGTCAAGATGGGGCATCCGCAAATCCGTCAGGATCAGTCCCGGTTGTTCACGATCGAGTAAGTCCAGGGCTTGCCGGGGATCGGACGCCAACACACAGTCATAGGGCACACGGCTCAGGATGCGCCGGCAGTTTTCCAGCGCGTCTTCTTCATCGTCTACGATCAGGATCTTGCCTGGGATTCCCATGCTGCCTCTTGTGTCGTGGTGGACCCATGCCCGACGGTGGGCAACACGACGGTGAAAATTGCGCCTGTGTGTCCGTTCTGGACTTCCACACGCCCGCGGTGGTCGGAGACGATGCCGTAGGTCAGAAACAATCCCAATCCCGTACCCTGTCCGGCCGGCTTGGTACTGAAAAAGGGATCGAACACTCGGCCGAGGATCGCCTCCGGGATACCCGGGCCGTTGTCCGACACGGTGATGACCACCCATTGTTGCCCGTCCGTATGGGCCACGGAGGTCCGCACCGCCACCGAGCCGGCCGCTCCCTGGGGGCTGATCGCATCGATGGCGTTATTGAGCAGATTCAACATCACGGTTTCAAGCCGGTCGCGGTCTCCCATAACAGGCGGCAATCCAACGGCGAGGCGGGACTCGAGGCCGACCGACAGCGTGGCAACCCGTTCACCGGCCATGGCGACGCAATGCCCCACCACGCTGTTGATGTCGATCGGTTTGAGCGTCGATACCGTACCGCGCGAGAAGGTCAGAATGCTCTTGGTCACCCGCGAAATGCGCTCGGCCTGCGCCCGGATCGTCATGAGATCCCGGCCGGTCTCTGCCGGTATCGGCATGCGAACGGCATCCTCTTCCATACATTCGATGCGATTCAAGATGATCCCGAGAGGATTATTGATCTCATGCGCAATTCCGCTCGCCACCTTGCCCAGCGTCGCCAGCCGCTCAGCCAATTCCAGACTGTGCATGTGCCGGGTGATTTCCTGGGTTTTCTCTTCAATCCGCCGGGCGAGATCCTGGTTGAGCCCTTCAAGCTCGGCGCGCGACCTCTTCAACCGGTCGGCCATCCGGTGCACGGCCGCCGCCAACTCTTCAAATTCATCGCCGGTTTGAATGTGGAGCGGTCGGTCATAGGTGCCTAGGCTGATCGCCTCCACACCGCTCTGCAACAGCTGGATCGGCCGGGCAATATGCGCGGCCACATAGCGCCCCATGGCCCATAACAGCCCGAGCATGACCAGCCCGATCGCCGCCAGGTTTCTCAGCTGATCCCTGATCGGCGCATAGCTTTCGCCGGGCTGCTGCCGCACCAGCACATGCCAGGAGTTATCCGGCAGCTTCAGGCCGCGGACAGGCGCATACCCCACCACCGTGTCCCGGGCCCCGTGGCCATCGTCCTCCGCAATGTCCCAGCCCGGACTGGACGAGACGATCATGGCCATCAGCTGGCTCGGAATGCGATGCGCCTGACGCGGAAGTATCGGGCACACGAGCGGATGACCCGCGGCGTCAAACAACATGGCATGACCGGTTTGTCCGATGCGGATCTGATGGATCATCGCGAAGAGGCTATCGAACCGGTAGGACGCTTTGACGGCTCCGATCACCGTGTGTTGGCGATCATCCAGGATGGGCACGGCGATATCGATCGTCTCTTCCGACGTCCAGAACGATCCCTCCTTGGCAGCGATAAGGCCGCTGACATAGACTTGATCCACACCGCCGCCTTTGATGGCCCTCCACCAGGGTTCGTTGGCGAAATAATAATGGTCCGGCTGGGAACTTCCGGCGACCAGCGCTCCATATTGGTCTGTGATGAGTAATCCAACGACTTTGTCTCCATCCCGAACCTTCGTTTCAAGGAGAAAGCGGGACAACTCGGCGTTCAACAGCGGCGCAGCAGTGCCCGCGCTCCGCTCCCACATCCCTATCCGCTCATCGATGAGGAGCTGCGCTTTCTCACGGTCCGGGGGATAGGAACGGTTGGCCTCCTCCACCGGCTGGCGTACTCGCAAGGGCACCGTGCCCAGTAATCGGACGCTCTGCACTTCGCTCTGGACCAACATGGTGACCCGGTCGGCGGCCTGATTCGCCACGGCCTGAAGATTGCCTCCGATGACATCCCGTAATGAACGCATGCCCGAGACATAGGCCAGGATCAGGCCGATGAGCAGCGGAATACAGCCCACTAAGACAATGGCTAGGACAATGCGCCCGCGAATGGTCCTGATTTTCATCCCTCATTCTCCAACCGAGTGCGGGCATTGTAAGGATGGAAGGAAAGAAACTCTAGCGCTTTTGGAGCGGATTGATCGTCGAAAGTCGAATAGGGAGGTCCTGCTTCAGTTCACATCGACAGACGCTGCCTCTCTGCCAATGTGATACCACCGCACAAGAGACCGGCACGAGAAAGAGCGTGACGATGACCTCGCTCAACCAGCCGACATCGCCCCTACCCGTGGATATTCCCCCGAGAAAGATTGGCACGGAGGAGGGCCTTGAAAGAAGTCGACGGGACTTTGTATCCAAAGCGTTCGTTGAGGCTGCTTTAACCAGAGTGTGAACCGGGAATGACTGGATCAGTCCGGTGGATTCCCGGGCGTGGTCATAGCGCTTGAGACATCTTATGCGCAGAACCGTGCTGTACGGCAACACGGCCCGGCGCACAGGGCTCGGAAGGGATAGTCCTGTGAACCCGAGCAACTTTTTGATCGATATCCGGTAGATCCGTGATGGCTACCCAGAGAGTGGCCAAAGCGCCGATAACCATGCCAAACGACATAGCTAAACTGATACTGATGGCAAGATCATCCGCGCTGCACAATTGAGTCCACATCATCGGCGCTCGTTTGTTTCTACTCTGACCGGGAGGAGTCATGAGGCACGCTCCAGCAGCGCTTCGCTCTCCTTCATCTATGCCCAGGCACTTTGGGCAATCGCAGACCCGCAGGCTTTCCAAAGCCGGCAAGCGCCCACCGAGGAGAGACTGCATTGGCGGCGGCGTGACAAGAACGACCTATCATGTTTCATTTCCACGTTAATGCCGTACGTCGGCATGGGCATCCTCCCTTGCTGCCTCCACGATGGCTTCGGGAGGCTGTTTGATGATTCCCGCAAGGCAAATGGAGCGTGACTGAGCCGCAGGTCATACGCAGTCGCCCACAGCTACAGAGCACCACTTTCATCTGTTCCCCTATCCTCTTGTCCATGTCGTGCGCACTCCTTTCATGAGCCATCGATCATCCGAGCCGCACAGGCGCGGCATACGGCACAAGACAGAACGTCAAGACCCGATGTACGCGAGCGCGCCAAGAGGTACGGATACCCCCTGACGCCGACCATGAAAGTTCCATACGGACATCCCGTTCCTTTTCGACACATCTTTATTTGACTGGTTCACTTGTCCGCCTCCCTCGTCGTGGAGCCGCTCGACAAACCGACCGCACGCTGCGCATCGACGCGATACAACCCCCAGTTGGCACACTTCAGCCGGGCCTGGAGCCCATAGGTTCGTTCTACAACCATGCAACCGCCGCATGTCCGACAAGATTCGTTCGTCGTTCCGCCTTGCGCTTGGTGCCACCGTCCGAGACATCCTGAAGGCTTCTGTGGTTCATCGCTTTGGGAAAGGCTCCATGGCCTAACGCCAGTAGACTCCTGCTTATCTACGATCATTTCTTCTCCTCTTTTCTTGGGCTCCAGCTTCGTCGATCAATAGTGCGCTCTGGGTGATCGCATACCCGCAGCCTGCACAAGCCCAGAACGCTCCAGTCTGGTACAGACTATCCTGACGGCAGCATGGACAGTGACGGTGTTTCATCGGCGATCTCCTGTTTAATGGCAGATATTCTCTTTGGGACCTGCATTGGGCGGGAGCGCCGAACCCTGCACGGTCTGTTTGACCATTGCGGCCAGTTGTGCAACCGACTCGGCGAAGAGCAAAAAGCTCTGGCGGCTAAAATGCAACGTCAGCGCTCCATAGCTAAAATGAAGTTTTCCGCATCCGCAAATTGCCAGTTTCAATTGCGCTTCGTCTCCCACGACAGTTTTCATCGCTTTCGCCCCCCAGTGAACACAATACTCACCCAATTGCTTCTGATACATGGCGCAGTCTCAGATCAGGCTTGCAGGTACCGTCTTGTCCCCGGTGTCGGCTTCTTTCCTCATTGATGACCGCGTCCGTTGCCTGCAACCGACTCCGCACGACGATCTCCCGCAGGTTTTCCAAACCACTATCGCTACAGTCATGGGTCAAGGCCGACCGGACAGTTCCGTCCCGCTGCACGAGGAATGTGTGACAGCGCGGTGAGGCCTCCGTAGCGGCCACGCCGAACGACCGATGAAGTCGACCACAGGGGTCTGCCAGCACCGGAGTCCATGGCTTCACAGAGTGAGGGCTCCACAACCGATGGAGGGGCAGTCCCCGGGGACTGACAATGAGGAGCGCCGTATCGCTTTCCTGAAATCGTCCGGCCTGACGATCTAGGGACTCGGCCGGAATGAGCCCCACAGAAGGCACAAAGCAGATCGCCACCACTTGGCCTAAATACCGTGTCCCGCAAAGGTAACTCAGTTGTCGGTCAACCAGCGCCGGCACACAAAAGTCCAGCATGTTCCTCCCATCGCGTTTCATTGGTTGGCTCCTCTCTCTTGGCAGGTTACTTTGTAGACGCCCCGGTTCGTTGAGTGGCCTCTCATGCCATGGGATTGCGGGTTGTCCCGGCGAGACCATCCACAGTCGACGCATTTCCATCCCGAACCCGGTGCGGAAAAGTCCATCAAGCGTTCCACAATCAACAAGCCGCCGCATTTGTCGCCTAATGCATTCATGATCAGTCCTTCCATCTCGAGAATCGTCGGTAGCTGCCGCCGAATCCCGCGTAAGACATCCCAAGAGGCTGCGAGGTCTCGGACCTTCGCTCCATTCCAACAAAAAAGCCCAAGGCATCGGTGGACACCCTGGGCTCCGGTCGCAATGACCTCTGGCCTCAATACCGGCACAAGACGGCTATGACGCTATGCAGTCTTGATATGTATTCTCATTATCATCACCGGGCAGGGCAAAGTCAACCTGAATTTTAATGGATCCGCTCATGTTCGTAGGCCGCCCACCAGCGTCAGGACCATCGCGGTCACGAACATGAGGCTGATGCCGAGGAACAGACCAAAGGCCGTCTGTAACCGGCGGCTGGCGGTATACGAAACAGCCGTGAGCGAAAGAATCACATAGAGCAGAGAACCGGCCGCCAGCGTGTAGAACGAGATCGAAAAATACGGCGAAAGATCCTGCCCGCTCAACAGCGTTCCGACGCAGGTGGGACCGCCGGCCAGCAATCCGAGCAGTAACACGTCGCGAGTCTGCACCGGCGTTTTTCCAGCCGCGCCGACGATCCCGAACCCTTCCGTGCCATTGTGCAAGGCAAACCCCGTTACCAGCAGCAGGCTGAGGACCCATTCTCCGTTCGCATAACTGGCTCCGATGGCCAAGCCCTCCCCCAGATTATGAAAACCCATCCCGGCCGCGATCATGTAGGGAAGAGACATGAGCCGGTTTGCGGAACGACCTCCAAAAATCTGGCTGGACTCCAACGCCACGAGGCCAATCAGACTTGCGCCTAGGCTTCCAACAAACACCAGCCACGACAGCATGTCGCGCGCGCTGGTCAGTTCCACCGCCTCGTGCATCAGGTCGAAGAACAGATACAGCAACACCCCGGTGGCCACACCGATCAGTCCGCCTTCCCAAGACCGGGGCAGCACCTTTCCGAGCAGCAGGGCCGCGCCAATTCCCAGATAGACCGGTATGAGACCGGCGATGGCGCCTAATGCGAGTAGATTCAGCATGGTCGTGTTATCCCCGCCTTCGCCCTAATCATCAGGGCTCTTTCGCCGCGTTTGAGTGGCAGTAATCCGCAGTCTCCGTTTGTCCGGATGAATGAACAATGATGTGCTGAAGGAACGATGATCGAGAGGGGTTCAAGCGATGTTGGGACAACGCGTGCCTCTTCAGTCACCACATAACCACGGCGGTCACATATAACATAAGCAGGACCAAGCCGCTGAACATACCGCCAGGCGGCCACGGCATCCCAAGGCCTCGCCATTGGGCAGGCGAATACGGATCAGCCGTCAAGGCCTCCATAGAAAAATGCAACGGGCGCCCTCCAATAAAAAAAGCCCAGGGTTGCCTGTTGGCAACCATGGGCTCTGGACTCTTACCGGTCAGCCATTTGCAGGGCGGCAGCCGGCACGCTGAGAGTCATCGCGATCTAAGTGCCGGTCTCACAGGCAGTTGTGAGTGCACTCCACAGTCGGCATGAACGCGCATCACCATTCCGCCGAGTCAATCATGATAATGCAGACCATGGACGTGGAAACCAAGGCCTTTCGCCTTCACCGGACATCCCCAAGAACCGAACAACGCAGGCGTCGCCATCCGCTGTGGATCCGATACTCGGTCTAAAAAAACGCCATGCTGGCGTAGGTCACCGTCGAATTGTACTGGTCGGTGATCCCCCGGTCGTAACGCAGCACCTGGCCTTTTTCCGCCTGGATGAGTCGTAACAGAGAGTAGATCGGCGAGAAGCCTGAAATCCGGCGCTGGTCGTTCTCTTTTTGGATATAGGCTGCGAACTCGTCCGGCTTGAGTTCCTCCACCGGCTTCAGCATTTCCATGTCGAACTGCATGGAGCGGTGGAACGAGAAGTCGGTCGGCGGGGCCGAATCCCCATAGCGCATCCCTAGATGCGCCAATTCAGCACCGGCAATGACACAGTAGTCCCGGCCTGACTCGATCAGCAGGCTGCGAAGACCGGTCAGGAATTGTTCCACGGACTGCCGTACGGTTTCGTCCCGCAGGCTCAACGCCGAGAAGGACGTGAGGATCGGCACCATGCTGATCGGTTGTTTCCCTCCGACGAGATGCTGCAGAAACGGCAATTGGAACTCGATGGCATGCTCGGCCTGGTGGCAGAGATCTTCCTGAAAGAACTGGGGCATCTGTGCTTTAACCCGGCTGACAATAGTCTGGTCGACCGGGACCACGCCCAACGGCGTTTCGAAATCCTTGTCCGTCACAGCAAAGAGGGATTCCAGTCCGGCATAGGCGGTTCCCAGCAGCACATAGAGAGCCGGCTGCTCGGCCTCTTGCAGCTCTTTATAGCCCCAGGCGTAGATCGGCCCGGCTTGTTTCAGATCATACGTGGGTGCGACGAGCCCTTTGATTTTCTTGCCTTGGTTCTCCGACGGCTTGAAATCCGGCCCCTCCTTGGAGGTGAAGAAGCCGTCGATCTGTTTTTTCAGCTTCTGGCCATCCGCCTCATACGCCCGTCCGGCAAACATCGCCCTGCGGAGCGGGCTTTGCCGGTATTCGTTCCGGGCCTGCTGCCTCGCCGCTTCAGTGCGGTCTCCTTCGAGAAACAGTTTCTGGTCGAGGTCACGCACCAACTGGGCGACCTTGTCGGGAACCAGGAACTCGCCGAACCGCTTCAGATAGAGCCCGCCGATCTCCTGCAGGGAATGTTCGCCGTCGAAGTGTTGGACGATAAAGAAATAATTCAGGGGCAGGACCAGCTTCTCCTGACTGAGCCCCGTTGGGTCCCAGAGGACGATATATTGCTCCTCGCCCTCTTTGATGGGGGAGAACTGAAGATTACGGAGCACGGGAAACTGCGTGGGATCTTGTGTCGTCGTAGTCATAGTGGTGCCCATTCTAACGGACCGCTTTTCGGACCTGCAACAGAGCCCTGGTTGATTTTGTTTGTTTGGTTTCTTGGTTTCTTTGGTTTGTCTCGTACTGATTCCCGGATATGTCCCATTTAACCAAACAAACCAGACAAGCGAAACAAACGACTCAATTTACCCTTTTTCCGGGGGTTCGCCTCGCGGACGGCGGCTCAAGAAGACCAAGGTCCCGATCGTCAACAGCAGCAGCCACACAGTCGGGCGCCCGTAGGAGGGATCGGAGAACTCGATCAGGTCGCTCAATCGGCCGATCAGGAGCGACATGCGGGCCATCACCGTGTAGCCGAACGCGGCCCCGAACGCAATCATGAGAAACAGGATGCCGGTGCGCGCGACTGCCTTGCCGGCCCCGGTGTGCTCGACGGAAAAGAAAAAATAAAACAGCACCGAGCTGACGCCGATCAAAATGATGATGGTATTGACGCTGCTGGCAGGATTGAGCAGATTCCAGGTAAAGCTAAGGCCGTCGCCCGGCACTAGTGTCATCAACGGCCGCACGGTGTCCTCGATCTGCTTTAAGATGAACGAGGATATGGTGCGCGGAATCGCGAGCCCCGACCCCACCCCGACGATGAAGGCAAAGGCATACCGGGAAAGCCAGGCCGCCTTCGGCACATACCGGGTCAACATGAGCAAGCCGATCGCCACCGGAATCAGCAGCGTCCACTCCTTATTCTCGACGATCGGCTTCCAGATCAGATGCACGATCACCGTGTCGTACGTCTTCACGATCGTGTAGCCGACCGAGACCCCGACATATAGATTCTCCGCGAGCTTGAAAAGCGGATTATCCTTATAGAGGAAGGAAAAGATGAAGAGCGTGAGACCGACCGCCAGCCAGGCTCCAATCATCGTTTCAATCGGCATGGTTCCCTAGGCTCCCGTATGACCCTGCCGGCGGGCCGTCCTGCGCAACGACAGATAGAACAGGTTACAGATGAGGACGAGCACGATGATGGCCAGATGCGTCGCAGACTGCGCGTCCATGCCGGCGACGGCCTTGCCCTTCTGGCCGATGAGGCTCTCATATTCCGCCGCGCCGCGAAGGCCGCCGATGAGGCCGTTGATCTGGCCGCTACGCAGCAACGGATACAGCCCCGGCGCCATCACACCGGTGCAGCCGCCGCCGAGTTCGAACTTATATTTGTCCTTGCCGAAGACATACCAGGCTTCGACGCCGGGATTTCCCGCCCCCAGGCTGATGGCATACGTCACATCCCGCAGGTTGGTCACGCCTTCCAGCACCGGCAGTCCTTTCGTCGGCTTACCGTTGTAGTCCGCCGGAAATGCGCCGTAGAGATTCTGGCCCATGTTGATGATGACAGCCGTGCCGCCGGGACTCCACCCGAGGAAGACATAATCCTTTCCCGGCTCCTTGCCCATTTCCTTGGCGACCTGGGTCAGAATCTGATCCGCCAGGCCGGTGCCGCTCACCCACAGCGTCATGGTGATCACCCGCAGATTCTTTCGAAAGGCATGGCGCAGGAGCGCAATGGATTGCGGCTGCAACTCGGGTTTGGAGGCCGGATCGAAGTCGAGCGAGAGCAGAAAGACGGAGCCTTCGGGCAATGACTCGATGTGGTCGTAGACCCCGCGCACTTCCGGAGAGATTTTGATCGGCAGACCGACGGGATAGAGCAACGGCAGCAGGGTGCAGAGCCCGATCACCAGGAAGATGATCCGACGGTCGATCTTCAGCATGCGCTCGGCAAAGGTCACGCTGAAACCTCGTGATGCGTGATGCGTGACGCGTGACGCGTGAAACGCAAGAGGTTCCGATCATCCCGCCGCATGACGCATAACGCATAACGCATAACGTTATTCTTTGCCCCCTCCCAGATACGACCGCTCCACGCCGAAGATGATCTTGAAGGAGAGCGCGACGGTGCCGAGGCTGACCCCGATCAGGATGGCCCGTCGCACGGAGGCGTTCAAGACGTTCAGGATCCACTGGGAGACATCGCCGCTGACCGGCAACAAATACTCGCCCAGCGGCACCCGGCCCATCATGACGATCACGGCCGCCACCAGCAGCACCGCCGCTTCACGGCTGCGCGCGCGAAAGGACCGATAGGCCGCCGACGCGATAAAGAAAGCCAGAATGGCGAACATGCTCCCCTGCAGAGGCACCATCATATAGTTATAGACCCATCCGAACGCCGTCATCGTGCCGTCGTGGGCTTCCTTGCCGTTGGCCCAGAGACCGACCGCGATCGTGCCGAGCATGCTGGCATAGAGTACGAAGCTGTAGCCCCATCCCGGTTCCTTGCGCCGGATCTTGGCGGCATGCACGTGGAACAGGCTGCTGACCCCCAAGATGAGCGCAAATCCGCCGATGATCTGCAGCCACTTCGTGGCGGACGTCAGCATCTGCTCCGAGGCCGGGTGCGGCACGTAATATTGGGCGGCAAACACGAGCCCGGTGATGAGCGTAATCAGCAGCGGCAATTGCCGGCGGAGAAAGATCATTTCACATCCTTAAAGACGTCCAGGAACAGTTGCGGCCACTGCGCGTCGAAGACCGCACCGGCCGTGGCGACCACCGTGCCGAGCAGCAGCACGCCCAGGATCAGCGCCTTGCCGATATCCTGCCCTCGCAACGTGCCGACCTGAACCGGCTCCCGCGAGAGGTAGGCACTGGCCGCGTACAGCTCTTCCCCGATCAACGTGTAGTCACAAGTCGTCACAAAGAACGGCAGCTGGTGATCGGAATCGGTCCCCGCAATCTGGATGGCGCCGGTGCTCGCGCCGGTTTCCGTGAGCAGGAGCGATTCGGCAAAATAGGCGCCCATGAAGAAGTTGGCCGCGGGCTTTTTCCGTAACATAATCCCGTCAACCGCCGCGGTATAGCTGAACTGATCGGTCGTGATGAAAAAGTTAGCGTCGTCTTTGAACAGGTCCGGCTTTCCCGCTTCAAGATAGGCCTGCTTGGTGATCTCCTGGCAGACCGCCATGGTAATGGGATCACGATGGGGCACGAGCAGGTCGGTTTCATATCCGGCCGCACGCTTCGCCACCCGGCCGAGAATCACCGCCGCCGCAATGGTCGATGGGTCGCTCATATCGTGCGCGCCGGTCAGGTACAGAACGGGCTTGCCCAATTCCGTCGCGCGCCCGATGGCTTCGTCGACCGCATCCAGACCCGGAATGCGGCGCAGGAAGATATCCCGCTTCTTGGCGACGCTGATGGAGTAGAACACGATGCCGCCGAACAGCAGCGCCAGAAACAGGTTGTTGACTTGATTCCAATTCAGCCAATTGGGCGCGGGCGTGGCCTGAACCGCACCCGTCACGGCCCGTGCCTCGTCCGTCACGGCGGCCAGGGCCACACGGTACGGCATGCCGTCTTTCAGCTCGACGCCCTTCCCGTTCTTGAGCGTAAACTGATGCATGCCGCGAGGACCCGGCCTGGTCCACCAGGGCCATTTGGAATCACGGATGAAATGGGTGTTCGCAGGAAATTCCGCCACGACGGTGAAGGTTGCCGGGTCGGCGGCGCTCGAGCCCTCGCCCAGCAAGACTTGATACCGGAGCTTCGGCGAGTCCGCCGCGTCGGGGGCCCAGATGACTGTGAGGCTGCCGCCGCCATCGCTCGGCGTATCGAACACCCGCAGCTCTTGGGGCGGCAGGAGCGCGGTCTGGGCCCATGCGAGCGAAGGCAGCAGGCAGGCGCTGCACAGCGCGGCAAGCGACCCAATCGCCCTTGACCTGCGCGACAGGGCCGGAGGCGGCGCCATGGCCTTGTCAGCACACTTCGCCCCTAACACCTGCCCCTCACGCTTCCTATGCTCCTTCGATCACTTCAATATTGGTGCGGGGGATGACGGCGCGCGAGCCGTCGGCAAAGGTCACCTCCAGCACGCGCACGTCGCTTTCAGTGGGAATCTTCTGCAGATCCGGCGGCAAGGCCGACACCTGGCCGATCTTGCCGAACAGGGGGTCGCGGATGATCCGCACGGGATCGCCGACTTGGATGCCGCCCCGCTCCGGAAGCGCGCCGACGGTTGCGGGGGAGGACCCGGCCTTGGCCGGAATAATAATCTCCGGACGGATGACGCCCGCTCGAATCTGTGTGGCGCCCGAGATCGATGCCTTCTCACCGGCATGGGCGGACAGCAAGGTAAACGTCTTCTGGGCCATCGGGATCGTTCCGAACCCTTCCGTCAGGATCAACGTGAAGCCCACCTGCTCCGTGCCGGTAATGGCGACGCCGAGATCATAGCCTAAAAGCGCGCGCAAGTCTTTGTCGTGAATGCCCCCGACGACCAGTCCGATGATGCCCAATTCTCTGGCCCGCGTCATGGTCTCCGCGGACAGGAAGGAGCCTCCCACCACGATCTTGCCCTTCATGGCGGCCGTCAGGTGGGCCGGTGTCAGTGCTTCGTCCGGAGCGGCCACCGCCATGACCAACTCGCCGGAGGTCTCTCCGCCGATGCCGAAAATTCCCTGGACCAGGCTGCAGGCACATTCGACCGTGACCCCCTGAGCCGGATGGGTCTCCACAATCGTCCCCTCCACATAGCCCAGCAATTCGAGCACCCGGGGCGGCTCGCGGAGCAGCACCTGGCCCGTCACCGTGGAGAGCGATTCCAGCTTGCCCGTGACGGGCGACCGGATTTCCGTCTTGAACCACTTGATCAGCGGTTTGTTCTCGGCCAGCACCTCGTCCTTCCGGACAAGGTCTCCTTCCTTCTTGATCAAGTACTCTTTGATCTCGTCGGGCGCGACTCCGAGCTGGTTCGCAAGATTGAGCGGATAGACCTTCCCCGGCAACTCGGCTCTCGCCACGGGTTGATCGGAGCGAACCAGGTCGCCGTGCTTCGCCAGCACCGTCCCGACCAGCGGCAGAATCCGCCGTCGCCTGACCACGGTCCGCTCGGCCACTGTGAGCCCTGGTGTATAGCTGTGAGCCATAAAATAGTTTTGAGTGTTAAGTTTTGAGTTTTGAGTTGTTGGATTCAGTAACTAACAACTCAAAATTAA
>CBDIWP010000065.1:0-18339 GCA_965285945.1 uncultured bacterium | reverse complement strand
CGGGGGACAACCTTTTTGCTTCAATGGGGCCACGGCATTTCAGCCGTGGAATCACGGACAAGACCTTCGACCTGAACGAGGACGACATCCCGCTTCAATGGGGCCACGGCGTTTCAGCCGTGGAATGCCGTATCGAGCGGCGCTGCGTGCCGTGTGAGCGGGCGCTTCAATGGGGCCACGGCGTTTCAGCCGTGGAATGGGAGCCGGAGCGGGTCTGCCCGTCCATGTCGTCCGAGCTTCAATGGGGCCACGGCGTTTCAGCCGTGGAATGCCATGACCGCCCAGCCGACAGGGAGGAGGGGGAGATGCTTCAATGGGGCCACGGCGTTTCAGCCGTGGAATCCGTAGACATTGTGAAGAATGGATCATATATCGGGCAGCTTCAATGGGGCCACGGCGTTTCAGCCGTGGAATGATTCCTTTACTGCTGACCATAGTGGTGACGCTAACAGCTTCAATGGGGCCACGGCGTTTCAGCCGTGGAATGCGGGTCATGGACGATCTGGAGTTGCGTGGTCATCGAGCTTCAATGGGGCCACGGCGTTTCAGCCGTGGAATGGGCGTGCCGATCACGCTGAAGTCATCCGCGAGGAGAGCTTCAATGGGGCCACGGCGTTTCAGCCGTGGAATGAGTAGCATGATCCCCCTCTCGACCGAATTTGCCATCCGCGCTTCAATGGGGCCACGGCGTTTCAGCCGTGGAATGGCCGTCGGAAGTGCGGTCGGGGCTGGGCATCGCCAAGCTTCAATGGGGCCACGGCGTTTCAGCCGTGGAATGCCCGCGTGCTCGTGGGAACAAGAATCGACTACGATGAGCTTCAATGGGGCCACGGCGTTTCAGCCGTGGAATGGCACTTGCTCACGCGGCAATCAGCCGTGCCCGTCACGCTTCAATGGGGCCACGGCGTTTCAGCCGTGGAATGACCGTCCGGACAGTTAGAAAGGACCCCCGATGCGCTAGCTTCAATGGGGCCACGGCGTTTCAGCCGTGGAATGTACCAACCTAACTTCGTCGCTAGTTCCTGCATCGCTTCGCTTCAATGGGGCCACGGCGTTTCAGCCGTGGAATGCCTGCGCCTGTTCGTGGGCGGCTATGACGGGTACGTGCGGCTTCAATGGGGCCACGGCGTTTCAGCCGTGGAATGCGACCTTAGCGAGCGCCGCCTTTGTCGATAAGACGGTGCTTCAATGGGGCCACGGCGTTTCAGCCGTGGAATGAGGTCTGGTGCGCGGCTCTCGGCGCGTCACACGCAGGAGCTTCAATGGGGCCACGGCGTTTCAGCCGTGGAATGACGCTGATGCGGACGCTCTCCAAATCAATTTATGACCTGCTTCAATGGGGCCACGGCGTTTCAGCCGTGGAATGAGCAGCTCGCCAATAAGACGCCAGCGAACATTAAGAGGCTTCAATGGGGCCACGGCGTTTCAGCCGTGGAATGTGCTGAGCGGACAGGAAAGCGAGGAGTACGAGGCCTAGCTTCAATGGGGCCACGGCGTTTCAGCCGTGGAATGCGACAGAGGATCTGGTAGCCGGAAGGGCGCAACCCTGCTTCAATGGGGCCACGGCGTTTCAGCCGTGGAATGATCGCGCAATCGGTTGGCGTTTGGCTGTCGTTCAAGGTGCTTCAATGGGGCCACGGCGTTTCAGCCGTGGAATGGCTGGCCCACCGTGGCGTCCCCCGAGATGCGCCCGAAGCTTCAATGGGGCCACGGCGTTTCAGCCGTGGAATGCTATGCGGAGCTTGTCCAACGCGCGGGGATTCCCACGCGGCTTCAATGGGGCCACGGCGTTTCAGCCGTGGAATGTCAGGGCTCGTTGACCATGTGACCTGTCACCATACGGGCTTCAATGGGGCCACGGCGTTTCAGCCGTGGAATGCAACGCCGGGGTCTCGGTGGGGCAGGAGTCCGCCATGCTTCAATGGGGCCACGGCGTTTCAGCCGTGGAATGCGTCGGTGCTTCATCCGTCACGATCACGCAGTACGTCGGGCTTCAATGGGGCCACGGCGTTTCAGCCGTGGAATGAGCCTTGCGATGACCGGACTGGATGACGCCATAGGGGCTTCAATGGGGCCACGGCGTTTCAGCCGTGGAATGCGGTAAACAGGGTCGCGGTATAGACTGGCGCGGCAGCTTCAATGGGGCCACGGCGTTTCAGCCGTGGAATGGGTGATGGTGCCGCCTGATACATCGGTATCCGCCTCGCTTCAATGGGGCCACGGCGTTTCAGCCGTGGAATGGGTTCTACTCTAATGCCGAAAGCTGGCGACATCATCGCTTCAATGGGGCCACGGCGTTTCAGCCGTGGAATGAACTTAAAGCCATCCGCGCCAAGCTGGGGCTGTCAGCTTCAATGGGGCCACGGCGTTTCAGCCGTGGAATGTCTCTTGGCCGGACCACGGGTCGAATTGCTCGCCGCCGCTTCAATGGGGCCACGGCGTTTCAGCCGTGGAATGGGCTATACACTGCACGCACTACGAACAATGCGAGAAGGCTTCAATGGGGCCACGGCGTTTCAGCCGTGGAATGGGACCGGGAAGGGATCAGGACTCGCCAAGCCTTTATGCTTCAATGGGGCCACGGCGTTTCAGCCGTGGAATGCGGCACGACCATGCAGATGCAAGAGCTCGGCGACCTGCTTCAATGGGGCCACGGCGTTTCAGCCGTGGAATGCATACAAACCAGCAGAAGCAACGATTGATGTGTACTAGCTTCAATGGGGCCACGGCGTTTCAGCCGTGGAATGGGTTCTCGCGAATACGTCCGTTATACTTCAACTCTTGGGTCACAATGCGAGTGCTTTCATTCATACGTCGCAATATCCCTATGTTGAACAATCTGCATGACCTCCTTTCTCACAATAACCGCTTCAAATTCGCCTCATTATCAAGTCGCGAGCACTTCCGGTGATCTAACAGGCATAGGACCGCTCGCATAGTGCGGCAGACAGAAACCATCACACCACTTGTGCCTTGCGCTGAACTTGTGTGAACGCCTGACCCAACGATTCGATGCTTTTAATCGGCCGCCCTTCGGTCGGGCCAAGGTCCACAATCAGGACATGATCTTCCTGATGGTTGATCACCTCGACCAACTCCGCTTTCATCTTGACGACATCCATATCCGGCAGCTCGCACTGAAACACCGAGAATTGGAGATGCGCGCCGAATCCTTTCATGGTTCTGTAGACGCGACGCAACCGCTTCGGATCGCGGATATCGTACGTCACGAAATATAGCCGTCGCATCGGCTCACCTGGTGGTAAAAGATGGATACTCCGGGATCTCCCCGCACAGATAGCGCCCAAGCAGCCGCGCCTGCACTTCCAGGATTCGCCGGTAGCTCACTTGGTAGCCGAAGACCGGATGCGTAATCTCCTGACTCATCCGCCGCTCATACGTTTCGATAAAACGTCGCCGGCCCTCCGGGGTTAATGCGACGCTGCCCATCCGCCGGATGAAATCACCCGATCGCACTTCACCATTGTTGATCGCCGTCAGCACAACGGAGTCGGCGATCAGCGGGCGAAATTCTTCCATGACATCGAGCGCCAACGCCGGTCTCCCATACCGGGGCTGGTGATAAAAACCCAGATAGGGATCGAGTCCCACGGCGTGCAAGGTAACCGTCCATTCCCGCGCCAGCATCGCGTAAGCCAGGGACAACAGTGCATTCACCGGGTCCTTGGGGGGCCGGCGGTTCCGGCCATCGAAATCGAAATCGGGGACCGCCCCGTCGGCTTTCAGCATGCCCCTGAATTCTGAAAAGTACCGGCGGGCCGCGGTCCCTTCGATGCCGAGCAGTTCCTCCAATGACTGCGCCTGAGCCGCATGCACATGATCCCGCTTGAAATCCTGGAGTACCGTCTCCGGCGCGGCGCTGTGATTCCGCCGCAAGATCGTCCGGCAGTTGGTAATTTTCGCCTGTACCAGCCGGACAGCGAGCCCAAGACAAAACGTCGGACTCGCCGCCGCGGCATATTGGCGTCGTCGCAACTCAACGTTCTTGTGCATCAGACTGGTCGTGATCCCGTAGAACCATCCGCCACTGGAGAGATAGGAGATCGGAATCTCCCGCCGGCAGAGTTCCTGCACTACTTGCGTGCTGACCTGAACGGCGCCGAACAGCACGAGGTGCGAAACCTCCACCAGTCTCGCTTCCGTCAGCACTTCGTCATGGTCCGTCACCTTCAGGCAGTCTCCATTCTTTCCCACGCGCGCGCCGGGCTGTTGAACATACAAAGGCAATGCATCGTGCCGCCCGGGCAACAACCGCCGCAGCGCCGTCGCCGCCGACTCGTCATCCGTGTGCTCCTGCCGCAACCACCCGATTTCATCCGGGAGACAAATGCGGACGAGAGAACAACGCGGGCACTTCGGACTGTCTATCAGCGGAGGCGGCAGCACGCCGCCCCGCGCCATCCGTCGCATGCCCGCGATCAGTTCCAGCGTGCGTTCGATCAACTCCTGATCAAAGGTGATCGCCACACGCTCCCGCGATCCCACGAAGTAGAGAAATCCGCCGTCGCACTCGTACCCGTTCTCTCTCAAGATGAGGCCTTGCGCGCATACCTGCACCCGCTCCGGCTCCCACGCGCCCTTGTCCACATGCGGCCGCTTCCCGCGCTTGTAGTCCACCGGCGCGACCGCATGACCGACGCCTTCAACCAGATCGATCTTGGCCGTCAGTCCCAACCGCTCCGCCGACAACCAAATCGAGCGTTGATGAATCACCGTGTCTTCCTCCGGCGTCGTCTCGTCTGCCGGCGGCTGCCGTTTGGGAGTTTCATCCACCCGGCGATGGTGGAACCGCCCCTCCACCGTATCGGCGCTGTCGGCAAATTCACTCTGCACCCATTCCAGATAGGCCAAGCGGGGGCAGTAGGCGAACTCGTTCAACATCCGCACGGGGAGCAGCGGCTCCTCCGCCACCGAGAGAGGCGTCTCACCTATTTCGAGACTCATAACACCCTCCTTTCGCTATGCAATTGTCAAAGAACGGGGCTGATCGCTTGTGGTCAACCAGGTGGTTTTCTCTGGGACGAATGAATGGTCAGTTGTCTATTGATAGACGTTTCCAGTTTCTCGATTTCCCGTTCTGGATCATTCCACCAATCCGTAGACCATACCCGATGCAGTGTCCAGCCTAGACCTTCCAGAACCAACTGGCGCAGGCGATCCCGGTCGCGTGCAGTGGGCAACGAGTGGTATGTCGCCCCGTCGCACTCGATGCCGAGAAGATATTTTCCCTGCTCGTGCGGATGAACGACAGCCATGTCGATCCGGTATCCGGAACAGCCGACCTGCGGATGCACGGTCCAGCCTTTGCCGCGCAAGGCGCGGATAATCTCGATTTCCAGCGGACTCTCCGGCTCCTGGCCGGTCGGCAGGGCCTGCTCTACAATGGCGCGGGGGCCTTTGGCCGCAAACTCCAAATAGTTTTTCAAATCGGTGACACCTGCCGATCGGGTTTTCGATACATCGATATCGTCGGGACGGATGGAACTGAAGATCGTCACGCCGACCCGCGCCCGGGTGATCGCGACGTTTAACCGACGCTGCCCGCCCTCCTGGTTGATCGGGCCGAAATTCATGGCCATTTTCCCCGCGGCATCTTTGCCATACGTAATCGAGAACAGAATGACATCCCGTTCGTCACCCTGCACGTTCTCAAGGTTTTTAATGAACAGTCGTTCCGATCCATGCTCCGCAATACGCTGCTCGATCTCGGGGCCCTTGCGCAATTCCTCGTCCAGCAGCGTTTCGATGAGTCGTTGCTGGGTCTGATTGAAGGTCACCACACCCATCGTCAGCTTACGCCGTGACTCGTCGGAGAAGTGCGCCACAATCTCCCTGACGATGGCGTCAGCTTCGGCGCGATTCGTGCGAGTGGCGCCGCGGTCGTAAATACCGCTCACGAGGTTCAGCTTGACCGCGAGGTCGTTTGTCACGGGGGAGGGGAACGTAATCAGTCTGGAATCGTAATAGCGGTGGTTCGAGAACGTGATCAGGCTCTCGTGCCGGCTGCGATAGTGCCATTCCAACCTCAAAGTCGGCAGCCCGGCTCCCAGACATTCATCCAGTATGCTTTCCAGGTCCTGCACCGGCGCGTCTTCTTCATTGCCCAAGGCGGTGTCTTCGGCATCGTCCGCCCGATTGAAAAAATTGGTAGGAGGAAGCTGCTTGGGGTCTCCTACCACCACAAGTTGCTTGCCGCGAGCAATGGCGCCAACCGCGTCCCAGACGGGGATCTGGGACGCTTCGTCGAACACCACAACGTCGAAGTTTGAATGCGCAGCATCCAAGTACTGCGCCACTGACAGCGGCGACATGAGCAGGCACGGCTTGAGCTTGGGAAGCAGATTGGGAATGCGGTGAATCAGTTGCCGCACTGGCAGGTGCGCCCGCTGTTTTGCAAGCTCGCGCAGCACCAGCGCCATTTCCTGATCAGGTCTTTGCCCTGGCTGCTGCCGTGGCACCTTTCCCGCGAGCACGGCCCTGATGTATTCCTCGGTGAGCTTCTGGAAGCGTTCGTCGGCCTGCCGGAACTCCAAAATTTTCCGGTCATGGTCGGCGCTCGCGAAATGGCGCAGGGCCGGTTCGCGGTCAATCACGGCCTTCAACCACCAGGTCTGGTAAGAGTACTCGGCATAGGCCTCGAGATCCCGGGCAGATATATGTTCTTCTTCCAATGCGCGGAGGACGGACTCCAGTCCCTCAGCCAGAGCCTGTTCGCGCAACTGCCACCACCGACACCACAACCTCAGCCAGCGGCGGGACAAGGCCCATCCGCCGACGATCGTTCTTACCCGGCTGGGCAGCCCAGCGACGGCAGATTCTCCGGACAAAGCTTGCCCGGCACCTGATAGTTCGGCGACAACTGCAATCTGATTCCGGAATGCATGCCAGGCATCGCGGAATGCGGTCATCTTACTGCTGACCTCGCCGGCGGGAAGAAGCAGGCTGCGTTGCTCGCTCACGAGTTTGCGCAACTGCTGGGTCATGGCGGCAGTGGCAGACTCGTCGATCGCGCTTGTCATCCGCTCAATCGCTTCTTCAAAGTGCTTTCCCCATTGCTCGTAGCGCTGCACCGCCACCCAGTCCGTGTCTACGCCCTTAAATTCGGATTCCAGCAGTTCGATGCAATGAACCTCGGAAGCCTTCAACGCATAATCTTCCGTATTCAGGCCGCGCAGGTCTTTGAGCAGGGCCGGCATGTCTTCCGCCGGGGGTCGTTTTTGATCGGTGGTATAGAGTGCCAGACAGCCCGTCACTGCTCGCTGCGAGAGCCAACACTTGGGCCACCAGGCCATGGAGGCGAGGCTCCAGTCCTGGGTGAGCTGTGCGCCGTTTGCTTCCGCGACATCAGCTTTGAACCTTCCCGACAACCGCCGCCAATGTGCCTGCCGCCGTTCTCCATGTCCGCGAATGATCTGCATGCGGGCGCGAACAACCGCGTTCCCACCGTGAACGGTGAATCCTTTGGGCACTTGCGGTACCTGCAACAGAACGTCGATCAGCCCATCGACGACGTCCAGCAAGGCAGCCGAAGGAGCGTCCAGCTTGATGCCCAGTGCCGGAGCAATGGCAACGGCGGCTTCCTGAATCCGGGAAGCCGCTGCCTCCAGAACGGCCGCCTCTTTGAGCAGGCGCTCTTCCCAGGCGTTCGTCCAATCAGTGTGCTGCACAAGGGACAGCGGGTGATTCTTGATCTTGCCGAGTTCGCCCGTGACTGACTGGATAGTGCGCATCGTCTCCCGCAGCCGATCCAGCGCCTCCTCATCATGGGTGTCGGGATCCGGCCACGGCATGGCAACCGGCGTCCAACTGCGATGCCGAATGGCGGTATCCGTAGCCCCGCGCACCGTCAGTCCGTTGCGATGCCGGCGATGCAGGGCCCGCACGAAATCGTTCAGGTCGGCACGCAGCCTGCCAAGGCGCTCCGCCTCACGCTTCCAGTTTCCCGCCGTCATGCCACGTGCGGCGTCCATGGCCGCGCGCAACTGCCCGAGTACTTCGATCTTGCGCGCCTTGGCCGAATGCAGTTCCAGGCAGAACGGCCCCAGTCCGATCGCGTTCAGTCGGCGCTCGACCACATCGAGAGCGGCCATCTTTTCCGAGACGAACAGGACGGACTTGCCGTGCCCCAGAAAGTGCGCGATCAGGTTGGTGATGGTCTGCGACTTCCCCGTGCCGGGCGGCCCCTCCAACGCGAAGTCGTGTCCCGCACCGGCGCGGCTGAGCGCGTTCAACTGCGAGGAGTCGGCAAGGAGCGGGGCAAGCAAGTTGTCTGGCGCGTGCCGCTCGTCAAGGTCCTCACGCGGGAAAAGATCCTCGCTGGCACCGATAGGCTCCCGAGGACGCTCGATCAGGTGATCCACTACCCGATTCTGCTTGAGCTGCTGCGTGCGGTCCTGCAGATCCTTCCACATCAGGTACTTCGTGAAGGAAAAGATGCCGAGGTAGACGTCCTCCGTCACTTCCCAGCGCGGAATCTCCTTCACCGCGAGGCGGAAGATCTGCCAGATTGTCTTTACATCTACGCCGTTTCCATCGGTCGGCAGAGGATCGAGGCCTCTTAACGTCAACTGGAAATGCTCACGCAGCAATTGGACGAGGGTTGGATTGACGATGGTTTCGTCGTCGTGTCGTTTGACGGCGTAGCCCGCCCGCACCGACTGGCGCGTGAGCGTGACCGGCACGAGGAGGATCGGGGCAAGATGGGTCTTTTCCGCCCGTTCGTCCTCGGCCCAGCGCAGGAAGCCGAGCGCAAGGTAGAGTGTATTGGCGCCGCCTTCCTCCAGTCCAAGACGCGCTGCACTGTAGATTTCGTAGAGCCTGGAATCGAGGGCTTTCAGCTCGACGGTGGCGAGCAGCTCCTTCTGTGGCATCGCCTGCTTCGCGGCGGCTTCGACAGGGTCCTCACCGGTACGCTTTGCGGCGACGGCGGCGACCCGCGGGTCCGCGCCCTGCATAATCTGTGGTAGCGGCCGAAATTTCCATTCCTGCCCGTCAGCCAACGCATCCTCCAAGTGAGCCGGGTCCGGCACCCGCAGCGGCAGCATGATCTTCGTCGGCTTGAAATTGATCAGGCGGTTGCGCAGCGTGAGATCGAGCAGCTTCGATTTCCAGCGGGCGAGCCGCCCCTCCGGCGTTTCCGGGCGCACATTCTCGTCGAGCAGGAACGCTTCGCCGTCCAGCGGAGGCAATGCCGGCGGCAGTTCGACGCCAGTATCGGCAACGTGCCCGGACAGCCGGTCTTTCGCGGCAGTCCCGGCCTCGGTCTTGCTCGGCAGCGGTCTCACCTGCTCGATGCGCGCACGCTTGACGTCGACCGCGAAGAGGAATTCATCTTCCTGCCGCAGGTGCTCCAGCCCGAGCTCGCAGGCTACCTGCAACGAAGGCCTGGGCCGGTTGGTCAACACCGTGGTCTCAAACGCGATGAGCTCCCCGCTGGCGATCCGCTTACGCACCGCCTGACCGTCGTCGAACGTCGGTGTCGGGAATGTCGTGTTGATCAGCCAACAGCCGACCCATGCGTGCCCCTTCTTGATGAGCACGACCGGGTTGAGACCGGCCTGTTCGAGGCAGGAGGCAAGCAGCATGGCGAGATCCAGGCAGGTCGCGATACCGCCCGAGAACACCCGGTCCGGCGTGCGGATTTTCTGACCGTCATTGGTGAACGAAGCCGGCGGCTCGCTGTAATGCAGACCGGAGGCCCCGATCGCGCTGTAGAGGGCGGAGAGCTGCGCCCATACGTCCTCGCGGTTCCTCGACTGGTAGCCGTTCATCAAACGACCGCCGCCGGCCTTGGCCAGCAACTCACCGGCCTGGAAGATCAGGCGATCGACGGCAGGGTTGTTCGGGAGGGAAAACGCGGCCAGTAGTTCCGGCAATGCACGGACACCGGCCCATTGATCGTAGGCCAGCACGTCCACTGGGTGATCGGTGCGGACAAACTCCTGTCCCGCGGAACTAACCCGGACGATCACACGGCCACGCTCCGCCTCGTTCAGCTCCGCGAGATACTGATGACGGAATTTCAAGTCGAGCGCATCGATACGCCGCGTTTCCTTCGGATCAAGCCGTTCAAACTGCAAGCGCATCGCGTCCGCGAATTCCGGCTCGCAGCGCACCGAGACTTCGAGGTCGCGCAGCGGCTCGTCGGTGGCGTTGGTGATGCTCAGGCCGCGGAGGAGAGGGACATTGTTCTGATAGGAGGCGTAGCTGACCGTCGGGTCGGCGAGAATCTGCACGACGACCGAGGCCTGTGTGGGCTCAGCTCTGTCGGTTGTCCCGTTGTTCATATGCTACTCCCCTATATGTGCCATTTTGTATCGGCACGAACTGGCCGAGGCCGAAGTGGCAGCCGTAGCCGAGGGCAATAGGACCGCGCACAGATTGCCCGAACCGCAATTCAAGCAAACGCCCACGTGTGTCGGGTTGCACGAGCCCATTCTTGCGACGGAAGCGATGGAAGTGCAATGACCGTAAGGCGCGGCCACCGTGTCGGATAAAAGCCAGTTCATTAATTTCAATGATCTTGGGCAAATCGATACCACGTTGGCTCCACTCTCGCTGTAGCTGACCAAGAATGGCGGCTGCTTCGGCTTCCGGTGTGCGCATCTCCGGTTTCTTGAGGTGCCAGGGGTGAAGATAGGGGGTCACGCTTCTCCATATCGCGCTTTCGCCGGACAGGGGTGTAACCCGGTCGAATAACGATGCAGGACCGAACCCCTCCAACATCAGCCTTAGCGGCTCACCTTCGTCCCGCTTAATTTGCTGAAGGGCGGTTAGTACGCGTATGGCTTCGGAGCCGAACCCGCCTGGAGCATGCACGAGAACATGCTCGATCTCACCGCGCTCGTTTGGATCAGACAGCCAGAAGGCATGTGCGTGGTGGTTGTGTGCGCCCAGCTCGTGGCCGGATAGTTCGCACGGAATGGCGTTCTCCCCGAGAAGTTGCTTGGCGCGACCCATCGCAGCCAGACGCAGCGTTTCGCCGATACGGACCGCGTCTTCGATGCGAGGAAGCGGTTTACCGTAGAGCATGAAGCGCGTCGTACTGATATCTGCTCTTGCCTTGATAGTCGCCGGCTTATGAAAGACATTCGGCGCGGTGGTTTTGAGTGCGCGAAGCGGTCGGCGATAGTGTACGATCCGCGCACAAGGCGGCGCGCTCCAGCCGGCAGCTTGGAGTTCGCTGGTTTCCACACCAATGGCGTTCAGCCAGTCGCCGGGAAGAGTTGTCAGCAGCTTTTTCTGTTCTGGTTTGAGTTTGGGCGAGCGCCCCACAGGGTCGAATTCGATCCCGGCGGCCTCTAGCTTTCCTGAACGGAATGCACGATAAATCTCCGGCGTGTTCGGTGCCATCAAGCGCACGATCTCGCCCGTTATCTCTCCCGTTTCGATATCCACGGTTTCCGCAGCAGGCACGCAGTTAAAGCAAGATGGCGCTGGCACGCGGCGGGCGTCCACCCAGGACTCGGCGCGGCCAAGAAAGCCCAGATTCTCAAGCAGGGCATCGAGCATTTCGGTTTGCAGTGTGTCCAGCACGAGCCCCGGCCAGGCAACGACGATAGGATTGTCATCCGCGACTCGCGCGAAGGCATCGAACACCAGCGTGCGTTTGTCGTCCTTGCCGGGCATATAGTGCCGCGAATGGGCGTGAATCGCAGACTCCGGCAGGCGAAACGATGGCGGTTCTGCTCCCGCAAGAAGCGCCAGAAGTTCATGCAGGCGCTCGCGTGGAAATCGTATGGGGTCGAGCTTGCGATGCCACACCGCGATCAGCGCGCGCGTGATACGCCACAGGTCTGGCGGCCAGGCCACGTCCGCTTCGTTGACGTGCCGACCCCAAGGAGTAGCGTGGTAGCGACCGGCGGGGAAGGTAAAAGCAATGGAAAGCATGGTAGCCTCAACTCCAATTCACGCGAGTAACGCGGTCATCCGGCCATTTCTGCTCTTTGGCGACTGCGACAATCAAACCCGGGAGCGCCTCTCTCAATTGATCAAGTGTTGGCAAAGCGAATTCCTTCGGGCGATTGACCTCGATGCCGGACTCTTTGACCTCTAGATCGCAGGCCGTGCGCAAGCGCAAACCTGAATCCAGTAAGGCCTGAATCTTGAACAACGCTAAGGTGATCAAAAGCTGAGTGACAGAAGAGCCCAAGCCGAAGGCACGAATCTGCGCCAAGTCGAGGTTGAAATAGGCAATGATCTTCGCGGACGTAAACTCCGAACGAGCGAAAGGGACGTTGCCGAATCCCTTGCCTGTGTCGCCGGAAGGATTGACGTGATCGTTCTTCACCCCACCACTTTGCGCCTCCTTGACTTCTTCGGCTTCAATGAATGACGACAGGACGCGCGGCAGACGCAGGCGTCCTCCAGCAAGATCGGACTTAGCAAGGAAAACGCCGTGGATTAGAGCATTCGTATCTAGCTTCAAAAGAACTGCGGCGAGCTTCTTGATATCAACTGGCCCTTCTTCCATTTCAGCAAGCTGTGACTTGAGCAATTGGAGAACGCTCTTGTCCTTACCTTCAAGGATGTAAGGTGAGTTGATGCGATGTGCTTCCAGCACGGTATTGGTTAACGGCTCTTCTTTTTCCTTGATGTCCTTACCTTTCACGTTTCTCACTACTTTCACCAACGGAAGGCCCTTGAGTGGCGTTACCCAATCATCCGCAGGCTTATCCCAACACACCGTTTCCAGCCGGTTTGCCATACTTTGCGCGGATTCCACCAGCAGCATCCGTTCACCATTCGGTCCGTCGTAAGTGGCAGCACCCAAATTGGGGAAGCCAGTGGGTTGAAAGCGCGTGCCCTGTAGGGGCTGCAAGTGTGCTTTCAGTAGGAGACGAGGGACGGTAGCAAGGACATCGAGGTTCAACGACATGGTGGTTCTCCCTTCAGAAAGTCATTTCGGTTGATTGTTGAGTTGTGTTGGACTCGGGTTCGGGGATCAAGTCGAGGTTGTGCAGCAAACTCCGGGTGTCAGAAAAACTGAAAGGAATGCACAGCGCGGCGAGCCAGCGCGTGCCATCCACGCCCGCTAGCTGGGGCGGATTTCGGCCCGGCAACTTCACGCCTATCGCGCGCAAGCGTTGCCACGCAATGCGCACGGCCGCCTGTGCGTCGTTGGCAACCAACCTCGCCGGGATTTCGGCGGGCAGGCGGAAACTCCGATCCGGCGGCAGCCACTTCAAGGCACGCAGCATAGACTCTGGCGTAAAAAATACTTTCAGCAATGTGAACGCCGGCGGTAGGACGGGTTCTATACGCGTATCTGCCCGTAGCGGCTCGGCACCGCTCCAGTCCACACATGCAAGACCGCCGAGAAGTTCGTCGATTTCAGCATCGTCGGTGGCACTTTCGAGAAACGCGGCTACATCATTGTGGGTAGCGCCGGTCTGGCTGGCCAGCGTTTCGCCTTCCGCGCCGAGCGCAATCGCTTCCAGCCGCCGCCGGTGCAACAGCGCGGCAAGATTTCTGGTGAGTGGTCCGGGCCCCCAAACGGCAAGACGGGACGTAGGCTCCCATGCACGGTCGCCCTCCTTGTCGAGTGATTCGCCGACCTTGATAAAGTGCCGACGGACATGCAGAACTTGATAGCCCTTCTCGTTCCGCAGACACAACCCGGCGAGTGCCGCAGCGATGCGGAATTCGGTGGACTGGTCGTCTGCTTTGATTGCCCACGACAATGACAGGCGTGGGGCCGGAACACGCACGGATTCTTGCGCCTTGGGGCTGAGGCTGAGCGCGGCTTCGATACCTCCCACCCGTCGCAGCACGGTTTGGAATGCGGTGCGGCTGGCTTGCTGCGTCAATGCAAAGAGTGCCGTGTCCAGTTGATGGGCGGCGGAGCGGAAGGCGTTAGGAGCATTCTCGTCACGCGCATAACGCTGCACGCTGGCTAGCCAGTTGCGGCGTTCAAGTTCGGCGATGAGATCGGCATCGGAATTTCGACGCACCGCGATGCGAGACAAGGGTGTTGCCAAGAAGTTTTTCCCTTGCCGTTTTAGAAAGCCATAACGCTGAAAACTCCGTATTCCACGGTTAATGCCTAATTGAGCCACGGCCCGGGCAAACTCGAGACCATCGCGGGCGGAGCGACCGTTGAGGGTGGTGCGGCCTTCGCTCAACAAAGAACGGATTTCGTCCACCCCGCATGGAACGGCCCACAAAGGCATCCATATTTCATTGCGTGAATCGTCATCGTCATCCGAACTGGCGGAACCCTCTCCTCCAACGCGGCTACGCACAACGAATGGCGCCGAAAGGATGGCCCGGTCGCTGAACTCCAGCCGCCGCACTGCGGACGCGGCGAACAGCACGGCGCCTTCGAGCATAAGGATGAAATCCCAAGCGTTAGTCCTGGCGCCACCCTCGAAGCCCGACAATGCATTCGGGCCGCCTGCGGAACCGGGGGCAAACTGACCGAAAGCACTGTCTGAAAGCAAATTGCACGGAGTGCCGAACAACGCTGAATCAATGCCATGGTCCATAACTTTGCAAGCCGCACCTGTTGATACGTCGATCACCTCCAAGAGCCGTTGCATGAAATTGTTGGTGAAGTCGAGGTTGCCATCGTTCCCTCCTGTGCCAAGCAATGGAGGAAAGCTCGTCTCGTTGCCGGCGATTACAACCGCGCAGTCCATGGCAGATAAACAATGGTCAGAAGCGAGGTTCCTGAACGTTTGAATGAATAAGTCTTTCTGGTTGTTCGTCGAGGTCTTTTCAGGCGCTTCCTCGATCTTGAATTCGGCAATAACTCTGCGAGCGGCAGTGATCGCATCTCGATAGTCTGCGAATCGTGGAGAGGAGGATTGCACTATCGTGGTGACCGCCCTTGTGGCCTCAGTTTCTTGATCGCGAACGCCAGTCTTGATTTTCTTGCCTGTGAGCGGATCTTTCTCTTTGAGCTTGCCTTCCTGGAAGTAAAAGCCGCTCCCGCCATTCCATGGGGCAATCAGCGGCGTGGGCCGATACCGATCCAGAAAGAATGCACGCAGTTCCTCCTTCGTCAACTTCGTGCGGAGCACAAACACATCGTCGCGCCAGAAACCGGTCGCATCGGGGTCACCGCCTCCGTCCGTTCCTGCCTCGGCCACCAGGCGCAGCACAGCCAGCGCCTTCAGGTAAGACGCCAGGGGCGTGGGTGTGCAGCCGGGCAAGGGTTGTTCTTGAATCATTTCACAGCCTCCTGTTCAGCACGTGAAGCACGCCAGTCGGCGATTCGCACCAGCGCCTCACACCAAGCCAACTGAAACGGACCGAGTGTCTTCAGGAGTCTTTGTGTGCGCGTCGTCCACGACGGGCCTTGTGGTCCGTCGCCGAGTTGCATCAGGTCCAGCTTGAGTTCGACTTCAGGAATCGCTTCACCGTTTGCGAATCGCATCGCCGGAAGGCGGTCACCGTCCCATACGCCTCGCGCGAATAGCCGCCCATCCGGCGCCTCAGCCTCTTGCGGCAGTGCGCGTAGCGACATGCGCACCTTACCGTGGTGCGCGGCGATCAGATATGCGATCAAGTTGGCGTCGGCATCGTCACCATGCAAAGCAAACCAAGCAAGCGCCGACGCGAGTTCGTGGCGAAAGCGCGTGCGGTTCACAACCTTGCCGTCCACAATCACTTGATAACGCGGTTTGCCGGGCTTGCGATCCGGCTTTCGACCAGACTTTGCCCAGTGCCCTGCGCCCAGCGGTTCGCCCGTTCCTCGTTCATGCGCGTATCTCAGCATCGAATCAAAGGCCTCATGCGCCTTGCCCACGTCATGCCAGTGCGCAGCACGGATGACTGCCTGCGGCTCTTTGACTTCCAGCGCCTCGCACAACTCTCGCGCCTTTTGTTCCACGTTGGCGAGATGGCGCGGAAGCCTCACCGGCACTTGCAACAGGCTGCGGTGGTCGTCGTCGTACGCTTCTTCAGTCAGCGATTCCTTCCCAGGTGTGGCGATCACAGGAACATTGACTTTGCTTTCCGGGGCGAGGCCGAGTTGCGTCGTATAACCGCCGACAGCGGCTTTCAGCATCAGCGTCAGGCCGGGGCGCAGGCGCATGTCCTTCGGCTTCGGCGTTGTCCACTTGCGAGCCAATGTGTCCCACAAGAACACATCCCCAGTTTCTAAACGATCCAGCAACTTCTTTGCTGCACCCAACCCGGCACGGCACAGCTCTTCCCGCGATGCTGGTAGTTCGTCCTGAGGATCGCCGTCCAGCGCACGCCAGAACAGCAGCACATCGGCGTCGTCAGCGTCGCGCACATATGGCGCGATGTCCACATCGAAGCCTGAAAGATCAGGGTCGGTGTTGAACAAGTCAAGGAAATCCTTGCGCCGCAATACTGGATGCAGCGGGGCCTCGGCAGTGACCGGCGGAAGCTCCGCGGGCGAGACGCTCCTGAGTCTCGCCACAACTTGCCGTGCGTCATCGAGTTCCTCGGTCCTGTAAGGCTTGGCGTCCGCTACGTCTATCCAGATGACCTGCGCCTCCTTTGTCTTGTTGAACTCGCCGTAACGATTGCAGCGGCCGAAGCGCTGCACGAGCGAGGCCCAGGGCGCCAGTTCCGTGAATAGGACACGAGCGGATAGATCCACGCCGGCTTCGATGGCTTGGGTGGCGATGATGATTCGGCCTTCGGGCGACGGATTAGAATGCAGGCGTTCTTCGTTCGCGCGGCGATCTTCGGCACGGAAACGGGAGTGAATCAGCAGCCGTTCCGGGTTGTTTGAAACCGATGGGGCAAATGTCGCAGCTTTCTTCCTGCTTTTTACCGGCGATTTCACGAGGCGGTTTTCCAGTTCGACAAACAAACCCTGCGCCCGCTCAACTGTGTTGAGGATTGCGAGCGTGGTGGTGCCAGGCATATGCGCCGTAAGAACTTGCTCAGCCAATGCTTTGAGATAAGTTTTGACGTCGTCGCTCGTCGGCTTGTCCACCTTCTCGCTTGCCTCCGCCCTTTCAGACTTGGAAGGCTTCGTCGAGATGAGCGCCACATCACACTGCATCAGAACCTTGACCGCCTCACGTCTCTCCCGAACGGCGGGAGCCTTTTTTTCCTCTTCGCTCAGTTCTAGCGAAATCGTTGATGCCGGATCGAAGTCTACCGTTCTTAACCAGTCCCGCTTGAGCGTGGCTGATACCCATAGACTACGGCTGTTTGAGGCCAAACCGATTTTTCGGCGAAACGCTTCGAGTTGGGCGCTGGTCTTCAGGCCCGGGCCCATCAATTGGACTTCATCAAACACCCACAGCGCGTCGTTGTGCAGCCAGGCAAAATGCACCGGCCACTGATAGCGGCTCATCCCATAGCCGCGCATCAGCGCTCGTGAAAGAAGCATGTCCTGCGTGCCAATCAGAATCATTTCTTCTTCCGGGTAGTCGGCCCAAGTTGCCTTTTTCACGTCTTCGGCGCCGCCCATTAGGAGGTGGACAGACACCTTGCCTTCGCCTGCCTTGCCTTCAATACCTAGTTTCTTGAGCCATGTTTGAGCATTCTGTACCGTTTGCTCTGCCAACACTCGCATGGGCAAGCAATAGACTAATCGCCTTGGGGTTGTCTTCCTGACTTTCTCTTCAGCGAAGCGCCTCCTCCATAACCATCCCAACACCGCCATCGCGGTCTTCCCCATCCCCGTCGGCACATCCACCAACTCGGGCAGAGTCGGCTCACAGGCGAAGCGAATCTGGAATGGAAAAGGCTCCTTGTCGGTCGCTTGATGGAACCAGCGTGCAAATGCTGCGTCGTTATTCATTGCAATGTCCTACTCCTTTGTCCCGTTATCTTCCGGCCTCTGAATCTCCTCAACGGCCCAAACGGCTCGCCGAGTTGAGACGATACTGTATGACCGTGACATCCGGGGTCACCGTTCTTTTCCCCTGAGCCGATTGTTTTCGTGATATTGCCCACTGCCCGTGCAGGCTGCACCAGATCATGGATCTCGAACGATCCATCTTCATAGCGACGCGCGTGGGCAAGGCACTTCGTCTGGGGTGTCGGAGAGGAAGGCTGAACACTGCCATGATTCATCGGTACGTTACCGTGTATCCCAGGGCACAGTTCTTAGGGAAGGCAGTCGTATGGATTACTGGTAATCATATACCATTCCCTATTGGAGGGGTGCTATGCACCGCGCCAACGGCGCGCCGGGGGGTTGTCTTTATTCGCCGGGTTCAGACGATGCCACGCACCCGTGACATCCTGGGTCACACTTCTCTACAATCCGCCTCATGGCGTTCGACCCTGCGAATCCCCCCATCTGGCTGCGCAAGCTCCATGTGAGCGCGGCGCAGAGCAGCCTGGACGACTATTCACCCACGCCGGAGGAAGGTCTGTTGA
>CBDIWP010000064.1:0-3640 GCA_965285945.1 uncultured bacterium | reverse complement strand
TCGCACCTGCCGCGAATAACCTTGCATGGATCCTTGTCGAACAAGGGGGCAACATCGACGTGGCTCTCTCTTATGCCCAAACAGCTCGAGAGCAGAAACCCGACGATCCCTATGTGGCCGACACGCTGGGATGGATCTACTACAAAAAGAACGCATATCTCCTAGCTGCCAGTCTTCTAAAGGAAGCCGTCGAGAAACTGCCGAACGAGCCAGTCGTCCACTTTCATCTGGCAATAACGCTGCATAAAAACGGTGATATGGCAGGGGCCAAGAAATCGCTACAATCGTCGCTCAAGCTAAGTCAAAATTTCTCAGGGTCTGAAGAAGCGCGCAAGATGCTGGCAGACCTTTGAGCCAGCCCTACTAAGAGGGCTGGCCTTTTAAGGGCATGCTCGGTAGAAGCTAACCTTGTACGGCTTTCCGCCTCCAGATACCGACCCCAGCTAATCCCGCCCCAAGCAGCAGCAGGGAAGAAGGTTCAGGGACATTAGCAGTAGGCGCTCCCCAAATCGAAACATGAGAAATGGCACCCTGTCGCGGCCAGAATCCACTGAGATTAATGGTTTCCGTTCCATTCCAGCTGGCGAGATTGTAGAAATAATAAGATGGATTCTGGTTCCCGTCCTTGATCGCCAGGTAGCACGATGGACAGCTAATTGAAGCGCCAGCGCCATAGGCGATGGTCGCGCCCGAAGGATCATTTGGCGTTGCCAGAAACTGAGTCGAGTAACTTGTTGCAAAAGTCCCGGATTCCGCAGGAGAGGCATTGTTGACCTGATCAGCCTTGTACAGTAGTTGTAACGAACCGTCATTCGCCAAACTAAACGCGCTATACACACAACCCGGCTCGCAATTCGAAGGACCTAGATTTAGGCCAAACACTCCAGTGGTAGATGGCGTCAAGTCTAAAGCATGGGCCGGCGCACCTGCCAATCCAACAGCCAGAGTCGCAAAACCCAAAAGAGTAGCCAATTTTCGAGATCGTCTGCTCCTCATGCTGAGCTCCTTTTTGTAAAGATATCTAAAACCAACACATAACGCCTAAAAAACTTGTTTGATATATTTCTCTCACTCTTTCTACGATTATCACTATTTGCAGCAACAGCTATAGAACACTCGCCTCTATGGTCAGTGAGTAGGTTCGTATTTTGCACTGCCCTTCATGCTTTTAATACACCTCTTTAGAGGGGTGAAAAACACAACATCTTAGGATGCATGCTAACTTGCAATTCCAGCCGAAAAATTCTCAAAGATATGCATTATCCGGCGTCGCAGTGCCCAATTAATTAGTCGTGGCCAAGCACCAAACACAGATCTCTATTTCTTTATTGCCAGGCGATAGATCGCTCCTTGATGATCGACGAGATAAATCTCCCCCTGCTCGTCTTCTCCGAAGGAAGAGATACGGGCATCCGTTTTCAGAAGCCGCCATGGTTCGCCATCGACCCGCTCTCCTTTTCCAGTGCGAACCGCAAACACTTCGCCACTGCAATAGTCACCATAGAGATATGCGCCCACCAAGCCTGGAATCGCTAAGCCACGATACACATAGCCGCCGGTGATAGAACAGCGCCCATGTTCATGGCCATATTCAATAAGTGGAGGGACCAGGCCCTCCCGGCTGCAATTCTTCTTGGGCTTGAAGCAACGGGAACCTTCCAATAAACTCCAGCCATAATTCCCGCCCTTTTTGACGACATTTACTTCTTCCGATCCTTCCAGCCCCACATCGGCCAGCCAAAGCTCTCCGGTTTGGCGATCAAAAGAAAATCTCCATGGGTTTCTGAGCCCTGTGGCAAAGATCTCACGCCGAGCGACTTGCAAAGGGATTGTCGGGAGGCACACCATAAGGAATTCCGTTGTCGACGTCGATGCGCAACATTTTCCCCAGCAAGTCGAACATGTCTTGAGAACGATTTTGGGGATCGCCTATTCCTCCACCATCGCCCATGCCAATGTACAGATAGCCATCGGGGCCAAATGCGAGCATGCCACCATTATGATTGGTGTCGGGCTGTGGAACGGCGAGGATAACTTTATGTTCTCTCGCCGCTCCTGTCCCGTCCGGACTTCGGCGGTATTCGGCCACAACGGTTGAACAGCCATCCTTAGTCGAGTAATTGACAAAGAAGCGCCCGTTCTCGCGATACTGCGGATGAAATGCAAGACCCAGCAGTCCGCACTCATAGCCATAGAGCACATGCTCGCTAATGTCCAAAAGCGCTGTCTCCAAGAGACGACCGTCCTGAACAATGCGGATTCTCCCTGACTGCTCGACAATATAGATTCTTCCGGACTGATCGTTGGCATTGGTCACGAAAATCGGCGACTCGAGAGATTGCGATACGACTGGGACCAGCGCGACAGATGGTGGCTCGCCCATCGCATAAGCAGCAACAGCTGCTGTCCCAAACATAAAAGCATTAAGCATAATGGATATAGCGAAGGGGGCGATGGCCACGGTGCATCCTTTATGAAGTGGTGATGAGAAAACCGGGATGCGAAGGGCTGGCTCTAACGTTGATCCCATTCCGAGACAACTCTAAACGAGAGGAGGCCACTTATTCGCCACGCATACTGCCCTGACGTTGCTGTGCAACTCCTCCAGGATCAAGTGCCAGAACAAAATCCATACTACAGCGCTCTCGGGCAGCCGGCGCCGGTCCTAGATGGAGCGCGATATGTTTTCGCCGGCGCACCCGCTTGCGGAGTTGTAACCCCTCCAGCCGATACAGCCGGCGCACCCGCTGGCCATTGACGCGCCACCCTTCACGGCGCAGCAGCAGCCAGATCCGGAAATTACCCAAACCGCGGGCGGACGTGAGTCAGATCGCGGAGCGGACCCAGATTGCGGATTGATCCTTCGCCCGACTTTTGCGATACCACGACGCTCGACCGAACTGAGCCAATCGACAGGCCCGCGCACACCTCAGCTGAAACGTCCCCTGAAACCACTGGGCCAGTCCCCGGTGTCAGCACCGATGATAGAGGTCTCCTGAACACCGATCTAGGAAGTCCCCTCAACAGCGATGACAATGTCCCTCCTGGGCACACCAGCACAGGAGGAGGGACGGATGCTGAACTACGGTGGAGCTATTTCCTGGAACGATCCGGCCGCCCCCCCAATCCGATAAGGGAAGACAACGGTTCACGTTCGTCACTACCACCGGGTCCAGGAATATTAACCTGGTTCCCATCGACTACGGCTTTCGCCCTCGTCTTAGGGGCCGACTCACCCTGCGCGGATTAGCCTTGCGCAGGAACCCTTGGGCTTTCGGCGACAGGGCATCTCACCCTGTTTATCGCTACTCATGTCAGCATTCGCACTTCCGATACCTCCACGGTCGGTTACCCTCCCGCTTCAACGGCTTACGGAACGCTCCGCTACCGCTCAGTTCCGAAGAACTGAACCCTAAGCTTCGGTGCATCACTTTAGCCCCGTTACATCTTCGCCGCAGGATCTCTTAATTAGACCAGTGAGCTGTTACGCTTTCTTTAAAGGATGGCTGCTTCTAAGCCAACCTCCTGGTTGTTTTGGGATTCCCACATGCTTTCCCACTTAGACGTGACTTGGGGACCTTAGCTGTAGGTTAGGGCTGTTTCCCTTTTGACGACGGACCTTAGCACCCGCCGTCTGTCT
>CBDIWP010000063.1:0-10894 GCA_965285945.1 uncultured bacterium | reverse complement strand
GTGCGTTCCGTCATTGTCAACGTCAGGGGCGCGAGGGGACGACCGAGTCGCATGGAGACCTCCTTTCGGAGGCACCGTAGCTGAGTCGGATCACTTAGTCAATGCATTTATGACTCATGACACTAGAGTCGCAACCCCTTCATATTTGTCCATGCCGCACGTCCCTATTTGGCACTTCCGCATTCCGTACCATCGCCCACCCGTAATAGGAGGGAGAGCAAAGCGGCTTATACGTTGTAGGGGCTTTTAGACAACCAAAAGAGTTCGCCAACCACCCGACACTCACACCTTCAGGAAGGAGCTATCGTCATGGCCGGATTCAATAAAGTCATTCTGATTGGAAACCTGACTCGCAATCCCGAGCTGCGGTACACGCCCAGCGGCACACCCGTCGCCAGCTTCGGTCTCGCCGTCGGACGCAAGTTCAAACACAATGACGAACTGAAAGAAGAAGTCTGCTTTGTCGACGTGGTGGTGTTTGGCAAGCAGGCGGAACACTGTGGGCAATACCTCACCAAAGGCAACGGCGTGGTCGTTGAGGGCCGGTTGCAGCAACGGCGGTGGGAAACGGAAGACGGGCACAAACGCAGCAAGCATGAAGTGGTCGCTCAAACCGTGACGTTCATGCCGAAGACTTCTTCGCATATGGACGCCCCTGCCGACATCCCGCAAGAGGAATACCAGGAAGCCTGACGCTATTACCGATGATCGACCAGAAAAGAATGTTACTGGGCCAATTTTGCACGCCGGCCTGGGTGTGTGAGGCCCTCTACGAGCGCTATTTTTGGCCAATTCCTCCTATCTATCCCCCGAGCATCTGGACTGTTATGGTGTCGAGCTGGATCGAGAGTTAGCGGAGCCGGCAGCTGAACGGTCAAACAATCGTTCTGGTCGGTGACTTCCGGGACCGTTTCGCTATCGCAACCCCCGACGGCTCTCATTGGCAATCAGCCTTTCCGGTCACAACTGGCAGAACAGTTCCTGGCACGTGCCGCCGCGTTGTTGCCCATGGAAGGCCAGGTGGGCTTCATGTTGCCCGCCTACCTTTTACAAACAAGTCAGCGCATCATCGATTACACGAAAATTTGGAGCATCGAGAGCGTGATCATCCCTCGAGATATCTTCGCGAGGCTTTCGCTGCCCTTAATTTTTTCGCTGTTCCGGAAAGACCACCGACGCACCCTGATCAGACTGGCCTTATTCGAAGAAACCGCCGCCTTGCGCCAGCTCCCACGGAGATTTCGATCCACGATCGCTCAAGCGAGCCGAAGCGTCCGGGGTGCGTGTGGTGGAAGATGGCCTTAGCTGACCTCGGGGGAACCGGCTCGCTCTCTGCGCTGTACTCACTCTTGGAAGGACGTCGGCCGACCGCCAATAGTTGGTGGAAAGAAAAGACCCGCCAAGTGCTCAACGCTCACCCACATTGCTTTGAACGGGTGGAACCTGGCCGCTATCGACTCAAGCCTCCTCACACCATCCACCCAGAACCTTTATTTGCCTATGCCTAGCCAGTCATTTCCGAATCAAACTGTCCTGCTCACCGTCACCCTGCAAGGGCACTGGTTGGCCATCGGTGCCTCTGGGCAGTTCTTGTTGCCATCCCTCCGGGGCCGACACAATGTTGAACAACGTTTCTTGCCACTCAATGAGATCCTCTCCAATCAACGTTTCGACGTCGGACCAGCAGAGCCCCATCCTGTCGATGAGCAAACCCACCGCAGAATGCTCAATGCACAATTCTTCTATCTGTGGGCCGGGGAGATTTATGTGGAATGCCAACACGACGACGACTTCACCACCAACCCCACACGGGTCGAATGGTCAGGAGCTGTCAGGGTAGCCACGGGAGAAGACCTCGGCAGGTACTTTCTTTCACCATCCCGCAATGCCGACACTGGCCCTATTGGAATGATGCCTGGAGGATTGCTAGAGTAACGCCCATGTCATCCCCCGCTTCCCCCGCTCAAGCAGCACTGTTCCCAGCCCAGAAAACTACCTCGATTGCCCAAGTTGCAGGAATGATCAGTAATGCCATCGGCGTCCTGAAACAACAGGGCAACTTCATTGTCCACTGCCAATGGATCCGTCCGCAGCCCAAGACTGGGAGCACCGGATTTTTCACCGTCTCCCTTTCTGACACCGTGCGAACGGATATCAGCATCCAAGGCATCGCATGGGATGCACCAATTATTCAGCAGTTGCTCGAAGATGGGCAGAAATTCGGCATGGACCTGGCTGATCGAAATGCCCGATGTGAAGTGATGCTCGAGGTGAGCATCGACTGTTGGTACAAGAAGGCCGCCGTCTACCTTAAAATCCACCGCCTTAATGTCGTCGGGATGAAGGGGCTCAAACATCTTGAGCGCGAGGCAGCGATCCAACGACTCACCGAACTCGGGTTGCTCAGACGGCAAACCACCATTCCGTGGATCACGCCCGCCCTTCGGATTGCGCTCGTCACCAAGCCGGGATCTGCCGCATGTGAAGACGTCCTCTCCATTCTCCGCCACAGCGGTTATGCGTTTTGCCCAATCCTCATTCCCGTGACGGTGCAAGGAGTTCAGGCAGAATCGACCCTGATCGCCGCATTTCGTCAAATTGAGAGCCGGCGCGACGACTTCGATGTCGTCTTACTTGTGCGCGGCGGCGGGAGCGAACTCGACTTGATGGCCTATGATCGCTTCGGCGTGGCTGAGGCCGTCGCTCAATGTTCCCTTCCCGTCCTTACCGGATTGGGCCACCAGATCGACCGGGCCGTCTGTGACGAAGTGGCCTATCGGGCCTTCGAAACGCCAACCGCGAGTGCACAATACCTCGCCAAAGAAGTTAAAGTCTTTCATGAGGCAGTTAAGGCTATCACCGCTTCGATTCAGACGACTTGTGAACGCCGCGTGAGCGATGCCCGCACCCGGATTCTTCGGTTGACCACGCCAATTTGCCACGGCGCCTTGACTCCATTACACCGAGCAAGACAGCGGGCGCAGGCCATTCAAGCACAAATTATTCACGATCGCATTCGGCAGCGGATCAATGCGGCCAGACATCAACTCAACCATTTGCGCCACACGACTCAAGGCGAAGTCATGGCGCGATTGATGTCCGGTCGAGTTCAAATCCAAACGATTCTTCGCACGATTCAATTCGGCACACTGACGACACTCCAACGCCTTCGCATGCGGGTCGAGACGGCCCTGGCACATATCCAAGCCGTCAACCCTGACCGTCTCCTCCGTCTGGGATTTTGTTATGTAACAGGACCAGACGGCACCGTGCTGAAGCAGCCAGAGACTCTTTCTCCGAATGATTCTATTCAAATCCATTTGCGTCACCATCTCATTGACGCCACGGTCACGAAGATAAAGGAACACACCCATGACACTCGCAGAATTGACTCCGAGCACCCTGCAGACACTTCCATCCTCCCTCGAAAGCGGGTTCAAAGAACTCGAAGAAATCAATCAAGCCGTCCCCAATGACGTCGCCCTGGACAAGCTGCCCCTCATCATTGAGCGCACACTGTTTCTCGGTCGCTACATTGAAACCCATCTCCTCAACGTCGAAGAGAAGATCAAGCAATTAACCGGAGGGTGCCCCGAGCCGAAATTGGAGCAAAACACCAACCCCCCGACGACCTAACTCATTCCTCTCTGCCTTTTCTGGCTTCTTCACGTTCGCCCATCAAGGGGTTCGCCATGCCTTCGCGTCTACACCCTCACCATGAGGTGCAATTCGTCGTGCCTCGCAGCCGACTTTGGCTTTCTTGAAAGGAGATACGCGAGCGTCTGGTCGGCTTCGTCTTGGAGAAGGTGACCAGGATTCTTCTCACGAGTGTATCGGACTGACTTGCATTGCACTTCCCGCGCTGGCAGAAGCAACTGTCGAATGTGACCGAGATTGGCAACCTTCGCGTCAAGCGCCCATACCGCCGGCAGTTTGACCTGCAATCGATACTTCCTGGCTTAGCCCTCAAGGGCTTGTATTTGTTCGGAGAGGCAAATCTGCTTCGGGTGACACTCGGCTAGGAAAGAGGCCACATCTTAGCTAGTGTGCGCCAAGTTACCTCAGAATGAGTTTGTCAAAAGGCGATCGATCACGCCTTGGATACGTGCGAGATGTGTGAGCTCATCCCGCATGCTCCGCTGGCCGGCTGCTATACATGCCTTGTGACGTCCATGCTGTGGTGCAGGACACGCACGATCCGAATCCCGTCGTCCTTGGGCAGGTAAAATACAATGTGGGACTGATACCCAAGCTGCCGTAATCCCGGCGCGAGTTCATCGGCCTTGCGCCCCTGCGTCGGCTGTTCCGCGAGCATCTCGAACCGCTCGTGCAAGCCCAAGAGATAGACCCGCGCCTGTTCCAGTCCGAAATGAAGGATCGTGTATTCATAGATGCCATCGAGATCGGCGGCGGCTTTCGACGAGAGGCTATAGACGGCCATTCGCCCTTAGCCGCGTTTCCACTCCCTCCATGATTTGCGGCACCGTTCGGTCGCTGGCGCCACTGTCCAACCCTTCCTGAATGGCTTCCTTCAACGCCTGAAATTTGGCACTGTCTTGATCGCGCCGGATCAGATCACGGATATATTCGCTGTCGTTCGTGAAGCTGCCGCGCTCGATCTGGGCTTTGATCCACTGATCCTGCTGTTTCGTGACGGTAATGGTCTTTCGTGTGGTTCCCATGTTGCGACCTCCACTATGTTCATACTATTGGTGTACTTTACCACTCTTTCGCCCACGCTGGAAGTTCTTGTTTTATGACCCGCCCAGGAGCGGCAGAGGCGATCCCTACTGGACAAGCGTCGCAACTCTTTCGTGTGAAATGCCAGTCTTCACTTATATATATGTGTAGGGCCTCGCAATCAGCTAAGGCCGATGGCCTCCCGTCAACAGGCCTGCGGCCTAACGAGTCTGCAGAAGAAGCCTATTTCAGAAAATTCGACCATTGAAGACAATGGAGTTTCTGTGTGTCAAGGGCCTATTACCCGGCGCTGCGACCGCCCCGCACAGCACCGTCACGATGCGGCTCTATGCGCACGAGATCGAGATCCGCGATGCCACAGGCGGCGTGCTCCGCCGCCACGAGAAAGCCCCGCGCAAAGGGCAGTTCGTGCTCGCGGACACGCGACATGGGCGCTGTAACATGCTTGTCGGAACTGAGAAGCAAGCCGCATGGCCATTGGTCATACCCCGCGACGTCGCCTGGACCATGAAAGAGTTGGTTGATGCGCGTTACCCTGATTTTGCGTCCCTCATCCGCGCAACCTCCCCAACCATCGACGCGCCTTTGAAGCGCTAGACCGCGTCCCCACCTCCATTGGAAGCCATAACATGTCAGAATTCTCATTCACGTCTGGCCCGCTCACCGTCGTCCGATCTTCAAATCCCAACAATCCGGACATCCGTTTAATGGCAGGGACCGAAGTCGTCATGACTATTCACCACCTAGGGCGTGGGCGAGAAAAGGAATTCCTCGCCAATGCCATGCTGATGTCTACCGCCAGTAAGCTTTACGAGGCGCTGAAACTGGCCCATGACATGGAGCTCGATCGCGATGACGAAGCACGGAACTTCGACAACTCCCGCCTCGCTTACTGGGGGACACTCCTGAAAGTTATTGCCCGCCCACCACTTCGACCACTCAATCGGCGTACTGCCTAGTCTGCCAAGCGTCGGAAGGGGACCCTCAGACGTTTAAAAATGTGAACGGCGTCCCGCAAACAACATCAACTCAGTCCAATCAGTCACTTGCGATAGCGCGCACTCCTCCGCACTGATCACCCGTAATAGATGCTTACTGGACGTTCTCTTTCCAGAGAGCAGAGCCTTCACTTTAGCCATACGGGATGACTATGATTCGAGTGGCACTGGCCTCGTCTTCGGAACCGACGCCTCCTTCGATTCCCCCGACCGCTCCGACCCCGGCTCAAGTCTGGGCCGATCTGCAAGCGCTTCTTCAAGAGCTCGACTGGTTCGTGACGCGAGACTGGCAGCAGATCATCGCCGACCCTAACGTGGGGAAAGCGCTCATTCGGCGTGCCACCGGCGCCGCGCTGCTGGCCGAAGACATCCGGACGGACATTGCCCAGGCAACCGGCCGGGAAACCAACGACCCAAGCGCCATCACCGATGTCCGACGGTATCTCCTCCCTCACTCCTCGGCCTTCGCGGAACCGAACGACCCTCCTCACATCACCGAAATTCCGGTCAGTGTTGATCGCGTCACTCTCTACGAATTCGGCGTGCCGAAAGAACACGAGCATCCCCTGTATACGAATCACCACATCGCGAACTTTTGCGCCGCTTTCTATCACGAAGAAGAGTTTGTGTTTGCGCGAGCGCACTTGCAGTTACTGCTCACACCGACAAACATTCTCAATTGGCTCGCCGGACCTCGTTCGAACCCCGTGGATCAAAACCATATGCCCTTGCCCTATATGCCGGATGGCAACTTGTTCCACGTCCTCGGCATGGGCATCACTCAGCTCATCTATCTCAATCAAACCGAGTTGATGATGAAAATGAAACAAGGGAGGCGGTTTGCACCGGAGTACAAACTGACCGGCATGGTTATGCCTGGCATCCTTGAAGGACACGGGCCGGTGCCGGCCATAAAAGCCAGTGAGCGGCAACAGCCCGCCTGGATCAATGCCAAAGTCTATTAGGGGAGGCATCTATGGACATGCTGAACGAGAATTCAATGCGCCACTTTCTGCTTTACGCGAAGGGCCACTACGAAAAGTCTGACCTCATGACAGACATGAAACAGATCGCCGCCCATCGAGCCCAGATAAAGCCGGAACATATTCGCGAGAGCGATATTCTGTTCCTGCTGCTAGGCGAAGTCGAACGACTGGCCGCCAAGAAAGAACATTTTCTTCAACAATTCGTGACACGCATCCGCGAAGACTTCGTCGTCTGGCCGGCCCTTCTGAGAACTCCGAGAATCCCGACTCTCGACGAGGTCATCGTTACGGCCTGTCTCGGAGAGCTCGCCACCGCCAAAGTCAAAGACGGAACGACGGTCTACCTCAATTTAGGTGAACCGGACCCCGCGGTTTTGCCGCTGACCAAGACCTATTCGCCCACTTTCTAGATGGAACTCGCCATGACGGACTATTTGATCAGCCATGATTCTCTCGCGGGCGGACTCGTCTTTGCGTCATTTATCTTGCTCATGCTCAGCCTGTACGGGCTGATTCTCTTCTACCGCTTCTCGGCGCTCTGGTTTTGTTGCTTGCTCGCCGCCTTTGTGTGGGCCGGCAGTTTGCCGCCGGCAATTCGATAACACCTTGATGACATCGGTCAAACAACAACTTGCACAACATACCGTGAAAGGAGGTGAGCCGAATGGACCTGATCAGCCGCGTTGATCCCGACGAAGAGGAACACGAGGACGAAGGCGGAATGTAACCACAACCCCTTTCTCCTTTGCCCATGGGGATACTTCACCGACAGCACCGTGAGGTATCCCTGTTCACTCTCGGACGGACGACCCACAACAGTTCACGACTAGCCCCTTACATCATGACAATGCCTCGACCATCGATCCGGACACAATGGCGGAATCAAATGCTCGAACATGGAGCGGACTCGTGCACCGTTCGAACACGGTTTTGGCGTTGGCTCTGCCTGTTCGCCTTCCGTCATTGGACCACTGGTTCACGAGGACGACCGGTCGGGATTCCATTCGAGCGCGATCCCTTGATGCCCTGTACAGGGTACAACCCTCGCCCTCCTTCCGCTCAGATTCATGGTCGCTGTGCCTTTCCGGACGGACATTACCTGTGTGACCGCTGCGCGGAGCGGCCGGTCCAGATACTGACTATCGCCGCTCAGTCGTCCTTGCCTCTTCCAACCACGGAGCACGCCACATGAGCCCCATCAGCGATGGATCAGAGCTCACATGTCCAGAGGCCCTTCCCCCAAACAAAGTCCCGATCGTCTATTGGTTGGGCATCGGCAAACTCGGGGAAGAAGCCGGCGAGGTCAACCAGTTAGTTGGGAAAGCGATCGCCTTTCCCATTGGCGAACATCCCGACGGAAAGGGTCCTGTCCGTGACCGGTTCATTGAAGAATTGGGAGAGAGACCTCCTGGCCGCGCTTGACTATTTCATCGAAATGAATCCGCTTGAGAACGAAGAAATTCAAGCCCGTCGCCTGCGCAAGCTCGCATACTTCTGCCAGATGCGGCTCTCAGGGATCACCGTTTTATAAGCGCACTAAAGACCATGCACACCAGTCAATCAACGAGTGAGAGAGGACCGCCGATCAGCTAGTTAATCTTGTAGGTGAGGTGATCGGGCAACGGATTGATCGTTGGCAGCTCGGTTGACCCCGAGCCAAGCGGCTGGCTACCCTTTCCTACGTGAACCTTATGCACGAGTCCACGCTCGAGAACGTCTTGCTTGATGCCCTAGTTATTTTCGTCAATTTGCTGCCAATTCTACCATAGTTCGCTCTTAGCTTTGGGCTGATCCCTTCAATGGTCGCAGATACTAAAGGCCATTCCGCGATGCATCAACATGATGAATTTATGGACCTTCGGCATTTCGTGGGCGCCGTGCGTTATGAGGATCTACCGCAGTTCAAGAATGGCTTCACTTCGTCTCTAGAGATTACACGTCACTCATGGACTCCAGAGGGTCCAGGCTCGCCCAATCATTGATGCTGCTCCGCTCTCGCCTTAACGACGAGAAAGAAGTTCGCATCGTGTGCACCTCACTCAAGAATAGCAAGTTTACGTGGTGGCAGGATCGCGTACGGGTGGAAGCGGATCGAGTGAAACTTCCATTTGATTGGGCTGGCGCCCTGACCAGCATTGAACTCGGTCCCCTGGTCGACGATACCTATGAACAGAATCTTAAGAGAATGCTGTCCCACGAAGGCATTCTCTGCCCAATTACCAGGGCTACTGTCTTGCCTTAAGAGGACTTCGTCCCGCACTCCAGCTGCCGGATCCAAAGGACCGGCACGTTTTGGCAGCCGCCATCCGTGGCAGGGCCAATGTGATTGTCACGTACAATCTCAAAGACTTTCCAGAAAAAGACCTTCAGAAGTATGGCATGTGCCCCAGCACCCCGATGAATTCCTCACGCATGTTCTCGATTTGGCTCCGGGCACCGTCTGCGCTGCTGCGCAAACACACCGGAAGAGGCTCCGCAATCCCGGGAAGACTGTTGACCAGTACCTTGAAGCTCTGAAGCGGCAGGCGCTCAATGAATTCGTCGCAGGTCTACGGGGCTTTGCGGCGCTGCTTTAAGGAAGTAAGAAGCACGCTTGAATGAACAGACAACAACTACAGAAAAACCGAGCCCACATTACAACTCTTCCCAGAGAAATCGATCAAAGCCTCGCCGCTGCGCTAGGAAAAATGGTTGTCGCCTTTGGCCGACTTGAGGACATGTTTAAGGTTGCAATCAAAAGGCTCGAAAACAAGAGAACATTGGACCAGACTAGCTGATTCAGCGGCATGCGCGGCACTATAGGACGTCACACTCCTCCCATACCACCTCCCTCCTGAACATGATGTCCGCCATCTTGGACGAGCCCAGGTGGGGTTGCAGGCAGCAGAGATTAGGAGTGGTCTGGAAGAATCCGGAGTTGCCTTCGCCTGAGGATGGGCGGAGTAAGGCCAGCAGGAACGATATGGTTAACCAGCGGAAAGTAAGACGATACGATGATCGCTGTAATAAAAGTAAGGAGTTCACTATGGCCACGACGACGATCTCATCCAAGTTCCAGATTGTGATTCCGAAGGAGGTCCGAGACAAGCTTCATCTCAGTCCAGGCCAGCGCTTGCAGGTAGTGGAGAAGGGGGGCGTAATTACGCTGGTCCCAGAAGTCCCTCTGAAATCGCTGAGGGGTGCTCTCAAGGGTATGCCCGCGACAGACGTCCGCGAGAAGAAGGACCGAATGTGAAAATTGTGATGGATTCCAGCGGATGGATCGAGTTTTTTACCGACGGACCATTGGCCGACCAATATGCTCGGTATTTCGCCATGAAGCATCAGCTCATCACCCCCACGATCGTGCTGTATGAGGTCTATAAGAAGATCAAAAGAGAACGAGGCGAAGAGACCGCTCTATTATTTGCAGGAAGGCTCAGTGCGACTGTGGTGATCCAGTTAACAGAACCCATTGCATTGTTAGCAGCAGATCTCAGCCTACGACATACTTTGGCAATGGCTGATGCCATTGTGTACGCGACGGCAAGAGATCAGGACGCTGAACTGGTAACTGGGGATGCGGACCTTAAACATTTGCCTTTAGAAATGTCCGCTTTGTAGCCGGCGGCTTGACCAAGGGTCGTGGTCCTCGGGCCGGCCGTGGCGCGACGACCGGGCGGGGCCGATGACGGATAGGTTGATAGGCCACTGGACGGTCTTGATGGAGGATACGCAGCGTCCCATCCACTCGCTCTTCCACCACGACATACGCCGCCTGCAGGCGGTCCTGGATTTGGTAGAGCTGGCCGCCGTGGGCCACGGTCCGATCTCGCCGGAGCACCCGCCGGGTCTTCAAGGCAAGCACCGCCCGCACGTCCGTGCCGGCCGGCAGGGACGATGCAGATCGGTCGTCTGTGCCGGGTGCACGGCAAAGCGGCGATTGTACCGCGCCAGCCAGGGCGGCAAGAACCGATTCGCCTCCGCCAGGGTTGCAATGCCCCGCGAGGCGGTAACGTGAATATCGAAGGCGACTATAGAGCGCATATCTTTGCATTCGGCATCGGCTATCACTTCTAATGTTTTAGTTAAGGCTGCCTACTTCTAGTGTCATGAGTCATAAATGCATTGACTAAGTGATCCGACTCAGCTACGGTGCCTCCGAAAGGAGGTCTCCATGCGACTCGGTCGTCCCCTCGCGCCCCTGACGTTGACAATGACGGAACGCAC
>CBDIWP010000062.1:0-70140 GCA_965285945.1 uncultured bacterium | reverse complement strand
CAGGTCGAAGCGGGCGCCCTCGGCTTGAAGCTCCACGAGGATTGGGGAACGACGCCCGCGGCGATTGCCACCTGTCTCGATGTGGCGGAAGAGTATGACGTGCAGGTGGCGATCCACAGCGATACGTTGAATGAAGCGGGATTCGTGGAAGATACGATCAAGGCCTTTCAGGGCCGGACGATTCACTCCTTCCACACCGAAGGAGCCGGCGGCGGTCATGCGCCGGACATCATCAAAGTCTGCGGCGAGCCGAACGTCCTGCCGTCGTCGACGAATCCTACAATGCCCTTCACCGTGAACACGATGGATGAGCATCTCGATATGCTCATGGTCTGTCATCACTTGAATCCCCGCGTGCCGGAGGACATTGCGTTTGCCGAGTCCCGCATTCGCCGAGAGACCATCGCGGCGGAAGACATCCTGCACGACATGGGCGCCATCAGCATGATGTCATCCGATTCGCAGGCGATGGGGCGTGTGGGCGAAGTGATCATTCGCACCTGGCAGACGGCGCACAAAATGAAGGTGCAGCGCGGCAGGTTGTCGCAAACCGCGGCCGAAACCTTGGCCGGGTCGAACGATAACTTTCGCGTGCGTCGGTATGTGGCCAAATACACCATCAATCCGGCGATTGCCCACGGGATCTCCCATGAAGTGGGTTCCGTCGAAGTGGGCAAGCTGGCCGATCTCGTGCTCTGGAAGCCGGCGTTTTTCGGGGTCAAGCCCGAGATAATTCTCAAGGGAGGATTTCCGATGTCCGCGGCCATGGGCGATCCGAACGCCTCGATTCCCACGCCCCAACCGGTGCTGACCAGGCCCATGTTCGGCAGTTTCGGCCGCGCACCCTTTACGACGAGTCTGACCTTTCTCTCGGAAGCCGCCGTCAAAGCCGAGGTGCACAGGAAGCTCGGCTTGCAGAAGCAGGTGGCGTCGGTGAGGAAATGTCGCGGCATCGGCAAGCGGGACATGAAACTGAACGAGGCCTTGCCGCGCATCGAGGTGGATCCGGAAACCTATGTGGTGAAGGCGGATGGGCAGGTCCTGAAATGCGATCCGCTGGCGGTGTTACCGATGGCGCAACGCTACTTCCTGTTCTGACGGCTGCTGAAAACGCCGTCCAGCGGCGTTCTTGGGGCAAAGACACTGGGCGCTCACCATCTCGCGCCCGTGCGCAGACGTGACGCTCGTTATTCCTCGCGTCGCGCACCTCAACGTACCCACACGGGAGGAAGCTGTCTTGGCAGCTGGGGGCGGGCGGGTGAAGTTGGTACGCCTCCGGCTTTGTCGACGCCTGCGGCCTAGTTGGATAATCTTTTTGAGCATCCGCGAAGAAGGGAAAGCCAACGTTATGGATACGCCGTCCCTCCTTAGAGGCCTTCGCTTCGTTGACAGCTTGTTTCCGTCCGGCGGCTATGCCTTTTCATCCGGGTTGGAAGCAGCCGTTCAGGGCGGGCTCGTGAAGAGCTCTGAAGATTTCTCGCAATATGTCATTGAGACGCTCACGACCGGAGTAGGCGAGCGGGAGGCCGTCGCGGCAGGATTGGCGCATGAGGCCTTCAAGTCAGCCTTCCTGGACATGGCCTTGAAAGCCGATCATGAACTGGATGCGATGAAGCTCGGGCGCGAGGGCCGAATGGCGAGCCGCCAGATGGGACGGCAGGTGATGCGTGTCGCGGCGGAACAAGAGGGCGGCTCTCCGTTCCTCGACGAGTACGGGGCCGCGGTGGAGTCGGGATCGACTCCCGGCCACATGGCGGTCAGCCTCGGGATGACGTTAGCGGTCGCCGGTTGGTCCAAGAACGATACGATTGCCGCCTTCCTCTATCAGGCAGCGACCGGCTATATGGCTGCAGCGATGAAGCTGCTGCCCATCGGACAGCGAGAGGCCCAGCGGCTGTTGGAGAGCTGGCTCAAGGTCATCGAGCCAGTTGCGCAGCGAGCGGCGGAGCAACGAGGGCTCCGATCCTGGTCGCCGGTTCAAGACATTTACGCCATGCGGCATAGCCGCTTGGAATCGAGATTGTTTCGATCGTAACCGAGGTAACGGAACATGCATCGTGCAGATGAACAGCTGTGCGGCAATGGCCGGGTGACGGCCGCGCGGGCGCGCCACATACCGGTCATTGGCGTGGGCGGACCGGTCGGCTCAGGCAAGACGGCGCTGGTGGAAGCGCTCTGCCTGCGATTGCGCGAGCGCTACAGTCTGGCGGTGGTGACGAACGACATCTTTACCAAAGAAGATGCGGAATTTCTCACCATCCGTGGCGCGCTCCCGCAGGATCGCATTCTCGGCGTCGAGACGGGCGGCTGCCCCCATACGGCCATTCGGGAGGACGCCTCGCATAATCAGGCTGCGCTTGATGATCTGCTCGCCCGCCATCCCGATGTCGCGCTGATGTTCGTGGAGAGCGGGGGCGATAACCTCGCGGCCACGTTCAGCCCTGAACTCGCGGACAAGGTGATCTATGTGATCGATGTGGCCGCCGGCGACAAAATACCCCGCAAAGGGGGGCCGGGCATCACCCGTTCCGACTTGCTGGTCATCAATAAGATCGATCTCGCTCCTCATGTCGGAGCCGACCTGGCGGTGATGGAACGGGACAGCCGGCGCATGCGCGGGGACCGCCCATTTCTGTTCACCAATCTGAAAACAGGGCAGGGCCTGGATCTGGTCGTGGCCTGGGTGGAGCGGCTGATTCCACATCACCGGCACCGATCCTAGAAAGGCGCACCGTGGATGTTCAGGACGCGGCCTTGGCGCTCGATGCGGTGGGGCGGCGCGGGGCGGTCATGTATGAATTCGAGCGTGCGGGCCCGCGGACTGTCCTAACCCGGTCTACCTGTTCGAGCCCCTGGCATCATTTCCCTCCTGCGTATCTGGACGAAAGCGGCGGTGCCTGCGTCTGGCTGGTGAATCCATCGGGCGGGCTGGTCTCGGGCGATCACCTGTCGGTGCACGCGCAGCTGCATGCCGATGCCCAGGTGCTCCTCACCAGTCCTTCCGCCAATCGCGTGTACCGCAGTCTTTCTGACCCGGCCGTCCAGGAGATCCGGCTCTCAGTGGGGCCCGGCGCCCGGTTGGAGTGGCTGCCTGACGTGACCATTCCGTTTGCGGGATCCCGATTTCGACAATTGATTCACGTCGATCTCGCGCCGGGCGCGACCGTGGTGCTATGGGATGCCCTGGCGTCCGGGCGGATGGCGAGAGGGGAGCGATGGGCCTTCGCCGAGGTCAGCAACGAGATTCACATCCGGTATCAGTCGGGTGAGACCGTCATCGAACGGTTCCACCTTAATCCGCACACAGTCGGCACGTTCGCGGGCCACTGGGACTACGTCGCGTCTCTGTTCGTGTTGGGAGACGGGCTTTCCGAGGGCGCCCGTAAAGAGCTCTACGGGCGATTGGCCGATCTCTGTGAACGCGCACCTGACGATCTTCTGGCCGGGGTGGCCGAACCGGCCGCGCCGGGCCTCGTCGTCAAGATTGTCGCCCGCTCCGCTCCTGTCCTGACGGCGTTCTTCCAGGCGGCTTGGGCACAGATCAGAGGGCACCTGTGGGATTTGCCTGTCCCGGACTTGCGCCGGTATTGACGATGTGAGGCTACGGGGTGGGCTTCGATGGCGCGGGAGACCGCTGGCTGTCGGTCCGCTTTTTCAGCGCCTCTAATTCGGCTTTCAGTGCGTCCAGTTCCTGCGCCTGTTTGTCCACGACTTCTTTCAACGTACGGCTGTCAGCAGAGGATGCCGGTGCAGCAGGAGCCGGGAGCGGCGAAGAATGTGGATCAGGCGGAAACAGGGCTTCGAGCCGGCCGTAGTGAACCGCCACTTGCGGCTGATCCGGTTCCAGTTCGATCATCGAGCGCGGGGCCGGTGCGTGGTCCTGCGCCTGTTCCGGTTTCATCGAGAGGAGGTAAATAGACAGATTCTCGTCTCGCCGGTGCGCCGTGGAGTGGAAATGGCTCAACGCGAACCGCATCGTACGATCCTCGACATACAAAGTCCCGCCGGAGCGGTCCGACTCTGAGCCAACTTCAACCTTCACACGCTGATCCGGTTCCGCCTGTTCCAGAGCCGCGGTGATCGCGGGGGCGAGGAAGGCGACCTCTCCGGGAGTAAACAGCGGCGTCGGCTTGATCCCTGTCGCACTCCGGTCGCCGTTTGAGGGCGCGATGCCCACATGAATGCCGCTGAGCATCCTTCCCACGATTTCCGGCGAGAGCGAAATGGGGTGGTTTGCGCGGAAGGACTTCAGTTGGCTGCTATATCGGACCGTCGTACCGCGAGTGGGCAGACGCTCCAGAATGACGGCTCCTTCCGGTCCCCGTTTCACCAGGTGGTCCGCCGTGCTGCCACAGGCCGTCACGGTGCAGCATGCGGCCAGCAGGATGAACCGGAGGATTTTCCGGGCGATATGTCGGACCGTCATCATGTGACTCGCAGTCTAGCATAGCCACCTGCTTGATTCTGCTGCCGCCTCGCTCCAAGCGACCATTGACAGAAGCGAAGGGCCATTGTTATAAAACGCCTACATTTTTTCGGGGACAATGGAGTCTCCGGCGTGCTGCAGACGATCGGCTAGGACAACGACGTCCTCCGGCGGTTCCCATCAGGGAAGGCGCCAGAGGACGTTTTTTTTTACAGAATGCTGAAAACAGCCGCCAGCTTCGTTCTCGCTTGCTCGGAGCCTCGGCGTACCGACAACGTACGTCTCGGCTCCTCACGACGCTGCGGCCTTGCTGACGACGGTTTTTGAGCATTCTGCCCTGATTGGTGAAAATGGCCCCCAACTTCGTTCTCGGCTCGCACGAATCCTCAACGTACCCGGTACGGAGTCCGAGCTGTCTCGGCAGCTCGGGGTGGGCGGGTGTGAATCACCACGCCTGCGGTTTTTGCCTCGCCTGCGGCCTCGTTGGATGACCATTTTGACCAACCAGAGTCTATCGACTTGAAAAGCTGATGAGAACCATTCGAATTGCCATGGCGCAAATTAATCCGACGGTCGGCGATATCGCCGGGAATATCCGTCTGATGAAGGCCTGGATCAAAGAGGCGCGGAAGGCCAAGGCCGATGTGGTGGCGTTTCCGGAGTTAGCCGTGACCGGTTATCCGCCGGAGGACCTTCTGCTCAAGGCGCGTTTCGTGGCGGACAATCGCCGCGCGTTGGACGAGCTGGCCAAAGAGTGCCGGGGCCTCATGGCCGTGGTCGGATATGTCGGCCAAGGAGCGACCGGTATGGAGATGTCCTCGCGCTCCCTCATGATGGGCGCCGGCCACCATGCCCTCACGAATGCCGCGGCGATCCTGACGGAGCGGCGAATCGTGGCCAGCTACAGCAAGTGGCTGCTGCCGAATTATGGGGTCTTCGATGAACGCCGGTACTTTTACCCGGGCCGCTCCGTGTCACTGGCGGCGATCCGGGGCGTCACGGTGGCCGTCAGCATTTGCGAAGACATTTGGTTTCCGGACGGGCCGACGCGCCTCCAGGCTGCGGCCGGGGCGGAAGTAATCATCAACATCAACGCGTCGCCATTTCATATCGGCAAGAGCCGCGCGCGGGAACATATGCTGGCCACGCGGGCGCGGGAAAGCGGCGTGATCGTCACCTACACCAATACGGTCGGCGGACAGGACGAGCTGATTTTTGACGGCAACAGCGTCATCGTGGATCAGGCCGGGGACATCATCGTCCGGGGAAACGCCTTCGCCGAGGATCTGATCGTGGCCGACCTCAACGTCGAGGCGGTGGCACGGAACCGGATGGCGCAACGGGGGAATAAGCGGTTGACGGCCTCGACGGCCGCCGTGGTCGAACGGGCTGTCGTGAAAGTCCCGCCTCGTGCAGCCGCAAGAAAGCGTCTGGTGCCCGTGCTCGAAACGCCCCTCAGCGAGCTGGACGAGGTGTATCGCGCCCTGGTCCTCGGGGTGCAGGACTATGTCCGAAAGAATCATTTTAAGAATGTGGTGATCGGGCTTAGCGGCGGCGTCGATTCGGCGATCACCGCCGTGATTGCCGTCGATGCGCTGGGACCGCAGAACGTGCTCGGCATCTTCATGCCGTCCCCCTACACCTCGCAGGAAAGCGGCGAAGACGTGGCCGAACTCACGCGCCGGTTGGGAATCGACTATCGCACCATCGCCATCACCCCGACCTTTCATTCCTATCGGGAGGCGCTCGCGGCCTCCTTCGAGGGAATGCCGGTCGATACCACCGAAGAAAATCTGCAGGCCCGGATTCGCGGCAATATCCTCATGGCCTTCTCCAACAAGTTCGGACACCTCGTGCTGACCACGGGGAACAAAAGCGAAATGAGCGTGGGCTATGCGACGTTGTATGGCGACATGGCGGGCGGCTTTGCGGTGATCAAGGATGTGCCGAAGACGATGGTCTATGATCTGGCGCGCCTGCGCAATGCGCCCGGCCGCCCGGCCGTGATTCCGAAACGGGTGCTGGATCGTCCGCCGACGGCCGAGTTGCGGCCGGATCAAAAGGACGAGGACAGTCTGCCGCCCTACGCCACATTGGATCCTATTCTCAAGGCGTATGTCGAAGAGGACCGGTCCATCGAGGAAATTGTCGCCCTGGGTTTCGACCGGGCCACCGTGGCCAAGGTCATGGCCATGGTCGACCGGAGCGAGTACAAGCGCCGGCAAGCGCCGATCGGCATCAAGATTACTCTTCGGGCCTTCGGGAAGGACCGGCGCATGCCGATCACGAACGGTTATCGAAGCTAGAACTGCGGTAGGGACCGACAACGGCGTCGGTCGTTTGCACTGGCAATGGCGCCAGAGAATGTGGGCACGTCGGTCGAGAGACCGGCGACAAGAACTTTTTCATTCTTTGGGAGGGGCCATGCAAATGTTCGGACGACGACGTGTTCGGGGAATAGTCTGTGGATTGATCGTGGCGGCCAGCCTGGGGGCCGGATCAATCGGCTATACGCAAGAGGTGGATGTCCTCACGCCGAGAGTGACAGAGGATCTGATGGACACCAAGAAGCACCCGGTGTCCGTCACGATGGCGTTGCAAGCCGACAGTTTTTTCGGGTTCAACCCGCAGATATACGGTACCTACGGGCTCACTGAGAATGTGGCGCTCGCCTTCAATTTTACCTACTGGACCATGATCTCCGGTGTCGGCGTCCATGACAACAATCCCTGGCTGGAGACCGACGTCGGATTGAGTTTCACGTTTCTCGACAAGCGCCTCGCCGTCACGCCGATGATCGGCTTCGTGCATGGGCAACTGCTGTCGTCGCGGGGCGGCTTCTTTCCCAACGGTGGCGGCAGCGCGAACGAGCGCACGACGGCCTTCGAGGGCGCGGTCCCGAACATCACCGTCAACTACATCGACAAGTATGTGGAAGGTGAGTTCTACCTGGGCTACTACAAGGCGATTCGCAGCGAAGGGGGCAGCCCGAACGATCCTGCGACGGCCTGCACCCCTATCGGCGGCTCGGGGGGAAACTGTCTCGGACCCGGCGAAGGGCGTGCGCGCGGCACCTGGGATTTCCTGCATTATTGGGCCAATCTCGGTTATCGGGTGAACAGCATGTTCTCCGTCGGCGCGCATTACGAGCACCTGTTGACGACCCGTGACAACAGTTCGGCCGGGGCGCAGCAGGACTATTACCGCTGGCTGGGACCCTATATGGAGCTGAAATTGGCGGGCGGCATGGCATTCCGGTTCACGACCGGCCACGACTTCGCCGATAACCAGGACTTTTACAAATTGAAGTTCAGCAAGACGTTTTAAGACGGATCCGGGCGGGGGCGAGTGACTCGTTCCCGTCCGGCCGAACGCAGTTCCCCGATGCGAAGGAGGCAGATTGTGGGCATACGAAGACTTCTCACCGGGCTGATGTGTGTGGGAGGGGGTGGACTGGCCCTCTGTATCACGGCGTCGCGCGCCGAGGCGCAAGGCGCCGCCCTCAAGATCGACACCGGCGACACGGCCTGGGTGTTGATGTCCTCGGCGCTGGTCTTGGCGATGCTCATGCCGGGCCTGGCACTCTTTTACGGAGGGTTGGTCCGCAGCAAGAATGTGCTGGGGACCATCATGCAAAGCTTCATGATCCTGGCCGTCGTGAGCCTCCTGTGGGTCCTGTGCGGGTACAGTCTGGCGTTCGGGCCGGACAAAGGCGGGGTGATCGGTGGATTGGATTGGGCGGGGCTGAGCGGGGTGGGCGCCGAGCCCCATCCCTCCTATGGTCCGACCATCCCGCATGAAGCCTTCATGTTGTTCCAGATGATGTTCGCCGCCATCACTCCGGCCTTGATCACGGGCGCCTTTGCCGAGCGGAAGCGATTCAGCGCCATGATTCTCTTTGCGGCCCTGTGGTCGTTGTTGGTGTATGCCCCGGTCGCGCATTGGATCTGGGGGGGCGGGTGGTTGGCCAAAATGGGCGCGCTCGACTTTGCGGGCGGGGCAGTCGTCCACATCAGTTCGGGCGCGGCTGCGTTGGTCTGCGCGCTGGTCCTCGGAAAGCGGCGCGGGTACGGCACCGATTACATGGCGCCGCATAACCTCCCGATGACGCTCCTCGGCACCGGCCTTCTCTGGTTCGGCTGGTTCGGGTTTAACGGAGGCAGCGCGCTGGCCGCCAATGGCGTCGCGGTCTCGGCTCTGGTCGCGACGCATACCGCGGCCGCCATGGCGGCCCTGGTCTGGTGCCTTGCGGAGTGGCTGCATCGCGGCAAACCCACGGTTTTGGGCGTCGCCAGCGGCGCGGTGGCGGGTCTCGCAACGGTGACGCCGGCCGCAGGCTATATCGGCGTCTTCCCCGCGATGGTGATCGGCTTGTGTGCCGGGTTCGCGTGCTACTTCGCAATTGTGTGGAAGGGTCGATTCGGCTATGATGACTCGCTTGATGTCGTGGGAATTCACGGAGTTGGAGGCCTTGTGGGCATTCTCGCTACCGGTGTGTTCGCAAGCAAGGCCATCAATGCCGGTGGAGCGGACGGTCTGCTCTACGGAAACCCCAGTCTCTTGGGAGTGCAACTGCTCACCGCTGTAGCAGTGGCCGTCTTTTCGGCAGTCGGCAGCTACATGATCTTGAAAACTGTGGATGGCATCACCGGGTTGCGTATCCAGCCGGACGAAGAGGCGACGGGGTTGGATCTGAGCCAGCACAACGAGCGCGCGTATTCCTGACGCTGAAAACGCCGCCCCACGGCGTTCTCGCCTCGCACACATCCTCAACGTACCCACAGGGTACGCCTCCGGTGTCTGCTGCGGCTGCGGCCTTGTGCGATCGACGTTTTGAGCATCAGGTGGGACAGGGGACCGTCTAGGAGGGCACATGAAATTAATCGAAGCGATCATCAAGCCGTTTAAGCTCGATGAGGTCAAGGATGCGTTGCTGGAAATCGGCATCCAGGGCATGACCGTCAGCGAGGTGAAAGGCTTTGGCCGGCAGAAGGGGCACAAGGAGACCTACCGCGGTCAGGAATATACGATCGAGTTCGTGCCCAAGGTGAAAGTGGAAGTCGCGGTGCCGGACAGCCAGGTCCAGCGGGTGCTCGATACGATCACGCGCACGGCGAAGACCGGCAGCATCGGAGATGGAAAAATTTTCGTCCGCGACCTGGAAATGGCCGTTCGCATCCGGACGGGAGAAACGGGGGACACGGCGCTGTGAGCCTGGCACCGGATCATCGGGCGTCCGCGATGGCGGAGGCGGAGGGGGCGACGGTCGGCGCCGTGTTGGCGGAGCAACGGCAGGCGATCGCTCAGCGTTTGATGGACGGCGCTTCGGGCACGGACATCGTAGCCGCGCAAACGGACCTGGTCGACGGATTGATCATCGGGCGCTATCGCAACGCGGCCCGGCACGGCGACGAGGCGCTGAAGTCGGCGGCATTTCAACATTGCTGCCTCGTGGCGTTGGGCGGGTATGGCCGGCGCGAAATGGCGCCCTATTCGGATGTGGATCTCATGGTCTTGTACCGGCCGGTAGCCGCGAAGCTGGTGCCGGAGTTTGTGCGGCAGGTGTTGCATCCGTTGTGGGACATCGGGTTCCAGGTAGGGCATAGCGTCCGCACCATTCAGGATTGCCTGAGCCTGGGGCTCAGCGATGTCACGGTGCGCACCTCCATGATGGAAGCGCGGTTCTTGACCGGCAGCCCGCAGGTCTTTCAACGCTTCCACTCCGCGTATCTTCGCAAGGTAGCGACTGTCGGCGTCGACAAATATCTCGACCTGAAGCTCCAGGAACGGCGCCGTGAATATGAGAAGTTCGGCGAAACGGTGTATTTGTTGGAACCCAACGTGAAGAAGAGCAAAGGCGGGCTGCGGGACCTGCATGTGCTGCAATGGGCGGGACTGGCCCGGTATCAGGCGCCCACCATTCGCGAGCTCTCGGATCGCGCCATTCTGTCCCGGCAGGACTATACGATCGTCAGCGAGGCGCGGGAGTTTCTGCTGCGCGTGCGGTCGCTGCTGCACGTGCATGCCGGCCTGGCGCAGGAAATTCTCTCCTTTGATGAGCAGGTCTGGCTCGCCGAACGGTTCGGTTTTCAGGATCGCCCGCATTTGCTGGCGGTCGAGCAGTTCATGCAGCAGTATTACCGCCATACGGTCGGATTGCACGAGGCCTCCGCCCGCTTCGTGCGGCGGTGCCGATCGCAGTCGGTCTGGAGCCGCGTGAAAACCTGGCTGCCGGCACCGAAGCTCGACACCTATTTCAGGCAGACCGGCGATGCCCTGACCGTGCCCTCCGAGGCGCGGTCCCGCGTGCTGGAAGACCCCGCGCTGCTGTTGCGGCTGTTTGATCTCGCGCGCTCCAGGGGGTTGTCGATCGAGACGGCCTTGTTGGAAGACATCCATCGGCATGCCGACGGATTGTCCGATGAGCGGTTTCGCGACAGGGAGGTCAGCGCGACCTTCCTGAAGATTTTGTCCGGCCCCGGCACCGCCCAGACGCTCGAGGCCATGCACCGCGCGCATCTGCTGGAGAAGGTGATCCCGGTGTTTGCCACCGTGCGGGGACTCATGCAGTTCAATCAGTATCATAAGTACACGGTCGATGAGCACAGCCTGTTGGCCGTCGGGAAAGCCGAGGCGCTCGCACAGGATTCCGGTGTCTTAGGCGAGGTGTACCGGGAGATCAAGCGGAAGGATCTCTTGCATCTGGCCGTGCTGCTGCACGATCTCGGCAAGGGACAAGAAGAGGATCACAGCGAGGTCGGGCGCCGCATCGCGGAGGAAACGGCTGCGCGGTTAGAGTTGGGTGAGGCGGACTGCCGCACGGTCATGTTCCTCGTGCATCGCCATCTGCTGATGGCGCATACCGCGTTCCGGCGGGATCCCAATGACGAAAAAGTGGTGCTCCCGTTCGCGCGTGAAGTGGGCACGCCGGAAGTCTTGCGCAAACTGCTGGCGTTGACGGCGGCCGACATCGCGGCTGTCGGTCCCGGCGTGCTGACCAAGTGGAAAGAATCGCTGCTCACCGAACTGTATTTTCGCACCATGCAAGAAGTCTCCGGCGAGCGGGACGGGGCCGACGCGCCCGAGCGGTTGAAACGCATTGCCGCTGAGGTGATCCAGCAGCCCGCCCTGCAGGGACAGGCCGAGGCGACGCAGGCATGGATCGAATCGGAGTTGCGTCAGTTTCCCCTGCGGTATGCCTATGGCACTTCGCCGCGGCGCATCGCCGCTCACCTGGATGCGATTCGCCGGTTGACGCCTCGCGACGTGCTCGTGCGTTCCGAGTTCAACGAGCCGCTGAATACGTGTGAGTACGCCATCGTGACGTTCAACGATGTCATCCCAGGGATCTTTTCCAAGATTGCCGGCGTCATGGCGGCGAACGGGCTGCAGATTCTGGATGCGCAGATTCTAACCAGGCAGGACGGTGTTGTGGTGGACACCTTCCAGGTCGCGGATCCCGACTATCAGGGGGCGCCGCCCCAGAGCCGCCAGGAGCGGATCGGCGCCCTGATCCGCTCCGTGTTAACCGGGCAGGAGCCGATCGAGGACGTCGTGCGGCGGGGCACGAGACTGTCTCCCGTCCGTCCGCCAGGCCGGCAGCCGACGGAGGTGCGCATCGACAACGAAACGTCCGATCGCTATACCATCCTGGACGTGTTCGCCGACGACCGCCAAGGGTTGCTGTACGTGATCACCCACGCCATTTTTATGCAAGGCTTGTCGGTGCATGCGGCCCGCATTTCCACCAGGCTCGATCAGGCGGCGGACGTCTTTTATGTGACGGATGCCAAGGGGCAGAAGATCGAGGATCCCGGTCAGATCGAACGGATCCGGCAAGGAGTGCGTCAGCAGATCGAGGCATTCTTAGGCGCCATCGCAGCGTAACAGCATAACCATTGACCCAGGATTCACCAGTTGTGGTGTGAGCCTGAAAGGAGGAGGGGATGAACGTCCGGGAAGTGTTAGAGTACGCGAAGAAGCACAAAATCCAGATCGTGGATTTGAAGTTTGTCGATTTGATCGGCACATGGCAGCATTTTAGTATCCCCGTCAACGAACTCACGGAAACCCTGTTCAAGGACGGGTCCGGCCTCGACGGGTCGTCCATCCGGGGATGGAAGGCGATCAATAACAGCGACATGCTCGTCGTGCCCGACCCGGCGACGGCCTGTCTCGATCCCTTTTGCGCCGTGCCGACCTTGAGCCTGATCGGCAACGTGATGGATCCGATCACCCGCGAGACCTATGATCGCGACCCCCGGTATATCGCTCAGAAAGCCGAAAAGTATCTGCAGAGCACCAAGATCGGCGACCAATCCTTCTGGGGACCCGAAGCCGAGTTCTTCATCTTCGATCAGGCCCGCTACGATCAGAACAATCATAGCGGCTATTACTTCATCGATTCGGAAGAAGGCGTGTGGAACATGGGCCAGGAAGGCGTCAACCTGGGCGGAAAAATCCGCTCCAAGGAAGGCTACTTTCCCGTGGCGCCGACCGACACGCAGCAGGATATCCGCACCGAAATGATCCTGGAGATGGAGAAGTGCGGCATCGAAGTCGAAAAGCACCATCACGAAGTGGCGACCGCCGGCCAGGCCGAAATCGACATTCGATTCGACTCGCTCGTGCGCACCGCCGACAAGATGATGATGTACAAGTATATCGTGAAGAACGTCGCCCGCCGCCACGGCAAGACCGCGACCTTCATGCCGAAGCCGATCTTCGGGGATAACGGTTCGGGCATGCATACGCACCAGAGCATCTGGAAGGACGGGAAGCCGCTCTTCGCCGGCAAGGAATACGCCGGGGTTTCCCAGATGTGTCTCTATTACATCGGCGGGATTCTGAAGCATGCGCCGGCGTTGGCGGCGCTGACCAATCCGACGACCAACTCCTATAAGCGATTGACGCCGGGTTTCGAAGCGCCGGTTCTGCTGGCCTATTCGAGCCGCAATCGGTCGGCCGGCATCCGCATTCCCATGTATTCGCCCAGCCCAAAAGCGAAGCGGATCGAAGTGCGCTTCCCGGACCCCGGCGCCAATCCGTATCTCGCGTTTTCGGCGATGCTCATGGCCGGTTTGGACGGTATCGAAAACAAGATCAATCCGGGCGAACCGGCCGAGAAAGATCTCTACGATCTCGAGGCGAAGGAAATGGCGAAGATCCGCACGATGCCGGGCAGCCTCGACGAAGCGCTCGTGGCTCTGGAGAAGGACCATCAATTCCTCCTCAAGGGCGGCGTGTTCTCCGAGGATCTGATCGAAGCCTGGATCGGCTACAAGCGCGCGAAAGAAGTCGATACGATGCGGCTGCGCCCGCATCCGTATGAGTTCTTCCTGTATTACGACATCTAAACGGCGTGCCCTTCGAAAATAGGGTTGACGGCCGGCGAAGAGGCGTGATACAAGCGAAGTAGAGCTGAAGCGGGGCAACGGCGCCTCGATGAGGTTCGCACCATAAGGCACACGGACAAAGGCGTCCGTCATTCTGGAAAGAGTGGCGGGCGCCTTTTGATTTTGAGAGCCTGGAAGACTTCACCGACGAAGTCTTCCGCACATCGATAGGTCGCTGGAGACCTATGTGGACAGGACAATGGCGTCCTTATTCCGATTCGGAATAAGGACGTTTTTTATTTGGACTCGGATACGGTCGTGGGCTCCGGACAGAAATGACGGCAAAGGAGAGCCAGATGGATGAGAACGAAGCCTGTCTACACAAGCATCCGGGTCGAGCGAATGATTTGGAACTCTCTCCCGAGGCGTATGTGGAACAAGCGGTTCAGCATTCGTTGCTTCATGCCGTTGTTCGAAGCGCCGAGCCGTCACGGCGTCAATTTTTAGCCGCCCTCGGGTCGTCTGCCTTAACAGCATTGATTGCCGAGGTCTTCCCGCTCGGGACCGCGCTCGCGCTGGCCGCCGACCCGCCGGGTAAGCCTGAGAAGAAGGACCTCAGCGTCGGCTTCATCCCCATCACCTGCGCCACACCGATCATCATGGCGGAGCCGATGGGGTTCTACAAAAAGCATGGATTGAACGTGTCGGTGAGACGCGCCGCCGGATGGGCGATGATCCGCGATTGGGCCATCAACGGCGAGGTGGACGCGGCCCATATGCTGACGCCGATGCCCTTGGCGATCACCCTGGGCGCCGGATCCGTTCCGAAGCCCTTCTACATGCCGGCCGTGGAGAACATCAACGGACAAGCCATCACCCTGCATGTCAAACATAAGGCGGTGAAGACGGCGGCGGACATGAAAGGGTTTCGATTCTGCGTGCCCTTTGACTACTCCATGCACAACTACCTGCTGCGCTACTTTCTCGCCGAAGGAGGCGTGCATCCGGATAAGGATGTTCAAATCCGCGTCGTCCCGCCGCCGGAAATGGTGGCCAATCTCAAAGCGGGGAACGTGGACGGCTATCTGGCTCCGGACCCGTTCAACCAACGGGCGGTCTATGAGAATGTCGGGTTCATCTACAAGCTGTCCAAGGAGATCTGGGACCGGCATCCCTGCTGCGCGTTTACCGTCTCCCAGGACTTCGCGACCCGCTATCCGAATACCTTCGGGGCGCTCTTCCGCGCCATCGTGGATGCCACGCATTACGCCTCGAACCAGGCGCATCGAAAAGAAATTGCGGCCGCCATTGCCCCGACCAACTATTTGAATCAGCCGGTGACGGTGCTGGAACAAGTCCTGACGGGGACGTATGCGGACGGGTTGGGCGCGATCAAGAAGGATCCGAGCCGGATCGACTTCGATCCGTACCCCTGGCAGTCCATGGCCGTCTGGATCCTCACGCAGATGAAGCGATGGGGCCATGTGAAGGGAGACGTCAATTACCAAGCCGTCGCGGAACAGGTGTATCGAGCGGCGGATTGCGACCGCATTGCAAAGGAACTCGGTTATCCGACGCATTCCAGCACGATGATGAAGCACACGATTATGGGGCATGAATTCGACCCGCATCAGGCGGAAGCCTACGTGAAGAGTTTCAAGATCCACGGCATGGCGTGACGATGCGAAGGAGGATGAAGACAGATGCTCACCGATACGGCGGTTTCCGGGACTTGTCCAGCACCTCTTAAGCCAAAGGTACGCACGATGGCCGGACAGAAGGGCGGCAATCCCTGGTTGATTTCGGGATTTCTCTTATTCGTCTTCCTGTTGGGCTGGCAGTTGTCCACCTTGCGGCCGGCCTTCGATCCCAAGGGGATGACCGATGAGCAATTGCAACTCATGGAATTCAACGGCGACATTGTCCGTACCGAGGCCGGCGCCTATCAATGGAATCCTGAAAAGGAAAAGGTCAAAGGCATTCCGGGGCCTCTGGCTGTGCTGGACAAGGCGCGAGTCGAACTGAGCGAGGCCTTCGTGAAGAAAGGCACCAACGACCATGGAATTGCCTATCTGGTGTTGTACACCGTGTCCCGTTTTGGCGCCGGATTCCTGGCCGCCTCAGTAGTCGCCATTATCGTCGGAGTCCTCTTGGGCTTGAACAAGGTGTTGTTTCAAGCCGTGAATCCATTCATCCAGATTCTGAAGCCGATTTCGCCGCTGGCCTGGATGCCGCTGTTGCTCTATACCGTGAAAGATCCGAAGTGGACGGCCATCCTGGTCGTCTTTATGGCGGCGCTGTGGCCGACGCTGGCGACGACGGCGTTCGGGGTCAGCGGACTGCGGAAGGACTACCTGCATGTCGCAGCGATTTTGCAGCTGTCCTGGTTCAAGCGGCTCTTCAAAGTCATCCTGCCGGGAGCGGCCCCGACAATCGTCAACGGACTGCGGATTTCATTCGGGAGCGCGCTGGTGGCCGTCGTGCCGGCAGAAATGCTGCTCGGGGAACTGGGCGTCGGGTATCTGAGCTGGATCGAATGGAACAACCTCGATATTTCCGGAGTCCTGTTCGCCATCCTGGTCGTCGGATGCGTCGGCGTCATTTTGGATACGGGTTTCAATAAACTGGCCGGCTTCGTCACGTACCAGGAATGACCGCGGGTCCTTGCGTCTCGGAACCTTTATTTGTACGGAGTACAGCATGGCCTTTCTGGAAATAGACAACGTGAGCAAGCACTTCCCCAGCACGTCGGGCGAGGGACGCGTGTGCGTGTTCGAAGACGTCACGATCAAGATCGAAAAAGGCGAATTTGTCACGGTGATCGGCCATTCCGGCTGCGGCAAGAGCACGTTGCTCAACATCATCGCGGGCCTGGATGTGGCCTCCGAAGGAGGTGTCGTGCTGGGCGGGCGGGAGATATCCGGTCCCGGACTGGACCGCATGGTCGTCTTCCAGAACTTCTCGTTGATGCCCTGGATGACCGTCTTTGAGAACATCGCGCTGGCCGTGCGGTCGGCGTATCCCGACTGGGATGCGGAACAGGTGACGGCTCACGTGAATAAGTACATTGCGCTGGTCGGTTTGAAAGGCGCCGAAGGAAAGCGACCGACGGCCCTGTCCGGCGGCATGAAACAACGGGTCGGATTGGCGCGCGCCTTCTCGATCGAACCGAAAGTGCTGTTGCTCGACGAGCCGTTTGCCCAGATCGATGCCTTGACGCGCGGCGTCATTCAGGAAGAGCTGATCCAGATGTGGAATTCGTCAAGGAATACGGTGTTCATGGTCACCCACGACGTGGACGAAGCCATCTTGCTGTCGGACCGTATTCTCCTGATGACCAACGGGCCGTCTTCGCGGATCGGCGAGATGGTCGAGGTGACGATCCCGCGGCCGCGGTCGCGGGAGACGGTCATCGAGCATCCGCACTATTACAAAATCAGGAACCACGTGATCCATTTCCTGGTCCGCCATGCGTCGCATCCCAGCGGCGCAGCCCGCGCATCCGGCCAATCGGTGGAGGAGCCGGTATTGGTGCGCTTCTAGTAGTCAAGCAGGAGCCGTTCCGCTGGACGGGCGGCACAAACGAGGAGGACACTATGGATAAGGAAACGGTCAAGACGACGGTGAAAGAAAAGCGGATGAAAAAGAACGTCACCATCGCGGAGGTGGCCAAGGCGGTCGGAAAGAATCCCACCTTTGTGGCGGCCGCGCTGAACGGCAATCATCGTTTTACGGCGGATGAGGCGAAAAAAGTGGGCGCGCTCTTGGAATTAGACGGTGAGACCACCGCCGCATTGAGCCAGTTCCCCGTCCGGGCGGACTATCCGAACACCACGGACCCCTTCAAGTATCGCTTGCTGGAAATCATCGGCGTGTATGGGGATTCCCTGCGCGAGCAAGCGAACGAAATGTTCGGGGACGGCATTATGAGTGCGATCGACTTTTCCATCGATATGGAAAAAGTCACCGGGAGCCAGGGCGAAGCCCGGTGCAAAATCACGCTGAACGGCAAGTGGCTGGAGTACAAGACGTTCTAGCATCGGTCGATGATCTACGGCAGGGCATAAGACACGCGTTCCTTACGAGCTGATCTGCGACAACGGCGTCGTCAGGCCCGCTCCTCGGCTCGTACTTTAAGAACCACGGACAACGGCGTCCGTCATTCTTGCAACGAATGACCGACGCCTTTTGTTTTCCGGGCGACAGCATGACGGAGAGAGGACCCTATGCACAGGCTGGATCATGAACAGTTTGCGGCAGCGGCGGTCAAGAAATCGGCGTTGGCGGGCAACGGCCTGGGACGGTATCTCCTGTTGTCGGTGCTGGCAGGCGCCTATGTCGGATTCGGGATCGCCTTGATCTGCAGCCTGGGAGGACCGTTGGCAGCGGCCGGATCCCCTGCGGTCAAACTGGTCATGGGGGCGTCCTTTGGCATCGCGCTGACCCTGGTGATATTTGCGGGGTCCGAACTCTTTACCGGCAATACCATGATCGGGGTTATCGGGGGCCTTGCTCGCAGTGTGAGCTGGAGGCAAGTGCTGCAATTCAATTTCTGGTCATGGCTGGGGAACTTGATCGGTTCGCTGGCGTTCGCCTGGCTGGTGGTGGAGTCCGGTGTGTTTGCACATGGCCCGGCCGCCGGGCTGATTGAAAACATCGCCGGCGCAAAGATGTCGCTCGCACCCTGGCCGTTGTTCCTGCGCGGCATTCTCTGCAACTGGCTCATCTGCCTGGCGGTCTGGATGGCCGGCCGGACGACCAGCGACGCCGCCAAGATCATGCTGATTTTCTGGTGTCTGTTTGCGTTCATCGGCATCGGGTTCGAGCACAGTATCGCCAATCAGTCGCTTCTCGGCATGGCGCTGTTTCTGCCGCATGGGGCGGAGGTGAGTTGGGGCGGCTTCTGGTACAACCAAGGGGTCGTCGTGCTCGGGAATATCGTCGGAGGCGGGTTGTTTGTCGGTGGACTGTACTGGCTGGTGGATCCCTACTTCGTCAACGAGGCGGTGACTCCGGCCATACGCCCGGTCGCTCCTGCGGGAGCCGGTTCCGTACCAACCGGCAGCCATCGCAGCGGCTCACAGGAAAGCCTCATGGATCAGGCGGCGGGCGGACGAAGCGGAGCCGTGGTGCCCGCGCCGGTTGCCAGCCAGATCTACCGGAGTACCTTGAACGACGAGTGGCGCGAATATCGAACCTTCTGACTGTGAACGAGGAAAGGAGCGGGACGTGAATAAGATCGAGGCGATCAAGCATGAGCGCGATGGATTGGCGGTGCGGGAGATGATGACCCGGTATGCCGAGACGGGCTGGGAATCCATTTCCGAGGCCGACGTTCAGCGGCTCAAGTGGTACGGCCTCTTCCTTCGCAATCCCACGCCGGGCCGGTTCATGCTTCGCGTGCGGATGCCGGGCGGAGCCACCACGTCGTATCAATTGCGGGCCTTGGCTGAGATTGCCGACGAGTACGGCAATCGCGTGATCGACATCACGACCCGGCAACAAGTGCAACTGCGGCATCTCCGTATCGAGGACGTGCCGGCAGTGTTGGCCAAAATGGAGGCCGTCGGGCTCACGTCGCTCCAAACCGGGATGGACAATGTCCGCAATGTCATGACCTGCCCGGTGTCCGGGTTGAGTCCCGACGAAGTGGTGGAATCGGCGGGCGTCGTGCGGGCCATTACGGAGGAAATTCTCGGCAACCCGGCCTATACCAACCTGCCGCGCAAGCTCAACGTGGCGGTGACGGGATGCCCGAACAATTGCCTGCACATGGAGACGCAGGACATCGCCCTGGTGCCGGCCTATTACGATCTCGGGCACGATCGCTGCCTGGGATTCAATATCCTGGTCGGCGGCAAGCTGGGATCCGGCGGCTATCGCATCGCCACGCCGTTGGATGTGTTCGTCAATCCGGCGGAGGCGCTGGACGTCTGCCGCGCCATCATGACGATCTACCGGGATCACGGGCCGCGGGACAACCGGACGCAAGCCCGGCTGGCCTTCCTCATCGAGGAATGGGGCGAGGCCAAGTTCCGTGCGGCCGTGGAAGCGCGGGTCGGCAAGCGGTTGACGGCAGCCGGCAGCGATGCCAGGAAGCCGGGCGAGCATGACCACATCGGGATCTTCCGGCAACGCCAACGCGGCATGAACTATGCGGGGCTCAAGATCCTGGTCGGCCGGATCAATGCGGCGGACCTGACCCATATCGCCGCCCTCGCGGAAAAGTACGGGAACGGCGACGTGCGCCTCGGCGCCAATCAAACGATGCTCATTCCCAATGTGAGCGACCGCAAAGTCGGTGAACTGGCCGAAGAGCCGCTGCTCAAGCGCATGACCTATAACCCATCGGCGCTGTACAAGGGGCTGGTGAGCTGTGTGGGAAACGACTACTGTAACCTGGCCGTGATCGAAACGAAGGGCCGGGCCGTGGAGACGGCCAAGGCCTTGGAAACCCGTCTGGGCAGCACGCTGAAGCCGATCACGATGCATTGGTCCGGTTGTCCCGCCGGTTGCGGCAATCACCTGGTGGCGGACGTGGGGCTGCTGGGCAAGAAAGTCAAAGTCAACGGGCAAGTCGTCGAGGCGGTCGACATTTTCGTCGGGGGGCGATCGGGCCTCGATCCCAAGCCGGCCATCAAGATCATGGAGGACGTGCCCTGCGACAAGCTGCCGTCAGTATTGGAAGGGCTCCTGCCGTACCATACCCGGGACAAAATGCATCGCGTCCGCGGCGGCCTCAAGAGAGTCACCGCCGGTAAGCTCGATTCGGCGAATGCGCCGGGATAGGGAGCTCTTGAGCCTGGGGCGGGCCTGCGCTATCCTTAGGCGTAGTTGAGGAGGAGGGCATGATGGGCAAACGCGTCAGGACCGGGCTTCTGCGAGGCGACATTCTGGATCGGTATGTGGAACGCTTCACCCAGCAGTTGACCAGGTTTGAGGCATTTCTCTCCCGCAAGCGAACCAATGGATCGCTGGGGGATTTTGACGAGGCAACCGAGGATCTCATCGGCCTGGTGTTCGGTGCGGCCTCGGACGAACTCGAAGCCTATATGTATGCCAAAAACGGCGAGTCGGCGATGTTGGCGGAAGAGGCGCAGGAAAACGGGGCGCAGGATATGGAACGAGTGAGCCTTCAGCAGCGCCGGCAGGTTCTCGAGAGTTGTCTCTCGGATCTGGAATTGCGCCGGCGGCTGCAGCGGTCCCGCCAGGGCGATGGCGCTGTCCGCCCCACCGTGGAGGATTATATGTCGCATGATGTGCGGAGTATCCATCGCGCGGCCACCATCAAAGAGGCCGGCCGGCTGTTGCAGAAATATAAAGTCGGATCGCTCCTGGTCGACGACGGGTCCCGGTATATCGGCATCGTGACGGATTCGGATCTCAGCCGCAAAGCCGTTGCCAAGGGATTGGACCCGAACACGACCACCGTGATGGCCTGCATGAGCAAACCCGTGGTCAGTATCGAAGAAACGGAGTCGCTCGATGAAGCCATGACCTTGATGAAGCAGGAAAAGATCCGTCATCTGGCCGTCACGGCCGACCGGACGATTATCGGCGTGCTCTCCATTTCGGATCTGCTCCGGGCCTATGAAGGGCGCATCCGCGCCCGGTTGTAAGTTCCCCGATTTCCCCCCACCCTCAGACCCTGGCCTTTCCCGGTCATTCTAGAGTGCTTCTCCCCCTTCACTAGGGGTCACACCAGGACAGTTTGTCCCATCGACTCTCTATAGTACCGCTTGGTTCAGGCCACCCTATTTATTCACTTCAAAAAGGATGGCAAATGAGACAAGCATTGAGGGCCACCCCACTCGTCTGCTTACTTCTCTTGATGGTCATGCCCGGGTTGTCCGGATGTGGAGCCGGGGGAGATGTTCCGTCCGGCGGCGCCCTCGGCAATACCCCAGGCAGTAATGCAGGCAACGATCCGGAGCCGGGTACCCAGGCGCTGGCCTTCAACGGGCCGGTCAGGCAAGTTCTGGGGATTCCGGGCAGCGGTGGCGACGTCTATGTGCGGGGCGATTTCAGCGCCTATGGCGAACAATCGGTTTCCGGGGTCGTCCGGCTGCGGCCGGACGGCAGCCTCCATGGCGGCTTTGTGCTGCCGGCCTCCATCGACCATCCGGTGTCCGTCATCGCCTTGGCCGCCGATGGCACCGGCGATTTGTATGTGGCCGACTCGCTGATCGAGCGGGGCGTCTCTTCGTCGATCGGGACCGGTCGCATTTGGCGGCTTCATACCGATGGCACCATCGATTCGGTCTTTGCCATGGGGACGATCACCATCGAGTCCGACGCCTTTTCACCCGATCCGGAGTTTCGTGCGGTCGTCCGGAGCCTGGCTCCCTTGAGCGACGGCCGGCTCTACGTGGCGGCGGGAGGCCGCTTCAACGGCACTCCGGTGGGTCAGGTGATGCGGCTCAACCGGGATGGCAGCCTCGATCCCAGCTTCACCGATCGGGCGCCTTATCCGGTCTACCGGGTCGTCCCCGCCAGAGACGGCAGCGGCGACCTGTACATCGGGACGTACGAGCGCCATGCCCCTGGCAGTTGGGACTCCCGCTATTTGTTGCGCCTCAATGCGGACGGGACACTCGACGCGGGGTTTGACACAGCCGCTTTTATCTGGACGAACGCGCGCATTGACCTCATGGTTCCGGCCGAGGACGGCAGCGGGGATCTGTTCGCCCGGGGTAGCTTCCTGGACCTGTCACAACCGAATCCCGGCGGTCCCTTCGCGCTCCGGGGGCTCGTGCGGATCGATCCCGACGGCGCGATGGACCGCACGTCCCCCCGGCCGCAGGTGGACCCTCAGGCGTCAGTGGTGGCCATGGTGATGGCTGCTGACGGCACCGGTGATTGGTTCGTCGGCCAGCGTATTGCCGCGGATCAGTTCCAGGTGCTCCGGTACAGGGGCGATGGGCCGATCAATCCCAGTTTTCCGGTGGCCCTGATCGTCGGCAACGGCTTGCATGCGCTCACGCCGGCGCCGGACGGCAGCGGCGATCTCTATATCGGGGGCGATTTCCAGTCGTACAACGGGGCCGCCGTCGATCACTTCATCCGCGTGAACAGCACCGGCACCATCGATCTTGGCCCGGTCACCAATTGATGAGGCGCGCAGGGCCCCGGTTCACCTATCTAATGCGGCGGGCAATGGAAAGGATCGTTAAATTACGGCACGGGCAGAAGTGCTGTTTAGAAGCCTAAATCCGTGAGCCCTGCATGGTCTCCGGCCGAGGCCCCAGCGGCCAGTGATACGTGCGCTCCGCCTCCGTGATGGGCAGGTCGTTGATGCTGGCGAGCCGGCCATGCACCCCTGACGTCGGATTCCAAGTTTTCATTGCCGTAAGCACCGAACCAATTTTCCGCATCTCGTCATGCCACTCATAGGCAAACCGGACGGCAATCCGGTTCCCGTCAAACGCTAAAGCTCCTTGATGAGCCGGTAGTCCAATTCCTTGTTCCATTGGCGCGCCAAAAACCGCGATGGCATTGCGCCCGGCAAAGAACTCCACCCGGCTACGCCACACATTCTCCACGCTAGAGGCTAAGGAGACTCGCTGAGGATCGCGGCTGTTCCTGCTGCAAACAGCGACAGCTTCGGTGTGCCGGCGGTCCTGACCGACTTTGGCGCTCTGGTTGTCTGGGCTGCATCCCTCCCACTCGACACGGCCTCATAGACAACCATGGTGGCTCTGTGGCCGGCCTCGTCGGCGAGGCTGAGATCGGAATGAGGCTGAACTACATCACCGGAGGCAGGACGAGGCCCTGGCGTTAGATGAAAATCAGCGGGATCCTCAACAGAAGTACGTCCCGTTCCTGGGGTCCGAGGAAGTCGGCAACTCGGTGTCCTCCCAGAACAGGTGCGAGGAAGAAGCTCCTACTGTTCGGGTGATGAACCGCCGGTCTTCCATCTCCGCTGGTGCTCTGCTGAGCGTCTTTCTGACCCTGGCCGGATGCGGGGGCGGCGATGGGGGAGGGGACCAGCCGGCGACTCCGCCGAACACTCCATCGGAAAATCCTCCGGGTAGTCCCCCGGGCAGTCCGCCCGGCGAAACACAGGCCACCGGCCAACCGGGCCGGTTCGACGGTCAAGTGAGGGCCATCATTTATGCGCCGGACGGGACAGGGGATATCTATGTGGCCGGCGACTTTACGACCTACGACGGAATCGCTGTGCCGCCCGTTGTCCGGCTGACGCGGACCGGCAGGTTAAATGAGACGTTTGCTTTGGCCGGTGTCATCGGCCAGGGCGTCACCGACATCGCGGCAGCCGATGATGGGAGCGGGGATCTGTATGTCGGTGCAGTGGCGTTTGAAGGAAGCCGGCTCGGCAGGATCTGGCGGGTCAATCCCGACGGCACGGTGGACACGTCGTTCGCCCGGGGCGAAGTCGTGCTGGCGGATGCGCCTGCATCCTGGGTGGTCACTCAGCTTCAAACGATTGTGCCCGTCGGCGACGGGTCCGGCCGTGTGTACGTCGGCGGGTCGTTTGACCGTTACAACGGCGCACTGGTTCCGGCCATCGTGCGCGTAAACCCCAACGGGACCCTGGACGGTACGTTCAGGAGCGCCGGAGGCGCGGCGGCCCGCATGATTACAGCGAACGACGGCAGCGGCGATGTCTACGTGGTGAGCTATGACATTGTCGACTTTGGGGACTTCAGCAGCAGCAACTTGTATCGCCTTAACCAGGACGGCTCGCGGGATCCCGCTTTCAGCACGGTCAATGTCACGAGCCTGCAATTCACGGCCGCCATCCGGGCCGTGGTGCCGGTGGCCGACGGAACCGGTGATCTGTTCATGGGCGGGTCGTTCATTCTCGACCCGGCCGGCAATGTGAACCCCTTGTTCGATCCGACCGCAATCAAGGACTTGGCCAGGATCAATCCGGACGGCACGCGCGACCGGGAATCGCCCAAGCCGGACGCGGCCGGTTCGGTGTACGCGCTGGCCCGGGCGCTCGACGGCAGCGGGGACTGGTTCGTCGCCGCCGCCGATGCCGGCACCCCCGGCGGGCGGCGGTTGACGCGCCACAGACCGGATGGGACGCTCGATCCGCAATTTACCGTGGGATTTATCAACGGAGCGGTCGAGCGCGCGGTGTTGCCTGTGCCGGACGGCACCGGTGATCTGTACGTGGGCGGGCGGTTCTCGTCGTACAACGGCGTCACGGTGGGCAACCTGGTGCGGATCAATGGAAACGGAACGCCGGACTGACGCCGCCGAACATCCGCGCCAGTCAATCCAGCGCATACCTGACGGCCACCCGCATTGTGCGATCTCGGAAGGTCCGATGGTTGTCGGTCGGGCCGTCGCGGCGCTGGCACAGAAGCTCGACTGGTCTCGCTGGAGCGGACGGTCCTTGTCCAGCGGACAGCTCGCGAAGGTGTTATGGTTTCACCGATCTCGACGGCAGCCGGCCCGATGCCTGGCGGGTGCAGCATGCAGGCAACCCGCCGACGTGACCGGCTATCGCTGACGGCGCGGCAACGCACGGCACCCCAGCGGCAGACCGGATTACGTCATGTTGGGACGGATCTCGGTACGGTCCCAATCATGTGCCGAGCGTATCGAGGCTTGTCCCCAGGAGCGACGCGGTTTACTTGTGGCGTCGACGATCATTGCGATGGGGGTCCGAACAAGGTCTGAAGCTGGAGCAAATCGAGCATGACGTGAAAGCCATAGGTCGGGCCGGAGTCGGTTCCGCCGGCGACATCGTTCCACGTCTCGAATATCCCATAAGGGAAATGAAAGGCAATCGATCCGAATCGGCGTTCTATCGAGTGCCCTCCAGCAGACGCAAACAAACCCGAGTCGATCGTCGCGGCAAATTCCACTCCCCATCGCGGCGGCTGATCGCCTGCATAGTCGGCGAGGGATAACGAGACCTGCGCGAGATAGGACTGCTGGGCGATGGCGGTATCCGGATACGCAGATCCGCCATAGAGCCGGCCATATCGGCCCATGGCGGAAAATCTGAGGAATCGCGACATATGCCGGAGCATCGCCGGAGCCGCTCCCGGATGGAGCCAGTCGATGACATCCGCCAGCGAGAGATGCCGGAATCCGATCCGCCCGTAAACCTCCTGATAGAGGGACCCGCTTGCGACGCCGATGCCGGTAAAGCCGGTCTCCTGTGCCGAAAAGAGTGTGCTCCATCTGGTCAGCGATCCGCCGAACATGAAGTCCGTGCCATCGCGCTTCTGACCGACAGGCACCGAGGTCTGGCTGAGCAGGCCATGCATAAACCCGTTTTGGAGACGCTCCGAAGGCTCGTCTCCGGTTGCTCCTCCTCCGAACGTCACATTACTCACCCAACCGGGAAGCCGCGAGAGGCGTTCACTCCAGCTGATGGAAGCAAAGTTAAAGCCGGACGTCTGGTCGATGGCATTGAATCGGGCGCCGCTTTCATTGAACACGGTAAACCGGTTCACGGTATATCCCATGAGCAGGGTCCGCTCACGGTCGGGAAACGCGATGCCTCCCCAATGCACATTCGGCCCGCCGCTTTCCGCCCATAAGGGGAAAGGCATGCAGCATATTAAGACCGCAAGAGTCGATATCCAGCGCGACGTCAGACGGAGCCAGCGATCGACCATGACCCAAATCTTTGGCGGGAATGTGGCGAACGGTCGAGTCGCCGTGGGCGGCTCCAGACGGTTCACATGGTGTGCAAGGAGTCAGCATGATGCATGCCTCAATGCAGGAATGAGAAACCGCAGGCCATTTCGCGTGTTTTACGCGGCATGAAGGATGGCATGGAACGAAGAAATCGCGAAGGCGCGAAACACCGTGGTGCCCCGCAACGATTCGCGGATCATGATCGCGCGTGTCCGGGCTCTCCGGGTGTCGGTCGCTCGACATGGCCGCCGAATTGGTAACGCATGGCGGAGAGCACTCTTTCGGCAAAGGTATGGGACTGGCGGGAACGGAAGCGGGTGTATAGCGATGCGGACAGAACATCGGCCTGCACTTCTTCTTCGATCGCCGCCATCACGGTCCAACGGCCCTCTCCCGAATCCTCGACAGAGCCGGAGAAATTCGACAGGTCCGGATGCTCCGCCAATGCGGTGGCCGTCAAATCCAGCAACCACGATCCCACCACGCTACCGCGCCGCCAGACTTCCGCGATGTCGGAGAGGTTCAGCTCATAGCGCATGTCCTCGGGGAGGTTCCTTGAGTTGGCATGCCGTAAGATATCAAAGCCCTCCGCATAAGCCTGCATTAAACCATACTCAATCCCGTTGTGGATCATCTTGACGAAGTGGCCGGCTCCCGCCGGCCCGCAGTAGAGGTATCCGTCTTCTGCGGATCCCTTCATGGGATTCCGCCCGGGGGTTGCCGCGATGTCCCCCCGGCCCGGGGCCAACGTTCTCAATACCGGATCCAGGCGGGCGACGGCCTGGTCCGGCCCGCCGATCATCAGGCAGTAGCCGCGATCCAACCCCCAGGTTCCCCCGCTGGTTCCGACGTCGACGTAGTCGATCCCTTGGGGCCGAAGTTCCTTCGCACGCCGCACGTCATCTTTGAAATAGGAGTTTCCTCCGTCGATGATGGTATCCCCGCGACTCAACCTCTGCGCCAGGGTGTCCACGGTCTTTTCGGTGGCTTCTCCCGCCGGGACCATCACCCACACCGCGCGGGGTTCGCTCAAGCGGCCGATCAACTCGTCAACGGAGGCGGCTCCCACGGCGCCTTCTCCGGCCAGCCGCTGCACGTGCTCTTGGTTGACGTCGTACACCACGCAGGAATGTCCGCCCCGCATCAACCGCCGCACCATATTGGCTCCCATGCGACCGAGACCAATCATTCCGATCTGCATCCGTTCTCCTCCCCCTGGGATCGGCCTGCGCCGCCCCGTTGAATGTTGTCATGGTCTCTGTCTCCGCGCTCGCCCGCCTGAGGACTATCCGTGGCGCTCCGGATTCTGCCACCCGCCGAACGGAGCCATCAGCGCCTGAGACTGGGCCGGCCCCCAGGTACCCGGTTCATACTCATGAACCGGCGTGGGCTCGGACAAGATCGGGTCCACGACGCGCCAAGTCGCCTCGACGCCATCCTGCCGCGCAAACAGCGACGCATCGCCGATCATCGCGTCCCCGATCAGGCGTTCATACGCTTCCATCTCGTCGCCGCGTTGGTGACAGACGAAGAGTTCCACCTCGCGGCCGGTCATCGTGTCTCCCGGCGCTTTGGCGCGCGCTCCGATCGCCACCGCCATTTGGTCGGGGCCGAGCCGAAACCGCACATAATTCCGTTCCGGCGTCCGCGTCTCCGCAAACACGTCTTGGGGCGGACGCTTCAAAGTCACCAACACTTCCGTCGCGGTGACCGGCAAACATTTGCCGGCCCGGATACAAAACGGCACCCCGGCCCAGCGCCAGGAATCGAGGTCGATCCGGAGAGACGCAAAGGTTTCCACCCGGGAATCCGCCGCCACTCCGGCTTCCGCGCGGTAGCCACGAAACTGGCCCCGCACCAGGTTTTGAGGGGTGAGCGGCCGCATGCGCTTGAAGATTTTGATCCGCTCATCGCGCAAGGCTTCTCCCGCTCCGCTGATGGGCGGCTCCATCGCCAGATTGGCGACCACCTGCAAGAGGTGGTTCTGGACCACGTCGCGGAGGGCCCCGGCTTCTTCGTAAAAGCTTCCGCGCCCGGACACGCCGAACTGTTCCGCCATCGTGATCTGCACGGACTCGACGTAGTCTCGGTTCCATATCGGCTCGAGGAAGGAATTGGCGAAGCGGAAATATAATAAGTTCTGGATCGACTCCTTGCCCAGATAATGATCGATCCGGAAGATCGCCGGCTCTTCGAAGACTCTGTGCAGAGTCCGGTTCAATGCTTGCGCCGAGGCCAGATCCCGCCCGAAGGGCTTTTCGACGACGACCCGGGCCCCGTGCGCGCAACCGGACTGCGCGAGTCCTTCGACGGCGATGGGAAACACGCTCGGCGGAATGGCCAAATAGTAGAGGGGGTGACGGGCGCCGCGGAGCTTCTTGCGCAGCCGGGAGAACGTCTCTTCCTCCCGATAGTCGCCATCGACATACTGCAGCAGCTGGATGAGCTTCGCAAAGGCTGCTTCATCGACTCCTGCGGCACAGTGTTCGAGGCTGTCTCGCACCCGGTCCCGGAGTTGCTCGATATTCCGATTCGCTTTGGCCACCCCAATCACCGGGACGGTCAGATGGCCCCGTTTGATCATGGCCTGCAAGGCGGGAAAGATCTTTTTGTACGCCAAGTCTCCAGTGGCGCCGAAGAGCACCAGCGCATCGGTCCGTGAATCGATCATCATGCCTCCTGGAGTCGGCGCCCGCCTCAAGCCAGCGCCTGTTCTAGAGCCGACTGGAGGGCGGCCAGTCCGGCCGGGACATCGGCGCCCAGATGCACGCGCAACAGCCGCCGGCTTCGTTCCGCCATGACCTCGCCATCGCCGCGGGCCTGCGCGGCCTTGACCAGGCCGAACGTGTAGCGCTGTCCCGGCACGAGGACATCCGCCGCATCGTTGCAGGTGATCTGGAGAAACACGCCGCTGTTCGGCCCTCCCTTGAAAGCCTGACCGGTGGAGTGCAGAAAGCGGGGCCCAATGCCCAGGCATGTGGCGACATGCATCCGGTCCCGCACCCTATGGCGGATGGCCTGGAGCCGCGCGTCATGCGCGGAATTCGCTTCGAGATAGGCCAGTAGCGCGAAGTAATCGCCCGGCGCCAGCTGCCTCAGATGCGCGCGGAGCCAATCCGCGAGGGACGGCGTCATTCCCGTGGCCGGGTGCAGGCGCGCCGCATAACGCGCATCGGCATAGAGTCTGATGCCCCGCTCTTCGAAGATAGGGGATTCCGGCGGGAGCGCCCCGGTGGTTTCATATTCGGCGGTCAACCGTTTGGCCGCCAGTTTGGCGGCTTCGACGTCCGGCTGGTTGAACGGGTTCAGACCCATGATCGCCCCGGCGACCGCCGTGGCAAATTCCCACCGGAAAAACTCCTGGCCCAAGTCATAGGGATCACTCAGGAAGATACGGATGACCGGCTGTCCCGCCTGTTCAAGCTGGCTGACGGCGTCGTCCTGCCTCTTGTCCGGCTGAGGCTGAAGCCGGAGGTACACAAACAGACGGTCGGCTCCATAGATCTCCGGAGACCCGGCCGTTTCCCGATCCACCGGGATGATCCCTTTACCGTCTTTGCCGGTGGACTCTGCCAGGAGCTGCTCGATCCACGCACCCAATGCGGCCACTTGGGGGGACGCAATGATGGTGACCTTGTCGCGGCCGTGAGCGGCCAGCACGCCGAGGATCGTGCCGAGCACCAGGCCGGGGTTCTCCTGGGCCTGGACGGAGAAGGCACAAGCCCGCACCATCTCCTTCGCGCGCCCAAGCAGCCGGGCCACATCGAGGCCCATCACGGCCGCCGGCACCATGCCGAAATGCGAGAGGGCGGAATAGCGGCCGCCGATGCCGCGCAGGCCGAAATAGACATACCGGAACCCGCTCGTTTCGGCGACCCGAGCCAGCGCCGAGCCGGGATCCGTAATCGCCATGAACTGTTGTGCGGCCTCCTCTGGTCCCACCAGGCGCTGCACCCGGTCAAAAAAGTATTGCATGAAGAGGTTCGGCTCCAGGGTGCTCCCGGATTTGCTCGACACGATCAAGAAGGTGGTCTCGAGGGGCACGGCCCGTTCGATTGCTTGGATCTGTGCGGGATCGGTCGAATCGAGCACATACAGTTCCGGATAGCCCGCTTGCTTGCCGAACGTCCGCGTGAGGACTTCCGGGCATAGGCTTGATCCACCCATTCCCAGAAGCAGAATATGGGTGAATCCTCTGCGGGTGGTTTCTTCGGCCAGGCTGGTGAGAAGCGACAGCCGGGCCAATTCTTCGTCGGTGATTCCGAGCCAGCCGAGCCACCGGCCTTCATCCGTACCGGTCCAGAGCGATGGGTCGCGATCCCACAACCGGCGGACCTTCTGGCCCTCCTGCCATTCCTTCAAGGACGATTCCACGGCGTCCATCAAAGAGGCGGGCAAGGTGTAGGCATATCCCCTGCCTTCGATAGAGACCTGTCTCCTGGTGTGGCGCGCGACCGCGGCGAGGAGTTGGTCGAAGGCATCGGTGAACAACTGCAACCCCTCTTCCAACAGGCGGTCGGTCAGCTCTTTCATCGAGAGCCCCGTTCGTTCTAGGGCGAGCAGCGTCACCTGTGCGTCATCGACGCCCTTGCCGAGCCGGCTCTCCGGGCGCCCGTGATGACGAAAGGCTTCGAGCGTTGCCGGAGGAATCGTGTTGACGGTCTCAGGACCGATCAGGTCCTCCACGTACATGACGTCGCGGTACGCGGGGTTCTTGGTGCCGGTGCTCGCCCAGAGCACCCGCTGATTCATGGCCCCCCGCCTGACGAGCGCGTCCCAGCGCGAACCGGAGAATATCGTCTGGAACCGGCGGTAGGTCAGCTTGGCGTTCGCAACGGCAATCTTTCCTTGGAGCGCCCGGAGTTCGGCCTGTTCCCTCATGTCCGTGCAGGTCGTGAGGCGCGCGGACAGCGCGGCGTCCGCCGCCGTATCGAGGCGGCTGACGAATACGCTGGCCACGCTGGCGACGCTTCCGACGTCGCCGCCCCGCACGGCCAGCTGTTCCAGGCCCAGCAAGTAGGCTTCCGCGACACGCTGATAGATGTCCTGCGAGAAGATCAGTGTCACGTTCACGTTGATGCCCTGTGCCAACAATTGCACGATCGCCGGGATTCCTTCCGGGGTGGCCGGCACTTTAATCATCAGATTGTCGCGTCCCACGGCCTTCCAGAGCCGTCGCGCCTCCTCGAGCGTGCCCCGGGTATCCCGGGCCAGGCGAGGGGATACTTCCAGACTCACGTAGCCGTCACGCCGCTTCGTGCGGGCATAGACCGGTTCCAGGAGATCGGCCACACCGCGGATATCCTCGATCGCCAGCTGTTCATAGCAGGCCTTCGCGTCTAGGCCGGGCTCCCGGCTGAGCCGCTCCAGGGCCTCGACATAATCGGCGCTGCCGGTGATGGCTTTTTCGAAGAGCGTCGGGTTGGACGTCACGCCGGATATCCCGTCTTCGGTGATCAGGCGGCGCAATTGGCCGCTGGTGAGCAAGCTCCGCCGGATGTAATCCAGCCAGACGGACTGTCCGGCTGTCGGGAGGGCACGAACCGGATTCATGGTCTCGGCGTGTGAAACATTCATCGGATTGTCTCCTTTATGTGGTTCGTTTCAGTGAAACGGTTCCCCGGATGCGGCCGATACCCGCGTGTTCTTCTGAGCCGGTTCATGGGCTCATACGAATGGCTTCCCGCGCGACCGGCCATCTGCGCATGCACCGCGGCGACCACCGCTTTCAGCGGCGCCGACCCACCGAAGGTACTCACTTCCGATACTCGTGTTCTCCGGCCCGACGTAGTCAAGATCGATCATGATGATCTTTCATAATTCCATTGATGGTGACAGGTATCGCAGCGCCAAGAGATCGCTTTCGGTAGCCCATGGGCCGCCGGGCGGCAGGTTGTCACGGTCCCGCGCGAGCCACAGCACGGACAGATGGACGGGCAGTTGATGCACCGCGTCCGGCCGTCTTCGTTACGAAACCAGGTCGTCATTCTCCCGCAATGCGGGCAAGCGTGCGGCAGCGCGGCGATGTAATCGGTGGCGTTACTGGTCCGGACGGTCGCGGCAAGGGGCTTCATTGCGGATGGCCCGAGGCTCGTGAGCGCACGAACCGGATTCATGGTGCCCACGGGCGAACCGTTCATCGGAGCATCTCCTTGCTGAGTGGTGCCTTCCTCTGTGAAGCGGTCTCCGGAACCTTGACACTGTTTCTCCATGAATGGATCGGGTCTCACGCGAAGGGCTCCTTTCCGTGCGGCGGGCGCCCGAGCTGCTGCCGCACCGCGGCGATCAGGCGGTCCGCGGTAAATCCAAACTTCTGCTGTAATGCTTTTAGCGGCGCCGACGCGCCGAAGGTGTTCATCCCGATACTGGTCCCGGCCAAGCCGACATAGCGGTCCCAGCCGGTCGAGGCGGCCTGCTCAACGGAAATGCGAGCCGTGACGCGCGGTGGGAGGATCTGCTCGCGGTAGGCTCGGCTCTGTCGCTCGAAGAGCTCCCACGACGGCATGCTCACCACTCGGACCCGGACGCCTTCCGCCGTGAGCCGTTCATAGGCGGCGAGGCAGAGCGACACTTCGCTTCCCGTCGCCAGCAGCAGGACTTCGGGCGTGCCCCCCGGCGCCTCGGCCAACACATAGGCCCCCAGTGCGAGGCCGGCAGCCGGGGCATATCGTGTTCGGTCCAGCGTCGGCAGCGCCTGCCGGCTGAGCACCAGGGCCGCCGGTTCATGCTGCAGCTGCATGATGACCCGCCAGGCTTCCACCACTTCATTGGCATCGGCGGGCCGGATCACGAGCAGTCCCGGGATTGCCCGGAGGGAGGCCAGTTGTTCGATAGGCTGATGGGTGGGACCGTCCTCTCCCACGCCGATCGAGTCGTGCGTGAAGATATGAATGACAGGAAGCTCCATGAGGGCGCTCAGCCTGATCGCGGGTTTCGCGTAATCGCTGAAAATCAGAAAGCCCGATCCGAAGGCCCGCACTTTCGAGAGGGACAGGCCGTTCAGGATCGCGGCCATGGCATGTTCCCGAATTCCGAAGTGCAGATTGCGGCCGCTATAGTCGGCCGCAGAAAAATCGCCGGCGCCCTCGAGCGTGAGCCGGGTTTTGGTGGAGGGGGCCAGATCGGCCGAGCCGCCGATCAGCCAGGGGACCCGGGCTGCCACGCTATTCAGGACTGTGGCGGAGGCTTCACGCCCGGCCAGCCCGCTCGGGTCCGGTGGAAAGGTCGGCAGATCCTGCTCCCACCCGGCCGGAAGATCACGGCGCTGCATGCGAGAAAGGGCGTCCGCCGATTCCGGATACTTCGCCTCGTATGCCGTGAATCGGGTCAGCCATTGCTCTCGGGCCGTGCGCCCGCGGGCTCCCATGAGCTTCTGAAAATGGTCCGGTACGCCGGCCGGCACGAGGAACCGCGCGTCTTCCGGCCATCCATACGCCCGCTTTGCCAGCCTGAGTTCGTCTTCACCCAACGGCTCGCCGTGCGCCGCGCTGCTGTCTTGTTTATGAGGGGCCCCATAGGCGATATGACTATCGACAATGATCAAGGTCGGCCGGTCGCTGCAATCCCGAAAATCCGTAAACGCCCGGTTCAGCATCGCCAGATCGTTGGCATCGCTGACGCGGGTCACCTTCCACCCGTAGGCACTGAAGCGGGTTGCCACATCCTCGCTGAAGGCCAACTGCGTGTGCCCTTCGATCGTGATGTGGTTGTTGTCGTAGATCCAGCAGAGGTTGGACAATCTGAGATGACCGGCCAACGAAGCCGCCTCTGCCGTCACCCCTTCCATCATGCAGCCGTCGCCGCATAGGGCGTAGACATCATAATCGATCATCTGAAAGCCGGGACGGTTGAACTGCTCGCCCATCCACCGGCCGGCCATGGCCATCCCGACACTCGTGGCGACCCCTTGGCCCAATGGACCGGTCGTCGCCTCCACACCGGAGGTCCAACGATACTCCGGATGGCCGGGGCACTTACTGTCGAGTTGGCGGAAGGCCTTGATGTCGTCCAGGGTGACGGATAGTGCTCCCACCGTCTCATAGGCGGGATTGACGGCTTTGACCCCGCAGAGATGGAGCAGGGAATACAGCAGCATGGAGGCATGTCCGATCGAGAGCACGAACCGGTCGCGATTGGGCCAGATCGGATCCTGCGGATCGAAACGGAGGAAGTGCTGCCAGAGCCAATAGACCACGGGCGCCAGAGCCATGGCGGTGCCGGGATGTCCGGAATTTGCCTGTTGGACCGCGTCCATCGACAGGGTCCGGATGGTGTTGATACATTGCCGATCGATCGGTGTTATGGTCATGGCAACTCCGGCTTCTCCAGGGGCTGAACGCCCGTTCCTATCGACCCGTGCTTTTCCTTGCAGCGGCCAGGGGACTTGTTCCAGGCATCGCGGTGCGACGATATTGGGGAATCGGCGCAAAGGGAGTACCGAGGGCATCCAACGGAAAGGCCGGTGTCCGGCCGATCCGTCGCAGCGCCTCGGTGATGCGCTCCGGCCTTCCCCAATCGCTCCAGCAGGCATTGGTGAGCGCCGTCACGGCCACACGGTCGGGAACCTGTTGGAGGAGGTCGGACGAAAAATTTCTGGCCGGCATGGATTGATAAACGGCTTCCAAGATCCTCGCTTCATCGGAGGTGCCGATGGACTGACGGAGACGCTCGAACCGCTCGACCAGTTCTGGAAAGCATTGCCGCCCCAGTTCCCAGAGGGTCTCCGCTTTCGCCACGAGGACCATGGTGTTCCAGAGAGCATGGTTGGCCAGGGCCTCGTCGGCCTGTTGCGCCGTAGGCTTTTCGAGGAATCTCCGGACGGCCAGCACCGGCTTCAATCCGGCGGAAGCCAGCGGCTTACCCGGCAGGATCCAGCCGTAATCCAGCTCAAGACGGTCCGGCACCACCCCGAGGAGGAGAATGCGATTCTGCAATCCCTCGGCAACCGGAACCGCTTCCCGGACGGTGTCCAGGAACCGCTCTTCCGGAAAGACAAAATGGTCGGACGGAAAAATGATCACGGTCGCGAGCGGGTCCCGCGCCCGCACGTAGGTCAAGGGGAGGAACACGCCGGCGGCCGTGTCTCGGTTGGCAGGTTGAAACAAGACGGTCCCGACGCAGCGCCCATCCAATTGTGTCATGGCTTCTTGGCGATGGGTCTGCGCGATGACGAGGACCGACTGCTCCGCCGCTGTCAGGTGCGCCGCGCGATCGACGGTATGCTGAAGCAAGGACCGTGTACCGACGAAGGTGCAGAATTGTTTGGGCTTGGGGCGCCCTAACCACCGGTGCACGAACGATCCCACGCGCGTGCCTTCGCCACCGGCCAAGATGATCGACCACAGGTGCGACTTCTTGCCGCCGTTGTTCATATGCCTCTCCTTTCCGCACGGGTTACGAATGAAATGCCCCGTGGCGAGGATGGTGCTACCGCCTGCTCTTGGCCGTCCCTGTCCCACTGCGTTCAATCTCCCCAGTCGATCCATCCCGTTCCGGACGGCGGCCTCCTTCCGGGTCCGGCCGTCCGGATTCCGATCTCAGGGCTGGAGGGAGAGATGTGGATGCGTCCAGGTCGGGGCTTCGCGGCGCGACGTGAGAGTCCATGGTCAGGCCCTGTCCCGCGTGCCGGAGCCATCCTTCCCAGGAACTCCGCGGCGCAGGGGCCCTCTGTGGCGATCCCGAAGAGTGGGTCTCGTCCGCACGGTCCGCCCCGTGCAACTGGCTTGCGGCAAGGACGGAACCGGCGGCCAGCGAGATGAGCATGCAGGCCCTCCACATACCGTGATGCATTTGTTTGGCGATCCTTTCCTCTGTCCACTGTCCACACAGGTGGTACCAAGACGAGACGGAGTTTGAACGGGGGTGTCCCCCTCACATGGTTTATCCCTTCAGCTTATTGAACGCATCGAGGGCCGCGACTTTGTAACACTCCGCCAACGTAGGGTAGTTGAACACGGTCCGCAGGAAGTACTGGAGTCCGCCCCCCAACTCCATGACGGCCTGTCCGATATGGATCAACTCCGTGGCCCCGCGACCTACGATATGGACTCCCAGGAGTCGTTGATCCCGGCGATGGACGAGCAACTTTAGAAACCCGCTGTCATCCCCCAGAATCTGTCCTCGCGCAATCTCCCGGTATCGGGCGATACCGCTCTCATAGGGAATCTTGTTCCGGGTCAGTTCTTGCTCTGGCGGACCGATCGCGGAAATCTCGGGTAGGGCATAGATGCCGATGGGGAGGTGTTCGATCATCGGTCCCGTGTCCACACCGAAGGCGTAACAGGCCGCCAGCCGTCCCTGCATGAAAGAGGTGGAGGCCAAGCTCGGATAGCCGATGACGTCGCCAACGGCGAAGATATGCGGCACTGCCGTCCGAAACTGGCGATCGACAGTCAACCGTCCGCGCTCATCGGGTGCGAGTCCAACCGCCTCAAGGTTGAGCCGGCCGGCGGCGCCGATCCGCCCGATCGAAAAGAGGACTTGATCGGCCACGATGGATTTGCCCGACTCCAGATGCACGATAGCCTGGTGTGCAGTGTCGTCCGCGACTTCCAACCGCTCGACGGCTTCCCCCAAGCGGAATGTGACACGGTGCTGTCTCATCTGGTGCATGAGTTCATCGACGCTTTCCCGATCGAGAAATTCGAGGAGCCGGTCACGCTTGTCCACGACGGTCACTTTGACCTGGAGTGCAGCGAAGATCGACGCATACTCGATCCCGATGATGCCGCCGCCGACCACGACCAGCTTCTTGGGCAACCGCTTGAGTCGCACCAGATCATCGCTGGTGAAAATGCAGTCCCCGTCAGCCGGGACGCCGGGAGGCGGGGCCGGGTACGTGCCGACGGCGATCAGAATGTGTTCTGCGGTCCAGGTACGGCGGCCGTCCGCGGAAGCCACTGAAATGGTATGCGGGCCCGTAAACGATGCCTCCCCGCGCATCAGGCGAACGTCATTGCGGGACAGTTGCTGTTCCACCACCTGGGACTCACGGCGGGCCACCTGCTCCACGCGATAGAGGAGGTCTTCCGCGGACGGACGGGGGATCGGCTGTGGTTCGCGGCGATGCTCCAGGCTGTCGTTGAACTGTCCTGTCCCTTGCACGAGAGCACAGACGGCTTCGCGAAACGTCTTACTCGGGATAGTGCCCATCTCCAGGCAGGCGCCTCCTACGCAGGGGCGTTTTTCCACCACAGCCACCCGTTTCCCGAGTTTGGCGGCCTGAATCGCGGCCCGCTGACCGGCCGGACCGCTGCCGATGCACAACATGTCGAAGTCGTAGTCCGCGCTCACGAGCGATATCTCCTCTGCCGTAGGGGGCACGTTTCCAGCACCGGTCGACGAATCACGACGAGGTTGCGCGTCGCAGTGATTGATGTGCGTCGGTCACCGTCAGCATCTCAAACCCAGCGGGCATGCGGTCGTTCGCCTTCCTTCGCCAGTCAATGAGTCCGAGTGTCTGCGTAATTTGACTTACGTTTCAGCAAGGCTTATGCCATGACGCCTTTCATCGTCAAAGAGGAAAGAAATGAGCCGATCTTACATATTTAGACCGAGCGTCGTTGCGTTGCGTGGAGGCACCGGTCACGACCATTAACGGTTTATCAGGATGGTGACGACTTGCCGTGATCTGCAACGGGGTTCCTCCACCGCGTCGCGCCCGCGCCGCAGGCGTGTGTGGAAGCGGCAAGGTTGATGGGTGGTAGTTGCACGCCATGTTGCGTTGCATTTCCAATCATCGGTCGTGCGAATCCATGGCCGCATTCCGGCCGCATCTTGAATCCGCTGATACTGCCGAAGCCACGACAGCAATAGTGATGCCCGTAGTGAGGGAGTGGCTGAGTGCTTGTAGAGATGAAGAGGGGCCGTTGTTTGGCAGCGTTGTGATCGATAGAGTCGGGAGGACGGCACGAGGTATCCCAAGTGAAGCAGTTGCCGCACTGTGCGGAAGGTGCGCAATCGCACCCGCCATGCGGTAATCAGATTCACCTAAGCTTCATCGGCAAGGGAGAACGGACTCTGCAGCCGCTATGGTATTTCACGAGAATCTTGCGGGTGCGGGTGACGGGAACCGGTGTGGAACTTACCGGCGCTTGCATTCGGACCGCAGCTCCGTAAAGTCGTGAGAGTCGTGATCGTAAACGGTGACGTGGGCCCGCTAAACGTTTCCATTCGATGACGATTGGTGAAACCAGCTGACCGGAGCGGCGGGAGACCCGCACATCACCCAGTGTTACGCACTCCACGTTGTTGGCGACGCGACGCTGTCTTTCTGCGCCTTGCGTCCGGCTGTTGCGGTCAAGCCCTGCTACGAGATTGGAGTCGACAGTGAACCGGTGACCTAGGGAGGTCCCCTGTAGGGTTGCCAGTTCCGCGGTGCACCAGCAGAATCAGTCATTTAGACGGATCCTGCTATCGTGATGCAGCCGTTTCCCTACAACCATGCAGCTCGTATGTGTGGCCAGGCCCTCTGTTTCCTCACGTGCGCATAGTGGCATCGGCCTTGCTCAAAGCACACAGGGATCGGCATCGAACAAGCAGCGAGCGTACGATGATCTTGCTGCGTGTGAGCGCAACCGGAGGTGATGAGATGTTGCTATTGGATGAGGGGAATGAGGTTTCCGGCAAACGTCGTCGTCTGACGACACAATTGCGGGACCTGGAGTTGGCCGCATGGTCCGCCGGCAATCCCGCGCTCTTCTACTGCGGTGCCTGCGAGGCAGCCGTGGCGTCGAAGGATGCCATCGAAGGGCCGCTCAAAAACTGGCCCTATTGCCCGATTCATACTCAGAAGCCGCTCATGATTCATGCCGCGTCGCCTCGGCTGAGCCAGCAATAGGACACCATCGAAGGGCCGCTCAGAAACCGGCTTTATTGCCGATTCATACTCAGAAGCCGCTCATGGTTCATGCCGCGTCGCCTCGGTTGAGCCAGCAATAGGATGCCATCGAAGGGCCGCTCGGAAACCGGCTTTACTGCCGATTCATACTCAGAAGCCGCCCATGATTCATGCCGCCTCGCCTCGGTTAGGCCTGCAATAAAAATCGACTGGAACGGACCGGTGCAGGGCCGCACACTGCCTCGTCATTGTCTGCGACAAGGAACGGCGGCTGTGACGACTTCATGAGTGACTGGTGCTGATTGCCCGAACGCATGATCGTACCTACACGTGGGCGACGGCTTTGGGTAGGCCGCACGGCTCAGGGATGAGCGTGGGTCCGGTACCACATTCAGATAGGGCGATACTTTAGCGCCAAGCTGCCTCAAATCACGACAGGCGTTTCAGGTGCCTCCGTGATGGCACCTCCTTTGCTCTCTTCCCTCAGCTTTACTTATGCGGATCAACCCTGTCGCCGACTGTAACGCCGATCGGCGAGCAGGGTTCATTAATTAAGACCGATACCATGGATCGAAGACGTCTCAGCAGGCTGAACCCCTACGGGATCGCCGTTCTAGTTGTCCTCATGGCAGCCGCAGTCCGGTTGCTGTTCACTCCATGGATCACGCCTCAGGTTCCTTTCCTGACGTTTTATGTCGCGGTGATGATTACATCCTGGCTGGGCGGACTGGGCCCCGGTCTGTTGGCGGCCGGCCTCTGCACCCTCCTGGCTAATTACCTGTTCATGCCTCCGCTCTACCAATTGGCGCCCGACACGGGAACGATCCTCCCTTTAGCGGTGTTCGTGCTGGAGGCGGCGGCGATCGCGATGATCAGTGAACGGTGGAAAGCGACCGCCACCGCGTTACGCACCAGGGAAGCCGAGCTGAATCACAGCCTGGAGGCGCTGCGAAAAAGCGAGGAAGAGTTCCGAATGATCTCCGAGGCGGCGCCGGCCCTGGTCTGGGTCTGCGATCCGGACGGGCAGAACACGTTCGTCAATGACAGCTGGTGCAAATTTACAGGACAAACCCGGGAGCAGGCCGGCGGTCTCGGCTGGACCCAGGTGATGCACCCGGATGATCGAACCGGCATGGTGTCTGTTCGGGAACGCAGCCGCACGGCGGGTGAATCGTACGAAGGCGAATGCCGCTATCGGAGCAAGGAGGGGCGGTATCAATGGCATGCGTTCCGGGCGCTCCCCCGGTTGGATCCCGCCGGCCGTATCGAGGCCTGGTATGGCGTGAGCATCGATATCACCGCCCGCAAACAGGCGGAGGAACAATGGCAGCAGTGGACAGCCGAGCTGGAACAGGCCGTGGCCTGCCGGACGCAGTCGCTGCGGCGGTCCGAAGAGCGTCTGCGCGCACTGACGACCGAGCTGAATCTGACCGAACAGCGGGAGCGGAAGCGCTTCGCCACAGAACTGCATGATCACCTGGCGCAAATGCTGGTCCTGGGCCGGTTGAAGCTCACTCAGGCACGACGCATGGCGAAATTGACGGGCAGAGCGGCGGACCTGCTCCAAGAGACGGAGGAGACCCTGAGCGAATCATTGGCGTACACCCGGACGCTGGTGGCGGACCTCGCTCCGCCGGTGCTCCACGAGTTCGGGTTGCCGGCGGCGCTGCGATGGCTGAGCGACCGGATGCGTCGGCTGGATCTCGCCGTCACGGTGGAGGTCGACGAACGGCATGCCTACGAGTTGCCGGAGGATCGGGCAATCCTGCTCTTTCAGTCGGCCCGGGAATTACTAATCAATGTCGCGAAACATGCGGGCTCGCCTCATGCCACCCTGCGGCTGGCACGAGGCTCCGGCGAATTGCGGCTGGAGGTGCTGGATGGAGGGACCGGGTTCAATTACACCGAGGGCGCCGGCAGCACCTCTCCACTCGCGTCGAAATTCGGACTGTTCAGTATCCGGGAGCGGATGAAAGCCCTTGGCGGATCGTTTGAATTGGAATCGGCCGTGGGCCAGGGAACCAGAGCCACTCTGGTGTTGCCGTTACCCGACGGCGCGGCTCTCGATGAGGCACCGGAGGAGCATGAATCCGGAGTCCCGGCTCCGGTCCCGCCAGTGCAGCCGGAGCGTCCGGTCCCGATGCCGGCGAAACAGGGGATCTCCCGCGTCTTGCTCGTCGACGATCACGTGATGTTCCGGCAGGGGTTGCGCAGCATGCTCGAGAGTTACGCGGACGTCGAAATAGTCGGCGAAGCCTGCAACGGAGAGGAGGCGGTGGCGTCCGTCGGCGCGGTGCTGCCCTCGATCGTCGTCATGGACATCAACATGCCCAAGGTGAACGGCATTGAGGCGACCAGGGACATCAAGGCACGCTATCCTCACGTAATTGTGATCGGGCTGTCCGTGAACCCGGACGGCAACAATCAACTCCTCATGAAAAAGGCCGGCGCGGACGGATTTGTGACTAAAGAAGCCGCGGTCGAGCACCTCTATTCGGCGATTCAGCGGGCGAAGGGCGAGACGACCGGGTAATGGAGATGGGGCATGCGATCCCCTCCGTCGGCGGCCGAGTCCGTCGCCATAGAACCTCAGCGCGCGATCGAGATTGTCGACTCCCAACGTCATGAGGGTGATGCGTGGTTTCTCGCCGGACAAGTTCGAGTTGGGTGATAGGGTCCTAGCGGGCCCTGGCCGGGCTGCCCATCACCGTGGCCCCTGGTACAACATCCCGTGTGACCACGCTGCCGGCCCCAATAATGGCATCATCCCCCACGCTGACTCCGGGGAGCACAATGGCCCCGGCTCCAATCCACACATTGCGGCCGATGCGCACAGGCTTGCCGCTTTCCAGGCGCTGCCTGCGCAACGCCGGATCTCGGGGATGGTCGGCCGTCAGGATTTGGACATAGGGACCGATCTGGCAGCCGTCGCCCACGTCAATCCTTACGACATCCAGGAAGACGCAGCCGAAATTGACGAAGACTCCGCCTTCTACGTGAATGTTGTAGCCGTAGTCGCAATATAAGGGCGGCCGGACGACGACGTCCTCGCCAAGGGACCCAAGAAGCTCGCCCAGAATCACAGCGCGCCGCGCTCCCTCATCGGCGCCGGTGGCGTTATAGGCACGCAGGAGCTTGTCGGCGCGTCGGTGGTCTGCGGCCAAGTCCGGTCCACACGCGCGGTACAGTTCGCCCGCCAGCATCTTATCCTTCTCGCTCCGCTCGTCGGATTCTCCCACCTCGTCCCTCCGCTCCTGTAAGTCCGCACGGGGCGGCACAGTCATTCAAGCGATCATAGCCTACCAGGAGGCAGGCATGTCTATGCCTGGCGGTTGCTCTGGTGGTCTGGCGGGTGCGTCGATCAAACGACAACACAAACAGGTGGGGTGAACGGCGGCAAGGATCACTACTAGGCGTAGAAACCCTGACAACCATGTAGATTGGTCTACGCGCCGATCTTCGGGACTTGGGATAGGTGAAACAGTGTCGATGAGATGAGTGGAGGCCATCATGACGAGACGAATCGCCTTACTGATTTCAGCACTGGGGCTATTGGTCGGCACTGTCGCCTGTGATGTGACTACCGAGTTGACGAAGGCCCCGTTCGACCTGACATCGACCATTGTCAAACCGACCGGTGAGTTCACGTCCAGCACGTCGCCCGGCGCCAATTTCTTTACGGGACCCGTGAAAGCCCGCCGGCAATTGGAAGCCTTTGCGGCCAATTCCTATGAAGATGTCCGTGCCGATATTGCACGAGGCCAGGGAGAATATCTCACCTCGATCGCCGCATTGGCCGGCGTGCCGGCGGCAGCCCAAGAAGGCTTTCAGGTGGATATGCAACGGAACTATGACGCCATGTACCATCCAAGCCTATCGACCGGGGAGACCTGGGCCCGGGTCGTTGAGACGGCCTGGTCAGCGGGCCATGGGCGTTGAAGCCGGTGGCCCATTAATCGTGTGCGGCCGCGTCATGAATGCCCGATTGCGACTGACGGGAGAGGGTATAGCAGCGGAACATGAAGCAGTGGCATCATGGTGCTGCGCCGCTCACGGGTTCTCTCCGCATCACGGCAGCCTCGGTGCCTTGACCCAGCAGGTCATGGACAATGAACAAAGGAGGGACTGCCGATGCGCTGGCCCATCCACCATCCAAGAGCAAGTGGCGCGTCGTCGTATGTGGAGCGGTACTCCCGCTCATTGCCAGTCTCGGGAGAGGTTCCCCGAAAGCCCCGCGCAGAACAACGATCGTCACCTGCTGTATGTGCGACAAAGTGCGCGACGAGAGGAAGGTGGAAGGCGAAACAGCCGCGTGGCAGAAGTTTTCAGTTTATAGAGCCACACACACGTTGCGCATGGCAAACGTGGCGTTGATCCAAACATTTTGTCCTGATTGTCTGCAATCCTATCGCAAAGTATTAGCTTCAGCTTGTCCGGCCAAGCCTCAACCTGAAACGATCAACAAGATTGAAAACGCGCGGTCCTAGCGTCTCGGCTTCTCTTCCTCGCGGTCCATTGGAGCCTCACCGGCTTCTAGAAGAAGGCACAGGCAAACGGTACTAAGCCAGGTCGAGATTCAAAGGACTGATTCAGGAGTCGCTGAGAGAAAAGCCTCTCCATCTTTCCCCAGGTGCCGCTTAAAACCGTTGATCGGTAAACGCCCCTTCGACCGGACCGCCGACCGCCTTGCCGGCACGGCGGGCTCGTTCGAGGCCGGCGCGCGCCAGGGCATCCACACGTTCGTTGTCCGGGTGGCCCGCATGTCCCTTCACCCAGCGCCAGTCGAGGGTATGGCCGGCCGCCAACGCATCGAGGCGACGCCACAGGTCCTCATTTTTCACGGGTTCTTTGCCGGCGGTTTTCCACCCGCGCCGCTTCCAGTTATGGATCCATTCGCTGATGCCTTTTTGCACATATTGGGAATCTGTGTAGACCTGTGCCTCCACCGGTCCCGTGAGCCACTGCAAGGCTTCGATGACGGCGAGCAGTTCCATGCGATTGTTCGTGGTTGCCGGCTCGCCGCCGCACAGTTCTGTCTCGATGCGGCTGATGCGCAGCAAGGCGCCCCAGCCACCGGGTCCCGGATTGCCGCTGCAAGCACCATCGGTATAGATTTCAATCATTCCAACTATCCTCCGTCAGTTTGCCAGGATCTTAAAATTAAGACATTTGGGGGTGATGAAGTTCCAGGTCAAAATGCCATTTCATCATGTATACGACACCTACATAGCCTCCTGGGCCTGCCATGCGTCAATCGCGCTCCTGTGGTTCCGGACCCTTGTTGGAAAGCTTCTCCGTCAGTTCTTCATAGATAGACTGGCGATGGCCGACAGCGATGAGACGAACCATGCGCGTCTTGCGATGGATCTCGTAGACGATCCGGAACCGCCGGACTCGAAACTTCCACAGGCCGTCGAGTTCACGGCGTAGTGGCTCACCGCTCTCAGGGTCAGTGGCACTGGCTCGAACTGCCGCCTTGATCGATCGTTTGAGGTCTGGATGGAGTGATCGGATGACCCAGGCGACATGTGGAGGAATATCAGGCTGAAAGGGCTTCACGCCGAGCGGCGCTTTTTCACGGGAACGACCGGCTCGCCAAAGACGTCTTCGAAAGAAAGCCCTTTCCTTCCAGCTCTATAGAAAGCCCTGCTCTCGGCGATCTGCCGCATTAAGGACGGGTCACTGAGCACATCAATCGTCTCCTTGAGGCGCGTATACTCCTGCACATTAATCAGGACGGCAGCCGGCCGGCCGTTCTTTGTGACTACCACTTCCTCCTCGCGCTCCTCGACCCCCGCGACCAACTCAGGGAGCCGGGTCTTCACCTCAGAAAGCGGTAAGGTCTTAGCCATCGCAAGTCCTCCTCAAGTATGACCACAATTCTGGTCAGCAGACTAGCGTAGGGAGGAGAGGGTGTCAACCCAGCCGGAGCGTACATCTTGTTCTGCGCTGCGACCCTTTGGCGTGAGACCGTGACGCTCGGCCCTCTGGATGGATGAGCGGTGCAGGTACCGGCTGTCGGCAGGCGCGGAACTCCTGCCCGGACCGTTTCTGGCTCCCACCTCATAGGGGGCCCGCGTACCATTCTGCCCACTCTGTTGGCGCCTGCCTTCTCAGAAGAACCTTGTTTTTTGAAGAAAGGCGCTAAATCGAGACCCTAATCGGGACCTGCGGCAAGGCCTCATTTTTGCTCCAGTAGCCGCCTGCTGCCTGGGTGCTGTACGGACGGGAACAACGGAGGACCGGCCATGGACCGACAAATGTCTGCTTTCGAGCGCTATGAGCGCGGGCTTGTGCTCAAACAGGTGCATATGTTCAATCCCGCGATGGACGATTTCCGGAAAGCCGCGCTCGATCCGCAGTACAGCGGGAAGGCGCATGTGCAGATAGCGCTCTGCTTGAAGGCCATCGGCCGCAACGAGGAAGCCGTCATGGCGTTCCGGCAAGCCCTTGTCTCGCCCACGCTCTCGGCCGAGGAGCAACGGCACATTCTGTATCACATGGGCCAGACGTTGGAGTTGTTAGGCCGGTATGCGGAAACCGTCGAAGTATATGGCTGGATCAGAAAAGAAGACCCGGGGTTCCTCGATGTCGCGCACCGGATTAAGCATTTGTCCTCGGGCAGGCGCGGGCCGGTCTCCCGGCCTAAACGTTCGTTGCAGCGTTGGATGGAAGACGTGCTCGCACGTGGCCGGCGGCTCACACCTCTTATGGTGACCTTCCTGGAACAGACCGGGCAATCGGTAGGCCTGAAGTCTCATCGCTGGTCCGAGGAAAAGAGCCCCGGATCCACGGAGCCAGCGGGCCAGCCTTTAGCCCGGCCCCTTCCACAGAGCCGGCGCAGCCAGCCGGCGGCATGGGATCGTTCGATCGAAGCGCGTCGACATGCGCGCGTGCCGGTCCGTTTGCGGGGTCAATTTTCTTCGAAAGGGCGAAAGATGACCGGTGAAGGGGAATTGCGGGACCTGTCCCCATGGGGCTGCCGCGTCACGAGTCCCGTGGCCGTCCCGGTGGGCGAACATTTGGAATGCTGCATCTTCCCGCAAAACGCGGATAACCCCTTCATCATCGACGGGGCCACGGTGCGCTGGATCAGTGCCCGGGAATTCGGCCTGGCCTTCACCAATGTCCGCCCCGGTGTGCAGCGGCAGATCGCGCAGTTGTGTCGAACCAGGGCAGCCGCTGTAGGGTAGGGGAAGGCGGTGATGGGAGCCGGAAGGCATGGCCCCCGCATCCCGGTTCCGCCTTCAAAAATCCATCCTCAGAACCAGCTTCGGGCATCACCACGCCCTCCGCAACCGACACACCCTGCGGCCACGGACTCGCCGATTGCCTGTCTCATCCGGCCACATAGGTGATTTATCCTAGATAGCTACTTCGTACTGCTTCAGCCGTTTCATAGTCGATCCGGATAACTTTGGCGGCCTGAGTGTTGTTCCCTCCCGTGGCGGCGAGTACCCGACTTGCGATAGTTGCTTTCTCCTCTCGGGTAAGAAGTCAGCCGCTCCCGGATGTGAATTCCGGCTGAGGAGGCTGAAACGGGAGGCCAAAGCAGAAGGTGGTTCCTTTCCCTTCTTCGCTGTCCACTTTGATCCAGCCCCCGTGAGCATCGATGACATCCTTGACGATTTTGGTGCCAAGGCCTGTGCCTCCCGGTTTCCGACTGATCACCCCATTTGTAAAGAGACTCTCCCGAATATCTCTTGGCATCCCACGCCCGGTGTCCTGAACAAACAGCACGAGGGTTTTGGTTTCCGGCTGAGCTTCACCGCCTATCCTGATCGATCCCCCAGCCGGCACTTCAGGAATCGCATTGTTTAGAAGGTTGTAGAAAACGTTGAAGAGTCGGCGCTCGTCGGCCTTGATCGGGGGCAAGGTGCTCAGGTCTTCTGTGATCAATGAAATGTTTTTCTGGCTGATAAGGAGACGAAGTGTTTTTATGACATTGTCGACCACAACGGGTATATGACATGGAGCGAAAGTCGGAGGAGTGCTCAAGTTCTTGACGCAGTCGCCGATCCCCCTGACCCGCTCTTGAATTCTCAACGCGGCATTGGTCAACATCTCACCAATTTCCTTGCACCGCTCTTGGCTCGACTGTAAGCGTTCCTGTTGTTGGGGCGTCAGTCCGTCAAAAATGTCCTTCAACTCCTCTCCAAGCAGTTCTGCCCCTGTCACGATAGGCATGAGCATATTTTTTACGTCGTGAGCGACGTCCCCTAGGGATCGTGCGACTTCCGCCAATTTGGCCTCCTGTGCCAGCTTGGCCTCCAGTTTCCTATTCCACTCAGCCAGTTCTCCGGCGTGGGCCTGGATCGCATCGTGCAATGCCTTGACTCTGAGGAGCGAACGAACGCGGGCGAGCAGTTCTGCTTTATTAATCGGCTTTGTCAGAAAGTCATCGGCTCCCGCTTCGATTCCGTTCAGCCTCTCCTCGATCGGGTTCAGCGCAGTGACCATGACGATGGGAAGCAGCGCCGTGCCCGGATTCTGGCGAATCCGCTTGCAGACCTCGTACCCATTCATGCTGGGCATCAAGACATCCAGCAAAACGAGATCTGGGATCTCGGCTGCGACAAGGCGCAAGGCTTCTTCGCCAGAACTCGCGGTGACCACCCCAAACTGCTGTGCCTCCAAGAGATCAGTCAGCAGTTTCACATTGGTGGGGGTGTCATCCACGACCAGTATACTTGCTCTATCCATGGTCCCTTTGCCTCCAACCGGGAAGCGTAAGAACTGATCGCTTCGATTGATTAACATAAGACGTTCTCCTTGGTCTCGATGTAGCGCCCGCCGGCAATACAATCAATTCGGCGATGGTAGGGCTGCCTCGAAATGCGAGGATTCCAAGGATGCCGCATGATTGAGACCTCTCTCTGCCCTTGGCGCGCGTCCTTCTCTAGACGCGATTATCTGTTTCCTCTATGTCTTGAACGGATCCCGGTACACGTGATCCTTGGCCACTTTGTGAATGACGGCCGTGAGTTTCTGCGCTTCGACGGGCTTCACGAGATAATCGGCCACCCCTTGCTTGAGCAAGGCCGTGGCTCCGGCAAGATCCGGTTGTCCGGTCATGACGACAATAGGCACGGAGGGAAATTGGGAACGAAACCAGACTATGGCCTCGTTCCCATTCACTTTCGGCATGTGAATGTCACAAAGGATTGCGTCAACCATAACGGGGTTATCACCGGATCTAATAGCAGCGATACCTTCTTCTCCGTCCTCCGCTTCAACCACGTCGTAACCAGCTTTCGTGAGCGTTAGCCGGACTGCCTGTCTGACGTCCGCCTCGTCATCCACAACTAAGACTCTTCCAAGCGACATGGGGAACCTCCTGGGTGGGACGATTGGGGGTCTGTCGAGTTATCGCGGTGATGAAATCCAGACACATGAGGTGGCGACCTCGCGTGCGACTATATGCGACTATAGAGGGGGGCGCCTGTTGAAGTGTTCAGTATGTTCCCCAGTGATGGACACTGCAAGACACAATATAGCCCCTCTAGCCACTTGAGTGGATAACCATCGATGCGTCCATTCGTCTGCAATCCGTCCTTGGACTGTTCAATCGAAAAAGTAAGTTCAGCAACTCCCATTCCAGCCAGCATGTAGTGGCATGCCTTTACAGCAGGGTATGCGTACTCATCGAAATCATACTATTGCTCCGGTGATATACATCGACCACGTCCTAGCAGCTGCGTCCGTGGAATCTAAATTGATTCAGCCATAAGAATCCATCTGGATACGTTCGAATCGGCAAGCGCCAATCAGACCGGCGCCACCTGCCTTCTTATGGAAGGCTTGGAGCATCGATCTCCAGAGGGTCCCCGGTCAGAGCTTCAAGGAATGATACAAGATCTCTCTTTTCTTCTTCTGTTAAGCCAAGCGGCTTCATCAATGGACTACGATATGTATTTGGCCCGCCTCCTTGATCAAGAAACTCGATGACCTCTTCCAAAGTCAGGAATGCTCCGTCATGCATGTACGGCGCGGTCTCGAGGATGCTGCGAAGCGTCGGTGTTTTAAATGCGCCTTTATCTGCTTCCTGCTTGGTCACGGCATAGCGGCCAAGATCTTCTTTCAGTGGGCCCACCTGGGGAACCCCCAGGTTGTGAAATTGGTTGTCCGTGAAATTCGGTCCATTGTGACAGAGAATGCAGCGGGCTTTTCCCTTGAACAACCGCATGCCTCGAATCGCCGTTTCATCCATGGCCGAGGTCTGGCCCATCACATATTTGTCGAACGACGAATTTCTCGAGATGATGGTCCGCTCGAAGGCTGCGATGGCTTGCACAATTCGTTGGAAGCTGACGTCTGCCCCGAATACGTCCAGAAATTGCCGCTGATACCCCGTCACCTCCTTGAGCTTGGCCACGAGATGGTCCGGCGTTTCGGCCATTTCGATTGGATTCTGAATCGGTCCGGTCGCTTGCTCCTCTAAGGAACCGGCGCGACCATCCCAAAACTGGAATTGGTTGAAAGCTGCGTTAAAGATCGTTGGGGCTTGACGCCCCCCCAATAGGTCATTGATGCCGGCTGAGGTCGGGTGAGGATCGGCAAACCCCGCGCTTGGAATATGGCAGTACGAGCACGACACCTTGTTGTTATTCGAGAGTCGGCTGTCGAAGAAGAGTTGTTTCCCCAACTCGACCTCTGCCCTGTCATGACGATTCGTCTGTGAAATCGGTGGACTCTCGGGCATGACGCCGATATCTGGTACGGCGATTCCATCTATGAGGACCATGAATGTCGATCCCGAGGCGAGTTCAGCGCGAACCGCCTCAGAAAATGGTGTGAAGTTTCCCGGGAGCACATAAGCCGCCAAAGCGGCGAGGATAAGCGAAATGGCGAATGGAAATGAGAGTAGGGAGCACATAGGGGACTCCCCAGTCGCTAGTCGCCGGCTGTTAGGATAGATTCACGCCCGAGATTGTACTCGTCGCGCACTAAACTGCAAGCCCCCTGGACATCTCGTCAAGCCTCCAGTGTTGGAGGAATCAATGTCGTTGGATCAGGGGCTCAACCGTGTTTGCTTTCAGCTCTTTCACGGCGCATCAAGATAAATTCAGTACCGGATCGCTTTCGATGCAGCGTGGTGAGGAGGTATGTCGCCCTTGCACCTCTTATGCTGTCATCTGAGCACGTTTCATGCTGGAACGAAAGGGCGCCGGATGCATTGATCCCTCGGCCTGAGGGGGGAAGCTCATGGCGACGTGGTCACTCGGTGTTTCGGATCGATGGGTGACATCCCAAAGTGCCGGACCGAGACGGCACTCTCTGCGAGCACGGTGCGCGTTGCTCGGCCTCCTGTTTCTCATGATGCTCCCGGGCATGTTCCTCTCGACGGTGCGGGAGTCTCAAGCCATTCCCGCGTTTGCCCGCAAGTACAACGCTGACTGTGCGATGTGCCACTATCCGGTTGTCCCGCGTTTGAATAACTTCGGCCAGATGTATCGTCGAATGGGTTACCGGACCCCGGCCGAATACGACAAACCTCAAGACTTGACGAATGTCAGTCACTTTCTCTCGGGCCGGATCAAAGCTCAATTTGGCTATGAGAACAACAAAGGAACCGTCGAGCGGAGCGAATTCAGGTTTCCGGATGTGTCGTTATTCTATGCAGGGGCGCTCTCCCGGAACTTTTCTGCCTGGTTTCACGTTTTTGCAAACAATAGTACCAACGTGGATGTGCACGGCCACCTCATGGGGAATTGGGGAACCCCCAAGAACATGTTTATGGTTCGCATCGGACAGATGCACATGCTTTCGCAGGAGGGGGTCGGCGGATTCGACCGGCCGACGTCGATTAACATCAACCCGGTCCACTCGCTCGTGCTCACCCGCACCAGCTCGCTCACTGCCGGGGCCGCGCTGGCGTACAACTTCGATCTGCGGCAGAAAGGAGTGGAGCTCGCATATATCCATGGGCCGGGCAAGCTGGCGGTTCAAGTCTCGAATGGGCTGAATCAAACCGGCAGCGGGACCGCAAACATCGGTGACATCGATCCGCAGAAAGATATCATGGTGTTTTACGAGCACCTCCTTGATGATATCGCCTCCGGCTTCACCGTGTTTTATTACAACGGGTCGACGCACGGGATTGCGACCCCAGCGGGGACTACGACTGCCCCCACATCGATCGACAACCAATTCAATTACGCACGTTACGGATTCAATCTCAGCAAAATATTCGCTGTGGGAGGGTGCGGATTCTTCGAACTCCAAGGCGGGTTTGTCAGGAGTCATGACAATAACCCGGTGCAGGTAGGGCCGGATGTCCAAGGGAATGCCTATTATGTGGAGTCCCAGCAGTACATCACAGGGCCGGAGCTGACGTTTTACGAGCGATACTCGTGGATCGACTTCGATGCCCCTCGCAAGAATAGCGCGAGGAAAGATTACACGGTGGGGGTCGTCACGCCAATTCAGACTTGGCTCCGGATGACGGCCGAGTACACCTACACCGATAACCGATTCACGGGATTGACGGGGCACCTGGCCCTGATGGAGCTTCAAGCAAATTGGTAGTAGAGAAAACAGGCTCATGCCCATGCTGATCAAAGCTCGGCAGACCTCCGTCTCTCAGCATTCGGTTGCGGCTGCCATATCAGGGTGTTTGTTGGCGTTGGGATGGGCTGCGACCGACGGGTGTGCAGGACCGGTTCTCTCTACAAGATTCGTACATGTTGAGGAGACCCGATACGTGCGGCTCGATGCGCGCGATGGAATGGGGCAGGATGGAACGGCCTGGGGGTTCGCCCATCCTGTGAACTCCCGCGAACAAGAGTGGTCACGGGTTCTTGAACACATCTCTGTCAAACCTCGGAAGGGTTTCTTCTCGCTCATCGGGGCGGAGGATCGTCCCTTCCCGGCCTTCAATGACATGGACGGACAGTACTTGGCCAGATATCTCAGTGAGGCTTTCGCGCGAGCAAGGCCTGACGAATGGGTTGTGTTCTATCTCAGCCAACCTCGCGGCCCCGATCTTACCGAGGTGTCGTCCGGCGGATTCTTTGTGAAAGGGAAATGGCTCCATCTTGTGCTGTCCAACTATCGCCAGCCGGTTTCAATGCCTTTCATCCGGTTACGGATCTGGGAGGATCCTCTCCGTCCAGCCGGGGATAGCTTTTATGAACTGGTTCCACTCATTGATCAAAGGGTTCGCACCGAACGACGACCGGATTTGACCCAATCTCTGTTACGCGAGGTATCAATATTGATCTCGGACCAGAGGGTCATCTCTGCCAGTCCACAGGATATCCCGGCTCTAGGGACCATCGCCCAACCCGGGGAAAAACCAGACCAGGAGAAAACCGCCGGCATAGAGGATCAATTGCGCACATTACGCAGGTTTTTTGAAGAGGGCCTGATCACGGAAGAAGACTACAGGTACAAAAGACAGAAGCTCCTGGAACGACTGTAGCCGTCTTCTGGCAACCCTCGTGCAAAGAGATACCCCGCGGCCGTTTTCGAACTAAAGAGGTGGCGAGGAACAAGCCTATGAAAACATTCTGGCCGGATAGCAGATCCATCTGTCCGCTGATCCTGGCGTGGGGTCTTGTTGGGGGGCATTGTGATGCGTATGCCTACGAAGGAGACCCTTCAACAACCGGGGTCACGGTGAGCGGTCGTGTGGTGTTTTCCGGCACGGTGCCCAAGCCCGAGCGGCTTCCGGTTCATCGTGACAACGCATTTTGCGGAGACAGCGTCACCGTCGAAACTCTGCATCTGGACCCTGGAACGCATGGAGTCGAGAATGTCGTCGTGAGTCTCGAAGGCATCACAAAGGGGAAACCCGCCATGCCTCGGAAAGAGGTGATTACCTTCGAGAATCGCACGTGCAAATTTATCCCCCGGGTCAACGCGACAAACGCCGAAAGTACTCTTGAGATCAAGAATGCGGATCCGATCCTCCACAATACTCATGTTCGTCACGATGACCGATCCGGCCCCACCGTGATTAATGTTGTGCAGCCGGCCGGGACCAGCGTGATTCGAAGACCGCTACGCACAACCGGCCTTTTGGATATACGGTGTGATGCCCATCCCTTCATGCGCGCGGCGTTTCATGTCTTCGAACACCCGTATTTTGCCGTGACGGACGGCGCTGGGCGGTTTGAACTTGCCGAGGTTCCACCGGGGACATACACACTCAGAACGTGGCATGAGACTTTGGGTACCCGCAGGAGAACGCTTACCGTATCTCCCGCTGGACCTGTCACCCTCGATCTGGAGATCGCTCAGGAATAGGAGGATGTCGAACCGCCGTCTGCTGAATACACAAGAGTAGACGCGCTTCGCGGTCCTACAAGAGCAGCGGGGATCTCTTCCGGAGCTCAGACCGTCGTGTCATTCCTCACGCCAGCTATTCAACGCCTTCAAAGTCGATGGAGGGGAAGTCTCCGCCTCCGTCAAACCGTTGGGCTCTCGGCCATTATCCTCATCATTATGACCCTTGGATCATCTGTGATGTTGTATGAGCAGGGCTCGATGATTCGTCAGGCCGCCGAGGCACGCGGACTGGCGTTCAGTCGAACGTTCGCACTCATGGGAGCAGCCGCCGTCCTGGACAACTTGTTCAGAATCCAGGAAGCGATGAATCAGTATATCCAAGATCCCGATGTGGTCGAGATCGATGTGATCGATCCGGAGAGCATGATTGTCGCTGCCAAACATCCTGAACGTATCGGCACCGTGCTTCAGGAGCAGGATTGGCTGACGCCGATAAAGAGTGAAGACGAGGTGATCCTTTACACGAAAGATCCTGCAGGGAAGCCCATTCTCGTGATTCTCGAACCCTTGCTCGGCCATGGAAAGAACGAAGCCTGGATCAGGGTTATGTTTTCACTGAGCCGCGTGCATGACGAAGAAGTGCAGGCTATTCGACGCATGAGTCTTGTGACATTGGCCTTGATGATAGCGGGCATCACAGGGGTCCATATCGCGCAGCGTAAGGTGTCCAATGTCTTTCGCGGTGTCGTGGATCAACTCCAAGGGGCCCTGGCCACGCTTGGGATATCTCCGAAGGGGGCGCTTGCCAGCGCGGTGGCTCCCACGGCATCCACGTGGACGCCGCCGTCTGCCCAAGGTGAATTCGAATATCTGACCACCATTGTCCAGGGAACCGCCGATCTGTTGACGAGACAATCGGAGACCTTGCGGGAATCGGAAATGAAATTCCGTTCAGTCGCTCAGTCGGCCAATGACGCGATCATCTCGGCGGATAGCCTCGGCGATATCATCTTTTGGAATAGGGGAGCGGAACAGATCTTTGGCTACGAGGAGCACGAAATGTTAGGCAGATCACTTACTCAGTGCATGCCGGAGCGATATCGTGTCCGGCATCAACAGGGGCTGGAACAAGTGCGCGAAACCGGCAAAGGCAGTGTCATCGGGAAGACGCTGGAATTGGCCGGAGTGAGAAAGGACGGAACTGAATTCCCGCTGGAACTGTCAATTGCGACGTGGAGGACCGGAGCAGGAACGTTTTACACAGGAATCATTCGGGATATCACCGAGCGCAGACGAGCTGCGGACGCCTTGTACGCGCTCACGGTGTCCCTGGAGCAGAAAGTCAAAGAGCGGACGGCAGAATTGGAAGTCGCCCGTGACCAGGCGGTGATCGCCACGAGACACAAGTCCGAATTCCTTGCCAACATGTCGCACGAGCTTCGGACGCCGCTCAACGCGGTCATCGGGTTTTCTGAAGTGTTGCTGGAGAAGATGTTCGGCGACGTGAACCCGAAGCAAGAGGAGTATCTGCAGGACATTCTTTCCTCCGGCCGGCATCTCTTGGCGCTTATCAACGATATTTTGGACCTCGCGAAGATTGAGTCCGGCCGGCTTGAATTGGAGTTGAATACGTTCGACTTGCCGACCGCTTTGCAGAATGCGCTCGCGCTGGTGCACGAGCGCGCCAATCGCCATGGCCTCCGACTCAATCTGGAACTAGACGAACGGCTTGGCGAGTTTACTGCCGACGAACGGAAGGTGAGGCAAATCCTCCTGAACTTGCTGTCAAATGCACTCAAGTTCACACCTGATGGAGGAACCATCTCTTTGATCGCGGCTCTGACGAGCACAGCGGTCGAGATTTCAGTCACGGACACGGGGATCGGTATCGCGCAGGCGGATCAGGAGCATATCTTTAAAGAATTCTTTCAGTCGGGTGACTATGTCCGGAAACGAGAGGGAACCGGTTTAGGGCTCGCATTGACGAAGAAGTTTGTCGAGCTGCATGGTGGTCTAATTTCGGTGCAGAGTGAGAAGGGCCAAGGGAGCAGGTTTACCTTCACGCTTCCGATTCGAGGCGCCCTCGACAAGGCCAAGCCGGCTGTCGCCGGCGTGTCGCCCCGCCCGTTTCCGAGCCCGCTGGTCCTCGTGGTGGAGGATGACCTTGCTGCAGCGAAACTCCTCTCGATCTATTTGACGGAAGCCGGATTCGCCGTCGAAATTGCGCAAGACGCTCAGACCGGGCTGGAAAAAGCCCGCATGCTGTCCCCCGCTGTCATTACCCTCGATATCATGATGCCTGAGATCGACGGATGGGACCTGCTGACGCGTATCAAGGCGGATCCGTTTATGGCATCGATTCCTGTGGTCATCGTGTCTATCGTCGATGAACGAGGGCGCGGCTTTGCACTTGGTGCGACGGATTATCTCATCAAGCCCGTTGAGCGGGACACCATGGTCAATGCGATCCAGCGTGTCGCTCGAATGAGTAAGGTCGCGGACCGGCACGCCACCATCCTCACCATTGACGATGATCCGTTATTGCTCGAGTTGATGGAGGCTATCCTGAAACCGGAAGGCTTCACCATTGTCAAAGCCAGGGGTGGCAGCGAGGGAATCCAACTGGCCAGGCAGCATCGACCTGACCTCATTGTGTTGGATCTGCTGATGCCAGACCTCGATGGATTTCAGGTCGTTGATGAGCTGAAGCACGATCCACTGGCCAGATCGATTCCTATCCTGGTGCTGACCAACAAGACGTTATCCCGGGAGGAGAAGGAGCGGCTCAACGGCCAGATCAGTGATCTCAAGCAGAAGGCTGAATTCAATCGCGTAGAATTTGTCGCTCATATTCGCTCGCTGGTGTAAGAGAGGCCACGTGGCTGGTGAACTAGTCCTCATCATCGAAGACAATGAGAAGAACTTGAAACTCGTCCGGGATGTCCTTGAGTTTAACGGGTATCGGACAGCGGAGGCCAAGTCTGCCGAATACGGACTTCTCCTTGCGCGGACGGAGCTTCCTGACCTCGTCCTTATGGATATTCAACTTCCCGGTATGGACGGGATTGCCGCGCTCAAGGTTCTGAGAAGCGATCCTGTAACCCAACATATTCCGGTGATGGCTGTCACGGCCTCGGCCACAACTCTTGACCGCCAACACATTCTGACCGCCGGATTCGATGGCTATGAAACCAAGCCAATTCGAATCAAGGAATTCACCGCACGGGTTGGAAATATGTTAGGTCGTCGGAAGGACACACCCAGAGAGGGCACCTAAGCAGGTGATTCATCGAGCCGTGCGGGCGTTCATATAACGTGTGAACCATGCGAGGATATTCACGAATGCCGGGCTCAATCCAGCCTATGGGCTCGGCCTTCCATGCAAGACTGAGTTGGGATTCCGTATCCTGCGGATCAACGCCACGCGCCCCGATTGCCAAGGTGATGGCGAAATCCGCCCCGGTGCCGCGCAGGGGAGTACACTGCGACCGGCGTCGCCACGGATCAAGACATCGACCGGTGCGTGGATCATGCCCGGGCTGACGTTGGTGGAGAGTGAGCGGATGTCGCTCAAGACGGCTTGAATGAGAAGCGGCAGACCTGGCCGCCCCGGACGATACATTGATCATGCACCACCGGGCGTCCGACGAAGGTCGAGAGTAGGGCCAAATCGAAATGACACACTTCAGGAAAGCGAGCGGCGAGATGGTGAAAGACGCAATTGGTTGCCTCGATCATGGGCAACTGGCGGCCTGAGGCTTCCGTCGATGAAGCTTCGTATCCCAGGTCGTGCATCACCGTCGCCAGACGCTTGACGCGTTCCGAGGCGTGGGCGGGCAGGGGATGCGCATGCTGGAGCTGCGTGCCGATCTCCCCTCCGAGCTTCTCAAGCCGCGCGATGATTGCGGCCTCACCCTTCTCGGCCTTCAGCGATTCCAGAAGGAGTTCCGAGAACCACGAGTACTTGCGAGGGAAGCTTTCATGGCCCGACGCGGTCAGCATATAGAGCTGCTCAGGCCGGCCTTTCGTGGCTTGCGTCGAGCCTTTGGTGACCAACCCTTCCGCGACCAGGGAGGTCAGGTGCTGACGGACCGCATTCCGTGAGACGCCCAGGCCGCGAGCGAGTTCTTCGACCGTGCGTCCTGTTTTTTGCTCCAGGAGCAACCGTAAGAGCTGATCCTGCCGAGTCCCCTGAGAGCGCATAGCAGCACCTCCTGACGGAGTATACAAAAGTTCCTGCGCGATGGCCATTGCGACACTTAAAACATATATTAATTGACAAAGTGATGTATGGCCCGCTAGGATTCTCCTGTTCACGCGGTAAATAGTTTTTTTTCCAGGAGGTTTGTTATGACTCGTTCGCTTCATTCCCTCTCCGCACTCGTGTTGGTGCTGTCCTTAACGGCTTGCACTCACGCGCCCGAATCGCCCGCGGCGGCCGCGTCGCCGACAAAGGTGGCGGATACCAAGGCGGCACTCCGCGACCTGTGGCTCGGCCACATCCTGTCCATCCGCAATGTCGCCGTGGCGGCGATGGACAAGAACGCGGCGGCCCGGGAGGTCGCTGAAAATGGCGTGGTGACCAATGCCGAGCAGATCGCCCGATCGATTGAACCGTTCTACGGCAAGCCGGCATCGGACAAGCTCTTCACGCTGTTGGCGGGGCACTACGGCGGGATCCGCGATGCGTTGGATGCGACGCTTGCCGGGAACTCGGCTCAACACGAAGCGGCGGTGAAAGCGCTCACCGCGAACGCCGCCGAAATCTCCACCTTCTTGAGCGGCGCCAATCCCTACTTACCGAAGGACACGGTGATGGGACTGCTTACGGCTCATGCGGCGCACCACATCCAGGAATTTCAACAGTTGAAGGCCGGAGAGTATGCGGCGGAAGCCGACACCTGGAAGGGGATGAAGCAGCACATCTATGTCATCGCTGACGCCATGACCGGCGCCCTGGCGAAACAGTTCCCCGACAAGTTCTGAGGAATCAAGACAGCAAATCGTCCGGCGCGCCTTCTCCCTCGCGAGGGAAGGCGCGCCAGGCACGAGAAGTGTCATTAAAAAGACTCTGAGGTTGCACTCGGAAGGCGCTCGCTGCCCGGTGGGCGGATCTCCTTCGATGGCGCGAATTGGCGAAATGCGTGCAGGGCAGCGTCAAAGCGACGGCGACCATCTGAAGCGCCCCATTGACAGACCGGCGCAGCAGGGGCGCGGCTGTGATGGCGGCTTCACTGCTGGATGTCCTGCATCTGGATGTCCTGCATGAGGAAGTGGAGTGGAATTTCATATAGCTGAGCGACCTGAATGATTGCCCAACAGACCGACATGGCCTGTTTGTCATCGCTTGAGAGCCTGGCCTGTTAGACCCCGTTGACTTCTCCGGATCCGCTATTATTCATCATATCGATCCTGGACTGGATGGACGTGGCGGAGGGCCACAGTGTGGAAGCGATCAATGGTCCAGGCCGTCCCACCCATTCCATCATGTGTCCGCATTCTGACTTCATTGGTAACCCGTCCGGACCAGGCGTAAGGACGAGATCTAGTGGCAACAAACAATGAGGTCGTGATGAGGTGGAGCCATGAAGCGAGTACCGATAAAAACGGGAGTGCTCGTAGGCATGCTATTGGTCTGGCCGCTCCCCGGATCGTCGATGGCGGGTGGCGAGTCCTACGCCTTAGGATACGACGTCATCGGCCAGACGGAACAGGTATTGAAACGAGCCGCCGCAGAAAGCCCCCAATGGCATCGCCGGCAAGAGGCCATCCAACGCGAGGTCTATGACATCACGTTCTTGCTGGAACAGGCATTGAGAGCTTCCGAAAAGCTCAGTGACGCGGCACGGAAAGATTATGCTGAGCAGGCGCTCACATTACTTCAGCGGGCGGTGAGACGAGGGCACTTTGATCCAAACCACATAGAACCGGTGCTGAAGTTGATTCGCCAGCTGTTGCCGAATGTGGCTACGTGAGGCGAACGACACCAGTACTGGATGAATGGCACCATCATGAGTGAAGGGAGGTGGGAAAGAACATGCGGGAAGGCCGTCTTCAACGCTCCTTCGCAGCCGCAAGTTCGTGTTCAATCAGATCCGATGGGCCGTGGGACGAGTGCGGGTGATGGAATGATATCGCCGCTCGCACAACCTATGAGCTACAGAAACGTGCGCACCTGCGGAAGCTGGAAACGCGTGGCCTTCTCGACCGGACGCTACCGCGCCTCACCCATTACCTGCGGCCGTATCCGCTATTATATGGATCGGTTCGTGGCGGCGGTTCGTCCACACGATACTGCCGGCCGGATGGGTTCGGCCCTATGTCGACACCCTCATAGCTGTAAGCGGGCCGCTGGCGGTCAGACGGACTGTCGCTTGCGCATGCGGAGACCATCGCACAAGTGACAACGACGAGCGTGGGATACCAGAATGATGTGGCCATGGCTGCCTCCTTCTCCCCTACGATGTATCGTGGCGATCAAAATCTATCATATTCGGTTCGCCGCTCATAGCTCTGATTCGAGACTCCGTTACGGCAGGATGTTCGCGGAGGAGGCCGCTTCATTCGCTTGGCTGACAGCCGCTCTTGCTCGAGCATGGGCGCCGCCTAATTCCAGGTACCGGCGGAACGCGGTTACCGATTTGCCCTCATCCTCCAGATGATCTGCGTACAGCGTTCCCAGGGAAAAATAGACCTCCGGGTTGTCCGGTTTTAATTTGGCCGCTTGCACGAACGCTTCTTCCGCTTCCTTGTAGTGGCGCATTTGTTCATGGACCAGGCCGAGGGTGTAGAAGGATTCAGGATTGTCCGGCGCGTGCTTAACGGCCTGTTGTCCGGCGACGAGCGCTTCATCAAGGTGTGGGAGGATTTCGAGGCGAAGATAACTTTTTAAAATGTATGCCTCGGCAAACGTCGGATCATATTCGATGGCACGATTGAGTCTCACCAAAGCCTCCTCCGCATACTTCCCCCCCTGTAGGAGGGCAACGGCCTGTTCATACTGAGTCTGCGCCGCCTCACGCCCTTTCACCGTCTGCCGGCTGGTTTCAACCATCGGCATCGCTTGGTATCGTTGAACCAATACCGTATCTCCGTCGCCGTGGATGCGCAGGCTTGCGACATGTTGAGAGCCCTGGGAAACGGCCTCCACCTGTTCTTTGATGTAGGTGCCTAATTCGGAAGCCGTGAGCCATCCATTATCGTTCAAATCAGCCGCCCCTGACAGACCGGTCAAGAGGGCACGGCCAAAAACGGTCTTGCCGTGCGCTTTGGCGGACTGTTCCCCTTTGTCGGCTGCCGCAATGACCTGGACGGTGCGCGCTTCCGTGTCCGTTTCAGGCGGCGGTTGCTTCAGCGCAGCGGCTTCCCAGCCCCGGATAGGCGCATCAATAATCAGCAGAGTGTGCTTTGACGCAGATCGTCTGGTGAAGTTTTTCAATGTCTCAACGGTCAGGGACTTGGCCACATTGTTGATCTGGGCATCTGCTGGTACTAAATAGCCCACATCCTTCCCTTTGCTATCCCGAGTCATGCCGGTATGGCCTACGAAGAACACCACCACTCGGCCCATTCGGCCCGCTTTCTTTGTAAAGATATCGGTGAAGACTTGGTGCAGCCGCCGTGAGGTTGCCTCTTTGTTGTACAGCTCGGTGATGTCCTCAAATCCCAGCTGACGGAACGCTTGGGCCACCCGCTTGGCCTCTTCCACGGCGCCAGGGACAGGCGGGGCCAGAGTGTATTGTTCAATACCAATGATGAGCGCCAAGGACTTGCCATACAGAGCATCGGGTTTCAGGTCTTCAGCTAGAAGACTCGGGACAGAGGAGACAGAGCTGAACAACCACAACCAGACAAACCAGGCTTTAGCGGTCTTCTGCATAGAGGTACTTCCTGCCTGCCTTCCCTGCGTCCTTGCGCCAATGTATCGGGACTAGACACGTTCCGGTCCTAGAGGTCTCCCTAGGCCGGAAATCTGTTCAAGAATGATGTGGTCATCACCCGGTCGGCAGTATGCAGGCCGCCGAAGGGGCAGACGCTCGGTATTCTTCTCGAAGGGGTAGGTCAATGATGGACAGGCACTTATCGTTGCGGCGATGAAACTGAAACGCCCAGACGGAAGCATCAAGAAGTGCCTGTGCATCTCTTGTTCCTGGTGACGTCGATTTTGGGCGTTTCTGAGCGACTAGCTAGTGGGCGGCGGTAACAGGAGAAGGATTTCATTCCGTAAGCTGAAAGGAGTCAGGATGGTAGACATCATTCATAGAGTTGGAATCAAGGCCCCCGTTTCTAAGGTATATGCAGCGTTGTCGACGGTCGAGGGCGTCGCCGGTTGGTGGACACAGGATACGTCTGGCTCATCCACAATCGGAGGAACGATGAACGTCCGTTTCCATTCTCCGGATGGAAAAGAGATAGGGAGCATGAACATGGAAGTCACAGCGCTCGACCTCAATAAGCGAGTGCAGTGGCGCTTTACCTCGGGGCCGGAGGAATGGATGGGAACTGACGTGATATTCAATCTTTCCCAGGAGGGTGATTATACGATCCTCCTCTTCGGTCATAAGAACTGGCGTGAGGCGAACGAGTTCACTGCCCATTGCAGCATGAAATGGGCAACGTTCATGTTGAGTCTCAGAGACCTCGTTGAGACCGGGAGAGGTAAACCCTCTCCCAATGATGTCAAAGTTGATAATTGGAATTAGGACCGAATGACATCCAGCGAGACACAGAGAGCGTCAGCCTAGCCTAGGAGGACGAGTGCGCATCGCCTGTCACTTTGTGGTTCCGACGCAGGGGATTCAACGAGTAGGAATGGGATTCGCCTATGCCGTATCTCTATTGTGCAAGCACGATTGTCGAACGAGGCTCCTAAAAAAGGAGGACATCTTATGGGAATGTTCGAAGATATCGGCAAAGGAAATATGACAACCGTCCTGGTTGGGCTGGGGGTGGCTATGGTGGCTCCTACTGTTCTGCCGGCCCTCGCGTCGGGCCTGAGGCCGCTAGCCAAAGCGCTGGTTAAGGGTGGCGTCACGCTGTACGACGCGGCGAAGGAAGGGATTGCCGAGGCGGGTGAGCAGGTGAGTGACCTGGTGGCGGAAAGCCGGGCTGAAATGGGACAGGGGGCGGGGCATGAAACCACGGTCGTCGGCGAAGAGGACGAAGAGGACATCGCGGAAACCAGCCGGTCTCGGCGCCGGCGCGGCCGTTCCTAGTCAGTCGGGTCCATCGGCGTACCAATTGAGGCAGGAGGTTGAGGCAGGAGGTCGTGCCCAGGGTAGCGAGGGGAAATAGGGTACGCACCATGCCGCTCCCCCTCGTGCGGTGATGAAGTCATGAGGCAGGGTTAATTCTTCCGGTTCCAGGGGGGCCCCTAGTACGAATCAGAAGGGATGTCTTTTAGCTTGCTGGTCTGACTGAACCGGGAGGATCACCATGGCGCTATTCGAGGACATCACGAAAGGGCCCCTCTCCACTGTGCTGGTCGGACTGGGCGTGGCCATGGCTGCGCCCACGGTAGTTCCCGCGCTGGCTAATGGGTTGCGGCCTTTGGCGAAGGCCCTCGTCAGGGGCGGGTTGACCCTCTATGACGCCGCCAAGGAAGGGGTGGCCGAGGCGGGTGAACAACTGCAGGATCTCGTAGCGGAAACGCGAGCCGAGATGGCCACGGGAGCGAAGCACGAAACGAACGGCGGCGAGCACCCACCCAACGGCCGCGAAGCAGAGTATGTGGCGGCGACCGGTCGTCCACGTCGTCGGCGTGCGTCACTAAAAAAGCCGTGATGTGTCATCAGCCGAGCCAGGAGGCATGACCCTGTGCAAGGGATAGGTGTGCGTCTCGCACATGTCTCGGCCGGAAGAATGCGCCTCAAAGTGGACGACATCAAAGGCCACGTCCGCCGCGCGAGGGAAATTGATGAGGAGCTGAGGAGGATCCCGGGGATCCATTCGGTCGAGGTCAGTCCTGTGACCGGCAGTGTGCTGCTCACCTATGACCAATCCGCCTTGGAATCGATGGAATTGCCGTTTTCGGTGGCTCGCGTCCTGGGCATTTCCTTAAACGACCTGGATCCTGAACACCTGCGCCGTCTGATGTCTGGCAACGGAGCGGCGGCGAGCGACCTGTCGATTGCCGCCGGCCTGGACACTGTGATCAGAGATGTCAATGCCGCACTCAGGCGTAGCCTGGGGGCCGATCTGGGCATCGTCCTCCCTGCGGCGCTGGCCGTGCTCGGCTTCCGCAGTTTGCTGAGCGCTGACAAGACCGTCCTGCCGTCCTGGCACGACTATCTGTGGTTCGCTTTCAGTTCGTATTTCATGCTGAACCGCACCCCTCCCGCTCGCTGACCGGGATGGTACGCCCACACCCTTCGCCAGATCCGCCAGCTCAGTCCTCTTGCAGTATCATCCACCGCTCGCCGCGGCGGGTGCGGTTCCGTGTGCCATGGATCAAAGGGAGGCCCGATCTGGCGCAGCGATTGGCAGTGTTCTTAAACGGCCTCCCGGGATTGAGGGACTGCCGGGGGAATGCCGACTGCGCCAGCGTCACGCTGCACCATCACGGGCAGTGGACCCCGGAAAGGCTCTGCCGAACGCTCAATTGCCTGTCTCGGCGCGACATCGAGCGACTGTCTCAGACGAAAGCGTCTGCCGAGGCGGAGGCCTCCCAGGACTCCTCCTGGTTCGAACTATCTCTCTCCTCAGCCGGCATCGCGCTGGGAGTGCTGTGCGAGCCGCTGGCGCCGGTCCTGCTGCCCGTCCTGCTCGCCGGCAGTGCGCTGCCGATGCTCAAGCGGGCCTATGAGGCCTTCGCCCGGGAGGGGCGACTGACCGTGGATGTCCTCGATGCGTCAGCGACCGCCTTGCTGAGCCTCCAGGGCCAGTTCACGATGGCCACGTTTATGGTGTGGCTCATCAATCTGGGCGATTGTATCCGGGATGCCACCGTCAGCCAGGCACGGGCTGCGGTGGAATCCGTGCTTTCTTATCGGGAGTCGTTCGCCTGGGTCGTCAAAGGACGGCGGAAGGTCAAGGTGCCGGTGGCCCGGATTGCCGTCGGTGATACCGTCGTCGTCTACCCGGGCGACCGGATCCCGGTGGACGGGGTAGTGCTGTCCGGCAAGGCCGCCGTGGATCAACGGGCGCTGACCGGTGAATCCATGCCGGTGGACAAGGAAGCCGGCGCGCGGGTCTATGCGGCCACGGTCGTCCAGGACGGCAAGGTCTATATCCGGACGGTGCAGGTGGGCGATCAAACCGAGGCCGCGAAGATCGTGCACTTGGTTGAAGGCGCACCCGCTCACGAAACCGCGATTCAGAACTACGCGGAACGGTGGGCCAACGACCTGGTGCCGTACAGTTTCGTGGGCGCGAGTCTGCGTGGGCTGTTCGCCCAAGGCAGCGGCGCCGCGTCCGTCCTCGTCATCGATTACGGCACCGGCATCCGCATCGCGGCGCCGACCGCCGTCTTGGCGACCATGACCCACGCGGTACGGCACGGCATCTTATTCAAGGGAGGCCGGGCCCTGGAGCAACTGGCCCAGGTCGATGCGGTGGTCCTCGATAAAACCGGGACCCTGACGACCGGCCGTCCTGAAGTTACTGAAGTCCGGGCCTATGGCAAGGTCAGCCGGAACAAGGTGTTGGCCTTGGCGGCGGCAGCCGAGCAACGGCTCAATCATCCGGTGGCGCAGGCGATTGTCCGCGCGGCCACCGGGGCCCGGCTCAAGATCCCCTCCCGCAAGTCATCCGACTATGCCATCGGCCTGGGCGTGACGTCCCGCGTTAACGGCTCCGTGGTCCAGGTCGGGTGCGTTCGGTATATGGAGGAACTGGGCATCGAGCTCCCGCCGAAGGCCCGACAGGATCTCGCTGCAATGGGGCAACAATCCGTTTCTCCGGTCTGCGTCGCGGTCGATGGCGTCTTGGCCGGCATGATCGGCTCCGCCGATCAAATCCGGAGCGAAGCCCGGCTTGTCATGCAGAGTCTGAAGGACCTGGGCATCAAAGAAATCGTCATGCTGACCGGGGACCATCGGACGGTCGCCGATCATGTGGGGAAGCAGCTCGGGCTGACCCGCTACGAAGCGGAAATGATGCCGGCGCAAAAAGTGGCGGCGGTGCAAGCCCTTCAACAGCGGGGATATCGGGTGGCCTTCATCGGGGACGGGATCAACGATTCGCCGGCGATCGGGCATGCGGACGTCGGGATCGCCATGCAGGGGGGCGCGGATGTGGCGCAGGACACCGCGCACGTCGTGTTGCTGAATGGAGATTTGAAGAGTATTCCCCAGGCCATCCGGCTGGCGCGAGAGGCGGTCGATCTGATCGAAGAAAACTGGAACATTATTGCCGTGCCGAATACGGTCGCACTGGCGCTGGCCTGCTGCGGGGTGTTAGGGCCTGGCGCCGCGACGCTGCTGAGCAACGGATCGGCGATCCTGGCGACCGGGAACGCGCTTCGCCCGCTCTGGAACGGGAACAGGGCTCAGAGCAGCGCCAAAATAGCGCGTTCCATCACGGCCTCGGTCACAGACCGAGCCAGCGCATGAGAGACCGTATCGACGACGTGGGTGGAGAGATGGAACGAGGGGGCAGGCGCGGGCACACGCAGATAATCGGCCTTCCTGAGCGCGGCCAGAATCTCGGCATGAGTCGCTCGATCGGAATGAAAGAGCACCAGGACATTCCCGGTCGTCGGATTCGCGGTCACGCGGATGACCCCATCCAGCAATCCGATAATTTCCTCGACATGGGCCGCCTTTTGAACCGACCGTTTCATTTCAGGCACCTTCACACGTAACCGACCATCCATGACGTGCAAGTAAGACGGAACCTTCATACACACTCCTTCTAGTGCGGCGGCCAGTGGAGCCGTACCTCGGCTTGCCACTTTGTGCCTCGACGAGCGTAACGAATATACGTTACGGCGAAGCTACCCTCTTGTTAATTCGAGGTAAAATCTCCGGCTTGAACTCGCTCGGCGCATCTGCCGGACGTCGATCATGTGGTTGGGGTGGGCGGTCAATGCCAAGAAATGGTTCCTGACACCATTTCTTATCCGTGTGGCACTCATCTCTCGATCCGCTACGAATTAACGCGCCGTTTACGCTGTCGTGATTCCGCCGTCACGTGAGCGCGTTAGATTCTCAATACCACAACCTCAATCAGGAGTATGCGGATGCTGATGGCCATAACATTCATGGGTCTGTTCTGTTTCGCAATCCTCTATGCCATGCGAACGCTGCTCGGCATGCGGCATCGCGTGGTCTATCCATTGTTACGTCTTCGGGATGCGGACGGAAGCAACCGGCCGCTTACGATCAACCTCGGGATGCAAGGAGAACGGAGATGATGATAGCCGTACGACAATTGATGACAGCAAAGCTCGTGACCGTCCAACGAAGCACGTCCGCCGTAGAGGCCGCCAAGGTCATGCGCGCCAATCGAATTGGGAGTGTCCTGGTCCAGCGGGGCGAGGCCATTGTCGGCATCGTGACGGAAACCGACATCGTGCGCAAAGTGGTCGCAGGGGATCAGACGGCGCACTCTGTCTCGGTGGAAGAGTGCATGAGCGCGCCGGTCATTGGCATCGACGAACAGCGCCCCATTACCGAGGCGGCGGATCTGATGGAAACCCATCGGGCACGCCATCTGGCGGTGACGAAGCAGGGCCAGATTGTCGGGATCGTGTCTGTCAGAGACCTCTTGCGACCGGTTTCCATGGATGCCTTCTAAGGAAGAGGCTCCTTTCACCGCCTCGAGCGACTGCACGGCTTCAGGGATCGCAGGCAGCTCCATGCGATTGTTCGTTGGCGCCGGATGGCCGGCGCGCAGCTCCGTTACGGATGGTGTTCGGTCCAATCAAGATTGGAGGTCAGAAAATGGGAGGAAGGCTGTCGTACAAAGTTACTGAGCAAATTGTTGGCAGGCCTCAAGAGCCACCAGAGTATCTCTGTTGGGTGGTGAGGCTCCTCACGATCTGTATGGGGCTGAAGATAAAACCGGTGCAGCAGTAGTCTCTATGGGATGATCGAGCAAAGCATCCCAAGTCTCGATCAAAAGGATAGGGGCAGTTCTTGTGTGCACTCAGAAAACGCTCTGCTGCTGGTTGATGAGCGGCTCTCTAGCTCCTGTCTCCCCTCTCAGTTGCCGCCGTGCTTGTTGCCACGGGCGTGAGTCTACTTGCCCTGTGATGTTCCGAAAAGTAGCAGGTACGCTGACGTGATGACGCTCAATATTGACCGCACTAGGTCAAAAAGTGAGCAGAACATCACGCGGCACAGAGCAACGCCATAAGATTGCAGCTGAGATTTTCAATCTGAAGCATGCTCAGAGGGCGCTCTTAGCCGGGCTATGCGTGCTGTATTTCCATTGCATGAACTCCTCGTTAACGCTGAGTTACGCATAGAGTCCAAAACTTGACGGCACCTGCTTTGCACCGTGATTGTCTTGATCGGCTGTGACACAGGTGCAGTGAGTAGGAATTTAGGAGGAGGAGTACATGGTAACCATGATCGGGCTTGTGACAATGATCGCGTTGGTATGGGTTCTCGCTTCCAGCATGGAACGAGAGAGCGAAGCTGAGAAGCGGCGTGTGAGTAGGTCCTCTGGTGCTGAGCCTCTACCGACTCTCACAGAAGTTCGCGAAGCTCCAAAAGCCGCCTAATGAGGTTTGCTGGATGTCAGCAAATAGGAAGCAGTGGGCCTTTGTTGGGTGGTGAGGCTCCTCACAATCTTTAAGGGGCTGAAGATAAGACCGGTGCAGCGGTTGTCTCTATGTGATGATCGAGCGGGCGAGCAAAGAGCTGGTCGGTGGAGAATGAGGATAAAAAACCCCTCATTGCTTGTGCCTTCGTTTGGTCATCCAGCGAGACACAGGGAGGGACCGGTGAGAAAGGAGGCAGGCTACTATTGTGTGGCTGTCTCCTTTTCTTGTTCGTTCATGTTCTTTGATCTCTGCAGACCTAGCGCGTCCCACAGGGGTTGCATTGCCAAGCGGTAGTTTATAAGCTACACTTCAGACGTGGAAGCCGCGCCCAAGGAGCTTCGGGTTTATATCACTGAACAGAATTGTGAGCCGTTCAGTGAATGGCTTGTATCACTCCGCGACGGCAAGGCCCGCGCGAAGATCCGAGTGCGTCTGGATCGGGTGAGTCAAGGCAATCTTGGCGATTGCCGTAGCGTAGGAGAAGGCCTGCAGGAACTGCGTATCGACTATGGCCCTGGTTATCGGGTCTATTTTGGTCAAGAGGGTGCGGCGATCGTGCTGCTTCTTTGTGGTGGTGACAAGAACACCCAGGCTAAAGATATCGAAACCGCGAAACGCTATTGGAACGAGTACAGGAGGCGAACATGAAAAAAAGCAAAGCCTACCAACCTGATCTGATCACAAGCCTGCGCGATGCTGGAGAGGCTGAAGAATATTTGAACGCCGCATTGGAGGAAGACGATCCTGAACTGTTTCTGCTGGCGTTGAGAAACGTAGCAGAGGCCCAAGGAGGGGTGGCGCAGCTCGCCCAGAAAACCAAGCTCAACCGGGAAAGCCTTTACAAGATGCTGTCAGAACGCGGGAACCCGGAGCTGAAGAGCCTCGATGTATTACTGCACGCCTTGGGCTTCCGCCTCGCCGTCACAGTCAATCGATAGCCTATTAAGTGTTCAGGGTTCACACCTGGAAGCGGCCGGCTGGAAAACGGCGAGCAAAGAGCCGGTCGGTGAAGAATGAAGATCACAAAACCCCTCATTGCTTGTGTTCTATAATTTACCCGGTGTGAGCCCTGTGGCTTTTGACAAACGAACCAACATACGCGGGCCGATTTCATCGCCGTCGCGAAACGCGAAGACTACGTCTGGCCAGCCGTCCCGTTGAAGGACTTTGTGTGAACCGGTCGTGCGTTTAATTTTCCAGCCAATGCGGAGAAGAGCGGAAAGCACGCGGGAGGCCTTGGTCGAAGGCCAATGGCTCATGCGGCGATAAAGGAGACGTTGAGCAGTTCCTCTGGCACCGCTTCGCTATGCTCTAGGCGATCAGCCATTGTGCGAAGGGCAAGCGCTTGGACCGCCGCGAGGGCAGCGGCTTTCGTCTCCCCATAGGCCATCACGCCGGGAAGGGTCGGGACTTCGCCGATCCACCGACCATCCTCTTCCTGTTCCAACTCGATTTTGAACTGAGTGATTTTGGCCATCAGTATCTCTCAAGGGTGAATGGCGGTAGGCTATGCCCAGACGGGCTAAAAATCAAGGTGGCGTAAGAGCTGTTGCGCTTGATGCCGCAAGACGATTCGGTATATTTCTTCCGCATCACGATCCAAGCCTGGAGAGCCAAAACAAAGGGGTCGGGAGTCTTTGTTTCAGGATCCTTTCGGTCGGCCGCGGGGCCGTAAGGTCGATTCCATTCCAAAACGCTTCGCCACTCGTCGCACCCAATCGTCGTCGCCAAAGGGCCGTCCTCGTTGCACACTCACCCGAAGTGACTCTAGCTCGGATACACTGTGTGCACGATTCACTCTCGCGATCCAGTCCTTGGGTCGCTCCATGGGCCAGTCACTCAGCCATGATGAGGATTTGGGATCAGTCTGTGCCCGCCGCCAGAGGCTCGACCATTGCCAGTCTTCCGCACGAGTCACTAGCTTTGCCCGCAAGGCATTGCGTTCCACATAGCGCGCGACAGTCAGAAAATG
>CBDIWP010000061.1:0-54351 GCA_965285945.1 uncultured bacterium | reverse complement strand
AACGTCCATGGTGGTATTGCTGGTGCCAGAGCTATTTGGGAACTCTACATCCGCTATACGATGTGGCGGCCCAGGAAGTGGGTACCCGCCTCTTCCATGACTTTCTGGGCATAGAACTACCCATTGCCATATGGAAAGTTCAAAAATGCGGTCTATGGGAATCAAGGGCGTCGCCCTTACGCTATGGTTGGCTTACCCTTCTCTCGGGTGCCACTAAACACGGAAGACTCATATGCGTACATGAGAAAAGAATATAAGAAATCAATAGATGAGTATGCGCGAAGGGCGATTGTTGATCCCTCCGAAGAACTAAGGCAGAACTGTCAGCGATACAAGGATTTTGTGATGGAGGACCAGAAATATTTCATGCCAGCACAAATGCCAGACCTATAAAAATGACGACCTTCGGACCATTCCTGGGAGACTTTAATATTACATTCATCGGCCATCCATACAGTCATACCGCAGGCCGTGACTGGCCCCGTCTCCAACACATTCCAATTACAGACGCATTGCTCTCCAAGGGCGGTTGAAGTACCTTGGCGCCGAACGGGAGCTCAGGACGTTCATCTAAGGCATTTATCCGTTTAGCGGATTCCTATGTCAAAAGATGTTCCGACCACTCGGACGGCCGGTGAGAAGGCGATGTCTTCTCAACGGTACTACGTCGGCATTGACGTTGGCTACCGCGAGCATGTGGCCTGCTGCATCCCGCTCGCCCTATTTAATCCCGGCAAAGGAAAAGAGCGGTGGCGATCAGCCAAGTGCCCTAAATTTGCCAGCTCCTCAACTGGCTACAAGGTACTTCAGCGCTATCTTGATATACACTCGCAAAACCCGGCCGACTTCATCATTCTCCATGAAGCCACAGGCGGTCATTATGCTCTGTCATTGACCACGTACTTGCGCAACCGAGGCTACTCCGTCTGGCAAGTCGACAACCGCGCGGTGAAAGACTACAGGGTGAAGATTTTCGGCGGTCAAACGAAGACTGATGACATGGACGCCCGTCTCATGGCCAGAATGGCGTTCCTGCATGAGGCCGTCGGGGAAGAGTTCACCATCCAAGCATCGGCATCGATTAGCACCGATGCGATGTTCCTTCGCTCGCTCACCACCGATCGCTGGCGTCTCAGTAAGGAGATGACGCGGTGCAAGAACCAACTGCAGCAAACCTTGTCCGGAACATTTCCGGAACTCAAAGAGTTCTTTAGCATGGGAACGGCTGTGAAGACGTGTCGCGCTCTTCTCGGCAAGTACCCCACGCCGGGAGAACTGGCACAAGCGGATCTTGAGGATCTTGAGGCCATCCTAGATGAAGTGCATAACAAAAAATTTCGCAAGCAACTGCCGGCTTTGATTGAAGCGGCCAGGCATTCGGCTGGGGTTGTTCCGACCACACAAGGCTTATGGCGTCAGGACTGGCTTCTGAAGCGCCTCACGGATCTCGATGATTCCCTCAAAAACCTTGATGAAGGTCTGGAGCAGTTCGTGGATGCCCACCCATGGACGCCGATATTTAAAAGTCTGCCCGCATATAGCCCGATCTGGACGGCCACCCTCATTGGCGTGATTGGCGACATCCAACGATTTTCGACACTCGAATCCTTGAGAGCTTATTTAGGATTCGCTCCCAAGATGCAGCAGTCAGGCAGTTCTGTAAATTCATCATCACTCAGCCATCTAGGCGTTCGTGATTCGCGACGGGTGTTATTTCAAATGATGTTGGGTCTCATCTCTCCAAGCGCGAAGCCGAACGTGTTTCGGGAACTGTACGATCGATACCATAAACAACGAGGGAAGCCTGGGCTCAAGGCGATCGGCACGCTGTGTGGAAAACTGGCCGGTGTCATCTACATCTGCTTAAAGAACGAACGGCCGTACGATCAAGCCACGCATCGGCAGGCACTCAGGCTGACAGCACTGGCTGAGTCAGAGACGAACAAATTAGGAGAACCACCTAGCGAAACAGAGGAGGGAAATTTATAATAAGAGCTGAGCACGGTGGCGACTTCTGAAGGTAGGCTGAAGCGGGGGTAATGCCCTGACTTCTATTCTAAACGTGAAGCGCCACCCCAAGGCCTGATCGGACATTTGAGGCGCCTGGCGACCTCTGTTAGTAACCTGGCCGATGTGGTGGTATTCGTTGCCGTGCTCCCAATGCCGCAGCTTCTGGGCGGCGACTTACGATCCTGGCGAGGGTCGTAGGTGACGTGCTCATAGGCACGGTGGTGACTTCTGAGGAATGGATGAAGCGAGCAGTCTCTGCTCGACTTCTGCCAATGAACGTGAAGCGCCACCCCAAGGCCTGATTGGACATTTGAGGCGCCTCGCGACCTCTCTTAGTAACCTGGCCGCCGTGGTGGTCTGCACCACCGTGCTTATACCCGCCGCTATTCGGGCCTCTCGTCCCGGTTGGATTTGCTCGCCTAAAAACGGGCGAATTCAGCCAAAAAGAGAGCTACGAATTCCCGCATAATCCTCTCATTCTGACCAAAATAGATCGATATAGAGCTTCTTAGTAACCATTCCTGCAGTTCCTGCTGAAGATAGCCTCGTTCCCCGATCACGATACCGAGATAGATGCCCAGGGCCGGCTGGCTCAACGTGCGCACGGCGGCCTCCCGAATGGTGGCCCGCCACCGGTCTACCAGGGTCCAGGCAGCCCAGCGCCAGGAGGCGCGACCCGATTCGAGGAGCTGCGCCGCTTCAGGACCTGCGATCGTGGTCACCGCATCAATCCCCTGGCGCTCGAGATAACCGACGTAATCAAACCCTCCCGGATTCTGGGATCCGCTCGGAGGATGGAGTTTGGCACGAAGCCGGATGCGGTCCCCGTGCAGCAGCACAGCCTCCGATTCGCGCCAGACCACCCGGATTCGCCGTTTCTCCGTCTGCCCTGCCACTCCGGGGATCCGCTCCTCCGCCTCCACCACCAGGGTCTGCCGGTCAGGCGCGTGCTGCACCGCAGAGACGATGCGCCCGGACACGTCGGTGAACGGGAGGTCGCGGCGGCTTGTGGGCAAATCATGCGGCAACGGCGGCGGCGTCACCAGCGTCCAGTACGTCACTCCGCCCAGCAGCGCAGCATAGAGCAGGCCAGCCCGGCGCGATGCTATACGGGATTCGTGCTCCAGCAGGGTGAGCGCCACTGCGACGCCGAGCAGGAGGAGGAAGAGCGCGAGAGGAAAGAATGTGCTTTGGGATCCGAATACCAGACCGAGGAGAAAGGCAGCAGTGAGGGACGGCAGCATGAGCCTCCCTCACGCGGAGGGAACCGCGGTTATCCGATGTGCACCCGCACGACTTTCGCGAGGGTTTCGGCCACTTCGTTGATGAGCCCGTCTTGCTCTCCTTCGATCATAATCCGAAGGAGTGATTCCGTCCCCGAATAGCGCACGACGACCCGTCCGCTGCCGTTGAGGCGGCGCTCACTGTCCTGGATCGCCCGATGAATGTCGGGAACCGATTCCAGGACGGGTTTCTGCTTCACTTTCACGTTGAGCAGGACTTGCGGAACCGCGGACATAGCCTTGGCCAACTCGGACAGCGGCTGCTGCGTCCGCTTCATCAGTGACAGAACCTGGAGCGCTGAAATCAGCCCGTCCCCGGTGGTGTTGTGGTCCAGGAAGATGAAATGGCCCGATTGCTCGCCGCCGAAATTGTACCCCTCGGCCAGCATGCGCTCGAGCAAATAGCGGTCGCCGACGGGAGTCCTGACCAGCGTGATGCCGGCTCTGGCCATTGAGAGCTCCAGCCCGAAATTGCTCATGACGGTCCCGACCATCGTCTGTCTGGCCAGAAGTCCATGCCGGTGCATATCGAGCCCTAGAGCGGCCATCACATGGTCCCCGTCGATGATCTTTCCCTGCTCGCACACGAAGATGGCCCGATCCGCATCCCCGTCCAGCGCAATGCCGACGTCGGCGTGATGCTCCCGCACCGCCTCCTGCAGCTGCTCGGGATGCACGGCTCCACAACCGGCATTGATGTTCATACCGTCGGGCTTGTTCCCGATCACCTCAACTTTGGCGCCGAGTTCCCGCAGCACGGTGGGCGCCACCTTGTAGGCCGCCCCGTTGGCACAGTCCACCACCAGTTTGAGGCCTTGAAAATCCAGATCTCTCGGCAGGGAACGCTTGGCGAACTCAATGTAGCGTCCTTCGGCATCATCGATGCGATAGGCTTTTCCGATGAGGTCTGCCGTCGGCCGCAGATGGCTGATCTCATCCGAGATGATCAATTCCTCGATGCGCGCTTCCACGTCGTCCGGCAGCTTGAATCCATTGCTGGAAAAAAACTTGATCCCGTTGTCTTGATAGGGATTATGCGAGGCGGAAATCACGACGCCCGCGTCGGCGCGTAAACTTCGCGTGAGGAAGGCGATGGCCGGTGTCGGCATCGGTCCCACCAACAGGACATCGACCCCCATGGAGCAAATACCGGCCGTCAACGCCGACTCCAGCATATAGCCGGAGATCCGCGTGTCCTTGCCGATGATGATCTGGTGCCGCCCCGCGCGCCGCATGAAAATGTGCGCCGCCGCCCGCCCGAGTTTCATCGCCGTTTCGCTGGTCATGGGTTCCAGATTCGCCACGCCGCGAACCCCGTCGGTCCCGAATAACTTACGCATAGTGCTCCTGTTTCGTTGCAGCTGGTGATGCCCGCAAAGCGGTTGCCACTTTCACGACATCCGCCATCATGGCCACATCGTGCACTCTCAGAATCCGGGCGCCCCGCTCAACGGCAAGGGCCACCGCGGCGGCCGTGCCCCACTCGCGATGCGCCACCGAGCGATGGAGAATCTGCCCGATAAACCCCTTTCTGGAGAGGCCCACGAGTACGGGACGGTTCAACATCGCAAAAGACGGGAGCTGGGCGAGTATCTCAAGGTTATGCAGCAACAGCTTACCGAAACCGAATCCGGGATCAAGCGCCATCTGGCTTTCGGCAATGCCGGCCCGGGAGGCGACGCGCATCCGCTCGATAAAAAATTCTTTAATCTCCCCCACCACATCATCATAGTGAGGCGCCCGTTGCATCGTTTCCGGCATGCCCTGCATGTGCATGAGCACGACTGCCGCACCCGATCGCGCAACTACCTGCGCCATCTCCGGATCGAACCGCAAGGCGCTCACGTCATTGATGATCGACGCCCCTGCATCCAGGGCCCGCCGCGCCACTCCCGACTTCATCGTATCCACGGAGAGGGGAACGGTGACCCGCCGTGCGAGCTGCTCGATGACCGGCAACAGGCGCCGGACTTCATCCTCTTCCCGAACCGGAGCGGCTCCGGGTCGGGTCGATTCCGCGCCGATATCGAGCATGTCGGCACCCTGATCCACCAGTTCGAGGGCATGCGTCACAGCCGCGTCGGTCTCGGCATATCGCCCCCCGTCATAAAACGAGTCCGGGGTGACATTGACGATGCCCATGATCAGCGGCGCATGGCAACGCAGCTCGCGCCCGCGGGCGAGAAAGACATCACTGGAGGCAGCCTTGGAAGAAGACGGATCCATAGAAGTCTTCTCATCATGCACATGCAAAGGGTTCAAAGCAACCGGCCTCTCGAGAAAGAAGCGGATTACCGCCGACCGTCGACTGTTCAATGGATTAATGTAGGCCACGGCTCCCCGCTCGGGGGACCCGTGGCCCGGAGAGTGCTTAGGCGGGAACGGTCTGAGAAGACGACTGGAGCAGGATCTGGTCGATCTCCGGGGCGTCCAACACTTCCTTTTCCAACAGCGCTTCGGCCAGCGCCTTCAGACTCGCCATCTGCTCCGTCAACAAGCGTTTGGCCCGTTCATAATTCTCCGTGACGAGCCGCTTGATTTCGAGATCGATTTCCAGGGCAACCTGATCGCTGAAATCGCGCTTGGTGGCGATTTCTCTGCCCAGGAAAATTTCCTCTTCTTTTCTGCCGAACGTCAACGGTCCCAGCTTTTCGCTCATGCCCCACTCGCAGACCATCTTGCGGGCAAGGTCCGTCGCCCGTTCCAAGTCATTACCCGCGCCGGTCGTCACATGCTTGAAGATGAGTTCCTCGGCGACCCGCCCGCCCATGAGGATAGCCAGGGTGTTATACAAGAATTCCTTCGAGTAGTTATGGCGATCATCGGTGGGCAGCTGCATGGTCACGCCCAGGGCACGCCCGCGCGGAATGATCGTGACCTTATGCACGGGATCGGTCCCCGGCAACAGCTTCGCCATCAAGGCGTGGCCCGCCTCATGGAAGGCCGTCACGCGCTTTTCCTCATCACTCAGAATCATGCTCTTGCGCTCAGCCCCCATGAGGACCTTGTCCTTGGCCATTTCAAAGTCCACCACTTCGACTTCTTTCTTGTTCTGACGCGCGGCCCAGAGCGCCGCTTCGTTGACAAGATTCTCCAGATCGGCGCCGGAGAAGCCGGGCGTGCCCCGTGCGATCTTTTCCAATTCCACGTTCGCCGCGACCGGAACCTTCTTGGTATGGACCTTCAAAATTTCCGATCGCCCACGCAAATCCGGGCGATTGACGACGACTTGCCGGTCGAACCGGCCCGGGCGCAGCAGCGCCGGATCGAGCACGTCCGGGCGATTCGTCGCCGCGATCAGAATGACGCCCTCGGTCGTATCGAATCCGTCCATCTCCACAAGCAGTTGATTGAGCGTCTGCTCGCGTTCATCATGCCCGCCGCCGAGCCCCGCTCCGCGCAACCGGCCCACCGCATCGATTTCGTCGATGAAGATGATGCAGGGGGCGTGCTTCTTCCCTTGCTCGAACAGGTCACGGACCCGCGAGGCCCCGACGCCTACGAACATTTCGACGAAATCCGATCCGCTGATGCTGAAAAACGGCACGCCCGCCTCGCCCGCGATGGCTTTGGCGAGTAAGGTCTTGCCGGTACCGGGAGGCCCCACGATCAGCACCCCCTTCGGAATGCGGCCGCCGAGCTTTTGAAACTTCCGGGGATCTTTTAGGAACTCGATGATTTCCAGGACTTCTTCTTTCGCCTCATCAACCCCGGCGACGTCCGAAAACGTGACCTTCTTTCGTTCCTCGGTCAGCATGCGGGCGCGGCTCTTGCCGAAGGACAAGGCCTTATTTCCGCCGATCTGCATTTGGCGCATGAGGAAAAACCAGAGTCCCAGGAAGAGAATAAACGGGCCCCAGGTGACCAGGAACGTGATGTACCAGGGACTTTCATCCGGCGGCTTGACCTCAATCTGGACATCCTTCTCGCGAAGGACCTTGACCAGATCCGGATAGTCGGGACTGTAGGTCCTGACCCGGGTTTTATCCTTCAAGACGGCGCTGATGTGGCTGCCTTTAATGGTGGCCCGTTCGACATCGCCCTTGTCGATTTTCGCCATAAAGTCGCTGAATATGACTTCTTCTTCAGGCGCATGGGTCGGCACGCTGAACAAATTGAACAGCAGAATCATGAACAGGCCGACCACAACCCAAAAAAGCAGGTTCTTGACCCTGGAATTCATCCAGATCTCCTTGTGGAAGCGTTAGATCCTAGCAGAAACCGTATAAAATCTCGGTGATGTTACCATAGCGGCCTTTCAGCTGACAACCGTGGCGGTCTTGACTAGGCCTCCGGCTCGTCGGTCTGATCCAGGACCGCCAGATAGGGAAGATTGCGGTATTTTTGCTGGTAATCGAGCCCGTACCCCACGACGTACTTGTCCGGAATCTTAAAGCCGACGTAGTCGACCTGCACGTCTACGACCCGGCGCTCCGGCTTACTTAACAATGTGCAGACCTTGACCGAGCGGGGTTTCTTCTTTGCCATCGACTTCAACAGATGCTGCACGGTCAATCCGGAGTCCACGATGTCCTCCACCAACAACACATCTTTGCCTTTGATGTCTTCGGTGAGTTCTGTCATCAGCTTGACCTTGCCCGAAGTCTTGGCCGCCGATCCGTAACTGGCCACCACGATGAAGTCGACCCGTACCGGAATCCGAATCGCGCGCGCCAAGTCGGCGTAAAAGGCATAGGCGCCCTTGAGCACCCCGACCAGGACCACTTCCTTCCCGGCATAGTCGGCGCTGATTTGCCGCCCGAGCTCCCGAATGCGGGTGCGCATCTGCTCTTGCGTAACAATCGGACGACCGAACATCCGTTCCATCCTACAATGCTCCTTCCCCTGTTGAGTCACGGCTTGCCGTGAGGACCAGACAGTGCCGGGTGCGAGGCGTCACCGCCCATCGGTCATCTGGCCGATAGCCCACGATCCACACGATGCCTTCCTGAGCAACCACGATGGGAATCTTGTGACGCATCCCGGCCGGCACCTTGCAGTCGGTAAAGTAATCCTGCAACTTCTTCGAGCGTCCGTTCATGCCTGAGGGATGAAAACGGTCTCCGCGCTGCCAGGACCTAATCGTCAGCGGTCCGGATACACGTTCGCCATCCACCACGATGCGGCCGGGACGCGGCACGGTCTCCCCAACCTCTTCTCTGGCCATCCGTTGTATCCGGATGATCTGGTCCGTGCCCGCCCACGGGACGGCCGATGGGGCCGAGAGGACAGGAATCGTCAGCGGACCCTGCTGCCGGCCGGTGGCTTCCGGCCGACCGCAAGCCACCAGTCGGACGGTTTGCCCGTCGATCAGGATCTGAGCGGATTTTCCGAAGAGTCGCTGTCCCGTGCCCTTCGTCATCACCGCCTGAATGACTTGTTCGACCCGCTGAGCGCTCGGCGCCCGCTCGAGATGGTCACCCCGGCGCAGCAAATCCCGCACCAGACGCCGTTGAAGGGCCCGCGGCAACTGCTGGACGAAGGCGCGGTCCATGACCCATACGCCTTCGCGCTCTTGGTGAATGCGTTCGGCAGACACGGCTTCCGCCTGCGCCTCGAGATAGCAGTCGTCTTCCCGGCAGAGGTCGGCCAGCCGGCAGAGCGCCCGGACGCTGGACGGATGCAGGCGCTTCAGAACCGGCAACAACTCTTGCCTGATCCGGTTCCGTGCATAGACCTGTGTGGCATTGCTGGAGTCTTCCCGATACGAGAGGCCCGCCTGCGCCAGGAACTCGAGCACCTCGCGGCGAGAGCTGTCATACAACGGTCGAATGATCCTGCCGTTACGGCTGACCGGCATTCCGGACAGGCCCCTCAGACCGGCGCCGCGCAGCATCCACAACAGAACCGTTTCCGCCTGGTCGTCGGACGTATGTCCAACCGCGATACGATCCGCCCCGTACTCCTCCGCCATGTTTGCCATGGCGCAATAGCGAAGATCCCGGGCGGCGGCTTGCAGCGACGTGCCTCGCGCACGATCCCGCACATCCAGTTTCATGACGAACAAGGGCACGTCCAGGGTCCGGCACAGCGCGGCCACAAACCGTTCGTCTTCATCCGACTCGCGTCCACGAAGTCCATAGTTGAAGTGCGCTGCCGTGAGCGACAAACGCCAGGATCGAGACAAGTGGTGTAACAGCGCCAGCAACGCCACGGAGTCGGGTCCGCCGGAGATCCCGACTAACACGTGCTGTTCCGGCTCGATGAGCCGGTTTGATCGGATCGTGCGGACGACTCGATGGAGCAACGAGGGCCAGGCCCGTCGATTCGCCTTCTTTGGAGTGCTGGGGGCCATCACGGTCATCCTTGAGACACCGTCTCGTGATGTTGGCGCAAGATCGCCTGCGCTTGGTCGACATCAATGGCAATCTGCCGGGTTAACGCCGCCGCGTCGGCAAACGCCTGGTCTCCACGCAGACCTTCCACAAACTCCACCGCAATCATGCGACCGTAGAGCTCATGGTCACCCTCCAGCAGATACACTTCCAGCAAGCGCTCGCCCGCATCGAACGTGGGCCTCGTTCCGATGTAGGCCACGGAATCATATCGGTGGCCGTCTAACACCGTCACCGTCGCATAGACCCCGTCGGGAGGAACCACTCGTTCAGGAGGCAGGCGCAGGTTAGCGGTCGGCCAGCCGAGCCCCTGCCCCCGCTGCGCCCCGTGAGATACGATACCGCCGATTGCATACTGCCGGCCCAGCAAGAGAGCGGCTTGCCGGACATCGCCTTGCTGGATGAGTTGCCGGATTCTGGTCGAGCTCACGATGCCGCCATTGAGCACCAGCGGAGTCAGCGGGTGCACAGCAAATCCAAAACGGCTGCCGAAGGCGGACAAGTCGGCGATGTTGCCGGCCCGTCGATGACCGAAGGCAAAATGTTGCCCGACATAGAGTTCCTTGAGATGAAGTCCTCCCGACAGAACGTCTTCCGCGAAGCCCAGCGGAGACAGTTCGGCAAAGGCTTTAGTGAATTCCAAATAGACGACCTCGTCGATCCCCGCTGTTTCAAACCGCCTGAGCTTTTCGTCCGGGCTGGTCAGGAATCGGAGGTCCACATGAGGCGCCAGTATTTTAATGGGATGAGGGTCGAACGTGAGCACGACCGCAGTGCCCCGAGCCTTGCGTGCGGTCTCCACGACCCGCTGGAGGAGGCAACGATGTCCGACATGGTGCCCGTCAAAGTTCCCGATGGTGGCCACGGGATACGGCCGCTCCGCACCGCCTCGGTATCCGCGAGTGACCTTCATGGGATCAATGCAACAGCCGAACGGCGTCTTTGGCGAAGTAGGACAGAATCAGGTCGGCCCCGGCCCGTTTGATGGCCAGCAACGATTCCATCATCGCGCGCGACTCGTCCAGCCAGCCGGCCCGGGCGGCCGCTTTGATCATGCTGTATTCCCCGCTCACCTGGTAGGCGGCCAACGGCAGGAGCGTCCGGCTTCGAGCGGCTGCAATGATATCGAGATAGGGCAGGGCGGGTTTCACCATGACGATGTCGGCGCCCTCCTGGATATCGAGGTCGATTTCGCGCAGCGCCTCCCGGGCATTGGCGGGATCCATCTGATACGACTGACGGTCCCCGAATTGCGGACTCGAAAATGCCGCATCACGAAACGGCGCGTAAAAGCAGGACGAGAATTTCGCGGCATACGCCATGATCGGCAGATCGTGAAATCCCGCCTGGTCCAATTCCTGCCGGATGGCGGCGACACGACCGTCCATCATGTCGGACGGCGCGACCATGTCGGCCCCGGCCTCCGCATGGGTCCGCGCCATGTTCCGCAGGCAATCGAGCGTTTCATCGTTGATGATCTTGCCATCCCGGACAATGCCGCAGTGCCCATGACTCGTGTATTCGTCGATGCAGACATCGGTGATCACCATCAATCCCGGGACATGGTCCTTCACCGCTTTGATCGCTCGTTGCACAATCCCGTCTGGCTCCCATCCGGAACTGCCGCGCTCGTCCTTGCGGGCCGGAATGCCGAACAGGATGATGGCGGGAATGCCAAGCGCCTTCACCTCGCCCGCTTCCTTGATCAGCAGATCGACGGATAACCGGCACTGTCCCGGCATGGATGCGATTTCTTCGCGCCGATCCCGCCCCTCGACCACGAATACCGGATAAATGAAATCGGCCGGTGAGAGCGCGGTTTCCCGCACCATCCGCCTGAGCGATTCGTGCTGCCGTAGGCGCCGCAGGCGCTGAATCGGAAAGGCCATCGCGGTTACTTCCTCGGAAGATTGGTCAAGAAGACCACCAGATCGCGGACCGAAATGACGCCGACCAGCTTGCCATCCCGCGACACCCCCAGGTGTCGGACGTGCGATTGAGCCATGAGGTCATTCGCGTCCAGCAGGGTCTTGTTCTCTTCAATGGTCATGATGGGCGCCGACATGATTTGCTCGACGGTCGTCTTCGTCGCATCCGCACCGGCCGCGACGACGCGACGCATCATATCCGTGTCCGTCAAGATGCCGATGATTTCCCGTTCATTCGTCACGAACAAACTGCCGATTCCGCGATCGCGCATGATTCGCGCCGCCGTCTGGGCATCTGTATCCCGTGGAACCGTCACGAACTTTTCTCGTGGAATCATGAATGACTTCACCGGAACCATGCAAATGACCTCCCTTTGCGTGTCAACTTAGCGCCTGGACTGCCTTAGGGCCTTGTGCCGACGGTGACCTGCTCACGACTACCATAGTACTGTACGATCGCTTCCGCCAGCGCAGGCACGGTATTCTCTCTCGATAAGATTGCGACCGTCAAACCATATTCTTCAACGGTCCCGGCCGTGATCGGACCGATGCAGGCGATCGCCACCGGCTTCAACAGATCTTTCGCCGCCTCTGCGCCTCCGAGCAGCTCGATACAATTCCGCACGGTGGACGAACTGGTGAAGGTCACCACATGGATGTCCCGATTCACGAGCTGTTGACGCCAACCCTTCACATCCGCCTGGGGAACGACCGTTCGATACACCGGAATCACGTCGACCCGAGCCCCCCGTGCGCGCAGTTCGTCCGGCAGGGTTTCCCGAGCGACTTCCGCCCGCGGAATCAGCACTCGGCTGCCCTGCAACGGATGCCCGCCGAGCGCGGCCAGAACCCCTTCGGCTTGATATTCAGCCGGAATCATATCCGCCTTTATCCCGAACGGTTCAAGTTCTTCCGCCGTGCGTGGGCCGATACAGCAGATGGTCCGTCCGGCCAGGCACCGGGCATCCAGCCCCTGCTGCCTGAGTCGCGTCATGAACCGGCTCACGCCGTTCACGCTCGTGAAGATGATCCAGCGATAGGAGTCGATGTCGGCGATCGCCCGATCCACGGGGGCCCAATCCGCCGGCGGGGCGATCTCAATGGTCGGGGCCTCAACCGGCTCCGCTCCATACGAGGCGAGGAGTCCGGCCATCTCAGCCGCTTGCTCCTTCGCCCGCGTCATTAATATCCGCTTCCCGAACAAAGGACGCTGCTCGAACCAGTTGAGCTGCGGGCGCAAGCCAACCACTTCGCCCACCACGATGACGGTCGGCGGTTCCAATTTCGCCGCATCGGCCTTGAGCACGATGTCGGACAAGGTTCCCACTACCGTCTGCTGAGCGGCCCTCGTGCCCCAGCGGATGATGGCAACCGGCGTTGAGGCCGCACGCCCTTCCCCCAACAGGTTTGACACGATGGCCCGGAGGTTCTTCATGCCCATCAGAAACACGAGCGTCCCATGGCTGCTGGCCAACTTCGGCCATTCCAGGACTGTCGCCGGCTTGTCAGGATCCTCATGGCCCGTGACGAAGGTCACCGTCGATGCCATGGTGCGGTGAGTCACGGGAATCCCGGCGTACGCGGGCGCCGCGATGGCTGCCGTCACCCCGGGGACCACTTCAAAATCAATGCCGGCGGCGGCCAGCACTTCCGCTTCTTCACCGCCCCGGCCGAACACAAACGGATCGCCGCCTTTCAATCTGACCACGATCTTGCCTTGCCGGGCACGATCCACGAGCACGCGGTTGATCTCGTCTTGCGCGGGATACTTTCCCTTGCCGCGCCGTCCGACATAGATGCGCTCCGCCTCCTCCGCCGCATGAGACAGCAACGCCGGATTGGCGAGATAGTCGTACAAGACGACGTCCGCTTCTTGCAGGCATTCCCGGCCGCGAAGTGTCAGCAGCTTCGGATCGCCCGGTCCCGCGCCCACCAGATAGACTCTGCCTTTCCGGAATCGTTCGGTCATGAAGCCGTCCCGTAAATTTCGCGCAGTACCCGATCGGCACCCCGCGCCAGCAGCCGTTCAGCCAGCGCCACGCCGAGCGAGTGCGCGTCGCGGCTGCTTCCCTGCACCCGCTCTTTGATGACCGTTTTCCCGTCGACGCTCGCCACCAGCCCTTCGAGCAGGATCTGCCCATCCGACAAGACGGCATGCGCCCCGATCGGCACCTGGCAACCACCTTCCAACCGATGCAGCAGGGCCCGCTCCGCCGTGACCGTCGTCTGGGTCGCCACGTCGTTGAGACGATTCAGCACCGACCGTACGAAGTGGTCGTCGCCGCGCCCCTCAATGCCCAATGCCCCCTGGCCAATGGCCGGCAGGCAAAGAGCAGGATCCAGGTACTCGGTGATTTCATGCGCCCAGGCTAACCGGCGCAATCCCGCCGCCGCGAGCACGATGGCATCATACTGCCCGTCTTTCAGCTTTTTGAGGCGCGTGTCGAGATTGCCGCGCAACATCTCGATCCGGAGATCCGGCCGCGCATGGAGCAACTGCGATTGACGGCGGAGGCTGCTGGTGCCGATGCGGGCCCCGCGTGGCAGATCGGCAAAGCGCACCCCGTTGCGGCTGATCAGCGCATCTCGCGGATCCTCCCGCGGGGGCACACAGAGAATATCCAGCCCTTGCGGCAACTGGGCCGGCACGTCTTTCATGCTATGCACGGCCAGATCGATATCGCCGGCCAGCAACGCTTCCTCGATTTCTTTGACGAACAACCCTTTGCCGCCGATCTTGGCCAACGGCACATCGACAATCTTGTCGCCGGACGTCTGGATCGTTTTCAGCGTGACGCGGACCTCCGGAGCCACGGCCAGAATCCGAGATTGAAACCACTCACTCTGTTGTAACGCCAGCTTGCTGCCCCTTGTGCCAAGAACGAGAAGGGGACGCTGACCGGTCGGTAGGGACACGTTATTCCTTCCTTCGTCGCAAAACCGTCTCCGCGTCGGACGGATCCTGCTCAGACGGAGCTAGCGGGGTGAGATAGCGGGACGGATCGATCGCCCTCTCGTCCACGATGTCGCTCGAACCGGAAGGCTGATCGAGATTGAAAAACCGCCGCGCGGCTTCCACGAACGCCGCCCCGCTGTCCGAATTCACTTCTGATTTCAGCGTGACCATCGTGCTGTGAATCAATTTGTTCACGATCGAGGACGCCATGCCTTCGACCAAATTCCGGTCTTGCGGAGACAGATGGGCCAACCGGCCAAGGGCCTTTTCGAGCTCCCCCCGCTTGATCTCATCCACACGGCTCCGCAATGCCACGATCGTGGGCGTCACCTCCAGCGACTTCATCCACTCCCGCAGCATCATTACTTCTTCGATCACCATGCGCTCGGCCTTTTCCGCTTCCTGTAATCGCTCCGTCCGGTTCTGCTCCACCCGTTGTTTGAGGTCGTCGATGTCGAACAGAAAGGCGTTGTCCACATGCCGGACGGACGGATCGATATTCCGCGGGACGGAAATGTCGATGAGGAACATCGGCCGGTTCATGCGTTCCTTCACCGCACGATGCACGTCTTCAGCCCCGATCAAATAATGCGCGGCTCCGGTGGAGACCAGCACGATGTCGGCGAACGCCATCTCTTCTCTAAATTGATCGAATGGCACGGGAGTTCCGCCGAACTTGTCGGCCAGATCGATGGCATGCTGGGGAGTCCGGGTCGTGATCCGGACATGCCGCACACCCTGGGCAATCAAGTGCCGGGCAGCCAGTTTGGCCATTTCACCGGCGCCCACCAGCAGGACCGTCTTCTCCTCCAGATTGGAAAATATTTTCTTGGCCAGTTCCACCGCCGCATAGCTGACCGACACCGCCATTTCGGCGATTTTGGTTTCGGTGCGCACGCGTTTCGCGACGGAAATCGCCTTCTTCACCACCTTATTCATGATGACGCCGGTGCTCTTGTGCGCCAGGGCGACTTCGAACGCATCTTTGAGCTGGCCGAGAATCTGCGACTCGCCGATGATCATCGAATCGAGACTCGCCGCGACGCGGAAAAGATGGGTGATCGCGCGATCGCCGGTATGCCAATAGAGATGGGGCGTCAACTGTTCCGAAGATAACGCCAGATGGGTGTCGGCCAGAAACTCCTGGATGCGGCCGTACCCCGCATCGATCTCCTCAACGACCGAGTACACTTCGACGCGGTTGCAGGTGGAGAGCAGAATGCCCTCCTTCACGCCGGGATAGGAGCACAGCCGGTTCAACGCTTCACCTAAACGGCTTTCAGGCACCGCGAGTTTCTCACGAATCTCCACCGGCGCGGTTTTATGGCTGAGCCCGACGACAATCACATGCATATCAGGACAGCACTCCCTGGCCTTTCAGCACGACTCCCACCAGCGTCAAGATGACACAAGCGAACCCGATGACCGTGAGATAGGCCGCCCGCTTGGCGCGCCACCCCACCGTCAAGCGTCCCACCAGCACGACAAAATAGAAGAGCCAGGTGATGAGCGCCCCCGTCTGCTCGGGATTCCACGTGACATAGGAGCCGCGGGCGAATTCGGCTGAGATGGCGCCGGTGACGATCCCAAGCGTCAAGAGAGGGAAACCCATCACGATGGATTGCTGGTTCAGATGATCGAGAAAGTCCAGCGCCGGAAGCTTGGTGTAGAGAACATTGAAGCGTTTGGACTTGAGAAGGCGATCTTGAATCAGATACATCACCCCTGCGACGAAGGCGACGGCGAAGCCGACAGTGCCCAGCATGCTGAGCGTGACATGGACCCAGAGCGTCTTGAAGACCGGCCCCAGCGTGGGAACGGTCTCCGGAAGAGCCGCCGCAGAAACCAAAGAGACCAGTGCCAGCGGCACCATGAAGGACCCCAGGACATGTATACCGTGGCGGAACTCCACGACGAGAAAGACCAGGATGAGCATCCAGGAGAAGAACGACAGCGCCTCATGAAAGCTGGGCGGTGACGAGGCGGTGGCAAACAGGGTGCGGGCGACGAGCGCCAACGTGTGCGACACGAACCCTGCAGCGGTGATGGCCAGCGAAATCTTCGTCAGCGCCTCGGAACGCCGCAACACGTACGCGAGAAACGACACCGTGGCCGCAAAATACAGTGCCATGGTAATCATGAAACAGACTGCGGCCATAGGGGTAACCCTGGTTAGAAACCGTTGTTGAGGAATGGGCGCAAAATTATATCGATGCGGAGAGAACGGAGTCAACAAATCGCTGAGCAGGGAATGCGCTTACACCGTGCCCGGTCGAGACGGGGCACCCTCTATGTCGTCTGCGTCCCAATCGGACATCCCGACGACATCACGCTCCGTGGGCTCCGCGTCCTGCGAGAAGTCGGTCTTATTGCCTCGGAAGACCCGGTCTCGACTCAACGACTCTTGGCTCAGCATCATATTCACGGCACGGTAACCAGCTATGGCCCCCGGAACATTCAAGAGAAGGTGGCCGTGCTCATCGATCGCCTGCTCAATGGAACGTGCGTCGCTCTGATCGCGGATAGCGGCGCTCCGGTGATTGCCGACCCGGGCCACCGGCTGATCTCGGCTGCCCACGCCCGCGGTATTCGGGTTTTATCCATCCCAGGCGCCTCGGCCCTGACTGCAGCCCTCTCCGTCTCCGGATTTTCAGGAGACTCGTTTTTCTTTTTGGGTCTCCTCCCGGAGACACAGTCGGCGCTAAAGCACCGCCTGCCCCATATCCTGACGCGCCGGGAACAGACCGTGGCCTTCTGCGCAGTTCGCTTTCTCCCGACGATTTTGGATATGGTAAAGCGCCTCGCTCCCCGCCGGACCATCGCGCTCGCTTGCGATCTCACCACACCGGACGAAATCATCATGCGCGGAACTGCGCACCAGGTGCAGCGGATGCTGGCAGAACGACCCGCCACTCAAAACGTTACGCTGATGTTCTCTGGAAAAACCGAGCGGGCTGGCAAGAGGAAAGCGGCCGGTACCGGCTAGCCATGGTCCTCGCGACGGATCAGCACGCGGTAGACTTTCTCCAACCGCTCTTGCGCCAGCACCGTATGCCCTTCGTTTTCGACGCTGCGGGGAACGTTTCGAATGGGATCCCCCTCATCGAGCAGGACTGACAGAACTTGTCCCGGCTCCATGGTTTCGAGCTTCAGCTTCGTCTTCACAAAATTATAGGGACAAATCACGCCTCGAAGATCGAGGTCGACATCCACCACCGGAGTCTCCGGGGCTTTTTCCTGATCCATCTCATGCAACCTTTCTCTCAAAGAAACCCAGGCCGAATGATCTGCTACAGGGAACAATAAAAAAGGGGCAGCCGAAGCTGCCCCTTTCTCAATCAGGAACCGTGAATACGCTTACTGCAAGCCCTTCACGAGGTTGGGCTTCGACGCATCGGTACCGTAATCCGACTTGTTCTGTGTCTGGTATCCCCACCCTGGCTGCGGTTCGCAATTCCAGCAAGGCGCGGCACCGGTGAACTCACCGACAGTGGTGTCAACGGTTCCTCCGACTTTACCGGGAAGCACGGCACCCGCCACGCCACCGGTGGTGCTGCCGCTGTTGGTTTCGATGGCGCGCTCAGTCATTGGATTTGGACGTTGTCCCAATCCGCCGAATCCGGCAAGCTTTTCGTTGCCGCGGAGCACGGTGACTTCCCGCACAATCTTACGACCCGTCCCGAACGGTTGATTCGTCGAGGTCTCTTCAATGGCCTGGACGGTGACGTCGTCGCCGGACTCAAGAATCCGTATTTGATCCATATTGGTTCGGTCATCGAAATATACCGTGCGATAATTCATCGCTCCGCCGCCTGCACGACCTTCATCATGAGAGCTGCCCCCGCTCTCGAGATGCATTTTCTTTCCGGGAAGGTCGATGCCGATCACACGACCATACACCGTCTCAGCTTGGGACAGCCGATCCAAAAAGGCACTGCGGTCAAACGCCTGCGTCCGACCCGGGCTGCCCGACACATCACCGACTCCGGTGCCCACGCCGAGCGACGAACCAGATGCACCCTGCTGCAAACGCTCTTGAGCGACTGCAACACTCACAGAGCCGACAAAAACGATTGTGGCTCCTAGTGCCAACACCTTACGCATGTGCTGCCTCCTTGTGAGTTAAAAGATAATGTGAAGAGATGATGACCAACAAGATTCCTTGACTGATGACGTACATGAGTGAAATCTAATACGACGGCGGAACTATAGGCCATTGACAAGAACCTGTCAAGAGCGTTCTCCGACAGCTTGGGTTTCTCACCGGCTTGGTACCACTATTACATGTGTATGTGTACATGCGGACTTCTTCCATGGTGCCCAGAGGGAGGGTCGAACTCCCACTCTCTTGCGAGAACCGGATTTTGAGTCCGGCGCGTCTGCCAGTTCCGCCATCCGGGCACCCGAAACAGAGCTGGTACTTCTAGCATGAAGTGCCAACCGGGTCAATCGCTTGCCGGCCCTTTTCTTCATGAGAACGCCTCTGTTAGAATGCGCCACGCAATCAAAATTGGAACCTCACACCGCAATTAAGAATAAAAGGAGCGTCGAGGATATGGCAGACGTCGCATGTGTCACCTGCGGACAAACCGGAGAGGCGATTACCGCCCCCTTGTTTCTCGGCAAGCTCGAAACTGAAATCAAAGCTAAAGTCTGCACCGCGTGCTGGAAAAAGTGGGAAGGCATGCGGGTCATGGTCATCAATGAGTACCAGGTGAACCTGGGAGACGAAAGCGGACGGGAACTCGTCCGGAAGCAGATGAAGGCGTTTTTGAAACTGGGGGAGCAGGCGGACACATCAAAAGTTGCGGAGAACTATCGTCCCCCGACGAACTGATGGCGCTTCACTACCCACTCACCTCCAATGCGTCAGAGTTGGCACGACGGCGGTGAGTTGGAATTCCCTGTGTTGTCGCCGTCTTCGTTGACACTGTTATTTCTGAAATGGTACAGTGCCACTCCTTGACCGCCCCTCTCTCCGCTATTTATTGCGAAGGTCGGGAAATCTACCAATGATTACGCAAATGCAGGTAAAGGGGTTGATGTTCGACCCCTATAACAACGCCTATATTGTGATTCTCAGAGACGAGGACCAGGCTGAGATGTTGCCCATATGGGTTGGCAAGTCCGAAGCCGGTTCCATCAGCCTGGCGCTGGAGAACGTCTCGCCTCCCCGTCCCATGACCCATGATTTTATGAAGGCCTGTCTCGATGCCTTTAATGCCAAAGTCATCAGTGTGGTGATTACAGACCTGAACGAGAACACGTATTTTGCCAAGATCCACTTGATGTACGAAGATTCGGAGTACACGGTGGACTCGCGGCCGAGTGATGCCATCGCTCTGGCCATTCGATCACAGGCGCCGATTTTTGCCAGCGACTCCGTGATTCGAAAACAAAGCACCGAAGAACTTGAGCAATGGCTGGAAAATTTGAAACCGGAAGATTTTGGCAAGCTGGACTCCTAAGAAGGAACTCATGGCGGAGCAGACACCCAGACCGGCAGAACCCTTGATTCAGTTGACGGTGAATCGTGTGGTGGAAGACACCAACACCGACACGAGGATCGTCGTGCTCACGCGTGCGGATGGTAATCCCGAGACCTTTATGATCTGGGTGGGCGCCCCGGAAGGCGAGTCGATCCGTCGGGCGTTGGATACGACCGTGACTCCCCGGCCCATGAGTCACGATTTGATCAAGAGCTTCGGAGAGCATTTCGGCATCAAGACAGAGCGCGTCGTCCTGACTGACGTAAAGAGCAGCACCTACTATGCGTCCGTCTTTCTCGAAAACAAAGGCGTCGTGCGCACGATTGACTCCCGGCCCAGCGATGCCATAGCCTTGGCGCTTCGCACGCATGCGCCGATCTATGCCACGCAAGATGTGTGGAGACGTCGAAGCGGTCAGAACCTGGATGCCTGGCTCACCAAGCTGGAGACCAAGGACATTGGGACACAAGAAGTGTGAATGTGTGCGGTGGGATGTAAGTATTTATTGTTGCGAGGAGTAGGACGATGATGACGACGTATCTTGAGAAACCGGCAGATGTGAAAGAAACGTGGCACCTGGTGGACGCAGAAGGCAAGACTCTGGGGCGACTGGCTGCACGTGTGGCCGGCGTGCTTCGGGGAAAACACCGTCCGACGTTTACCCCCAACGTGGATATGGGCGACCATGTCGTCATCGTGAATGCCGAGAAAATCCACCTCTCCGGCAACAAGATGGAAGACAAGCTGTACCGGAGCCATAGCGGCTACCCGGGAGGGTTGAAAACCACGACCGCCAAGCACCTGTTCAAGAAAGATCCGACGCAGTTGCTCGTCAAAGCCATCGAAGGCATGCTGCCCAAGAATCCTCTTGGCAACCACATGGCAAAGAAACTCCGTGTGTATGTGGGCCCGGACCATCCCCATCAGGCTCAACGCCCGGAACCGATTTCTCTCTAGACCACTATTTCAGCATTGAAGGAGGCGTAGTCGCATGGCAGCGGTCACACAGTATGCAACGGGTCGAAGAAAATGCGCGATAGCAAGAGCCTGGGTAACGGGAACGGCTGGTGACATCACCGTCAATGAACGGCCGCTTGAACAGGCATTTCCCCGCCTCACACTCAGACAAATCATCCAACTCCCGCTGGAGATGGCCGGCGCCACAGGCAAGTACTCTATCAAGGCCACTGTCTACGGCGGAGGACCGACGGGGCAGGCCGGTGCCTTGCGGCATGCCATCGCTCGTGCCCTCGTCACCATGAGTCCGGCCTTACGCACTCCGTTGAAGAAAGAAGGCCTGCTCACCCGCGACTCGCGCGTGAAGGAACGAAAAAAATACGGGCAGAAGGGCGCCAGAAAACGGTTCCAATACTCCAAGCGCTAAACCGCAGGAGCCACAGCTTAAAAAGGGAAGGCTCCGGAGAGCCTTCCTTTTTTGTGCCCACTCCACGCGCATCAAGGATGCCATTGTTCGTTCTTCGAGGCGGGTCATGAAGAAGTTCCGGGTCGCAATTGCAGGAGCGAGTGGATATGCCGGCGCCGAACTCGTCCGTCTGGCCACTGCCCATCCGTATTATGAACTGACGGCAGTGACCTCTGAAAAATCAGCGGGCCAGTCGGTGGCAGCTGTGTTCCCGAACCTGACCGGTATCGTGAATCACCGATTTGAGGCCTTGGCGCCCGAGGCCCTTGCCGAACGGGCCGACGCCGTGTTCCTCGCACTGCCTCACACCAAATCACAAGACCCTGTGGCCGTCAGCCTGAAGGCCGGCAAATTGGTGGTTGACCTGAGCGCGGACTATCGTCTCAAGGATGTCGCCGCATACGAGAAGTGGTATCAAACACCGCACGCGCATCCCCAATTGTTGAACGAAGCGGTCTACGGCCTGCCTGAGCTCCATCGCAGGGCGATCACGAAAACGAAACTGGTGGCCTCGCCCGGCTGCTATCCGACCGCAGCGATTTTGCAGTTGGCTCCCCTGTTCTCCAAAGAACTCGTGCAGCCGGATATGATCGTCATCGATGCGAAATCGGGCATCTCAGGAGCGGGACGCAGCCCTGCGCTCCCATATCACTTTCCTGAAGCCCATGAGTCGTTGGAGCCGTATAAGATCGGCCAGCACCGGCATATCCCTGAAATCGAGCAGGAACTCTCCGGGGTGGTCGGCCGGACGAATGCCGTGACGGTCATGTTCACCCCGCACCTCGTGCCGATGAATCGCGGGATTCTCAGCACGGCGTATTGCAAGCTCAAACAAGACGTCGGGCTTTCTGAGTTACGCGCCTTATACCGCGACTTTTATAAGGACGAGCGATTCGTTCGCCTCTACGAAGAGACGGTGCCGAATCCCCGCTATCTCAGGGGTTCAAACTTTTGCGATGTCGGCGTGTACGCAGACCGGCGCGCCGGGTGGGTCGTGACCGTCGCAGCCGTGGATAACCTCGTCAAAGGCGCAGCGGGCCAGGCCATTCAAGCCATGAATCTCATGATGGGTATCCCCGAAGAAACCGGATTGACCGCCCCAGGCGCGTATCCCTGATACATCTTTGCACCGGACCTCTCTTTCCCGTGAAACCAACCATGACAAACTCGAATCCGACGGCCGGAGTCACTGCGCCGCAAGGCTTTCAGGCGACGGGCATCCATTGCGGCATCAAAAAGCCGGGCCTGCTCGACCTGGCACTGATCGTTTCGACCGTCACGGGTCCGATCGCCGGCGTCTTCACGAAAAATACAGTAGCCGCCGCACCCGTGATCCTGGACCGTCTTCATCTCCGCCGGCGTCAGGGCCGCGCGATCATCGTCAACAGCGGCAATGCCAACGCCTGCACGGGCCCCAAGGGTCTTCTCGCTGCCAAAGCCATGGCATCCCTCGTAGCCAAAAGCCTGGCAGTTCCGGTGAATCAGGTGTTCGTCGGATCCACCGGAGTCATCGGCCGCGTGTTGCCCATTGACCGAGTGAAGGCGGGCATTCCCGATCTGATAAACAAGCTCAGCATTCATAGTGGCGATCTCGCCGCTCAAGCGATTCTCACGACGGATCTTCGGCCAAAAACCACAGCCCTGCGTGCGCGCATCGGCGGCCGGATGATTACCATCGGCGGCATGGCGAAGGGCTCGGGGATGATCCACCCCAATATGGCGACGATGCTGGCATACCTGACAAGCGACGCCGCCATCTCGGCGACAGCCCTTCAACAGGCGCTGAAATCGGCCGTTGACCAGTCATTTAATTGCATTACCGTCGACGGCGACACGAGCACCAATGATACGGTGCTCTGCCTGTCGAACGGTCTGGCGAAGAATTCGACGATCCAACCCGGCACGCCGGACTATCGGCGGTTCGAACAGCTATTGCGTGAGGCCTGTCAAACGCTGGCTTTAGCCATTTGCAGGGATGGAGAAGGGGTCACCAAGATTGTCCGGGTCCAGGTGGACGGCGCCAAAACAACCGCCGCGGCCAAACAAGTCGCCACCACGGTTGCCACGTCCAATCTGGTCAAGACCGCGCTGTTCGGTGAAGACGCGAACTGGGGCCGCGTCATGGGAGCCATCGGGCGGTCCGGAGTGCCGATCGACCAGGAGAAGATTTCACTACATTTCGATAAGGTTGCCATGGTGAAGCACGGCATGGGAACCGGTCTCGAGGCTGAACGGAAGATTGCGCGGATTTTCAAGAACAAAGAATTCACCATCTCAGTCTCCCTCGGCCAGGGGCGGGCGAGCGCCCACATGTGGACGACAGACCTCTCGTATGACTACGTCCGGATCAATGCCAGCTATCGATCGTAGACAGCATTCCCACCCGACACCTTGAAAACACCGTTAGGACTGTGATAGCGTGCCAAGGCTTTAGAGCCGGACAAGACAGCCCAGCCGACACAGCACTGTGTCGGCTGGATCTTTTTTATAAAAATCCACATCAGCGTAGGAACGCTGCTTGGCTTGAGAACAAGGGAACTGGTTTCCCTCATCCGCATGACGGGTGCTCTGCAAGCCCTGAGGGGAGGTGAAGGCATGGGAGTAGTGGCAATCAAGGAACTATTGGAAGCCGGGGTTCACTTCGGACACCAGACTAACCGCTGGAATCCGAAAATGAAGAAATTTCTCTTCGGCGAGCGCAATGGTATCTACATCATCGATCTGCAGCAGACCCTCACGCGGATGGAGCAGGCCTATGCCTTCGTCCGGGACACCGTGGCTGCGGGCGAAACGGTCCTCTTTGTCGGCACCAAGCGGCAGGCCGCAGACATCCTTGAAGAAGAATCCAAGCGGGCCAACATGTTTTTTGTCAATCAGCGCTGGCTCGGCGGTATGTTGACCAACTTTAAGACCATTCGTCTGAGCATCGAGAAGATGAAGAAGATGGAAGCCACCTTGTTGAATCCCAGCGAGCATGGGTTGAAGAAGAAAGAGATCATGCTCATGCAGAAGGATGTCGTCAAACTGCAGAAATATCTCTCCGGCATTCGGAATATGCGCGGCCTGCCCGGCGCCGTCTTCATTCTCGATACCCGAATTGAAAAGATCGCCGTTCAAGAGGCCAGCCGGTTGGACATTCCGGTGATCGCCATCCTGGACAGCAATTGTGATCCGGACCATATCACGTACCCGATTCCCGGCAATGATGACGCCATTCGCTCCATCAAACTGATTACGTCTAAGATTGCGGATGCCTGCATTGAAGGCGCGCACATGAAGACGCAGCGCGAGGAAGCGGAATTCCAAGCGGCGCCTGTCGGAGGCGGCAAACAGCCGGCCATGAGCTTCCAGGCCGCACCGGCGTCCTGACAGAAACAGTGACGGGAATCGCTTCAGCACACTTCTTCTTACTTGGCGAAGGATAAGGACCATGGCAGGATCTAGTCAGCTAGTGAAAGAGCTTCGAGAGAAAACCGGCGCAGGCATTCTGGATTGCCAGAAAGCGCTGACCGAAAACGGAGACGACATCGAGAAATCCATCGATTACCTGCGGCAGAAAGGCCTCGCCGCCGCGGCCAAGAAGGCCGGACGTGAAACCAACCAGGGCTTGGTGCATGCCTACATCCACATGGGCGGGAAGATCGGCGTGCTGATCGAAGTCAATTGTGAAACGGATTTCGTCGCGCGCAACGAAGAGTTCAAAGCCTTCGTCAACGATCTCGCGCTTCAAGTAGCGGCCGCCAAGCCGTCGTTCGTGCGACGGGAAGAAATTCCTGGGGAGGTCGTCGAGAAAGAAAAAGCGATTTATGAAGGGCAAGCCAAAGAACTGGGCAAGCCGGCGGCCGCCCTCCCAAAAATCGTGGAAGGGAAGCTTGAGAAGTTCTATCAGGAAAGCTGTCTGATGGAACAATCCTTCATCAAGGACCCCACCGTGACGATCAAGGATCTGCTGTCCCAAAAGATTGCGAAGATCGGCGAAAACATGATCATCCGCCGGTTCACACGCTATCAGCTAGGCGAAGCATGAGCTCTGCGAAATACCGGCGCCTCCTCCTGAAAGTCAGCGGGGAGATGTTGGCCGGTGAGCAGGGATACGGCATTCAGCCTTCCATCCTCGAGGGGCTCGCGGAAGAAATCGCTTCGGTCATCGCACTGGAAATCCAGGTCGCCATCGTCATCGGCGGCGGAAATATCTTTCGCGGCATTGCCGCCAGCGCCTCGGGGATGGAGCGGGCCTCCGCCGACTATATGGGCATGCTGGCCACAGTCCTCAATGCGCTGGCCCTGCAAAACGCGCTCGAGCGGGTGGGCGTGATGACGCGGGTGCAATCCGCCATCGAGATGCGCCAATTGGCCGAGGGCTATATCCGGCGCAGAGCCATCCGCCATTTGGACAAAGGGCGTGTCGTCATTTTCGCCGGAGGCACCGGCAATCCCTATTTTTCCACCGACACGGCTGCCGCACTCCGCGCCATGGAAATCGGCGCGCAAGTCATTATGAAGGGCACCAAGGTTGACGGGATTTACGATGCCGACCCGATGACACATCCGGCCGCGAAGAAGTATACTGAGATTCCTTTTATGTCCATCTTAAATCAGAACCTCAAGGTGATGGATTCCACGGCGATCAGTCTGTGCATGGATAACAAACTGCCGCTGATCGTCTTCAACTTGAAGGTCAAGGGCAACTTTAAACGAGTGGCCTTAGGTGAGCCCATCGGCACCCTGGTAACCGTCGGCAACCGCTAATCCAACAGGGAGTGTCGTCATGTCGAACGCAGCCCCCATCAAACAAAAGCTCACGACACATATGGAACAGTCCATTGAGCACCTGAAGCGCGATTTGGCCGGTTTACGGACTGGACGGGCCTCCGTGGCGCTGCTCGACGGCGTGCGGGTGGACTACTACGGCACGATGACGCCGCTCAAACAGGTCGCCAATGTCTCCACACCGGAAGCCCGGCTCATCACCATCCAGCCCTGGGAACCGCAATTGATCAAAGAAATTGAAAAGGCCCTGGCCAACTCGGGGCTGGGCGTGACACCGTCGAATGACGGCAAGATGATCCGGGTGCCCCTTCCTCCACTCACGGAAGAGCGCCGAAAAGAACTGACGAAAATCTGCAAGAAGCACGGGGAAGACACCAAGGTGCAGATTCGCGGGTTCCGGCGGGATGCCAACGAAGAATTGAAGAAGCTTCAAAAAGATGCGAAGCTCACCGAAGACGAATTGCGGAAGGCCGAACAGGAAACGCAGAAGCTCACCGACCAATACGGACAAAAAGTGGACGATGTGATCAAGAAAAAGGAACAGGAGATCATGGAAGTCTGACACCGGCTTCCAATCCCCTGCTCATCGCGTGCCCTCCAGCTCACCTTTCACACCGACCTACGCCTTAGTCGACCTCGACGCCCTCGGCTATAACTTGAACCAATTCCGCCGCGTCCTTGCTCCAGGATGCGAGGTGATGGCGGTGATTAAGGCGAATGCCTACGGGCATGGCGCCGTCGAAGCGGCCAAGGCGTTGTCGCGGCAGGGAATCACCCGGGTCGCGGTGGTCTCCGTCGATGAAGGGATCGCCCTCCGTAAGGCCGGGATCACGGCGTCCATCCTTGTGCTGGGTTCGCTGTTTCCTGTGCAAGTCCCGGATCTCCTGGCCCACCGGCTCACACCGGTCGTGAGCGAGCCGGCGCTGCTCTCCCAACTAGCGCAAACCGCCGCGCCGCTGAACCAACCGTATCCGGTGCACCTCAAGGTGGAAACCGGCATGGGCCGCTTAGGCCTGACGCAGGCCGAACTCGTCACATTGATGGCCCGGACTTTTCCCGCGTCTCTGCGCCTGGAAGGGCTCATGACCCATCTGGCGGATGCCGATGGCGAGACCCCGGATGTGACGGAGCAGCAGCTGGTACGATTCAACCAGGCCATTGACACCGTTAAGGCTTGCGGCTTGCGTGTTCCATTCGTGCATGCCGCGAACAGCGGTGGAGCCGTCCGGTTCCCGCAAGCTCAGTTTTCGCTGGTCCGATCCGGCATCATGCTGTACGGCTACCACACGCTGCCGGCATCCGTCAGCGTACCCGAACTGAAACCGGTGCTGCAGCTGCGTACCTGCGTCGCGCAAATTCGGACGATTCAGCCCGGCGATACCATCAGCTACAACGGAACGTTCACCGCCCGCCGGCCCACCCATGTCGCGATCCTGCCGATCGGCTACGCCGATGGTTTCAGCCGGCGCTTATCAAACCGCGGACAGGTGCTGATCCGTGGCAGGCGCGCGCGGATCATCGGGCTGGTCTGCATGGACATGGTCATGATCGATATTACCGACATACCGGGCGTCATCGTGGGAGATGAAGTGGTGCTGATCGGACGCCAGGGCCAGGAACAGATCACCGCCACTGAAATGGCGACATGGATAGGGACGATTCCATACGAGGTCCTCTGCTCGATCGGTCCGCGGGTGCCACGGTTCTACACATCATCCTAACCCGGCTGCCTCCGCGTGGAGGCGCGCACCCAACATTCTCAGCGCTCCGCCGATGAAGCCTCGTCCTCGTGCTTTCTGCGGATCCTTTAGAAATTGACGCGAACAGAGGCGCCGCCGGTATGGAGAGTGGACTGGTAGAGCCCGTTCACGCCGGCACGGATCCCGGTGTTCCCTGAGACGGTCCTGGGTTCATACAGGGAGATCTGATAGGACACATCCAATGCGACCGCTCCGGCCTTCGCGCTTCCCGGACCCGCGTCACCGCACCCGATCAGGCCCAATAAGGAACCCTCGGCCTTACAGAGTAATCCCAGACCAATTGAGACAATGTGCACGTCGGCTGATGGCGTGCCGGGATTGAATGAGACATCCGGCATCTGCGTTCGCTGGTTCGTATACCCGGCGCGAAGCGCCAGTTCCCAATCCGGAAGCGATTCCATCCGAAGCCATCGGAACTCAGTGCCGACCATCCCCGCATAGGTGCCTTTCCAATTTTGTGGCTGGGCAATGACCGTCCCGTCTGCCAATCGGACGTCCAGATTTCTCACCGACGTCCAACCGACGTAGTCGATATCCAGTTCCAGCTTCCATTCCCGATCCCTTGTTCGGACCGGCCAAAGGGCGACGGCCGCGGAGAGCACTTGCGGCAGCACGAGCGTCGACGTTGCGCCCTGAACCTTGGCGCCATTGGCTGACAGGGCACCGGCGAGATGCAAGGTGGCTTGGCTGCGATAGACGAAGGCGACATTCGCGACAGCTTGTCCGTCGACATTGCGGAGCGCCGTGTATAGCACACTCCCGTTGAATCCGGCGGCCGTGTCTTTCCCGGACAGTTCCAGTTTGGATCCCGCCGGGGCCAATCCCCCCGGAGAAACGGAATGCTGTTCGGCATGACCTTCGCCGATCAACCCGCTGAAGGTATAGATGTCGGCGCCTAACCCGACGGACAGGTTGCGCGTCAACGGATAGGCCAGCGTGGGCTTAATGTCCAGCAGCGGCAGCGCATTGAACGTCGTGACAAAGCGAAATGGTCCGGTTTCCGGCCAGCGGGTCAACGAGCCGAAAGGCACGATCACCCCGATTCCCGCAGTCAGATCGCCCAATGCCGTGACGCCGACGTCTCTCAAATTGGCGACGAGATACAGATGGGCAGGCGGCGGCCAGGCAAAACTCCCGCGACGATCGCCGGTGGCCGTGGCGCCCGTCGGGCTGGTGAAGGTCGTCGTGCCGCCCGAAAGCAATCCACCGGCCATGAGTTGCACACCGTGGAGCTGCGTCATGCCGGCGGGGTTATAGTGCAGCGCCGACGGATCATCGGCCTGCGCCGCGAAGGCATTCCCCATTCCGGACGCCGCGGTGCCCTGCCCTTGTATACGAGGCACTTGAGCGGAGGCTGGCAACGGTGGTGAGCTCAGCCATGACAGGAATGCAAGCAGACCGGTGAGGACAATCGTGCACATGGTTAGGTCGGTGCCTCCATCATCACATCGCCATGAGAAGTCGCGCCTGGGAACCGCCATTGGATCATCCCAGGCCGAACCACGTCTGTATGGCCCGTTCAAACTCATCAGCCTCGAACGGCTTGAGCAGATACGCGTGCGCCCCCATCCCCATCGCCCGCACGGCCAGCTCCCGGGAGCCTGAGGCCGTAATCATGATCACGGGGATCTGCGGGTGCCATTGACGGATGTGTCTCAAGACTTCTAACCCGTCGATCTGTCCGATCCCGATGTCGAGGAGGACTCCTCCAAACGGCTCGCCACACATGGTTTCAAGCGCCTGCCGCCCGTCGGCCGCCGCATGCGGCTGATAGCCCAGGGCGTTCAGCCGATCAAGCAACAGCTGGCGGATATCGGGATCGTCATCGACGACCAGGATTTTGCCGGCGGCGCTATGCCCGCCTTCGGCATGGCGCGTAGCGGCGCGGGACCGGACGGGAACCGTAAAGGACAATTCGGCCCCGCCTTCCTGGCGATTCGCCGCAGTCACCTGTCCGCCTTGCAGTTCCACCAGTGCCTTGACAATCGACAGACCGAGTCCCAACCCTTTCGGGCCCGTCGGTTGTCCTTGCCGGACCCGGAAAAACGGATCGAAGATCTTGTCCAGATGCTCGGGCGGTATTCCGGGACCCGTATCGCACACACAGATGCGGGCCATGCGCGGGTCCCGAGATTCCGCCGCCACAGTGATGATGCCGTCGTCAGGGGTGTACTTGATGGCATTCTGAACGAGATTGACGATGACCTGGATGAGGCGGTCACGATCCGCCCACGCCGTGAGCGGGCCGGCCTGATAAGAGACGCCGAGCCGTTGACCCTTGGCGCTGGCCAAGGGCCGCAGCTGTTCGATCGCATCATGAAGACAGCACTCCACATCGATCTCCGAAGGCAGCATCTCCACGCGGCCGGCCTCGATGCTCGTGCGATCGAGCAAATCCTCAATCATGCGAATAAGCCGGTCGGAGTTGTCCAACATACGGGACAGATACCGCCGCTGTTTCTCGTTCAACGGACCGGTCAGGCCGTCCAACAGGTTTTGAAGGAACCCTTTGATCGAGGTCAGGGGCGTCTTCAATTCATGGGACACATGCGACAGAAACTGCGAGCGCAAGCGGTCGGCTTGCTCAAGTGCGGCGGTGCGTTCACGGACCTTCAACTCCAATCCGATGTTCCATTCCTCGATCTGTTGATAGGCGGAGGCATTATCCAACGAGATTGCCACCTGATTGGCCAGGGTGGTCATCAGTTCCAGATCGTCATGTGTCAGGCTGTACCCCTGCGTCCGATCCACCGTGAGGGCGCCGAGAATGCGATCCTGGATCTTCAGAGGGACCACGATCAGCGCCTTGGTCTTGCTGATCTCCGCCAGTGTCTGGTTCAAGGGGTGGAGCTGGGACCGGACGGCCTCGATGTCCTGGATCAGGAGCGGACGCCCTTGAAGCACCACGTTTCCTTCCGGACTGTCCGGATCCGTCACCGGAATCCGGCAGGAAAGGGCAAAGGTCTCCACGTCCGGAGCCACGCCAATGACACGGGCATGTTCGATGACGCGTCGAGCCGGATCAAAAAACGACACCATGGCGCGATCATAATGAAGATCGCGGGTGAGCGTCTCCAACACCTGCTGCAACAGTGCGTGCCGGTCCAGAGTGGAACCGAACAGCAATCCGGCACGATGGAGGGCCGTCAGCTGCGTCACTTTCCGACGCAATTCCACCCTGGTCTGTTCCTGTTCCAAATACGCTTCACGCAACTCCTCATGCCGGGACTCGACAAAGGTAATCTGTTCCCGGATCAACGCCTCACGACGCGAGCTTTCCCTTCCCAAATACCGGTTGATCGACAAGCCGGCGACCAGAATCGGCAGTAACCCGGCCAGCAAGAGATCGCGGAGGACGACGACGGTAGACAGGGTCCAGAACCCCGCCGCAAGGATCACCCCTGCCAGACTGCTCCAGAGGAACCAGGACACCTGCCGCTTTGGCGGAGTCGGCCACTTGAGATGATCCGGAACGGCACCCGGACCGGCGGAGCCGGGCACCGTCGGACCGCCCGGTCCTGGCTCTGGTCTTTCCGATTGGCGGAGGCGCCACCGTTTTGCCCCCTCCCCCTGCCAGCGAATGGTCCAACGGCACCAGTCATCGTCATTGGCCATGCAGGTGATGGTGGTCAAGCCGGCAGGAGGAAGACCATGGACCCGGGCGGGTACCGCAGCCAGGATGCCTTGCGCCGACTGGCAGACCAGGTGCGCGCACCGTCTCCGGAACGGACCGAATTGGAGCAACGTCCGATCGGAAAAGCGCATGGCCAGTGTGGCCGACGTCGGCGTGATTTCGACGACCCGGCATTCGATGGACCCGGACGCGAACTTGTTCCCGAAGTACGGAAACATGGCGTAGATCTGCTGGATCGAGAACGGACGGGCGAGCACCTGCATGATGGGCGAGGCCTTTTCCATTCCAGCCCGGAAAATGAACTGCGGATCGCCTGAGAGGCTTTCGCAAAACTCATAGAGATAGGCGGCGAACTCATAGGAGTAGCTGTTCCAGGCATTCTTCAGAAACTCGGGCGTCACATGGTAGACGGGATCCCGCAGGCGCTGATTCAAGAGCCGGCAAAGCCTGTGTACTGCGTCCCGCCCCTCCGCCTCTCCCCGCTCCTCGGCGAGGCTTCGTTCGAGATACAGGACAATCGCCCGGATGCTCATGCCGCTCAAATCTCTGATGGTGTGTCCCCGCTCATCCAAACCGAACGGGCGGAACTCCATCAATGCACGCTCAAGGATAGTGCGATCTTTCGGCAACAACCTCGAGGCGGACCGGCTGAACGGCTCATCCCCTGCTGCGACAGCGCGGCTCATGGCATGGCATGCTCCAGTAAAGGGACTCTCGAAAGATGCGGAAGGAGCGGTGAGGCGCCGGTCGGAAGAGGCGGCGGCAGAGAGATCATCTGGCTCCCCATGATCAGCCCGGCAATCCATCCATCCATGCAATCATCCCGACGGAGGCAGTCCCACAACGGCGGCGTAGCCTACATAGGGTTCCTATCGAATGTCCACAAGAAAATAACCTAGATGACTTGGTCTAAACCAAATCATATATATAAGGAATGCGTAGAGACGAGAAACGCGATGGGAGTGGGTGAGAGGACACGGCGCCAGGCTCTGTCCGCTATGACGGAGGGAGCCTGGCTTGGCCGGTTAGTGCTTGATGGCCCGTTTCAGCTTCTTTTCCACACTGCTGACTTTGCTCTCCAAACGCCCCGACTTACCTTTCCGGTAATCCACCTTGATGGTGCAGGAAATCCGGTTGCAGTCCTTCTTCATCCGTTCATAGCACTGTTGCACGACGCCGAAGACCTCATCCCATTCACCCTCGAGGACCGTTCCCATCGGGTTGAGCCGATAGGCGACGCCGCTCTTATCGATGATGTCGAGGGATCTGGCCACATAGGCGCTGACGCTTTCCCCTTTGCCCAGGGGCGACATGCTGAATTCCAAGAGCACCATGTTCGTTCATTCTCCTTCGCAAAGATCGTCACTGCCCGGGTCAATGCTGTGGCTTGGCCGCCTCCGAGGGCACCGGCTGCTTGGCTCGCTCATCCAGCCAGACTTTTGGATACTGCACTTTGCCCAGGAGGCGGAACCCGTCGAGGGCTTCCCGCAGGAGAGCCCGCCGTTTCTCGGCATCCGGCTCTTCGGCTTTCGCCTGCTCGCGCAAGTGCCCCAGCCATTCCACAAAGGACGCGAACTCGGCGTCCAGAATGCGTTCCAGATCTTCCTTCATGAACCCTGAAAGAGCCGGCGCCATGCCGCTCGTACTGATCGCCACCCGCGCATGGCCCGACGCCACGACAGCCGGCATCGTCACGCTGGACGCCTCGGGATAATCCACGGACCACAGAAGGAACCCCTTCTCCCGCGCTTTTCCATAGAGCATTTTGGCAAAGTCCCGGTCTCCTCTGAGCGTATTGAGCACCAGGATCGCGTGTTCGAGATCCGTCTCGCGCAAGTGGCGCCCTCGATGAATCACTTTCGCCGATGCGGCGAGTTGCTTCAGCGTCTCGTTGAGGGTCGGACTGATGATCGTAACCTTTGCGCCGGATTCCAGCAGGCGCTGCGTTTTCTCGGCGGCTTCCTCGTCGCCGCCGATGACCAGGACAGACCAGCTTTTCACATCGAGCACTAACGGAAACCCGGGATTCGGCGCCATAAATTATTCCTCCATACCGCACATCGTTGGTCCGTTCGATCACCTTGCGAACGAAGTGAACATCCGGCTAAGGCTGCGTATCATACAATACGGATTTCTTGACCGTAAACCGCGCCCTCCCTTTTTCTCGGCCCGGTCGCTATAATGCCTCGGCTTTAAATCACCGAGGAGGCGCCATGGCGGCATTGTCGGGTCGTGCAGTGGGAATGGCAAGCGGGATTATCGGGCTGTCGGCCCTCGCAGCGTGGCTGGGTCTGGCCCACAGTTGCGATCCCGCCCAGGGCAGCGGCGTCATCGCGGGACACGTGACCATGGCGCCCGGTCTCGCCGATCAGGTCCGTCCGACGGATGTGCTCTTCATCATCGTGCGCCGGCCGCAGGGCGCACCCCGTCCCATCGCCGCCAAACGGATCGACAATCCGACGTTTCCGGTTTCCTATGAGATCACGAATGCGGATGTGATGGTGGAGGGCTCCGAGTTGCGCGGCATGGTGGACGTCGTGGCTCGTCTGGATCGGGACGGGCAGGCCGGCCCGGCTCAACCGGGAGATCTGGAAGGAAAGTACGCCAAGAACCCGACCCTGGCCGGCGGCCGCGACATCGACATCGTCATCGATTCCGTGCACAACTAGAGGAAAGATTCCGCCGGTTCTTGTTCCCAGGCTCAAGGGAACCGAATGCGATCAGGTTGTTCATGAGTGTTGCAGTGCTGGCAAGTCTGCTTTTCGACATGAGAAAAATGAAAGGAAGCCTGCTCAAACAGGCTTTCGGCAAGGCCGCAGGCGATGAAAGCACAGGAGGCGTAGCCTCTCGGCTACGTTAAGGATGCTTTCGAGACGAGAACGCAGCCCAAAGCTTGTTTCAGCAGGCTGCACTAGGTCTCGGCGGGGTCGGCATCCAACTCCATATTCCAATACAGGTAGTCGCGCCAGCTTTCAGGCGTATTGCGGATGCCGATGGTAATGGTGATAACGGGACTCCAGCGCGGCTTCACGGGCCGTTTCTTCAGCTTCATCCCCGCTTCGTCCGGAGTGCGTCCGCTCTTCCGGTTGTTGCAGCGCCAGCAAGCCGTAACGATGTTCTCCCAGGTTTTTTTCCCACCCTTCGCAATCGGAACCACATGGTCGAACGTCAGTTCTTCCGTCCGGAACTTATGGTTGCAGTATTGGCAGGTGTATCCGTCTCGGGTAAAGATGTTGATGCGTGAGAACTTGACCGCCCGATGGCTATCCTTCAGCTTCACCAGCTTGAGAAGCCGCATGACCGCGGGGAGTTTGATGGAGAGGGTGATGCCGTGAATTTCGCGGTCGTAGACTTCGAGGACTTCGACTTTTCCTTGCCACAGGAGGGCGATGGCTTTTTGCCAGTGAACCACCCGCAGGGGTTCGTACGTCGAGTTGAGCAGGAGAGTCATTTCCATGCAGCAACCTCATTTCCCTACCGAGGCTCCCAGATCCCGGAGTCCTGTTGGAGGGCACGTCTCGTGCACCCTTCTATGCCATACAGTGCCGCTGAAATCAAGCCGATGGCTATTCTAGCCGGAGAAGCGACCTGAACATGATACCAGGCCACATGACCGACTTTGTCACCGTCGCACGGGTGAGCGAGATCCCGCCCGGGAGCGGCCGCACCGTCGAGGTGCAGGGAATCTGGATCGCGCTGTTCAATATTGGCGGAACGTTCTATGCCATCGACAACGCCTGCCCGCACGCGGGCGGACCGCTGGGGGAGGGACGAGTGCGGGACAGCGGCGTGGTGGAATGTCCCTGGCACGGATGGCGGTTCGATGTGACGACCGGCCAGCGCGTGGGCAACCCCGACTTTGAGGTGCCTTGCTGCGCGGTACGGATCGTCGACGAACAGGTACAGATCGCCCTGCCGGCGGAACTCAGGTAGGGCCGAGCTGAGGCATGGGCAGGTTGGAAGGCAACTCCTCATCGGGCTCTTTGGGCGTCACACCGTCCGCCGGCAGCGACGCGGCATTGACCTTCTTCAGGCCGAGATGGGCATGCCAGATGAATTCCCGCTCGAACCATTGACCGCTGACACTTTGATCCCGCAACTGCACGCGCACCTCGTACAGGTCGCCTTCGACCTGCTTCACCCGCCATTCGCCTAAGCGCACACCCTGCCCACGGTCCTTCATCGACCGCACGTGTTCGGTCATCGCCTGCAGAATGGTGGGCTGTCCCAGCGCCCGATGGGTTTGCACCAGCGCTAACGCCTCGGCCGCCCGCCTATCGAGGACCGGATTCAGCGTCGGCGGCTGCATGGCGAAATAGTACAGGGCACCGAGAGCGAGGATCGCCACCACCGCATAGTGGATCACTCTAACCGTGTAAGAAGAACCGGAAGACGATGTCGTGGTGGAGCCGTTATCCATGGATGTGGTGTGGGTGATGACGATCGGCGAGGTTGCGCCTAAGACCGTCTGGCGGCATCTTAGGAAGGCCCCGGGGTATTGTCAATGGAGTCGCCTCTTCGGGCCCGACAGGGCGTGGAGCCGCTTGTCTGTTGAAAAGCCGGTGTGTTACAAGTACCCAGCCTCTACAACCATCATTTTGATCGTGAGCATCTCCACATGAAGTTTTTTCTCTATGGCGACAACCTGAATCCGACGCAGCTCAAACGCCGGGCCCCCGAGCATAAGTTTCTCTACCTGGCCTCTCTGGGCGAGCATACCATTAAGTTCTGCCGGTGGTCGTCGCAATGGCGATGCGGATTGGCGAGCATTGCGCCCTCCCCGGGGGAAAAGGTCTGGGGCGGCGTCTTTGAATTGACGGACGAGGACGTGAAGCTGATCGATGAGTTCGAGCAGGATATCCCGCAAGGGGCCTATCGACATGTGCAGATCACCGTCATCACCGAAGCCGGCGAAAAGGAACTGGTCACCACCCATGCCGCCGCGCCGATCGGCAAATTCAAACCGAAGGACCACTATCTCGACTGGGTGCTCAAAGGACTGAAGCATTGGAATTTGCCGGAAGAAGGCATTGAACAATGGCAATCATATCGTCCCAAATAAGCCCCGGAAGCCTTCAGCGTTCACCTCTCAGCCCATCATGAAACGACATCCACTGACAGCAGATCGCTGACAGCGTCGGTTCTAACGAAGGAGTACACATGCCGAAGCCGAAATATCACATCCTTGTCTGCACCAATTCACGGCCTCCGGGCCATCCGAAGCCCTCCTGCGGAGCGGCCGGCGCCCAGCAATTGCTCATGGCGTTCAACATGGGATTGATGCAGCGCGGCACGCAGCCGGGCGAGGTCCTGGTGAGCGCAACCGGCTGTCTGGGCCCTTGCGAGCAAGGCCCCACCGTCGTCGTGTACCCGGACAACACCTGGTATTCGAAGGTCACGGAAGCGGACGTCGCCACGATCCTCGATGAGCATGTCGGCAAAGGCACGCCGGTGGCCAAGCTCAATCCGGACGCGGTCTGGAAGTAACTTTAGGTACAAATCACTCAAGGATGCTCAAAATGACCTTCCGGCAAGGCCGCAATGAGCGAAGGCCTGAGGCGTCCGTTGTTCAGTACGTCGAGGGTCTGAGTGAAGTGAGAACGAAGCCGGAGGCCATTTTCAGCATCCTACAAATGTATGAGTAGCCACACCGCCCACGAACATAAAAGCCATGCACCCGCGTCCATCGGGTGTATGGTCATTACCTGCAGCGACACTCGCACGCCTGAGACGGATACCAGCGGCCGGCTCATTCAACAGTTGCTCAAAGGCAAGGGCCACAGCATCGCCGCCTACCATCTCGTGAAGGACGAGCCGGCCCAGATCAAGGGACGCATTGCCGAAGGCCTGGCCAATGAGGCCGTGCAGGCCATCATCATCAATGGCGGCACCGGCATCTCCCGGCGGGACTCCACGTTCGAAGCGGTGGATGCGATGCTGGAAAAGCGGCTGGAGGGATTCGGCGAAGTCTTCCGGTATCTCACCTATCAGGACATCGGCTCCCCGGCCATCATGAGCCGGGCCACCGCCGGCATCATCAAAGGCCGCGTCCTGTTTTCAACGCCGGGCTCGGAAAACGCCGTCCGGCTGGCGATGGAAAAACTCATTCTCCCCGAACTCGGACACCTGGTCAAAGAGTTAACCAAGTAGACGAGTCATCAGCCACCAGCGGTAAGCCAAATACTGACCGGCGACATCAGGCTCCGCTTAGAGCGACTACTTTTACATAGGAGGCTCACAACGGTCAGCCAACAAGGCCGCAGGGAGGCGCACGGCGCGACGAATAAGGAGCGCCAAGGTTGTGCGCGCCGGCGAGATGGTGAGCCGGCAGTGTCCCGCGACTGAGGCGTACCTTTTCTCACCCGCCAACCCACCCACCCCACCTGCCAGAGCAACTCATTCCCGGTGGGGTACGTCGCAGGGAGACATGCGACTGAGAACGCAGTTGGGGACCGTTTTCAGCATCCGCTAATCCTGCCCGATCTTGGGCTCCGAATACGTAACCTCCGTCGAAATTTTCGATTGCGCATACCGCTTATAAAACATCAACAGATCCCGCACGGAGATCACTCCCACAATCACCCCGCCCTTGGTCACCGCGAGATGGCGCACGCCGAGATCGCCCATCATATCCTGTGCGTCATCAACCGGCTGACTGCTTTCGATCGTGCAGATCGGCGTCGTCATGATCTTCTCGACCGTCAGTTTGCCGAGGGGCTTGCCGCTGGACACCGCGCGCCGCACGATGTCCGTATCCGTGACGATGCCGACCAGCTGCTTGCCCTTCTTCACGAAAAGCGATCCCACGCGCGCCGCGCGCATCGTCTTCGCCGCGCTCACGACCGACATGGCCGGCCCCACCGCCTTCGGGTTCTTCGTCATGATCCGCGCAATGGTAGACATGGTGCCCTCCATACCTAGTTGTGTGTGAACCTCTCACCTTTCGACCTTGCCTCAAATGCTCAAACAGCCAGCCAATAAGGTCCGCATCGCACGGCTCGCCGAACAAGGAGTGCCACGTTGTTGCGCAAGGTGACCCGCCACTCGGAGCGCCGTTCATGGCTGTTTCCCGCATCCTCATACCGTGAGCACGATCTTACCAAAGAATTTTCTGCCTAGCATATATTCCTGGGCCGCCCGGGCTTCCTGAAGAGGAAACGTCCGGTCGATCACCGGCTTGAGTTTCCCCTGGCCGAACAGCTCCGCCGCTTTGACCAGCTCGGCGCGGGTGCCCATGTAGGACCCCTTGATGGTGTACTGCCTGGAATAGACATAGCGGAGGTCGAGCTTCACCTCCGCGCCGGTCGTCGCCCCGCAGGTGATCAGACGCCCGCCCTTCGCCAATGATTGGAGACAGGCATCCCACACCTCCGGACCGATATGCTCGATCACGACGTCCGCGCCGCGTCCCTCCGTGAGCAACTTCACCCGGTCCGCAACCTTTTCCTTGGAATGATTGATCACGGCATGGGCGCCGAGCATCACGGCTTTGGGACTCTTGTCGTCGGCCCCCACAGTCGTGATGACTCTGGCGCCGGCCAGATGCGCCAGCTGCACCGCCACGCTCCCGACGCCGCTTCCCCCGCCCATGATGAGCACGGTTTCGCCGTACTGGATCTGCGCCAACGCGAACAGCATGTGGGACGCCGTGACGGATACCAACGGAAAAGCCGCGGCCTCCTCGAACGTCAGATTTCCCGGAATGGGCAGCACATTGCGGAAAGGCGCTTTCACATATTCGGCGTAGGTGCCCGGGACCATGGCGCCCAGCAGCCCGTAGGAGCGGCAAAAATTATCGCGGCCTGCCAGGCAGGCCTCACAGCGCCAGCAACTGATGCCGGGAGACAGGAACACCCGCTCTCCGACCGTCACGTTCTCAACCTGCGCGCCGACCTGCTCCACGAGCCCTGCGGCATCCGCTCCGGGGATATGCGGTAAGGGCATGGGATAGGCCGGATTGCCCTGCCGGATCCAGATGTCGACGTGATTCAGCGCCGCGGCCTTGACCTTGACCAGCACCTCCTCAGGCCCGATCGCAGGCATCGGCACATCTTCATAGGAGAGCTTATCCGGCCCGCCATGCTGACGAAACAAAACAGCTTTCATAGTGGCTCCCAGCCTTCAGCAATCAGCATCTTTTCCCTTGAGACCTGATGCCGACTTGTTTTTTTTGCGAGTGACCTCGCAGGGTGCTCAAAAAGGTTGTCCAGCAAGGCCGCAGGGAGCACGGCGACTGAGGCGTACCCTTGCGGTACGTCGCAAGGAGACGCGCGACTGAGAACGCCGCTGGCGACCTTTTTCAGCACCCTGGCTAAAAGTTAAGGGTGCCTTCGATGACCCGCACACACTGCCCCCCCACCTTCACCGTCTGAATAATATCGTCGTCCGAGCCGACTTGCACAAAGAGGCAGGAGGGCCGATCGATCTCATATCCCTGTTCGGCGATGATGTCCGTGGTCGGCGCGACATCCACCACGCCATTTTGGACCAAATAGGCCCCCAGCGCCCCGGTGGCGCTGCCCGTTGCCGGGTCTTCCGGGATCCCGATCGACGGCGCAAACATCCTGGTATGCACCGTCGCCGACGGCTCGACCGTCACGGTCGTGAAGACCATGATGCCGTTGGCGCCGAACCGGTCGCACAGCTCCGCGATCGCGGACGCATCCGGCCGAATCGAACGCACCGCGGTCAGCGTGCGCACCGGCACGATGATCACCGGCAAACCGGTGGACACCACTTCAACGGGCCACTTGTTATCGATGATCACGTGCTTGGATAGGCCCAGCGCGCCGGCGATCTTATAGAGATCCTCGGTTTCCTCAACCGGGCCCAGAAACTCCGGCTTGGGCTGCGTCATCACCACCCGTTCCACGTGGCCGTCCTCCATTTGGATTTCGACGGGAAACAACCCGATATTGCACTCCTGCATCACATGGGTGACCGGCTGCTTGGTTGGAATGATGCCGAGTTCCGCGAGAATGAAGAAGGTGCCCAGGACCGGATGGCCGGCGAACGGGATCTCTTGCGTGGGGGTAAAAATCCGCAGCCGCGCGACCGCGGCCGGATCGGTCGGCGGAAAGACGAAGACCGTTTCGGAAAGATTCATCTCCCGCGCAATCTGCTGCAACTGATCGTCGGTCAATCCATCCGCATCGGGGATCACCGCGACCGGGTTGCCGCCGAACGGTTGCGACGTGAAGACATCGGCTTGATAGAACTTGATCGTGTGACGATCAGCCATGAGATAGCACCTCACATATTCTGACTTAAGTTTCCTCTTCTGACATGCTCAAAAAGGTCGTCTTTCCTCACCCGCCATCCCCCGGCGCACCGAGATGCGCCGTACCCCGAGCAGGCCGCAGGCGACGGAAGCACCGGAGGCGTAGCCTCTCGGCTACGTTGAGGTGCGCGACGCGAGGAATAACGAGCGTCACGTCTGCGCACGGGCGCGAGACGGTGAGCGCCCAGTGTCTTAGCGCCGAGGAACACCGCTGGAAGCCTTTTCAGCATGTCACGAGGCGGGCTTGGCCAGCGCCTCATAGGCCTGCACCATCGGATTCCGCACATAACCTTCGATGTAGTTCCGGAGCGATCCCTGCTTATAGAGCTGCTCGTTCGCAAAACGCGTGTCGATCTTATGGAGGACCTTCACTTTCACACCCGTCTTCTTCATGAACTGCTCGAGCGTGACGCCCGTAATGTCGCTGTACGGGCCTCGGCCGGATTGCATGATGCACTTCGGAATGTGCACGACCTTTTCCTTGGTCAGCCGGCGGGCGATATCATCGAAGGTCAGCAGGACCGTGCAATCGGAATCCCCGCCCAACATTGTGTTGGGCACATAGAGAAACTTGGCCCGGTTCTTCCGGTACATGGTCAGGATCTTGTAGACGCTCCAGGCCGTGACGATCGTGTCCTTCTTTTCCAATTCCAGTGCATCAAAGAGGCTCACGATGCGGCGGCGGCTCAAAAAAGCGGTCGTGTAGGCTTCGGTATGGATGGTTTGCAGGTTCGGCATGGCGGCATCGTAAATCCGCAGCGCCTCTTCCGCCAGATACTTGCGCCCCTGCCGCATAAGACCGGCCGTGTCTTCTTTCAAGCCCCGCACCGGGGTGAGCGTGCCCATCCAGAGCACGCACTGCTGGTTGACGGCCGAGATCGTGGCGGCGTCTTTCGACATCGTGTGGGCGTCGAAGGCGTAGAAGTTGGCGGAGGAAACGGCCGGGCCGTCGAGCACCTTCATCAGATGCTTGACGGACGGCGCATGCGGCATGAGGCGCTGCCGATAGTCGCTCAAGGTGATGACGGACAGCTCGAAGTTGATCCGGCCGGGATATTGGGCCACGAGTTGGTGGATCTTCGGCACGTGGACGAAGCCCACGGTAAAAAACTGGATGCTCTTGTCCGTGTACTTTAAAAAGTCCTCGACCCATTCCATCGCCTTGGGATGGAGGAACAGATCGGTCCATTCCATGAACTCGTTCCCGCCGAGGCACCAGAACTGTTTGAGATCGGTTGGCTTCCGGCTGATATAGTCGAGGATGTACTTCCAATCGTCGTCGGAGGTCTTGGGCGGATCCTGCGTCTCGCGGTAGGAATGGTCCAGTTCGTAGCAAAACTCGCACTTCACCGGACAATCGCGCCCCAGGCTGAGCGGGATCTTGCCCGCGTCCATCTCGCGCCGAAGCACCTCGCGGTAATCGTTTTTGGTAAAGAGGGGCGCAGCCTGAAGGATCGGAAGGACAGTCGGCATAGCGTTCAGATTGACAGGTTCAAGACCGCTTTGCCACACTAAATATCATGGAGCAGACCGATGATTCGCTCTCCCAGGCCCTGAAACTGTTCGGCCTGACGCCGCCGGTTTCACAAGACCAGCTCACCGCGAAACGGAAAGAACTGCTGCAGACCTGGCATCCCGCCCGCTACGCCAATCTGACGAACAACCCCAAGAAGTACATGCAGATGTTCAAACAAGCCGAAGAGATGACCAGGAAAGTCGAAGCCGCCTATCCGCTCCTCTGCGCCTGGATCAAGTACTCCGATGCGCAGCTCCCCGACGATCAAGACGCCATGTAACCAGGCCCAGGTCGGGATATCCGAGTCTGAACCAGGATGATCAAAACGTCATGTAACAAGGCCGCAGGGAGGCGCACGGCGCGACGAATAAGGAGCGCCAAGGTTGTGCGCGCCGGCGAGATGGTGAGCCGGCAGTGTCCCGCGACTGAGGCATACCTTTTCTCACCCACCCACCCCAGCTGCCAAAGCAGCTCATTCCCGGTGGGGTACGTCGCAAGGAGACATGCAACCGAGAACGAAGTTAGATGGCGTTTTCATCATCCGTTAATCCCGTGGGAGACGACGCGGCTCATCCCATCGTCCCCCTCTCCCATCGACACCGGCCACGTCACTAAGCCCGAGACACTGTCGGACGCACCCACCGTCTGCCGCTGCGCGTAGATCTGCGGCAGGTTATTCGTGCCGAACTTGGAGATATAGAGAAAGACGTGCTCCCGGGCGTTCACGCGCACGGCCCAGGGCTGGAAATCGTTTTCGTAAAACTCTTCGCAGAGCTGCATGGCGTCCAGGCAGGAGATCCCGACGGGCTCGTTCAACGTGTAGTAGTAGTCCAGCGGCAGGTCGTACTCCTCCTGCTTGTGGATCGTGATGCCGAACTTCTCCGGGTTCCGCACCATCGGTGTGTGCCGGTAGGCCACGAAGTAGAACAGCTCGACCGAGTGGATCACCGGCTGGTTGTCAACGACGAACTGGCGGGTTTCCAGCGCCTCGTCCCGCGTCTCGCCGGGGAAGCCGTAGAAGGCCATCACGTGGTTCCAAATGCCGGCCTTCGCCGCGAGGTGCAGGTTGTTCTGGATCACGCTCTTCTTGGCATGCTTGTCCATCAGATTGAGCACCCGCTCGTTCGCCGACTCCATCCCGTAATAGAGCGTGCAGCAGCCGGCCTTCGCCGCGAGATCCCAGATGGCTTGATCTTGTAACGTCTCTTCGAAGCGAATCAGCGTGGTCCACTTGATGCCGGTATTCTGATCGACCAGCAGCTGCGACACTTTCTTGAACAGGGCCGGCGGATAGGATTCATCCGAGAACAGGAAATGCCGGCACTGGTACTTGTCGCGCAGGGCCGTCACCTGCTCCACGACCAGTTGCGCCGACATGCCGCGGTATTGATCAAAATAGCCCTGCCCATGGTCGCAGAACGTGCAGCGTCCCCAATAGCAGCCGCGCGTCGCGAGATAGGGAATGATCCGTTCGGGCACGAAATAGTGATCGAGCGGGAACCCGTCGAAGTCGGGCAGCGGCAGCGCCGTCGTCTTCTCCGTATAGACTTCCTTGCTTTGATGCACATGCCCGTCCGCATCGCGATACAGGAGATTGGGCACCGACGCGATGTCGCGTTGCCCGTTCAATGCTTCGATGAGCCAGAGCAAGGCATGCTCGCCTTCGTAGAGGATCGCGCTGTCGAAGACCTCGGTGAAGAACCGCTCCTGATGCGGCAGCTCTTCCTGGAGCCGCGTGATGACGTTGCCGCCGACCACCACGTGGACGTTCGGGAAGGTTTCCTTGATCATCTTGCAGAAGGTCAGCCCCGCCAGGAGCTGCATCTGCGTGCCGATCGAAATGCCGACGACATCCGGCCGCTCTTTGCTCACCGACGGCAGCACCAGTTGGTTGCAGATATCGCGGTAGACGTTCACCTGCTCGTCGTCCAAACACGCGAACACTTCTTTTGACACGCCCGGCCGGTAGCCGAGGTTGCTTTCCATCGGGTAGAAGACGAGCGAGGCCGGATAGTAGGCCGCGGAGATATATTGCATCGCCTCGCGAAAGGTGTTCAGCGCCAACTCGAGCTTATCGGCCTGGTAGAACCGTTCGCCCCTGACAATGAGCTTTGCGTCCTCCGCACGCTCCGCCAAGTCGAACACATCGACGGCATAGGCTCCCTCGACCACGGCCTTCTGGCTCGCCTCCTGATCGGTGAGCGTGCCGGCCTTGTCCTTGTCTTGCAGCGGCTTCAGCTGCATGCCGAGCCGGGCCTTCACCCAGATCAAGAATTCCATGCTGAAGAAGTGGTCGTACATCTCGATGTTGATGTCGCGTTGCACCACGTGATGCCCGGCCTGGCGCAGCACGGCGGTCAGCGAGGGCAGCGCCAGATAGGGGGCCGTCGGCACCCACTCGGGCGGGAACAGCAGCATGACCTTGGAAGTCTTGCGGTCTTTCACCGGGGCCAGGCCATCAATCTGGACTAAGCCGCTAGCGCTCATAAGAGTTTGCCTTCCCGTTCATTGCCTTCCTCTTCAAGGATGTTCAAAAAGGATATCCGGCAAGGCCGCAGCGAACGAAAGGACGAGGCGTACTCACAGTACGTTGAGTCCTTAAGTGAAGCGAGAACGCCGCCAGGAGCCTTTTTCAACATCCTGCCCATCACATTTTCCCCGCCAAAGATGGCGGCTCCCTTGTGTACTTCGCGGCATTGAATTGCAGATCGCTGAGCTTCTGCAGCCCGAACCGCGCGATGTAGAGGAAGATGTACTCACGAATGAACAGCCGCAAATCCCAGCCGGGATGGTGGTTCCGTTCGAATTGCTCGAACACCCGCTCGGCCTCTTCGATGCTCATGCCGTCCTTCACGGTGTAGTAGTAGTCGAGCGCCAGATCCCATTCGGGATTCTTGTAGGCGGTCACACCCCACTTATCCGGATTCTTCGCCACCGGGTTATGCCGGCCGAGATCGAAGGTGCCGAACCCCAGCGAATGCACATAGTCCTTGTTCCGCTCCAGGAACTCCACCGACGACCAGGCTTCCTCCTTCGTCTCGCCGGGAAAGCCGAAGAAGCCCATGCAGTGGTTCCAGATACCCGCCTCCGCCGTGTACTTCAGATGCTTGGTCATGATCTCGGTCGTTGTGGCCTTGTCCATCAGCTTCAGCACGCGCTCATTCCCCGACTCATAGCCGAAGTGGAGATAGCGGCAGCCCGAGTCCTTGGCATCCTGCCAGACCTGATCTTCCAACAAGCTCTTCTCGAACCGCATGTGCGTGGTCCAGGTGATGCCCATCTTCGAGTCGATGAGCCCGCGCGCGAGCTTCCTGAACAGGGCCGGCGGATAGGATTCGTCGGTGAAGTGGAAATGCTGCGCCCCATACTTGTCGCGCAGATGTTTGATCTCGCCCAGGATGTCCTGAATTTTTTTCGACCGGTACCCCGCCGTATACCCCTCGCCGTGGTCGCAGAACTCGCAGCGGCCCCAGTAGCAGCCCCGCGTCGCCAGATAGGGCAGGATCTTGGTCGGGACGAAATACTTTTCCAGCGGCAACCCGTCGAAATCCGGCGGCGGCAGCGCGTGCATATCTTCCGCATAGCTCGTCGCCGACGTGTGGACGCCGGTCGCGTCCTTGTACATGGTGTTGGGCACCTCGGCGAGGCTCCGCTTCGCACCGACCGCCGACACCAGTTGCACGAAGGCCGTCTCCCCTTCATAGACCACCGCGCTGTCGAAGTATTGGAACAGCGGGGATTCGGGCAGCACATCGCGCAGGCGCGTGACCGTATTGCCGCCGATCGTCACATGGATATGCGGGAAATATTGCTTGATGAGGGCGCAGAAGGTCATGGTCGAGAAAATCTGCTGCTGCAGCACGATCGAGATGCCGATCACGTCCGGCTGTTCTTGCTCGATCGAAGGCCTCACCAGATGCTCGAACACGTCGCGGTACACGTTCACCTGCTGATCGTTCACCGCATCCATCACTTCGGACGACACGAAGACTTTATAGGAGAGATCCGTCTCCATCGGCGGCATGCAGATCCGCGCGGGGTAATAGACCATCGAAATTGTGGACGTGACTTCCCGGAACACTTGAATCGCCCACTCCAACTGATCGATATCGTAGAAGACGTCCCCGCGGATGATCGCCTTGGCCTTCTCGGCCTTCTTGATCAGTTCGTCAATCCGCTGGCGGGTCAGGTCGCACAGCGCCATCTGCAGATCCATTTCACCGGCGTCCAGATCCCGCTTCTTCGAGAGCTTGCGGAGCCGGTCGAGCTGCTGCGGCACCCGGCGCAGGACTTTCTTCAAGAAGTCCTCGCTGAAGTACCAGTCGTACATCTCGAGGTTCACGTCTTTCTGGATGACGGTATGGCCGGCCTGGCGAAGGACGGCGGTCAGCGAGGGCAGGCTCAGATAGGGTTCGGACGGAAACCAATCGGGCGGGAAGATCAGCATAACCTTCATCTTCCGGCCGCTGGTGGTTTCCGAGGTCTGGCGATGGAGCAGGATCAGTTCTTTGGAGGCCCGTTCACCCTTCGAATACTCGATGCGCATGCAGGCGGCTCCTGTATCGGCCAGGCATTCCGAAACCATCAGAATGCCAAGGGGTTAGGCCGACATTGTACGAGGGGGCAAGAAGGATATTCAAGGGCGGGGGAACGGAGTGATCAGATAGTCCTTGGTGCTCGCTGAGGCCCCACGGTGGAGCGGTGGTCCCTCAATGCGCGCAGTGAAGGACCATCTGACCACTCCTTTAGGGAGAGGAAAGGAAAGAGGGAAGAACAAAGAACTGCCCTCGGAGCGCCAGATAGTCCTTGGTGCTCGCTGAGGCCCCACGAGGGAACCGTGGTCCTCAATGCGCGCAGTACAACGACTATCTGACCGCTCTTTTTATGGAGAGCACAGAGAGTAAACGAGTGCCCTAAGAATGGCCTCGTTCGATGGACGCAGTCAGGACCAACATCAGTGTCCTTCCAGGAATGGTCTTGGTGCTGACCCTACGGTGAGACAGTGGTCCCTCACTACGTGCAGTGAAGGACCACTGGATCGTTCCTTCAAGGAAAAAACGTTGAAGGCAAGACTCTGAATCAAAGCCACTTCGATTGGCCTGAGATATGAGCCCCTGGCCAGTTCGACCTGCGAATCAGACCGGACTCATTGCCCTCTCGCTACCTCTTTACTGTCCTGACCCTTGGCCCATGCCACCGCCGCTTTGATCCATTTCACCGGCCTTGGCGATTTTCGTGATCGTATTGTTCGTGTCTACTTCTACGCTGACCTGGTCGCCCTTATGCAGGTTGTACTTCTTCAGCATTTCAGGATCAGCGACTTTCAAAGTCCACGACTCCCCTTTCTTGGTCTTGATGCTGATGGTTTGCTTGTCGGTGTCTACCTTTTCGATCGTGGTTCCGGTATAGGTGGTCGCCGGATTGGCGGCTAAGGCCACGGCCGGAAGCCAGCACAGCCCGATTGACAATGCTATTAGACGGTTCATAAGTATCTCCCTCATTGAAATGGTGAGTCGCCAGTAGTACTAACCGCAAATGACTTGCCAGGAGAGCCATGCCCTCAAGTCGGTAATAAAATGACGGTCTTGCAGGCCCGACAGCCGGATAGGCCGGTTTTCCAGGTGACAGGTCGTCCGAGCGATGGACAGGCTGTCCGGAAGCTCCGTAGCAATCGCTCCGGTAAAAGGCCGCCTCCCGATCGCCATTCCGGTCTGATGCGCCTCCACATAGCATTCGAAATGGACCGATGCCTTACGACGGTCTATCTAAGCACTTCGCTTACATTAGGCTTGGTTGGGGATCCAAGCAGCAAGCCGGCGGAAAGAAAAACGTAAAAATCACCCCACAGGCATTATCTCGTCTCGTACAATCTGAGGGCGGCCACAAAGATCAGGTGGCCATCCGGCCCACTCAGCTATCCAGAACAGCGCGTCTCGGAAACGTGCTGCCCTCAAGGTACAGGGTGCGCCGTTCGCCAAGATCACAATAGGAGGCCTCATGGATTGGACGTCGTTACTCACGACCCTCGAATTTCTAGTATTTGCGCTCGTCGTGGGTGTCATCGCGAAGGTGCTGATGCCCGGGAAGGATCCGGGTCAGTTGATCGGAACGACGGTGATCGGCATCGTGGGCGGCTTGATCGGCGGCTGTCTTGGAGGCCAAGTGGGTCTCACCGGGGAGTCCGATATCGTCGCGTTTGTGTACGCAGTAATCGGGGCGCTCTCACTGCTCATGCTCTATCGTTGGCTCACGGCCTAATAAAGTGGGGGTAACCAAGCCACAGGGCCCATTCGTTGACAGGGCAGTAAGACCCCCAAACTCAGTCAGAACTCGCACTAATCGTCCTATTACGCCAATACGCCGCATGCCTGCCCCCTTCATCCACACGAATTGACGGAATCATAGTTCCTGCTAAGTTCTTCCAAGGGGCTCACAAGGGCTCACGGTGGAGCAGCCATGCCCGGCCGTCTGCTTTGTGACCAATAAAGGGCAATTCCGGTCTGGGAGGCTTATATGGTGAGGGCCGCTTTCAGGACTTCATTACTAATACCTTCAGTGGCGCTTGTCGTCGTCATGCTCCTCCTGGGAGGGTGCGGCGGCGGGACGATATTCGCTCTCCAGGACGCCGCCTACCAGATCAAGCCCACGTCAGTCAGCGTGATCACCGGCGGGGCGGAAGAGGCGGATCTCAAACTGGCTGAGTACCTCACGAAGGAGTTCAAGGAACGGACGAATCTACAGGTACTGGATCAGAGCGACGTCAGCAAAGCCATCCCCAGCTATCCCATCACCATCAAGGCCATTGAGGAAAAAGACGGCGAGGTAGCCTGGGTCGATCCATCCGAAAAACCCAAGCTGGAAAGAATTCAGACGAAACTTAAAACGAACTATGTCTTCGTGATCTGGAGCAAGGGGCTGACCAAGAGCACCACCTGTTCGAATCAAGGCGGCTGCAGCAATACCTATTCAACCAATGTCTACGGCAACATGCTCGAATACCCGACGGGGAAAATCGTCTCGCACACGGCCTTCAATAAACGAAACAGCGACAGCGTCCTGCAGCTCTTCCGGCCGAAAGGCTACTACATCGACGAACTGCTGAAAGATTCGGCGGAGGACATCGTCGATGCATTCATCAAGGTCACCAACACGGGGAAGCAGAAGTGAGGCGGTCAGGCCAGGCATTCCTCGCCGCCCTTATCATGGTCGGTGTGGCGTTCCTCCTCGTAGGCTGCTCAACATTTCAACTGACGGAAGAGCCCTTTAAGCCGAAGGGCAAAAAACTCGCCGTGATCGCAGGCCTCACGAATCCCACCTCGCTCCAAGCCGCGCATGCGCTAGCTGATGAATTGGGCAAAGCGAGCCAGTTCCAAGTCATGCCCCAGAAACAGGTGGCCCAAGCCATTCCCAATTACCCGCAACTCATCAAAGGCCCCTACAACTCTGCCTACTTCGAGATCGACGTGGACTATGCCAAGACCGATCTCGACCGCGTCAAACAGCTCCACAAGAACCTCGGTACCGATTACCTCTACGTGCTGTGGGCGCCGTCGGTCACGTCAAACGGCCAGAAAAGTCTGTTCTCCAAGCCCTACTCCACGATGCAGGTGATCGCCCAGCTCTACGAGTTCCCCGGTGGCAAAGAGGTCGGCCACGGAACCTACATGATGCGGATCGACGACGAGAAGAAGGAAATCGTCCGTGACGACCTCCAGCATGTGACGAAGGAGTTGGCCGAAAAGACACACATGCTGAAGTAAGCTCAATTTGATCACTGCAGCCTCTGCCTAACACCACCCCTCTGCGGATCCTTCCGGTCTCACCCGTCTAGACGACGATACCCCTCCGAAGCGGCGGATCAATCATTCAATGTGCACACCACTGCGGGCCAATCTGGACGATTGGATGATGTTCATCTGTAGATGTCGAGCCTTGCGGGTTTGTGAGCGGCTTGCCGCAACGCGATCTCCGGCTCTTCATTGACTCATCTTCATCACTCCTGTCCTGTGCGGCTATTTCGCTGGCGGCGCTGATTGCATATCCGGTCAAGGATTGCGTACCCTCTGAGAACCCGCGCAATGTGTCTCATGAGGAGTGAGCGTGCCGTTAATCACAGTGCAACCACGGGCGAGAACCGACGAACCGCAGCCTTGGCGCGAGCATGGCGCGATTCTGTTGATCTCCTGTTATGAACTCGGCCACCAGCCCGTGGGCGTGGCCCAGCCGATAGGCTATTTGGAAGAGGCCGGATATGCGCCGGCGGTCTTGGACGTCGCCGTGGAGGCGTTCGATGCCCGGCGGGCGGCGCGCGCACGATTCATCGGCATCTCAGTGCCCATGCATACCGCGTTGCGTCTCGGCGTCCGCGTCGCTGAGATGATCCGCGAGGTCAATCCTTCTGCCCATATCTGCATCTATGGCTTGTACGCCTCTTTAAACGCCGAGTTTTTGCTCTCCCATGCGGCGGACTCGATCATCGGGGGGGAATACGATACCCCGCTCGTCCATGTGGTGACGGCGTTGGAGCGCGGGGCAGATTGGTCCGATCTCGACGGCGTGAGTCGGCGGGGACGTATTGTGTCTCCGCTCGTACAACGGGTCGCTTCCGATGCTCCGGTGCCCCGCCGATCCGGCCTGCCTCCGCTGTCGCAGTATGCGCATCTCGAACATCGAGGCGCGAAGCACGTCGTGGGGTATGTCGAAGCCAGCCGCGGATGTTTGCACACCTGCCGGCACTGCCCCATCGTGCCGGTCTATGAGGGACGGTTTGTGTTGATGCCCGAACAGATGGTGTTCCGGGACATCCGACAGCAAGTGGCGGCAGGAGCGACCCATATCACGTTCGGGGATCCTGACTTTTTCAACGGCCCGGGGCACTCGTTGAGCATTTTGCGCGCCATGCATGCGGAGTTTCCCGGGCTGACGTATGACGTCACGACCAAGGTCGAGCACCTGTTGAAACGCCGGACCCTCGTGCCTGAACTGGCCGCGCTCGGCTGCCTGTTTGTCATTTCGGCGGTTGAATCATTCAGCGATGTCGTGCTGGCCCATCTCAAGAAAGGGCACACGGCCGCCGATGTGTTGACCGCGCTGGATCTTGTTCGCAGCGCCGGTATGACGCTCCGTCCCTCCTTGGTCGCCTTTACCCCCTGGACGACGCTCGAAGATTACATCGAGATGTTCGACCGAGTGGACGAGTATGGATTGATCGAGGCGATCGATCCGGTGCAATACGCCATCCGTTTGTTAGTGCCGCCTGGCTCCGCGTTACTCGCCGAACCGGACCAACCTTGGTCCCTGGCGAAGATCGTCGGTCCGCTGGATCAAGCCGGATTCCAGTATCCATGGGCACACCCGGATCCCCGCATGGATCGGCTGTATCACGACATTGCGTCGGCGGTGGAAGAAGCCGGGCGCCTTCAGGAGGATCCGCAGGACTCCTTCGCCCGCCTTCGCCTGCTCGCGTATCGGGCCGCCGGGCGGGAGGCCTCCTTCATCCAGCGAACCGCCCGGCTGCCGAGCCACGCTCGTCCGCCTCGCATGAGCGAGCCGTGGTTCTGCTGTGCAGAGCCGACCAAGGATCAGTTCAGTGGGCTTCAGCCGGCTGGTGGAGCATGTAAGGACTAGAGCCTGAACGATGGCGTCATATCAGTGCGATCCAAATCCAGGAGATACAAAGCAATGAGTCGAATACGAGAAGGACAGGACCTTCAGGAACTCCTCGGGCTGCGACTGGCGCCTGTCGCCATTGCCTTTCGTGATTCCGCGCCGGACGGCATGTCCCACGTTGCCGCCCCAGCCCCGGCCGGTTGCGGTTATTGGCGTCTTGCTGCAGAGGGCCAGGTGTTCTACACCGAAGCCCGGGATCACTATCAGTGTCCGGTCGGGGCGCATACCCATGGCGTCGACCTTCCTCCTGAGGTGGCCGGGGAGCTCAACGGTCTCATCCAGAACATGGTTCAGATGCAGTACATCAAAATGGAAGAGATCCCGATGATCCCTCGACGCCCGGGCGGTTTTGGCGTCGCGCTCTATGCCCCGCTTTGCGAGGCCCCTTTTGAGCCGGATGTCGTGCTGATTCGGGGATCCGCCAAGCAACTCATGCTGGTGGCCGAAGCGGTGCAGGCCGCCGGGGTGGGCAGCGGCGGCGCGACGATGGGAAGGCCGACCTGTGCGATTCTTCCCGAATCGCTGCAGTCCAATCGGGCCACCGCGAGCTTCGGATGCATCGGAAATCGCGTCTACACCGGTCTGGGAGACGATGAGGGCTATTATGCCATTCCCGGCGGTCGCCTCCGGGAGGTCCTCGCCAAGCTGGCGACGATTGTGGAAGCCAACCGGCTCTTGTTCCAGTTTCATACCGAGCGTGCCGCACGGTGAAGGAAGCAGCCTCGTGAGCGCCGCGTATATCTGGCAGCTCACAGGGCCTTTAGAATAATCGGCCAGCGCTCCATGCCGAGGATTCTGCTACTGCTGCCATCGAGTACTTACCGGGCCGAGGCGTTTCTGGACGCCGCCACCAAGCTCCGGCTCGACGTCACCTTGGGCGTGGAACCGACCGCCGTTCTCCCCGATCGCCCGGCCTCCGACTGGCTTTCGCTGAGGTTTGGTGAAACGGACCGCTGTTGTGCGGCCGTCGCCGGATACGCACGCACGTCCCCTATTGACGCGGTCGTTGGTGTCGATGACCGGACCGCCCTGCTCGCCGCGCAGATCGCGGCCGCCTTGGGCCTTCCGCACAATTCGGTCGAGTCGGTCGCAGCCGCCGGGAACAAATACCGGATGCGGACGCTGTTGCACCGCTTCGGAGTGCCGGTGCCGCGTTTCACCCGCCTGTCGATTAATGACGATCCAGCCGTCGTCGCCGAACGAATCACCTATCCCTCTGTGCTCAAACCAGTGGCGCTCTCGGCGAGTTGCGGGGTCATCCGGGTGAATAATCCGGGTGAGTGTGCCGCGGCCTTTCAGCGCATCACCCGGCTCCTACATAAGTTAGGCGCGACGCGCGAGGCAGACACCGGGCAGCACCTGTTGGCCGAAGAGTTTATTCCCGGGCAGGAAGTGGCGCTGGAAGGACTCATGACCGCCGGCTCGCTGCACATGCTGGCGCTCTACGACAAGCCCGATCCGCTGGACGGACCGTTCTTCGAAGAAACGATTTACGTGACGCCGTCACGACTCCCGGAGCAGGACCAGACTCGCCTGGCCGCGTGCGCCGAAGCCGCCGCCAGGGCCTTGGGACTCCGCGAAGGCCCGATCCATGGCGAACTTCGAATCAACGACGCGGGCATATGGGTGATCGAGATCGCGGCCCGCTCGATTGGCGGGCGGTGCTCGCGCATGCTCCGGTTTACAGGCGAGCTGTCGTTAGAAGAGGTGATCCTGCGGCAGGCTCTCCGGATGGAGTTGCCGCCGCTGCATCGGGACGGCCGTGCATCCGGAGTCATGATGCTGCCCATTCCAAACGGCGGTGTGCTTCGAGAAATTCATGGCGAGGAAGCCGCGCGAGCCGTTCCAGGCATTGAGGAAGTCACAGTGACGGCGCAGATCGGTGACGATCTGGTGCCGCTACCGGAAGGAACGCGTTATTTGGGGTTCATCGTGGCGCGTTCAGACTCACCCGCCAGCGTAGAAGCGAGCCTTCGGCAGGCCCATCGCTGCTTAAACTTCGTGATCGAAGAATCCGGCCAAGGCAGAGGCGACCGCATCGTGCGACCGGATGGACCGGTCCGATCCATCCGGTTTTGAGCAGAGTCAGGAGGGAGTGCGCAGCTGGCTCGCCATTTTCTTCGACCAGGCTTCGAGGCTGCAGCCCTGAGCGGCCAAATCCCCCACCTCGGTCAAATCATGCACCCAGGTGCCCGTCACTTGTTCGCCGCTTTCCCCTACTTCCTTCTTAATGGTCTCGATTTCTAGGTCGAACCGCTCCGGGCGTTGTTCGAGGATGCGACGGATACTCCATTTGAC
>CBDIWP010000060.1:0-22442 GCA_965285945.1 uncultured bacterium | reverse complement strand
AAAGGGGTCGCCCATCTCGAAGGCCCCGGTCAAGAGGCAGAACCAGCCATTCACCCGTCACTCTTCCATGGAGCGGCGTGTACGATTGCGGATATCCCTTCGCCCTCACGCGTGCGTGACTCAGTCGCATCCCGGTTGTCTTCTTTGGCAGTGTCGGCTCGCAGCTGAGCCGCACCAGTCACCCATCAGGATCAAGGCCCTAGGACCGAGCCTTGCGGCATCGACTCCCGGCCCCTGGCACCATGCGTGCCCCAGACAACTGTCGGTGCCCGAACCACGTCCACACCGTCTGGCACAGGATGTCTGGCTGCCAGTTGGCGCCAACCCCTTCATGGCTCATGGTCGAGGCGTCTCAGTCCCCGCGCCCTAGGGCAAGGGAGAATAGCGGGGTGGCAGCTGCGGCTAATCGGGAGTACGAGGTCGAACCCCAACCCCTTTGCGAGCTCCCAGCCTCCACCCCTAATCAGTCAGCCGATTCTAGCCAAAGGCGCGGTGCAGATCGAACGGGACTTGATCACGCAAGATGTGATAGCACGCGCGAGCCAGCTTATGGGCCACCGCCTTCAGGGCCACCAAGGGATGGGTTCGGGCGTGTTTGCGCTGGTAAAAGCTTCGGATCACGGCCTCATAGCGAATCGCGAAGTGCGCCGCTTCGATGAACGCCCAGCTCAAATACCTATTGCCGTTCTTCGTATTCCCGGCACCTTTGCGTTTGCCGTTGCTCACATGCTCGCTGCCGACACACCGACAATAGGAGGCGAAGTGCCCAACCGTTGGGAACCGCCGCATATCGCCGGCTTCCAACAAGATCGTCAACGCCAAGATGGGGCCGATCCCCTTGACCGTCTGGAGCAGGACATAGCCGGGTTGGGTACGGCCCGTTTGCCGCACGGCCTGCTCGATCGCTCGGATCTGCTCCTCCAGGCACTGCAGGATCGTCCATGAGCTCATGACTGAATGGACGTGTTCGGGAAACGGCACGAGGGCCTGGACTCCGTCAGGGGTGAGTTGTCGGAGTCGTGGAAGGGAGAATCGGCTTCCGGTCAGTCGAGTCAGGAGACTTTGCAGACTGAGGACCACCATGGTTTTGTGTCGCACCAGTTGGCTGCGCTTACGCAACAAATCACGCACAGCGCGTTCTGCCTTCGGATAAATGTAGCCGGTGGGGAGCAGGCCCAGGCGGAGCAGGTGCGCCAGCCACCGCGCATCGTGAAGATCGTCGACGTGCTTGAGCCCACTGTACTGTGGCAGGGCGGGCGCATGGGCCAGATGGACGCGGTAGCCGGCGTCCATGAGTCCGTCAACGAGCCAATACCAATTATAGGTGGATTCGACCACGACGCCCTGCAGCGTCGCCCGGTAGGGCTCCAACGCCGTGAGGATCAGCGGGAGGTCATTGCGCAGGCGCCTCTGGTACAGCATCCGGTCCGCCTCATCAAGCACGACGACAACACTATTGGTGGCATGGAGATCAATCCCCGCATAACACATCATCGCAACCTCCTCGGTTAGGTGGATGAGAGCCCACGTCATGCGCGACGTGTACTCTATACTCCACGGGAGGAGCCTTCGAGATGATTATCGGGAATCTTTGTTGAAAGACTGAATTGCCGATACTCGAAAGACGGGAATGGGCGCAACTGCGCGACGTACGAGACCAAATCTAAAGGGGTGTACGAGACGATGTGCGACTATGGCGGGCAGTACCCGGCCTCAGTGACCAATCCTCTCACTAAACACGAGTAGCCTCACACATTCAAATCTCGTCTTCTTCGGGCTAGGCAAGCAGCAACTGAGTCAAGGACGCGGGGCTTTTCCCTCCGCTGATGTCGGGGCCTTGCAATGACACACTCAGGAGCAGAGAAAGAAAAGGTGTCAGGAACCATTTCAATCTAACAGCGGTCCGGACAACCTAACAGGCTCAGGTCTTACGCCGATCTATTGGGCGCTAATTGGGTATCCATTCTCAGACATGCACTTCTCAAACTTAAACTCCGCCTCTTTTGTCGCAAGATAATTGACGCGGGAGCCTTCCAGGTAAGCATCGAACTTGTCATCAGGAAGGTCTTTTCGAACCTCTTTCGTGCATTTGTCCACGGTCCGCCTGAGCGCGCTACGCACGTCCGCCTTCAATGGTTCCTTTGGCTCCACTAGTTTTGGCGTCTCCAAAGTTTTCGGCGCCGGTACGGGTTTTGGCGACTCCGCGCAGGCCTGCGACGACAACAGAAGGGCCAATGCACCAGCAAGCCGGATGTGTCTTCTCATAAGTCCTCACGGTCATCTTATAGCCGTCGCCGCTTTCAAAAATATTATAGCCGCACCCCGGGCCTAACTGACAATTCAGGCAAAGGGGACGAGTCTTTGGCCCGGGTTATGTGAGGAAGACGGAGCTGCTGACCACAACGGTCATGCCCTCTGGTGTTTGCCGGATTCTATGCGATTGCCTGTCTCGCTTGGCTGACAGGACGACGCACGGAAGCACATTAAGATACAAGGTCTTGTAATCACACGCTCTAAAAAGACTGAATGGATATGCGGCCTGAGACGGCGTTGATCATCGCTGCTTTTATGATGACGAGCGGATGTGATCGTACTGCCCCGCCGATCGGATACTCGTACGAGACCCAATCGAAAGGGGTGTACTGGAAACGCCAAGATCACCGCGCGCTTAATGACATTGTGCAATTCGCACACGTTGCCGCCAGCTGCACTGCCTCAGCCGTTCCATGGCGTGGGGGCTGGACGGGATGCTCCGCAGACTCAGCTACCTGGGACGGCCAATACTACGGCCGTCCGAGATACCAATCTTATTAAGGATTGTTGCGCCTGGGATCGCTGAGGAAGGGGCGTAGTGCTAAAAAGCGCCCCGGACGGTTGGCGGAGACCTTCCTAAAACCTCCCCGCCGCCGTTTGCGATCATCTGCGTGGATTGCGACTCCTACCATTCCCAGGAATAACGCGGTTAACCCCATAAGCATCAGTAGCAGGACAACGAGCATAGGAACCTCCTCATGGTCGCCAAGTCGTTCTTTAGGATGATGTTAGTCACCGGATAGGACTAAGTTTTCTAACAACGCGGCCGCCGGGCCGCTGGGGAGAAGATGTGCTCCATCCCGATGCATGCGCCGCAGCAACACCTTGCCTTCATTGTCGATCACCGCCAGAGACCCGACATCGAGTCTTGTTCCATTGTGCAAATGAACCGCCCGAATGCGCCGCCATAGTTGGCCAAGGGCTTGGACTGAAGGCCCGGCTAGAGAGCCTGCGAGCTTTATCATTCCCCCGTCACCGGACGGCCGAACCGTTATTTTCAACATCTTAAGATCTCCTTCTCTGTGACTCACCGGTCTCTCATTGTATAGCGGTCGCATGATCCATTGATGAACGGATCATGAAGATGCTCTAATCTCTGAAGAGACATGCGAGAAGAATGTTGCCCCGGTGCCTGGCAGCGGGGACACTCCATGCGCTGTTCGTTTTGGCCCGCAGGCGGCGTTGATCATCGTTGTTTTCATGATGACGACCGGATGTGATCGTACTGCTCCGCCGATCGGATACTCGAACGGGCTAGGCAAGCAGCAACTGAGTCAAGGACGCGGGGCTTTTCCCTCCGCTGATGTCGGGAATGATGTTCAATTCAAGGACGGTGACCCCCGAAAGGTTCACGTGGTGATCTTCTGTTTCGCTGATGGTCCCGGGAGGGCTAAAGTTCCACTGCTGTCGCACAATGTCGCTGAACGACTGCCCGCCATCGGCGGACCATCGCAGCACGTACTCCTGCGTGCGGGCATCGGCGGCCTCCACAAAATTCATCCAGATCCGGTGCAGCGGTTGCGGAGGGTCGAAGTACAGGCGAATCGTTTGTCTGCCGGCTTCCGCCGCCCGCCAGCCGATGCCGTGATTCGGAATCAACGCCGACTCAATGGGGCACGTGGCCTCCTCTGAGGTGACCTCGACTTCGGAAATCACTTCCACCGGCAGCCAATAGGGCTGACCGACTGGTTCTTCCTGAACATAACGGCCGATTCGTTTGCGCATGGGGGTTGCCCTCCCTGATGGGTTGTTCAACCAGCGCGACTCACACGTATGGGCTCATTGGGGCGGAATGAACACTGGGAGAATGGCCAGGGGCTGGGCCGGGGATTCTGATCCGATGATCCGGCAAGGTCCTCCGCAACGCACGCGGCTGATGTGGAAGACTATCGGCTGAAGCGTGGCCTTGGCCTGGGGCTTCGGTCTCGTGGTCTTTGAAAAGAACAAAGGGGGCTGACCCCTTAGAGGGCGAATAAACCGGTATGAGGTTAACTGCAGTGAAAGTGAATCGAATTCAATTCAATCCTTTGAGTCCAGCATTTGAGTGAGAGGGTTGAGCCCGTCAGTCATGCAGTAGGCCCTTAATCGCCGGCGTCGCGCGCAAATATGATGACCGAATTTGCCGGGACGGTGATGTACGCCGAATGTGGTAACCCATTGAGAGTGGAGCCTTCCGCCTTGATGGATCCTCCGTTGCCAGCAGTTGTTGGGTTTACCCAGTTTTCATATACGTCACTGTTAAATACTTCGAGCCATATACCGGAGTCCGGCATAGGAATGTGATAACCGTAGAGTGTTGATTCGTTTAGGCTCGCCACAACTATAACGTCCCGCCCGACCCCTTCGATCCAGCGTTGGAAGACAAGCACCCGCGGCACATTTTCCATCGAAAGAGTGCGCACGCTTTCGCCGCGAAGGGCCGGATGCCTATGTCTGAGCCAGATCAGCTCCCGCGTAAACCGGTGGAAGTCGATCATCGACTTGTCAACCTTGAGACCATCCCAGTAAATGAGTGTTTCTCTATGGTTCGGAATGTCATCAGCCCAACGCTTGTCCTCGTACATTTCCTGACCCATGAACAACATGGGGATACCGGGTACACTCAGGATCAGACCCAGCGCTACACGGGATCGGCTTCTCGCATACCATGTCCGCGTATTACCGCCACCCACCGAAAGCGCGGGAATGCGCAGACCACGATCACGGTAGACCTCATCGTGGCTTTCGACGTACTGAATCGCCCGCCAGGCATCTCTAAAGCCGGGTGCACGAAGCGCATTCACGATCGGCTGCCAGTCCACCTGCGCGTTCTGCCCACATGATGCCTGAGCGATCACGCCACGAATGGCATTGCGAAGGCCGTCGTGCCAGCTCGCAGCGAAACCGGCACCGCCATCCTTCGGCGGACGAACGACTGCCGGCTCAGGTCCCCAGTATTCAGCGATGTTGATGGCAGACGAGTCCCGGTGGTTAAGGGTTCCATTGAGATGTTGGCAGAAGAGCCACCCGTGGCCGGCATTTTGTTTATCGATCACGGTCACCTGATCGTACCGAAATCCGTCCACATGGTACTCCTCGATAAAGTGGGTCGCGTTATCGATGAGGAACTGCCTCACATCCTGGTTCCAGAACGCGAACACCGGACCTGTGTGATCCTGGTCTGTGAAATACAGACTATTGTTCGGATCCGTCCCGGCGGCACGGTCTAGAAAGTACATGGATTCCGGCTGGCTCTTCACGTCACCGGAGGTGTGGTTGTAGACCACATCGAGAATCACCGCGATCCCGTAGTGATGACAGAGGTCAACCATCGCCTTCAGCTGGTTGATGCCGATTGCCAAAACGCTCCGGTCCAGCGGGGACTTTCCCTTTTGGGTGAGGAGGCGGTTCACGAGAGCGACATATCGATGGAGTTCGGGCCCCTCGACTTCGTAGTCCATCTCCGGGGAGAACAAATCCGAACCGTTATAGCCCATGCTGCGGGGCGTGCTGTATTCAACGATGGGGAGCGGCTCAATGGCATTCACGCCTAGGTCGCTAAGGTATTCAAGCCGATCCAGCACGTCCAGGAATGTTGCCACACGACCTTCGCGGTTCGGCCCGTACCAGGTGCCAATGTGTAACTGATAGATGACGAGGTCCCGAAAATCAGGAGGTCGCCAAGCCCAGTCTTGCCATGGAAATGTACCGGCGGACCTCAGGACGCAACCAGGATCTGGCCAGACGTTGGTCAAATCTCTTGCATACGGATCTCTTTTGAAACCTTCCGATCCAATACCTACGACGTAGAATTTGTACTTGTGGCCGTCCTGTGCGCCAGGCACAAACCCTGTCCACCGGCCGTCGGCATGTTTTACGAGCAGAGAGGAATCGTTTCTGGCCCACTGGTTAAAATCTCCGCAGATGTACACTTCCTTTGCTCTGGGGGCCCATAAACGAAACGTGGCTCCGCCGGTTACCACGTTCGCCCCCATCGGGGTCGAGGATGTAATGTCTTGTTGGGAAGCCGGCATGGATGACGTTCTCCTCCTCCTGTCTGTGCACCGGCCTCTACCTTCTATCTCAGTCCCCTGGCTACCGAGACTAGGGATTGACCCAGCCATAGATGCGCCCTCCTCTAGGGCCGTTCATACCAATCATTAAGCCCTATGAGCATGGCCTCGCGCACAACCTCCGGGTGCTTCGCAAACCTCCCGGATGCCACGCGCAACAAGTACATCTGAGCCGTCGATGTTCAAGACGTACTCATGTTGCTGAACCCGATCTGATACTTAATGATCAGATTAGGGCAGGGTCGATCCGATGATCCGGCAAGATCCTTCTTCCTTCACCTGCGTCAGCTCCCGAGCAACCATGTTGACCTCAGGTCTTTCTCAGCGTAGCCTCCCGGCAGCTTTGCACCGGTGTAAGGGATTTCGTGGACGAGTGGCCGTATCGCCTCGTGGCGTTTGCCGGATTCTTTGCGATCGCCTGCCTGGCTTGGCTGACAGGACGACGCACGCCGGTGAATGTGAGGACCATCTCTGGCAGCGTGGCCTTGGCCTGGGGCCTCGGTCTTGTGGTGTTTTGGTTTCCCGGATCGCGGTGGGTGCTGGCCCGCCTCAATGATCTCGTCGTCGCTGCGTTGACCGCCTCGCAAAAAGGCTCCGTCTTTCTGTTGGGCCCTCTGGCGCTGGGCCCCGGCCAGGCGCTGCCGGACGGCACTCCGTCGGTCGGGTTTATCCTTGCCATGCAGGCCTTGCCGGCTGTCGTATTCTTTGCCTCCTTGATGGCGGGCCTCTACTATCTCGGCGTCATGCAAGCCATTGTGGGACTGTTCGCCCGGTTGTTCTGCCGGACGATGGGATTGTCGGGGGCCGAAGCGCTGTCCGGTGCGGCCAACATTTTCGTGGGCATCGAGGCCGGCTTGATCGTCCAACCGTACCTTCTGGCCATGACACGGTCGGAGCTGCTGCTGGTCCTGACCTGCATGATGGCCACCGTCGCCAGCACGGTCATGGGCATCTACGTCGCGGCGTTGCAGTCTGTCGTGCCGCAGATCGCTGGCCATTTGATCTCGGCTTCCGTGATTTCCATCCCCTGTGCGGTGCTCGTCAGTAAATTGTCCATGCCCGAGCATGAACAGCCTGCCACGTTGGGCGCCGTTCCGTCCGGATCAGCCGTCCGGGATGACGCGGCTCAGGCCGGCGATCGTGCCGCCCGTCCATCCAATCTCATTGTGGCGTTGATCGACGGAGCAGGGCAGGGCGTGAAGATGGCGGTAGGGATTGGGGCACTGCTGATCGTGTTTCTCGGATTGGAAGCGCTCGCGGATCTGGCCTTGGGGCAGGTGCCGCTGCCGGACGGCACGGCGCTATCCGTGACGCGAATGTTCGCCTGGCTGACCTGGCCCTTCGCGGTGGTGCTCGGCCTCCGTCCGGAGGAATGGCAGATCGGCGCCGAGTTGCTGGGCGGGCGCTTTGTGGAAACGGAAGTGGCGGCCTATTTCAAATTGGCCGCGGTGCAGTCAGCCAATCCACCCGCGCTCTCGCTCCGCTCTCTCACGGCGATAACCTATGCCTTATGCGGGTTCGTGCATATTGCGAGTATGGGAATTTTCGTCGGCGGGCTGTCCGCCTTGGTGCCGGCCCGGGCGAAAGATCTGTCGCTCCTCGGACTGCGCGCCCTGTGGACCGCCTTCCTGGCGACCGTGTTGACCGGATGCATCGCCGGCGTCCTGGGTTCCTAGCAGGCTGTTGAGAAAGGCCGCCAGCCGGCGTTCTCGTGGGAGACACTGCCGCCTCACCATCTCGGCGGCGTTCACAAGCGTGACGCGCCGTATTCGGCGCATCGTGAACCTCAGAGGCTCAACGTACGGACGGGAACCCAAAAAACCCTGCCGCAGGACCTTTCAACCACGCGGGTTTGATCTGCTCCTGGCCGGAACCGACCAACAGTCGATCCACCAGATGAATGCTCAGCCGGCCGCTGGCCTCCTGAACCTTGATGTCGCCCTTCTCGAGTGCGGCCTGAAGGTCTCGTTCAATCCACAACGCGGATACGGATTACTTTTGACGGGGAAAGAAAGCTCTTGACATTGGTTTGAACTCGAACTATATTCCAAACCATGAAACGTGGAGACTCAAACAGCATGCTGGACCTGCGGAGTGATCCTGTGATGCAGGTTCTCCGTCCCTTAGTCGAAGCCTACTGGGCGTTCTGGCGTGTTGACAGCGCCCACATTCGAACCCTGCGTTTGACCCCGGCTCAGTTTGATGTGGTGGTCACCCTGGGTGACACCGACGGCATGACGTGCTCGCAGTTGTCCAAAGCGACCCTATTGACAAAGGGCACGATGACAGGTCTGCTAGACCGGTTGGCCGCCAAGAACCTCATTGAGCGAGCGGGGGTGGAGGGCGATCGCCGACAAGTCATGATTCGTCTGACGAAGACGGGGGAGGAATTGTTTCGGAAGGTCTTTCCGAAGCATACCGCCTTTTTGAAGCCATTTTTTGAGCGAGCCATGAGTCCTTCGGAGGCCAAGCAGATGAAGCAGTCGCTCGAGCGGTTGCGGGACAGCTTTCAAGAGGCGATTCCCGGTTTCGAGTCTCCCGGGTAGCCTGCTTTTTTTTAACCATATGGTTCGCACTAGGACAATATGTATGCAAATTACTTGACGAGGGGAAGAAGGCAGAGGACAGGCAGATTTCACACTCAACTCCTCCGGCATAGAGTCCGCGAGGAACGAAAGGAGAGCGACATGAAGACATTACTGGAGACGGACGACGCATGGGCAAGTTTCGTATTGCGCGTGGCATTGGGCGCGGTCGTGCTGCCCCATGGAGCGCAGAAGCTTCTGGGGTGGTATGGCGGCCATGGCTTTCAGGGGACGATGGGCTATTTCACTGACACGCTGCATCTCCCGTGGATCATCGCCTTCTTGGTGATTATCGGCGAATCCTTCGGAGCGATCGCCTTGATCGGCGGCTTGCTGACGCGGTTCACCGCTGCCAGCGTGGGCGTCATCATGGCGGGAGCCATTACGCTTGCCCATTGGCCGCACGGATTTTTCATGAACTGGTTCGGCAATCAGCAGGGGGAAGGCTTCGAGTATCACCTCTTGGTGATCGGAATGAGCCTGGCCTTGATGATCAGTGGGGGCGGGAAGTGGTCTATTGACCGGGTCCTGAGCCAAGCGCTTGCACGGAGGGAGCGGCTGGGCGGACTGATGACCAGCGAATTGGCGACCTCCGCAGCAAGACGGTGATCCCGAAGGCGTAGTGGGTGAGGCAGAGTGAAATATTGATCCCTTAACAGGAGGTGTGACAATGCCCGTACAGACGACACGATATGACAGCACGAAGGCGAAGGGATACTTTGAGGCGAAAATGGCGTTCACAACCGGTCCGGTCGAACTGGAAAGGATGATGGAACACCACGAGGTCAATGTAGTCGATGTTCGAGCGGCGGAGGATTATGCCGCAGGCCATATCCCAGGGGCCGTCAACCTTCCAAAGGACCAATGGCCAACCTTGACGGGGTTACGAAAGGACAAGACCAACGTGCTCTATTGCTATTCGCACGTGTGCCACCTTGCCGCGGCGGCGGCGTTGGAGTTCGCTGCCCAAGGGTTCCCGGTCATGGAACTCGAAGGAGGTTGGCGCTGGTGGAAGGAAGACGGATTCGAGGTCGAGCAGTGAGTGCGCCTCATCAGTCCATGTAGAAATGGCAACGGTCGGCTATTGTCCCAGTTTTCCCTTTCCGTAGTGGCCAAGCAGTTTTTAACACCCTGCTAACGAGGCCGCTTCGCTGGTTGCCTCACTGGCATCCGAAGCGACAGAGCGGGGGATCTGAGGAACTCCGTCCTCGGACCAGTGAGTACCGATGGTTGGGAGAGGCCCGGCCTCTCCCAGCTCACGACGACGGGCCTTTACAGCCAGGTCGATCAACACGATGCCGTCTTCCGGCCGCTTGTAGATCGCCTTTCTGGGGACAGGCGGCTAAGCAGCCGGGATAGGTACAGTGGTTATAGATCCCGCGATAGGCGCGGCGGGCACGACAAGCGCGGCACGCCCGTTGGCGTCCTGGCACCTTGTACCGTCTAGCTGATCGGGTGGCCACCTGCTGGTGGAAGTGCATGATGATGTAGTGAACCACCGAAAGGCCGATGAATGTCCCTCGGCTACGATATTACCCTTGATGGACCGGCGCGGGCGTCCGCCGCTTCGCCGGTTGCCTCACCGGCATTCCGAAGGGTAGGCTTGAGTCGCTATGCTCGACCTGAAGATCCCTCCGTTGGCGGTCCTCCTCGTCTTCGGAGCGTTCATGTGGCTGATGGCCTGGGCCCTGCCGGAATACGGATTCGACCTGCCGTACCACAGGCTGATGGCGCAGATTGCCGCCGCGGCCGGGTTCGTCGTCACGGCGTGGGGCGTGGCGGCGTTTCGGCGGGCGGGCACGACGGTCAATCCCATGAAGCCCAAGTCTTCGTCCAGCTTGGTGCGCTCCGGCATCTATTCGTACACGCGCAATCCGATGTACCTCGGTTTTCTGCTCGTGTTGCTTGCCTGGGCGCTCCACTTGTCGCATCCGGCCGCCTTCTTCTTTCTTCCGCTCTACGTGGTGTACATGAACCGGTTCCAAATCGAGCCTGAGGAACAGGCGCTCGCCTCCTTGTTCGGCGAGGCGTTCACGACCTACGCGTCCCGGGTGCGCCGATGGCTTTGACGACAGAGGGGGCGTCCGGCCGGACTTACAGGCGTCTGCCCTCGGACAGTCAGATGGCCACGTTGGCTGAGTTGATCGTGCGCCATGCCATGGAACCCCTGCGAGATGCCCGGAGGTCCGGGTGACTCCCTTCGTCGTGGGAGTACTGCTGGCTGTGGCGGTGGCCGCGCTGGGCAGAGTCACACGATTTGACCGGGACCGCAGTTTCTATTCGACCATCCTCGTCATCATCGCGTCGTACTACATTCTCTTCGCGATCCTGGGAGATTCCACCAACGCCCTGGTTTGGGAGACGGTCGTCGCCGCCATCTTCTCGGTGGCGGCCGTGCTCGGCGCGCTGCGTTTCCCCTTGCTGGTCGGCATCGGGATTGCCGCCCATGGTCTCTTTGACCTGGTCCACCATGTCATTATTCAGAATCCCGGTGTCCCGCCCTGGTGGCCGGGCTTTTGTATGAGCGTCGATCTAATCTTGGGACTCTGGGTCATCGGACTCTCTCGCTCCCGCCGGACCCATACGGTGGCAATGTCTCCTCACTGAGAAGAAGGAAAGAGTTCTCATGGACCATGCCGAGCTGATTGAACAGGAACTTTCCGCTGGCGAGGCGGCGTGGTCGATCGCCAATGACGGCAAGGCGCGCGTCTGTGCGCGGCGGGCCGTGGCGCTGGCCTCCGAGGCTTGGCTGGCGCGGCACGCCAGTCAAGGGGGGCGCCTGGATGCGATGGCCCATCTTCGCCGGATTCAAGAAGACGAGTCCCTTCCTCCTTCCATCCGCCAGGCGGCGGAGCGCTTGACCACTACGGTCACGCGCCGGGATTCCGCACCGTTCACCAGCGATCCCATCGGCGACGCGCGCATGATCATCGCGCATCTCACGGCGACATAATACGACGGCTTTACTTCAAGATTCCGGTAGGCGCGGTTATGCCGGCCCTCCTGGCGCGTACAGCAGACACGATTGAGAGCCTTTACCTTTCCTTGATAATGTAAAGCCAATCAGGAGGTCCCATGGCCGTTCAGAAGCTCAGCAGCAAGAATCAGATCGTCATTCCTAAGGAAGCCCGGAAGGCGATGGGCGTCAAGGGAGGGGACGAATTGCTGGTTGTCGTGAAGGAAGGGTTGACGCTCATTATGCCCAAGCCAAAACGGTATGCGCGCTTTCTACAAGGTCCTGCCAAGGGCACGTATCCGTCTGGTTATATCAAGCGCGAACGCCGATCGTGGTAGCGAAGCCTTTCGCGCAGGGTCTTCCTACCGGGCACGAACGCATTGGCCTCGACACCAATGTCTTCATCTATTTCCTCGAGGATCATCCGCGGTACGGTGCCTGGTGCGCATCCTTGTTCGATCGGATCGAGCGGGGGCACAATCCCGCCGTCACCTCGACTGTGACCCTTCTGGAACTGCTCGTCCAGCCCTATCGCGACCAGAAGCAGGAACTCGCACAGAAAATTTTCGCTCTCGCCGGTACCTATCCAACACTTGAGTGGGTACCCATGAGCATCGACATCGTAGATCGAGCAGCCGAGTTGCGTGCCCGTTATCGCCTCAGCACGCCGGACGCGATTCAACTCGCGACGGCAATCGGCTCCCAAGCCGCGTGTTTTTATGGGAACGATCGGAGTTTGCGGAGGGTGAAGGATATTGAATGCTTCATCGTCGATGATTTCAGATGAGTGAGTGAGCTATTCAGGCCCGGATCTCTATCGAGGAACAGTATCAGGAATTGTTTGCGGGCGAAGGAATATTGCGGTTCACACGGTTCTGATAATCACGGCGCTTTTGATGTCGAGCGGCTGCGAATGGTTCGATCGCCGCCCTGGAACGCCGGTCGGATAATCCACAAACGAGAATGGACGCAGCTGCTGGACCTATGAGACGAAACCAGAGGGAGCCTACCGGACAGCGTGCGACTATGGTGGACGGTATCCCGCCTCGGTGACCAATCCCTTGAATAACAACTAAACATCCGCCGTGCGATCTCCCGTCAACGCCTTGTACTAGGGGACGAGTCGCGGTCATGACCCTATAGCGGATGTGTCATGGCGCAGCCGGCCGCCTGAAGTAAGAGGGCGTTCCACACCTCCTTCGTCGACGGAGTACGGCACGACGTCGCCGGCCGGACAACCGACAGTTCCCGGTTGGTCCATCGTGTCACCCCCTTGCAAACCGGCCTGTTTCCGCGCTACTCTCCCCGCCGTTTAGTCACTTAGGGGAACATCGAAAACCGATGGGCACGGCTTTTCGCAGTTTCTTACTTCGCACTGCTGTCTTCTTCCTTCCAGCTGTCTTGTTGACGGGTTTCTGGGCTGCCGTGGCCTGGCCTGACGAGGTGTCCCCTCAGAAAATGCAGGAACTCATCGATAAAGCCGTCAAGGCGACAGATGCGCAAAAGCGCATCGAGGACATCGATAGGGAGCTGAGCGCCAACTCCAATCTCACGGAGGCGCAACGCCAACAGTTACGCGATGAGCGTGCCGACATGGATCGGTCACGACAGGCCAACGAAGGCACGGTGCGGACACTGGAGGGGCCGGAAGGCAACCGCATTTACGATAGCGCGAAAGAAGCACGGCAGAAAGAATACGAACTGCGCCAGGCGGAAGAGCAGGCTGCCCGCGCCACAGGAGACGAGAAGAGAAGAGCGGAGCGCCGCGTGAACCGCCTTCGTCTCGAACTGCAGGACTTGAGACGTGTGCTTGGTCCCGGCACCACCTTCCCTCCGCTCCCGGTACCGGGAAGGAGCCTCGCCGGGGTTGCCCCCGACACGACTCGCGGCAGTCAGGATGTGGCACTGACGCCGACAGCGGCGCAGCCTGGCACGCCGTCGGTCATGCCCGCGAGAGGAGCGATGGTGAGCGTCTCTCTCTCGGGGACCTACCACATCGGCAGGAAAGGCGGGACCAGGGAAACGGCCACGGCCGACATCAATCGGCGCACAAGGACCCACGTGACAGCCACGCTCACGGGACGGGAGGAAAATCCCGAAGAATGGAGGCGGAACACGATCGGCTATCAATGGAACCTGGCGGACTCGTTGGCTCCGATGACGGCGGCCGGCACCGACGGGACCTATAGTCTCGGCTACCAAATCCCTCGGAGCGAGTTGCAGAACATGCATGATCGCTTCGGGTCGTTGCAGGTCTACGGGGCCGGCGACAACGTGACGGGTACCGGAGATCCCGGCTACGGCGAGGTCGCCCATACCATTCCCCGGTTTCCCTTTTCTATTCCATCGTTCGCCGAAGCCGACGACCGGTCCTACGATGTGCCGGCCGGCGATCTCGCCATCGACGATCGCATCTCAGTCATCGGTCTGGTCATGCCGAACGTCAGCCTGCAGGCGCTGGACAGGGATCTCACCTCCAATGGCCAGCCCGGCATCAACGCGTGGAACGCCTGGAGCAATCCGATGGGCGTGCCGATCTACCAGTACTGGGCCGAGGGCCTGGAAGGCCTCGATGTGTTCAGTGCCCTGGGTGGGACGCGCTTGCAATACGTGGAACCAAACGAAGATCGAGTCGTTGCGGTGCCTCACTGGAATCGGGCCCGGTGGCCCGTGACGCGCGCCGGCGCTATACCGAATGCGACCGTGCATCGACAACCGGCCGGATTGACGCATGACTAAGTCGTATCGGGCGTTGCTGGCGGTCATTCTTCTCGTAGCTATTCCAGTCGCGGCCCACAGCGAAACGCCGAACGATCCGTTTTTTTCCTCCACCGGCGCATGGGGCCAGCCCTTTCCCGATCAGTGGTATCTTCCCCGCATCGGCTTCTTGCCGAAAGGCGCGGGGAAATCGGCGTGGGACATCGAGACCGGCGAGAGCCGACCCGTCATCGTGGCGGTGCTCGACACGGGGTTGGACTACTATCATCCCGATCTCAACAAAAGCGCCGTCTGGCAGAATCCCTCTCCCAACAAGCCCGGCACCGACAACAACGGGTATGACCATGACCTCATCGGGTGGAACTTCGTCGCCCAGAACAATAATCCATGGGACAACGACGGCCACGGCACGTTCGTCGCGGGGGTGATCGCCGCCGCGTCGAACAACGGCCAGGGCATCGCGGGCGTGAATTGGGGCGTCCGGATCATGCCGCTCAAGGTCATGAATGTTTTCGGGCATGGCAAAGCCTTCGACCTTGCCCGAGCCATCGTGTACGCCGTCGACCACGGAGCCAAGGTGATCAACTTGAGCGTGGAAGGGGAGCGGCTGACCAAAACCGAGCAGCTGGCGATCGACTATGCCTACGGAAAGGGCGCGCTGATCGTCGTGTCCGCAGGAAACCAGGGCCGCGACACCGCCGGGCACGGGCCCGTCGCGATGAATCATGTACTGGGCGTCGCGGCCTTGGATCTCCACGACAAGCGGGCGCCGTTTTCGAACTGGGGCCGGCACGTCAAGCTCGCCGCGCCCGGTGTGGATATTCTTTCCCTTCGGGCGCGCCGCACGGATTTCATCCTGATGTCGCAACCGGAAGAGTACAAACCCGGTGAGAGTTTCGTCGGGCCGAAGAACCAATACATGCGCGCCAGCGGCACGTCGTTCGCCGCTCCGCTGGTATCGGCCGTGGCCTCGCTTATTTGGGCCAAGTATCCGAACCTGACCAACGTCCAGGTCGAACGGATGCTGCTCGAATCGGCGGAGGATGTGGAGGTGCCCGGCTGGGATCAGCTCACGGGAGCCGGCCGTCTCCACGCGACCGCGGCGCTTCAGGCGGACCCCGATTACTACTTGACCGCCCGCATCCATGACGTCGAAGCCGTCGAGGTGTCCGGCAAGCCGGTCATCCAGGTGATCGGGACTGCGGCCGGCAGCAGGAGCGGGCGGTATGAGATTCAGATCGGCCAGGGCGCCGAGCCGTCCAAATGGACCACCGTCGTCAAAGAAAAAGGCAAATCCATCGAGGATGGCGTCCTCGGCACCTTCCCCGTCAAGGAGCTCACCGCCAAAGGAGAATGGACCGTGCGGCTCGTGGCGAGTGACGGCAAGAAGACGAAGGAAGCGCGAGGCAGTTTGGACGTTGACTAAGAGCCGGTACCGGAATGAAGGAGGACCCATGTCATCGAATTGGTTGAGGACACTGACGGTGTGCATGCTTGGAGTGATGCTCGTGGCCATGCCGGCGTACGCCGTGGCGACCAAAAAGCTGACGATCAGCGGCCCCGCCCACAGTAAGCCGCACGTGAGGGTCCAGGCCTCGACTCCCTCCGGATTAGTCGACGTGCCGACGCAACAGGACGACGATCGCGACAACCGCGTCGCGGGCTTCATTCCGGAAGATGCCTCCAGCGTCACGGTCACCAATCTGGATACCGGCCGATCAGCCGAGGTTTCCGGCCCCTTTACGTCGGACCGCGACGTCAGCTTGGCCGGGCTCGGATTGCTGGCCACCGGAGCCGGGTCCGCCGCGGGCGGGAGTTCTTCGTCGTCATACAACTTCTTAGACTCGACCGAATTGATCCTCAGCGGCGGAATAGCCACGGGAATCGGAAGCACCGGCGGGAATGTCCGGTCCAATTTCGCCGACACATCGGGAAGCGTGGACCATCTCGGCGGTGGGTCATTCAATGTTCTTCTGCGTTCGTATCTGCCCTTCAGCCCCATGGGCATTCAAATGGGCGGATTCTTCGAGTACGACGAGTTCCTGGGCGTCGATGGGACCAGTGGGGCGGGAACTCACCATGCGGCACCCAACGACACGAGAGTCGTCCGGAATGTGAATCGCGCGTTTGGTTTCGGATTCACCCAGATAATTCCGGTCGGCATGGGATTTTTCATCGACCTCCAGCAGGGGTTGGCCGTGGTGCGGCAGAGCGTCGAGGGCGTCACGGATCAGTCCAGCGGAGGCGGGCCCACAGAGCGATTCAAGAAGGAGTTCACGAGCCTATCCCCGAAGCTCGGAGCCTCCGTGGAATATCAGCCGTCGAATTGGCCTGTCCGCATCCGCCTGGCGTCTGAGTTCATCTACCTCCCGAATGCCGGTGTGAACGGGTTTGCCAACTTCTCGTCGTCGCCGTTCGCGTTTTCATCCCGAGGGCAATGGCTCGCCATCAATACCGTCGGCCTGGTCATCCCGTTGAATGCGTTCAGAACGCTGATGGCTCATTAGGGAAGGCAAGTCTTGCCCGACTGCAGAATCGGAAATAGAGGCTAGGCTGACTTTCTCCGCCGGCCGCGAGCTCCGGTTCTAATAGATGGCGAGTCGCTTCCTCCTTCTATCCGCCAGGCGGCAGAGCGGCTGACCACGGCGGTCACGCGCCGGGATTGCACACCGTTCATCCATGATCCCTCGGCGACGCGTGCATCGTCATCGCGTACCTCATGGCGCCATAACGCAACTTCCTAAGGAAGTCCGGATGGCGATGGGCGTCGGGGGAGAACGTCGGCTGCCGTGAAGGAGGGTTTGACGCCATCATGCCCGAGCCCAACGGTATGCGCACTCATTACAGGGTCTTTGCCAGGGTAAGTAGCCGTTCGGCTATATCAAGCGGGGACCCCGATGGTGGTAGGGGATCCTCCCACGGTGCCTGATGCGCCTCCTTGTTCGATCGGACGAGATGGGACACAGTTCGGTCGAAGGATGGATCATCTCTCTCGGGGGTGAAGGAACTATCTGCAGGTAAAGGGATATGCGGTTGAGATGGTCTTGATAAGATCGCTGCCTTCCTGATGTCGAGCGGCTGCGAATGGTTCGAGCGCCGCCCTGGAACGCCGGTCGGATAATCCACAAACGAGAATGGACGCAGCTGCTGGACCTATGAAACAAAGGGAGTCTGCGCATCCGCCTCCCTTGTCCTTGACTCAATTGTCCTGCCGGGCGATTTCCATCAACTCCTTGGGATAGAGGACGATGTCGATGCGCCGGTTCGCGGCTTTGCCCGCCTTGGTGTCGTTCGCTACCACCGGCCTGGTATCCGCGTAGCCGTCCGCTTCCAGGATCCGGCGGTCCACGCCGCCTTCTTCAACGAGGTACCGCACGACACTCGTCGCCCGGGCCGTGGACAATTCCCAGTTGGTGGCGAACTTGTCCCGGAGCTTGTGGCCGATCGGAACGTTGTCGGTGTGGCCTTCGATGCGGATGTGTTTGTCCGTGGCATTGCGGAGGATGTCGCCCACCTGTTTCAACACCTTCAAACCGGTAGGCTTGATCTGCGCCTGGCCCGAATTGAATAACACCCGATCCACCATGTTAATGGTCAGCCGGTCGCGGCCCTGCCGAATCTTGATGTCGCCTTTCTCACTTTGGGCTTTCAAGGAGTGTGTCAGGTCCTCGGGAGTCCGCGTCAATCGCGCTATCTCCGCTTCCTTGGCGGCGCGCTCCTCTTTCAGCCGGGCGATTTCCGCTTCCTCCGCCTGGAGCTGCTCGCGCGCTTGCGAGAGCCCGGCGGTCAAGTCCTGCCGGTCTTGCTCGAGTCTGGTCCGTTCCGTTTCCTCAACGAGGAGGCGCTGGCGCATCTGTGTGAGTTCCCCGGCCAATCGCTCCCGTTCTGCTGTGACGCCGGCGGATTCCTCAGCCAGCGCCGCGTGCTCGGCGGTCAAGGCCGCGACGCGTTGCCGGGTCATGTCCACCTCATCGGCGAGGAGGGCGGCTTTGGTATCCGCCGCCTGGCGTTCGGCTGCGTCCTGCCGCAACGCGTCGAGTTGGTGATCGCGCTCCGAAAGCAACACGTCCAAATCCCTGACGCGCGCGGCTTCCGCCTCGAGTTCACCCGCGCGTCGCTGAAGCCGTGCGATCTCTTGCTGAGCCATCGTGTTGCCGCCCAGCAATGTCCGGTTGTTGTCCTCAAGCGCGGCGACCTTTCCCTGTTCACTGGTCAGCTGTGTCTGGAGCTCGCGGGTCGCTTGTTCGGCATCCCGGAGTGCCGTGGCGAGGCGGTCTATTTCCTGCTCCCGGGCCGCCAACTCCTCGCGAGCGGCCATCGCCCCTTGTGCCGCGGCTTGTCGATCTTGTTGGGAAGTCTGCAGCCGGCGCTCCAGGTCATCAGACCTGCTTTGCAGGAGATCCCGCTCCCGGCGGAGCTGGTCCGCCGCGATGAGAGACTCTTCCTCTCCGGCGCCCGCCACACGGATGGTGCCCGGAATGTTCACCTCACCGCCTGGATCTTCGGGAGAGGCAGCCCGAATCACGTATCGGACCTGAGCACCACTGCTGAAACAGACGCTCGCAGAATCATTGCTGCTCAGATTCGCCGTGTATTGACGCCGGTTCGTCATTTTTATGAACGAGCCGAAATTCCGTTCGCATGACAACGTGTCCATAACCGGGTCGAGGAAAATCACTCTCGCCGCCCCCTGTCGTTTATTGGTCCAGCGGATTTCGTCGCCGGGGTTGACGGTTAGCGTCCGAGGAGAGAGATCTTCCTGGATGACGACATCTTTCATTTGACCGGTGCGGGTCAGCGTCGGCATCCCTTCTCCTGCCAAACTCTGACAACCGGTCAGGATCAGCAGCCCCATGCCGGCCATGATGTGTCGGGATGTCATGATCGTTTCTCCTTGATATGGCGTATACGACCAGCTGTCTCACGCCGAGAAGAGCAAGAAAAGCTTGAGGCGTCAGCGGTAACTAGTTCCCACACAAGGGCATCGTGCCTACTGTCTTAATAGGATGCGCAGGGTGTGGAGACTCGGATCAGTCCGAGGAGAAGTAGAAAATCACCCTAGTATTCGATGAGCTTCGTCCAGGTGATGGAACTGATGTCCCGGATGCAGCAATGTCCTCTGGATCGAGCTAGGGATGAGGATGGCGATTGGGCGCGAGAAAGATGACAAGGTGCAAACACATTATTGATGGAGCTGTTCCATGGTGCATTGCTTCGGCGACTTGTCCGGCCGGAATCTGACCAATTTGGTGCCGTGGCGAAATCGATCATCGGTGACATGATCAAAACTGACTTCCACGACTAATTTGGGTAAGAGCGGCTTCCATTGAGCAGACCGCTCCGTCGACCACCGGCTTGGCCCGCCCGGCGCATTCCCGGTGAATCCCGGCTCGTGGATCAGCTGTTCCAGTTTCTTGGTCAGAGAGGGTTTCTCAGCCTTGGCAATCCCGGACGTAAAGCCGACATGGTTCAGAAGGCCGTCCTTGTCATAGAGGCCGAGCAACAGAGACCCCACGTCCTTTGAATCTTTGCCGTAACGAAAGCCACCCACGACGCAATCTGCGGTGCGGAGGGCCTTATATTTCTGCATGACCCGTTCGCCCGGCACATACACATCGGTATTCTTTTTGGCCACAATGCCGTCGATATACCAACCTGACGATTGGAGCCATGCCATGGCTTCCGTCAGGGATTCCGTCTGGGGCGACAGTTTGACGGCTTTCTCTCTTGCACAATAGGTCTTCCAGAAGCGCTCCAGCATCACACGTCGCTCAGACAACGGTGCCGACATGATGTTTGCGCCTTGTTCTGTCTCGAGGAGGTCGAAGATCACAAAGGTCGCGGGTTGTGTCTGCACCAGCATGTGCACCCGGGTCGCCGCCGGGTGCAGGCGCATCTGGAGATCCGAAAACGAATAGCCGCTCTCACCCTCCACCAATAACTCTCCATCGAGGACACAGGTCTTGGCGGCCAGCTTCTCGAGACGGCTCACGATGTCGGGAAAGTATCGCCCCAGCGGATTTCCGGATTTGGACCGCAACGTCACCGTGTCATTGCGCTTCTCAGCGAGACAGCGAAAGCCGTCCCATTTCGGCTCATACCGCCATTCTTTCCCCTCAGGCAGCCGACCGACGAGGAGCGCTTCCATCGGGAGTATCGGGTGTCTTGGCCCCATGCCTGTGAATCCTTTCTGTCTTCAACTTCGGCAGACGCTGTTTCGGCCATGCCTGCCGGACCGGTAGGCGTTGTATCCGTTTCAGCACCGTCGCCATGTCGAACCGGTCCGCGCTTTCCAATGGTGCGAGCTCGCGCCATTCAAGAGGCACGGCGACCGGCATTCCGGGTCGTGCGCGCAGTGAATAGCCGGCAATCCCGGTGGCGGCGTAATCGTTCCGGAAAAAGTCGATGAGGATCTTTCCTCTGCGCTTCGACTTGGTGATCGTGGCCACGTAGGTATCCGGCGCCTCGTCGACCATCGTATGCGCAAACGCCGAGGCCCAGTCTTTGACTTCCTCCCAGCTGCTTGCGGGTGCCAACGGCACCACGATATGCAGGCCCTTGCCGCCGGTGCATTTCAGAAAACTGTCCAATCCTGCTTTTGCCAGCCGGCTTCGGATTTCACTTGCCGCTGTTTTCACCTTCGAGAAGGGGACGCTTGGATCCGGATCCAGATCAAAGATCATGCGATCCGGCGTGTGGATGTGATCGATGGTGGCGCCCCAGGGATGGATTTCAATGACTCCCATCTGGATCATTTCCATGATCCCTTTGACGTCCTTCACATAGATATACTTGTAGCTGCGGCCCTTATAATCCCAAAAGAACGGATAGACATCCGCGCCAAGCCCGACTCCGACATTACGCTGATAGAAGCAGTCGGCCTTGATGCCGCCGGGACATCTCACCACCGTAATGGGACGGTTGTGTATGTCCCGCAATAAGAAAGGCGCGACGGCTGCATAATAGCGAGCCACATCTCCCTTGGTGATGTGCCCTTCTTCAAAGACCATGCGGCCTGGATGGGTGACTCTCACACCATGCAGCATAAGATCTTCTTGAGCGTTCTTCTTCACTGGCTCGCCTTGTCGCACGCAGGTTGGCGGGAGTGAAGGATTCTCAACCATCTCCCTCCTATACTTATACCTAACCAGTCTGAGCCATACCCGCTAGGCAGCTGCCTAGAGAGAACCCTCGGATGGCCTTGGCCGTAAGCCTGTCACCTATCGCCTTCTTCGGGCTTTTCCGATATAAGTTGGTCTGTTCGGTCTATCTCGTCTGTTTCGTCTCTGGCTCCTGACAAGACAGACCGGATAGACGGGATAGACAAGACAGACATTTCTAAGACAAGACAGACGACACAGACATTCTTGTAGACCGCTCTCCATGAAAACAGCCATTCACCTTCTCGCCGTTCTCTGTAGCCTGGTGCTGTCGGGCTGCCTGTCTCCCATCACCTTGAATCGCGCGGTCCTGGCGTATGACGACGCGGTGACGGATTCCATTGCCAAACAACTGCTGATCAACGTCGCACGGGCGCAGCATCACCAGCCCGTCCACTTTACCGGCGTCTCGAACATCGCCGCGACGTTTGATTTCCGCGTCAATGCCGGAGCCACCCCCGCTCTCACGGGAGAGGCCAGCCGCGCGCTCATGCCGATCTTCGGCGGGAGCGTGGCGGAAAATCCTACTATTGTGCCGTGTCTTAAGTATGGTGACTTATGCGTCGCCTTCTGGTACTACGGGGCACACGGAGGTGCGACCCATGCGAGTAGCCGTCCCGATTCAGCTCACCCACGAGGAACGTCACACGTTGGAACG
>CBDIWP010000059.1:0-4094 GCA_965285945.1 uncultured bacterium | reverse complement strand
ATCGCAACATTCCTGAACGCATGTTCCCGAAATACGTCGTGATGGCACAGCGAGTCAAAGCACGAATCCTTCGTCGTCTTCGCTATGCAGAAAGGAAACAGGGATGTCAGGACGAACCCATGCCCTTATCCCAGCCGGCCTCGCGTCCGTCCTCTTCAATTCCGACCCCCTCTTGACCCTCACGGCGGCGATTGCAGGATTGGTCCCGGACATTGATGAACCCTATTCGGTGATCGGACAACGGTTGTGGTTTCTCGCGTGGTGGATCAAATATCTGTGTGGACATCGGACGGCCAGCCATTCCTTATTGGGCGTGAGCATCCTTGGAGTGGTGGGGCTTGTTGCGCTGGTACCGCCGAGTTATGTCATGGCGATGTGTCTGGGATGGGCGAGTCATTTGATTCTAGACGCCCTCTCAGGTGGGATTTTCCTCTGGTGGCCGTCCAAGAAGCGGTGGGTGCTCGGACGCTACCCGATCTATGGGGGCATGGACCGGATGTTAATGCTCGCGGGGATGGTGTTGTTCCTGGCAAGCTTCTGGTCGCGAGTACAGTCGGAGGTGGGTCATCCGAAGGGCGAGTATCAGGGAGTGGTGACGGCAGAGGAGCAGCAACATGAGGGATGAGGGACATGGTCGATTCGCGAGCCGTGCGTGAAGGCTGGCACGAAGTGATGGCGGCGGCTCAACGCCACCATCTGACGAGACTAAAGGAAGTGCGCCCGGTTCAGGAGCGGTCGATCATGCAGCCCGATGGCTACGTGTATTGCGTGGTGACGCCTGACCAGTGGGAGGCTGTGCCGTATACTCTAGAATCGAGAGCCCAGGTGATGTTGGAGGTGACGCGTCGGGCGAGGGACACCTCGGCGTGGGCGATCGGGATCGTCGTGCAAGGCGTCTCGCCTGAACAGCAGGATGGGACGGTTATGTTACGACCAGCCTTGTTAACGACGATGATGGGGCTCGGAATCTGGGAGCACTGGCGGTTTGAGATTGTGCAGTGTATCGACCTAGAACCGCATCGCGTGCTGGCGTACGGGGCAGTTTCTCGCGTGTCCTCACAAGGCGGTAATGGCAGCTGGGATGCGGATTCTATCGAGGGGGTGGACGGTGGGGGATGGCCTCGGCCTGTGTGGGAACGGCATTGAGATGCCTGAGCCTGGGCGGCGGAGCGCTCGGTTGTGAGCGCGGAGCCGCACGCCCCTATGGGGCAGGAAGAAAATCGAATGTTTTGGTCGGTGCTTGTCCTGGCTGTTTCAGCTCTTTCAGATGGGCATTTTTGTCCTTGGTGACAAGCAAGCCGTTCCATTGTCCGACTAAGTTTGGACCTTGCCTGGTTAAGATCATGAAGGACGGTTGCGGACCTCGAGCCATGATCTCGGCCCGTAGCATTTGTTGGTATCCTAAAAATGTCAACACGCTGTCGTCATTAGGCCGTGTGATCTTGTTGGATGCTGTGTCCAATATAACCTGCCGGCTTAGAACAGCTCCTTTATTCCGCTCAATCCAGACGACCGTGGTGCCGGTGATCTCAAGGCGAAATCGCTTGTCCGGATCATTACTCTCCCATTTCCCATCGAATGAGGCTTGCTGAGCCTTGTGGATTTCCTGGAGGTTGGCCTGAAGATTGGTGCTCGCGGTGGTCAGCCGTGAGACTTCCTGTCCTAGTTTATTTTTGTGCCGCTTCAGTTCACTGATCAAGTTCGAGAGGGCAGGACGAACAGCCGTGTCGAGGTCAAACCAGTTCCAAAGGAAAATCTGGCCAAATTCGGGTACGGCAGCCAGCTTGACACTAAGCCGAATTAGCTTGTCGAGAATTGATCGAGACGTTTCAGCATCATTGATGGCTTGTTCAAGCTGGGCTAGTGATGTGGTACCACGTTGGACGGCGGCTTGTAACTCGGCGGCATACCCGTCCAGTTTAGTAATGGCGGCTGCGCGAGCTTCTGCGGTTTTCAAATCGCCAATGCTGACTTGAAAGGGTGTGGGATCAAAGTCTGTGACGAGTGGGGCTTTGGATACGAGGGAGGCCGCCTCATCGTAGTGGCGAACAAGGGGTTGCCAATCCGTCTGCCTGTCGGCGGTAGGTTTTTCTCCGCGATCGATGGCCTCCGTCACTTGTTTCAAGGAATTAAAGTTGTCGAGGCCGTCTTGAAGTTCTTTTAAGGCGGAGAGGATTTGCCCTGGCAACTTGGCGTAGGCAGGGTCGAGCAGGGTTTCGGCCGAGGCGGGAAGATGGGCGATGGCTGCACTGATCCATAGAGCGAAAAGTAAGTGAGGTACGACTGGACGGGGGCGCATATGGGACGGAACGATATCGCACTAAATGGCTGAAGTAAAGACTTAGGGTCTTGTACGGCCGCGTAGCCCACGCAGAGTGTGGGCGGAGCGGCACCTACACACCTCAAGAGCAAATCCAGCCGAGGAGGCAAACCAGGACTCGACAAGCTTTTCGGTCCTGTTCTGTGTCGTGATCGGCGACAAGGTACCACGTCCATCACGGGAGTTGATGTTCCGCATCCCATGAACGGATGTGTGTTGTCATGAAGCTACGGATGGCGCGGAAGTCCTCAAGAAATGACCGAGGGGGGACCTGAAGCAATCGGCCATAGCTTCGGGGCTGTTGGCATGTCCACTCGACTTCCCACACCGCGCGTTTCGTAAACGTGAACAACATAGTCTCTCTCTGCGGGCCGCGAAGCCCTCGCAACGTGAGGGCGAAGCGGCCATCCCCACCATCTCACAACGCTCAAGGGGCATCGAATGACGGTGAATGCGATGCCCGGTACAGACTATAACGTATGAGAGGTGGGCCGCAGTGCAGTCCGCAGAGCTTCGCGGCGTCGGCTTGATCCGCAGCCTGGCGCTCGTGGCGAGAGGTTCGTCGCCGAGTGATTGCATCAGGTTCCCGGGTTTCGAGCCGGGCCAGCTTTTTGAGTTCGAGGGTCGGCAGATGAAAGCGATGGGCGTGCATGGGATGTCCTCCTCTGTCAAAGCAATCGCCCACCAATTACCCTGCGAGCGGAGCGAGCCCGCCCGAGGTCATTGCGCCCAGATCCACCCGCGCACGAATGAGCGTGATCAGTTCAGGGTCATGGGCCTCCCACTCATCGGCGATATAGAGGCAAATGATCGACTTCGCCGAATAGCACCACGGCCACCGCTTCCGAAGTCGGTTGCGATGACGACGTTCGAAGACATAGATGCAGTCCGCCCAGGCGAGGTCCCCTTGGGTAACAGGGTGTGCGGCGTCTGGGTCACAACCCGCATAGCGGGTGATCGATGGTCAGTCGAGTATCACGTCCGGTGCTTAGGCGTCGGGGTCGACCTACGGTGGCGGTGACTTTCGACAAAGCGCTGTCGAGTGTATTTCCACTCTATTCAGCCGCCCGTTCCGATGCAAACCAGCCATACTAACCGGCCACCAGAAAATCGAGCGTTTACTGATCCTTCCGCGCCTCATCGCGCCAGGCATCAATCTGTTCGGCGAGTGGCCGGTGTGCCGGGCATTCTCGATGAAGAAATTGAGAAAGCAAACTAGCTGCATGCATCGCGGCAGCCATGTCCAGATTCCATGAATCAATAATGTCTTTCTCCCAAAGAGCAGACCCGTTTGGAAAATAGTCGTGCACTTCAACTTTGGGTCGGTGATCTAAACGTAGAACAGCCAAACAGTGCTCAAATAAGTCATCGTCAATTGCTCGGAGGTCCGTCAAGTCAAAAGGAAACCGCTGCCCGTTGTATAGGCCAGCCAGAAAGCGGGCGATATATCGGCATTGCCCGCTGCCGCCCTGCGCTATTTTGACAAGTGTGCGCAGCGAGGTGAGACTTTGCTCGCGGTCGGTTGCTCGTTGCCGAATTACTTGATCCTGTGCAGTCTCGCCTGTGAGGAAATCTTGGCACAATTGCAGGAAAGCTTCATGACGCTCGGTGGGGACATCGACCGTCACTTTGACCGTTCTTGTAGAAGGAGCAGACTTGCAGTTTTCCTTAGCGGCTTGCAGCACATGCCAGTTTTTATATCCATGCATTTGTGCCACGGCTTCCAGCGCGTGGGTGTGTTTGATCTCAATCCCGTTCTTAGCAAGAAAGATTC
>CBDIWP010000058.1:0-50751 GCA_965285945.1 uncultured bacterium | reverse complement strand
TACGACGCTCGGCATCGTCCGCGTGGGATCCGGCACGCTCACGTTCGGCACGAACGGCACGCTGGATCGGGAAAGTCCGATCATCCGCTACGATACTGCGACGGCTGCCGGGACTGCCGGGACCACCCCCGGCCAGCTCCAGATCGATTTCAACGGCGCCACGCAAGATCAGTTGCTGGTTATGAACTTCGGAAGCAGCGTAACCACGGAAGGCGGTTCGGGATTGGACGGCACCACGCAATTCGGATCGACCTCCGCCTTGGTGCAACAGACCCAGGACGGATTCGCGGCAGGCTCTCTGCAGGCCTTCTCGGTCGATTCCAACGGCACCATCAGCGGACGCTTCTCCAACGGACAATTGCGGGCCCTGGCGCAAGTGGTGCTCGCCCGCTTCCCCGATCCCGTCGGGCTCACGCGAACGGGCAAAAACACGTTCTCGCAGTCGGGGAATTCCGGCCAGCCGGTCACCGGTACGCCGGACAGCGCGGGCTTGGGCCGAGTGCTGTCCAACTCCTTGGAGTTGTCCAACGTCGACCTCGGAGAAAGCTTCATCGATATGATCGCCGCGCAACGCGGGTTCCAGGCGAATTCCCGAGTCATCACGACGTCCGACGAAATTCTCCAGGAGCTGGTGAATCTGAAACGGTAGTTCGCTTCTCTGACCGGACGGGAGTGGCTCCTGTCCGGTCTGCCGCTCATTCTGCCGGCTCGATACGCCGCCTGCCGGCATGAGCCCGGCACTCCACGTCAGATTTCTGACGCCGTCAACCCAGCCGATGACGACTGCCTGACAAGCTTCAGCGGGCAATGTCACAGTCACACAATCAACTGATCCAGAGCGGCGTTGTGTGGCCCGTCCGCCGGCGTCGAGTGGCATATGCATTGCAATCTGCGCTGTGGCTTCGTTGTGGTATGTGAGGAGGGTTTATGACAGAAGCAGCAGTCGCGGATGACAAGGCGTCAGCGCCTCCCAAAGCGCCCATCTTACCGATCAAGGTCTTAATCATTGTGGTGGTGGCCGCGCTCGTGGCCGGGCTCGGCGGCGCCTTCGTGGTCGTGAAGCTGTTCGGAGACCATAGCGAGCCGGCCGCCGGCCGCGATGATCGCAAGCCGGACGCTACGGCCAAAGTTGAGCCGCATCGCGACGGGCCGGGCAGGCCGGCCGCCGGGGCAGCGCCGGGCACCATGTTCGACCTAGATCCGTTCATCGTCAACCTGGCGGATGCGCCCGAAATCCGGTACCTCAAACTCACCATCAAACTGGAAGCGGAGGACGCCGCCGCGTCCGCCGAACTGTCCGCCCGCGTGCCGCAATTGCGGGACACGATCCTCGTGCTGCTCAGCAGCAAGGATTCCGTCACCATCCGCACCCCCCAAGGCAAATTTCAGCTGCGCGATGAAATCACGCAGCGGGTGAATGGGCTGCTCCCGAAACCAGGTGTGCGGTCCGCGTATTTCACCGATTTCGTCGTCCAATAACGATCGCCATGGACAAGATTCTTTCCCAGGATGAAATCGATGCGTTGCTGAAGGGCGTCGTGTCGGGCGAGGTCGATACGGCTCCCAAGGAGGAGCCGGCCGCCGCGGGCGTGGCGAAACAGTATGACCTCCTCAACCAGGAGCGCATCATCCGCGGGCGCATGCCGACGCTGGAGCTGATCAATGACCGGTTCATCCGCCGGCAATCGGTCGCCTGGACCAGCCTGCTGAGAGAAGCCATCGACTTTGTGGTCGTCGGCACGCAGGTCATCAAGTTCGGGGAGTTCCTCAAGAAAGTGCCGATGCCGTCGTCGCTGAATGTCTTTCACATGCATCCGTTGAGAGGCAATGCGCTCTTCGTCATGGACGCCTTCCTGGTCTACCTGATCGTGGATTATTTCTTCGGCGGCAAGGGACAAACGCACGTCAAACCCGAGGGTCGCGACTTCACGCCCGTCCAACTGCGCATCATCAAGAAGCTGCTGCTCAACGCATTGACGGATCTGGAACGAGCCTGGCACGCCGTGCTCCCCGTCAAGATCGAATACGTGCGGTCCGAAAGCAATCCGCAGTTCGCCATGGTCGTGACGGCCTCGGAGATTGTCGTGGTGGTGACGCTGCAGATCATTATCGGAGAAACGACCCGGGACCTCTTTGTCGTCTATCCCTATTCCATGCTCGAGCCGATCAAAGAAAAGCTCTACTCGGGCCTGGTCTCCGATCAGTTGGAGCAGGACGGCAACTGGAACGCGCGATTTCGCGACAAGCTCCAGGAATGCACGCTCCCGATTGCGGTCCGTCTCGGGACCACCACGGTGACAGTGCGGGATGTCCTGAATTTTGCCCCGGGCGATGTCGTGCTCCTCGATCAGCGTCCGGGGGATCCGCTCGATTGCTATGTCGAGGGGTATCACAAGTTCCAAGGGAGCCCCGGAGTCTACAAGGGCAACCATGCGTGCCGAGTCACGAAGATCGTGACCTAACCACCTCGCGACGGGAGACCACGGTATGGGCGACGCAGCCTCTTCGCAACCTGACACGATCAGCACGGGAAGCCCCGCACCGCAGCCAGCCACATTTCCACCGGTGCACAGCGCCGAAGCGGGGGGCACGCCGAAGAACATCGACTTCATTCTCGACATCCCGATGAGCGTGGCGGTGTACGTCGGATCCACGAAGATGGCGATCCGCGACCTCCTGCAATTGTCGCAGGGGTCCGTGATCGAACTGGACAAGCTGGCCGGCGAGCCGATGGAGATCATGGTGAACAACAAACTGGTGGCCCGGGGCGAAGTCGTGGTGGTGAACGAGAAATTCGGCATCCGCCTGACCGACGTCGTCAGCGCCGCCGAACGCGTGCAGCAACTGGCATAAGGGCAGTGATGTGTGATCGGTGAAGAGTGATCAGCGAGACCAAGACACTGATCCGCCCATCATCCTTCACCCGTAGGAGTCGACTGTGATTGATCTCTGGGAAAGCCTCATACGAACCCTGTCCGCGCTCGCCATCGTGCTGGTGCTCATGGGTCTCTTGGCGCTGGCGGCCCGTCGACTGATGGGCCATCGGTGGAGCGGAGCCGGCGTGGTCCCTCGTCCGCTCGTCCAGGTCCTTGGGAGCGGCTATATCGGTCCCCGGAAGACCATCGCCCTTGTCTCCGTGGCCGGGGAGTATCTGATCGTGGGAACCACCGCCACCGATCTCGTTCCACTGGGAAGGATCGAGAATAGCGGAACACTTCAGGAACTACTCGCGTCTTATCCGGCCGCCTCCATGGCGGATCCATCCGGACCATCGGGCAGGACCGCCGCCTGGCTGCAGCAGTTCATGATAGGGCCACACAAGGGCAACCATGACGGGCAGTAGGCTCCGAACAGCCTGTCTGGCCCTCGCGGCGTCGGCGCTGGCGTTCGGCGTGGCTGCGGTGCTACCCGCCGTGACTTGCGCGGCGGGTCCCTCTCTCAGCATCGACCTGGGCCCGGATGCTCCCAAGCAGACCGCCGTCGTGATCCAAATATTGCTGCTCCTCACCGTGCTGTCCCTGGCGCCGGCCTTGTTCATCATGGTGACCTCCTTTACGCGCATCGTCATCGTCCTGTCGTTTCTGCGACAGGCCCTCGGCACACAATCCGTCCCGCCCAACCAGGTGCTGTTGTCATTGGCGCTGTTCCTGACTGTATTCATCATGGCGCCGGTAGGGCAGGCGGTCTACAGCACCGCGGTCCAGCCTCTGATTGCGGAGCAGCTGTCGTACGAAGAGGCCTGGACCAAAGGAATGGAGCCGGTCCGCGGCTTCATGTTGCGCCAGGTGCGCGAGAAGGATCTCGAGCTGTTCATCAGTCTCAGCAAGATGACCAAACCCGACACAGTCGAACAGGTCCCGACGCATGTCGTCATACCGGCCTTCATCCTGAGCGAATTGCGCATCGCGTTTCAAATCGGTTTTCTCATCTACATTCCCTTCTTGATCGTGGACGTGGTCGTCGCGAGCGTCCTCATGTCGATGGGCATGATGCTGCTTCCGCCGGTGGTGATCTCGCTCCCGTTCAAATTGATTCTGTTCGTGCTGGCGGACGGCTGGTATCTCGTGGTGGGGTCCATGGTCAGGAGCTTTCAATGAGACGTCACCGGCGATCGGTCTGGGCTGTCGGCAATTCGGCATCCGGCTCATCACGCATCACGCATCACGCGTCACGGTGCACGGAGAAGACATGACGCCCGAAATGGTCACAGAGCTCGGCCGGCAAGCATTGGAGACGACCTTGCTGGTCTCCGCTCCGATCCTCGGCTTGAGCCTGATCGTGGGTTTGATCGTGAGCGCCTTCCAGGCCATGACGCAATTGAACGAAGCGACGCTGACGTTTGTGCCCAAACTGCTCACCCTGTTCGGAGCGCTGTTGGTGTTTTTGCCGTGGATGCTGGGCGTGCTGACCACGTTCATGACGAACCTGCTGTTGAACATCCCCGGTTACATTCATTGAGGCCAGGGCCGTGACACAGACGATCCACATTCTTCTTCCCGAGTTTCAGGCCTTCCTGGTGCTGATCTCGCGCATCGGCGGGCTCCTCGCGGCGCTGCCGGTGCTCAGCGGCCGTACCGTCCCGGTCAAAGTCAAAATCGCGCTCGTGCTCGTCCTGGGGGCCGCCCTGGCGCCGGTCATCCCGTTGTCGCCTGCGCCCTACGATCCGGTCCTGCTGGCGGCAGGCCTGGTCAGCGAGATGGCCATCGGTCTGACCATCGGCCTGGCCGTCCGGTTATTCTTTGGCGCCTTGGAACTGGCCGGTGAAATGATCGGGATCCAGATGGGCTTCGGCGTGGTGCAGCTGTTCGATCCGACGACGTCCCATCAGACGTCGATGATGGGCCAATACTTCACCTTGCTGGCCTCCCTGGTGTTTCTCTCGCTCAACGCCCACATGCTGGTCGTCGCCACGATCGTGTCCAGTTATGAGGCCATTCCCGCGTTCGGCGCGACGCTCCCGTCGGCGTTGGGGGACGACGTCGTTCATCTGTCGCAACACATGTTTACGATCGGGTTGAAACTGGCCGCCCCGGTGCTCATCACCATCCTTCTGCTGAACATTCTGCTGGCGATCCTCGGACGGGCCGTCAGCCAGATCAATGTCTTTGTCTTGAGCTTTCCCATCACCATCGCCGGAGGATTATTGGTGATGGGCTTAGGCATGCCGTTCACGGTCCAATTGCTGGCGCGGGAGATCGAAGGGCTGCAACTGACCATCGATGCCCTGCTGAAAGTCCTGGGACATGGCTGACCAAGACGACAATAAAACAGAGCCGGCGACGGAGAAGCGCAAAGAGGAGGCGCGGAAGCAGGGCCAGATTCCCATGAGCCGCGATGTCTCGACCGCCGCGGTGCTGCTCGGAGGCATCGGACTACTCGCGGCCCTGATCCCGGCCGGCATGCGGAAGATGACGGATCAAACGCGCCAGGGCCTGAGCCTGTCCTTCGATCCCGCCATGGCGAGCAGCCTTACCATCGATGCGGTTCAGACGGTCGTCCTGCAGACGGGCACGAGCATCCTCCTGTTGGTGCTGCCGGTCGTGCTCGGCATCGCGCTGATCGGGACCGGCGTCTCACTGGCGCAAACCGGCTTTCTCTGGCGCTCCGACGCGCTCCAGCCGGATATGGCCCGGCTCAATCCGGTCAAAGGTCTTTCGAAGATCGTGTCGCTCCGGTCCGTGGTGGAGTTGATCAAGGGGCTGTTGAAGATCGGCATCATTACCGGCATGGGGCTGTTTGTCATGCGCGACGACCTGGTCCAGGTGCCGGCGCTCGTGGAATTCGATATGAGCACCGCGCTTCAGGTGACCGGTCGGCTCGCTCTGAAGGCCGCCCTGGCCGTGTCCGGCGCGATCGCGCTCCTGGCTGGGATGGATTACCTTTACCAGCGCTATGAATGGGAACGCAGCCTGCGCATGTCCAAGCAGGAGGTCAAGGAAGAGCACAAGGCCTCGGAAGGCGATCCGCTGATCAGAAGCCGTGTGCGGGCCGCGCAACGGGACCTGGCCAAGAAACGGATGATGGCGGCCGTGAAGACCGCCGATGTCGTCGTGACGAACCCGACGCACCTGGCGGTGGCGCTGAAATATGACGCGTCCAAGATGGCCGCCCCGTTCGTGGTCGCCAAAGGCGCCGGGTTTGTAGCCGAGCGCATCCGCGAACTCGCCCGGCATCACGGCGTCGCGGTGGTGGAGAACAAGTTCGTCGCGCGTACCCTCTACAAACTGGTCGAGATCGGACAGGACATTCCCGCCAATCTGTACCGGGCGGTGGCGGAAATTCTGGCCTTTGTCTACCGCGCCAAGGGCGTCACACCGGGACAGGGTTAACACGATGCTGAAACAATCGCCCAACTCGCCAAAACACCGGGCGTTCACCACCTTGGCGGCACTTATTCATGACGCCGTGCGCCTCGCTGCGGCCCGGCCTGTGGAGAGGCGCGTCAAGGCGCGCCGGGGTTTGGCGGGTGAGAAAACGGCCATGTTGAACATCTTGAGAGAATGCTTCATTGCCAACACAACTAACCAACGGAAAGACCTCCTCTTATGACGGCTCATGCAGAAGTGTCCGACCGCCCGCCGTTGCTGAAGCATCCGGACATCGTGCTGTCTGTCAGTGTCGTGGCCATTTTGATGGTCATGTTGCTGCCCTTGCCACGCTTCCTCCTCGATCTGCTCTTGAGCTTCGACATCACTCTGTCGGTGATCATTCTGCTGGTCGGCCTGCAAGTGCGGCGGCCGATCGAGTTTTCGGTGTTTCCGTCCATCCTGTTGATGATTACGCTCCTGCGTCTGTCGTTGAACATCGCATCCACCCGGCTGATCCTCCTCCACGGTAACGAAGGGGCCGGGGCGGCCGGCGAGGTCATCCGCGCGTTCGGGAACTTCGTCGTGGGCGGCAATTATACGGTGGGGCTGGTGGTCTTCGCGATTCTGGTGATCATCAACTTCGTCGTGGTGACGAAAGGCGCGGGCCGCGTCGCCGAGGTGGCCGCGCGGTTCACCTTGGATGCGATGCCCGGCAAGCAGATGAGCATCGATGCCGACTTGAATGCCGGCTTGATCAACGAAGCCGATGCCCGCCGCCGCCGCCGCGAAATCGCCGAGGAGGCCGATTTCTACGGGGCCATGGACGGCGCCAGCAAATTCGTGCGGGGCGATGCGGTCGCCGCCGTGATCATCATCCTGGTCAATATCCTCGGCGGGCTCACGATCGGGATCCTCCAGCATGGGATGAGCCCCGGGTTGGCGGCGCAAACCTACACGCTGCTGACGGTCGGGGAAGGGCTGGTCGCCCAGATTCCTGCGCTGATCGTGTCCACGGCCGCCGGTATCGTCGTCACCCGCGCCGCATCCGATACGGACCTGGGCGGGGAGATGACCAAGCAACTCCTCATGTCTCCAAAAGCCGTCGGGACGGCTGCCGGCATTCTCCTCGCGCTGGGACTCGTGCCCGGCCTGCCGCACCTCGCGTTCCTGGTGCTCGGGGGGCTCGTGGGATGGATGGCCTACCGCCTGCAGCAGCGCGAGCAGGCACCGGAGATTCTGCCGGCCGCCGCCGCGCCCGCCAAGGCCGAGGAAGGAACGACTCACGTGACGCCGCTCGATCTCATGGAAGTCCAGGTCGGCTACGGCTTGATCGGCCTGGTGGAAGGAGCGCAGGGAACCGCGTTGCTGGACCGGATCAAAGGGCTTCGCCGCCAGTTTGCCGAAACGATGGGGTTCGTGGTCCCGCCCATCCATATCCGCGACAATCTGCAACTGCGTCCCAATGAGTACGCCATCATTTTGAAAGGGGTCGAAGTCGCCAAGTCCGATGTCATGCCCGGCCATGTGCTGGCGATCGATCCGGGCACGGGCCAGCGCGGCCTGGTGCAAGGTATTCAAACGAAGGAACCCGCGTTCGGGCTGCCGGCGTTATGGGTCCCGGACGATGCCCGGGAACAGGCCCAGATGGCCGGCTATACGGTGGTGGATGCCAGCTCCGCCATCACGACGCATTTATCGGAGTTGATCAAGCGCCACGGCCACGAGTTGCTCGGGCGGCAGGAAGTCCAGGCCCTCCTCGATGAAGTCGGCAAGGCGCATCCGAAGCTGGTCGAGGAGCTGATTCCCACGCTCCTGCCGCTCGGGACGATCGTTCGCATTCTCGGCAATCTGCTCAAGGAAGGCATTCCCATTCGCGACCTCCGATCCATTCTGGAAGCCGTCGCCGACCACGCCATGACGACCAAAGATGCCGAGGTGTTGACGGAAGCCGCGCGGCAAGCGCTCGCGCGCACCATTACCAAGCAATACCAGATGCCCGACGGCACGCTGCAGGTGATCACGTTGGACCCGCGCCTGGATCGATCCTTGGCTGAGCAGGTGGCCGGGCTTCCGCACGGAGCCGCGCTGAACCTGGACCCGGCGCTGTCGCACAAGCTCCTCACCAGTCTCAAACAGGCGGCCGAACGCGTCGCCGCGCGAGGCCAGCAGCCGATCCTGCTCTGTTCTCCGGCTCTGCGACGCCACCTCCGGCGCCTCACGGACCGGCTGCTGCATTCGGTGCCCGTCATGGGCCTCAATGAAGTCGACGCATTGGTGCGTCTCCAGTCCTCCGATACGGTGCGCATCGAGGGGGAACTGGGGCAACCGTCATGAGGTAACGAATGAAAGTCAAAACATTTCATGCCCTGACCATGCAGGATGCCATTCGCGCCATCAAGGCGGAACTCGGCCCGGACGCCATCATTCTGTCGTCGAAAGAAGTCCAGCAAGGCGGTCGGTTGCTCCGCCTGTTTAACCGCCCGGTCCTCGAAGTCATGGCCGCCGCGGAGCAGGACGAGCCGTGGATGCCGCCGGCCGCCGATGCCCCGGCGCGCCGGGCGGCGCCCCCGCGCGGCAGTGAGCCGGTCTCCCAGGTGCAGCCGGTCGAAGCCGCGCCTCCTGAGGCCTTTCAGGAGACGCTGCACTCCCTCCTGAAGTCCCCGCACCTTCCGCCGTCGGCCGGACCGGCGATCCCCGCCGCTCAGGCGTCACGAGCTCCGAAACGGGACTGGAAAAAGGAGCGGATGCGGAGGCTGCGGGCGGAACTGCAGGACTTGAGTCGGCTGCTCGGCGCCTCGCTGCCGCGCGAGATGCAATCCCTCGGGAGCCATTTACCGTCCGACCTGGCGCTGTTCTGCCGTTCGTTGATCAATCAGGGGCTGAGGCCGTCGACGGCCGAATCGCTCGGGCTGGAAGTCTGGCCGTCCTTCGAAAAGGACGGGGCATCGTCCCCGTCGGAAGCCCCCCACGACGCGCTCCGGGCCGCGGTGGCCGGCCGCATTCGAGTCAGCGGTCCGCTCCTGGCGGGTCAAGGCGATCATACGGTCAGCCTCATGCTGGGCCCCAGCGGGGCCGGAAAGACCACGGCCATCACCAAACTGGCGGCACACTACCGGCTGGAAGAGAAGAAGAACGTCAGCATCGTCACCTTTGATACCTATCGTCCGGCCTCCGTGGAACAGTTGCGTATGTATGCGAGTGTATTGGGCGTGCCGTTTGCCTCGGCGCGGTCGGCGAAGCAGGTCCAGGCTGGTCTGCGCCGCCAGGCCCATGTCGATGTGGTGCTGATCGACATGCCCGGCATCGGACCCGAGGACGTGGCGTCCGCCATGGAACTGCATCAGCTGCTGCGAGACCAATCGGAATTGCATATGCATCTGGTGGTGCCCGCGTCGATGCGCGAGCCGGATCTGTTCAGGATCTATGACCGCGTGAAGCATCTGCCCCTCTTGCGGCTGCTGTTCACCAAGCTGGATGAAACCGCATGTTTTGGATCCGTCTTTGAACTGGCCTACCAAACCGGCGTGCCCTTGTCCTATTGGAGCGCCGGCCAGCGCGTGCCGGAAGATATCGAACTCGCGACGGCGACTCGGTTGGCATCCTTTCTCCTGAGCCAACGCTATACGGCGCCCTCCGTGGCCGCACAGCCGGCGGCCACCCGGTCATCCACTCATGAAATGCCTGAACCGGTCGCAGTGTTGACCGGACAGAATGAAAGGTAGGAAGAAGAATGCGGAGCCGACACAACAGCCCTCTGGCCATACCGTATGGCGCCGATGCGCCGGATGTGCGCACGCACGTAATCGCCGTCTCGAGCGGAAAGGGTGGGGTGGGGAAATCGAATGTCGTAGCCAATCTGGCGGTCGCCCTGGCCAACACCGGGAAACGGGTGCTCGTCCTGGACGCTGACCTCGGATTGGGCAATTTGGACGTCCTCCTCGGACTTGTGCCTCAGTATACGATCGAACATGTGCTTTCCGGCGCGCGCACGCTGGACGACATTCTCTTGGAGGGTCCGGCGGGCGTTCAGGTGCTTCCGGCCAGCTCGGGTGTTCCCAATTTGACCGCGCTAACGGAATCCCAGCAGCTCTTGATCCAGGAACAGCTCGAACAGATCTCCGCCGATAGAGATGTGCTCCTGATCGATACCGGGGCCGGTATTTCCCCCACTGTGACCTTTTTTGCCTCCTCCGCGCAGGACACCATCGTGGTCGTATCGCCGGAACCGACCTCGCTCACGGACGCGTACGCACTCATCAAAGTGTTGACGCGGCAATATCGTGAACATCGCTTCAAAGTCCTGGTGAACCAGGCGAAGAGTCCCAGAGAAGCCACCGAGGTGTTTCGCAAACTGGATCTCGCAGCGGACCGCTTCCTGCATGTGGCCATCGACTATATCGGGTACATCCCCGATGACGACTATGTCCCCATGGCGGTGATGCAGCAGAAGGCGATCACCGAGGTGTTTCCCGATGCGCCGGCCTCTCAGGCCTTTGCCAGATTGGCCAGGCACGTGGCGCAGTGGCCCAAACCGGGTTTGCCGAAAAGCTCGGTGCAACTCCTGTGGCAACGATTGGTCCATACGAACTGACCGTTTATTCATGTCCTCCAAGGAGAAACAGGCGCACCCATGATGAGCAAGACAGCCCTAGCACGAGAGCAACCGGCCGTGGCGGACGACGAGATGCGCCGCGAGCAGCTGATCAAAGAGTTCGCGCACGTGATCCGCGCCATGGCCCACCGGCTGGCGTTCCGGCTGCCGGCGTACCTGGACGCCCAGGACCTGATTTCCGTGGGCACTATCGGTCTCATGGATGCGATGGACAAATACAACCCGCATCGGGAGGCGAAGTTTAAAACCTATGCGGAATTTCGCATCCGCGGCGCCATGCTCGACGAGATCCGTTCCATGGATTGGATTCCCCGATCCGTGCACGAACGGATCGGGCTTCTTCAACGGACCCACACGGAACTCTTGAATCGATTGGGGCGCCCGCCATCCGATGAAGAAGTGGCGTCGGAGTTGAATATGTCCCGGGACGAACTGGACGACTTCATCACCCGGGCCCGTGGGGCCGTGATGGTCAGCATCGACGACCTCAACCTGCAGGAGCCGGACGGCCACACCATCGTGAAGATGCTGGCGGACACGCAAAATCCGGATCCGCTGGCGGCTCTGGTCAATGAACGTGAACGCGAGTTGATCGGGAATGCCATCCAGTTGCTCTCCGAGAAGGAGCGGCTGGTGTTGACGCTGTACTATTACGAAGAATTGACGATGAAAGAAATCGGCGAACTGCTGAAGGTAACCGAATCCCGCGTTTGCCAGATCCATACAAAAGCCATCCTTCGTCTGAAAGCGCAGCTGCGCCAGGCCGGCTAAGGCCGGTGCTCTTGTCGGTTCCTGCCGCCTTGGTGCTCCGCCATGGCTCCTTTATCCATTCCGCTCCTTCAGTTTGTTCCCTCGCCAGCCGAAAACGTCTGTGAGAAACCCTACTAATGACCATGGCGACGTTGCACCATTCAGGACCGGGAACTGGGCTCGCTCGGGAGGAGACGCTTTCCCAGCCTCCTGCCATCCGCCTCAGTGCGCTGGCCGTACGAGCTCATCGAACGGGCACTAAGTCGCGCATGGTAGCGTTCGCGTGCGTCGGGCTCTCCACTCTGGCCTGCGCCGCCAGCCTTGCCTGGATCCTCATGACGCCCTCCGATCAGGGCCTGACTCCTCAAGCGTTTCATGCACGCCTCTTGTGGGGAGGCCTTGGCGCGTTGTTCAGCCTGGCGAGCGGGGTCGCCGGCATGGTGTTCTGGCCGCAGCGCAGACGGCTCGTCGGCCGTCCGCCGGACGGCATGCTTTCCATGTATGACAGCATGACCGGATTGCCCACTGAACGTCTGTTCCTGGTCCTCTTGACGCAAGCCGTCGCCAGGGTAAAGCACGGTCCACGGATGGTGGCCGTGCTCATTATTGCATTGGAGCATTGCCGTCCCGAGGGCCAGGGGAGCGGCCTTCAGAACCTGACGCTGGTCGTCCGGGTGCAAGCCGCGCGGATCAAGGGCGCAGTGCAATCCCATGACACGGTCGCCCGCCTGGGGGAACACCGCTTTGCCGTCATCCTCGATAGTCTAGACGGAGCGGCTCGCGCCCTTACGATCGCGCAGGACATCCAGCGGACCATGTCCCTCCCACTGGTGATCGAGGGACATGAGCTGCTCCTGTCCTGCCGTATCGGCGTGTCCGTAGCGCCCGTTGATGGAACGGACAGCGCCGCGCTCCTGGCCGGGGCCACACAGGCGCTGGCAGATGGTCAACGGGATGACGCCCCCATCAAATTTCTGTCGAACGTCACGGCGCTGACGTCATTGGAGGCGCCTGGAGCCCGGCTCAAGCCGACCCGCACGGATCATCGATTCCCCGCAGTGGCCTCCCGCCGTTAGGCATATTCTTCCTTCGGTCCGGCATCCACCGCCTAGCAGGCTGTTGAAAAAAACCGCCAGCGGCACTCTCGCGGCGCTCAGAGGCTCAACGTACCACACAGAGTATGCCTCGCCTCTTCGCTGACTGCGGCCTTGCTGGACGGCCTTTTTGAACAGCCTGCGGACTATTGTGAGATTGTCTGAGATGGTTCCGCCTCTCGCTTTCCCTCACTTGTCATCTTGTTTATCAACACCCTGCTAGTGTCTTTCCTTTTCGCTTCGATGGCCGTCACGGCAAGCTTGGCGTCTTCCTCAAGGCATCTCTCGGCGTGCCAGAAAACCGGCTTCTTTCCGCCCTTCGCGCCGGTCCGCCGTTGCCCGGTCCACGTCGTCGTACTGGCATGAGGGTTGCTGTATGGGGTGAACCAGAGAGGCAAAAGGAGTCACGATATGAATCGAGGGATCTATCCCATCCTGTCCGGCGCATTGGCCCATGAGCGGCGCATGCAAGTGTTCGCGAACAACATGGCCAACATCAACACGGCGGGGTTTAAAGAAGATGAGCAATCGTTCCAAGCGCTCTTTCCTCGCACTCAGATGGCGCTTCCCCCCGCAGGTCGCACGGCCAGTCTCGCCCTGCACATCGGCGCGCGGCCCTCTGGCCCGGCCGAACGGGCTTTTGCCGCTCCTCATGCGGTGAAAACCACCTTCGAGCCGGGACGTGTGCGGCTGACGGGGAATCCGCTGGACATGGCCATTCAAGGCAGAGGGTTTTTCGAAGTGAAGACGCCCCAGGGCGCACGCTACACGCGCAACGGCATGCTGTCGCTGGACAACCAGCGCCGCCTGGTCACGAACATGGGATTTCCGGTGATGGGCACGAAGGGGGAGATCAAGATTCCCGCGGGCAAATTGGAAGTGAGCGCGCAGGGAGACATCAAAGTCGACGGCAATCCGGTGGCCGCCCTCAAAATTATGGATTTCGAGGATACGCAGATGCCGGTCAAATCGACCGATGGATTGTTCGTGGCGGAGGCGAAAGGCGCCGTGGCCAAGCATCCGCAAGTGCAAGCAGGCCACATTGAAGAGTCGAATGTGAATTCGCTCGGCGAAATGGTGAAGATGATCGAAGGCATGCGCAGCTATGAATCCGCGCAGAAGCTGATTCAGACCTTGGATCGTATGGCGGAAGTGGCGATTCAGGATGTCGGACGGGTGCTGTGACCAGGATGCTGAAAAAGGCCGCCTGCAGCGTTCTCGGTCGCACGGCTCCTTGCGACGTACCGTTGGTGAAGGAGCCGTCTCGGCGGCGCAGGGTGGGCGGGTGGAAACCATACGCCTCAGTCGCCCGGCTCCCTGCGGCCTTGCCGACGACCTTTTTGAGCATCCTGTGAATGGGCAACAAGATCGGCAAAAGATGGAGGAGGGGCTCAGATGATTCGTGCGATGTGGACCGCGGCGACCGGGATGACGGCGCAGCAGATCAACGTGGATACGATCGCGAACAACCTGGCGAACGTCAACACGAACTCGTACAAGCGGAGCCGGGCGGAATTCGCGGACTTGTTGTACCAGATTCAGCGGCTTCCCGGAACGAGCGCGTCCAATGTGGGGGTGTTCCCCGTGGGCATTCAAGTCGGCGCGGGCGTCCGTCCCACGACCGTCTCCAAAGAATGGCTCCAGGGCAATATGCGCCAAACCAACAATGAACTGGATCTGGCCATCGACGGCCCCGGCTTTTTCCAGGTGAACCGCCCGGACGGGACCATCATGTATACGAGGAACGGCTCCTTCAAACGCGACAACGTCGGGAACCTGGTGACCGGAGACGGCGATTTGCTGAATCCCGTGATTACCGTCCCGTCCGGTGCCCTGAAGGTCGACATCGGTCAGGACGGCACGGTGTCCGTCCTCCTGCCGGGGGTCACGCAGGCCTCGCAGCTGGGGCAGATTCAACTCACGCGATTCGACAATCCGTCGGGCCTCGTGGCGATGGGCAACAACCTCTTCATCGACAGTTTCGCTTCCGGCCCTCCCATCCAGGGCACCGGCGGCTTCACGACCGGGTTCGGCATGATCCAGCAGGGATTCCTGGAGAGTTCCAATGTCAACCTGGCGGAAGAAATGGTCAACATGATCGTGGCGCAGCGGAGCTACGAGGTGAACTCAAAAACGATTCAAGCCTCCGACGAGATGATGGCCATTGCCAACAATCTTCGCCGATAAGGAGTCATGATGCGCCGCTCTTGTCTCGCGTTGGGTCTGCTGTTCATCGGAAGTCTGCCCTGGGCCCATGCCGCGGCGGCGGCATCTCGTGCGGAGGCGAGGCCGGCGGCGGTTCACACCCAGACCCGGGATCTCCGGGCGGTTGAGAAGTTCTCCCCTGGTCCTCCACCGGCGGCGAGAGACCTGTCCCCTGAGCTGATCAAGAAAACGATCCAACGGTACCTGGAAGGGGAATGGGGCGCGCGAGTCAAGACCGTGCAGGTGATCCTCCTGGAACCGTCAGACCCCGTGAAGCTTCCCTCAGGGGTCATTGAACTCCAAGTGGTGCCCCCGGCATCCGACGAAGGATTGGGACGCCGGATGTTTCACATCGCCGTGCGCACCAACGGCAAACCCTGGAACATAATTGAAGCGCTGGCGGATGTGGCCGCAATGATCGATGCGGTCGTTCCTTCCCGATACCTGAAAGCCGAGGATATCGTCGGCGCCGAGGATCTGACCACCGCGAGGATCAGGATCGCCGATCTCAAGCATCCCTTCATCATCGATCCGGAAGAGGCGATCGGCATGAGCGCCGCCCGGCCGCTGCAAGCCGACCTGCCGCTTCGTCCCGCGTTCCTCAAGAAGCCGTTCCTGGTCAAAAAAGGCGATCGCGTGATGATCGAGGCGCGGCGCGGCGGTCTGTCGATTCAGACCTCCGGCGTCACCAAGTCGAGCGGGCAGGTGGGTCAGTTCATCATGGTGGCCAACCTGGACTCGGGCAGGGAACTGAGGGCTAAAGTCGTGGCACCGGGCCTGGTCCAGGTGGAATTTTAGCGCGGACGTCATGCGTGAACATCGCCATTATCTGCTTGGTCTGGCCGTTCTTCCGCTCCTGTTGCAGGGGTGTACGAGCGCTCCGGCCGTGTCGAGCAAGATCGTCGTGCCCCCCTTGCCGCCGCCCAAGACGATCGGGTCGCTCTGGCAGGAAGAAAACGGACGGGCCTATTTGTACGAAGACCTGCGCGCCATGCGCATGGGCGATGTGCTCACGATCAAGATCGTGGAAAAACACAAGGGGTCAAAGTCGGCCGATACGGCCGCGCAACGCGAGTCGACGATTGAAAACAGCCTGGCCGGATCCGGGATGGGCTACCTCGGGATACCGGGGTTGCGGATCAGCGATGAGGCGCGGCGCGGATTCGGGATTGATGCGAGCTCGAAAAACAAGTTCGGCGGCAAGGGCGCCACCAGCCGCGAAGGCACCTTGACTGGCACGATTTCCGTCATTGTGACCGAAGTGCTGCCCAACGGAGATCTCCGGATCGAAGGACGGCGGGATGTGACGGTGAACAGCGAGAAGCAGCTGATGACCATTGCGGGCATCGTCCGGCGCGTGGACGTGGACACGAAAAATACCGTCCTGTCCTCCGCGATCGCGGACGCCAAGATCGAGTACTCGGGGCTGGGGGTTCTCGATGATGTGCAGCGGCCCGGGTGGCTGGTCCGCATTCTCGATTGGGTTTACCCTTTCTGATGTGAGAGGAAACCATGCTGACGCGCACGAAACGACCCCCTGCCGTGAAGGTCCATCTTTGGCGGACCCCCGGTCGAATGAACGCCCGCACCCTCGAAATGATGATCATGAGCGGCGTCGTGCGCCGGGCCGATCTGAATCCTCCCCTGGCCCCTTATGGGATGGGGACACAGGCGCCGGAGAATCCTTATGGCGCCTCGCCGCAGGAATCGGCGTCGGAGCAAGGGTGGCTGACCCGCATGATCCTGGGCCGGAAGCCGCATGGTCCCATCGCCGACCGACCGTAACCGACAGCTGAAAGGCCGTATGACGACACGCGCTTCGCGATATCTGCTTTGGGTGGTCCTCGCCGGCGTCCTGGTTTCCCCCCTATCTGCCGATGCGGTGCGCATCAAGGATATCGGTGTGATTGAGGGCGTCCGGGAAAACCAGCTGATCGGCTATGGGCTGGTCGTGGGATTGGATCGGACCGGCGACATGGTGATCGGCGGACAGTTCACCATTCAAGCCATGATGTCCATGTTGAATAAAATGGGCGTGAATCTCGTCATCGATCCCATTCAGTTGCTGACCAGAAATATTGCGTCGGTCATGGTGACGGCCAAGCTGCCGCCTTTCGCCAAGCCGGGCATGACGCTCGATGCTGTCGTGTCCTCCATGGCGAATGCGAAAAGTCTCCAAGGCGGGACCTTGCTGCTGACCCCGCTGAAAGCGGCCAATCAACAAGTGTTCGCCGTGGCCCAAGGGCCGGTATCCATTGGGGGATTTCTCGGCGGAACCGGCGGGGCCGGGGGCGCCACAGTTTCAAAAAACCATCAGGCGGCCGGCGTCGTCCCGGGCGGCGCGATCATCGAGAAAGAGCTCGTCGTCAACATTGACGCCTGGGAGACCGTCTCAGTGCTGCTGCGGCAGCCGGATTTTACGACGGCGATCCGCACCGTCGAAGCGATCGACGGGGTGTTCGGCAAAGGCAGTTCCGTGGCGGTGAATGCGGGATTTGTGAAAGCCACCATCCCGTCGGAGTTCCAGGGCCGCGTCGTCCAATATATCGCCTCGATCGAAGGATTGGATGTCACGGTGGATGCCGCCGCCAAAGTGGTGGTGAACGAGCGCACCGGCACCGTCGTCCTGGGTGAACACGTGCGGATTTCAACCTGTGCGATTTCCCATGGAAATCTCACAATTTCCGTGAAGAACACGCTGAACGTCTCCCAGCCCGCCGCGCCCCTGATCGGCTCGTCAGCCGGCCAGACGGTGGTCACGCCTGACGTCCAAACGGAAGTGAAGGAACAGGAGTCGCGTCTCGTCGTGGTTGATGAAACCGTGACGTTAGGAGAGGTCGTGCGAGCGCTGAATGCCGTGGGCGTCACGCCCAGAGATCTCGTCGCCATCCTTTCAGCGCTCCGGTCTGCAGGTGCTCTTCAAGCTAATCTTGAAATTATATAGATAAGACATGGATATTATAAAGACTCTTAAATATGACGATCATTCAGTTGCTCAGCAGCCGTTCTCACGATTACATGGCGCCCCTCCTGGGACGCCGCCGGACGTCACCGCGTCCAAAGATCCTTCGGATGCGAAGCGCCGTCTCGTGGAGGCCGGACAGCAGTTTGAGGCCTACTTTATTTCCCATCTGATGAAAGTCATGCGGGAGACGATTCCCAAGGGCGTCATCGCGAACAAGCAGGGGGCTTATTTTGAATCGTTCTACGATCAGGAGATCGGGTTGCGGGCGGCGCAATCCGGAGGCATCGGCATTGCCGACATGGTCGAAACGTATGTGCAACAAAATTATTCGCTCCCGCCTGCCAAGCCCTCAAGTTCCTCCCGTTGAGTACCGATACGGTACTCGACAGGGTGAACGCCGCCTGGAGCCTTGGGGCGGCGCAGGGTGACGAACGGCTACAGAAGGAGTCAGGACCATGCAGATTTCAGGTCAAGGGAAAGCCGATCATCTGGCCAAGCTGCTTCTCGGAGTGCAGGAAGCCGATGGTCCCGGTGCCAAGCCGTCCGCCAAGAAAGAGACAGCCAAAGACCGGGTCTATATTTCCGAACAGGCGAAAGAACTGCAGCGCATCCAGACTCTCGCCCAGGAGCCGGACCAGGCGCGCACTGAGCGCATCGACCGTATCCGGCACGCCATGGAGACTGGTACCTACACGGTCAGCGGACGTCAGGTAGGAGATGCCATTCTCAAAGAGGTTTTGACCGACGCCGTACTATAGCCCGTTCCTGGCTCCTTTGATGGTGCGTGCTGGGATAGCGGGATCGGGTTTCACGCACGATCACAAGGAGTCTGTATGCCCTCTGCCACGCTCTCGCCCGAGACCGGTTCACTGCGCAAAATATTGATCGAGGAAGAAGCCGCGTGCCGATCGCTGCTGGACACCGTGGAGGAGGAGCGCGCGGCCATTCGCACACTGGCCATCACCGAGTTCCATGGCATCAACTGTCGGCGGCTCGCACTCCTGGAGTCCCTGGAAAGGCTGGCTGATGAACGCGATCGTCAGGTCCGGCACCTGGCGGCACAGCAGGGCCTTCGGACCGTTTCTTCCTTTCCCGAGCTGCTCGACCGCCTGACAGCGCCCGCCGCCGGCGACCTGCACGCCTATTACCACACCCTGATGTCCACCGCGAAAACGGTGCGGGATGAAATCAGGCATAACGTCGTACTGATCGAAAACATCCGGGGCGTGGTCGACAAGGCGTTGTCTACCGGGACCGCCGTCGTGCCGGGCCAGGATCTCTACAGCCATGACGGACATTCGTCGAGGGTTTCGCCACTCAACGTCCTGATTCACCAGCGGGGATAAGATGATCGGCTTGACGTCCTTGTTCGACATTGCGCGGAGCGCGCTCACGACCTCGCAGCAAGCCTTGGCGGTCATCGGCCACAATGTGGCCAACGTCAATACCCCGGGATATTCGAGACAGGAAGCGGTGTTGTCCGAGCGGCCTCCGGTCTATGGACAGCCCGGCATGGCCGGCACCGGTGTGCAGGTGACGTCGATTCGCCGGTACACCGACCAGTTCATCAACCGGCAACTCACGACGACCCAGCAGAACCTGGGGCGTCTCTCGGTGTCACGCGAGGAACTGTTCAGGCTTCAGAATCTCTTCGGCGACAGCAATAACCAGGGCATTGCGGCCAGATTGAACGACTTCTTTCAGAGCTTGCAGGATGTCTCGACTAATCCCGGGGAATTGACGGCCCGGTCGGTGCTGTTGGCCAACGCCCGGCAGCTGGCCGGCAGCGTCAACCAGGTGGCCACCGATTTGACGACCGCCGGCGAATCACTCAACTTCCAGGTCGCCCAGACCGTAACTGAAATCAACAGCCTCTCCAACCAGGTGGCTGAATTGAACAGCAAGATCGTCACGGCCGAAGTCAGCGGCCAGAACGCCAACGACTTGCGCGATCAGCGCGAGCAGGTGCTGAACGAGTTGGCGAACCGGATCGACATCACCGCGGTGGAGTCGGGCACCGGCGCGCTTTCCGTGTTTGCCGCCCGGGGACAAGTGCTGGTGGAAGGCAACACCGTCCGGCACCTCAGCGCCGTGGAGGATCCGGAGAACAACGGCCTCCTGTCCGTCGGATATTCGACGGGGGGAACCAGGCCGCTGGCGATCGATGCGCTCATCTCCAACGGACGGCTGCGGAGTTTGTTGGACCTTCGGGATACGACCGTCCGGGAACTCCAGCAATCGTTCGACCGTTTGGCCGCGACTCTGGCCAATGCCGTCAACCAGATTCACCGGCAGGGGTATGGGTTGGACGGCTCGACGGGCCGCGACTTCTTCAATCCGCTGTCCGTGAACACCCGCCAGGTGACGGGCAATCAAGGGTCCGAAACGATCGATGCCGGCGGGATCACCGCCAACAGCCTGCTGACCTTCCACGATTATGAAATCCGATTCTCATCCGCCACCGCCTATTCAATCGTGGATACCGCCACGGGAAGCACGGTCCGCGGTAATTACACCGGTACCGCCGTCTCCGCGCCTTCCACGGACAGTCCCTTGGCGATCGTGACCGGCACGAACGATACCCTGGCGGTCACTGTGGACGGGGTGTCCTCCGGCACGATCACCCTTGCCGGCGCCGCCACGCCGGGTCTGTCGTACCAGTCCGGGGCCGCCCTGGCCCAGGAGGTGCAAAGCAAAATCAATGCGGATGCAACGCTCCAGGCGGCCGGCAAGACCGTGGCCGTCGTCTATGACACCGCGACCAATCGTCTCGTGATCACCTCGAGTTCCACGGACGCCAGTTCGGCCGTCGACGTGACGAGCGGCACCGCCCGCGCCTCGCTGGGGTTGGCGAGCGGCACCAGTACGGCGGCATCGGGGACGTATGGCAGCCCGACCACCTTCACCTTCGACGGTATGAGCGTCACAGTGTCGGGGACCCCCGCAGCGGGCGATGTGTTTCAGGCCAATTCCCATGGCGGCGCCGCACGGGATCTGGCCGTGCTGCTTTCCAGTCCGGCCTCGGTGGCGGCTTCTTCCAGCCGAACCGGGATTCCGGGGAACAACGCGGGGATCTTATCGCTGCTGACACTCCAGTCCCGGCAATTTGCCAGCTTGGGGCAGGGGACTTTGCACGATGCCTACCGCACCACGGCCGCCAATGTCGGCGTCGCGGCCCAAACGGCCGACCGCGACAACGAAGCTCAGGAAATTCTCAAAGATCAGATCGAGACGCTGCGCGCTCAAGTTTCGGGCGTGTCCATCGACGAGGAATTGGTGAATCTCATCAAGTTTCAACGGGGCTTTGAAGCGGCGTCGCGGTTGGTGCGGTTGACGGACGAAATGTTTCAAACCCTGCTGGCCATCAAACCATAATCGTCGAGGCTCGTCATGCGCGTCACAGAACTGCAGACTTTTGGAGTGCTTTCCAATCAGCTCACCCGCGCGCGGGCCCGGGGGCTTGAGCTGCAACAGCGCGTGTCGACCGGCAAGCTGGTCCGCCAGCCCTCCGATGATCCCAGCGCCTTCAATCACATTGCTTTGGACAAGTCCTCTCTGGCTGCGATCGAGCAGCGCCTGCGCAATATTACCTTCGGGCAGACGAGGCTCGACCTTTCCGACAAGATCCTCAGCAACGTCACCAGTTCGCTGTCCCGGGTGCAGGAGCTGGCCGTCCGGTTCCGCAGCGATACGAACGGCATCGCGGAGCGAGCCATCGGCGCCAATGAAGTCCGCCAGTTGTTTGCGCAGATGCAACAGCTGGCCAATACCGATTTGAACGGCCAACCCATTTTTACCGGCACGAGCACCCATGGCCGGACCACGGGCTTGGGGATTTCCGCACCGGTCACCCTGACGTCCGGGACCAACGACACGCTGACCGTCACCGTGGACGGCATCACCTCGGGGACGGTCGATCTGACGTCGGGGAGTGAATCGTTGACCGGCGCGGCATTAGCGGCCCGGATTCAGAGCCGGATCAACGCCGATACCGCCCTGGCGAACGCCGGGAAAACGGTGACCGTCACGTTTGAGACGGACCACCTGGTCATCGCCTCGGACCTGGCAGGCATCGAGTCCACCGTGGCGGTCACGGGCGGCCTGGCACGCACGGCCCTGGGGCTCGGAGGCGGAAGTACGACAACAGGAGAAGCCCCCTTCGCCCTCACCGCTACGGTCAATCCCGCTCCCGGCAACACCGGCGGCGCGATCGCCGGTCAGGCCCGCGTCGTGGACGAGAATCAGGCCACGCTGGACGACTACGTCATTCGTTTTACCTCCGCCACGGCGTATGACGTGCTCAACGTCACGGTGCCCGTCACCACGGCGCGCGCCATATCCAACACAGGGAGTGCGGCCGTCGCGGATGCCGCCGTGGTGGATGCGGCCCGGCTGACCCTGCACGACTACCAGATTCAATTCACGTCTGCGACGCAGTATTCGGTCCTCGATACGACGGCCGGAACCACACTCTCGACGGGCAATACGTATGGGCCGGGCGTCCCCATCAGCTTCGAAGGATTACGCGTGACGCTGGCCAACGGACCGCAGGGAGGGCCGCAAGCGGGAGACGCGTTTTCAGTCAGTCTGACCCCGCGCAGCGTGCTCGCGGGCCAGCCTTATGCCAGCGGAAGTGACATCAACTTCGACGGAATTCGTCTGACTGTGTCGGACGAGGGCGGCGCGCCGGCGGCCGGTGACCTGTTCAGGGTCGTCTCGGGTTTGCAGTACCAGGGGGACAGCGGTATCCATGCCATTGAAGTCGGGACCGGACAGACCGTGCCCACGAACGTGTCCGGCGACCGGGCTTTCACGTCGGGCGCCGTCGATATCTTCGCCACCGTGAAACAACTGGTCGGCGCGCTGCGCGGCAATGACCGGCAGAGCATCAGCGACGCGCTGGGAAGCCTGAATCAGAGTCTGTCGCAGATCGGGGCGGTCCAAGGCGAAGTCGGCGCGGTCTCGAATCGATTGACGAATACCGCCGGACAATTGGAGGAGGCGAAGAGTTTTTTCATTGAAACCCTCTCGCGGACGGAAGACGTGGACCTGGCCAAAGCCATTTCAAATCTGACCTTGCAGCAATATGCCATTGAAGCGGCGAGCCGGACGTTGACCAAGGTCTTTGAGAACTCGCTCCTGAACCATTTGCGATGAGCGGCCTGCGGCGGTGCGCCGGATTGGACCGGGCGGCCGACGCGTCAAGGTTTCGCGCCGATGACCGATAGGGTGCGAGAGGTCCGTACATTCGTCAAGGAAGGCCATCATGCTCGTCCTCACGCGCCGCCGGGGAGAAGGCGTCACGATCGGGCCCGACATCCGGGTGGTGGTGCTCAGCACGCAAGGCGGCCAGGTGCGCCTGGGTATCGAAGCGCCCAAACATGTGGAGGTCCATCGCGATGAAGTGCATGCACGCATCCTTACGGAAAATCAATTGGCCGCGCAAACCCGTGTCATTCCGATGGAGGCCTTCCGGCGTCTCGCTCCGGCGAAACGCCGCCTCGCTATGTGAGCGGCCACGATGAAATGCACATCAAGCCGTTTCGGGACATTTGAAGCCGGTGAGAATACCGTGCTCACCTTTCCGGCCGGTCTATTAGGGTTTCCGGAGCAACAGCGCTATGTCCTGCTCGATCACGACACGGAGGCCCCCTTCAAATGGTTGCAGTCCCTCGATGAGCCCGGGTTGGCCTTCGTCATCATCGACCCCGCCTTATTCGACGGTGCCTATCGCGTGGAATACACGGAGGAGGCGCTGGCCGAAGTGGGAGGAGGAACAATGGAGGATCTCACGGTGGCGGTAATCCTCACGATCCCGTCGGACGACCCCGGCCGTATCACGGCGAATCTTCGCGGCCCGCTTTTGCTGAACACCCGCACGAGGCTCTGCAAGCAGCTGGTGCTATCGGATGATGTCCCGACGCGCTATCCCTTGTTTCCCGTTCCGTCGACGGAGCGGGACGAAGTCAATCCACCGGTCAGCACCGCAGCCTGTCCCGCTTAGCGGTCATCTGTTCCGGTATTCCACACGACCATACCACGCGCTTGGCTGACCGGCTTCCGCCCGGATGGCTTCGGTCCGCTTCTTAAGCCGCCGGCTCCTCGTGCGACCGATACCCGCCTCGATAGCGTTCCAGAACCCCGACGAAGCGCTGGACTTCGCATTCCAGCTGCGTATAGAGAGACGGTGCATCCTCCAGTCTCCTCAGATGGCCGACCGCTTCCAGACGGCTGGCGGCCAAGACCACGTCGGATGCGCACAAATTCCCCGCGGTGCCTTTCAGCGTATGGGCCATCCGTTCCAGCGTGGAGGCATCACCCGCGAGCAGGGCCGCGTGAATATCGGTCAGGGCCTCCTGATACTTCTCAAGAAACAAGGCGACCAACTGACCGAACAACTCTTGATCGCCGCCGATCTGGCGCCACATCTTCTCGGCATCGAAGACTCCCTGCGCCGGCCCGTCCTGCGGCAGGGCCGGTTCCGCCGGCATCCCCGGGCGCGGCGGGAGGTCCGCAGCGATCCACCGGTGCAAGATGTTGCGCAACTCGTCGAGCTTCACCGGCTTGGCGAGATAGTCGTCCATTCCGGCCGCGAGGCATCGCTCGCGATCTCCCTCCATGGCGTTCGCCGTCACCGCAATGATGGGAAGGTGGGGCACACATCGGTCGTCGTGAGCGGGGCCTTGCGCATCCGGCCGGTCTCGGTGCGCGAGCAACGCTTCATGCTCGCGGATCTGCCTGGTCGCCTCGAATCCATCCATGACCGGCATCTGGCAATCCATCAGGATGGCGGCATAAGTGCCGGTTTCCAGCGCAGCCAGCGCCTCCTGTCCGTTTTCGACGACATCCGGTTGAAACCCCAGCTTTTCCACCATCCGAACGGCCAGCTTTTGATTCACAATGTTGTCTTCGACGATCAAGACGCGGGCTCGCCGCAGATCTTCGGCCAGCGTGTGCCTGGTGATCAGACGCGGTACCGAGGCCGGAGGCTGGCCGTCGCCCGGCACGAGGCGCTCGATGCCAAGCACGGCACGCAGACAGTCCCGTAATTGGTCATGGCGGATCGGCTTCGGCAGGTATCCCATGGCGCCCGCTTGCCGGGCCTGCTCGGCGTGCCCGCGCTGGAGGAGGGACGTCATAACCAGGATGCGGAGCGTCGAGCAGGCGGGATGCCGCTGCAGGTCGTGGGCGAACTGCAGCCCGTCCTTGGCCGGCATCATGACGTCCAGGATGACCACATCGTACGGATGGCCTTGATGGAGCGCCGCCTCGATCAGCGTGAGCGCCGATGCGGCATCCTCCGCCACCTCATCAGCCATGCCCCAGCCCGTGACCAGGGCATGCAGGATCAGGCGATTGGATTCGTTATCGTCGACAATCAATACCCGCCGGCCCCTCAGGTCGGCCGCCGGCAGGATGGCGCGCGGCGAGTCAGGCTGTTTGGAGAACCGAATCGTGCACCAGAACGTGCTCCCTTTCCCCGGGACACTCCGGACCCCGATGTATCCGCCCATGAGTTCGACTAATTGCTTGGAGATCGATAGCCCCAGTCCCGTGCCGCCGTATTTCCTCGTGGTGGAACTATCCGCCTGCACAAATGGCCGGAACAACTTCGCTTGTGTGTCGAGAGGGATCCCGATTCCGTTGTCGCTGACTTCAAAACGGATCAGGGCCGAATCCTGCGTCTCTTCCTCCAAAAAGGCCTGCAGCGTGACGTCCCCCCGCTCGGTAAATTTGACGGCATTGCCGACCAGATTGGTCAGCACCTGTCGCAGGCGGCCGGGATCGCCGCATAAGCCCGTGGGCACTGCCGCGTGGAGCAGGCCGGTCAGTTCCAGCCCTTTCGCTTCAGCCCGCTCGGCGAACTGCGCCAGGACATGCTCGACCGTCGTCCGGAGATCAAACGCCAGCCGTTCCAACTCCAGCTTCCCGGCCTCGATCTTGCTGCATTCCAGGACATCGTTGATCAGCTGCAAGAGTGCTTCCCCGCATTGCCGGATCGTATCCGCATACGACCGCTGCTCGGATGTCAAGTGGGTTTCCATCAACAAGCTCGTCATGCCGATGACGCCGTTCATCGGCGTGCGTAGCTCATGGCTCACCGTGGCGAGGAAGGCGGTTTTCGCCCGCGCCGAGTCCTGCGCCTCCGTCAGGGCCTGATCCAGGCGCCGATTGCTGTCGTGCAGTTCGTCGGCCGCGCGGCGGAGCGCCCGTTCAGTCTCATGGATCTGCGTCATGTCGAGCGCATAGCCGCGCACCATGCCGTGTCGGGCCACAGGGCAGAACGTCCAGGCAAAGCTGGCCTCCGGAAGAAGGACGCCTTCTTTGACGCACGCGCCGGACTTGAGGCATCGCGCAACCAACGCCGGCAAGTCGCGCGGCAGCATCGCGGGATAGCCATTGGCCTCATAGCCGAGTTTGAGGAGCCAGGCCGCCATCGCCGGATTGGCATAGAGGACCTGCGCCTCGGTGTCCATTTCGATGATGGGAGAGGGGCTCTCTTCGGCCATGGCGGCGAGCCGGTCGCGATCATGTTGCAGCTCGTCCTCGCGAGACAGATCCCGCAGGCTGACCGTCAATCCCGGAGCGGCTCCGGCGGGATCAGCGGGCAGGCAGGTCCATTCCACGGGCACGGGGCGTCCGCCGGCCGGACGGAGCTCGATTCGCGAGCCGCGGATCGGACGGCGCGTGTGGTGCACCTCCTCGAGTTCTGCACGAATCGCCGTGGACGGGCGGTGCGTCAGCGCCGACCAAAGGTCGGGAAAGACGACGCCGCACGAAGCGGTGGACAGCCCGAGCAAACGGCGGGCTTCGTCGTTGACGCATCTGATCGTCAGGCTCCGATCGAGGAGAATCACGGCAAACGGAAGGCTATCGAGGATCTTCTGAGGAGAAGGGGACCAGGAGGTCGGAGGATTGTGGCGGGGCATAGGGTGCGGCATCACGCAGCCTGATGCGAGACCTGGTCGAGGTGCACGGCAATGTCGACACCTTCCTGCGCCGGGTCGAGCACCCGCAGCACCGTCCGCACCGTTCGTTCCTGAGGCTGTGTCGCCAGATCGATCTGCAGGGGATGACTATAGGTTTCACCTTGCGGTCCTCCCGTAATGGTGACGCGTGGTTTCAACCGGTGCCCGGGGTTCACGCCGATCACGATGGCCTGCTCGCCCGTGTTGAGCCGAACCAGGCTGCCGACAGGGTAGACGCCGATACTGCGGATGACGGTCTCGACCAGCCGCTTTTCGAACTGGCCGCGCTCTCCGGCGAGGAACAGTTGACGAACGGCGTCATGCGGCAGCATGGCGGGCCGGCCGCTCCGGCGGCTGATGAGGCCGTCATAGTGATCGATAATGCCGACCAGCTTCGCCAGGGAGGAAAGCGCCTGGTCGGCGAGACCGGCTGGAAACCCGCTGCCGTCCGCTCGCTCGTGATGCTCCGCGACGATCCGCTTGACCTCGTCAGCCACTTCCGGCTCTTCTGCCAGCAAGGCGATCCCCAGCTTCGGATGTTGCTTGAGAAGAAGCCGCTCCGACTCACTGCCTTCTCCGCGCTTGCGTACGAGGTTACGGGGCAACCGCATGTAGCCGGCGTCATGGAGAAGCGCACCGGCCCCCACGTGGGCCTGCATCGTCTCATCCAGCCCGCTCTCCACCGCCACGATGAGCGACCAGACGCAGACATCGAGAGCGTGCGCGGCCAGCGACCGGTCGAACTGCTCGAGCCGCTGCACGGCCAAGCGGGTGACGAGTGCATCCCGGTCGCTCATGACCTGCGACAGCACTTTGGAGACGACCGCTTTCGTGCTGGAGGGATGGGGCGGGAGGCCCTGTTCCAATTCGGCAAAAATGCGCTCCACCGCTCGGTGGACCTCTGCGTAGATCGCCCTGGCGCGAGGCCGCGGATCCCCGGTGGAAGAAGCCGCGTGGTTCTCTCCCGCATCAGTCGGCATCGCTGCAGGTATGAGCGCATCGGTATTCGCCGCGGCTTCGCTGACCGGATCCGCCGGCACATCCATGCCCTTCGTCGTATCGATGGTGACGGTCCTGATGCCGTGCCGTTTCATTAAGCCGATCGTCTCCGCGTCTTTGATCAACCGTTTATGGAACAAGAACGGCGTCCGGTACCAAGGCACATCCATGTCCACGATAAACATGCCGGGCACGAGTTGATCGATGGAGATGGGTCTCAACGGGTGAGGAGTCATGGATCTGGCAGCCTCCATTGCAAAATGCGCGCGCGTCGAGCAGACCGCGGGAATCGTGTGTCTTGTATCGGCATTCAGGCCTAAAACTTGACCCGCTTCGCGCATGGACAGTGGTTCTTCGCTCGCTGTGATGCGGCCGGCATATGACCGGAGCGCCGTCTCAAGAATTGCGCTATCGATCCGATACCGTTCGGGAGCCCATAGGACTGTGAACGTGTAGGGATTGTGCCGCATGAAGAAACGCATTGAGATTCAGGAACTGCGACCCGGGATGCGCATCGAGCAGATGGACCGGCCCTGGATGGCCACTCCGTTTCTGCGCCACCGGATGGTCGTCACCTCGATGGACCAGGTCGAACAGCTGCGGGCTTGCGGGGTCCGGACGCTTGAAGTGACGCTGGACGACGGTGCAGCGGAGCCGGAATCGCGGATGGAGTCCGTACCGGCTTCCGTGCCAACGCCGTCTCCCCAGGATGCGCAGGAGCCGGCGGTCTTGATACCGCAGGTGCCGTTCGAGGAGGAACTGCCGCTCGCCAGACAGGTCTACAAAGCGGCGAAGTCCGTCATTGAAGAAGCGATGCACGACGCGCGGATGGGGCGGGCGATCAACATGGAGGCCGTCAACCACGTCGTGACGGACATGACCGACAGCGTGCTGCGGAATCCCGATGCGTTGACCAGCCTCTCACGGCTCAAGCGGTTCGATGAATACACCTTCTTCCATTCGGTCAATACGGCGTTGCTCGCCATGTCGCTCGGCCGCGCCCTCGCGCTGGAACCGGCCGTCCTGCATCAATTGGGCGTCGGTACGCTCCTCCATGACATCGGCAAGACCAAAATTCCGCTCGAACTGCTCAACAAACCCGGACGCTTCGAACCACAGGAATTTGAACTGATGAAACAACATGTCATGCGCGGCGCCGAAGTGCTCTCTCATATGGCAGGCTTGGCGGACGCCTGCCTCAAGCCGGCCCTCGAGCACCATGAGCGCGTGGATGGATCCGGCTATCCCCATCGCCGGGAGAAGACGGAATTGAGCCAGTTCGGTCTCATCGCGGCCGTGGTCGATATCTACGATGCCATTACGAGCGATCGCTGTTATCACCGGGCGAAGCCCCCTCATGAAGCGCTTCAGTATCTGTATCTGATTTCGCAGAAGGGACACCTCGACCATGCCCTGGTCCAGCGCTTCATCAAGGTCATCGGGGTCTATCCCGTCGGGTCGATTGTGCAAATGAACACGGGGGAAACGGCGATCGTGCGGCGCCTCCATCATGACGCGCCGCTGGAGCCGTTCGTGATCCTGGTGAAAGGGCCGGGGCACACCCTGCTGTCGCGACCGGAGGAGATCGACCTCCGGCATCAGGCCGGCACACCGTACCGGAATATTTCCACCGTCAAGGACCCCGTCACGGCAGGCCTGAATCCCGGCCTGTATCTCGATAAGGAGTCGTTATGAACGATGTCGTGGCCTCGTCCCCGCCGTCTGCCTCGTTCTTGACCGTGGGCCATCCATTGAAACTCACGCTCGCCTCGGGCGACCAGAAAGTCGTCTATGGCTCCACGCTGCTGGGCTGGAAGGAGCATGCCTGGCTGGTCTGCGAGTGGCCTGCGCAGCTGGGGCACGAGGCCGACATCTCCAGGGGCACCGCCTGCACCGTCAGCTATCTCCGTGACGGCAAGCTCGTGGGCTATCAGTCCGCCATTCGCGATCTGGTCCGTCTGCCGGTGCCGCTCTTGTTTCTCGCGTTTCCGAAGACCGTGGAAGAAATGCATCTCCGCAAACATACCCGCGTCACGTCATGCGAGCCGGCCTTGTTGATGCGAGCCGAGGGGGGACCGTGCTCGACCGCGTTCCTTCCCTCATGCTCCGATTACACCGGCGGGGTGGTCAAAGACTTCAGCCTGGGGGGCTGCAGCATCGCGGTGATCACACGCCCATCCTGGCTGCGACCCGGATCAACCATCCGCATGGAATTCGAACTGCCGGGATTAGGCCATGTCACCAATCTTGCCGGGATGGTCAAGAACGCTGTCGCCGGAGACCATGCCGAGCTGATCGGCGTGGCCTTTCAGTTCGACGGGATGGAATACATCGAATATCGCGGATGGGGCGGCACCGTGCAGGAAGCCATAGCACGCTGTGTCGAGCAAAAACACCAGGGCTCCCTGGATCCACAGTAGAAATGCCAATGTCTTGACGGTCGCCGTCGTCAAGATTTCTGTACCGCCACTGAAACCCACCCGGTTTGAGCTTCATCAAAGGCGCCGGTCAGGATCTGCCTCCTCAAAAACGGTGTCCCACCCGGCATTATCTGCCGGCTCCCGGCTGCGTCATGCCCTGTTGCCTCCATTCTCACCGGAATTCCATCCGTTCCGGCGTGCAGTCGCATGGCACGTCTCTTGATTACCGGGATGGTGGCTTCGCGAATCGCTGTCTGTCGTGACACGCATGGAGGCGCTCCGATGACTGTTCCGAGCACGCAACCGGTCCCGCTGAATCCCCGCTGGTGCCTCGCACAGGATACGATCGACCGCCAGGATATCGACCACCTCATCGAGTGGCTTCGCACGTATCCGCGCCTGACCAAAGGGCCGCTCACGCTTCAGTTCGAGCAGCGGTGGAATCAGTGGCTGGGCAGAACGGGATCCGTCCACTGTAATTCCGGATCCTCCGCCAATCTCCTGATGTATTACGCGCTGCAACGGTCCGGACAACTGCGCAACAACAAGGTGATCGTGCCCAGCGTCGGGTGGGTCACCTCCATTGCGCCGGCCATTCAAGTCGGCTTTGAACCGATCATGTGCGAGGCCGATCCGGATACGTTCGGCCTCGATTTGAATCATCTGGAAGACCTCTTGCGCCGCCACGAGGCGCAGACGGTCATGCTGGTCCAGGTCCTGGGCGTGCCGCACAAGATGACCGAGATGATGGCCCTCAAAGAGCGCTACGGTTTTGTCCTGCTTGAAGATGCCTGTGCGGCCATCGGCGCCACCTACCGGGACCGTAACGTAGGCACCTTCGGCGACATGGCGAGCTTTTCGTTTTACTTCGGGCACCAGATGTCCACGATCGAGGGCGGGATGGTCTCGACCGACAATCCGCGGTTGCACGATTTGCTGCTCATGCTCCGCAGTCATGGCTGGAGTAAAGATCTCAGTCCCGACACGCATCAGCAATTGGTCGAGCAGTACCGGATCGATGATTTCCACTCGCCGTTCGTTTTCTATGAAGCCGGCTTCAACCTCCGGTCGACCGATCTCAATGCCTGCATCGGATTGCGCCAGCTGGACAAACTGGATTACATGACGAGGCAGCGGCAGCGCCATCACGACCGGTATACCGAGGCGCTCGGCGAGCACTTCGTCATCCAGCATGCGCCGCCCGATTCGACAGCCGCCAGCATATCCTTCGGCTTGCTGGCCCATGAGCCCGCACAACGACGCGCCATCGTCCAGGCGCTGGCCGGGCAGGGGATTGAAACCAGAATCTTTTCCGCCGGCAACCTCGGACTGCATCCGTTCTGGGCCGATCGCTATGGCCTCGCCAGTTTTCCCGTCGCCGACCGCATCCATCATTGCGGATTCTTCCTGCCGAACCATGCGTCGATGGATGAGGGGGACGTCGCCCACATCGCCCGCGTGGTCCTGGAGGCGGCATGAGCGGACCGCTGCTGGTCACCGGCGGGTCCGGCTTCCTGGGAACCGCCATCCGCCGGATCCATGCCCAGGCGCTGTTTCTGTCCAGCGCCGACGGCGACCTGCGCGATCCCGGCGTCGCCGAGCGCCTGATCTCCGCACTGCGTCCCTCCATCATCCTGCACCTGGCGGGCCGGGTCGGGGGGGTGAAGGACAATGCCGGGCACAATGCCGCCTTCTTTGAAGACAACGCCTTGATCAATGCCGCCGTCCTGAGCGCCGCCCGGCGCGCCCGGGTGCCGAAAGTCATTTCGCTCCTGTCGAGTTGCGCCTTTCCGCTCTTTGCCGGTCGGCCCACGACAGAGGACGACCTGCATGACGCGCTGCCGTACGACGGCAACACGGGATACGGGTATGCCAAACGGATGCTCGACTTGCATACCCGTCTGGCGGCGGCAGAACAGGACCTCGATTGGACCACTTTGACCCCGGTCACCATGTACGGCCCGCACGACCGCTTCGATGCGGGGAGCGGTCATGTCGTGGGCTCGCTGATTCGTCGGTGCTGGGAGGCCAAAACGCTGGGCACCCCCTACACGGTATGGGGCAGCGGCCGGGCGGTCCGGCAGTTCGTCTATGTGGGTGATGTCGCCCGGCTCCTCGTGGATCTCTGCGGCCGGGTCACGGGGCCCGGCACCACGATCCTGACGCCGGATGACGGGATTACGATCAGGGCGCTCGCGGAAGCCGTGGCGCGGGCGATGGACTATCAGGGGTCGATCCTATTCGATAGCGCCCAGCCTGAAGGCGTGCTCGTGAAACGCCTTCGAAGCACCCGCTGTTCGGCACAATTCCCCGGCTTTTCATTCACGCCGCTGGACAAGGGTCTGGCCGACACGGTGCGATGGTTCCTGAAGGACCGGGCTCGAACGCCGGCGAGGCTGTCGGGCGTGGAGACGCTTTGTCCGCAATCGTAGGGAGGACTGATTCCGTATGCCGACATCATCGCCTCATGTGCTGATCACCGGCGGAGCCGGCTACATCGGGTCCGTGTTGAGCAGGGAGATGCTCGAACGGGGCTACCGCGTGACGGTCCTCGATAATTTCACCTACCGGCAAAACAGCCTCTTAGACTGTTGCGCGTTTGACCGCTTTCAGGTGGTCCGCGGCGATTGCCGGGATGAACGGGTCCTCACGGAGGTGCTGCGCGATGCCGACGTGCTCATCCCGCTGGCCGCCCTGGTCGGCGCACCGCTCTGCGAACGGGACCGGATCGGCGCCTACACGGTGAATGTCGAAGCCGTCCAGATGCTGTGCAAACTGTCCTCTCCGCAGCAACGCATGCTCTTCCCCGTCACGAACAGCGGATACGGCATCGGCCAACCGGGCGTGCCCTGTACCGAGGATTCGCCTTTGCGTCCGATCAGCCTGTACGGCGAGACGAAGGTCAAGGCGGAACGGGCGGTCTTGGACCGCGGGAACGCCATTACCCTGCGCCTGGCCACCGTCTTCGGAGCCTCGCCGCGGATGCGCCTGGATCTCCTGGTCAACGATTTCGTCTGGCGGGCGGTCCACGATCGCGCCGTCGTCGTGTTCGAAGGCCACTGCACGCGCAACTACATCCACATACGGGACGTCGTCCGCGCCTTCCTTCATGCGATGGACCGGTTCGAGACGATGAAGGATCAGGCCTATAACGTCGGCCTTGACGACGCCAATCTCTCGAAGCTTGAGCTGTGCCGGGAGATTCAGCGCGTCCTCCCGCAGTTCGTGTTCTTCGAAGCGCCGATCGGGGAAGATCCCGATAAACGGGACTACCTCGTGTCCAACCAGCGTCTCCTGGCGACCGGATTCCGACCGGAATGGTCCCTGGAGCGCGGCCTCCGCGAATTGATCAAGTGCTATCAGGTGCTGCGCGGCACGGCTTACGGCAATGTCTAGCGGAAAGAGAGGGGCACGATGATCATCAGCCGGACGCCGTTTCGCATTTCCTTTTTCGGCGGAGGGACAGACTATCCCGTGTGGGTGAAGGAGCACGGCGGCGCGGTACTGGCGACGACCATCGACAAGTATTGCTACATTTCCTGCCGCTATCTGCCGCCGTTCTTCGATCACCGGACCAGGATTGCCTATTCCAAGATCGAGCACGCCAAAACGAACGCCGATATCCAGCACCCCGCCGTCAAGGGCGTCCTGCAATATCTCAATATGACCGAGGGGCTCGAGATTCATCACGACGGGGATCTGCCGGCTCGGACGGGCCTGGGATCCAGCTCGTCCTTCACGGTCGGCCTGTTGCATGCGCTCTACGCGCTCCAACATCGCATGCCGGCCAAGTCCGAACTGGCTCAGGCGGCCATTCATGTGGAGCAGCAGATTCTGCAAGAATCCGTGGGCTCGCAGGATCAGGTCCTGGCGGCTCATGGCGGACTCTGCCGGCTGACCTTTGCGCCGACCGGCGAGATCGCCTACACGCCCGTCATTATGAAGCCCGAGCGCCTGCGCGCTTTCCAGGACCATCTCTTGCTCTACTTCACCGGCTTCTCCCGCACCGCGTCGGAGATCGCCAAGGAACAGATCGAGCGCACGAAGCAGCGCCGGGTAGAACTCTTTGCCATGCTTCAAATGGTGCAGGAAGGCCTCTCCATCCTGACCGGCGAGCGGGATCTCGCGGAGTTCGGCGAACTGCTGCACGAAGCCTGGATGGTAAAACGCGGGCTGACCAGCAAGATCACCACGCCCTTTATTGATCAGATTTATGAGGCGGCGAGGGGCGCCGGCGCGTTGGGCGGCAAGCTTTTAGGCGCCGGCGGGGGCGGCTTCATGCTGATCTTCGCGAAGCCGAAGCTGCATGCCCGGATCCATGCGGCCCTTCCCGGTCTTCTGCACGTGCCGTTTCAGTTCGAGGGGACGGGCAGCCAGATTGTGTTTTACCAGCAGGAAGCCCCGATCCTGCGCGCCTCTGCATGGGCCGAGGGAGAGCCCGCGACGGAGGCTCATCTTCCCGCGATCCAGCCATGGAACCGGAGCGCCGCCTGATGGCCGGTGTGGACTGCGATGTCGCCGTATTGTGCGGAGGGCTCGGCACCCGACTACGGTCGATCCTTGCCGAGCGGCCGAAGCCCATGGCACTGGTGAAGGGCCGCCCGTTTCTCGACATTCTGGTCGACTATTTGATCGCGCAAGGCTGTCGCAGAGTGATCTTCTGCGCCGGATACAAGAGTGAATGGATTACCACCCACTTCAGGCACGACACTCGCTTTGAGGGTGTCTATTCAGTCGAATCAAGCCCTCTTGGAACGGCAGGCGCGCTGGCTCAATGTCGGTGGTCCATTCATACCTCCACCCTTCTCGTCTGCAACGGAGATTCCTTCTGCGACATCGCTCTTGCGCGGTTGCTCGAAGAGCACCGGGAATCCGGCTGCGCAGCCACCATCGCTCTGGTGCCGTCCGACGGCCGGTTCGACGGGGGAGCCGTGTCGATCGATGCACTCCGTCGAGTGCAACGCTTTACGGAAAGAGGCCACGCCCGGTACCTCAATGCGGGCCTGTATGCCATTCAGACGGACGTGTTGGACGCGGTCCCGCTTCACGCTCCGTGTTCGCTCGAGCACGATGTGTTTCCGAGGCTTGTGCCTCAGGGTGTCCATGGCTTTGTCGCTCATACGCCCGTTCATGACATCGGTACGCCAGAACGGTTACGGGCCTTTCGGTCAACGTACTCCACGCTCGGAATTGACGACGCACACACTATTCAAGGAGGAGAGGAATGAAAACGGCACCGTCAACAGCAACGCCTCGTTCGAAAACATCCGACGCGCATGCGGACCTGCGCGCCAAAGCGCAATGGGTCAGATCGACCGTCTTGGAGATGGCGGTCAAGGCTCACAGCGGGCACATTAGCACGGCCTATTCACAAACCGAGCTTCTGGTCGCGCTGTACTACGGCGGGCTGCTGCGGTTTGACCCGCGGAATCCCAAGTGGGCCGGCCGGGATCGCTTCATTCTCAGCAAAGGACAAGGGGGAATCGGCCTCTACCCGATTCTTGCCGATTTGGGATTCTTTCCGTTGTCCGAACTGACCAACTTCGCCGGTGTGGGCAACCTGTTGGGCGTACATGCCGAATGGAACATTCCCGGCATCGAAGTGATCACCGGATCACTGGGGCACGGCCTTCCGATCGCGACCGGCATGGCGGAAGCGGCCCTGCTGAATGAGGAGGGTCATCTGGTTGTCTGCTTTCTGGGCGATGCCGAGCTGTTTGAAGGATCGAATTGGGAAGCGGCCATCTATGCCGGCCACCGCGGATACCGCAACCTCGTCTGTATCGTGGACAGGAACGGTCAAGGCGTCCTCGGACCGACCGATCCGACCGACCGACGGCTGGCTTCAGACAATCCTCGTTTGAATCCGCTGGACAAAAAGTTCAAAGCGTTCGGCTTTGAAACGCGGACCATCGACGGCCATTCGTTTCAGGACATTTGCGAGGCCCTCAAGGATTGGCGATCTCCAAAGCGGAAGAAACCCCTCTTGATCGTTGCCAACACGAAAAAGGGCCACAAGGCGTCTCTCATGGAGGGGAAACGGCTCTGGCACTACCGCGTTCCCGATGGAGCCGATCTTGAACTGACACGGCATGAAATCAACCAGGCATAACGCCTGCCTGGATCAACCGACACTGCGCCAGGGGAGAGAGGCGCCGAAAGGACTAGCCATCATGGGATCGACCAAATTCATACTCGGGATGCGAGACCGCTTCTTCAATGAACTGTACACGCTGTTCCAGCGGGACCCTCAGGCCGTTTTCATCACCGCCGACAATGGGGCACCGACGCTCGATCAGTTTGCGCAGAGTTTTCCTGACCGCTTTATCAACGTCGGCATTGCAGAGCAACAACTGATCGGCATGGCGTGCGGCATGGCGTTCGAGGGCAAGAAGGTCTACGCCTATGCCATCGCTCCGTTCGTGAGCCTGCGGTGTTATGAACAGGTCAAGCTGGACGTCTGCGCGATGAATCTTCCGATCGTCCTCATCGGAGTGGGCGCCGGATATGCCTACGACATCATGGGGCCCAGCCATCACACGGTCGAAGACATTTCCATCATGCGGGCGCTGCCGAATCTCAAGGTCTACAGCATGGCGGACGGGAGTAGCGCCTCTGAGTTGGCCTCCGTCGTGCACCGGGACCCGTCGCCCCAATACATTCGATTCGACCGCGCCGGGCTTCCTGAAGTTTACGCCTCTCGTCCGATCGAGATTGCCGACGGAGTGACCCAACTGCGGCAGGGCCATGATGTCTGCATTCTGGCCACCGGCGTCATGGTCCATACCGCCTTGGCCGCGGCGGATCTCCTCCGGCAGACCAATAACCTCAGTGTAGGGGTGATTGATGTCTTCCGCATCAAGCCGTTGAACACCACATTGCTGAGAGACTACCTCAGCCAGGTGGAACGCGTCGTCACGCTGGAAGAGCATCTTCTGGCAGGAGGCCTCGGTAGCGCACTGGCCGAACTCTTCATCGATCACGACATCAGGATTCCGACCATGCGCATCGGACAGGACGACCGGTTCGTGTTCGATTACGGCGGGCGGAATGCCATCTGGGAAAAGTATGGCCTCGATGTGGGTGCCGTCACGGCCCGCATTCTGAAATGGATGCAGAGCGGGTCGCCCTCGGCCGCAGCTCCTCATGGTTCGGCTCCATTACTGGAAGCGCATCCTACGCACTACTGAAAAAGGAGTTCGCCATGAGCGAGTCGGGGGTCGATATCGTGCTGGTCAATCCGGGAAGCCGGACACAGATCTATCAATCGCTGGGCGGCACGCTGAGCGCCATTGAACCGCCGGTGTGGGCAGGGCTGATCGGGACCTATTTGCGGCGACGGCACATCTCCGTGGCCGTGATCGATGCGAATGCGGAGGATCTGCTCCCGGCGGAGACGGCCCATCGCATTGCCGACTTCGCCCCACGGCTCGTCGTGGTACTGGTCTACGGGCATAATCCATCGGCTTCTACCCAAGTGATGCCTTCGGCCGGCGCCGTCTGCTCCGCGATCAAGGACCTGGGCCTGTCGAGCAAAGTGATGTTGCTGGGAGGACATGTCGCCGCGCTGCCCGAGCAAACGTTGCGGGACGAGTCGGCTGATTTTGTGTGCGCGGGCGAGGGACTGGCCACCATCACGGAGTTATTGGCAGCCCTCACCGCCGGGACTGAAGAGTACAGCCGGGTGCGCGGGTTGTACTACCGCCATAGCGGCGAGATTCGTTCCACTCCGCCGGCCCCTAATACGGAACATCTCGATGCGGACATGCCGGGCATCGCCTGGGATCTTCTGCCCATGCATCGCTATCGTGCCCATAATTGGCACTGCTTCGGCTTCCTGGACCGCCGCACCCCGTACGCCTCGCTGTATACGACGCTTGGCTGTCCTTATCACTGTGCCTATTGCTGCATACAAGCGCCCTTTAAGAGCGGAGAGACGGCCCTAGGGTATGCGCCCGGCGTGAACAGCTACCGATTCTGGTCGCCCGATACCGTCGTCGCCGATATTGACCGGCTGGTTCTGGACTATGGAGTGCGGAACATTAAATTTGCGGACGAAATGTTCGTGCTGAACAAGCGACACGTCACCCGCATTTGCGAACTGCTGATCGAACGCAATTACGACCTCAATATCTGGGCCTATGCCAGGGTGGATTCGGTGAAAGACGGCATGGAAGACCTCCTGCGTCGAGCGGGCGTCCGCTGGCTATGCTTCGGGATTGAATCGGGGAACGCCCGCGTGCGCAACGACGTCTTGAAGTCGTTCGAACAAGACCAGATTGGCCGGACCATTGCTCGTGTCCGGAATGCCGGCATCAGCGTAATCGGCAACTATATCTTCGGTCTCCCCGAAGACGACTACGCCACGATGCAGGCCACGTTGGATCTGGCGTGTGAGCTGAATTGCGAGTTTGCCAACTTCTACTGCACGATGGCCTATCCGGGTTCCGCATTGTATCGCCGGGCGCTGGCTGAAGGGTGGCCGCTGCCCGACTCATGGACAGCCTATTCCCAACACGCCAAGGATGCCTTGCCGCTTCCCACCAAATATCTGCCCGCGCACGAGGTGTTGGCCTTTCGCGACGAGGCCTTTCACGCCTACTTCAACCGCCCGGAGTATCTGGACATGTTGACGGCTACATTCGGCCTTGAGACGACCCGCCACGTCCAAGACATGGCCGTCACCCGTCTGCAGCGACAGTATGCCTCGGCGTCGCCTGGTGCCAGGACCTTGTAGGGCCGACCACATCACAGAGGACTCGCGGACGAGTCAGAACCGGGGGGGGAACGCCGATGAAAGTCTGTCTACTATATCCGACATGGACCGGCTCCTATGGGGTCTTCGCCCATTTTGCGCGGCGTGCATCCACCTGGCCTCCGCTCAACCTAGCCTTACTCGCGGCTATCGTGGAACGGCAGGGGCATGAGGTGTCGATCATCGACGGCGAAGCGGAACAACTGTCTCTCGAGGCGATGGTACAGACTGCCGTCTCGAAGAAGCCCGACCTCATTGGGCTCACCGCCACCAGTCCGTTCTTCCATTTGAGCAAGGCCGTCGCCGAGGCCATTAAGCAAAGAGCCCCGAACATTCCGATCGCCGTTGGAGGTCCACACGTCACCATAATGAAGGAAAAGGCGCTCTTTCCCGCCTTTGACTATGCGTTTGTCGGGGAGGCGGAACAATCGTTCCCTCAATTCCTTGCGCAATTTGAACAAGGCAAGACGCTGTCGGATGTCGCAGGCCTGATCTATCGGCGAGGGGGCGATATTGTCTCCACCGGCGCGCCTGCGGATATCACAGATTTGGACCAGTTCCCTTTTCCGGCCAGACACCTTTTGAAGATGCCTCTTTACAAACTCGGCACGTTGCGGGGACGGCTGCCTTTCACCTCCATCCAGACGATGCGGGGGTGTCCCTGGAAATGCATTTTTTGCGCGTCAGAAGCGCTCAAGACCACCGAAATGCGGGTGCGATCTCCGGAGTCGGTCGTCGCTGAGATCAAAGCGGTCGTTGAGCAATTCGGAATCCGCCATTTTGGAATTGTCGACGACGTGCTGACGCTGTGGAGGGAGCACATCGTCGCGATCTGCGACCTCCTCGATCAGCACGGCTTGTCGGTCACGTTCGAGGGCAGCACCAGAGCCAATCAAGTTGACGAGCAACTCATTGCCCGGCTGGCCAAGAGTGGATTAATCCGGTTGTCGTTCGGGCTCGAAACGGTCGATGCCGCCATGCGGAAAACGATGAAAAAGCAGGTGCCGCTGGAGCACTACGTGCGGGCGAACCGTATCTGCAACGAGTACGGCGTGGAAGCCTTGAACTCTGTGATGATCGGGCTGCCGGGAGAAACCCGCGAGACGGTCCAGGCTACATTGCACTTCCTGAGGGGGGCTCGCGAAGTCAAACAGGCGAACTTCGCGATCGCGGTGCCCTATCCTGGAACGGAATTTCACGAGATGGCCGTCAGCGGCATGAATGGACTTGAGTTGCAGACGCAAGATTTCTCCGAGTATCGCCGGTACGGCTCGGCCGTCACCAAAGTCGGTGACCTCACTCCGGAGGACCTCATTGAATTGCAGAATGAAGGTTTCGTCAGTATTTATTCGGCGCCCTGGCGCTGGAAGCCGATGTTGAAAAAGCATGGTCTGGTGGGCGGGTCCCTCATGCTCTTTCGGGTGATTCGACTGATCACGGGTAAATTGCTGCATGGTCGCCGCCGGTCCACCGCTCATCTGGTCAGTCTCGGCGATGGAGGGTTTGCCGCTGTTGAGGGGCCTGTGTTGCCCGTCGGCGTGACGGTTGGTACAGGCACACGCTCGATAGAGGGCGGCGGCCAGCCGCCCTTGCTGCAGATCACTCGTCGTCAAGCGGCCCCGGTGGGGCATTTCGGCGATCCCAGACATCCGAACGGATACTGAAGCCGGTGACTCAACCAATGGGCATGCCCCCACTTAAAGTTCTCCTGCTGCAGCTTGAATTTCCCACCTGGGCCGCCGCTCGTCCATGGACCTACTCGGCCAACTTCGCCGTCTCGGAAGGATTGACCACCGCCGGGGTTGAATGCATGGCCGTTCCAGTCATCGCTGAAACGCCCTGCGCGTCGCCTCACTCATGGGTGTTTCACGCCAGGACGCTGCTGGCGAACAGGCGTTTCGATCAGGTGTGGGTCTGGCTTGTCCACACGCCACTCGATCCGGACACCCTTCAATGGATTGCCGGATTGGCGCCCATTCGGGTCGGTATCGTCATGGAATCGCTCGACTATGAGGCGCATGACTACACATGGGCGCCGCAGTTACGAGCACGTCGGCCTCATGTTGAAGATCAGATTCGTTTCATGACTCATGTGCTCACATTCGACGAGCGTGACGCCGAATCTTTGAACGCCCGTCGCGGCGTCAAGGCGCTCTGGTGGCCGCCGATGGTACCCGAACGATTCATTACGGACGCGCCGGGTGCGCCGAGAGACCAGCGAGCCGTCTTTCACGGGACGCCCTACGGCCCCCGTCAGAACTGGGTAACGCATCCAGCATTATCGCGGCGTCTGGTGTACGAGAAAGGCGGGGCTCCGACCCATCAGCATCAGCTCTTCGATCAGCTGCAACAGCATGCGTCCCGTTATCTGCAGCAGGGCGCTGTCACTGAAACGGCGATGCACGAGTACGTGCATCAGCTCCGGACTATTCGTCTCGGCGAATTTCAGGAGTGGATGGCCGGCCTTCCGCACTGGCCGGCCATCGTCAATTTACCCAGCCTCGCCAAGTTCTACGGAGGCCGGGTGGTCGAGGGCATGGCCGCCGGCCGGCCGGTCATCTCCTGGACGATTCCGAACCATCCCCGGAACCTCGGTCTCTTCACGGAGAATGAGGATATCCTTCTGTTTCGTCCGGATGATCCCGATGCGCTGGCGCGGCACATCGACCGTCTTCGGCGGGATCCGTCCTTTGCGCACCGCCTGACGGCCAATGCGCAGTCGAAGCTCAGGACCTTTCACACGGCCGAGCGACGCATTCGCGACACGCTGCATTGGATCGACACCGGAATAGAACCCCTATATGGCCTCACTGAATCTTCTGCACGCGCGGGCGGGGAACAGGGCGGGCTGGCCATCCGCATCGACCAGCACGCCGGTTCACCCCAGGCGTCGATTCACCATTCTAACGGAGTGTCGCCCATGCCGCTGCCCAACGAGCCACATCGCCCGGACCCGCAACACGACCAGAATGAAGATTTTTATACCAACCTGTTCGTCAGAAGCCCTTATTGGTCTACCCCCCATCCCAATCCTGATGAAGCCGCGCGCTGGACGAAAATCGCCTCCTTTCTGGAATACATTCTGCGCGGGATCCGCCGGACGGAGCCTGACCGGCGTCTCCGCATGTTGGATGTCGGCTGCGGGAGAGGATGGCTCACCAATTTGGCCACGATGTATGGGACTTGTGAAGGCATCGAGCCGGTCGCCGGCGTCATCGACCACGCGCGCACCCTGTTCCCGCACCTGCGCTTCGAAGCCGGCACGGCCGAGAGCGTCTTACAGCGCCCGGACTTCATGCCGTACGACGTGGTGCTCACCTCCGAGGTCATTGAACATGTGCCGCACGCGGAGAAGGACACGTTTCTAGCCCAGCTGGCCCGGCTGGTGAAACCGGGGGGCTATGTCATCCTGACGACGCCGCGCGGAGAGATGTGGGAACAGTGGAAAGCCATCGCGCCTCCCAACCAGCCGGTGGAAGACTGGGTCACGGAAGAGCAGCTCCGGTCGCTCTTTACCGCGCAGGGGTTTGCTGAAATGGGGTTGGAGCGCATCCACGTGGAAGTGCCCAACTTGCGCTATATTCCGGCTCCCACGCCGGCGGATCTTCGATCCATGACGCTGATGCCGATCTATCAGGTCTGGGTCTGCCAGCGCGCACACGGGACGGCCCCTGTGTCCTCCTTCACCCGTCCGCCCATGGTCTCGGTGATCGTGCCGACGTTCAACCGGCCGGAGCGTCTTCGCGAGGCGCTCCAGAGCGTGCTGGCTCAGACCTATCAGGATTTCGAAATCATCGTGGTCAACGACGGCACGAGCGACATCCGTCCGGTCCTCAATGCCCTCAATGCCGGCGGACGCATCACCAGCATCACGCACGATCGCAATCGTGGACTCGCCGCGGCCCGGAATAGCGGGCTGCGCGCGGCCAAGGGAAAGTACGTCGCCTACCTCGACGACGACGACCGCTACTTACCCGACCACTTGGAGACCCTGGTCACCTTCCTTGAACAGAGCGAATGCAACGCCGCCTATACCGATGCCTGGCGGGTGCATGAGACGCTGCAACAGGGCCGCTATGCCGAGCAGGCCCGGGACCTTCCGTACTCGCACGACTTCAATCCCGCCAACCTGCTCATTTCGAATTTCTTCCCCGTGCTCTGCGTCATGCATGAACGCGCCTGTCTTGATGACGTCGGCCTGTTCGACGAGTCGCTGTTTGCCCATGAAGACTGGGATCTCTGGATCCGCATGGCCACGAAGTACCCCTTCGCCCACATTCGGCGCACGACCGCGGAATTCACCTGGCGCATGGACGGGAGTTCCATGACCAGCGGTTCCCGGGACACCTACCGGCGCACGACCGATCTCATCTATAAAAAATACCAACCCTATGCTCAACTGAATCCACAGATCCTCAGCGCGCAGCGGCAGAGGCTCGCGGACCTGCGGGCCGCGGTCGAAAGTCAGCCCGCATCGCGGCCCTACGACTGTTCGATCGTGATCCCGGTGTTCAACAAGATGGCATTGACGGTCCAGTGCCTGACCGCCCTCGCCAAGGTCACGGACCAGGTCTCCTACGAAGTCATCGTGGTCGACAATGGGTCGTCCGATGGGACAGCGGCCTTTCTCGGGCAACTGGGGGGCGACGTCCGGGTCATCACGAACGCCGACAATCTCGGCTTTGCGAAAGCGTGCAATCAAGGCGCGCGCCTCGCCCGGGGCAAGTACGTCGTCTTTCTGAATAACGACACGATTCCCTTGCAGGGCTGGTTGAGCGCGCTGGTCGCCGACGCGGAGGCGCATCCGGAGGTCGGGATCGTCGGCAGCAAACTGCTGTTCGACAACGGGACGATCCAGCATGCAGGGGTGGTGTTCATGCGGCGGCATCTCAGTCCCTATCACCTCTATCGCTCGGCTGCGCCGGATCAACCCGCTGTGAATCGACGGCGGGAGTTCCAGGCGGTGACGGCCGCCTGCATGCTCATCCGGCGGGACTTGTTCGAGGAGGTGCGAGGGTTCGATGAGGGGTATCTCAACGGGTTTGAAGACGTCGATCTCTGTTTGAGGGTCCGCGAGAAGGGCCGGCGCGTGATCTATCAGCCGCGGAGCGTCGTCTATCACCTGGAAAGTCAAACGCCGGGCCGGAAGGCGCAGGAGGAACACAACAGCCGCTATTTGCAGCAGCGTTGGGCACAGCAGTGGTGGCTCGGGGACGAAGATCTACACTATCACGCCGATGGGTTCAAGTTGACCGGAGGCTCCGAGGACATCCGCTTTGCGACTCGGCTCCGGCCCATGACCGACCTGCAGGACCGTACCGCCTGGGCGCACGTCGCCGCCACGCAAGCAGCGGCACTCGAGCAGGATTGGACAACCGTGCGACGGGAACTGGCTCTCGTCGAAGAGTGGCCCAGGGATTCCTTTGTCTTGTCCTATGGCGCGTATGTCTCCGAGCACCTGAATGAGCCCGAGCTATGCCAGACCTTTTTGATCAAGTCGCTGGCCTTGGCGGATCGGCCGGAGGAACGGCTGGCGCTCGCGCGCCTGCTTCTGGAACGAGGCGACCTCGCGGCGTCGGACCAGCATCTGCGTCAGGTGCTGGCGGCCCATCCCGCTCATGCCGAAGGGTTGCTCCTGAGCGGCATCCTCAGCATGCAGCGGGAGCAGTACCGGGAAGCCGAAACCGCGTTCTCTTCTGCTCTCAGGGAGGGCGCGGATCGCAAAAAGTGTCTCATGGGGATGGGCATGGCATCGCTCGGGCGGGCAGAGGCCCGCGGAGCGTGGGACCGGTTCCATGAAGTGCTCGAAAACGAACCCGATAACGCGGAAGCCATCCATTGGCTGCTCCGGGCCGGCACGGCGCACCATCGGTGGGGCGAACTGAGTGCGCCCTTGCGCAAGTACGTGCTGCGCAATCCGGGCGACCTGTCGACTCGGTTTGCATTGGCCGGGGTTCTGTTGCGGGCGGAGCAGGTCGACGAGGCTCGCCGGGAATACCATGTGTTGTGCACGCTCGCCCCGGCCTTCGACGGGTTGGCCGAACTGGGACAGGCGATCTCCGCACAAGAGGCGGGAGCAGCGATGGAACCGGCGACACCGTAGGACACACATGGGAGCAGACGACGCTGACTGACGAATGGCACGAGCACTCATCGTACAACTGGCCCGCCTGGGGGATCTCCTGCAAACCTTGCCGGTCATCGCCGCGCTCAAAGCGCAGGATCCGGAGGGCGTCCTGGATCTGCTCTGTCCCGCGCATCTGGCCTCGGTGGCCCGGCGGTTTCCTGGAATTGCGCGGGTCCTGGAATGGGACGGACCGGCCTGGCGGGACCGGGCAGTGACGGCATCGGCACACATCGAGCCGGAACATGTGGCTGAAGCGGATCGGTACCTCGGCGGCCTTGTGCCGGAACTCTATGACCGTGCCTATGTGCTCAATCAACATGCCCGCGCACTGCTGGCGGGGGCGTTGTTAGCGCGCGACACACAAGGCCCCCGCCTGCACGGTCCGCTCGATGAACAGCTCAGCCCCTGGGCGGCCTACTTGCGCGAGGTGGCCCGGACCCGCCGCGGACGGCAGGTTCACCTCGCCGACGCCTTCTGCGGACTCTGTGGCGTCGATCCACCGGGCAAGCCGCCCATCCTCAACCTTGCGACCATCGCGTTGCCGCCTGATTTGGACCAGGTCGGGACGCAGGGCGGTCCCTGGATCGGCCTGATCGTCGGGGCGGGGGATCCCGAGCGACTGATTCCACTTCCGGTGTGGCGTGAATGGATCGTGGCCTTTTGTCGCGCCGTCCCCGGCTGGCGTCTCGTCCTCGTCGGGCAGGAACAGGAGCGCGCCGGGCAGATTCAAGAGACGTTGCCTGCGTCCATCCTGGGGCGGATCTGGGATGCCGCCGGCCGCACATCACTGCTGCAATTGGCCGCCATCCTGGCCCGTTGCCGGACGGTCATCGGAGCGGACACCGGCCCGTTGCATCTCGCGGCAGCGGTGGGCACGCACGTGATCGGATGGTATTTCGGACGGGCCCGGGTCCATGACACCGGACCCTATGGAACTCAGCATTTGATCTGGCAGGCCACGGGAGATGCCGCCGCATCGGACCCCCAGCTCATTCAGCCCTCACGATGGCCGATTGAAGAAACGATTGCCGGAGTCTTGGGCCGAAGCGCAGCCGCGTTGGACGGGTGGTCTCTCTGGACCAGCCACTGTGATCGGTGGGGCGCCTACTATGTCCCGGCCGGGTGCTCGCCGATTGCGCCGCCGGAACGGGAAGCGCTGTGGCGCACCTTGCAGCCGGCGCTCCGCTCATGAGGAACCGATGACGCATCTGACACAGAATCTCCAGGGCCTTCACACACGTCACGCGGCGCTCAAAAGCGCCTTGCTGGATGCGCCCGGCGGCATCTTGTCGATGGCGCCCTCCCGCGAGGGAAGTCCCACCGCCAGACACAATGGGCAATGGCTGCATAGTGCTTATGATCCCAAGAAGGAAGCGGGAGGCTGGGCTGACGCCCGGCTGCGCGAGTGGACGGCCGGAGAAGTCGGCGTCGTGCTGGGGGTCGGGCTGCTCTATCACGTGGAAGCCCTGGCTGCGGCGAAGCCCCAAGGCGCGCGGCTCGCCGTGGTCGTGCCCGACTTGTCCATCTTGAAAGATGCGGCGACCGTCCGGCCGCTCGGCAGCTGGTTCCAGGCCATTGATTGGATATGGGGGACGCCCGAGGCCATGGCGGAGCAGTTGGCCGCCATCACGGAGCCGCTGAGATTTATGACCTATGCGCCTGCAGCCCGCTTTCATGCTGACGTCCATCAACAGCTCGAGGCCAGGCTTCGGGAGACGCTGTCGGCCCGGCAGGGAGGGCAACTCCATGTGGCGGTCGTCGGGCCCATCTATGGCGGCTCGTTGCCGATTGCCCGCTATGCCGTGCGGGCCTTGGAGAGGCTGGGGCATCGGGTGAGTTGGCTGGATCATAGTTCCCATCAATCCAGCTATGAGACCTTCGGCCGCTATCGAGACGCCCGGCATCGGCTGACGATGCAAAGTCGTTTTGCCGACGTGCTGAGCCTCGCCACCATCTCGCATCTGGCGGAAGATCCCCCGGATCTGGTGCTGGCCCTCGCGCAGGCCCCGCTCAACCTGGCGGTGCTGGAACATCTGCGCAAGAAGAAATTCGTGACGGCGATGTGGTTTGTCGAAAATTATCGGCATTTGACCTATTGGCAGCAACTCGCTGCCGGCTATGACTATTGGTTTGTCATTCAACAGGCCGCCTGTTTGGACGCGCTCGGCCGGGCGGGCGCCCGCCACGTCAGCTATCTCCCCATGGCGGCCGACCCCTGCCTGCATCATTCGCTGATCCCCACCGCCGCCGAACGCGGCGAGTTCGGCGCCGACGTTTCGTTTGTGGGGGCCGGGTATGCCAATCGGCGGGCCTTGTTGCCGCGCTGGCTCTCGCGGGACTGGACGTTCAAGCTCTGGGGGAACGAATGGGAGGGAGCGGAAGACCTGACGCCGGTCCTGCAGCGGGGAGGCGCGCGCATCGATTCCGAGACGTGCGTGAAAGTATTCAATGCCACCGCCGTCAATCTCAATCTCCACTCGTGCGACGCCGACGGCCTGGACCCTCACGCCGACTTCGTCAATCCACGTACCTTTGAGCTGGCGGCCTGTGGCGCATTTCAACTGGTCGATGACCGTTCCCTCTTGCCCGAGCTGTTCGCGCCCGACGAGATGATCCGGTTCACTCGCGCGGACGACGTTCCGTCCTTGATCGCCGCTTGGCTGCATGACCCGGCCGGACGGCAGGCCGTCGCCGAGGCCGCGCGCCAACGCGTGCTTCGCGAGCACACCTACGAGCACCGGATGAAAGACCTGCTGGGCTACATCGGCATGCAGCAGCCGGACCGGCTGGGAGCCATTCTGAGAGGAGACCGCAGCGGCGGCGCGCTGGCGCAACGCGCCGCCGGCACACCGGAGCTGGCCGGCATGCTGAGCCGGTTTCCCGCCACGCAGCGCGTGGAACTGAAAGACGTCGCCGCCGACATCCGGGCGCGCGGATCAGGGCACGCCTTGACGCGTGAAGAGCTGCTCGTGCTGATGCTCGACAGCTATCGTGCGGAATCGAGAGACCTCGTATGAGGAAGCAGGTCCTGATCCTGAACATCACCCGCATGGGCGACCTGGTGCAAATGGGCACACTCCTGGCCAGACTCCAAGAAGAATGGCCCGGCGCGGCGGTCGACCTGGTCGTCGACCGGCAATTTGCACCTGTCGCCTCCATGTTGAACGGGTTGCGGGACATCATCGCCATCGACTTCCATGCCTTGATCGACGAGAGCCGAACCTCGGCCAAAGATACGGTGGCGCTGTATCGGGAAGCAGCCGCGTGGGCGGCCCCGTTGCGTGAACGGCAATACGACCGCCTCGTCAATCTGACCTTCAATCGGTCCAGCGCGCTGCTGGCCGACTACGTCGGTGCGCCGGACATGCGCGGCGCCCGCAGCGCCTGGGACGGCGGCACGGTCATTGATCATCCGTGGATGGCCTATTTCACCGACATCCATCTGGTTCGCCGCGTCAACCGCTTCAATCTGGTCGATGTCTACGCCATGGGCGGCAGCAGGACCGGCGCCTTCGCGCCGCTGGAGGTCTGCGTTCCATCGGAAGCCCGCGAGTGGGCCCGCGGCTTTCTGTTCAATCAAGACCAGCCTGCGATGGAATGGATCGCCGTCCAAGCCGGCGCGAGCGATGTGATGAAGGCCTGGCGCCCGCAGTATTTCGGCCTCACATTGGCCGCGCTGAGCAGGCAGTGGGCCGGCGGCATTGTCTTGATCGGTTCTTCATCCGAACAGGCCTCCCTCGCCGAAGTCACAGAGGTCTATCGGAAAGCCGGCGGCAGGACTGTGGTCAAGAATGCGGCGGGACGCACAAGCCTTGCCCAACTGGCCGCCCTGCTGGCCGAATGCCGGCTGCTCCTCACGAACGATACGGGCCCCATGCACCTGGCCGTGGGCGTCAAGACACCGGTCATCGATCTTTCGGTCGGTCATGTGGATTTCCAGGAGACCGGCCCCTACGGACCAGGCCACTGGGTGCTGCAACCGGAATTGGACTGTGCGCCCTGCGGCTTCGAGCAGGTGTGCGCGCATCATGCCTGCAAGGATCGCATTCCAGCCGAGCGCGTCGCCGACCTCCTGCTGCATGTCCTCGGCCGAAATCCCTGTCCCACAACGGTAAGCGGATTTCGCCTCTATCAATCGGGCATCGATGAAGATCGGCTGGGCACGTTTCGGCTGATCGCCGGCCATGAAGATCCCGCGACGGCCTGGTATGCCGCCTTCTGGCGCCGGTATTGGTATGAAGCCTTCACCGGCTGTCCGAGCCGACTCCCGGAGCCGGCCGGGGTCCCGCCGGACGCGGACCGGGCCTCGAATCAGATCACGACGCTGCTGCCATTGCTCGATAGCTTATGCCGCAGGAGCGCGGCGATCCGGTCGATGACGAGCCGCATGCCGCTGCCTGCGCAGCAGCTGCAGTTCTTACAGCGGGAGCAAGCGTTGGAACGGGAGCGGGCGGTGCAGTTAGGTCGAGGATCCCTCGCCCTGGCGCCCTTGACCGCCGCGTTCGTGCGCAGTCTGCACAATGACAATGTGCAGGGGCTGGAAGGGCTGGCCCGCCACCACGCCGAGGCCTACCGGCAGTGGCACAGGCAGGTCAGTCTTCTCCACCGGACGGTGTTCAACCCGACCGGATTCACCCATTTGTTTACCGGGAAGCCAGGGGCACGGGCGGTCATCGGCTAATAGGAGACACACGATGCATATCACGCTGGACGAAGAGCAGTGGGAATCCGGGACACACCTGACGTTGGGCGATGTGCTGGCGGAGGTCAGCGAGCGCGCGCACGCCCGGGCCCGTCTGGTGACCTCCCTGCGCCTCGATCAACGCCCGATTACCGACCGCGACCTGGATCCGCTCTTTTTGGCCGAACCCGTCTCCCGATTCGCGCAGCTTGCCGCGCAGTCACAGACGATGCCGGCGATTGTCGAATCCGCGCAATCGTCCGTCCTGAAATACGGCGAAGAACTGCGAGCCGAGGGACGCGCGCTGGCGGCCCCCCTGCGATTCAATGCAGAGAGCCTGTCTACGCTGGACCTCTGGCTCGGGAAGCTGGCCGACTATCTTGAACTGGTCGAAGGACAGCCTGGCGCCTCCACAGACGGTTCTTCCCGAGGCGTCTTGCCCTGGATCAAAGAGCTGCTCGATGCGCGAGCCGATCGGGATAGGGTGCGAATGGCGGACATTCTTGAGTACGAGATCCTTCCGGGGTTGGAGTCGAGGCCGTGAGCGCTCGTTGGTGTCCGTTAGCGGCGCGGCCGGTGTGCCTCCGCGGCGAGCCGGCTCAAGTCCCTCTGGAATGAGCCGATAAGACAGGCAATCGGCTCACAGGCGTGAGCGGGGCAAGCGCTTCTGCACGGATGCCGGAAGCGAGGCAGAGTGATCCAGTTCCGGTAGCAAGGAGGATGGTCCATGGCGTTAATCGTGAACAACAACCCCGCATCCATTTCGGCTCAGCGCAACCTGTCGGTGAGCACAGGCAGTCTGAGCCGCTCAGTCGAACGGCTGTCATCCGGTCTCCGGATCACCCGCGCCGCCGACGATGCCGCCG
>CBDIWP010000057.1:0-3348 GCA_965285945.1 uncultured bacterium | reverse complement strand
ATCGCAACATTCCTGAACGCATGTTCCCGAAATACGTCGTGATGGCACAGCGAGTCAAAGCACGAATCCTTCGTCGTCTTCGCTATGCAGAAAGGAAACAGGGATGTCAGGACGAACCCATGCCCTTGTCCCAGCCGGCCTCGCGTCCGTCCTCTTCAATTCCGACCCCCTCTTGACCCTCACGGCGGCGATTGCGGGATTGGTCCCGGACATTGATGAACCGTATTCGGTGATCGGACAACGGTTATGGTTTCTCGCGTGGTGGATCAAATATCTGTGTGGACATCGGACGGCCAGCCATTCCTTATTGGGCATGAGCATCCTTGGAGTGGTGGGGTTTGTTGCGCTGGTACCGCCGAGTTATGTCATGGCGATCTGTCTGGGATGGGCGAGTCATTTGATTCTAGACGCGCTCTCAGGTGGGATCTTCCTCTGGTGGCCATCCAAGAAGCGGTGGGTGCTCGGACGCTACCCGATCTATGGGGGCATGGACCGGATGTTGATGCTCGGGGGGATGGTGTTGTTCCTGGCAAGCTTCTGGTTGCGAGTACAGTCGGAGGTGAGTCATCCGAAGGGCGAGTATCAGGGAGTAGTGACGGCAGAGGAGCAGCAAAATGAGGGATGAGGGACATGGTCGATTCGCGAGACGTGCGTGAAGGCTGGCGCGAAGTGATGGCGGCGGCTCAACGCCACCATCTGACGAGACTAAAGGAAGTGCGCCCGGTTGAGGCGCGGTCGATCATGCAGCCCGATGGCTACGTGTATTGCGTGGTGACGCCTGACCATTGGGAGGCCGTGCCATATACGCTGGAGTCCAGGGCACAGGTGACGCTGGAAGTGACTGATCGGGCGAGAGCTACCTCTGCCTGGGCGATCGGTATTATCGTACAAGGCGTTTCGCCTGAGGAGAACAACGGGAAGGTCACGCTGCAGCCGGCTTTATTAACAACGATTATGGGTCTCGGAGTCTGGGAGCACTGGCGATTGGAGATTGTGCAGCGAATCGATCTGGAATCTCACCGCGTGCTGGCGTATGGACCACTGTTTCGCGTGTCGTCCCAGGGCGGCAATGGCAGCTGGGATGTAAACCTCTTACAGGATTCCAACACCAATTCGTCCACAACATGTTCTTTTGCGAGGACCCGGCTGGCTCCAGCCTCGCACATTGCGGCTCGGTACTCCCTAGCGTTATTCGAAAGACCTATGACTAGGATCTCTGGGAAACGCGACTTAATGGCACGCGTAGTCTTCGATCCCGTTGAGCTTGGGCATGTTGACGTCCATGAGAACAACCTCTGGACGGAGCGTTTCTATTCGTTCCATCGCTTGGAGCCCGTTCGCCGCGACCCCGACAACCTCTACACCAGGACACCTCGACACCAAGCAACGGAGGACTTCAAGAAATATTGTATGGTTGTCCACCAGCAAGAGATGGATTGGACCCTTCACGGTAAGCAACTCCGTCATGCTCATTAGCCCCTGCGGCAAAGCGAGGAATACGAGCGTACGGATAAGTTACTAAAAGAGGCTCTAGGTGTGCAACATGGGTGGCAAAAGCCAGTGAAGTGCAATGACGAATCGAGTGCGGGCCAAACTCCGACGGGGCTGTTCCCGAGTACTTGCCATCAAGGAGCAGTCCCCATACTGGCTTCATGGTTGCCGTGGGAGATGTCTTTTGAAGCCCTACGTCGGGCCGATTAGCCGGGGTGGTCGTCAATAGCGGGCGATCGGAGTGACAAGACGATGGTCTACGACAGCCCGAGCGAAAAGCCGCCGCGGCGGATCTGGTTGGCCATGTAGCTACCGATGGCGCGGTGGTCTTAAAGGAACGACCGAGGCGTGACCTGAAGTAATCGACGAAAGCTTCGTGGCGGCTGGCTTGTCCCACTTACTTCCCAGGCCGCACGTTTGGTAAATCGAAATAACATAGGCCTTCCTCATCGGCCGCGAAGCCCTCGCAACGTGAGGGCGAAGCGGCCATCCCTCACCATCTCACCAGCTGGACGGGAACAGGCGGGCGCCGATCTCCCGATGCCCGGCTAGACTACACTGGCTCCCCCACTGGGCCGGAGCGCAGCCCGCAGCGCCTTGCGTGCTTCGGCTTGATCGGCAGCCTGGCGTTCGAGGCGAGTCCTCCGTCGTCGAGCGATCGCGTCGAGTTCCCGCGTTTCGAGCCGGGCCAGCTTCTTAAGCTCGAGGGTTGGCAGATGAAAGCGATGTGCGTGCATGGGCGTCCTCCTTTGGAAGAGAAAGCGCCAACGAATTACCCTGCGAGCGGAGCGAGCCCGCCCGAGGTCCCTGCGCCGGGATCTAGACGCGCACGAATGAGCGTGATCAGTTCAGGATCGTGGGCGTCCCACTCATCCGCGATGTAAAGGCAAATGATGGACTTGGATGCATAGCACCACGGCCATTGCTTTTGGAGGCGATTGCGATGGCGGCGTTCGAAGACATAGATGTAGTCCGCCCAGGCCAGATCCCTTCGGTGACAGGCTTGGCGTCGTCAGTGTCACAACCGGCATAGCGGGTGATCGATGGTCAGTCGAGTATCAGGTCCGGTGCTTAGGCGTCGGGGTCGACCTACGGTGTCGGAGACTTTCGACAAAGCGCTGTCGAGTGTATATCCACTCAATTCAGCCGCCCGTTCCGATGCTAACCAGCCATACTAACCGACCACCAGAAAATCGAGCGTCTACTGATCCTTCCGCACCTCATCGCGCCAGGCATCAATCTGTTCGGCGAGTGGCCGGCGTGCCGGCCATTCTCGATGAAGAAATTGAGAAAGCAAACTAGCTGCATGCCTCGCGGCAGCCATGTCCAGATTCCATGAATCAATAATGTCTTTCTCCCAAAGAGCAGACCCGTTTGGAAAATAGTCGTGCACTTCAACTTTGGGTCGATGATCTAAACGTAGCACAGCCAAACAGTGCTCAAATAAGTCATCGTCAATTGCCCGGAGGTCCGTCAAGTCAAAAGGAAACCGCGGCCCGTTGTATAGGCCAGCCAGAAAGCGGGCGATATATCGGCATTGCCCGCTGTCGCCCTGCGCTATTTTGACAAGTGTGCGCAGCGAGGTGAGACTTTGCTCACGGTCGGTTGCTCGTTGCCGAATTGCTTGATCCTGTGCAGTCTCGCCTGTGAGGAAATCTTGCCACAATTGCACGAAAGCTTCATGGCGCTCGGCGGGGACATCGACCGTGACTTTGACCGTTCTTGAAGATGGAGCAGACTTGCAGTTTTCCTTAGCGGCTTGCAGCACATGCCAGTTTTTATATCCATGCATTTGTGCCACGGCTTCCAGCGCGTGGGTGTGTTTGATCTCAATCCCGTTCTTAGCAAGAAAGATTC
>CBDIWP010000056.1:0-11400 GCA_965285945.1 uncultured bacterium | reverse complement strand
GTTCCCGGCCAGCCTCCAGCCGCACAAGATCGAGCGCCGTGCCGCGGCAGGCCAAGCCGTCAAAAGACGTGCTTACCTTGCGTCCTTCCGGCCGGCCATACGTGAGGTAATGCTCGAGCGCAGACGGAATCAATTCGGAACGCACCGCCGCGGCCACATCCGCATAGGCCTCCAGATAGGCGCGGCCATCGAAGATGTCGGCCAGGCCGCCCTCGTTCGGATGTCGCGTGAGCGCAAGTGCAAGCCGGCGCTGTTCCTTCAGACCATAGCGCTGATAGTGAAACAGCGCGGACGGCATCCGGCCGGCCAGCACGTTCTCGGCCACATCAGGATGCTCGGCAAGATAGGTGACACCATCGAAATGAGAGAAGGGAAAGGGCAGCTTTGCTTTACCGCGGCGGTCGATCAGGCGCATGAGACGCCTTGACCACCGAGGACCCGGTACTTCCGGCTTGGCTGTATTTTCCGGCCGGGTGGGCAACACCGACACAGCGGACACCGCAAGCCCGAGAAGCTTGCCATTCACAGGAGTGGACTCAGGAGCCGCCGGCACAACCAGCGCAAGTTCCGTCGGCGTATGAGAGGCTTCGGTTTTCGCCGGCATTCGCACAACGAGGCATGGAGGATTGATTTCCTGGTGCACCGTGTGCGGCACGGCCACGCCGTCGATCTCCACCTTCAGCCCATCGAGCCGATCCTCCTCACCGGCCGGATGGCAGGCCACTGCCACCAGCATCTCGCGCTCACGGCGAACCGGCAAAATAAGCGTCGCGCGCTCCCCGGCCGCAGCCCGGCGCACGCTATTCCATTCGATCTTGTCAGGTGCAGACCAATTGTTTCCTTCGATGGGGCGATCCATCCGAACCATAAGGCGTTCAACGAACAACGGTCTAGTCGCATGTGCTGGTGCTGCCACGCGAATCTCTGGAGGTATGCACGAAGGTTTAGCCGGTGCTGGCAGTACGGTCGCGGGGCGTTCATTAACAAACACCTCGGTGATTGAAAGCTTCGCCTCCTCCCCTTTCAATGACAGCACTTCAATCTGAACTTTCACGGATGAATGCGGCCTGGAAAACATGTGTTCCAGGACAACCTTTTTCACCTGACCAGGAGAGAGAGGAAGCGTCTTTTGTCTTCCTTCATACGGCGCATCGCCAACCCGGCCCAAGCTCACGCGAACTTTCATCTCACGATCGGATTCGACGGCCAGCCCGCCCACCAAAGCTTGCCCCGCCCGGACGGGACGATTGAACACGGCCTCCCAGAATCGCTTGGTCTCTTGCTCTGACAACTGATAACGCCAAAGAGAGGGAGCAAGTTGTTTGAATGGTCCGGGCAACACTCGATAGGCCGGTGGTACCATCACGGCACCGGAGGGAGGCACGGTTGAAGTCGTATCGGACGCCACCACCTTTTCGGCGACAGGTGCAGGAGCAGCAATCGAAGACTTTTTGGCCGGGGCCGCTCCTACCTTCATCACCTTCTTCACAGCCGCAATGAGCACCGCCTCGTCGATGGGATCGCGGAACGCGAGCAGATTGCCCCACCCTTTCCCGTCGGCCAGTTCACACGGATACCGCACCAGTCGATTCCAATCGTGGCGGATGCCATAGCGGACAATGGGATGCCATTCGCTCACATAAATCGTGTACCCCTTCTCAACCAGGTATGAGGCCAGGTCGTGGAAGGTATAGCCAAGGGGGACGGTCTTGGAATCCTCAAACTCGCACTCGATCACCGCCGGACGGAAACGATCCCACGGAAAACCCTTGAGCACGAACAAGTCATGTCCTTCGGTATCGATCTTCAGAAAGTCGACGGCCGAAATTTTCTGGCCCGCCAGCACCTCTGTCAGCGTAACGGTATCCACCGTCTGTTCCGCCTTATGGCTAGGATGAAACGCCGACAGGCCGCTGATACCGGTGCTTTCTTCCGAGCGGTAGAAGGACAATCCTGAGCGACTCTCATTGCTGACTGCCCGGGTATCCAGCTTGACCAGGTTGGCACTCGCGTGCTTCGCGAGACGGTCAAGGAGCTTTTGCCGATTCTTCTCATCCGGCTCGAAGGCTGAAATGTTCCATCCCATGTTGAGGAACGGCATCAGTGCCGAGCCATGATGGGCGCCAACATCAATCATCGTGGACCCCGTCAGCGCTGTGGAATACAGCTGGGCAACACAATTGGTTTCGTCCCAGTGGACATTCTGATCCCGAGCATAGGGCCCGATGATTGGGCTTACAGGTCGAGACACTTTCGCAATCAACCTCTGCTCTACGCTAGATAGTCCCAGTAGAAACTTCCCAAACTTTTCCCATGAGTTCCTGGAAAAATAGTCGGCGGCAGCAGCATGAGCTTTCGCACGATAATAAGCATGCCGATCAGCAATGCTCCTTGCAGCCTCGGCAATTAACGGAGCGGATGCCTCCTTCACAATTACCCCGCATTCGTAACGGCGCACTACTTCCGCAAGCCATGTTCCCTCAATGACAACGCAAGGAATCCGGTGATAAATGGCGTCAATAAGAAGACCTGATGTCCGCTTGGCGAAAGCATCCGGCATATAGGGAAGAACTACGATGTCGCTCGCAGAAAATAGATTAATAAACTCTTCGTCTGACAATTCCCCTTCAATCACAATAGTGTTCGCTGGCATCCCCTCAAGTTTAGCGGTGAGCGGCTTGGGGGTGGAAAATATCGGTGAATGCCGTATGACCGAGCGGATCCCGGAACTGCCGCCCAAGAGACGGGCACACTCAACCGAGAGCAAATACCCTTTTTCCGGCCTGGGAGCACTGGGGAATAGAATTCGGATTTCTTCCTTCTCGGCTCCTTCACTAACCCGTGCTTCAAGGCCGTGGTAATTCTCATCAGTAATAGCGGTACTCGGATGTGGTGCGACCGGCAAAATGCACCCTGTCAATTCAGCAAGTTCGGTCTGCAATTCCCGCGTAGGAACAGACGCCACGAATGCTTCGTCCCGACTATCCAACCATTCGAGGAACGGCTTCCAATTCTGAATCCAGTCATGGGTTATCTTGAATGAGAGCCAGAAAAGATTCACATTTACCCGCAAGAACGGGTACTGCTCCTGGAGCTTCGCCAGCACCTTGGCATGTTCAAGGCTCCCACAATACATGTAAAGAAGGACTTCGGCTGGTGGGGAAACGGTTAAATATTCACGCTCAATTACCTCCAGCATCTCCTCTTCGAAGCGTCGTAGGAAGATCGCATTTTCTGTCTGATTACCTACCTCCCATGAATGAGCGGTAAGCACGGGAATGTAACCTGGACGAGTGGAAAGAATTTCAGGAGGCAGATCTTTTCGACATACAACCCGGACGTCAGCACCAAGTCGGCCAAGCTCAAAACGGAGCTTCTCGTTATAGGCCATATAGTGGCCGGACCAACCCTTTGCGTCCGGATCAATGAGTAACGCGCTGGAAGCCACAGCGCTTTTATTTCCTCTCCCTTTTCTACAGCCGATATCGATCCGTTGCTTCAACGCAGGAATGTGAGAACAACTTAGGCTATAAAAGCGCTTTCCCAACTCTTCACCCGCCTCAAACTGAGCCTCTAGCGTCCCGCAATGCTCCAAATAGTAATCGTTATAGTCGATGGCAAAGAATCCTGGATGCACGTCACGAATGTTTGCCATCTTGTCGTTGAATTGAGTGTTTTGATTATGACCCCAGAAATAGTTATTGTCCTTAAGCGGTCTCCCATCACAGCCTAGATAGCCGATCTCATCCGCAAAGCTGGCGGCTATTGGCGTCATAAGAAGGGTAAGTATGTTGGCGGTCGTCCGAACTTCAAAACTTTGGGCAAGGTCGAAGTTGAATGGCCTATCTTTCACAAACGGGATCGCTATTGTGCGATCTCTTAACTCTGGAACGGCAGAAACAAAGAGCTCGTAATACTTAAAGGGGATGCAAATCATAAAATCGTGCGCTCTTGCCGACTCTCGAAGCTTGGCGCGGAATGCGGCAGCGTATTGCGACGGCCCGAAATGGAAGATGGGATCGGCAAAGACCAGGATTTGGGGGCGAACTGTTCGCATGAGCTCTTCATCAAGAATGACGCTGTTACAGACAATAGAAAGCGCCTCGGAGTAGTCAAAGAGCTTGTATCGCGCGACTGATGGACCCGTCGCCATTAGATAGGCTCTCTTAAATCTTCCAAGCCTGCTAGCCATCTGCTCGAACTTCACCCGATTTTCTTGGAGTAGTGATTCACGGTCCTTGAGAAGATGCAGACCAACTTCTATGTAAAAGGATCCTTCCATCCTGACTGCGACAGGGTCGACCTGCCACACTTTTTTGCCCTTCTCCCAAGCAGCCAACTGCTTTGTGCTCACAAAACTCGGCACGATGTCCTTCTTCCATCGCAAGATGATGGTTGCCTCATTCATGCAAGCCTCAAGATCGCTTTCTGTCTGTGCAATAACAAAAACGACTTTAGAGCGGATGGTAGCGAAGTTCGCCGCTATATCCTGATCCATTCCAGGCGCAACACGCCATGACACTTCCTTCAGCCTCTCATTGTCGATGGGAACATAAATCCGATCTATAGGGCTGAAAGAGAGGAACCATGCTGCCCTGGTTAACAAATCGATAAGCTGTTCTTCGTCAGTGACAACAGGAAAGTACGATATAGAGGTCTTGGTCGTAGCAAAGGAATTCTGCACCGGTAGATTTAGTGATTTTGGAATAGGGATCGCTGACGGAACTTGGGGGCCATTAAGTTTCCAGGCCGCATCACAATGAATTCTGAGGAAGGTTTCTTGAGCCATTTTCTTCGTATGCTCTTTAGCAACAAACCTACGACCTATCTCACCGAGATTACGGCAGTAATCGATGTGAGTAGCCAAATGCTCAATTTCATCGCGCAATAATTCATAATTCCGCGTACTAACTACGCGCGCACATTTTGCCTTTTCTAAATAAGCAATCGTGGCGACTTCTTTAGGTCCGTACGCAATCAAAGGAACGCCTGCTGCCAAACATTCAGGCAGCTTGTTCGCCATTGAGAAGCGTATGTATCGGACGCTCTCCTCATCAAAATTGTAAGCGATAAGAAGCGCGTCCGAATGACTCAAAACATTTGGGTATTCATCTGCCGACACTAAGCCTTGGATGCTCACGCCCTCTAACCCTGCTAATAGAGCTTGCGCCTTGGGCAGGCAGAAACTTCTTGTAAAAATCTCCATACGGACAGCAAGACGTTTACTGAGATCTGAAACAACTTTGGCAACATCAACGACGCTCAAGAGTGTCATGTCGTCGGCAAGAGCTCCCATGTACCGAATCACAAACGGTTGATCCACAGAAACCTTCTTGCGAGCAGTCCAATCTTTACTGGGGAAGTGATCTATATCTACACCGTTGGCCAGCGGCGTGAAGTTGTAACCATATCGTTTCAGAAATTCATCAGACATTGCTCGACTAATGCTCAAGCGATGACTGGCATAGCTCAGTAGTTGCCGGAAGGATTGGTCAAGGTTTGAATATGAGGATGGGTTCTGTATCCTGAGTCGTTCCGGCCAATCATCCATTATATGAACGACCAACGGTCTTGCGAGTTCAGCAACTAAGAGTTTAGTAAATTCAAAGAGTCGTTCAGAATCAACCGGCCGAAAATAAATGACATCTGGCTCGAACTCACGGCAAGCGTTAAGGAGTTCTTTGTCTGTTAGCCCGGTGCTTACGGCGGTGTTGCTTGTCCATCGCTTAACAGAAAGTTCGCCGTTGGATTCATAGATCTGAAGTAGAAATTCTTTTGGCCAGCCCTCCAGAAACATTTGTTTGATCTGGCCAGTCGCTGACATGCTTCCCATAGGTGTGCTGTCTAACAACAGCAATCTAGGATATTGCCTGCTTGGACTTACAATAGAGCTGGAAGGTGCAACCTTAACAGTTACATTGGAGTCGAGCTCCGTCCTAAGATCCCCTCTTCGGAATAATTCTAATTTCCCCCCAACTGTGCAGTTAACAATTTCACGTGAATCAGATTCAAAAGCCGCTCTTGCCAGGATGTACATTTGCTCCATATTTGCAGTGTCAGCGGCCTGCCAATCTTTGCCTTTAAAATACCGCGGATCAAAATGATTCGCGTCATCTTCTTTTTGACTGATTACAATACCTTCAGATATTCCCTTTGGCTGAACATAGGAATGATCAAAGCCTATTAAAACAATTTTTCTATAACCAAGTGCGTATGCGAGTTGCATATTGAAGAAGCTTACAGTTGAGCGCCATGAGGCCGTAGAAATGAATTCCTTGCCGAATTCAGGCCTTACAGTTGCATCAACAAAGAACGTACTTTCACTGTCGTTAAAGTAATTCGCTAACCAGAACGGTACTACTTTGACGATGTCGCTGGCGTTGAAGTCAATTGCTCCCTGCTTCGCGACTAGATTATTAACAACAGTCAATACCTTCCCGTACTTTCTCAACTCCCTGCTCATAATGGCAAAATTGGAAACGATAGTATCAACATTCGCGAGCAACGTCAGATCGCTCTTTAGGAGGCTTGGGCCGTTGCCAACAATAACGCATGTATCGCTCCGCCTTCTTCGAGCCATTTTCTCCAACCCATCCTTGGCTCTATCAAGCTGGCGGTCATGCCACCTACGATCAAAATAGCGGTCGAAATTATGTGGGACGTGATATGCGGAGTAGGACTTTCCGCTGTTATCCATCGCATTGAAGATGTGCCATGCCCTTCGCTGCATCGCCTTGGGGTCGTTAGCGCTTTCAGTAGTGATGCTTAACTCATTCTGGTCAAAGTAAATCCGTTTCTTCTGCGGATGATTATGTTCAACATATTGTCTTGTGGCTATCTTCTCGGGCTCTAAAGACCGTTCCAACATATGAAGCATCTCTTGCGTAAAAACTTCGTCAATGGCTTTGCGTATCGCTTCTGTCTTTTTCGCAGCAGGGATAGAGGTTGCATGATTAACCACCCCATCTTTTCTCGAGCATAAGTACTCGGCATACCTATCTAGCCATTTCCAATGCACGTATCCGAAGTATCGATCGCAAACCTTGAAATGCTCACGTAAGCTTAAGTCGCGGCGAGAGCTGGTCTTCATACCATCCCACCAGCGATGATGTGCAAAAACATGCGGCACAAACTTCCACTTTAACCCGGCTGTGGCGATACGGACCCAATACTCATAATCCATACAGTATTCGAATTCGTCGGAAGGACCACCAACCTGATCAAACACGCCACGACGCATAAACAATCCAGGCTGGACGATTCCAACCTGATACTGGAACGATTGAAGAAGTTTGTCTTCGTTCGGATTAACAAAACCCTTGCGAAGAAAATTTCCCTTTTCGTCAACAAAGTTCACATTCCCGTAAACAACATCGATGTGGGGATTCTCATTGAACACTTTCAGCACTTGCGCAAGAACATGTTGGTCTGGATAAAAATCATCGGAATTCAACCAAGTAAGAACATCGCCGGAAGAACGCGAAAAACCTTTACAGATACCATCAGACTGTCCGCGGTCAGGCTCAGCGATGAGATCTACTCCTTTTGAGTTCCTAGCAATTTCAGTGCTTCCGTCACTAGAGCCAGGATCAACAACAATATGCTCCACCTGCACAGCTTTTTGACTACGTACTGATGTGAGATTAACGGGAAGAAACTGCGCTTGATTAAAAGAAGGTGTAATGACTGATATCTTCATTGCTTAACCCCTTGCCACAATTCTGGAAGGAATGGTCTATCATGCATTGGTCGGAGGGCCGGAGTAGATTGCTTCAGCTGACGATTGACAAAAACAACGTCTGCCTGCCAAAGACAGTCGCCGTAGTAACAGAGATCTGCAATGTCCCATAAATCAAAGCCTGCCTCATGCAACAAAAGGCCCCTCTCCATAAACCTATCGACTGTCATCTCAATGACGACAACTGAAGTATGCTGAAGCATCCAACGCGCACCACGTATTATGCTTGCTGGTACATTTGCCCCTTCGACATCAATCTTAAGCAAATATGGCTTTGGCAACTGGTTTCCAATGAAAAATTTATCGAGAGTTACCGATCGTACCATTCTAGATGATGCAGTTTTCTTATTCGTTATATGACTGTGAGAGACTTCTGCCCCACGTGTCTTTTTCTCTGTGTGCAACATGACTTCTCCGTCGAAGTCAGATACTGCAGCTTCCACTAACTGGTGATCGAGTTGAGCATACTTCTCGCGAATGTGAGGGTAATACTCTTCAACTGGCTCAAATAGAACGTGAGGCACATCGGGAAAAGTCTGGATCAAAGCAGGTGTTGAATGTTGAATACCAACATCCACTATGGTGCAAATAGGAATGCCAGTCCGACGGATTTGTTGAAGACTATCCTGAATCTTTGCCATACGCATACAATAAGCCTATAAACCTTTCACAGTTGACTGAAGCTGCTCAATGGGAGGCAAGCTCCAGGAACCCCCACTCCTCACAATCCGGAAGGTCAATCGATACCCCGCTCTTAATCGCTTTTGCTGTGAGCTTCTGAATTCTATTCGGCGTATGCCACGCAACGTAAACATTCTCTGTATTCATAGAGAAGACGCTGCCTCGTAGTGCTATTGTCTTTTCACATTGATGAAGGAATGATTCAGGTCGTCGCTCGGTCGGCCTTATGACATGAAGGACAATATTCTTGCCTTGTTTTGTTCCCCTCGGAATCAAGCGAGTAGTGTGGCTATTTAATTGAGCATACGGCGACAACGACGTTAGCATTTGATCAGTAAGAGTCTCTGTCCCTATAAACTTAACCGGGAGACTACGTAAAGACGATAATTGTCGCGGAGTGAAATCAGTCAGCGGGTTGGCAGTAATTAATATCCGAACCTGGCTCGCAAGCACACTGTCGATCGAATAGTTCTTTCTCCCGCCGATCGGGAAGATGGCATAAGGTATTTTTTCTTTAGATAGACGCTTTACTAATGTCGCTGTCTGCTTAATGTCGTAATGGTCGACCGGTTCTACAATTCCGGCTACAGCGAGTTCTTCGTATCCATCGAAATAAACCGCATTGTCTCTGACAAAGTGATACAGGTCGGCATAATCCTCAGCTGCTCCAAAGAATCTTGAGGGCTTCTCATCAGGGCCGTTATTGATATAGACATCCCACGGTACTAACGGTTGAGCGCCCATGGCATAAAGCGCTGCAATCGCAGTACGATTTTCTCCCTTTGTGAGAGGCAGAATAGACGGCACATAACCAACGCCAAGCGCACGATACGTCGCTGCTTGAAGTGAAACTAAATCAAGATCATTGATCTTCGTTTCAACCATTGCATAATCTACGAAGGGAACTAAATCGAATTGAGGCTTGGACTCGTCTGGGCCAAAGAGCAGAAGGTTCATCGATAACGGCACCACGCTTCCCTTCTTGGCATTGAGAAAGGCCCTGAAGTCAGCGTAATGGGAAATTACGGTTTCTTTGAGGTACGCAAGCCACAGAGAAGTTGTCGGCAACGCTCGATATCTATCCAAATAGTCTTTTGTGGTGCGAATGCTGTGTTGGCGAGCTAAAAACTCCTTGTAGTCGAACCCACTTAAATCTGTAATGCCGGCTCTTTGCAACTCTGCTTTGTCAGCGTAATGGGAAAGGAAGGTACGGAAGCCGGCAAGGGAACTCTCAGAGAAATCACCCCCCCAGTTTGCAGCGGTAAATTGCAGCAATGGATCATCGACTTGGATTGAATTGGCCCCAAGTTCAAGGTATCGCTGGGCAACGCCTTTCAATGTCTCCCGAGTATGTGGGTCAGTGGTGGTAATCCACTTGGCCCCCCAGGACTTCATCCATGGGGCAACAATTGGTCGGCCGTCAAAATCCTTGGCTATGCCCTCATCTTTGGGCAAGGCGATAGTCGAACTGACCGCGCCTCCGAACCACGGTGTCACCGACTGGAGAGATCGGACAAACTCAGGATCGGTCGAATAAACCCATTCGATTCTGGTCGCCCCAAATGCTCTGGCCACATTTGCCGCATTGTCCCGTTTGAATCTCGTCGAAAATATCACGTCGGACTTCTTCGGCACCGGACCGTGGTAATCGGGATGCACGCGTGCGCCATCTAAGAGCGTCCATTCAGCCTGTACGGAGAGCGGGCTGCAGAGGAGGATCACCAGCGATACGGCAGCGCTCGCTGGCGTGACAAGTGCTCCCAGATCGCGAATGGACTTCCTATGGTGGAAAAATAGACGCATCTTATAAGACCGGCTGACGCTGCCAGAGCGCGAGACCCGGCGTGTACCAGGATACAAATTCCAGATTGATCAGGTTCCCGCCATACTGCGACTGTATGGCCTTTAATGCGCCGTTGACGCGCTGGTCCTCCCCGTCTTCCGCGATACGATAGGTGTTGTCGAACAGCACCAGCGCATCGTGAGCGAGCTTGGGCAACACGGTTTGGAACTCGCGCATCACATCGGCATAGAGATGCGACGCGTCGAGGAAGGCCGCTCGAATGCCTCGCTCCTTCTCCAGAACCTTGGGCAACAGCTCGCGGCTGTCGCCGACGTGCAATTCGACGCGCTCAGCCAGGCCGGCGTCGGCCAGATTGTGGCGGGCCTTGTCGGCGTTGGCCTCGTCGATCTCGAACGTGACCACATGTCCGGCGCATCCGGCGTCGACCAGCGCCTGCGCCAACACAATGGTGGTGCAGCCCCAGTTGGTCCCCGTCTCCACGATGACTTCGGTGCGCTCTCTGTCTAAGTGGGAGAGCAGCAGATGGTACAGCAGTCCCCAGCCCGGATAGCCGATCGTCGCCCCGCTTTTGGGCCTCGCTTCGTCGATGCAGGTCACACCGTGCTCCAGCGCAGCCAGGTGCCGGTTGGGCAGCAGCGCGCGCTGATAGTCGAACATGCGGTGATACTTCGGCGGTTTCACTTCGGCTCTTTTGTCAGAAAGTCCTCATAGGCCCGGACGATCCCGTCTCTAAGAGGCACCCGGGCCTTCCAGCCCAGCTGTGCCATGCGGGTCATATCCAACATCTTCCTAGGAGTGCCGTCGGGCTTCGTGGTATCGAGCTGGATGCGGCCTGGAAATCCGACGACGTCCATGACGGTCTCGGCGAGTTCGCGGATCGTCACGTCGATTCCGGTGCCGACATTGTAGAGTCCCGTCTCGATGCCCTTTTCCATCAGGAAGAGGCAGGCCTCCGCCAGATCGTCGACATACAGCAGTTCGCGCCGCGGTGCCCCGGTGCCCCAGACGGTCAGATAAGCATCGCCGCGCACTTTCGCTTCATGGGCCTTACGAATCAGCGCCGGCAGCACATGGCTGTTGGCCAAATCGTAATTGTCGTTGGGACCGTACAGGTTGGTGGGCATCGCTGAGACATAGTGCCGCCCGTACTGCCGGTTGTAGTTCTCGCAGAGCTTGA
>CBDIWP010000055.1:0-4518 GCA_965285945.1 uncultured bacterium | reverse complement strand
CATCACGCACCACAATAGCCGCCCGTGCGTGTTCAGCTGGGTCGCCAAGGTGCACGACATCCTGGCCAAAGTCGGCCGCGCTCGTGCGGTCCTGTATAAGACGGCATCTGTATGACACGCTACACTATCAGCATCGTGCCGATCGAAGGGGAAGATTTCACCAAGCGGCTCCTGACGCCGTTTCAGGAAACCAAGTTCACGCTCCTGCTCCGGCAGCGCTACGATATCGATCTGTTGCTCAGGTTGATGGCGCAGGAGCTGCGCGTCATACAGAACGGCGTGGCCGTCTCGTACCGGAATACGCCGGCCGACCGGCCGGGCTATGAGACGTTCCGTCGGGCGGTGACCCATCTGTCGGCCATTCAGGACCGGAACCAGCTTTATGCCGAACCGCTCATGAGCGATCGGACCTGGACCATTCCTGCCAGCTCGGTCACCGCTGAAGGGTTTCAAGCCTTACAGAAAGAATATTCCGTGACCTATAGCCAGAAGGACAACACCTACACCCTCCGAAAACAAACCACGGGACCTATTTTGATCACCAACTATGATCCCGACACGCTCTCAGCCGATGAACGGGCGCAATTGATCGAGGAAGCGGAGCAGGGGGCCGACAACGACGTGTCGATCGACATCCGGCCGGGGCACGTGGGAGGGGAATTTCCACTCAAGGGGGATTTCCGGCTGCGGAGCTTTAATACCATTCTCAATTTTCTGGGCCGATCGATTGGAGAGGACCCGGAATTTCACGTCGAGAAAGATCCGCGAACGCCTGGGGTCGCCGAGAATCCCGTTCACACGATGGACCTGGTGTTATCGGATGGAGCGCCCTCCGGAGCCGACCTGGCGATTCAGTCCCACGGAAAATATTACGCCGTCAACACCACGGGCCCACTGGCACGCTGGAACCGCGAAGCGTTCCAGTTGTTGTACCTCTTGTTCCAGATGACCGTCAGCGAGGTCCCGCGCGTCGGCGTGCCGAGTATCACCATTGCCAAATAGGGAAGGCTGTCTGATCGACCGGCATCGTCTTCCGACTGGTGCGGTGTGACCGGCGTTGCATGGCTTTGCCGTTCCCCTCCGTTGACTGTGTTGGGTCGCTCGCTATAAGGTCGCCGGCAATCACCACTACGACAGCCAGCTCCGCATTCCCGGCCGGGCCGGAACTGTTTCATCATACCGACCAGAATATCCTGACGCGGGTGACGGGGTATGCACGACCGTGGCCGTTGGTTCTTGACCGGTGTCTCATGCGGGCGTAGAGTGTAAGTCCTTCGAGCCGTTCGAGCCGCCTCATTCCGGAGGTGGTGGCCATGATCGTCCGTCGACGAGAGATCCATCGGGATGGGCATGGCAGGTGCGGCCTCCTCTCCATAAGCATTCTTTCCTTTAACCTAGCGGACTTGCTCTTGTCGGGCGCTGTGAGCGACGGGCCTGTGCGGCCTCGCGTTCGCTTGTGTCGTGTCAGAAGACAGGGAGGTCTTGAAGTCGTATGTCGGATGGCGGCGTGAACGCCGGTACGAGAGGACTCGCGTGGCTCTCACGCGAGCGTGTGATGTATGTCATGGGGATATTGGGGAATCGTCGGAGGTCTGATGGCGATGGTGGGGACATTGTTCGTCTGTGTCGGTCTCATGTACTCCAAAGCCAAGACGTCGCCCGAAGCACGGAGCGGCGGGATTGAGCAGCGGGATGAGGCTGTCACGCCGGCCGTCGCTCACCGTCGGGCTGCCTAGGTCCATGCGGCGGGAATGGACGACTCTCATAGGAACACGGGAGGTGACCTATGGTCGAGATCATTGGTCTCGTAACAATGGGTCTGCTGGTGTGGCTGATTGCCTGGTCGATGGCCGGAGAGAGCGAGTCGGAAAAAAGGCGGCTGTTGCTGAACCGCGAGAGTGGCCGGCCCGCTGAATCCTCCGCAGACGAGATACGAACCAGGCTCGCAGCCTAATCGTCCTCCGGCAGCCTGCTCGCCAATCGAGTACTGCACAGGACCGGTATGCCGTACCGGTTCCAGGCGGGGAATGATGGATGGTTGGTCTTGATGTGAGCGTTCAGGTGAAAATCTGCGGCTGCCCCATCCCGGCGATCACGTCTTCCGTGATGACCACGGATTTCACGCCGCCACGAGCGGGGATCTCATACATGAGGTCCAACATCACCTCTTCCAAGATGGTGCGCAGGGCCCGCGCTCCGGTTTTCATCAAGGCCGCTTGGCACGCGACAGCCTTTAACGCGGAATCGGTAAACTGGAGTTCGACCCCTTCGATCTCGAACATGGTCTGATACTGTTTGACCAACGCGTTGCGGGGCTCGGTGAGGACGCGAATAAGGGTGGGCACGTTCAGGTCGGACAGCGTCGTGAGGATAGGGAACCGCCCCACAAATTCCTGAATGAGCCCGCATTTCAGCAGATCTTCGGCTCGTACACGGCGCAGCAGGTCGGTGTGACCTTCAATCCCGTACTCCGCTCCAAAGCCCAGGCGCTTCGGCATCGTCCGTTGGGCGATGATCTGATCCAACCCGACGAAGGCGCCTCCGGCGATGAACAGGATGTTGGTCGTGTCCACCCGGATGTACTCCTGGTCGGGATGTTTCCGTCCGCCTTTCGGCGGCACATTACAGATGGTCCCTTCCACCAGTTTGAGGAGTGCTTGCTGGACGCCTTCTCCTGACACATCGCGCGTGAGAGAGGGGTTCTCCGACTTACGGCTGATTTTGTCGATCTCATCGATGTAGATGATTCCCGTTTCGGCGCGCGTGACGTCGTAGTCACAGTTCTGGAGCAGCTTGAGCACGACGGTCTCGACGTCCTCGCCCACGTACCCGGCTTCCGTGAGCGCCGTGGCATCAGCAATGGCGAAGGGCACATGAAGGATGCGCGCCAGCGTCTGAGACAGGAGCGTTTTTCCGCTTCCCGTCGACCCGATCATCAGGATGTTGCCCTTATGGAGGTCGATGTGTTTGAGCCGGTCCCGGTTCACGATGCGCTTGTAATGATTGTGCACCGCGACCGAGAGCACTTTTTTGGCACGATCCTGGCCGATCACGTAGTCATCGAGCGCCGCTTTGATTTCGGTGGGCTTGGGAACCGCCAGCGGGACGGAAGGGGGAGACGTCCGCGCTCCGTCGTCCTTTACCGACTCGGAGCAATGCCGAATGCACTCGTCGCAGATCAAGAGGGCGGCTGCCGTACGGCAGGATGGGCAGGTGTACGGCGAGGGACTTGCGACGAACTGCCGAACCGCCCCCTGACGTTTGCCGCAAAATGAACAGTGGGGCGCAGGCGGTGCCGACGGTTGGCGCGTTTGCCAGAACACAGCCGCTACCTCCCTTGTGACGGGTCAGCGGACGGTGCTGTTGAGCATAGGCCCTTCCGACCGTCGGCTGCAAGTGGGTAACGGTACGAACTCATGATCGATACCGGGACGGTCTGGCCAGCGGCTGTTCCCCGGAATGGACATGGCCAGCGTCCATGGCTTCTTGCTTCGCCGCGTGCCGCCGCCACCACACCGCCATGTCGTGCGATACGGCCCGCTGACCGGGAACACCGCGTTCTCTACTGACGTGTTTCAAGCAGACCTAACCGCCTCTTCATTTCTTCCACGGCGCGGAGGCGGCCCTTCAGGGCTTCCTCGTCCAGTTCATAGCTCCCCCGCAGCGCCGCATTGAGTGAGCGAATGTCCGATCCAAGCGTCGTAATGTTGGCGCTGTAGTTGTCCATCGCCTTTCTGGTATTTGTAATCGCGCTCGTAAGTTCCTTGGCCATGAGCGTCCTCATGATGTCTTGCTCGTTCTGGACTTCCACCATTCTTTTTATGTCGGGCTGAAATGACCCCACCTGAGTGCGGAGCGTCTGCATCTCCGTCCTCAGGGATTTCGCCTCGTCGTGCAGCTTCCCGATATCTCCTCTCAGTTTTGTCGTTTGTGCGTCGAGCTTCCGGGTCAGATCGACTTTCAGCGCCTCAAGGTCTGAGGAAGTCGCACATCCGCCCGCGGCCATCGAGACGACGAGACCCATGGCGAACTGCGCGAAGGTCCGAGATAGCTGGCTCATAACCCACCTCTCCTCCACACAATATAGGTTAGCGACCGGGACAAGACTAAAAAAGCCCGGCACATGTTCAGTGCCGAGCCTCCATTTCAAACTCGTCGGATTATCGCTGCGGCTGTCACAGCCTGTCCGTGCTGGTTCAGTAGTTGGTTTTCTTGCGCTTGTAGTGATGCAGAGTCGCTTTACCGCATCCCTCACCCAGTGGGAACCAGAAGATCCCCGAGTAGAGCCCTCACCGATCCCTCGGAGGCATCTGTGTCCTGAACAAAGGGCCGAGTCAGCCGTGCAGCAGACCGGCTGCCCCCCGCATCAAAGTGGCTGAGCGGCCTAGATTTGAGACGCTGCCGTGACGGTCGAGACTTCTTCCGAGCAGGCACTATCCAATCCATTGTACGCGCTGACGGAGAAGTAATATTGGGTATTCGGATCCAGCCCCGCGATGACGGCCGACGGAGACGTAA
>CBDIWP010000054.1:0-145676 GCA_965285945.1 uncultured bacterium | reverse complement strand
CGCGCTCCCAGCTGCGCTACAGCCCCACTCGACCAGGAATTCTAAATTTGCAATTGTAAAAAAGAATTGCGGCGTTGTGACGTGCCCGCATGCTATCACGCATTTTCCCGGCCAGTCAAGAAACTGTGCGTCGGAGAGGAGAAGGCGCCTCGTGGGCAGCCTGCCGGCTGGGAGGTCGTGCGGCCATGATTTCCCGGCGTCGGCTTGACAAACCTTTGGGCGGCACCTACCATGAGGCCGCTCGGCTCTGATCCCTCACATGGTCAGAGCCATTTTTCTGATTGCGCGCTGTTAGGAACATTACGTCATGGGGAATCTCGTCATAATCGGTGCCCAATGGGGCGATGAGGGCAAAGGCAAAATCGTCGATATCCTGGCTCGGGATGCCAATATCGTCGTGCGGTATCAGGGCGGCTCGAACGCCGGGCACACCGTCATCAATGAGCGCGGCACCTATATCTTTCATCTCATTCCATCCGGCATCCTCTACAGGGGCACGACCTGTGTGATCGGCAATGGAGTTGTGGTCGACCCGGGAGCGCTCATTGAAGAGATGGACCATTTGCAGACCAAAGGCATTCAGATCGGGAAGAATTTCGTGGTCAGTCAACGGGCTCATCTGATCCTCCCCTATCATAAGGCGATCGATCGGGCGTCGGAGCTCTCGAAAGGATCACGCAAAATCGGTACGACGGGCCGCGGGATCGGACCGTCCTATGCCGACAAAATGGCGCGGATCGGCATCCGGATGGGCGACTTGTTGAATCCGCCGCTCTTTAAGAAGAAGCTCGAAGAAAATCTCGTAGAAATGAATTGGTTTCTGGAACGGCTCTACAAAGTAGAGACCTTTCAAGTCGACAAAGTCTTCGCTCAGTACATGGGATATGCCGAGCGGCTTAAAAGCCATATCGTTGATACGACCACGTTCCTCAACCGGGCCATCAGCAAAGATAAGCTTGTGCTGTTTGAGGGAGCTCAGGGTACCCACCTGGACGTCGATTTCGGAACCTATCCGTATGTCACGTCCTCCAGTTCATCGGCGGGTGGTGCCTGCACGGGAACGGGAGTGGGCCCGACCATGATCGACGCCGTCATGGGCATCGCCAAGGCCTATTCGACGAGAGTCGGCAGCGGACCCTTCCCGACGGAATTGACCGATGCAGAGGGACAGGGATTGCAGGAGCGGGGGCGGGAGTTCGGATCGACGACCGGTCGCGCCCGCCGCTGCGGCTGGTTCGACGCGGTGGTGGTCCGTCATGCCACGCAGGTCAACGGTCTGACGTCATTGGCGGTGACCAAGCTGGACGTGTTGGATGGGTGCAAAGAGTTGAAGCTGTGCACAGGCTATAAGCATGGCGGCGTCCTCTATAAGGAGATGCCGGCTGACCTGGATGTGTTGACCCACTGTGAGCCGGTCTACGAACGCATGAAGGCGTGGAGCGCGTCCACCACGGGCGCCACGAGTTATAAACAGCTTCCCGCCGAAGCCAAACGTTACCTGACCCGCATTGAGGACTTGGCCCAGTGTCGAATCGATATGATCTCGACCGGATCGAAGCGCTCCGAAACCATCGTCCTTCGCAATCCGCTGGATTGTTCACGCCGTCGTCCCAAACGGTAGTGCCCGCCAGTCAGGCAGAGGTTGACAACCAACTCTGCTAAATGACAGCATCGCGCCTCGGTGAGCCGGTAGCTCAGTCGGTAGAGCATCGCCCTTTTAAGGCGAGGGCCCTGGGTTCGAGTCCCAGCCGGCTCACCATTTTCAATAACTTACGCGTCCCCCTCCTCATCGGTATGGCCGCCAGCGGCCAACTGGCGGCCAAAATCTGTATCAAATCCCTTCATTGCGTCGTTCGATACCAGGTCACTGCAGCCTGTGCGTCTGCTACTAGCTCTACGGTATAGCCTACGCTGCCCCCCGCAGATGCGGCATCTTTGAAGCGTTCCCGGATGGAGGCTTTCGCTAGTCGGCGGATTTCCGCATCGACGTCGGGTCGCCAGCGGTGGCCTTGCCAGAGGAGCCAGCGCGCGCGGCGATGTTCATACCGGAGCCTCTCGCCGTACCGGGCGGCAAAATGCTCGGCATTGCCGGTGTCGGTGAGCGGGAACGATCGAGTGAGGCGGGCGGCGGGGCAGTGTCCTTCTGGAGCGACGCGTGCTGGCGAATCACTTGTCTTTAACGCCTGAATCCCTTCCTCTCGCACCGCACGAGAGGCTCTGCCCTTCCGTAATGTCTCGCTAACATGACAGTGGCAATTCTCACCCTAGTGGCGATGCGCTAGAGTTGCTCCTCTCAATCCATTGACAACACAATGGAAACAAGTAACTATGCCCTATCATTGTGCGATCTTTTTTTGTTGCGCATTTAATCGTAGATATGAGCATCTCAGATATATTCTCGAAGCGTCAGAAGAGACTCCAAGGGGAGATTCCGGACGTCTATCAGTACAAGAATATCCCCAAGCCTCTCCGAGTTCAGATTGTACATATCTGGCGTGACATAATCGGTAATGAAGGTGGATACACACCTAATACATGGTACGCCTATGAGGCTATTGTAAAAGCGCTGCGTCGCGAGTATTGAGCGTGCCCCTGTCAAAGCCATCCGATTTATCGTCACATCGGCATTAGGAAAGATACCAGGGCTAGGCGAAGCAGCTTCATTTATTGATAGCTTCCTCCTAGAGAAGTGGTTTAGAGGCCGTTCTCCTAAGGTACTAATGGATGAAATCAGAAGGGTAGTGGTCAAACCACCTGAGCGAGCGAAAGGTTCACTTCGAAACAGGCCTTGTCCTTGCGGAAGTGGCAAAAAGTATAAGAAGTGCCATGGCAGTTAACCGAAAGTGCGTTTTATTAATCTCATGTGCTAGATTTGCGCTGAAAGTTGTCCAAATCAGCACATTCACTCAAAACAGTAGAGTCCCTAGAACCCTCTAAGCCTCGGCGATGCTGCGGCCGCTGCCGACCGGGGTCACCTCCACCTTTACTGCGATTCGTTCCTGCACTCATTTACACACCTCTTGACGGTGGCTCGTTCACGCATCGCGATCGTTTTCGGTAAATATTGTTTTCCGTCGCTGCGTTCTGCGAGATGGTGTGTACGGCCCTACACTTTAGTAAGGGTTGTTTTGATACCCACAAAGAGTCTAACCTCCTTGCTTCTCTCCAAGTGCCTATCGCGCTATCGAGCTGACCTGGAGTTCAAGCTGGATGGAACTCATTCTAACCATCGCAGTCGGGTTAACTATATGGCGCTTTTATAAGTACTTCGCTCGAATAGCGGCCGAAGATAACCCAGGGCTACCTGCTCATCCCTCTGCTTCTTTACCCCCCAACCGTACCTCCGGCCCTTTCAATGCCGCCGTCCAGCAACACGTCGCTGGAAAGCGACGAATATGGATCATGTATCAAGATGCAGAGGGACGGATTACCCAGCGGAAGATTGAGATATATCACTGGGACGACGCTTATCTCTTCGCATGGTGTTGCCTCAGGAACGAGCCACGAACCTTCAGAATTGACAACATCATTCAATGTGAACTGTTAAGCGACCAATTCCAGTTCAATCCCACAGTTGAGCGGTACATCCGGGAGCAATTGCTTGCAAAGGATTGGTCCAACAAGATCGCGTGGGTTGAATGGCAAAGAGTAAGCGGAATCAAGTCATCCGCCAGGGTCCGTGTCGAGATCAATACAAAAGACGATTCTTCTTATTGGACTTCGCCAGGCAAAGCGATCGCAGTTAACGGTTATGTTATTCCAACTGGTGGAATCTATGTTGGAACGGGATTACGTGCCCTCAATGAGTTTCGTGGCGTCGAGCCAGCGCTCATTGACCCCAAATTGACGATTGATAAGCTCAATACGGATAAGACAGGTAAGAATGTCCCCTATTGGCCCTCGTATGGTGAACTGCCCGCTGGTTCGCGTGCCGGCTACTTGGAATGGCTATCTACCGGTCGCCAAGATTCCGAGGCCCATGTCGGATATCCGTTCCTGTTTCTCTACGGTTTAGAGCGGCGGTTACTCGGAAAGGGGGCTCCCTTCACTCATGATCAAGCCGAACTCCATTTTATGCAAGAGGAGGTCACAAGCCTTCTCAAGGCGTATGGCAAGATAGACTCGTTCCAAAGGTTTGGGTCTTCGTTTTTGGAGATCATTCAGGTCTGTCGCGATAAGGAAGGTCTCTATAAGACAGCACCGCCAACTGAGGGAATAGGTGATTTCCTGCCGGCGCGCGTGCAGGTTGTCATTTCTCAATGTGCGTCTTACGGCGAGCCGGTGCCTGTGGAATGGGCTCTATCGTGGGTTCTCTGTCATCCGGAAACGCGTCTCCGTACGCCAGCTCGTCGTTGCAAAGATGAGTTCACCGAGCTGTTTCGCATACGCTACAAGGAAGAATGTTCGGATGGGATCAAAGTGCGCCCCGGCAAGGGGGCGCTTAAACTCCAGTACCGACCCGCCAGCCCATCATTCGGCAAAGAACTAGTTATTCCCACAGCCCTTCCTCAAGTTCCTTCTCTTCGAACCATCCCAGCGAAGCTTGTAGAACTCGTCGAACGCTGTACCGATGAACTGGATGCCTACAGCAGATACATTGGGAGTAGGAAGGAAGAGGAAAGGGACTTGGGCAGTATCGCTCTCCTACCCCTTGAACTAGCCCGCCAACATCAAGGGCGTGCGAGTGTGGAGTTCCGTACTTGGATTGAAGAGCAACTGCGGACGGGAGACTCAGCTGTAATCGAAGGTACAACACTGCTCGATCGATGGGGGAAGCAAGATCGGGTTGCAAAAGCGGACTGCGTGCTGCTCTCGCAGGTGCTAGAGAAATGGCAGTATGGCATTGAACCGGATGTACGGTTTAGTGGCCCTCTCATTCGAAGAGGCGGTAAGGTCGTCCTGTTTCGCCTAGACCAAGGTGCCCCTTTGACACCATCCCCTGAGTACGCTGTTGCTACTGTCGTATTGCATCTTGGGGTGATGGTCGCGAAGGCGGATGGGGCACTTTCAATCGATGAAGAACGTCGGTTAGAGCAGCAACTTGAAGTGGCATTGAGACTGGCAGCGCCGGAACGACGAAGATTGGCCGCGCACTTGCGTTGGCTCTCCCTCGAAGACCCAACGCTGTCGGGGTTAAGCAAACGCCTGGATCCGATCGATGACAAACAGAAAGCCGCTTTGGCGCAATTCCTCGTGACACTTGCCGGCGCCGATGGATATGTCTCAGCCGAAGAAGTGAATGCGCTCTCAAAGATCTATGCGGCTCTAGGGTTCCCTCGTGAGCGAGTCCATGTGGATCTGCACGGACTCAGTCTAGCGGAATCCATATCACAGGACGGCTTGGTTACGGTGCGACCGGCTGAGCGGAGCCGAGGGGAGTACCGTATCCCAGAGCTGCAAGAGAAGAACAAGAGCGATGGATTTAAGCTCAACATGGAAAAGGTGCATGCCAAGTTTGCGGAGACCGCTATGGTCTCGTCAATGCTTACGTCAATATTTGCGGACAGTGAGGTCCCTACCGTTCCTCGTCCAGAAAGCGGAATAAGTATCGGTAGTCTTGATGCGGCTCATTCCCAGTTCTTGATAGCACTCGTGGAAAAAGACACGTGGGAGAGAGCAGCGCTGGATGAACTCGCGTCGAGCCTGGAGGTAATGCTTGATGGAGCGTTAGAGATGATCAACGAAGCGTCCTTTGACACGGTTGGAGAGGCGCTGTGGGAAGGGGATGATCCAGTATACATTCATGCGTCGATCGCGAAGGAGATGGTCACATGCCGGACGCCAGAATAAGGCCCAAAGAGCGAGAAACGGTTATTCAATGCCTTCGTACCGGCGTCGTCCCCCGCATAGGGCAGCAGCATATCCAAGTAGGACGTGCCAAAGAAGTGGAAGCGCTTGTCAAAGATATTGACCGTATTGCTGATGGTGGGTCGACCGTACGGTTCATCATAGGGGAGTATGGATCGGGGAAGACGTTCTTTCTCAATCTCATTCGCTCTATCGCTCTCGAGCGCAAGCTCGTCACGGTCCACGCCGATCTCACCGTCGATCGGCGACTGCAAGCGACAGGGGGGCAAGCCCGCTCACTGTATGCCGAACTCATGCGCAATATGGCCACCCGTTCGAAGCCTGACGGAGGCGCCGTCCCCAGCGTGGTAGAACGTTTTGTGACGTCTGCGCTCCAGGAAGCTCAACAACAGCAGGTGAAGCCTGAACTCGTCATCCGGCAACGAATGACTTCCATGGCCGAACTTGTCGGAGGGTACGACTTCGCTGAAGTCATCGCTCAGTACTGGCGAGGACATGATACTGGGAATGAGACACTCAAGTCCGACGCCCTTCGGTGGCTCCGGGGGGAATTTGCCACCAAGACTGACGCGCGCCAAGCGCTCGGCGTCCGTACGATTGTGAGCGATGCCAACGTCTATGATCAGATCAAGCTCTTGAGCCTCTTTGTCCGGCTTTCCGGCTTCAGCGGTTTGCTGGTGTGTCTGGATGAAATGGTGAATTTGTACAAGATGGCCCATACCCAGTCACGCAATGCCAACTATGAGCAGATCCTCAGAATCGTCAATGATTGTCTCCAGGGCTCAGCTGCCGGTCTCGGGTTCCTGTTTGGTGGAACACCTGAATTCTTAGCCGATACTCGCCGAGGTCTATATAGCTATGCCGCGCTTCAAACTCGTCTCGCGGAGAACCAATTTCTGAAACAAGGGATGGTCGACTATTCGGCGCCGGTCCTGCGGCTCGCCACTCTGTCTCCCGAAGAGCTCTTCGTCCTCTTGGCGAAGCTACGCCATGTCTATGCCAATGGAGACGAGAGAGCGTATCTCGTACCGGACGATGCCCTGAAAGCGTTCATGGCCCATTGTTCACAAAAGATTGGCGATGCGTATTTCCGAACGCCTCGAAATACGATCAAAGCATTTCTCGATATGATGGCGGTCCTTGAACAGAATCCGGGCGTGTCTTGGACCCAGTTCATCGAATCGGTCGACATCAGTGAGGATTCAAATCCTGATCTTGCTCCCTTAGAAGGGGAGGAGAACGTAGAGACGCCGAGCGGCAGCGATGACGATCTTGCCAACTTCAAGCTCTGACGATAAAGCATCCGAAGCCTTCTCGCAGCTACACCCTGATGTTAGACGCTGGGTGTATGACAACGGCTGGCAGACGCTGAGAGAAATACAGGAGCGAGCCGTCGCGCCAATTTTATCGGGCGATCAAGACATCATTCTGGCCGCACCCACGGCATCAGGTAAAACGGAGGCTGCGTTTCTTCCCATCTGTTCAGCTATCGCGATGCATCGTCAGCCCAGCATCGAAGCATTGTATATCGGTCCTCTCAAGGCGTTAATCAATGACCAGTTTCAGCGCCTAGAAACATTGTGCGAACGTCTCTCGATTGACGTATGTCGGTGGCATGGCGATGTAAGCCAGCACGTGAAGAAGAAACTACTCGCGAGTCCGAGCGGCATCGTTCTCATTACCCCAGAATCCTTGGAGGCGATGTTTATCTTACGCGGGCCAGAGGTCCCGACGCTCTTCCGCCATGTTCGCTACGTCGTGATAGACGAACTTCATGCCTTCATTGGAAGTGAACGTGGTCAACAACTTCAATCCCAGCTGCATCGAGTAGAACTAGCCCTGCGGCGGAAGGTGCCTCGCATTGGTCTCAGTGCAACCTTGGGTGATATGGAGATAGCCGGGGAGTTTCTACGGCCTCGGCATGGGAAGGACGTGGTGCTCATCCAGTCTCGGGATAGCGGCCAGGAAATTCGACTGCAAATCCGTGGCTACGTGCGTAGCGTCCCTAAACCGTCCCCCCAGGATGAAGCGGAACAAGCAGCAGAAGCAGGCGATGAGCGAGCAATTGGAGCACATCTCTGGTCTGTCCTTCGAGGCAGCAACAACCTTATTTTCTGTAATGCCAGGCAGTCGATTGAGAAGTTCGCTGATTTGCTCCGACGACTCTGCCAAGAGCAGAACGTTCCCAATGAATTCTTCCCTCACCATGGGAACCTTTCTAAAGAATTAAGAGAGGAACTGGAAAAAAGACTGAAGTCTGGGAATCTTCCTGTTAGCGCAGTGGCGACCACCACGCTCGAGCTGGGTATCGACATTGGTGCAGTGAGAAGCATTGCGCAAATTGGCCCACCGTTTTCCGTCTCTAGCATACGTCAGCGCCTGGGGCGATCGGGACGCCGGGGAGATCCGGCTATTTTAAGGTGCTACATCCAGGAGTCCGAAATCGCCAAAGACACATCAGCGATTGACTCTCTGAGGTTGGGCCTCTTTCAAACCACGGCGATGGTCAACTTGCTGATCCGCAAGTGGTATGAACCTCCATCCGACAGAGCCTTGCACCTCTCGACCCTTATCCAGCAAACCTTGTCCCTCATTGCCCAGCATGGCGGAGCCAAGCCGAAAGAGATTTATGTCGCCTTATGTGTATCCGGTCCATTCGATGGGATCACAGATAAGGTGTTTGGCGAACTGCTGCGATCGCTCGCTGCACATGATCTGATTACGCAATCCCATGATTCCACGCTTGCATTGGGCTTAAACGGTGAACGACTGGTGAATCACTACGATTTCTACACGGCCTTCACGACGCCGGAGGAATATCGACTTGCCGAGGAAGCGAAAGATCTCGGTACGCTGCCTCTCGAGCATCCGGTCATTCCCGGACAGTACTTAATTTTCGCTGGCAAACGGTGGGAGGTCTTGTCGGTCGACGATCATAAAAAACTCATCCTTGTTCGCCAGGCGAATGTGGGCCGGCTTCCAATCTTTGGCGGCACACCGGGACGGATCCATCGAGAGATCCGACAAGAAATGTATCGTCTCTATACCTCAACGGAGGTCCCCATATTTCTGGACCAGCAAGCAGTGGTGTTACTCAAACAGGGCCGCGAAACGTTTCGCCGATTTGGACTCGATGAGGAGATCACTATGTCAGATAATGGCGATACTCTCGTCTTCCTGTGGGAGGGCGATCTCGTCGTTCAGACGGTTGCTGTTCTCATCGGCGAAAAGGGCATTCAAACCAACGTCACCTCCGGTGTTATTACATTGAGCAATGTGAGTCGATCTTCAACCATGGAACTGCTCAAGGAGTTGGTGCGGGAGCGTTCGGTCGACGCGATCTCTCTAGCGAGGTCGGTGTCAAACAAGATTCAAGAGAAACATGATGGCTATCTATCGGATGACTTGCTCAATTTAGAATTTGCATCGCGCTCTCTGGATGTGGCGTCGGCCTTTACCGCTTTATCGAGCCATTGTGTGTCCCATGGATCGTAATCCAGCCGTGCAGCCGAGGAGTCCCTTACACGAACTCGTACTGTGGCTCATATGCATTTGGACCCCAGTGCTGTTCATCTACATGACAAAGGAACGAGCGGCTGTTCGTCATTCGGATAGTCCTTCCCCAAGCTCTCCGGCGGTTGAAAAGATCACGATTCCGAGGACTCAGAACGAAGAAGGGCTCACAAAGGAGCTAATTCCAAAACGGAAAACTAAGGCCAAGCTTCCTAACCCCGATGTGCCTAAAGCTGACATGCGAGTGCAGACTCCGGTCACCCAGAGAGCGGAGCCGAGTAACAGTGCATCGGAGAATGATTCAATAGTTGGAGAGGGAACGGGCGAGGAGGTGAGCGCTACGTTCACGCCACAACCCGAATCGCTCATTGAGGCTTCGGTGCCGAGGCATGCAGTTGATACACTTGCCTTGCCGGCCGGAGCCGAACCAGTTTTACCAAAAAGGCACTATCGACCTCCCGATAATCCTTACTTGGCAATGGTGCAAAGACGAATTAGTAACGAATGGCATGTTCCAACGATAGACCAACCAATGGAGGCGGTTGTCAGTTTTCGGCTTGAGAAGAGCGGATACATATCCGAGGTCGAAATAGAGCAATCGTCCGGGAATGACTATTTCGACCTGGCGGCGAAGCGAGCAGTGTTATCCTCGAGCCCGTTACCTTCTTTTCCTGAAGAAATGGAAGGCGAATTTCTCAATACGCATCTCAAGTTTTCTAGTGAATCACGGAAAGCTCCATAGATGTTCTTCAGCGATGATCATAGACACCTCTTCCGCCCCCTAGTTGGGAAGTACCGCGAGCAAGTGGTCGCCTGCTTGAGCGCGCTCTATAGCCGTTTCTACACGACCCATGCCGACTACAGCCGGGCGTATGATCGTGAGCAGGTACTAGAGGCTTTTTCAGACGCCATTACGCGCACCCCGCTCCTAGATGGTGACGACGAGATTGATACTCCACGGGGCGAACGCGAGCAGTCCAATTGGGTGCTTAATCTGCTGCTCGACTATGGTTGGCTAGAGCGGCAGATTGACGAGGCGACGTTGCACACCAGTTATGCCTTTACCCGCATTGGACGTTTGTTTACACAGCCGATGGTTGAAACGGTCGGCGGGCGCTTTCGTACGCGCCACCGCAATACGCGGAACACGCGGAATGCCCTCCGTGCCTTTCTAGACCGTGGGGAGGTGTACGACCTGCTGGATGCGTACGAGTATTCCGAGCGCATCGTCTCCGATTTCTCCGATATAGTGACCGAGCTCGATGAGCGCAAACGGCAATTGGTACGCGATGTCGAAGTGCAACAGATCATCCAGCGAGCCGCCGACGAATTCTTCGACTTCATGGAAACGCGCTTCGTGCCGGATCTCTCTGTCCGCCTTTCGGCGGACAGCGTGGAAAAATACCGGGATGAGATCGCCGACCTGGTCCGAAAGGCCCGGCGCAAGCAAAAAGCGTTCAAGGTGCAGTCCGAGCGTGAACTGCGCCGTGCCGCTCCGGACCTTGTGACTGAGCGGCACAAGTCGCTGTATTTCACCATTCTTGACGGCATCGACGCGCGGTTACATGCAGCCTGTGAGGTCATGCTGCCCGCGCTGCGCCGGGCGCTCCACGGATTCACTCGCCGCGCCGACATTATCATCCGTCAATTGAGTTTCAGCGGCGTTGCGCGCAACGAATTGCTAGCCGCCTGCCGCCAGTTGGCAGCTCTCGGAGACCCGGAATACGAGTCTGTTCTCAACGCGACGGGGATACGGCTCGCCACCTTGCGGGTCGGCTTCGTTGACCCTGAGAACCTGCGCGTACATAGCGGTCGCATCCACCGGAGAGTCAACAGCGCCGTCGAGCCAGAGCAAGCCGATGATCCGCAGTCCCGTCGCTCGCTTTTTGTTCAGCAAGCCTTGGAGCGCGCGTTCGCGCTCAACAACCGAGAGCTTCGCGAGTATCTGGTGCAGGCCCTGACCGGCGGTCGTACCGTACGCACCGGCAGTCTTCCTGTGCGGCACGCTCGTGATCTGTTGCGCGCGGCCCACGCTATTGAAGTGGGCACGGCGGACGGCCAGAGCGGTTATGTCTTTCGCGTTGAGCCTACCGGCCAGACCGTGCGCAACGATTGCTACGAGGCCATGGACGAATTCATCATCGAGTTAATGACAGGCGTGGAGGCGCAGCCGGATTCGGGCACGAAATAGATGATGCAGCCGACGATCAAAGAATATCTGGAACAGCGACTCGAACCGACGGGCGTTACGCTTGAGGAGCTGCGGGAGGTGCTTGTGCGCCTCCTGAACTACGGCATCCTCTGTCGTGAGGAGAATCAGACGGAACGTGAGCTGTATGACAGGTTCCTGCGCGTAGAAGCGCCGGTGCGCGAGTTACTCGATCTGTTCAGTATCGCGCTGCACTTGGATCGCCGAATGGAATATGTGCGCTTGTTCCCGCCTGGCAGCCAGGTTCCCGGTATGGACGGCGCAGCTGAGCAAGCGTTTGGGGGAAGTCTACGTGCTCGTCTGACGCAAGGGGAGGTGGCGCTGTTGCTGGTCCTGCGCGTGCAGTACGACAAGGCGTTGAGGGAAGGCAAGCTGGATGAGCGTGGGTTTGCCGCCGAGTCATTCGAGTCTCTCGGCATCGCGATGAAGAATCTCCTTGGTCGCGGTATGCCGGACAAGGTGACGGAACGCAAACGTCTCTTTCAACGCATCAAACAATTGCGCCTCATCGATTTCCTTCAGGACGAGGACATCGAGAGCGGCGAGAGCTGGCTCCGCATCCATCCCATGATTATTGATTTCGTCGGGACCGAGGCCGTCGCCGCTTTACGAGAAGGTCTGCCGGCCGGAGCGGAGGAGGACGAGGATGCTTCTTAAGCGCGTCATCTATGTCAACTGGGGTAACATCCCCAATAGCGAGTTCGAGTTTGGCCCCATCAATCTCTTCTCAGGCGGCAATAGTTCCGGAAAAACGACGGCTGGTGACGCGATCCAGACCGTCATGACCGCCGCGCACGAGAACCTCTTCCAGTACAACCCAGGCCAAGAGGAAACCACGCAGCGCGGTCGTGGAGGCAAGCAGGCCCGCTCGCTGGCTTCGTACGTGCTCGGCTGCGACGATGGCGCGTATGCACGGCTCGATCCGAGCGACAGTTATCTTGCGGCGGTGTTTCATCCGACGCATGGTGAGACCGCCTCACCGTTCACCGCACTGATCGCGGTGCGTGCGTGGCTGGAACAGGGCGGCAGCAGGCCAATCGCGCGCCAGGACGATGCCGTGTTTTTTATCCTGCCGGGCATCGAGCTGAACCTTGGCCATCTCCAACGCGAGGGCAAGAGCGGCCGGTACGTCATTCCTATTGAGGATCTGCCGGGAGCGCTCGTAACCGAATTTGGTAAGCGCGGGGTAGAACGCTATGATACCAAGAAAAGCTATCTGCGGCGGCTCTATGCCGCGCTGCGCGGAAGAGTCGAACAAGTTACTGAGCGGGAAGCGGTGGCGGCAGCACGCGCTTTCTCACGATTCATGGCCTATAAACAAATCACCAGCATTGACCAGTTTGTTGCCGACGAGATTCTCGAGCGGCGCGACCTGGGTGAAGCAATTCGGACCGTCTCCGGCCAGCTCAAAACCATCCACGCCATGGAGCGCGCCGCGCGCGAGCTTGTGGATGCGATCAGTCTTCTGGAAGACGCCGGCCGCCATGCACGGCACTACATTGAATCGTGGATCGAACTCAGCGCCCTCGACTATACCCTCGCGCGACACGAATTTCTTGAGCGGCAGAAGGGTTGCTTGGATGCCAAACGCCGACAAGAGGGCTTGAGCGATCGCGCCTTGGAACTGGAGAACGAGATTGCTCTGGCCGCTCAAAGCCAGCAGCATGTGCACGACCAACTGGTGCAGATCGAGGCACAGCGCCAGGGGGTAGAGGCCCTCCGCCAGAAAGATGATCTAGAACGCCGGCGCGACGCTGCGCAGCAGAAACTCTCCGAGCTGGCTCGCGACTTGCTGGTGCAGGACAATCTCGTGCAGAAGAATGTTGACAACATTCGGCTCATTGCCGAGGAACTGCAGGCCGCTTCCATCGCAGCAGATCTTCCGCAAGTCGCCGACATGGAAGCTTCGACATTGGCACGAGAAGCCGTGGAATTGGGGAAGCGCGGCGAGATCGACTTGAGTAGGTTGTTGCAACAGAATATCACCGACGATCTCACCTCGTTCGAGCGCTATCTCGATCAGGCGCGCGTAGCCCAGCTTGTCCAGAATCGACTACACGGCCACCTGCGCGGGGACGACGGCTGCGGAACTTCGCGCCGCGATCGCCTCGCTGACCTCTATGGGGACAGGCGCCGTCGTTACGAACAATTCGATACGCAACATCGCCAGAAGCAGAACGAGATTGCTCGACTGGAGGCGAAGCAAGTCACGTATCCATCCCATGTGGAACGGGCCCTAGGAACGATCCGTGAGCAGTGTCCGCAGGCCGATCCGCGGGTGCTGTGTGACCACGTAGAGGTGACCGACTCACGATGGCAGGCAGCCCTTGAAGGCTATTTGGGGGGTGCTCGCTTCGGTATTCTGGTGCAGCCCGCCTTCGAAGCCGAAGCGATCCGCATTGTGCGGGCTCTATCCGGCCGCGACAATCGGGCACGGGTGATTCAAGGTTGCAAGGCCGCCGAGGATGCCGCCAATATCCGACTAGAGAAGGACTCCATTGTGCATGTGTTAGCCTTCACCCATGCGGTGGCGCGCAATTATCTGATTGCGAGCTACGGCGCCGTGCTGCGCGTCAAATCAGCAGAGGAGCTGCGCCAGACCCGTCGTGGCCTGACTGCCGACTGCATGGGATCCGGCAACTACACAATGTTCCGCTGCGATCTGCCTGATAGCGATCTGGTGTTCGGCGCTGCTGCGCGAGAACGAGCCTTGGCGGCTAAGCGTACGGAGTTGATGCAAATGGCCGCTGACTTGCGGCAGGCCGAGACCCGTATGCAGAAAACTGGTCGGCTGCTCGCGGCGGTGGACGCGCTGGAGCCCGTATTTCATGCCGATACGGTGAGCGCCGTATTGAAAATGCAGCGCGAACTGATGAGTCTGAATGAACTGCTGACTAGTCTGGACCTCGGTGAGCACCGCGATCTAGAGAGGAAGCTGGCGAAACTAAAGTCTGCGGAGGCGGAATGGCGTGAGCGGCACAATTTGCTCCATGAAGAGAAGGGACGGATCAGCACCCAGCTCGCGGAAGTGGATCGCGCGGTCAAGGCGCTTGCCCATCTGCAGGAACAGGCGACGGCTAAAGCTAAATGGTGCGAACAAGGGTTGCGGGAGCTGCATGCACTATGGCCTGCCTTAGACCCCGAGCAACGGCTGAACCGTGCGAATACGGAAGCCCCCGAAGTGGATCTCGCGCATGCGCAGAGGCAGCGGGAGACACTGGAACAGGAGCTCCACAGCGCGGAGCATGAGTTGGGGCAGACGATTCTCAAGTACACCCAATGCCGCCCCGCCGACCCCGTGTCCTTCGCCAGCTTCGACGGTAACTACGATACGGTGTTGTTCAAAAACATCTGCAATACATGTCGGGATATCGACCGTGTCTACAACCTCCTCAAGAATAATATCTTGGTGGACAAGTACAACGAACTGCGTCGCCTCAAAGAGAATTTCAATAGCACCTTCGTCACGCATCTGTGCCACCAGATTCACCAGGCTCTCCAAGACGGCGAACGGCAGATCGATCTGCTCAACCGAGAGCTGCAGCATCACCGCTTCGGCGCAGACCGAGAGACCTTCCGCTTCGCCAGCGAATGGATACCGGAGTACCGCGACTACGCCCGCTTCTTCGAGGAGGTGACAAAAATGCCGGCGCTAGGGGAGGGAACCCTACTGTTCGACGCACAACTCAGTCCGCGCTCGGCCGCAGTGCGCGACGAGCTGATGCGTCTGCTGCTGGAGGAGGATGAACACAAGGCGCTGCGTGATCTGGAGCGCATCGCCGACTACCGCAACTACCGCCGGTACGAAATCTACAAGGAGGTAGAGGGCAAGGCCCCCCTTGCGTTATCAGAATACGGCACTGGTTCGGGCGGCCAATTGGAGACTCCGGCCTATATCATCCGCTCGGCTGCCATCACCTCCGCCTTCCGTTTTGCTGAGGGACAGAACCATCTGCGCATGGTCCTGGTGGACGAGGCATTCATGCACATGGATGAGCAGCGCTCGCGGGAGGTAATCGGCTATCTCACCCAAACGCTGGGTCTACAATTGATCTTCATCATGCCCACCAGCAAGTGTGGTCCCTTCTTGGATCTGATCAGCAACGAATTCGTCTTTGCCAAAGTTCCCAGCGCCGTGCGCGGACAATTGCGCACGCGCGTTCTGGTAGACCGCAAGGTATGCAACCGCGAACGCATCCAGGAACTGTGGTCACAGCACCGCCGCACTGTTTATCAGCAGGCGGAGCTTGATTTCATGGATGAGGTGCTAGCCCAGGAGTAAGTTATGCAGTCTCCGGCCGCCGTTCCTCCCTGGCTGCGCGACGAGGCAGAATTACAGTCCCTGCTCGGCCAAGTCATCGATCGCTTCGATCAACAGTCTGGCGAAGCACGGCAGCAGCGGCTGTACTTCGACGCGGAAAAGTACCTTCCATCTCTTAAGAGTACCGACACCGCGGCAGACCAGTTGTGGCGCCTCGTGCGATCCGTAGAAGCGATGGGTTTGCTCACAATAGTTTCCGGCAAGCGCGGTCCGTATGATGCCGAGTGGAAGAACGCTCGCCTTGCCTTCGTACCGCACGCTGAGCCAATACTGCGTGTCTGGTTGGCTCGTCCACCCGAAGAGCCGGCGATTCGAGCCTGGCGCGCTGAAGTTGAGCAGCAGGCCAATGCTTTTCCCGATAACATCGAGGCGTTGCTGAGGCGGCGGATCACTATTCCTGGGCACAGCGATGCGGAAACCGTCGCCGCGCTTGCCCGCATCGGCAGTTTCGCCGAGCCACTGACACTGCGCCAGTTGAGCGCGCTCATCTTCCGCGGCGACTCAAAGCGGCTTGATGATCGAGAGGACTTGATCCGCACCCTTTTCCCCGAATTTCCTTTCAGGCCGCGTCCGCTTGTCGTTGCAGTCCGTCTGCCGCTCCATTGCCAAGGTGTGCTATTCATCGAGAACCAGGATAACTACGCCGCCGCCATTGCCGGACGGCCGCCCGAAGCGCAGACATTGGCCTTGGTGTATGCAGCAGGATTTCGCAGCGGCGCTCAACGCGTACGCGAACGCAAAGCAGCGATACTGCACTATACCGGCAACATGATCGTACGAGAATTATTTGAGGACTGGTGGTTTGAGGGCAAGGAGGCGCCCGGCCCACTGCACTTCTTTGGCGACCTCGACTTTTCGGGTATGGGCATACTTGCCGCCCTGCGAGATCGATTCGGCAATGTCACAGCCTGGCAGCCTGGCTATGAACCGCTCTTGGAACGACTGCGAGCTGGCCAGGGGCATGCACCGGACGATGCTGACAAACGGCAGCAGACCGATCCAGGACACACGGGCTGTCCTTACGCCGATACAGTGCTTTTGCCGGCTGCACGTGAATGGGGATTCATTGATCAAGAATCCGTCAGTTAAAACACTTCTTTACGGCGGTCTGCCATAACTCATTTATGAATAGAAGAAACAACACAGTGAGCATGTTAGATAGGAGAATCTGTTGTGAAACGTGATGAGGTGTGGGACATCGTCCAAGCGAAGTATGAAGATTATTGCGACCGTATCGTTCAAATGGTTCAACGTTTGCCTGCCGACTGTCGCCAAAGTGGAGATGATTCAGTTTTTGAAGATGTTTGGGAGGAGTTCAAATATCAGGTGCAGCGAGATGAATCTGCGATGTTTGGGGCCTATGAGGATACCATTTCAGCAGTGTGTCTAAAGGTGGTAGAGAAGCTTCCACGGCACAAACAAGATATGCTTTGGCTTCTATCGGACGGGTACTTCAATTGGGAGGAAAACAACGGAGCTCCCGACAAAGCCAACGATGTAGTGAATGAGTTGTATCGTCGTATCTGCGATCGGGCCTCAGACGAAGATTTGAAGCGGGATCCCGATGATGATGAAGAAGAAGACTTGCAGATATCGATTGACAGTGGAGCTGATGAGAGACCCGCGGGACGTACCGGATTGTCCAGGTATAGGTATAACGGCCGGATGTTTGAAGCCGAAATGTCAGACACAATTGTGACGGACACGCGGATAGCTGCAAGTATCCCCGATTCAGGGGACATCATTTATTTGAAGGCGCAGTCAACAGATAACGGCTGCACCTACGTCGGAGCATACTATTACAGGGGCAACACGTATCCGCCCGGTAAAGTGGAGTTTAGGAGAGAAAATGAGCCGGGCGGTAGTGATACTTTTGTGGGCCGATGGATTGATGCGGACGGCAGAGATGTTTGGATTCTCGAAATCGATCCTCCACTCTAGTTCGGCGCTTCCGCCTTGGGAGTCATATGCGCTTTGTGTGCCCTAAACTCGAAGTATGGTCTGAGCTTTATGAACGCATAGACCAAATCTGCACCAACGCCGGCTGCCTTGGAGTCCCTCCACCGGTTCCTGCTAGCCCAGGTGCCTGGGCCTCTCTGTCAAACGACGATAAAGAGCATGAATGGGCGCTCATGTTTTCGTGGCTCGAAGAGCATCATGCACTGTTTTTAGCCGACTTTGCGGATGCTGAATGGTACGTGGCCGGCGCCCAGTATGTTGACGAACCGGATTCCTCCAGTCACTCACCTTATAAATTAGACCCATTCTCATAAACTGACTTCCCTCTAGAAGGTGTCAATGATCGACGCCTGTGCGGAAAGGGGAATCCGTACTCCTTGAGAGGTACCTGAATGCTGAACGTAAGCGGAAAATCCACCTTTGTGGTCGACGGTCGGAAAATAAAGATCGTGACAGGGGAAAAGACCCAGACCGTCAATGTGTGTGACCATACGAATGAGGAAGGAGCATATGCCTTTAAGGTTCGCATTCACGGTCACCAACACTTTGTAACAACGACGTTCCTCGAAGCTGAACATTTTAATTCCATACCCGATCTTCTCAACTTCCTAACTCAATGGCCTGAGACGGAAATAGAAGAGGAGGGAGACGGCACCTTAGAGGTCTTCACTAAAAGAAAAGGACCATTGTTTTCCGTCGATGAAGGTTGGACTGAAAAGATCATTCCAGACGTCGAGCAGGCAATAAATAGGTCGATGAGTTTGTGCAGAACCCCTACTTGCATCGAGTCGAACATTCATTGCATTGCCAACTCTACTGCCACCTTGTCGATTCAGTGGAGCTTAGAAAGACAGAAGCATATGGTCATCTTTCCTGCAGACGCATTCAAAAAGAGTGGCCGACAACGAATTCGACCGGTACCGCCGCTGCGGACACCTTGACTGATCAGCCGACAATGACAAATGTGTGTCTAGAAAAAGGAAACCGCCGAGGCAATTTCGATCTGGTCGTTCTTGGACCGACGACACGCCGCAACGAGAGCTTGAGCCCTAAGGATTTTAAGCAAGGCCTGATCAAGCCGGGTATCGTAATCGAGATTGGATTGGACTATGACTTAGACCACCTCAAGAAAGATCATGAAAAGATGAGAAAGAGTGACGTACGCCGAGGATATCTCATTCACTTTGCAAGACCGACAGGAGATCCGCAAAATCGAACTGAGTTGGAGCAGTACATTGAGAAGCTGATGGCTGAAGAACTAAGGGGGCATACTGAGACAATCTCTATTGCTTACGCTCAAGTGGCTGAAGATAGAAAGCAGATTCGATATCGTCGGCTCGGTGAGTCAGCAATTAAGTCTGTGCCCAGCACAAGTTAGAGCAAGCAGGAATACGATAATAAAGCGGCCAATAGACCCAACGCGGCGATATACGGGCGTTGAAAAACGACGGCTGCAGAATGTCTTCATATAACTACCTGCCCATCGGAGTGATAATAACCGCTTATGAATTGGTCCACCAGCTACCAAGCCTTCCATCTCGATGGCCGCAGATCACAGCTTATCGCTTAGCTGCCTTCGACTCCCCAACACATTCCGCGAGCGCATGAGTTACGCTCCCACACTATTGCGTTCAGATCATATTGCATTAGGTCCGTCTCGCGAGTGACCTGATCTGTCACATCGCCACGGTATCCTTGTAAGAACAATTACAAGGAGAGATACGATGAATCAAGAAGCAGTGAATGGCAGCACCGGGCACGGCCCAAGCAAGAAGAAAGTAAGAGGGAAGAATTCCCCGAGTTCAGAATCGGAAGGGTACTCCCAGGAATGGTACGACGAAACAGACCGGCTTGAGAAGGAAGCCGGCGGCGCGCTTGCTGTGCCGGAAGCTTGGGCCCATCTATTCGATCACAATAAGGCCAACCTCTACGAATCGGCCAAACATTGGCTATACCGTGCCTTCTTTGATGTAAAGGGACCAGATGCGATGGGGACACGGCGCAAGCCCTTTGAGTCCTACGCAGCCAGCGTCGAAGCCAATTTGCTCGACGGGGTGCCGTTTGCAGACATTCGCAAGGCCTTTGATGATGGCAAGGGACAAGAATTGCACGGTGACGGCCAGCATCCGCCAAAGATGGCGGCTGTTTATTCCTCGTCCGCGCTGGTGGTCAATACCTTTGGCCCGTGGCATCGCGATGTCAGCGATATAACGGTAAATGGGCACAGTGGATTCAAGACGATGTCATTCGAAGCGCAGGTTCCGCATGGGCTGAAGGGCACCTCGCCGCATCTGGATCTGCGTCTTGATGCTGACGATCGCGTGTTGGCCATCGAGTCCAAGTGTCTGGAATACTTGACGCCCAAACCGGCACGCTTTTCGCGAGTCTACGATACGATCGTGGACGAGCGCGCAGAATCTCCGTGGTTCCGTCACATTGGCGTTCTTCGGCACAACGACCAGCAGTATCGGTATCTTGACGCGGCCCAACTCATCAAACATTACCTGGGATTGTCGCATAGCGAACCCAGCAGGTCGCTCACACTGCTCTATCTGTTTTGGGAGCCGCGAAACTGGCAGGATTTTGAGGTCTGCCGGCAACATCGGGCTGAGATCCAAGTGTTCAGCGAGATTGTGGCGGGTGATCGCGTCCGCTTTGAGGCCTGTAGCTACGGCGACCTGTGGAAAGAATGGGCACTGAGGCAGACACCCGAATGGCTCGCCGGCCATGTCGAGCGGCTGAGCGCTCGATACGTGGTCGATCTCATGCCTGTATCGTCGAACGAATAGGAGCGGGGATCGGAATGAAAGTAGCACGGTGGTCAGAGGGAGTGGTCGACCTCGCGAAAGAGCACATCAAGCTCTCCATCGGATCCTTTGGCGAGAATGCGCAAGTGATCGCATTGCTGGCTCACGACGGAGAGCGCTCCTTCACGGTGCAGTTTGTGGTGGAGAAAGCTGAGTATGCGGAGGCCCTGAACGAGGTCACACGAGAGCTCAACTTTTACCTTATCGAAAAAGGCGAGGACAACCCGTGGGCCTACGCCAAATATCACTGCTCCACCGCGTCCAACATCTATTCGTCAGTGCATTGGGGGCTGTATCGTTCAGCTTCGTGACCACACAGGGCAAGCCTTGACGATCGAACCAGCTGAATCTGTCAAAGAATCGCCGATACCGGCTTGCCGTCCTGCAGGATGTGTTCTGTTCCATGATCATGGGCACATCTTGCAAGGGACTTGGGATGCAATCTTGATATCGTGATATAGCCCTGCTCGAGTTGGGCGACATCTTGCTCCTCCCGCCTGTTGCGGGGAACCAGATGAGGCCGGAAGCGTGAAAACATCGACACGCCACAGACCCGCTGCCCTTTTGGACTATACGACGGAAAATTGACGTTGTGGCAGTACTCGGCCTGGTGAGTGATGTCTGCTAAAAAGAAGGGCAGATACTCAGCGGCAATGCGAAACGGTGCCTCGTCGCTTCCCCCGGTCGGCCCATAGTCAATTTGTTGTGAGAAGGCCATGGCGGTCACGTCGAAGAAAGCCGTGGCCAGCATGGCCATTCCCACGGTCCCGGAGTGAAAGACGTCCATGCCGACGTTATGGCCATGATTCACGCCTGTTAGCACCAGATCAAACTGCCCGCTGCCGAGATAGCGTTGCGGAAGACCGAGCCCTACATAAATCAAATCGGCCGGTGTTCCCTCACAGACATAAAAATCCGACTCGATCCGTTCAACTTCGAGATCCTCGGGGGCCAACGGCGTAATGGCAAGCCCCTGTCCGCCTTGTCCACGCTTGGGGGACAACGTCACAATCTTCGCCGCGGGATACACGGCCTTCGCGGCCTGTCGTAGCACTGCCAAGCCCTGGGCTTCCGGCCCATCATCATTGGTGATCAGAATATTCATTCAGTTGCCCTCCATTTGACCGTCGTTGCGAAAAGAGACTAGCAGACGGCTGTGACAAGGAAGGTCACACGAGATTGAAGAGAGATCGGAATTCGTGCGGAGGACGCGATATAGTTGAAGGAGTCTACCGGGCTTGCGCTTTTACCTATGGATTGCTCGCCTTAGCGTTTGCTGCCAGTATGATTCGGCCAGATCCATTATTTCTACTGAGGCTTCCCAATAGGAGGCGTCGTCTTCATCATCGAGATCGCCAGTGATTCCGTGCCTAGCCATCACCGCTTCCCACAATGTCCGACTCACCTCATAGCGATGAGTGAAATACGGCTGCGTTGTGGCTAGCAAAGACGATAGTCTATTAAGCGTTGATATCGAAACGCTTAATAGCCTATTCTCCTATTCAGCGATACTGAATTGGGGAAGTTACCCATGGACCGTGGCTTGACTGGCAGATATGAGATTTCCCAGTTCGAAGGGGAACAAGTCCAGGCCTTTATTCCCTCTGCTCTTCCTCCGATCCCCCCGCTTGATCTGACAGGTGCGCGGCAGATTCTACTTGAACAGGCTCTCTTAGCGTTGGGGCGTCTTGATAGTGTGGCAACGCTACTGCCGGACCCTCATCTTTTTCTGTATGCGTATGTCCGGAAAGAGGCGCTCCTGTCCTCTCAAATTGAAGGCACGCAATCGTCTCTTTCTGAACTGCTGATGTTTGAACTGGAAGCGGCCCCTGGTGCACCACGTGACGAAGTGGCGGAGGTGTCGAACTATGTGGCTGCACTGAAGTATGGCCTGGAGCGTCTGCGGGCCGGATTCCCGATGTCCAATCGCCTCATTCGCGAGGTGCACGGGCAACTGCTTTCCCGCGGTCGGGGCAGTGACAAATTACCGGGTGAGTTTCGTCGATCGCAGAACTGGATTGGCGGAACGCGGCCCGGTAATGCGCATTTCGTTCCGCCACCACCGCAGGTCGTTGATGATTGCATGGCGCAGCTTGAGCGATTTATTCATGACGAAACGAGTGCACTGCCTATGCTGGTCAAAGCGGCTCTGGCGCATCTTCAGTTCGAAACCGTTCATCCCTTCCTCGACGGAAACGGACGGGTGGGACGACTCCTCATTACCTTACTTCTGTGCCATGCGGGTATGCTGGCCGAACCGCTTCTCTACTTGAGTCTGTATTTTAAGCAAAACCGTGACCTGTACTATGCCCACCTCGATCAGGTTCGCAGGAAAGGAGATTGGGAAGCCTGGATCGACTTTTTTCTGGAAGGAGTGCGGACGACGGCAAAAGGAGCCGTGACAACGGCACAGCGTCTTGTGGAATTGTTTAGTACGGACGAAGTCAAGATACAGAAGAGTGGTCGTGCTGCTGGATCAGCGCTTCGCGTGCATACCGCCCTCCGTGAGCGGCCTCTTCTTTCCCTTCCCGACATTTGCCAACGTACCGGGCTGTCTTTCCCGGCTGCGACCAATGGGATGGCCTTGCTAGCAAAATTGCAAATAGTACGGGAATTGACCGGCAGACAACGGAACAGATTGTTCGTCTATGATCGGTACTTGCAGATCCTTAGCGAAGGAACCGAACCGTTATAAACCATAAGCAGGCCATTGATGCGGTGCCGATCAAGAACTGAGATTGATAGATCGTGCAAGTACTTGAAATGCCGTTGCCGGAATAGACTTCCACAGATTTTGCGAAATCCCACTAAGCCATTGAATTGACTAATAATGTCGCTGGCAAGAACGGCCCTTTTAAGGCGAGGGCCCTGGGTTCGAGTCCCAGCCGGCTCACCAATTTTCAACTACTTACGATTTTCGTCACTTCCTGTGAACTGCCATTGGAAGTGACTGATTGCTTTTCTCCCCCCGAGCATGAGTTAAGGGCGGTCGCGGTATAGCCTCTTTCGTAATCCACACCACTTCCAATATCTCTTGCAATTCGCGTCCTGAGGCGTTTTTCAGCGTCCATAGGGATGGTCCATTTCCATGCGCAGTGTTAGTTGCGCCATCTTTTGGGGACATGCAGCGGCTTTCGAGATAGAGGGGGCAAGCGGCAAAAGATCATGGACCCCAGATCGGCTTTGTTTTAGACTGCTTCGCCGCTAACTTGTGGACTGCAAGGGAGAAAGCAATTCGACGTATGTCGTCACCGATCGCCGTTAAAGTGCGGGCTGAAGCGTGCGTCCAAGGACAAGAGGCGCTTTCTTGAGGATGGATTTCTGCTTACTAATGAAGAAGCGCTGACAATGATTGGCCGCGATGAGAGGCTAACCCAGGTTATCTTTCCAGTGATAAAAGGAGCGGAGATTAATAATCAGCCTCTCCAGCAGCCTGGACGGCACATCATAAACTTCTTTGATTGGCCTCTGGAGAAAGCTGCATTCGATCTCTTGCCAGAAATCCGCGATGCTTGCAAAAGGCTTTCATCGTATGACGACTTCGTTGACCGATTGGCGTCCATTTGCGAACCAGAATTTGGATGTGGCACAGCTGGTCAAGCACTACTTGGGATTTATCCGCCTATTGAACCAGGGCGCTGAACGATGGATTCCCAAACGGGTCACACTCCTCTATCTCTTTTGGGAACCAACGAATGGGCATGACATCGAAGAGTGCAAAAGTCATCGTCATGACATTGAACAATTTGCAGCAAAGGTTAGGGACTCAAGGATAGCATTTCGCAGCTTGACGTACCTCGAACTTTGGCGTTCTTGGGAAAGCATTCCGGCGATTGCAGCTCATGTGGAGAATCTCCAATCGCGTTACTCGCTGACACTCAAGCTGCCATGTTAATGCCTCTCCTATCAGCAAAGGACCAAGCTGTCAGTGCTGAAGGCACTCTTGATCCTCTCGGCCTTTATCTGATCGCCGATGCGCTTGGTATCAAATTAATTCCCGGCGTTCGAGAACGCATGAGTCATCCTCGTTTCTTGAGTCTGACGGCAGTCTCGGCTGCGATTTGTCAGGAATTTGATGAGGAAGTGCTTGCGTCGGATGGTGTGAGCCCTCCGTGGCAGGTATTCGAATGGTATGTGGTTGAAGGGCTTGTCCGATGTATCAGAGACGGCAAGCGTTTGTCCGGACTGCCTGGACGGGATAAGGCGAGTCGTGCCATTGCCGACGGCGTTTCACTCTCCGCTCGTCGATATCTTAAAACACCCAATGTATTTGGTTTTCATGGGGTCTACCGATTGCTGGCCAGGACGCTGGATGTTGAGGATGATGGCAGGCTGAGCGAGATGGGGTATCGCCTGCTCGGAATATGGCGAGATGAGCAGGATCTCCCAGGCTTCTACGAGTCGAGGACTGGCCGGGGGGCAGACCTGTTTCGATTGTGGCGAGGAGCCGTCGAAGATGGGCTGAAGCACGGTGCAGTTGACCGCTCATCCTCTTGGCAAGGTTGGCAGAGAATTGCTGACTATTTGGGGCCCTATGATGCCGGACCCAAAGAGCGTCGGATATTGGCATCGATGCTCGTGGGCGGTGAGCATGGCTTCACGCGTGAGGTGATGGACTTTCTCCGGTCTTCCGATGGCATTACGGCTTACCGCAAAGTCACGGAGCACAAGGAGAATGATGGGGTGTGGTCTGAACGATCTTTCCATCAGGCATTGCGCGCGGCTTCATCGCCCTCATTGAAAGAGTTGCTGCTGGCTATTGAGGCCTACGAGGTATTCGCGCGTTTGCTTCAGGATGCCTTCGATGACTGTCTTCACATACTGTCGAAAAGGAAATACCGTACCTCGATTCTGGAGGTGGCAGAGAGCAAACTCGTCCGTAAAGCCACCGACCGGGTACCGGACCAATTTGCCGTCGTTGCTGACCTCATAGGCCCACTCGGCGAGTCCCCTAGATTTCTTCAGGCCTTCCACTTTGTGGCTGAAAAGGCTTCCCCGAAGGACTGGGTCCAGCGCCTACTTGAGCACCATCGCAAGGTGCAGTCAGCGAAACCACCGAATGGAAAGCTCCCTTGGGTGGAGCGATTCGACGATGGAAGTTATATGGTTCGACCGGGATATCTGCGAGAAGAGGGTGGGATTGGCGACGACAGCTATGTCCACGCCTATCGATTGAGCTCCCTGTGGTCTTTTGCCGAGGACTTGAGGTTGGTGTAGGAGTGGGCGACGAGAACGCTATACCAGCAGGTCATGGCAAGTTACTTGATGCCTGGGAGCCGCATAACGACGCCGGTGATCCGGTCGGGTGCATCGCCACCACCTTCACGTTTTCTCCTGCCTTCTTTGAAGAAGAATGCCTTGGCCGTTTTCTGAAACTGGAAACCGACGCGACTGAGGATGGCCCGGTCTATCTGGTTGAGCGAGAGGAGAAGCTCTCGCAGGTGGCTTGCGCGGCGGTCCTGGTTGACCAGCATCATTGCAAAGGTGCACGAAGTCTTCGGTGGGATCTCCATGCTGTGCGGCCTGATCGCGGCATTCTCCACGCCAAAATCTCGCTTCTCTGCTGGTCCAAATTGGTCCGTCTCATCATTGGCTCGGCAAACCTCACGGAAGACGGGTATCGCCGCAACCGTGAAGTCTATGGCGTGGTGGATTTCCACGAGGGTTCAGAATCCCCAAGGCCGGTTCTCCAAGAGGTTCTCGAATATCTTCGCCAAGCAGCGAATGTCGCCGTCGCTGACAATGAGTCGCTGCCATTGCAGCGTATGCGCCGGTTTCTTGATCGCGTTCAGGCACTCTCCCGGTCGTGGGGAGCAATAGATGAGGAACATACGCGTAAGCCGGTACAAGTCACCACGCTTCTCACAGGTCCAGGGCGTTCTGATCTATTCACTCAAATGTCTTCACTCTGGCCGGGCAGCAGTCCCCCACATTCGGCGTGGGTCGTCAGTCCGTTTTTCGACCCGCCAGAGGCTCAGGCCAACAAACCGGCTTGGTCGTTATGGAACCTCATGCGAAAGCGAGGAAAGGCGGAAGTCGACTACTGCGTGGAAATCGAAGACCATCCGAAATCGAAGCAGCTGTTGGCTCACGCCCCAGCCTCACTCTTGGCAACTCGGCCTTCACGAGATTCGTGTTCAGTAGCGTTCAGCAGGCTTACCACCGATCTTGAACGGCCAATGCATGCTAAGCAGATATGGCTCGAAGACGAGCGCTGGGTGCTGTTTCTCATCGGATCCTCCAATTTCACATCCGCTGGAACCGGCGTAGGGAAGGCCATCAACTACGAAGCCAACTTGGCGTACCTGTTCGATAAGGATCGTGCTCCCCATGGAGCGTACGCTGATTTTGAACGCAGATTTCCGGCGATCCAATCTATCTCAGATCCGGAAACCACCTTGCAATTCCTGGCCGCTTCCGATGTTGGCATTGATTCGGCCCAGGAGACCGTCCTGTTACCCACGGGCTTTCTGAACGCCATTTATCGGACAAAGAACGGCGGTGAGGGAGAGGTGCTCCTTACCTTTGGAGATGACCTGCCCTCTGGGTGGAGGATTTGTGATGAGCAAGAGTTGACCCGAGTGACCGAGGCAGAATGGCACAGTGTCGCTAGGCCAAAGTCCTATTCCGTCATGTGGAAGGGGCGACCACCATCCGGATTCTTGGTGACGTGGGAAAAGGCCGCCGGCTTTGCCTGGTGGCCCATCAATATCGCTTCGGCTACTGATTTGCCTCCGCCCGATGAGCTTCGGGATCTCCCTCTTGACGTGCTGATCGACATCCTCACATCTGCGCGGCCGCTTTATGAGGCCATGCGAGGGTATCTAAGGAGAAAAGCGAGAGCGAGTAACAACAATTCCATAGCGTCCATCGATCTCAATCCTCATAAACGAGTGGATACCAGCGGATTCTTGCTGCAGCGAACTCGACGCTTTTCCTCGGCTCTTAGAGGGCTGCGCTCACGGCTCGAACGTCCGGTATCCAGCGAAGAATGTCTGCAGTGGCGTATCAATGGACCGGTCGGTGTCAAAGCCGTTGCTGCTGCACTTACTCGTGAGGCGAGATCAGACGACGAACGTGCTTTTCTCTTGGCAGAGTTGGCCTTGGAGCTGACGAGAGTGAAGCCCAGGGGTGGGCCAGGAACACTCTCCGCGCACGAAGTGCGAGAGGCACTTCATGCTGCTGCGCAAGACCTACAGCAATGCCTCTCACTGCCAGCCAATCGTCGGCAAGGGCATCTCGCTCAATATGTGGATCGCGTATCCGAGTGTCTCAAGAAGAGATAAGCCGTGTCTCATTTGTATCCGTTCTATAGACATATCAATCTCCATGTTAAGGATCGGATTTCACCTGAAGATGCCGAACGGCAAGAGAGGACGGCGAAGGCGATCCTGCGCCGGCTCAAGGATCAACCGGGAGTGGTTTTGGCGGACGAAGTCGGCATGGGAAAGACTTTTGTCGCCCTTGCAGTGGCAATGTCCGTTGCCGTGGCTAATCGGCGCAAGCGGCCGGTCGTCGTGATGGTACCTCCTTCACTTCAAGACAAATGGGCAAGGGATTTCTCTCTTTTCATGTCTCGTTGTCTGCCAGCCTCAATAGGCAAGTCCATCTGCTATGGAAAAGCCACATGCGCCGAAGAGTTTCTCAAGTATCTCGATGACCCATTGGAACGTCGGTGCACGGTCATTTTCGTCACCCATGGAGCTATGAGTAGAGGCCTCTCCGATGAGTGGGTAAAACTGGCTCTTATTCGTCAAGCGCTCCATCGTCGGCACGCCACACAAGATCTCAAGCGAGACCTTTGCAAAATCCTGGGAAGCCTTCTTCGCCTCAAATGGATGGATAATCGTTACGGATATGAGCTGTGGAGCGATTTGCTGAGGGAACATCCAAGCAACTGGCTGACCCTGCTCAGGAAATGGGAAGTCCCGTTTCAGCCGGACGAGGTCGCTCTCATGGATGACGACCCCGTTCCTCGGGCGGTGGTTGATGCTCTTGTTCGTCTGAACACCGATGAGCTGTTTGAGACACTCAAGAGGATTCCGCGTCGACAGTCAGACAATTTTTCGGATCGCCTCCAAGATACGCGCAGGGCCATTCAGGCTGTTCTCCGTCCGGCCTGGAAGGAATGCCTGCAGATCGCCAAGCTTCGATTGCCTCTCCTTATCCTTGATGAAGCCCATCATCTTAAGAACGAAGATACACAACTGGCATCGTTATTTCGAAGCCAGAAGGCTTCCGACGACATTGAGGAAGTCGAGAAAGGGGCCTTGGCGGGTGTGTTTGAGCGCCTGCTCTTCCTCACGGCCACGCCATTTCAGCTTGGACACAGTGAGCTCTGTGCAGTGCTTGATCGTTTCAAAGGGATTGCCTGGAATCTGCCTCATCATGGGAAGCAATGGTTCGAGGACAAACTGATTGCTGTGCGGAAAGCGTTGGATGCTGCTCAGGAATCAGCGTTGCGCTTGGACGACGCGTGGGGACGCTTGAAACAAGAACATCTCTCCATTAATGGACAGATCATAGAGGATATCGAGAAATGGTGGAAAACGGTTCATGGCCGGCCAGACAATCCTGCGGAAGTCGAACGTGTGCTCCGGTGCTACCAAACATCACACGATAAGATGCGAGAGGCCGAGCAGCTCTTGAAACCTTGGGTTATCCGCCATTTGAAGCCAAGGCAGCTACCGACACCCAACCACTCAATATCTCGTCGAATCAGACTCCCTGGTCGTGCGATCGTGGACGGAGCGGCAGGGGAGCTTATCAACGGCCTTGAGGTAACCGGAGAAGCGGTTTTTCCGTTCCTGCTGGCCGCTCGGGCAACCACCTGCTCTTCCAACAACAGAGCGCTGTTTGCCGAAGGGTTGGCCTCAAGCTATGAAGCGTTTCTTCACACGCGCCACGAATCCCAACTAAGAGCTGTATCTAAAGCCATCGATATAGACGACGATGCATCAGCCGAGGTTTCTGGTGACGACGAACTAAGTTGGTACCTGGATCAATTGGACTCTTTTGTGCCAAGGAATCTCGCAACGGCCTCCATGACCCATCCTAAGGTGGCAGCAACAGCGAGACGCGTGGTCGAGACGTGGCGGCGTGGTGAAAAAGTGCTGGTGTTCTGCCATTTCATAGCGACAGGCAAAGCCCTGCGCCGGGCGATTTCCCATGCCATAAAAGAAGACATCTCTCAGCTTGGCGCGATGAAGCTTAAGTGTAAACCTTCCCTAGTGTTTGAAGAGCTTGATCGGATTGGAAAAAGATTCTTCGATGAAGACTCTCCGGTTCGCCGATCGTGCGACTCTGAAGTCGCTAACATTCTGAAGGCTTATCCCTCACTGGCTGAAAGAAGTGACGACTTGTCCGATGCGGCTCGCCGTGTAGTTCGTACACCATCGTTCCTGGTTCGGTTTTTCCCGCTACACAAAGGGAAGCTACGGGAAAGCGACATGCAACAGGCACTGCGGACGCCTGATCAGTCGGGTATGACGCTGAGCACGTTACTACACGACTTCTTTCGGTTCTTGGAGACTCACTGTGACAGTGTGGGCCGGAATGCATTTATCGAGGCCGCTTGTAAGGTCCAGACCGGTTCTCAGATAGAACGTGGAAAGCAGGCGATATACGCTCATGATGAACTACAGGGAGAAGATTCGCGCTTTCTGCTTCCGAATGTACGGCTTGTGAATGGTACGACGGATCAGGAAACGCGGCAGCGGTTAATGTTGGCCTTCAATACACCGTTTTACCCTGAGATCCTCGTGGCGAGCAGCGTGATGGCAGAAGGTGTCGATCTTCACCTAAACTGTCGCCATATCATCCACCATGACTTGTGCTGGAATCCCAGTACCCTCGAACAACGTACGGGACGTGTGGATCGCGTGGGGGCCAAAGCCGAACGATGCGGAAAGTCTATCTATGTGTATCTGCCGTACCTGAGCGAGACGCAGGATGAAAAGATGTTCAAGGTCGTCACTGATCGCGAGCGTTGGTTTAGTGTCGTGATGGGGGAAAAATATGACCTCACTGAGAAAGCGACTGAAAAGTTATCAAGACGGATTCCTCTGCCAGAATCTGTAGCTCATCAACTGGCATTAAGGTTGGAAGTCCATGGGTAAAGGGCCTGTCGAATCGGCTGAGCCTCGCGAAGAAGGCCGCAGTCTCGTTTGTATTCCATTGAACTCGCCGCGCTTAGTAAGCAACGCCTTAAGCTATTAAAATACCGTCGCCAAAATTGACTTCCACGGATTTTTCGAGATCCATATAAGGCTATTGAAAGATAAGGCTATTGAAAGCTTGATGAAGGCGAGGGCCCTGGGTTCGAGTCCCAGCCGGAGGGCATTTGGCTACGACGGGCGGCTACATTACTGGACCGTGACTGCGTACGATACAGCGGGCCATGAGAGCGCCTTTCCTGCCCAAGTGTGAATGCAGATGCCGCTTGTGACGGAACCTACTTCGGTTCTGCTTGCGGTTCTCTGGCAGCGGCGGCAATTGTAAGAAGTGCAGTGCGTGGCTCTTCTCCACTAAGCCCCGCTCCTGGACGAGCGCAGAAGTCGATCCCCGGAGGGCCATTGTCCGACCTGGCGGTGAACAGCCTGCTGCAGTTACTATCACCTCTCTTATGAACACCTCGCTATCGGAGCCGCTTCGCTCCCATGAAGAGCGCAAGTCACCGCGATCAGCATACGGACTCACCGCCAGCCTGGACGGAGAAGTTGAGGGAGGACCACGCAGTTCAAGGTCGGCTGTGCGTCGGCCGTGACAATCCCAACCAGTCGGCATGGGCGATGCCTAGCACCCCTGGCCCGCCTCATGGGGCCTAGCTCTATCATGGGTGCCTCAATGTAAAGTGGTATCTCGGGGGACCTTGGGCCTTGTGTCGGGGGAACTCCTACATTCATTGATTATGAGTGAGGGTAAAATATTTCATCCTATCTTCTTGCATCCCCGGCTCGGACATCTGCCATGCTAGAAGCGTAAGGGTTGAGTGCAGCAATGGTGACAAAAATCATTTTATTTGATGACCGCTCTATCTTCACGGAAGGCATAAAAGCCCTTGTGGAGTGCCAATCGGATATGGAGTTGATTGGAACGGCATCGACCGGAGTCGAAGCACTCTCACTTGCGAGAAACGTCCTACCGGACATGGTCATTCTTGATATTACAATGCCAGATTTGCCTGGGCATGACATTGCACGAGATTTGCGCGAAGCCGTCCCGGGGGTCAGGCTTCTGGTTTTAACCCTCCACGAAGATCGGTCTTATCTTCAGCTTCTATTCGAGACAGGGGTGTCGGGCTACCTTGCCAAGCAGTCGGTCGGCAATGATTTGCTACACGCCATCCGCACAGTCGTTAGGGGTGGACTGTATCTGGATCCACTGCTTATCGAGAGAGTCCTGGGTAGGATGGAGAAGAAGAGGATACCGCCTGACGCTGCAGTCACCGGCGCGTCATTGAGTGAACGTGAGACCGCAGTGCTCAAGCTGATTGCTAGAGGCCATAGCAGCAAGGAAATATCAGTTAACCTAAAGATCAGTGCCCGTACAGTGGAAACATACAGGGCTCGGGTGATGAAAAAGCTGGACTTGCAGACTCGCGTCGATATTGTCCGCTATGCCATCCAACAAGGGTGGCTGGAAGAGGCGGTTTAGAACATCACGCACCATTATTCGCCATATCCTCATATTCATATATGTTTGAAGTACACTCCATTCCTGCCTCGGATCACGCCTGCTCCCGAAACGATTTCAGCCTGCGGTTATGATGGAAACTTCTTCTGAACAGCGGCCCTCGTTGCCATTGTATGAGCTGACGGCAAAGTAGTATCTGGTGTTGGACTCCAGCATCTCCAGGGTGACGAAATAGGCCGAGGCGGCGACATACTCCGCCTGTTCGTACAGACAGGAACCCGGCCTCCCCGACGGATGCTTACCGTAGTGAACGAAGTACGCATAGACGCTCGGATCGTCACTCGGGTTCCATACCAGGGACACCGTCGCTCCCGACGCAAACCCGGGGGATGGTGGTGTCTGGTCCTCACCGCCTCCACAGCCCGTGAGGCAGAAGAGGGCGCTTCCCACCACGAGCCCTACGCTGGAAGAAGCGACGCTCAGATCCTGCTGAGACTGAGTTTTCCGGATGAGTGCCACTTTCGATCAATACTGGATCGCATCTCCGTTCGGCAAGCTATGTCGAACCATAGGCCGGAGACCCGGCGTGGATCAGCCTGTAAATCGGAGTGTGTTCGCCTTATTCTGCTAGGACTTCCTCCGGTTCGCTTTCCTGGGCTCAAATTAGGGATCCTTCCAGGCGTGTATGGTCCAGGGCGCCTATACGCTGCCTTCAGTATTCAAAAGCCGCCATGCCTGCATATTGTGTGTTGTCGGTTAGTCACAGGCCTGTTTCGCTGAGTTCGGCGTGGACGTGTCATGCACGGAGAATGATGAACGACGTATCGCCAAACTCGAAATAGCGAGGTACCTTCATAGCGAGGTGCCTTCTATGAGCTAGGCATGACTGAGCTGGCGGCCAAAGGCTTGCGGGACAATCGTCTTGAGATCAAACTGAGCGCGGTAGACATCCTTCATGGTCGCCACCCCCTGTTCACTTTCCGCTCCTATCACGACACGGTCGGCGTACCGACCGCGATGACAATTACTCACGCGTTGTCGACGGCTTTGGCTAGATCGGTTGAAAGGCCGTTCATTGTCAGGACATTGCGACTGCGGAGATGATTCAGGACGCCTCAAATGCGTTTCATGCCGCTTAAGTCTGACTTCTTAAGGTTTGGCCGCACCACTTTGTTCCAACCGACCAAAGTCCAAGCGACCTAACTCGGGCTTCAAGCTATGGTGATTAAGAGCTCCTTGCTCGATCTCGGACCATCCCTCTCCACCGAACATATGATTCGTTACTATCTAAAGCCTTGCAGGTCCGCGAAATGCGGTTGCCGAAGCTCGGGTCCATTCCAGTTCATCTGTTCCCCCCAGGTCCTGCATAAGTGAGCGCAGCGACGAAACGGTCCAAGCAGTCGCTGATCCTTCTAAAGCTCAGGAGATGCATGTTCAACAGTATTGTCTCGGTCAACATTAAGCGACAGCTGTTGCTCAAAGCGCAAAGACTCAGTGATCTCAGTGTTCTCCTTGCAACGTGGGCCTTTCTGACATGGGTGCACTATAGGGCAGAAGAGGCCACGGCTGCGTCCTGGAGTGAATTTCTCTCGTGGAGAGTCTCTATTCAGAATGTTGTCATCATGGTGGGCATCCTGATCTTGTGGGCGCAGTCCTTCCGACTCGTGGGATTGTACGACTTGGGACGCGCCGCCCCGATGGGCAGAGAGACGAGGGATGTCTGGAAAGCGACCGCGATTGCTAGCGCCGGCATTGCGGCTGCCGGAACGTTGTTTCGGATGGAGATTGTAACGCCCTGGTTCGTGATCGCGTTGTGGCTGTTGTCCAGTCTGTTCACGGTCGTCCTGCGCCTGGTCTTACGGTGGTATGTGGCACAACGAAGCGCGCATGGATCGCACTTCCGCCGCATCCTGGTCGTTGGCACCAATAGCCGGGCAAGGCGCATGGCACGTGACATCGAAGAGCGCCCGGATATGGGTTATCGGGTTATCGGGTTTTGGGACACGAGCCCGGGGGCCGTGTCGACTGAACCGCTCCCGAAACCGCTGCTTGCAGAGTATGGCCGGTTCCCCGAGTTCCTGCGAGAGCACGTCGTGGACGAAGTCATTATTTGCTTGCCCTTGGCCTCCTGTTATCGCGAGGCCTCCCGGATTATGCAGCTCTGTGAGGAGCAGGGTGTGGTGGTGCGCGTATTGGGAAGCATTTTTGACGCGAAGCTGGCCAGCATGTCAGCCGAAGACTTTTGTTCGCACTCCGTGCTCACCTTTCACGTCGGCCGGATGCAGGGTGGAACGGTTCTGGTGAAGCGGCTAGTCGATGTGGTCGGGGCATCGCTGACCTTGGGGGCTCTGCTGCCAGTCCTGCTGCTCATTGCCGTGGTGGTGAAGTGGGATTCTCCTGGCCCCGCTCTTTTCATACAGGAGCGAGTGGGCCTCAATAAGCGGCGGTTCCGCCTCTACAAATTCCGAACCATGGTGACGGATGCGGAGAAATTGCAGAAAGACCTGGAGCATCTCAATGAAGTCCAGGGTGCGGCCTTTAAAATCACACGCGATCCGCGGGTGACCAGGACCGGGCATTTCTTGAGAACAACCAGCTTGGATGAACTGCCACAGTTGTTCAACGTCGTGAAAGGCGATATGAGTCTGGTTGGTCCGCGACCCTTGCCCCCGCGAGATTACAGAGAGTTTTCGGAAGATTGGCACCGTCGCCGATTCAGTGTGCCGCCAGGGATTACGTGTCTGTGGCAAGTGAGCGGCCGCAGCCGGTTGAGCTTCAACCGATGGATGGAATTGGACATGGAATATATAGATCGCTGGTCCCTGAGCCTCGATCTGCACATCTTGATGCGGACGATTCCGGTCGTGCTTCGCCGGGATGGTGCGGTGTAATGCGAGGCCGCTCGTTGCAGAAGAAACACGGCAAACGGCGTGTGCTCATCATCGTCCAGAATCTTCCGGTTCCGTTCGACCGCCGGGTCTGGCTTGAAGCGACGACGTTGGCCGCTTCCGGCTATGCGGTGAGCGTCATCTGTCCGAAAGGCAAAGGCCTAATGTCGCCGTTTGAGACCAGAGAGAACGTCAATATTTACCGATACACGCTGCCCTTTGAGGCTCGGGGCAGGTTGGGGTTCGTAGGCGAATTTATCTGGTGCTTCATCATGACGGCCTGGTTATCCATGCATGTGGCGATCCGGGGCCGGGGGTTCGACGTGATACAAGCCTGCAATCCACCGGAGACCTATTGGATATTGGCCCTGTTTTGGAGGCCGTTTGGGAAACGCTTTCTATTCGACCATCACGACCTCTCGCCGGAAATGTACCGGGTGAAATTCGGAACGGACAAGGGGCTTCTATATCGTGGACTGCTTTTCCTGGAACGCATGACGTTCCGGACAGCCGATGCGGTCATCTGTACCAATGAGACCCACAAGACCATCGCGACCACGAGAGGAGGGCGAGCGCCGGACGGGGTGTTTGTCGTGCGCTCGGGGCCTGATCTTAACCGCTTCGTCCGCTTGCCGGCAGATGCTTTGCTGAAAAATGGCAAGCGCTTCCTCTTGGTGTATCTCGGTGAAATGTGTCAGCAGGATGGCGTCGAGCATTTGGTCCGCGCGACAGCTTGTCTCATTCGTCGGTGGAACCGGACAGATATTCACCTGGCATTTATCGGGGATGGCCCCCAGGCAGCGGCCGTGGCGACACTGGCCCACATGCTCTTGCCGGAGGAGTGCTATACGTTCACGGGCCGGATCTCCGACGATAGGACGTTGTGTCGATGGTTGTCGTCCGCTGACTTGGCCGTGATTCCAGACCCGCCGAACTGCTATTCGGACAAATGCACCATGAATAAGGTGATGGAATATATGTTTTTCGGTTTGCCGATAGTCGGGTATGCCCTCCGCGAGAATATGGTCTCAGCAGGGGCCGCGGCCGCGTACGCCGATGGAGATTCCGAAGAAGCTCTGGCGGAAGCTATACAAGCGTTGATTGAGGACCCGGCTCGGCGCCAGCGCATGTCGGAGGTGGGACCGTTACGGGTGAGGGAAAGCCTGGCGTGGAACCATTCTGTTGTGAGCCTGCTCCGCGCCTATGAGCGCGTGTTTTCCATCCGAACCCGGACCAAGGAGAGTTCCGTTCAAAAGCGGAGCGGGATGAGCTCTGCGAGTCACCGGCGGGGAATTCTCTGATGCACCGCATGGCGGAATGGGCCAAAGGCAGCGCGATCTGCGATCAACTTGTACGGTACAACCCAGTGTATTACGTGCCGGTGCGTCGTTTGCTCCGCCAGGTCCAGGCAATGGACACCAGCGAACGTCTCGCGGTCACTGAGAAGCTTCTGAGGCGAACGCTCAAGTGGGCGGAGAAAATTCACGATCGAGGCCATTGTAAATCGGACCTCACGCAGTGGCCGCTGCTCGAAAAAGAAGCCTTGCGGGGGGTAGAAGCCCGGTTTCGGAATGTTGGGATGCTGTCGGCTACCGATACCACCAGCGGGACCTCCGGCATTCCGCTGACACTGTGGCGATCCCTGCAATGCGTGGCGGCCGAGCAGGCATTTTTCGACCATGAACTTGCGCAGTTCGGCCGCAGCTGCCGGCGTGCCAAGATCGCCCGCCTGTTCACTGAAGATATCAAGCCGGTGTCCGACCTGAACCCTCCGTTTGGGCGCATCACCCAGGGCGGACGACGGCTGATCCTGTCGGCCAATCACATCAATCGGCATACCGTCTCCTGGTACGCGGATGCGCTCGAGCACTTCCAACCCGATCTCCTGTGGGGGATGAGCAATGCCCTCCTGTTTCTTGCTCATCACATGCTTCAGCAGGACCGCCGCCTCGCCATCCCGGTGGTGCTTCCGACCGCTGAGATTCTGTATCCCTCGGGACGCGGCGTGCTGATGGCGGCCTTTGGTCAATCCGTGCTGGAGCAATATGGCTGTGCGGAAAGAGTGTTCTTTGCGACAAGCGTCCGCTCGGGACAATTTTATTTTCAACCGGCCTACGGCTATGTGGAATTGAAGCCGGTGAGCCGCGATGAAAGCGACGGCTTCCGCTCTGCTGAAATCGTCGCTACCGGGCTCTGGAATGCGGCGATGCCCTTGGTCCGCTATCGGACGCAGGATCGCATTCTTTTTCCACGGGAGTACACCGAAGTGGATCTGCGCGAGGTGGCGATGGGATGCAAACCATTTACGGCGGTAGAGGGCCGCGAAAGCGAGTACTTGATCTCCGACGCCGGAACCTTCCTGGAAGGCATGGGCACCATTGCGGCCGACGTGTCGCACGTGTTGCAAGCGCAAATCGTGCAGGAGCGCTTGGATCGTGTGGTGGTCCGGGTGCTGGCCCTGCAGGGGTTTTCGGAGGACGACCGAAACATCATGATGAAACAGGCGCGCCGGAAGATCCCGGAATCCATGCAGGTGACGATCGACGTCGTCGACGCATTGGAGCGACTGCCGTCCGGCAAAGTGCCCAAGGTAATCCGGCGGCTGTCCGAGAATGTCTCGCCAGTGCTGCAGCATGCAGCGGTGCAGGGCGCCGCAGAGCCGATGGAAAGCCCACATTGGATGATCAGCCATCTGCAACAGTGAGCCGCGCGCTTGCGAAGAGCACTGACCCATGCGGACGCATTGACTACAACGTTGTCTGGCCGCGGGTTGGACGGATCATTATCGAGGAGGAGGACCGATAGTCGTATGGCCGATCATGGCATCAATCACATCGCGCGGCCTGTGGACGTAACGGACATGCCGCTGGTGCAACATGGGATGGTCAACCCGGCCATCGTGGACCCGTACCCGCCGCGTTGTACGGTCGAAGGCATTGCGGTCACGGCCTTCCGGAACCCACAGAGCCTGTTTGAGCGGGTCGTGCTAGAGACCCGTGCAGCCGCGTCTCGCAGACGTCCAATGCTGGTGCATTATCTTAATATTCACGTCGCCAATACCGCCCTTCGGCAAAAGTCGCTCAAGCGCATTCTTCAAAATTCACCGCTCGTGTATTGCGACGGCACCGGCGTGCGCGTGGGGGCACGGCTGTTGGGAGCGCATATTCCTCTACGCTTAACAGCCGCGGATTGGTTTCTGGATATGCTCCGGTGGTATGCCCAAGCAAGGCTGACGGTGTTCCTCTTCGGGAGCGCGCCCGGGGTGCCGGAAGCCACCATGAGGGTGGTGAATCGCGAAGTGCCCGAGCATACGGTGGTGGGATTTCATCATGGGCATATTTTTATGGATCCCACCCGGGAGCAGGAGGTCCTGTGTGCGATTAACTCCGCCAAGCCCGACATCGTGATCGTGGGGCTGGGAACGCCGTTACAAGAGCTTTGGATCGACCACCATGCCCCGGGCCTGAAGGTCTGCACGTTTCAGGCGATCGGGGCGGCCATGGATTTTGTCTCCGGTCATGCGAAGCGCTGCTCGCCCGTACTGCGGGACGCCGGATGTGAATGGCTATTTCGCCTGTACAGAGAGCCGAGGCGGCTGCTCGGTCGGTACCTGATCGGGAACCCATGGTTCCTGAGCCGGATGGTGTATTACGCCCTCCTGCAAAGGCGCAAGTCCGGGACTGGAAAGGCGGCGTAGTCATGTCCTCAAAGAAGGCGATACCATGAGAGTGCTGATCATCTCACCATTCGGGTTGCACGACCACGGCGGCATGGGCCGGCTGCTGGTCTATTTGACCGAGTATTGGAACAGCCGCTCCGGATCACCGACCTGCCGTGTGGTGGATTCGCGTGGCGTCGGCCCCAAGGTCTCGTGGCCGCTGTTTTTTGTAAAGGCCTATGCCGTCGTGCTGGGCGAACTCCTCCGGGGCCGTGTGGATGTGGCGCATGTGCATATGGCCTCACATGGCAGCACCATTCGAAAAATGTGTTTCGTCTGGCTGATTGCCCGGTTCCATGTCCCGATCGTATTGCATCTCCATGGGGGGAATTTTGACCAGTTCTGGAGAACCATGCCGGAGCTGTTGAAACGAAGCGTCCGTCGCATGTTTCAACGGGCCAGCCACGTCGTCGTGCTTGGTGAAGTGTGGAAACGCTTTCTGTGCCGGGAGATCGGCGTTCCTCCGCATCGCGTGCGCATTCTCATGAATGCGGTGCCCGGCCCCGGGCGGCTCTCGCGGCATGAGCAATCACGGCGGAGTTGCATCCTCTTTCTCGGGCGGCTGGAACCCAACAAGGGGATTGCAGAACTGATCGAGGCGTTGGCATCCGTCCAGGTCAGACCGCTTCGCTGGCAGGCGGTGCTAGCGGGTTCGGGCGATGTCCAAAGGTACCAGACGATGGCGTCTGCGGCAGGGATCGGGGACCGGGTGTCGTTCCCCGGATGGGTGAGCCCCGAGCAGGTGCGGCGATACTTGGAGCAGGCCGATATTCTGGCATTGCCGTCACATTTTGAAGGATTGTCGATGGCGATCCTGGAAGCCATGGCCTACGGTTTAGCCGTGATCACGACTCCTGTCGGCTCCATTCCCGAAGCGATCACCCATGGAGAATCCGGGCTGTTCGTGCCGGTCAAAGATCCTGTGACTCTTGCTGAAGCTCTGGCCCTGGTAATGCGGGACGGACGGTTGAGAGCTCATCTTTCTAGGGGGGCGCGCCGCCGGTATCTCGATATCTTCGAGATTGGACAATATGCCGCAAAGTTGGAGGAATTGTATCGGCAGTGCCAAAGTGGAGTGGCACCATCCCGCTCCGAAAGCATCGCCCGCCCCGGGATTCTATGACCATTGCGACGACCACCCTCATGCATGAGCCACCACGCTGGGAACGATTTGTAGCCGGCGCTCTGCTATTCATCTTCGTATGCGGGATGCCGTTGTCCTGGGTAGCTACCGATCCCACCGCGACTACCGCCGATACCGCGACCGAAGAGCGGGCATTCGTTCGGCTTCTTTGGATGCCAGTGTATCTCGTCTCGGGTCTGCTGGCCGCTGCACATTTCAAGACGATGTGGGGCATGATGTCACGAAATGTGCTGCTGCTCATGTTGATCGGACTGACGGTCCTGTCAGTGGGCTGGTCCCTTTACCCAGCGGACACGTTGCGCCGGTGTGTCGGCTTGGCGAGCACTACGTTATTCGCCTTATATTTAGCCGATCAGTTCCGGGTGGTCTCACTCCTCCGTATGCTCTCCATGACCTTGGTCCTCGCCATGGTCCTGAGTCTGGCGACTGTCTTGATGGTTCCGGATGTGGGGACGATGCGGTACGACGATGTTGCGGCGTGGCGCGGCATTTTCTCCCATAAGAATTCCCTTGGCCTCACTATGCTGCTGGCCGTGGTGGTGTTCGTTGGTTTAAGCCGACTTCATCAAGAGACCCGGTGGTTCTATTGGACCGCCACAGGGGCCGCTCTGGGGCTGCTGTATCTGTCCCATTCCTTCACGCCTGTCATGGTGGGGATGATCGTCTTGCCTTTTTATGCCCTGCTGGAACTCAATCGGCGTCCTTCTGTGTATGCGCGCGCAGCCGCAGCGCTGACGGCCCTATGCGTGGCGCTGGCGGTACTGTTCCTCGTGCTGAATCTCGAAGGATTCTTTGCGTCGGCGGGAAAGGATTTCACGCTCACCGGGCGTACCTTGATCTGGAGTCTAGTCTGGGGATTCATCAAGGACCGCTTATGGCTAGGATACGGTTATCAGGCGTTCTGGCTGAAGGGACCTCACAGCCCGGCGGGCAGCGTCTGGCAACACATCGAGTGGGAATTCCAAGAAGCGCACAATGGGTTTTTGGAAGTATGGCTCGGAATCGGCGTTGTTGGACTGGGCCTCTTCCTTGCCTGGTTTGTGAGAGTTCTGTGGTGGGCGTTGCAACACTATCGTTTGAACCGGGCTCCTGACAGCAGCTGGCCACTGACTTTCGTGGTTCTCTTTCTGCTCATCAATGTCACGGAAAGCCATATCCTGATTCAGAACGACGGAATCTGGGTGCTGTACGTGTGTACTGCGCTGTCGCTCTGGAAGTGGAAACAGTCCCTGGTGCATGTCCGGAGGACCGCCGTCTGGCGTACGCCATCACCCGAGTTTCGCCCCATGGCCTCATAGGCCCTGGGGCGGTAGCTGCCAGCGAGCATCCTTCATGAGCGGTTCAGGTCTATCGCGATGACACCGAGTACCCCTTATTCTTTCGTGCGGCTACGCGCAAGCCTCGTCCATTTTGGCATCGGGCAGATTGCAAATGGATTGCTGGCATTTACCATCCTGTTACAAATCGCCCGCGGCTTGCCCTTGGTTGATTATGGCGCCTATGTGGTGTTGGTGGCGGTGATTCAAATCAGTATGACATTCTCAATGCTGGGTCTCGACACGGTGGCCGGCGTCTACGTTCCGCAGTATCGGCTCCACGCACCGTCCGGCAGCTTGCTGCGTTTCCTTGGGGCGCTCCTGAGTCTCCGCATACTGACGCTCACCGTGTCGGCGGTCCTGTTGTTTGCCCTGTCGCCGCTGTGGACGCGCTACCTCGGTCTTGAAGCGTGGCGTGCGGTGCTTCCCCCCTTCGCCGTCTTGGTGCTTCTGACCGGACTGACCGATTACTGGCAACGCAGCGTGTTCCAGCCGCTGTTACAGCAGGGCGCGGCGCAGGGGGTGGGGCTGGCCCGGAACGGAACATTCAGTTCCCTACTCCTGTGGGCATCTTGGAGAGAACCCGGCGCCCTGTCCTTGCTCCACGTCCTGCAGGCTGAGCTGTGGGCGGTGAGCGCCGCCGTCTTGGCGGGGGCAGGTTTCTTATTGCGCATTTGGTGGCTGGAACGATCCCCCCGGCCGGATGCCTCCGCCTGGGAGGCGCCGCCCCTCGCCACGATGATCCGCATGAGCGGATACAACTTTGCGAGTCAATTGCTGTATAGCGTCGGCGATGCCCACATGGTGCTGTTGGTCGCGGGACGCATGTTGGATATGCGGTCCACCGCCGCGCTCGGCTTCTGCCTCGGACTGTACGGCCAGTTGCTTCGCTACCTTCCGTCCCAGCTTCTGTGGGGCGTCATCCAACCGAAACTGGTGGCCGCCTATAGCCGTGGGCGGGATTTCGTTCAACTAAACCGGCAGGCGATGTTGATCTATAAGAGCAGTCTATTTGTGCTCGCCCCGTTGGCGGCGTTCTTCGCGGTCTCCTCGGAAAGCACGCTGAATCTCTTGTCGCACAATAAGTATGGGGATGCCCATTGGCTCGCGTTGATGTTGCTCGCGACGATCATTCCCGCCAGTCATCGCCATGTCTTGGCGGGGCTCGCCAACACCGTGGAGCGACCGCAAGCCGGAGCGTTAGGCAATCTGGCTGCTTTGACGACCGTTCCGCTCGGCACCCTCCTTATTCTCGCCGGCTTCGGCGCTGTGGGTCTCGTCATGGCGTTGGCGATAAACGCGCTACTGTATAACGCGATTGTCATTCGCACGCTGGCCGCATCGGGCCACCAGTATCGTGTCGACTACCCCGGTCTACTGAAGATCGGGGTGGCCGTCGCCGCAACGGCGCTGTGCTTATCGCCTTTCAAGGCGCTGGAAACGACCGCCTCTATCGCGTTGGGAGCCATGGTGGCCGCCGGTGCCCTGTTTCTCGTTTGGGCCTATTGGATGAAACCGTTTAGCGGCTATGAGCGAAGTGTCATGAACGAAGGCTTCGGTCGGCCCCTCTTTATCTGGTGAGCCGCATGCTCGAACCGCGTCAGCCGCTCACCGCTCCGCCGGCTCCTGCGCGCGCCTCCGGCTTGAAGATCATGATGATGGCGTGGTCGGTGCAGGACTATGCCCTTGAGTTCGCCCAGGCGGTCAGCACGCAATGCGCTGTGACCCTGTGCCTCCCCCGCACCATGGTCCGGCCCGGTATGCGGGAATCGAGCCGCGGTGTCGAGATGGTGGCTCTGGATTGGCCCCGTCACCGGAGCCTGCGCAATGTATCTTTATTACGGCACCTACGGCACGCGCTCGACGTTTATCGCCCCGATGTGGTGCATTGCCTTAATGCGGATGCCGTGTGGCTGAATTGGTTGTTTCCGCGTCGTCGGCCGTACTGCTGTGTGACCACGGTGCATGATATTGCCTATCATCCTGGCGACGTGAGCTCTCAGCAGGTGCCTCAGATCTTCCGTCGGCGGTTTATTCGCGGGTCCGATGCGATTGTGGTGCATGGGGAATCGTTGCAAAAGCAGGCGGCCCGACACTTCCGCTTGGATGAAGGGCGCATCGGCGTGCTGCCACATGTCGGCTTATTTCGGTATCGCCAGCTGGCCGACGCGTTGTCCTTGCGCCGTCATTCCGCCGGGTGCCTCAATGTGCTCTTTTTCGGACGCATTTATGCGTACAAGGGGCTTCACTACCTGATGGAAAGCGAGCCTCTAGTCAGGCAGGCGGTGCGGCGCGTACGGTTTGTGATCGCGGGACAGGGTGAGCCGTTCGACCAGTACGCCCGATCCATTGAAGAAGGCTCCGACTTTGATATCAGGAATCGGCGGATCCCTGATGAGGAGGTCGCGCAACTGTTCCTGGACGCCGACGTGGTGGTGCTGCCCTACATTGAAGCATCGCAGAGCGGCGTGATTCCGATTGCCGTGACGTTTGGCAAGCCGGTGATCGTCACGGATGTCGGCGAGCTTCCTCGACTCGTCGACCAGGGCGGGATGGGATTGGTCGTGCCGGCACGGAATCGCGCTGCCTTAGCCGACGCCATTATACGGTTGGCCAATGATGCGACATTGCGGCACCGACTGGGACATGCCGCGTTGGCCATGGCAGCCACCACTCTCTCGCATGAGTCAGTCGGGAAACAAGCCGTGCAGTTATACCAGCGATGGATCGCCCCTGGCGACCGGTGAATGCCCATGCCTGCATGCCGAATGCGACTTGTAGACCATTGGCCATAAAAAGCCCACCTTTCATGCGGTATGGAGCTTGCTCCGTCCGGTAGAGGCGGAATTTCTTTACATCGCCTTTACTTAACGTGCGTCTACATGGAGGGGCCCATGGGAAAGAGCCAATCAGTGATGCTAGGTCTTGGCCTGCTTGCTGCGATCTGTCTGAACACGAGTGTGGGGTGGGCGGCGACCTATTACGTCGATAGCGTGAATCAGAGTGCGAATGACGGCAACGCGGGCACATCGGAAGCGTGGCCCTGGAGGACGCTGGCACGAGTGAATAACCAACCGCTGCAGCCGGGCGACAGCGTTCTATTCAAGGCGGGCAGCACTTACATCGGCAATCTCGTTATCCGATCGTCCGGCACTCAAGCACAACCGATTACCATTGCGACGTACGGAACCGGTGCCGCTCCGATCATCCGCAACCCGGGGACCTGGACCATCGGGATTACCATCGATGCCAACTGGGTGAGAGTGAGTGGGTTCTTGTTGCGGGATATTCATGAGGCTGGGGTCCGCATTGCGCGAGGGCGGGCCAACAATATTGTCGAGCGATGTGAAATTACCAATGCTGGCACGGGAGTGCAGGTCCTGGGTCCCTATAACGTTGTCCGGAATAACTACGCTCATGATCTCACCATGATCATTAACACGGTGGGGGGAGACGACGACTACGGGGCGGTCGGCTATTGGATCGAGGGGACGAACAACGATATCTACTATAACCGGTGCATTCGCTGCAAGGCGCCAAGCTATGATTATGGCACCGACGGCGGAGTGGTCGAGATCTATGGCAATGGTGATTACAACTCGGTGCACCACAATTGGGGACAAGATTCCAATTCGTTCTTTGAAGTTGGCGGCCAGCCAGGGTCGGCCAGGCATATCACCATTGCATACAACGTCTCCGTGAACAATGGAGGGTACTTTGGCGGCGTACATATCAGCGGAACATTCGGGAGTGTCATGGAGGATTTCCGCGTCGACAATAACACCATCATTGATACGCAATATGCGACCCCGACTTTGATCTGGTTCAGTGGAGATCCGGGCCCCGCCAACTTTTTGTTCCGAAATAATATCGTCTATCTGAGCCGGGTGGGGGCGATCTTCGGCCGCCCGGTGACGCACACCAACAATTTGTATCATTTCACCGGCAGTCCAGCCCAGATCGTTGCGGGTAGCACAACATTGGGGAGCGGAGAACGAATCGGCGATCCGTTGTTTATCGACAGGCTGGGGTACAACTTTCGCCTGCACACGGCCAGCCCTGCCGTCGATCGAGGCATGACGCTCGGATACACCAGGGACTATGACCAAGTGGTGGTCCCCTATGGATTCGCTCCCGATCTCGGCGTCTACGAGGTGAGCACTCAACAAGATCCTCCACCCGCACCGCCGACCGGCCTCAGGGTGTTTTAAGAAGGAGGGCTGGAGGTTTGGGCAGTTTAACGCCGCTTCATTGTGCCCATACAATCGCCCCCCAGGTCCCCAGTCGAGATTTAGGCATATGTCTAGGTCTGGGAATCTCCCAAACGGACTATAAGAGGTGTTTCAGTCATGCGCAGCAAACGGCGCGGCTTATCGGGTGAGGGCGCGAGAGAGATCGGCCTGTGGGTCGTCTTGTGCCTGTCAGCCGGATGCCTGCCGGATATCAAAGCGTATCGGCCGCTTGCCGCCGCCGACTTGGGCCCGGCGTCAGGCTACCTCGTGATGGATCAATACCTGATCCAACCCGGCGATATCTTAGATGTCAAGTTTTTCTATAACCCGGAATTTAACGAGGGCAGCATGATGGTTCGGCCTGACGGAAGGATTTCGCTTCAGTTGGCGAGAGAAGTGGTGGCGGCCGGACATACGCCGGAACAACTGATTCATGAGCTGGCGAACCGCTATAGCGGCGTGCTCAAGAATCCTGAAATCACCGTCGTCGTGCGATCGTCTGCTCATCGGATCTATGTCGACGGCGCGATCAAACAGCCGCAGCAAATGGATGTGGTCGGCCCGCTCAGCGCCGTGCAGGCCATTGCCAGAGCCGGGGGAGCCACCGAAGCGGCACAAATCGACGAAGTCATCGTTATACGCCGTGCGCTGCAGGGGACTCAGCAAGTCATCCAGTTGAACCTGGAGGAAGCCATCGAGGGGAAAGATCCCACACAAGATATCCGGCTGCAGCCAAACGATATTGTCTACGTCCCGATGCTGCATATCGCCAACGTCAACCGCTGGGTCGATCTGTACCTAAGAAGGAATATTCCGCTCAATGCCGGTCTCTTTATTCCCGTGCAATAGCCACAACATGTCACTCGGTCAGGTCCGGGCATCGGAACAACAGGGAGGAGGACCAGGTGATGTCTACGCATTCATTCCTTTATACCGCGACCTATGCTGCGACCGTCGTCGGAGCGCTTGTGCTTTCCACTGTGCCGGCTCGATCAGCCTCTCCTAGCAATCCGGGACGGATAGACACGATCCTGCCGCCGATGCCCGCCTCGGTGACGGCTCAGCAACTGGACGCGTATCGGAGGAAGCTCTCCGAGTCAGATTTGCTCTTGCAGGCGTTCCAGCAACGCCACGGCATCGTGTCCATTGTCGACCAACAGCGGCTCCTGCTCGATCAACGCAAAGATCGCGACACGGCGCTTAAAAACATTGAGAACTATGCTTCCGGGTTGGAGCAGAAACTCGCTTGGCTCAAACAGCAGATGAAAGTCGTTCCGGTGGATATTCCGCTGACTAACGTGTCCGAACGGCAGAAGGTGATCGACGACGCGAAGACAAATCTGCTTGGACTCAAGATCAAAGAAGAACAATTGCTGGTGAACTACATGGATAACAGTCGGGTCGTACAAAACATCCGGAAGGAAATTCGCATCGCTGAGCGGTTCATTCAGGAGCAAGAGGCCCTGCTCTTCCACACCGTCACGAAAGGTCCCAATCCCGTGCACCAGGACTTGGAAACAGAAACGATGAAGACGGAAGCGAGCTTGATTGCCGCGCTCAAAGAAAAGGAGATTGCCGCCAGACAGGTGAGCGACATTGAGGCGGAACTGAGCCGGTTGGTTCAAGTCGGCATCCAGTGGGACGAGTTGCAACGGCAGCGGGCAGCCGACGAGCACAATTACACGGAATATCTGCATCGTGTGGGCACCGCGCCGGGTACGGACTATCACATTCAGGTTGGAGACCAGATTGACATCAAGTTCTTTTATAACCCGGAACTCAATGAGCAGGTGACCGTGCGTCCCGACGGGCGTATCGGATTGCAGCTTGTGGGGGAGTTGGTTACCGCTGGGATGACCGCCGGCGAGTTGAAAGCTGTGCTGGTGAACAAGTATGCCGAACAATTACGTGATCCCGAGGTGGCGGTCATAGTCCGGTCATTTAGTGTTCCAGTCGAACAGGCTGCGGTGCCGGTCCAGGGGATTGCGGCCCGATGAGTCTCCCGGCTCCCCAAGAACCACTGATGCTCTTTGAGCAGACCTCCATGCTGAGGGACGTGCTCACGATTGTGTTCAAGCACAAGCGGAAAATTGTTGGAGTGTTCCTCGGGACCATTGGACTTGCTCTCGTCGCGGCGTTCCTCATGAGGCCGGTGTACGAGACCTACACCAGCGTATTGGTCAAGATCGGACGGGAAACGATGTATCGGACGGAAATCGGCGAAGAACGCCTCGACAGATCCATGGTGGCGCTCGATACAAAAGCGATGGTGCCTTCTGAAGTGGCGATCCTATCGAGCCAGGATCTGATTCGTCGCGTGATCGACCAAATCGGCCTCGACAAGCTGTATCCCAGAATCGCCGCCGGCCCTCCCCGCAACATGTCGGCGATCGACGCGTCATTGTTGGAGTTTAAGGATAATCTGAAGGTGTGGGCGTTGCGCGATGCCAATGTGATGGAGGCGACATACCGGCATGAAGATCCGGTTCTCGCCGCGGCGGCCCTCAATGCTCTGGTGGAGTTGTACAAACAGAAACACTTGGAGACGTTCAGCAACCCAAAGGCGGAGTTTATGTCCGGGCAGCTGGAGCATTATCGCCAGAAATGGGAACAGGCCCAGGATAAACTACAGGCGTATAAACGGGAGCACGGCATTACATCGCTCGGCCAGCAGCGCGCGTTGCTGCTGGATCAGCGCAAGGATCTGGATACGGCCTTGAAGGGTATCGATGGCCAATGGCACGGCTTAATGAAAAGAATCGAGGCCTTGGCCGCGCAACTGAGACGGGTCGCCGAATACATTCCCTTGCAGTCCGAATCCGGTGAAGCGGACCGGTACAAGATCATGGATGAAACCAAGAATCGTCTGCTTGGCTTGCAGCTGGAAGAACAGCAATTGCTGGTCAAATACCGGGAAGGAAGCCGCCTGGTGCAGAATGTGCGGCAGCAAATCGATGTCGCACAGCGGTTTCTGAAGCACCTTGAAGCCGCCATGGCCGACAAGGTGACGACGGCGAAAAATCCCGTGTATGAGCAACTGGAAAAAGATCTCTTGTCCTCGCAAAGCAGCCTGGATGGCTCGGAAGCGCAGGCCGTGGCGGTCAAACGCCAACTGGCATCGCTCGACCACGATCTCGCGGGCCTGGATCGTTTGGAAAAAGACCTGCAAGTGCTTGAGCGGGACGCAGCGATCCAGCAGGACAATTACAAGATGTACCATGACAAGACCGAGGAAGCGCACGTCTCAGAGGAAATGGACCGGCTAAAGATGGCCAATGTCTCCGTCATCCAGCCGGCCGAGCCGCCGCCGAAACCGGTACGACCGAAAAAGCTGCTCTATCTGTTAATCGGTGTGGCAGTGGGCGGGCTTGCGGGCGTGGGCACAGCGTTCGGTGCAGAGTACATCCAACGAAGCTACACGAGGCCAGAACATGTCGAACGGGACCTGGGGATCCCAGTGCTTGTTACGGTCGCCTACAAGGACTAACGGGGCCGTATGTACTTAGATTTTTATCGGTTGTCGAAAGCTCCGTTTCAGGCCACGCCGGATCCCAGGTTTTTTTACATGAGTCCCGCTCATCGTGAAGCCTTGGCCGCGATTGTGTACGGCATCCAGCAGCGCAAGGGGTTTCTTGCCGTGGTAGGGGAAGTGGGAGTGGGAAAGACCACCGTGCTGAGAACCTATCTCAGTCAGGCAGGGTCTGCGAAGGACAAGATGATTTATCTGCTGAATCCGAATCTCTCGTTCCCGGAATTACTCATCAACGTACTTCGAGAACTGGGCGTCGATCCGCGGGGCCTCAGTGAAGCCGCTATGGTGGAGGTCCTTCACGAGCGGCTGGTGCTCGAATATAGAGCCGGGCGCAATGTCGTGTTGTTGGTGGATGAGGCGCAAAATGTACCGCTGAAGACCTTGGAACTCCTTCGCATGCTGTCCAACTTGGAGACGACTACGGATAAATTGCTCCAAATTGTGCTCGTGGGTCAGCCCGAGCTTGACGAACTCTTGCGCTTACGCAGTTTGCGCCAGCTCAATCAGCGAATTGCGGTGAAGGCCAGGATCCGAACCCTGACGGCAAAAGAAAGCGCCGATTATGTCGCGCATCGGCTGACCCAGGCCGGTGTGAGGAGAGGGTGGATTTTCACCGATGAGGCGCTCCAGTGGATCGTGCGATACGGAGAGGGCATTCCGCGGCGCATCAATATGATTTGCGATAACGCTCTCATCACGGGACTGGGCTATCAAGCGGTGCCCGTGTCGGGGAAGATCATCCGGGAAGTGTTGCTCGATATGGAAGGGGTGCGGTCCTGGAAGAACTGGCGGTTATGGTTGCCTATGGCGAGCTAACGTCGACGGAGGAGGGATAGAGGCGCATGAGCAAGATATATGAAGCCCTTCAGCAAGCACAGGCTGAGCGGATAAGTGATGAGCAGCCCAAGGCCCATCGAGAGATTCGAGACCTTGTCCCTACGCCGGCCACCGTCTGCACCGTTCGTCCCCTCGGCCTGGAGCGCGAAATGCTCCGGCTGGCTCATGCCATTGAGGCGCGGCTGGGCTCCGCCCAGAAAAATGCGGTCCAATTCATTGGCTCGCAGGAAGGCGAAGGGACCGCGACGATTGCGCGAGAACTCGCCTGGACCGTCGCTCAGCAGTGGCGTCGGCCGGTTCTCCTGGTGGACGGCAATCCGATGCACCTCGAGCATCATCGCGCCTACGCGATGGAGCCGGGTCTATCATTGGATGCCGCCTTACGCCAGAATGACGTGGAGGATTCGTTGAGACAGGTGCCGGCCTCAGAGGTCTACCTCGCCGCGTTTAGCAAGAATATGATTCAGTTGCCCGCGCATGGTTTTGCGGACCCTGTGCAAGATCCCTGGGCGGCGCTTCGAAAACGGTTCATCTTCATTCTGGTCAGTTCACCTCCGATCCACCACTCCGCTGTCGGTCTGAATCTGTGCCCACGGGTGGATGGGGTCGTCCTCGTCGTCGAGGCGGAAAGCACCTCTGCACCGGTAGTCCGAAATGTCCGTGACCATATTAGGAACGCGGGGGGCAATTTATTGGGAGTCGTGTTTAACAAACAGCGACACCATATCCCTGATTGGATCTACGCACGCCTCTAATCGAAGACATTCCCGCGCGGAGCAATCACGTGTGTCCGGTAGGGCGGTCTGCACAATGCCGACGTCCTGCCATTTATTGATGGCGTAGGCCGTGAGAGAGCCCATGGCAGCGATCAGCATGCGAGTCGAATCAGCGAAACGCCTGACCATGGTGGATCAAGACACCGCGGTCTTGATCGGCGATATGAATTTGTTGCGATGTTTTTGCCATTCCGGCATCCCCACCTTCGTGGTCTCGCGAAAGCCGAGGGATGTGCTGCGATTTTCCAAGTATTACCAAGATGGATGTCTCGTCACCGATCCGGCATCCGATCCCGATCGGTTCGTGTCTGACCTTCTTGAAGTAGGCCAACGCTTTTCGAAACGGCCGACCCTCTACTTTTGTGACGATAGTGTCCTACTCACCGTGTCGCGGCGGCGTCGCGTGCTGGAGCCCCTTTTCCGCTTTGCGCTTCCGCCACCCCAGATAGTTGAGGATCTCGTCAATAAGAGCGGATTCGCGCGGTTAGCACAGCATCGGGGGTTGCCGGTGCCGAAGACGCTTGTCTCGACCCGCATTGCAACGACCGAGGATATTGTTCATGAAATCCCGCTTCCCTGCATCTTCAAGCCCGATTCCCGGCATTACGGGTGGTACGATTTGCCACTGATTCATCAGGAAGGACGCGCCCCCCAGAAAGTTCTTCGCGCTAATACGCCGGAGGAAGTGGGGCAGCTGCTTGCAAGCATGCGGCGAGACGTCGACCGGTTTGTGGTGCAGCCCTTCATTCCAGGAGGAGCTCGTAGCATCTATAGCGTCCACGCCTACTACACGCGGCAATCTGAGCCGCTAGTATCTTTTGTCGGGAGGAAAATACGAACATTCCCGAAAGAATCTGGCACCAGCACGTGCCTCGAACTGGTGCATGAGCCCAGTCTTGCAGCAATGGCCAAGGATGTGTTGACAGGGTTGCAGTTTGTGGGACCCGCCAAGCTTGACTTCATTCGTGATGCGCGCGACGGACGTTTCTACCTTTTGGAAGTGAATGCCCGCTATACGTTGTGGAACTATTTAGGAGCCGTCAGCGGCATCAATATTCCCATAGCCGCCTGGGCCGACCTGCACGGCGAACCCTATTCAGGACACACACATTACCGTACCGACGTGAAATGGGTGGCATTGCGGGCGGATATCCAAGCCTTTCTCCGCGACTATCATCGAGATCATGAGCTCACGTGGTGGCAGTGGCTGCGGTCTTTGCAAGGCCCCAAGGTCTACCATCTCTTTGCTTGGAATGATCCCCTGCCCTTTCTGCGCAATGTGTTGATCGAGGGCCGGAGGGAGCCGACGGTTCCCTCTGCTGAACAGCAGCGGCGCGTTGGCGTCCAGGAACCCTCCGGGCAGCCACGAGGGATGCCATGAGATATGCGGTGATCGGCGATGTGCACGCCAATTTGGAAGCGTTGACGGCGGTTCTGCAGGAAATCGACCGACTCCAGGTGGACAAGATTGTTTGCGTAGGTGATCTGGTCGGGTATCACGCGGACCCGAACGAATGCGTCGCGCTCATCCGCCAACATGGCATTCAATCGATTGCCGGCAACCATGACCGTGCGGCGATCAACGTGGAGGAAGCGTGGGATTTTGGACCGGCAGCCCGTCACGCGATCCTTCGGACAGGGGCCATCCTGGACGCGGAAACCAGATCCTACCTGAAAACGCTGCCGTCACTGCTTCAGGTCGACCCGGGGCTGCTCTTGGTCCACGGGGCGCTGCACCCCTCGCCAAACGATAAGACGAGGCTCAACTCGATGGAGGCGGTCGGACAAAGTTTTGGGATTATGCGGCGTGAGTTTTCCCATCTTCGCTGCTGCTTCTATGGACATACCCATGAGGCGGTGATCTATGAACGCCGAAACGACAACATCGGCAAGTACAAGGAAAGCCTGTTTGAATTGAGATCAGACGCCTGGTACCTCATCAATCCCGGTAGCGTCGGACAGCCGCGCGATGGAAATACAGGCAGTGCCTTTCTCGTGTATGACCAGGCCGTTCAGACTATCCAGTTCCATCGGGTGCCGTATGATCGGATGGCATGTCATCGGAAAGCCATCGACAGCGGTCTTGCGTACCAGCCATCCGCCGTTGGGAGGGTGATGGATCAGTTCTCGCGCCGCATGAGGAAAGTGGTGCATGCCTTTCGTGGCTTACATGACAAGACGGCTTATAACAGCAGGCCAAGCGCACAATAGGATTCGGGGAGGACATCATTGTGAGAATACTCATCACCGGAGGCGCAGGCTTTCTTGGGAGTCATCTCTGTGACCGATTTCTGGCTCTAGGACACCGCGTGCTGTGCATGGATAATTTCATGACGGGCCGACCCCAGAATATCGCGCACCTGCTGGGGCACGAACGATTCAATTTCATCAAATACAACGTCTGTGACTATCTGCATGTGGACGGCCCTCTGGATGCGGTCATGCATTTCGCGTCGCCCGCCAGCCCTCAGGATTACATCGAAATGCCGATTGCGACGCTCAAGGTTGGGGCTCTAGGGACCCATAAGGTGTTGGGGTTGGCGAAAGCCAAAGGGGCGCGTTTTCTTTTGGCCAGTACGTCGGAGGTGTATGGCGATCCTCTGATCACCCCGCAGCATGAATCGTATTGGGGCAATGTGAATGCCATCAGCCCACGCGGCGTCTATGATGAGGCCAAGCGATTCGCAGAAGCCATGACCATGGCGTATCACCGCTATCACGGTGTGGACACCCGCATCATCCGGATTTTCAATACGTTTGGCCCCCGCATGCGGGCGAATGACGGACGCGTGGTCTCCAACTTCATCATGCAGGCGCTTCAGGGCAAGCCGCTGACACTGTTCGGTGACGGCAGTCAGACGCGGAGCCTGTGCTACGTTGATGACTTAGTACAGGGCATTGTCGCTTTGCTCCTGGCGGATTCGGACAAAACGGTGAACCAGCGTACGGATCGATCAACGTTTCTCAGCCCTTCTCATGCGGACGGTCCATCCATTCATGACCCGTTGAATGTCGGCAACCCCCGCGAATTGACGGTATTGGACATCGCGAGGCTGGTGCTGGAATTGACGGGCTCGTCCAGTTCCATCCGAAAAGAGCCTCTGCCAATCGATGATCCCAAGGTGCGCCGGCCGGACATCGGGCGTGCACGGGAACTCCTTGGATGGGAGCCGCAGGTCACCCTGGAGGAGGGATTGCGAAAGACCATCGAATCTTTCAGGCAAGGCATGAAGCATGAACCTGATCTGATGTCAGCGGCGTGAACAACATGCTGCAAGCTGCCCCACTGAGGATCCTTACGTTCCAGGCGATCATCCATGTGGCGGCACATGTGAGCCGGGGGCCCTGTCTAGCACTCTCAGCAACAGCCTCCGCTCCACTATGACGGTATGGCGGCCGGCTGCTGAAGCGATTGAGCGTGTGCCCGAAGCCGTGGCCATGAAGTTCTCAGGCAATAAGACACAGTCAAGTGTGATCGCTACAGCATCGTCTCTGGACCCGTTTGCCCGCAAAGTCTTGAACGTTCCTCCCCTCGTAACCGTGCGATGCTAATTCCGTGTCCAAGTGATGAAAACCCTCTCTGCAGAACCACTGACCATAGCCGACAAAGGTTGTCAGGAGAATCGGCGACGTCGGTTCCTCCCCTGTCGCCGCTTCGAAGGATTTCAGAGTGGAGACAGGCGCTGGGATCCGAGATGTCTGATGCTGCCCTTGGTGATCGGAGACGCATGCCCTCTGGCATCTTTTCGGACCAGAATTTCATCGGCTCGCCAAAAACTATGACGTTGACACCATGTGCCTTTAGATGTGCGGGGGCTGACAGAGGTAAGGACCGGCGCCAATGATGGCAACGTCTATGGAGCCATTGTTTGGGATGCGTGATATAGCAATCGCATGACCTCTTGGTCCACTCTTGCCAGCTTTACAGGTGACGGCACTTCCCCAGGGGATGCACTGCCAAAATGAGCGGTTTTGCATATCTTAACAAGGGGTGGTCAGGGATAACGCGGCCGGAGGTTACTGACGCCGCGCCTCTTATTTGGCCAGCCTCCGACACAGTAGGCCACTAGGAATGTCCTGGTAATGAGAGCGGTTCGATACGTATAGCCGCCGCATCCGGCGGCTTCTTACCGGCATTCCTGAAAAATTCTTAAGCACGCGACTCTTCCTGAACTCTTTCTCTACTCGAGCGCACATTCTGAGGCATGAAGGGCGATCGAGTTCCGCCACACACATCACCCATAGGTTGTCAAAGTGGGCAGAATCATAAAAGGGCGGGATTGAATGTCAGTACATCCGCTCTGCAATACGTCCTAGGACTGCGACATTGGTTTCTAGTGCTTCTCCTAGGTGCCTGCTTAAGTAAGTGCTGTTAAACCATCGCCTATCCTTTGAGACAGATGCCTCTCTCGATTCCTCACAGCCCGGTTGTGAATCTGACATCTACGAAAGGTGCGGTTCAATGATGGAAATGAACGATGGACGCCCGATTAACGTTGTGCTCCTCAGTGATAACCACATCACTCTATCCGGATTGCACCGCATACTCGAATCCCGCCCTGGTTTTCACGTGCTGGGTGAAGGCAGTGTCGGCGGCACCATCGTAGAGTCACTGGTTCGTCAACGGCCGGTGATTCTCCTGGACCTCGATTCAAATGGGGTGGATGCACTGCGGAAATTGGAGCATCTCACACGATCTCTCACCGTCATCGTGTTATGTGATTTGGGCCACCATGAGCTCACCCGGCAGGCGCTGAGCCTGGGGGCCGCGGGCATTGTGTTGAAAACGCAGCCGCCATCTGTTTTGATCGCAACGATTGAAAGCTTGAGCGAGAAGGGCGGCCCTGAATTCGAGAAGCCGGCGATCCTGGAAACGGCGGACAGCAGTCGAATGAATATCCCCACGGATGTGTCCCGCGTCACAGGCAGGCTCAACTGTTTGACCGTGCGGGAGCAGGAAATCGTGCGCCTCATTTCGGCCGGGTTAAAAAACAAGGAAGTTGCGCACCGGCTTCATATCAGCGACATCACGGTCCGTCACCACTTGACCAATATTTTCAGCAAGCTCGATGTCCCGGACCGACAGAAGCTCCTGATCCTTGCGCACCAGCACGGTATGGCCGAAGTGACGCCCATTCGAAAAGCAGGGTAGTAAGCCACGCCGGGAGCCTCGCACAGTGCGACCCGTCACTGATTTCCCGCGGTCTTCTCCTACACCATCCGCACGCCGCATCCGATACCGCTCATAGACAGTGAATCCGCGCCTTTAGTCCATCAGGCGATCACCGACTCTGCATATGGTGCGCCGATGGTTCACGCTCACCTCGCGTATCACCCCCCTTCATCAGGCTCTGGGCGGCCCTTCGCGGGCTGGGACCTGGCCGTGGTGTTATCGAAAAGCGAAGTCATAGCACAATTCGATCATTCTCCCGGCCGGCTCAAAGATGCGGGGGCCACTTGTGGGGCACAGGATAATGAGAGTGTGAGGAAGGATGCCCCAACATCTGGACGGAAGGGAGGCACAGTTGTGTGCCGGGGCAGCCTTTTGTCCCAGAACAAGAATTGTGAAAAAAAGGCACATCCTTCCGATTTCGGAGCGTCGTGAATTTATGCAGAATCACGCCTGTCGTCAGATGACCCCATGCAGTGACGTCATTGCAAAGGATGGGGCTGAAAGGGCGAAGCACTGTGAGCGACCTGCATGCGTGGGGCTGAAAGGGCGAAGCTGTGTCACAAGTGATGGAAGCGGATTGTGAGATTGGGAGAAGGAGAATATTGATGCAGAGCATGACCGAAGAGAGCGGTGCTCGTCGGTGGTTCGCGCTTCAGACGCGGTCTCGCCATGAAAAGGTGGCTCGCAACGAACTGGTTCAGCGGAACATTGAAACGTTTCTTCCGACGATCCTCCAGGTGAGCCAATGGAAAGATCGAAAAAAGAAGGTTGAATTTCCGTTGTTCAGCGGATACTGCTTTGCCCGGTTCGCCTCTGACGACCGGCTGCCCGTGCTCCAAGCCACAGGAGTGGTGCGCATCATCGGACCCAATGGCCGGCCAGAGCCGATCCCCGAGGCTGAAATCGACTCCTTGATGATATTGATGAACAACCGTGCCCGGTTCGATGTGCATCCCAGTCTGCGGGAGGGAATGCCGGTGGAGGTGATCCGAGGACCGCTTCAGGGTGTCAGAGGGCGTCTCGTCCGGTATGCGCGTTCTTGCCGGGTTGTCGTCAGCATCAGCCTCATCCAGCAGGCCGTCGCGGTCGAGATTGACTCCTCAAGCATCGCTCCCGCACCGGTCGAGAATCCCCGCCACGACATTCTCCGGAAGGCATCCGACATGGCGGGCGCTTCCTATTGCCTGTGAGCCGCGGGCAAGGTTTGCCGAATGGTGCATGATCCAACAGTCCCGGTAAGAGCCGGGACACTACTGTCGGAGGGGACCTATGAAACCCTTTCACCGGGCGGTCATGACTGGTCTTACGGTTGCGATATGGTTGGGTCCGGTTTCCGGACAAACTGAATCGGCCCCCAATGCGCCGATCCCGACGGCAAGAGTGACCAGTGAAGCGTCATCGCCTCCTCTCCCGCCGACGACGATCGAAAAGATAGATGGGAACGCCGCTGCGGTGATGGAGAAGCTGTCCAACGCCGTCAGCAGTGATTATCTCATTGGAGCCGAAGACGTCCTGGACATCAGCGTGTGGAGAAATCAAGACCTCTCGAAAACGGTCCAGGTGCGTCCGGACGGACGATTCTCCATGCCGGTGATTCGCGATGTCACGGCGGTGGGCAAGACCACCTCCCAGCTGGCCGACGAACTGACGAGAAAGTTGAAGGAATACGTCCAGAACCCGGTCGTGGCGGTCAGCGTCAAGGAGGTGAACAGTTACAGCATTTTTCTCCTCGGGGAGGTCGTCCGGCCCGGCAAGTATCCGCTGAAGAGCAAGACCACGCTGCTTCAGGGTGTCACGGTGGCCGGCGGGTTTACTCCCACCGCAGCCCGCAACCAGGTCGTCATCTTCCGGTTTAAGGACCACGAGTCCGGCATGCAGACGTTGACGGCGAGTTATGACGACATCGTGCTGCGCGGAGGGGTCGACCAGAATTGCGAGCTCAAGGCAGGCGATACCGTCGTCGTGCCCAGCGAATCCATGGTTATTTTCCCCGGACGCTGACGCGTCAGAAGGACTTACCCTTTCGGTGCGCTGCACGAGGCGAGACACACGCTTCCCCCGCCGGCCGTTCGTCGCCACTGTGTGCCTCGTGGCGTGCGGTCTTGCCCTCATCGGCGGGCATGGATGTGCGCAGTACGAGTTGCCGGAACGGGAGTACGAGATTCCGTCAGAATTTCGTCTGGGGCCGGAAGACGTCCTCGAGATCGCGGTATGGAAGAACCAGGATCTCACGAAGACAGTGGCGATCCGTCCGGACGGACTTATCTCCATACCGATCGTGGGAGACATGCAGGCAGCAGGTCTATCTGCCAATGAACTGGCGCAGCGGATCGCCGAGCGGCTCCGCCAATTCGTGCAAAATCCCGCTGTGTCGGTCAATGTGAAGGAGCTGAATAGCTACTCAATATATGTTACGGGTGAGGTGGCCAGGCCGGGCAAGTTCCAGCTGAAGTCCTACGTCACGGCCCTGCAGGCGATCTCCATGGCGGGAGGCTTTACCGAATACGCAAAGAAAAATAAGATCCAAGTCGTGCGTACTACGTCAAATGGCAACCATAAAATTCGTGAAACGCACGTGCCTATCCGGTATGAAGCGCTCGTCGCCGGGAACAGCGACTCGGGCAACGTTATCCTTCTTTCCGGTGACACAGTTGTGGTGCCATGATGAGAACGAGGGTCCAAGGCGGCGAGTCATTGTTGGGTTGCTGGCGTTGTTGTGGGCCCCAGCGGTACAGCCCTTCGCGGCGGCTCTAGGCCAGACCCCGTATAGCGGAGAAAAAACGCCTGTCGAGAAGAAAGCGGGAAGCACCAGAATCATCCCATCGGTCACGCTGACGGAACGGTATGATTCCAACATACTCTACGCACCCTCAGGGCTGAATGTCGGACGGGAAAAGTGGGATTTTGTCACCAGCCTCATCCCGTCGATTCAACTGCTCAACAAGAACCGGTATGTGGAAACGACTCTCACCGCGGGAGCCAACGGAAGCCGGTTCATCAACAATGACGATCTAAATTTCATCTCCACCTTCGCCACGGGCGTCGCCAACCTGGATGGGCTCGTCAACCGAGTTGTACGAGGCGGCAAGCTTCAGATCGCCGATACGTTCTCCTATTCTCCGGAGAATCCGTCCTTCGTCAATGCGGCGGCTCAGGGGGAGACGAATAATCCCTTCGCTCGAGGTCTTGTCCCGATACGGGCGAACACGTACCAGAATAGCGCGGCTATCAGAGGGACCTATCCGATCTCATCGGCGGTCTCCCTCCAAGGTGAGTATGACTATTCGCTCATGAGGTTTGAGAACATTTTTGTAGCGGAGGAGCCGGGAAACGTATTGCCCGTCGCGTTCTTCAATACCGATTATCACACCTGGTCAGTGGGGCCGAGTTGGCGCGTGGGGCGATCCGATCAATTGGGCGTAGCCTATAAATCGACGACGATCAAGTTGCGGGATACGGTGGGACTATTCGGCGATGTGGACTTTACCAGTCGCGGCGCCGAGGCCCTGTATTCGACGAGGATGGGCGATTGGGCCGCCTCGGCCAGTGCCGGAGCTACACTCCTGGAGGACCGCGTCTACTATACCGGTGCACTCACGTTGTCCGCAAAGGCTGGTGAGGCGACGCAAGTGCAGGTCATGGGGTCTCGACAGATGGCGCCCGCTTTCTTTGGAATAGCCGGCGCGTTAATCAGCACTACAGCGGGGCTTTCTGTGGAGCACAAGTTCGATAAGAGCCTGAGCCTGACGGGGAGCGCAAACTATGCGTACAACGCGCTTGCTCCTGTGAAGCTCGCCTCTTTCGAATCATACGCCGCTTCCGCGGTGCTCGCCTATAAGCTGAGCCGTTCGGTCACCACGTCCGTGCAGTACTCCTACACGTATTTTGGGGTCACTTCGCTGGACGCCGTGACGCAAAACATAAGCGGATACCTTGTGAATCGCCACTTCGTCCTCTTTTCGATCACCGCGACCTGGAACTGAACCTCGACCGCCAGGGTTGCCGGCGTGCCGCCGGACTCTGGGCAGTATCGCTCCGCAAGTTCGTGCCCGCGCCCGGGACCGCCAGCTAAACGTGACCCCGCTTACCGGATCATCCGCACATGTTTATCCAAGCCGATAGCCCGCGAATTCGCCTGCAGCCCTCCCAGGGGTGGCGCACATTGAACCTTATGGATCTCTGGCGCTACCGCGAGCTCCTTTATTTTCTGAGCTGGCGCGATATCAAGATTCGCTACAAACAAACACTGCTAGGCGTTCTTTGGGCGATCATTCAACCGCTGCTTACAATGCTGGTATTCAGCTTGTTTTTCGGAAAGCTCGGGAAGATGCCGTCCGATGGAATTCCATATCCCATTTTTGTCTTTGCGGCTCTCGTTCCCTGGACATTTTTTGCCAACGGCCTTACTCAGTCGTCAAACAGCTTGGTGCTGAGCGCCAATCTGCTCAAGAAAGTATATTTCCCGAGGCTCATCGTGCCGATTTCGAGCGTGCTGTCAGGAGTCGTGGACGTTGCCTTCGCGTTCATGGTGCTCATGGCCATGATGCTGATCTACGGCATTGTCCCGACGGTGAACATCGTGTGGCTGCCCCTTCTTCTGCTGCTTGCGTTCGTGACCGCACTGGGTGTGGGGCTCTGGTTATCTGCAGTGAACGTTCAATTTCGCGACGTCCGCTACACGATCCCGTTCCTGACGCAGTTCTGGTTATTTGCGACGCCGATAGCCTACCCGAGTAGTTTGCTGTCTGAGCCGTGGCGAACCGTCTATGGACTGAATCCCATGGTCGGTGTGATAGAAGGATTTCGTTGGGCGCTGCTTGGTGCGCCGACTGGGCCAGGTCCCATCATTATGGTGTCCGCTGGCGTCGCCGGAGCGCTCGTCTGTTCCGGCCTGTACTATTTTCGACGTCTCGAAAGAACCTTTGCGGATATCGTTTGAGGACGCAATGGATGTGGCAGTCCAAGCCCACGGACTCGGCAAACAATACCGCATCGGCGCAAGGCAGCCTGGGTACAGCACCATGCGCGAGGCGGTGATGGACCTCCTCGCTCGACCCTTTAGGCGGGCCGGGAGGATGCTTGCTTCTGCGTCATCCGGCGACTCCGCGCCCGATGCGGTATGGGCGCTCAGGGATGTGTCGTTTGAGATCGCACATGGAGAAGTCGTGGCCATCATCGGTCGCAACGGCGCGGGCAAGAGCACCTTGTTGAAGATCCTGTCTCAAATCACCGAGCCCACCGAGGGAGTCGCGGACATCCATGGCCGGGTCGGCTCGCTCTTGGAAGTAGGAACCGGATTTCATCCCGAGTTGACCGGCCGGGAGAACGTGTACTTGAATGGCGCGATCCTAGGCATGAGCAAGGCGGAAATCGATCGCAAATTCGACGAGATAGTGTCTTTCGCAGAAGTTGATAAATTCGTCGATACGCCGGTGAAACACTATTCCAGCGGCATGTGCGTGCGGTTGGCGTTTTCCGTCGCCGCCCACCTCGAACCGGAGATTCTGATCGTCGACGAGGTCCTGGCGGTCGGAGACGCAGCCTTTCAAAAGAAATGCCTGTCGAAGATGGAAGGGGCGGCCAACGAGGGCCGCACCGTGTTGTTTGTGAGCCATAACATGCTTGCAGTCCAGAATCTGTGCCATCGTGCCATCTGGCTGCATGACGGGAAACTCATCCAAGATGGGCCCACAGGAGAAGTCGTATCAAACTATTTGCGCACCTCCGGGTCAGCGCTGACGGAGCAGGTATGGAAGGACCCGGTCTCGGCACCCGGGAATGAAAAGGTGCGGATACGCCGTGTGTCCGTTCGCGGTCCGGACCAGGCCCGACCACATTACATCACTCGAGAATCGCCATTCGCCATCGAAGTCGAATTATGGAATCTCTGTCCGCAAACGGCCCTGGATATCACGCTCCATTTTCATACCGAACACCAGATCGTAGCGTTCAGCACTTCGTCGCCCATCCGGACGGCGTCGGACGTCGAGGGGGCGTTGCCCGGTTTGTACCGCGCCGTATGCCACGTGCCGGGGAGTTTGCTCAATAGTTTGCTGCACAGGATCGTGCTCCTGGTCGTGGAAGATCACAGCCGGGTCATCCATCGGGAAATGGACGTGGTGTCATTTGATGTGCTGGAGAATGGCCGGCGGCGCTATGGCTGGCAGGGTAAAGAGCCTGGAGTCGTCCGCCCGGATCTCAAGTGGACCGTAGAGTGTGTCGAAGATGATCAGGCGGAGACCCTCACCGCTGTGCCAGTCAAAAGGTCGTAACACCGCGCTGTCACATCTGTACGACAAGACAGCTGCGAGAGGATCCCGCATACACCGGGATCAGGAAGGCCTGCCATGCACCAGTATATCCAACAAATTGAAGAGCGCGGTTATTGTGTCATCCCCGAGGTCTATTCACAGGAGCAAGTCGCACAAGCCGTGAGATTGACCCGCTTTTGGTATGACAAGAGTGCAACCTCCCTCAGCGAGCGGGTGCCATATCTCAATCAGAATCATCCGCTCGTCTACAACTTGCAGACGAAAGATTGGTATTTCATCGAATTGCTGTTTGCATCCGCCACCCTCAACGGCATTCTCAGACATTTCTTAAACGATCCCTGGAATAAAGCGATCCCACCTGACAAGCCGAACTACATACTGCGTTCCTATACCGCGCGCTCGAGCAACGAAGCCATGCCGCTCCACATCGATTCGTTCATTCCCTATCCGGGGCCGCATGTAATCAGCGTGCAGTGCGCGACGATTCTGGAGGAGCAGTCAACGCATAACGGCTGTACGGTGGTGGTGCCCGGTTCGCATCTGTCGGGTCACTATGCCACTCAGGACGTCCATAAACATGCCGTCCCCATCGAATCGCGCGCAGGGGATCTGGTGATCTGGGACAGCAGATTGTGGCACGCGACCACTCCCAACCGGTCTCAAGGAACACGGTGGGCGCTGCTCGCTACCTACTGCCGCTGGTGGATGAAGCAACACTTCAACATTACAGGAAGTCTGCCCGAGGAATATTACCGCCGGCTCACCGACGAACAGAAGGCGGTCTTTGGCTATTGCTCGATCCCATACGACGATGAGACTCAAGGTATCGATATGAAACGGGGCTACGATGTTCTCCCGGAATCCGTGGAGCAGGCGCGCCAGGGAAGCCGGAAGAAAGCCGCGATGCTGGAGACCGGCTATTAATTCGCCATCGCCGCGCGTGGCAGTCTACCGTTCCCAGTCTTCCTGAAGATGACAGCCGCCTACTCATGAGGTCTCGTCCGTGCATGTCGCTGTGATGCAGCCGTATTTCTTTCCCTATTTAGGGTACTACCAGCTCGCCAACGCCGTTGATCAACTCGTCTTTCTCGATGATGTCACGTTTATCAACCGAGGATGGATCAACCGCAATTGCATTCTCTTGAACGACGCGGCGCATCTGTTCACCGTTCCGTTGAAGGAGGCAAGCCAAAATAAGCTGATCAAGGATATCGACGTGGCGAATGACGGGCGGTGGAGGGCCAAGTTCCTCAAGCAGCTCGAGCATGCGTATGCTCGTGCCCCCATGTTCGAAGTCACCTATCAGTGCATCGAGAATCTGATCCTGCAAGGGCCACGGCAAATCAGCGCGTTGGCGGTTCAAAGCATCCATGCCGTCATGACATACCTTGGAAAGCCGAGCAACGTGATGTTGTCCAGCGACTTGTCCTATGACCGGAGCCTTAGAGGTCAGCAGAAAATACTGGCGATCTGCAAAGCCGTTGGCGCGGCGACGTACGTTAATCCCATCGGCGGAACTACCCTCTACGACCCGGCGGGCTTCAGACAAACCGGCATGGAATTGCGCTTTGTGAAATCTCGGCCGATTTCCTACCGACAGTGGGCGTGCAACAAGTTCGTGCCGAATCTGTCCATGATCGACGTCCTCATGTTCAACACTCCGGGACACACTGCGACATTGCTGGATGAATATCAATTACTGACGCACCGGGAGGCGTGTGGCGAATATGGATATGCGACTGCTGCAGATCATTCAGGACGTTTGTAAATGCGGCGGGGGCAGTTTGAGCGGCGATGTGAGGCTCCGAGATGTACAGGGCTGGGACTCATTGGCCCATATGGAACTTATCACGGCTGTGGAGAGTGCGTACCAGATGCAGTTCACCGGAGATGAGATCGCAGGCATGCAGACCATCGGAGACATCTGGAAAGCCATCGCCTATAAGCAGAACGCCGTCGAAACATGAAACTGTCGGAGCAAGTCATTCTCATCACGGGCGGCGCGAGCGGCATAGGGCGACATCTCGTGCAAGACCTTCATCCGGCAGCGGGGGAACTGGTGGTCCTTGACAGAGACGCCCAGGCGCTTGAGGAACTGGGCACGTCGTTGCCGCGGGTGGAACGTTATCTCTGCGACGTCACGTCGTCTGAGGACGTGGGCAGGGCGATCGACGCTATTTATGGCGCCGGCTCCAAAGGAGTGACCGTTCTCATCAACAATGCGGGCATCATCCATAGTGAACCGCTCGTCAGCCTGCTGAGGGATGGGGATAAGAGACACGGCGCAGAGTCCTGGCATCAGACGATCGACGCCAATCTCAACAGCGTGTTCTATATGAGCGCGGCTGTTGTGGCGAGGATGATCGCCAAACGCACCAAAGGTCTCCTCATCAATATCAGCTCGATCGCGGCCAGCGGCAACCGAGGGCAATCGGCGTATGCCGCGACAAAAGCGGCCGTAAACGCGCTGACGGTGACATGGAGCCTGGAATTGGGGCCGGTCGGAATCCGAAGCGCCGCGATCGCGCCGGGATTTGTAGATTGTCCGTCCACACGGAAAGCGTTGAGCGACGAGCATGTCCACCGGTGGGCCAAACAGACGCCGCTGGGACGCTTGGGCAGACTCAATGAAGTGGCGCATGCCGTTCGATTTATTGTGGAGAATGACTTCTTCAACGGGCGTGTGTTGGAACTGGACGGGGGATTGAGGATTTAACGAGGGCCATGGCCGAAGAATACTGCCATAGCTTGGGAAGCGCCTGGAGTCGGTGGGCCAGACGCCAGCCGGATCGTCCCGCATTGATCTATCCGACAGGCGCCCGGATCAGCTATGCCGCGCTAAACGAACTCTCCAACAGGATTGCACGGGGACTGCAGAAATGCGGGGTCCGTCAACAAGATGTGGTGTGCATCTTCAACAACAAATCGGCCGAAGCCTTTGCGAGCATGCTCGCATGTCTCAAGGTGGGCGCCGTGTATGCCAATCTCGACGTCAACAGCCCATGGCCGCGCATCGAAAAGATGCTGACCCGATGCCAGCCGGCGTTGATACTCGTCGGGGACGCGCGCGAAGAGATCCGGGACGGACTCGCCCGGCAGCAGTACCCCTGCAAGACCTTGGATCGTGACGGTCAGTTCGCTGCGCAGTATCGGGAATTAAGCGGAGACGATGTGCCCGCCTCCGAGACGGTCACGGGCTCCGATCCCGCCTACATCATGTTCACCTCCGGCTCCACCGGTTTCCCGAAGGGCGCCGTGATGAGCCATGCCAATGTGCTCAACTTCATCAGATGGGCTCAAGAAACGTTTCAGGTGACCCCTCATGATGTGTTGACCAACGTCAATCCGATCTATTTCGACAATTCCGTGTTCGACCTCTACGCCTCTTTATTCAATGGCGCTGCCATGTGTCCGATCACCGGGGAGATCGCAGCGCGGCCGAAGGAGTTGGTGGCTTGTGTCGACAAGGTCGGCTGTACGGTGTGGTTTTCAGTGCCGTCGCTGCTCGTCTATCTGCTCGCCACACGGGCACTGTCCCGGGAAGATTTCTGCACCATCCGAACGATCACGTTCGGCGGGGAAGGCTTTCCCAAGTCGAAGCTGAGTGAGCTCCATGGGATGTTCGGGGAGAGAATCCGGCTGGTCAACGTCTACGGACCCACGGAATGTACCTGTATTTGCTCTAGTCACGTTATTACCGAGGACGACGTGAAGAACCTGCACGATTTGGCCCCGCTGGGGCATGTTGCCAAAAACTTCGGCTGTCACATTGAGCCGCTCGACGAAGAAAAGGCGGGCTCCGGCGAGCTCTACTTGTCGGGACCCAATGTCGGTTTGGGGTATTACAATGACCCCGAGCGGACGAGCGCCAGTTTTGTTCAACATCCGCGGCACATGCGCTACAGAGACATCGTATATAAAACGGGCGATCTGGTGAAATTGGATGAGCACGGCTGTCTGCATTTCAAGGGGAGGGTGGACAATCAGATCAAGCACATGGGCTACAGAATTGAGCTGGAAGAGATTGAGGCGGCTCTCAACAGCCTGACGTCTGTGCACGAGGCAGCGGTGGTGTACAAACGGGGCAAGGAGGGCCCCGGGCACATCATCGCGTACGTGCACGGCGCGGGCCAGGTGCATGCGAGACAGATTACCCAGGATCTGGCGACACTCCTTCCGCAGTACATGATGCCCAGGGAGGTGATTGTGACAGGAGTGCTTCCTCGCAACCTCAACGGAAAAATCGACAGGGCGGCATTAAGAGAAATGGCATGAGCTCCGACAACAAGGTCATCATCTTCGGACTCGGCAAGATCGGTGAAGTCATCCATTATTACTTGAGTCAAGAAAGCGATTTTCAGGTGGTCGGGTTCACGTGTGACGCGGATTACATCCAGTGCTCCTCCCTAAACGGATTGCCGGTCGTCCCCTTCCAGGAAGTCGAACACTATTACCCGCCTGAGGACGTCAAGATGTTGGTGGCGGTGGGATACCAGGGACTCAACGAACTGAGAGCGGCCAAGTGCGCCGAAGCGAAGGGCAAAGGATATTCCTTGGCGTCCTTTGTACATAAGCATGCGGGTGTTCCGATGGGAACTCCGCTCGGGGAGAATTGCTGCATCATGAGCCAAGTCTGCATCCAGCCCAAAGCGCGCCTAGGAAACAATGTGTTCGTCTGGAGTGGCGCCATGATCGGGCATCATTCTGCAATCGGCGATCATTGCTGGGTGACGGGAAGGGCCAACATCGCCGGATCCGTCACGGTCGGAAAGAATTGCTTCTTTGCCGTCAATGCAACGGTCACGAATGATCTCCGGATCGGCGATCGGTGCATTGTCGGTGCGAACACGCTGGTCACGAGAGATCTCCAGGATGGGCAGGTCGTGATTGAGCGTTCATCGGAGGTCTTTCGGCTCAATAGCGATCAATTCCTGAAAATGACAAGATTAACGTAAGCGCAAGCCACTGGCGCGGCTGAGGCGTCGCTTCCCGAAGTGAGGCGCTCGCTCTTGCCTGCCTCCTCGGTGCAGAGAGCCAGTAGTAAAACCGCATGCCCCGTCAGCCGATGCGGGCGGTCCACATCTCACCGGTCGAGAATGCCACAGGCTCAAAGTTGGCGCGAGGTTCCATGGGCTGCGCTCCCCCGGGCAATTGGGGGTGTAAGAGTCGAATTCCCGCTCATCCAAGCGGTCGTGAACGGCCTGCAAGAGGGGTTGATTCTGACCAACGAGTGTGAGCCGGCCTCCAGCGGTCTCGTTATCACGAAGTTTGGCTTCGTGTATGCGTTCGGTCGTGACGAGGAGGATAGGTGGAAGGGCGCCGTGGACCGTCTGTTTACACACCCGCGCCTGAAAGGGCGGTATCTGCTGTGGTATGACCCTCCTCCCCTCTGTCGGCAGGTCCTGGATTCCTTGCCGGACGGAGTGGCTAAAGCGAGGACGAGGATCCGGTTCAGGTTCGAACCAAAGGGCGGCCTGCCTTCGCTGCCGCCCGGAGGCGCTCCGGAGGGCGTTCAGATACTGAGAATCGAGCGGCCGCTGTTCCCGAAACTCACTCATCTCAAACTCGATCTCGCGACCAGATTTTGGCGCTCCGAGCGGGACTTTGTCGACAAGGGCGTCGGATTTGTTGCCGTAAGCGATGGTCAAGCGGTCAGCATTTGCTATTCAGCCTGCGTGGTGAACAATACGACCGAAATCGATGTGGCCACGGCCGACACCTACCGGGGCAGAGGCCTGGCGAGCGCAGTGTCGCAGACCTTTCTCCGTCATTGCCGCCGGGAAGGACTCGTCCCTAGTTGGGACTGTTTCGACTACAACGTGTGTTCCTATCGACTGGCTGTGGGACTCGGGTTTAGAGAAGCGAGGAGATACCCGTTCTATTCGTTGAACACCTGAAAACTGATGCAGTGGCACAAAGGCGGGCATATCTTCAACGTCTCGGGAAATCATGGATGGATGAATTCGCATGCCCAAATCCCGACTGCCCTCGTGATGAAGGACAAGGTGCGTATCTATTTTGCCACGAGACCGGAACGAGGACTCAGCCTCACAACATTTCTGGATGTCAGCCGGGACGATCCACGGAAGATTCTTTATCTGCATGACAAGCCGATACTTGAGCTGGGAAGCGCGGGAACATTCGACGAACACGGTCTCATGCCGTCATCTGTCTGCGAACATGACGGCCAGATCCGGCTCTATTACGGTGGATGGAGTCGAAGGACATCCGTTCCGTACAGCAACTGGACAGGACTCGCGATCAGCGAGGATGGAGGCACCACGTTTCGAAAAGCCTTTGAAGGCCCCGTCGTGGACAGGACGCCGCACGAGATTTATTCCGCTACTGCCTGTTACGTCGTGCGCTTCAAGGATGAGTGGCGCATGTGGTATGCGTCTGGAACCGACTGGATCAGAGTCAACGACCGCTTCGAAGAATGTTATGTCATCAAGCACGGACGGTCCGAGGACGGCATCACGTGGGAGCGAGATGGCCGCGCACTGTTGCCGCGGCAGCAACGATACGAACCGACACACCGGCCATCGGTCCTTAAAATCGGCGAAACGTATCACATGTGGTTCTGTCATCGTGGCATCGAGGATTTCCGGGACGGTTCGAATAGCTACCGAATCGGATATGCGAGTTCGAAAGATATGGCGGTCTGGGAACGGGACGATCGCCGTGCCGGCATTGACGTATCAGGGGATGGGTGGGATGCGAGCATGATCGCCTATCCGTATGTACTGAAGGTCGGTGATCAAGTGTGGATGCTGTATAACGGGAACGGCTTTGGGGCATCCGGTTTCGGATATGCGAAATTGGACGCCGCATGAGCAGCGCTCCCGTCCTGCCGGCGGCCCGATACAGCCGGTATAGAGTGTTGGCAGTGATCGGAATTGCCTTGGTCGGTGGGATGGCTACCGCGCTCTCCTTGGGCTTGCCGGCAAAGAGCCGTGTGGAAGGCGAACACTTCATGGTTCCCATGCGGGACGGCGTCAAACTGCATACAGTGGTCTGGCGTCCTGCCGCGCCTGGACGCTATCCCGCCGTGCTCGCCAGAGGATACAATCCGACGGGGCCCGCCTACGCCGATCGATTCGTGGCAGCGGAGTATGTCTATGTGGGGCAGGCGACCCGCGGTCATGGACAATCCGAAGGCGGGGACGGTGTCGCATCCAGGTTTTTCGCCGACGGGCGTGATGGCTACGACACGTTGACCTGGATTGCAGAACAATCCTGGTGCGACGGGCGGATCGCGATGTATGGGCGCTCTTACTGGGGCATCACCCAGTGGCTTGTCGCGGTCGAACGGCATCCCAACCTCAAGGCGATTGTCCCGCAAGCCACCAACGCCGATGCATGGCAATGCGGGTACTGGTGCAATGGCGCGCTCAGTTTGGCGCTGACCGCCTCCGGACGCGCCTACGACAAAACCATGATCGACGGCATCGGGAGGATCGGCTGGAGAGCGTATTTCAAGCATCTGCCTCTGATAGACCTCGATGAAATGGTAAACGGGGCCCGGGTCAAAGGCGCGCGCGAGCTATGGAAGCAGTACGTGGCGCACTCCTCGTTCGACGAGTACTGGCAGCCCATCACCATGCGGGGTGACGGGAAAGATGGCAAATACCGACAGGTCACCATTCCTGTTTATCTGATGGGTGGATGGTACGACTACTACGCCGGTGCGGCCTTTACGAGTTTTGAGCGTCTGAAGGAAGTGAACGCCACGGATGAAATACGAATCGTGGTCAATCCCGCCGATCATGTGAACCGACTGCCGGGAGACCGGAGTTTCGGACCAACGGCCGGCAAGGAGGAACTCGCGTTGGCTATACGCTGGCTGGACCACATCTTGAAGGGCGCCGACAACGGATTGGCCGGCGAACCGCCTGTTAAGATTTTCGTCATGGGGGCAAATCAGTGGCGATACGAACAGCAGTGGCCGCTGGCGCGTACGCAGTTCACGCCGTTCTATTTTCATGCCGAAGCGGGCGGTCGCGTGGGCGAACTGAACACCATGCCGCCAGACCGTGAAGCCCCCAGCGAGTACGTGTACGATCCCGCCGATCCGGTGCCCACGTTGGGAGGGAATCACTCCGTCATTGACGGACACCTCGCGGACATCATTCGAGCCGGAGCGGTGGATCAACGGCCGAATGAGACCCGGCCAGACGTGCTGATCTATACCAGTAAAGCGCTCGAGCATGATCTCGAGGTGACGGGCCCTATCGCGATCAAGCTGTTCGCTTCCACGTCGGCCCCTGATACCGATTTTACGGCCAAGCTCATCGACGTCTATCCCGATGGCACAGCCTATAATCTGACCGAAGGGGTTGTCCGTGCGAGATTTCGCCGTTCAATTCATGACCCTCCTCTTCTGTTGACCCCCTCGGAACTCGTGGAATACACCGTGCGGCTCCAACCTACCAGTAATGTGTTCCTGGCCGGGCACAGCATTCGGGTGCACCTCAGCAGCAGCAATTTCCCCCTGTGGGATAGAAACCCCAACACTGGACATCCCCAAGGAATGGACGCGGAAACGCGCGTCGCCCATCAGACGATTTACCATGACCGCCGGCATCCCTCGCACATCCTTCTGCCGGTCATCCCGGCACGCTAGAAGCCCTGCGGCGCGAGCCGCCTTGCGCGTCACATTCGTTTGAGTGATAGACGGTCCATCCAAATGACGCTGAAGCATCTCAAATCGTCGCGTCTGTATCAGGAATATATTCGAGACTCGCTGTGGGCTCCGATCCGAGCCCATCGCTGGATCGCCGGATCCTATCGCAGGATGAAACGAAATCGTCACCTCATGAAGGTGGCGATCGAGGACGCCAGACTCCTGCGCGAAGCCAGGACCAGGTTCGCGCACCTCTACGAGGGGAACAGCGAACCGTTGGTAAGCATTACGGTGGCCACCTATAACCGCGCGAAGATGCTTGCCGATATGGTCCTGCCGGCCGCTCTGGCGCAGACCTATGACAACATCGAAATCATTGTGGTCGGGGATCACTGCACGGATGAGACTGGAGAATTATTGAGGAAGATCAACGACCCGCGGTTGGTCTTTCATAATTTGCCGGAACGGCAACGCTATCCCAAGAACAAGCTGAAGCAATGGAAAATATCGGGGCTCAATGCCATCACGCGGGCGCATAACATGGCTCGAGGATTATGGATCGCCCACCTCGACGATGATGACGTGTTTACCCCGGATCATGTCGAGAGACTGGTGCGACGAGCGCAAGCCGGCGATTATGAATTTGTATCCGGACGTTGTCGGGTGGAGGTGCGACCAGGGGAATGGGTGGAACGGGGGAGCCCTTTGCGAAAAGTGGACGGCGGCCTGGAAGGGCATGTGTCCCATTCAACAGTCCTTCGCAGAACCTACACGAAAATGTTTCGAGCGGATCGCTGCCTTGAGACGGACCTTGCTGGGGATACCTATGTTTGGCAGAAAATGCTCAATGCGGGCGTCCGAACAGGGTTCGTTGACGACATCGTCACGCACCAGCCGCTACGGCCTGGCGAGAAGCAGCGGTCGCTGCAATACTATTTCAACCAGTGCTAGAGCACTCTCGCTCGGCGGGCAGAAAGTCAACGGTCTTCATCACGCCTCCGACTCCGTCCATCTCATCCATTCACGGGCGCGTGAACCGCGGCCCGGTTCCAATGGACCGGCCCCGGCCATGCGCCGACACTACCCATTGAGGTGATCTGTGGCAAATCTTGAGACATTGACCGACATCGAGCAATTGGCCGTCTTCGGCCGTACATCCGCCGCCTTCGTTGCGCCGCTTCACGTCGGGCGCCCCAATATCGGCAATCGGCAAAGATTGCTCGAGCGCATCAACGACATTCTAGACCGCCGCTGGCTCACCAATATGGGACCGTACAGTCTCGAGTTCGAGCGCCGCATCGCCGACATGCTGGGCGTCAGGCATTGCATTGTCATGTGCAACGGTACAGTCGCCTTGGAGATTGCCATCAGGGCCTTGGGGTTGAAGGGCGAGGTGATCGTTCCGTCCATGACCTTTATCGCGACCGTACACGCACTGCAGTGGCAAGAAGTCACGCCTGTCTTTTGCGATATTGAACCGGGCGAGTTCCATCTGGACCCCGCAAAAGTGGAGCGCCTTGTGACCCCGCGAACCACCGGGATAATCGGGGTCCATTTGTGGGGGCGGCCCTGTGAAGTGGACTCTTTGATGAACATAGCAGAGCGGTGGAATCTGAAATTGCTGTTTGACGCGGCCCATGCGTTCGGGTGCTCCTACAAGGGACGCATGATCGGCAATTTTGGGCAGGCAGAGGTGTTCAGCTTTCACGCGACGAAATGTATCAATACGTTTGAAGGCGGCGCCATCGTGACCAATGACGATGAGTTGGCGAGAAAAATACGGCTCATGACAAACTTTGGGTTTGGCGGGACAGACAAAGTCGTCTATATCGGTACGAATGGAAAAATGAACGAAGTGTCGGCTGCCATGGGCATCACATCGCTCGAGGATCTGTCGACTTTCGTGGACGTCAATCGAGCGAGCTATCACGCGTATGTGAAGGAGCTGAGTGGGATCCGCGGCCTCAGGCTGCTCATGTACGATGATCAAGAGCGGAACAATTATCAGTACATCGTGCTGGAAGTGGATGAAGCCGTCACCAATGTGAGCCGCGATCAATTGGTCGATATTCTTCAGGCGGAAAATGTCCTGGCGCGCCGGTACTTCTATCCCGGATGCCATAATATGGAACCGTATCGATCGTATTTTCCACTGAGCGCCTTGTGGTTGCCGGAGACAGAGCGCATGGCCAGGCGCGTACTGGTCCTCCCAACGGGATCCGCCGTAGACGCCGAGTCGATACGGACGATCTGCATGATCATTCGCTTTGCTGTTTCACATGGAACGGAAATACGCGAGCGGATGAAACGGACATCTCATGTCGCACAAGAAGCAAACGGCCGTAAAGCCGACCGCGCTGCCTTGCGCAATGTGAAACAATTCCGCGCGAATGCGCGTCAATTGCAACAATAAACCGGACGTATGACGTATAACGAGGCCGCTCGGCGGAAGAGCGTATTCCGGACATGCGGTGCTCGGGCATGACTCCCGGTGAGGGTCCCATGGCCAACTATACGAACCGGCGACGGCGGTGGACCTTCGGAGAAAAGCTTCGGGCGGCGCAAGAGGCTGCGGCCCCCGGCATGAGCGTGTCGTCCGTGGCCCGGAAATACGGGCTGGCTCCCAGCCAGCTCTTCCGGTGGAGAAAACTCCTCCTCGCCGAAGGGATCGAGTCGAACGCAACGGGCGATCATGTCGCGGCCGACAAAGAAATAGGAAAACTCAAGTGTCAAATTCGCGAGCTGGAACGCCTCCTAGGAAAGAAAACGCTGGAGAATGAGCTGCTCAAAGAGACGATGGCGATGGGGAATTCTCATAGGCAGGTGCAGCCGGACATGGGAAAAGACCGGGAACAGTCCTGATGGCGGTGCCGCGCTATTTCGAGCGGACAACGGACGGTCATCCACCCGATTTCAGCAGGTCACTCACCAGTGTCGCGGAGGGCACGATGACGAGCACGATACTCGTGAAAAGCCTCACAAGAGGCGTGCGGCAAAGCCCGTTGTATTGGCGCTATGTCGCGAATCGAAGGCCATGGCTGGAATACCGGCTACGAGGACGCCCTGCCGGCACTGTTGTTCAAGAAAGAGTCGTGACGGACTTGAGACGAGACGGGGTATCGCTGACAACGGCGCAGGCTCTGTTTGGGAATACCGCGCTCTTTGCGGAGCTCGAACAAGAAGTGCAAAGGCTTGAGCGGCAAAAAGCGGGGGAGATCGAGGAGGCCCGACATCGTAAAGATGACGAGGGCTTCAAGAGCTATCTTCTGGAATTGCTGGGCGCGCGCCCGCTGCTGGATCCGCGCAGTATTTTCGTCAGGATTGCGGTGGCCCCTGAGGTGCTCGATATTGCCAACAGCTATTTTGGGATGATGACGAGATTGAGATTTTTCAACGTGTGGCGAAATTTCTGCGCTTCGGCGCCGCCAAGAAACTCCCAATTGTGGCACCGTGATCCCGAGGATCGGTACATCCTCAAAATGTTCGTCTATTTGAGCGATGTCGACGATGAGGCGGGGCCGCTCTTTTATGCGCCTGGCACGCATGGCTATGGAAGCATCAAGGCGGAACCTCGGTTGTTTGGAGAGGAAGGTACGACCGCCCGTCGAGCCAACGACAAGGGAATGCAGGCGGTGGTGAGGGAGGACAAGTGGGTCAAAGCGGTTGGCCCTAAAGGAACCATCGTATTCGTGGATACCAGGGGATACCACAAGGGCGGTCTGGCTCGAAATCGTGACCGCCTGGTCTACAACTGCATGTTTACCTCCGACGGTAGTTCGCGTGGAGACTATTTTGATCGGAAGGCGGACGCACCCTGTAGCAGCAACAGAGCCGTTGCCTTCGCCCTTGGAAACACCTAGCCGGTCCTGTCTGCATGCCGTCTTCAATCCTATCTCGCTGCGCCTTCGGCAAGGCCAGAGAAACCCGTTCCGCCGGGTCGCCCGGCGCCATAACCTGGTCCAACGGTCTCTCTCAAGGCGTGTTGCGGCTTCCCTCCCAAGGCCTTGATTCGCCAAGACGCAACGACGACGGGGGTCAATGATGCAGCCTAAGTGCCTCATTATTGCCGAGGTGGGGTCTGTGCATGACGGCAGCCTGGGCAACGCCGAAAAGCTGGTGGAGGTCGCCAAAGGTGCCAATGCGGACGTGGTGAAGTTTCAGACTCACATCGCCGAGGCCGAGACACTGGGACATGCACCCGCACCCTCCTATTTTTCCGGCGAGCCTCGCTACAGCTACTTTCAGCGCACGTCTTTCACCGCCTTACAATGGCGCCGGCTCAAGCACCACTGCGACGAGCGGGAGATCGAGTTCATGTCTTCCCCCTTTTCAATGGAGGCCGTCGCGTTGCTCGAGGGAATCGGCATGGGACGCTATAAAATTCCCTCTGGTGAGGTCACGAATGTCCCTCTGCTCGACCTCATTGCCCGCACTCGGAAGCCCGTCTTGCTTTCATCGGGAATGAGTACGTGGAAAGAATTAGACCGCGCCGTCAATACTATCCTGCGAGAGCACGATCACATCACGGTGCTGCAGTGCACGTCCGAATATCCCTGTCCGTACGAAGAAGTCGGCTTGAACGTCATGCTGGAAATGCGCGAGCGGTACAAGCTTCCCGTCGGATTGTCAGACCACACGCTGACGTCCTACGCGTCTCTCGCGGCCGTCAGCCTAGGCGCGACGGTCATCGAAAGACATCTGTCCTTCAGCCGGCTCATGTATGGAAGCGATGCCGCACACTCTCTCGAACCAACGGAATTGGCCGAGCTCATCACGGGCATCCGAGCGATCGAAACCATGCTCGCCAGTCCCATCGACAAGACGAACATGGCCGTGAAGCTTCAAGGAATGAAGGACATATTCGAGAAGAGCATCGTGGCGTTGCGGGACATTCCCGAAGGATCGGAGCTGACGAACGACCACATCGGAGCGAAGAAGCCGGGGACCGGCATCTCCTCGAGCCGGCTGAACGAGATACTCGGGAAGCGGGCCGTTCGCGATATCGCGAAGGACACGGTGCTTACGGAAGGAGATTTCCGTGCGTAAAATCTGTGTGGTGATCGGGTCCAGGGCCAACTACAGCAGCATCAAATCAGCGATGCACGCGATTCAACGGCACCCTGACCTTGAACTGCAGGTGATCGTGGCGGCCTCGGCCCTGCTCGATCGGTACGGCCAAGTCGTCAATCTCGTCCAGAAAGACGGCTTCCCGATCGCCGGGCGGGTTCATATGCTGGTCGAGGGCGAGACCCCGTTAACCATGGCCAAGTCAACTGGGTTGGGGCTGATGGAATTGCCCACGCTTTTTGAGCAGCTGCAGCCGGACACGGTGCTCACCGTAGGAGACCGCTTCGAAACGATGGCTACAACGCTGGCTGCAGCCTACATGAATATCCCCCTTGCGCATACGATGGGCGGAGAGGTCTCTGGCACCATCGACGAAAGCATCCGGCATGCGGTAACCAAATTTGCCCACATTCATTTCCCCGCCTGCTCCGACGCGCGTGAACGCATCATCAGGTTGGGAGAACGTCCATGTGATGTCCATCAGGTGGGATGCCCCAGGATCGATCTGGTCGCTGAGGTGCTTGCGGAGAGCAGTCCAGGAATCGGCCCGAGCATTTTTTGGGAGGGCGTCGGAGGGAAGTTCGATTTGGACGAACCTTTCCTTCTCCTCTCGCAGCACCCTGTCACCACGGAATTTGGAGACGGTGAGCGCCAGATTACGGAAACGCTCGCCGCCATCCGGAAGTTGAAGGTGGCGACCATTGCTTTGTGGCCGAATGCTGACGCCGGTTCGGACGACATCGCCAGGGGGATGAGAAAATTTCGTGAATTCCAGGACGACTCCAATATTCGCTTTTTCAAAAACTTGCCGACGGATGCCTATATTCGCCTCATGCGACACACCGCTTGCATCGTGGGAAACTCGAGCAGCGCCATCCGCGAAGGCGCGTTCATCGGGACCCCGGCCGTCAACGTCGGGACGCGCCAGGCGGGTCGCCAGCGTGGCCACAATGTCGTGGATGTGAGCCATGACCAAAATGAGATCGCGGACGCTATCGCGCAACAGATGACCCATGGATTGTATGAATCGGATTCCATCTATGGAGACGGCAGAGCGGGGGAGCGGATCGCCGATGTTCTGGCATCGTGTGATGTATGCGTTCAGAAGCAAATCACATATTGACGAATGTGCTCGGCCTCATACCGGCGCGCGGGGGCTCTAAGGGCATTCCGCGAAAGAATCTGGCGCCTTTGGCCGGCCGCCCCCTGCTTTCCTATACATGCGACGCAGCACTTGGCTGTCGCGCCTTGAGCCGGGTGATCTTGTCCACCGACGATGAGGAAATTGCCCGAGCGGGCCGAGCGTGCGGGGTGGAAACCCCCTTTCTCCGCCCGGACTGGCTTGGGCGAGACGAGACCCCGAGCGTGGCCGTCGCCCAACATGCGATACGTTGGCTGATGATGCATGAGGGCTGGCAAACTCATATCCTGGTGCTCCTTCAGCCGACCTCGCCGCTCAGACGCAGCGAACATGTCACGGAAGCGCTGGAAGTGTTGCATCAACAGGCTGCCGACACCGTGGTGAGCGTGGTGAAACTGCCGCATCGGTTCAGCCCGTTCAGTATCATGCAACTGCGGGATGACCGCCTGGTGGAGTTTTGGCAGGAAGCGGTACCGTTCGATCGCTTGCGGCGGCAAGCTTTGCCAGACCTGTATGCGCGCAACGGGCCGGCTGTCCTCGTCAGCCGATCAGACGTGGTGCTCAATCAGGATAGCTTCTATGGCAAGCACGTCGTGCCGTACGTCATGACCGACCTCGACTCCGTCGATATCGATACCCAATCCGACTTGCGCCTGGCGGAGTGCTTGATGGCGCAGGGAACACGGGAAGTATAGGCATGTGCGGAATAGCCGGAATAGTGGGACCGCAAGCGAACAGGTCGGTCGTGGGGCGGATGATCTCCGTTCAGGCCCACCGTGGTCCTGACGGGGAAGGCTTGTGGTCGCTGCCAGGAGTGGCGCTGGGACATCGGCGGCTCAAAGTCATGGACTTGACCGATGCAGGCCATCAGCCGATGTCCACGTCCGACGGCCGCTTCACCATTGTGTACAACGGTGAAGTATACAACTGCCGTGAATTGCGGACGGAGTTGCCGGACGTCGCCTTTCGGTCGACGAGCGACACGGAAGTCCTTCTCTATGCCTATGCCCGATGGGGCGTCGCGTGCCTTGAGCGCCTGGTCGGCATGTTCAGCTTCGCCATATGGGACTCGCTGGAAAACCGATTGTTCTGCGCACGGGATCGGTTGGGGATCAAGCCGTTGTATTACGGGCAGACCGGCGACAGTTTCATATTCGCTTCCGAAATCCGCGCCGTGTTCCACGCGGGAATCTCTCGGCACATCAATCATCGAGTCCTGTACGACTTCTTGGCGAGGGATTATTACGATCACTCCGAGCAGACCTTCTTCGATGGGGTCCGTAATCTTCCGCCCGGGCATTGGATGACAGTCACGGACGGCAAGGTCAGCGCCCCCCAGCGCTACTGGAACTTGCACGACGCGGCAGGCCGCATCGTCATGAGCGAAGATCCGAGGGAACGCGAGCAGAGGTTTCTCGACTTCTGCAGAGACGCTGTGCGGTCTCACCTGCAAAGCGACGTGCCGATCGGTGTGGCGTTAAGCGGAGGATTGGATTCGGCGACCCTCCTTTCGCTGCTCGACCAGGTGCATCCTGATCCGACTCGGATCGAGGCGTTTTCCTTTGCCTTCTCCGATCCTGCGTACAGTGAACGGCCGTATGTCGAGGCGCTCGCCCGTCAAACCGGTCACACGGTTCATTTTGTCACGGTAACCCCGGACGACGTTGCACGCACGGCGGAGCAGTGCTCGTTGTCACAAGGCGAGCCGTTCGCCGGGACGCCGATCTCGTCCTATGCACTGTGCTTTGAGCGGGCCCGAGACCGAGGATTCATTGTCATGATGGACGGCAGCGGCATGGATGAAGGCCTCGGAGGCTACGAGCGGTTTCGTCCTGCTCTGTGGGCGGATCTCTTTCTTGAGGGGAAGTTTGGGGCGCTCGAACGGGAGTTCGCCGCCAGCGGCATAACGACGACGACGCAGCGCCGTGCCGCGCTGGCCGGTATTCATGCGAGCGCGCAGCCGTCTGGCGACGTGGGCAAAGGTCAGGACTTGACCGGAAGTGCGCGGCCCGACTGCATCAATGAAGAGTTTGCCAAAATGGTCGCCGGTGCGCTCCCATATTTTGAACGGCCTTTTCCGGATCATCTTCGGAATCTCATGTACCGCGAATTGCGGTACACGAAACTGCCGCGTGCCCTGCGGTTTCGCGATCGACTCAGCATGGCGGTGGGGACCGAGCTCCGGCCGCCATTTCTGGATCATCGGCTGTTGGCGTACGAGTTTGCGTTGCCGGCGGATGATCTCATCCGGGAAGGTATCTCGAAGGCGATCTTGCGCAGAGCGGCTGAACGATCTCTTTCTAAGAATGTGTGCTGGGCTTCGAAGCGTTCCGTCCAGACGCCGCAGAGGGAATGGTTTCGGAACGAGCTCAAGGACTGGGTACAGGAACGAGTGGATACTCCCTCGTTCTGGAATCGGGGATGGATCGATCGGCGGAGGGGCCTGAAGGCCATGGAATCATTTTTCCAGGGACAAGGGGACAACTCCTTTTTCTTGTGGCAATGGATCAACCTCGAAATGTGGGCGCAGCAGATCCCGGTTATGTGAGATGAGCAATGGTGAAGAAAGTCCTCCTTGCCGGGCTCGGATCGATAGGGCAGCGACATCTGCGCAACCTGAGGGCGGTGTTGGGCGCGGATGTGGACATCCTGGCCTACCGCGTCCAGGGGCGGAGTCCGGTCCTCAATGCGGACATGACCGTCGACGATGGCGCCGTCCTGGAAGCGAAGTATGGTCTTCGTACCTTCTCCGATCTTAAGGTGGCGCTGGCACAGAAACCAGACGTCGCCTTCATAACGAATCCCAACAGCCAGCATGTACCCGTGGCCCTGGCTGCCGCGCGCGCCGGATGCCACTTGTTCATTGAGAAGCCGCTCGCCGGCTCTCTTGATGGGATTGAGGAGCTCATTGATACCGTGGACCGCAAAGGCCTGGTCGCGTTCGTCGCGTATCAATTCCGGTTTCATCCCGGGTTGCGTTGGATCAAAACGCTCCTCGAAGAGCGCCGTCTGGGGCGTCTCGTGGCGGCCCATATCGTGAATGGGGAGTACCTTCCGGATTGGCATCCCTACGAGGATTATCGCGAAAGCCATGCTGCCCGGCGGGAACTGGGTGGGGGATCGCTCCGGATTCAAACACACGAATTCGACTATGCGTTGTGGCTGTTTGGAATGCCCAGATGTCTCTATGCGGTCGGAGGCCATCTGAGCGAGCTCGAAGTGGATGTCGAGGATTCCGTGAGCGTACTCCTTACGTGCCAGGAGCAAGACGGTGTATTGCCGGTGCACATCCATGTGGACTACTTGCAGCGGCCCCCGCAAAGGATCTGCGAAGTGGTCGGCGACGCCGGAAAGGTGCACTACGATTTTTATAGCAACCGGGTCGTCTGGCACGAAGTGAAGCCGCGGACGAGACATGAGGTGACCTTCAGCGGCTTTGAGCGCAACCACATGTTTATCGACGAATTGCGCCATTTCTTGTCGTGTGTTCGTGGAGAGGCGCAGCCCCTCGTCGATCTGCGCGAAGCCGTCCGAAGCTTGAGTCTCTCTCTGTTTGCGGAAGAATCGTTGCGGACCGGGGCGGCAGTGCCGTGCGCTGCGGCACCGTGGCCGGCGTTGAAGGAGCAGTGATGACGCCCTCCGGCAGCCTCCAATTGGACCCGCTCCCGTCCTGTCCCGTGTGTCGAGCATGCCAGACGGTCCTTGTCCGGCCGTACCGATCCGGAGGAGCTGTCGGGTCCTCGGGCACGTTCGCCGGTCTCTGCCTGCGCACGTGCATGAGGTGCGACACGACCTTTGCGAATCCATTTCCCGAAAATGAGGAGCTGGACGCGTACTACGCTGACCGGTATCGGATCGAAAGCGGGCGGTCTGCGGTGAGCGGCAGCGCAGGAGACTGGGACGGCGGTGCCGCCAGAGCTCGGGCCCAAATCGAGTTTGTTCTACGCCATGTCCGCCCCCCGCATTCCTGGCTGGACATCGGGGCCGGGTACGGGGCGCTACTCGACGAGGCAAGGAGACTGGGAGCCAGGACGGGCGCCGTTGAGCCCGACGTGCAGTGTCGGAAGGCGATCGAACAACGAGGCCACACGGTCCATGCCCGGCTTGCAGACGTCTCTGGCGTCTGGCATGTGGTGAGTTGCTCGCACGTCTTGGAACACGTCACAGATCCGATCCGGCTGCTCGGTACTATGCGAGCCCTCCTGCCGGAAACGGGCGTCCTGTTTTGTGAAGTGCCGAACGAGACAGGCGTCATGGAAGCGGTGGAGGATGAACCGCATCTTCTGTTTTTCACGGAGACGTCCTTGAAGCGTGCGGCAGAGCAAAGCGGACTAGCCGTGATAGCCGTGACCGGCTGCGGTGGCTGGGGAAGGCAGCGCGCTTGGCACAGAGGGATCAGAGAAGGCGTCCGAAAGCTGTCCAGGAAGATCGTCGCTCGGCCGCCGCGTTGGATGGATCACCTTGTGCATCCACACTTCCAATACGCCAAAGAACCAGGAGCCGGCTCGTGGATCCGCCTCCTCGCGAGGCGCCGCTAATGGAACAGCGCATCCTCGCTCTCATACCGGCTCGCGGAGGCTCCAAGGGCGTCCCCCGCAAGAACATCATCCCGGTGGCGGGGAAGCCGCTCATCGCCTATTCCATCCTGCACGCGTTGGAGTCCCGCTTCATCAACCGGGTGATCGTCTCGACGGACGACGCCGAAATCGCCGCGGTCGCGCGCGAGTGGGGCGGCGAGGTCCCGTTTATCCGGCCGGCCTGGTGCGCGCAAGACCTGTCGCCCGACATCGACGTCTTTCGACATGCCCTGACCTGGCTCCGGGACGCGGACCAGTACAGTCCCGACATCGTGGTCCACCTGCGTCCTCCCGGGCCGGTCCGGCGGGTGGCGCACATCGACGAGGCGATCGCCCTCTTGCTGTCCCATCCGGAAGCCGACGCGGTGCGCTCGGTGAGCCCGGCCCGCCAGACTCCCTACAAGATGTGGCACTTGACCGAGCAGGGGTACCTCGAGCCCGTGTTGCGACTGACGGACGTGCCGGATTGCCAGTCGCTGCCCCGCCAGCGGCTGCCGTTGGTGTATTGGCAGAACGGCTATGTGGATGTAGTCCGGTCCGCCGCCATTTTCGACAAGCGATCCATGTGGGGAGACTGTGCGATTCCCTACGTCATCGACGAGCATCTCTACGAAGTGGACTATCCGGAAGACATTCCCGCGGTGGAACGAGCGCTCCAACGACTCCATCAGAGCGAGAGCGAGACGCCGGTCGTGCCTCAGTTAGCCCGTCATCCTGTCTGACGACCCCCCTGATTACTGTCCGCTGCGTCCAACCGCCCGCCTGCCCCAAGAGCCGAGGTGGGCACTCCATTTCTTACACGGTCCACAAAGGAGGGAGAGATGAGCCGCGTCGTCCACATAGGCAATCATGCTCTCGGGGAAGGTCATCCCTGCTTCATCGTCGCCGAAATCGGCATCAACCACAACGGCAACGTGGAGTTGGCCAAAAAACTGATCGACACCGCGGTGCTCGGAGGCTGCGACGCGGTGAAATTCCAGAAGCGGACGGTCGACATCGTCTACACGCCGGAAGAACTCCGGAAGCCGAGAGACACGCCGTTCGGCCAGACCAACGGCGACCTCAAACGCGGCTTGGAGTTCGGGCGGCCGCAATATGAGGCCGTCGACCGCTATTGCAAGGACAAGGGCGTGCTCTGGTACGCCTCCTGCTGGGACGAGGCCTCGGTGGATTTTATGGAACAGTTCGATCCGCCTTGCTACAAGATCGCCTCGGCCTCCCTGACCGACGACCGCCTGCTCCGTCATCATCGGCGCTACCGCAAGCCCATCATCATTTCGACGGGCATGAGCACGCTCGAGCAAGTCGATCACGCCGTCGAAGTCCTCGGGACGCAGGATCTCCTGATCCTGCACTGCACGAGCACGTATCCTTCGGCCGTGGAGGAATTGAACCTGCACGCCATTCAGACGCTCCGAAACCGGTACGACGTGCCGATCGGCTACTCCGGCCATGAAGTGGGCCTGGCCACCTCGGTCGCGGCCGCCGCGCTGGGCGCCTGCATGATCGAACGCCATATCACGCTCGATCGGTCCATGTGGGGGAGCGATCAGTCCGCATCGATCGAACCGCAGGGCGTCTGGCGGCTCGTGAAGGACATCCGCGCCATCGAACGGGCGATGGGAGACGGCAAGAAATGCCTCTGGCCCAGCGAAGTGCCGGTCATGAACAAATTACGCCGGGTCGGGCTCTGAGAGGCTCGTGATGGATGGCACAGCGTTGACGGCGCCTAAGCAGGAAACCGGGCGGAGCGTCCGGGACCGGTTCAATCTCAGCGGTCGCGTGGCCGTGATCACGGGAGGCGGCGGGCTGCTGGGGGCCCGCCACGCCGAGGCCATTGCCGAGATGGGCGGACAGCCCGTCCTCGTCGACATCGACGGCGATCAGGCCCGGGCCGTCGCAGGCGGTGTCGCGGAGCGCTTCGGCGTGCCGGCTCTTGGGCTGGCGGTCGATATCACGCATGTCGACGGCGTGGCCGACATGGTGCGGCAGGTCCTCACACACTTCGGCCGCGTCGATATCTTGATCAATAATGCGGCCCGCAATCCGAAGCAGGAAGGGCTCGGCGCGGATCCAATGAGTTCGCGGCTCGAGCACTTTGCATTGGCCGAATGGCACCGTGACCTGGCGGTGGGCCTGACCGGCGCCGTGCTATGCAGCCGGCAGGTCGGCATCGAGATGGCTCGTCAGGGCCGCGGGGTCATTTTGAACATCGCCTCGGACTTGGGAGTGATTGCCCCTGATCAGAGGATTTACCGCCGGCCCGGGATTCCCGACGAGCAGCAACCGGCCAAACCGGTGAGCTACTCCGTCGTCAAGCACGGATTGATCGGTCTGACCCGGTACCTGGCCACTTATTGGGCCGAGCAAGGCGTGCGCGTGAATGCCCTTTCGCCGGGCGGCGTGTATACGGGGCAGGATGAGGGGTTTGTCGCGCGATTGGCCAATCTCATTCCCTTGGGCCGGATGGCACAGGATGAGGAGTACAAGGCGGCGGTCGTCTTTCTCGTGTCGGATGCCTCGTCGTACATGACCGGCGCCAACCTCGTGATGGATGGAGGACGCACGGCATGGTGACGAAGATCCGGGTATTGGCGCTGGACATCGACGGGGTGATCACCGACGGGACGGCCGCTCTATCCGATGCCGGCGAGGAGAACAAGCGGTTCAGCTTTCAGGACCTCGATGCGGTCACGCAGGCGCAACGAGCCGGCCTGACGGTCGCCTTCGTGACCGGTGAAGACACCCCGTCTGTGGAGCGGATCGCCCGCCGGTTCCGTTGCAGCCTGGTCAGGCGCGGAGCGAAGAATAAACTGCTCGTGTTGGAAGCGCTCGCGCGGGAGCTGGACGTCGGACTCGAGGCCTTTTGTTATGTGGGGGACGGCGACCGTGACGCGCCGGCATTGCGACAAGTCGGGTTGGGACTGGCGCCTCTCAATGCCACCGCGTCGGCCAAAGCCGCGGCCCACCGCATTCTCTCCAAGCCGGGGGGCCACGGCGCGGTGGCCGAAGCCCTCGGGCTCCTCCGCCGGTTCGACAGCCTGGAAGAAAACGCGAGCGTGCTTGAAAAGGAGATGGCCGCGATCCTCACGGACAGCGTCGAAGCGCACCAGCGTCTGTGCGACACCTCACTGTCTGTGCTGGTCGGAGTGAGTCAGGCGGTGGTCCGCACTATCCGCTCCGGCCACAAGGTGCTGCTGTTCGGCAACGGCGGCAGCGCCGCCGATGCCCAGCATGTCGCGGGCGAGTTGGTCGGACGGTTTTTACGAGACAGCGACCCCTGGCCCGTCATGGCCCTGACCACGGATACCTCGATTCTGACGGCGGTGGGCAATGACTGGGAATTCGAGGAGATCTTTGCCCGGCAGGTTCGGGCGCTCGCCAAACCCGGCGACCTCGTGGCGGGGATCAGCACCAGCGGCCGTTCGGCGAACGTGCTGCGCGGGCTCGAAGCGGCGCGCGCCAAGGGGGCTACGACGATCGCGTTCACCGGGGCCAACGGCGGACGCATGACCGGGTGCGCAGATCTCTGTTTTCGCGCGCCCGCCGAGTCGACGCCCCGGATCCAGGAACTGCATCTGCTCGCCTGGCATACGATCTGCGAAGTGGCCGAACGGGAACTGCTGCGGAGTGCGGACGTCGGCCCGGATGCGGGGCCGTCATGAGCGCGGTCATCGGATGCGACAGCTTCCTGGCCTTGCGGAATGTCCGGACCGGCGAACTCGGCCGATGGCTTGCGGATACGCGGCTGCACGTCTGGGTCGATCCGAATCAACTGCCCGGGTCCCGGGCCGTCGAACCGGAAGGGACGACCGTCAGCGCGCTCGACCCGTTTGACGTCCGGCAGGATCCGGTCCTGGAAAGCCGCTTGGCAGCGGTGGGCTTCGCCAGAAAATGCTATGGAGACCCTGCCACGATCTGGGCGGATTTCCTGTACAGCTCGTGGCGCCACAACAGCGGACGGCCGCTGCGGAAAGCGGCCAGCATCGGCCGGGCCGCCGGCCGGTTCGGTCGATTCTGGCTCTCGGGATGTTTCGGCGGAGCCGAGCGCCGGCGGGCGGACTTTTCAGAAACCCTGCGCCGCCATCCGATCGCCGCAGTCTACCGCAAGCGCCTGGAGGAGGTGGAGGCCCGTGTCGTCGCCAGTTTTGCGCCGGAAGGCATGCGGGAAATGGCCCTGATCGAAGCCGCGAACTCGCTGGGGCTCCCCACGCTGGTCATGGTCCGATCGCGCGATAACCTCGCATCGAAGATTCCGTACCTGCCCTATGCCGGCCGGTATCTGGTCTGGTCTCCCGTCCTCAAGGAGTTCCTGCTGGCCATGTACCCTGAAACGCTTCCTGACCGGGTGCATGTGACCGGTGCGCCGCAGTTCGACCATCATCTGGATCCTTCTTTGCGGCTGAGTCGAAAGGAACTGTTTGCGCGGATCGGGCTGGATCCCCATCGCCCGCTCATTCTCTATACCATGACGACACCCAGTCTGCTCCCGCACGAAGTCGCCATCGCCCAGCACCTGGCGGATGCCGCCCATGCCGGCCGGTTCGTGCGGGGGGCGCAGCTGCTGGTGCGCGGCCATCCCAGAATGTTCGGGTCGAACTTGAAATTGCTGCAGAGGGAATACCGGGAAGCACGCTGCTACCCGCGGCCGACCGAGGCGGAATACGGCAGGGCGGAGCATGAGGCCCATCTGGTCCGGCATGTGATACAGGACGAACCGGTGCATCTTTCGCTCCTGGCGCATCAGGACGTGCAGGTCAACGTCTGCGGGACCATGACCATCGACTCCGCGATCTTCGATAAGCCGATCGTGAACGTGTATTACGATCTGCCGCCTGGCATCCCGCCGGCGCTTTCCGCACGGCGGTTCTACAAACGCTCGGATACCAGACAAATGATGTCCTACGGCGCGTCGCGGCTCGCCCATGCCCCGGACGAATGCATCGGATTGATCAATCACTATCTGAACAATCCCGGGTTGGATGCGGACGGGCGGAGACGGGCCCGCTTCGAGGATTGTGGGCCGCTGGACGGCGGAGCGGGCCTGAGGACCTCTTGCATCATCCGGACCCTGCTTCGGGAACATCCGGTCTTTGCGGCGTCTCTATGAGCACAGGTGACAGCCTCGACGAGCGCTATCTGGAATTTGCAGCCCGGACGGCCGACGTGTTCCTCCGGTATCCGGAGATGGAACCCCTGCGGTACTACGTCTTTAGGAACCTATTGATCGCCCCTCGTCCAATGGGGCTGCAGGAGACCGCTAAGCGGTGGGTGCGTCCGTTCGTGCGGCGCCACCGCACAGCCGGCCCTCTGCAAAAGGGAGGCGACGTGCTGGTATGGGTGGAAGGGGAGCGCTCGATCATCCGGGACACGCTGATGCCGGTCGCTGAGGAACTGAGGCGGCGAGGCACTCAGGTCCGGTTCGTGTCGTTCAACGGACCCGGCGACCTGCCCGAAGGCACCGTGACCTGTCGCTGCCCGGCCGTCCGTCGGACGCCGGCCTGGGCCGCAGGAGCCTGGCAGGCGTTACACCAGGCCGAGCCCCGTATCGCGACGGCCGCCTTGGAGCAGGCGTTCCTGTATGCCTCCGCCGAGAGTGACAGTGTCCTCGGTGAAGTGAGCCGTCTTTTGGACGCGATGGCCCCCCGGATCGTGATCACGGCCTCCACGCAACTCATGGGCGGCTCGGCGCTGGTCGTGGCCGCCCGGACTCGACGGACGCCCAGCGTGCTGTTGCAGCACGGCTTGTTGCAGCCGCTGTATGTGCCGCTGGTGGCGGATGTCATGTGCACGTGGGGGCCGTCATCCAGCGACACACTGACCGGCCTGGGGGTCGATCCCAGGCGGCTGGTTGCGCTGGGGAGCCCCCGCCACGACGGGATATCACCCTCTCGGGACGGATCGGCAAGGCAGGCGCTTCTGCGAGAGTTGTCCCTCGAGGACAAGCCAACGCTGGCCTTTTTTTCGAACGGCAACGACGTGCAGCGAAACGGGGCCGCTCCGGAAGAATGCGCGGTTTGGATGGAGGGGCTTGCGCGGGCATACCGGGGGCGGATGAACGTGATCGTGCGCCTGCATCCGAACGAGGACGATCGCCTGTACCGGGGCTGCCCGCATCTCGTCGTGACGAAACACCGCCCCGGCTTTGCGGCTCTGCTGGACGGGTGCGACGGCGTCGTCTCGCTCTGTTCCACCGCCCTGTATGAGGCGTTGCTCTATCGCAAGCCCATCTGGCAGTTGGCGGCTCCCGGGTGGCCGGACCTGGCGGACAATTGGAAGTGGGGTTTGGCCCGGCGCGTCGCCTCCCAAGACGAGCTCCGTGAACTGGTGGAGCGCTGGCTTGCGACGAAGGAGCCGCCCCGTGACCCCGAAGGGCCGGTCGAGGCCGTCTTCAAGAATCATGGTCTGGCGGCGCACGCGGTCGCCGATTTCATCACGGCGCAACTACATCCGGCGTCCGGCCGGTCAGTTCAGGACGGCCGCCCTGAGCCGGTCGTGACCGGAGCGGGCGGCGGATGAGGGCAGGATGGCTCGCAATGGCGATCGCCACGCCCGAGCGGTCGGAGGGCGCCACGGCCGGCCCGCCGCACGAACAGAGACAGGCCGACGGGAGCCGATGGCGCCGGCAAGGCCTGGGGCACACCGCGCTGCGGGTGTTGAGGGGGCCCACTACCGTGGCCCGGATCTTCGTGGACCGGATATGCGTGCCGCTCACATTATCCTGGCTGGGCGTAACCATCGGGCCGGCGTGCTCCTTTGCCGGGTACCCGGTTATCAGGCTGGCGCCGGGGGCAAGGATCAGTCTGGGCCCGGGCGTGCGGGTGTTGAGCCGGGCCGACAGCAACCCGGCCGGTCTCCCCCATCCGACCATGCTGGCGGCGGTCGGCCCGGAGAGTGTCATCACGATCGGCGCGGGGACCGGTATCTCGGGGGCCTCGATTGTGGCCCGGACCGGTATCACGATCGGACGCAATGTGTTGCTCGGCGCCGGCGCTTGTATCTGGGATACGGATTTCCACCCGCTGGATCCGCAGGCGCGACGCGAGCATCCGACCCGAGGCGCGTGCACCGGACCGGTCCGGATCGAAGACGACGTGTTCATCGGCGCGCGAGCGGTGATCTTGAAAGGGGTGACGATCGGATGGGGCGCGGTGGTCGGCGCCGGGGCGGTGGTCACCAGAGATGTCGGCCCTGGCCAAGTCGTCGCGGGCAATCCGGCCGAGGTCATAGGCGCTCATTCCTGAAAAGAGTTGGAGAAAATCTATGAACATGGTCGTAACCGGATCCAGCGGACTTATCGGCTCGGAAGTGGTCGGTTACTTTGACGACTCGGGATGGACGGTTCACGGAGCGGACAATAACATGCGGGCCGACTTTTTTGGCCCCGGAGGAGACACCAGGTGGAATCAAAAGCGGCTTGAAACTCATTGTCGCCGATTCCATCACCACGAGATTGACATCCGTGATCGCAGAGCAGTGGGGGCGTTGATCGAAGCGGTCAAACCCGACGCGATCGTTCATGCCGCGGCACAGCCGAGCCACGACCTGGCAGCCTCCCGACCCTTTGATGATTTCGACGTCAATGCCGTTGGCACGCTCAATCTATTGGAAGCAACGCGCCGACACGTGCCGACCGCCGCCTTCGTCTACATGTCCACGAATAAGGTGTATGGCGATGCGCCGAACGAGCTCGCGCTGAATGAATTACCAACCCGCTGGGACTATGCCGATTCGGCGGATTTCGATGGCATACGGGAGGACATGAGGATTGATCGATCAAAACACTCCGTCTTTGGAGCCTCGAAGGTTGCGGCGGACGTCATGGTTCAGGAGTATGGCCGATATTTCGGCCTCGCCACCTGTTGCCTGCGAGGCGGATGCTTGACGGGGCCCAACCATTCCGGCGTGGAGCTTCATGGGTTTCTCAGTTATCTCGTCAAGGTGAATCTGACAGGAGGCGTCTACAAAGTTTACGGTTACAAGGGCAAACAAGTCAGAGACAATATCCACTCGTGCGACGTGGCGAGGTTTATCGAGCAGTTTGTCGCCGCCCCGAGGTTCGGTGAGACGTACAACCTCGGCGGAGGACGATTTAATTCTTGCTCCATTCTTGAAGCCTTCCAAGCAGTGGAAGGCATCACGGGAAAGCCGATGCGATACGAGTATGTAGACAAGAATCGAGAGGGGGACCATATCTGTTACATATCGGATTTATCCAAGATACGGATGCACTACCCCTCATGGAACATCAGTATTTCGTTGCCCTCGATCCTGGAGCAGGTGTGTGCTTCGTGGACCGCTCGCCTGGCGCTTCAGGAAGTTCCGCTGGCAGGAGCGAGAATCTAGCAGCAAAGTCCGCCAGCGGCGTTCTCGCGGGGACACTGCCGCCTCACCATCTCGGCGGCGTTCACAAGCGTGCCGCGCCTTATTCGGCGCGCCGTGAACCTCAGAGGCGCAACGCACGGCCGGGGAAACGACTGTTCTGACAGTCGATGGGCGGGCGGGTGAGCATAGCTACGCTTCGCCTAAACGGGGCGCTCACCATCTCGCGCCCGTGCGCAAACGGGACGCTCGTTATTCCTCGCATCGCGCACCTTGCTGGACGGCCTTTCTGAACAGCCTGCGAACGATGCTGAGGGAGAGTGTGACTGTCCCAGTTCCCACGTTTCCGTAGCGCCCAAGCCGTTTGTCAACATCCTGCTAGGAAGCGGCGAGACACAGGTACTCACGGCGGCTTCGCCCCCTGGAAGTCGGCTGTTTGGCACCAAGGCACAAGATGTCCGAACGTACACTGCTCCTGTCCTGGACCGTTCCCCCCGAAACCACCGGTTCCGCTGTGATCGTGGGCAATCTCGCCAAGCAATTTTCGCGTGATGAAATGATCCTCGCCGGAGAGCGCCCACACGGAAGGCCGGCCGTGGAGTGGAAAGACGAGTGGCCGGAAATCATGTACCTGGCAGAAGGATGGCCGCAAACCAAGCGTGGTGCGCGGTTGCGGCGGCGGCTCCAGATTCCCTCGCTCGTCTCGCGCTGTCTCCGTCTCGTGAGGCAACACCGCTGTACGAGGATAGTGGCCGTGTTTCCCTGTGAAGAATATCTCCTCGCCGGTTATCTGACGGCGAACCTCAGCGGTGCACGGCTCTATCCCTATTTCCATAATACGTATCTCGAACAGTGTCCGCCTGCCGGACCGCGCCGGCACTTCGCGCGCTGGCTGCAGGCCCGTGTGTTCGAGAAGGCCGACCATGTCTTTGTGATGAGCCAAGGCATGAAAGAGCTGTACCGCGAGCACTACCCTCACTTGTCCTGCTCCGCGCTGGTGCATTCGTTTCCTGAGACCATTCCCGATTTTGCACCGCCGCCGAAACCAGGGAAACAGCCCCGCTTCATGATCGCCGGAAACATTAATGCATCCTGTGAAGAGGCCGCGCGTCGGCTCGGCGCCGCCGTCTCGCTCGTCAAGGATAGTGCCCTGACGATACTGTCCGGCACCGCGGCCGAACACCTGCGACATCTCGGTCTTCTCCAGGGGGCGGTGAGGCATGAAACGGTTTCGCGGGACGTGCTCGTCGAGCGCCTGCATGAGGCCGATGTCGTCTTATTGCCGCATGGCTTCTCGGGTGGTCTGTCTTCTGAAGAATATCGGACCATCTTTCCGACCAAGACGATCGAATACCTTATCTGCGGGCGGCCGATCCTGGCGCATGCGCCGCCGGATTGCTTCCTGACGCGCTTTCTCAAGCACAACCAGTGCGCCTTTGTGGTGGACGATCCTTCGGTCCAAGCGGTCATTCACGGTCTGGAGCGGTTGCTCGACGACGCGGGCTTGCGCTCCGCTCTTGTCCGGAACGCCCTGCGTACGGCCGAAACGTTTCGAGCGTCCCGCGTCGCTTCGAATTTTCGGTCGACGGTGGGCAGGTCATGAATCTTCGAATGGCGGGAACTCAAGACTATGCGGCCGACCTTCTTGGAGAGACCCCGGCCACGACCTCTCCCCAGGCGAACATGCCCACATCGGCCCTGGAGAAGGCGCTGCTGCTCCTGATCCTCGTGACGCTCCCGCTGGAGTCCCATATGGTGCTCATCCCCGGCTTCAGCACGCAATTCATCCTGTTGGGAGCTGCGGGGATCTATCTGTTTCTGAATCGCCCCGGCGCCCTGTTGGCGACGGTGGGCCAGCCGTTATTCTTGGCGACATACCTGTTTCTTGTGTACGGCAGTGCGATGGAGATGACTGCACAGAATGCCAGCCACGCGGAAATAGTGAGAATCGCGCAGATGATCGTCGGTGCAATATTGATTGCCTCCATGTGCAGAGACTTATCGGCGTTGCGAGTGGCCCTGTACGGATATCTCTTGTCCGGTCTGTGGCTGTCTCTGCTGCTCTTTTTGACTTCGTATGGGGCAATCCAAGGAGCCAGTGTGTCGACGTTCGAAGAAGCGTCGGAACTCCGGATGCAAACGTTTGCCGACAATCCCATAGAGGCGAATATAAATGGAATGGCCTTCCTTTCCGGCCAGGGTGCGGTGGTGGCGCTGGCCTTTGCCTTGCACGCGGAGACCCTGGTTGTCCGTAACATGTTCATTGGAATCGGGCTCTTTTGCATGGTGGCATCCTTTCTGCCTTTATCCAGAGGCGGCGTCGCCATAACAGTCGTAGCCTGTGCAAGCGTGATGTATGCGTGCGGGTTGCGACAGGGCAAAGTCATCCTGACCGCCGTTGTGCTCGGAGCGGTGCTGCTTATGTTGGTCCCAGAATCGGTCTGGTCCCGCATGAGCTTCAGCTTTGAGGAGCGCGAAGGCAAAGTGGAAGGGCGAGCCCTCGTCTATGGGGCGGCGATAGGCCGGTTGCCGGACTATCTCTTCACAGGAGTCGGCTCGGGAAATTTCTGGTCGGCATGGGGCCGCAGGACGGAATTCGGCTCGCGCGGGCGCGTCAGCGGCTCCCATAATACCTTCTTGCAGGTCACCCTGTACTGGGGTCTCGGAGGCCTGATGGCGTTGATGCTGGTCATCTTCCAAGCCTATCGATGCATTCCCCGCTTCTGCCATAGGCATCCGGGCGCATTAAGCCTTATCGGACTCGGGATCACGCTCTTGTTGTTTTCCCAGATCGTCCACAATCTGTACGCGAAGGAGTTCTCTCTGGGGCTGGGTCTCCTCGCAGGCAGTCGGTGTTGGATTTGGCCGAACGGCATAGTCACCAGGGAAGTGTGATCCAGTAACCGTCTCGTGCCGAGTGAGCCTGCAGTATCGTTTCACCCCCATACCATCGGGCGAGAGCCCGCTCGACGTTCAGATCCACCCCCAATATGGTGACCCGGAGCTGATCACTATGATGTTGTTGCGCCAATCGACTCACCGCATGCTCATGCAGTATCACCCGCGCATCGGGCACCTGTACGTCCCCAACGTGAATGCCCGCATTCCCAATGAATCGGGAGGCTATTTTGCGAGAACCAACTCGCTGGGCTTTCGATCCGATACGGAGTTTGTGCGCGCACGGCAAGGCCGCGCGAGGCTGTTGTTGTTCGGAGATTCGTACACGGCCGGAGACGGCTGCGACAACCGGCAGCGCTTCTCGGACCGTCTTGCAGAAGAGCTGGACGCCGAGGTGTACAACTATGGGTTGTCCGGCAGCGGCACGGACCAACAATTATTGATTTTCGAAGAGTTCGCCCGCGGAGTGGAAGCGGATGCGATCGTGCTTTGCGTCACCGTGGAGAACATTCAGCGGATCAAGGCCAGGTATCGGGAGTCCATCGATCGCGCCTCCGGATTACGCGTACTCGTGCCGAAGCCGTATTTCACGCTCGACGCAGGCCGGCTTCAGCTGCACCACGTCCCCGTTCCGTTCAATCGCCCGGACGCAAAGTCCTTCCCCGTCACCAATGGACGCCGTGGCTCGCCGTGGCTGGAGCGGTCCGTCGAGCTGTATAGGACAGCGCCCTGGCTCAAGGGCGTGCGCGAGTCCGTTCGATCGCGCTTCCACAATCTGCAAGGCCGTATCCTTCGCCACACCGGGTTTCAACCGTACCCGGACTACGCTTCACCGCACGATGGCGGGTGGGCTCTCATGCGGAGCCTCATTGAACGGTTTCATGAAGGCGCGTATCCCGTTCCTTTGCTCGTCGTCCCGATTCCGAACTATTTCTTTTACCTGCACCGGCTCAAGCCTCTCTATCAGAGCCTGTTCGACAGTCTCGATGACCCGAGCAACGGCCTTCACGTATTGAATGTGACTGAGCGATTGGCTCAGATGCCCGATGACGCCCGTCAGCGGCTGAGCTTCCGCAAGGACAGCCACTTTTCTCCATTCGGCCATGAACAGGTCGCGCAGCTTCTCAAGGAAGACATCACGAGACGCAACGTCCTGCCAAGGCGCGCACCCGGCAGCCGGAGCATCCCGCGCGCGCGCCGTCAACCGCTCCGGGAGCCCACGTACGTGCTGGGCTTGTCCTGTTTCTATCACAACTCGGCCGCGGCGCTGATCAAAGACGGCCGCATCGTCGCCGCGGCCGAGGAGGAACGGTTCAGCCGCATAAAGAATGATCGCGGCTTTCCGCATCACGCGTCCAACTACTGCCTCGAAGAGGCGGGGATTCACCAAGACCGGTTGTCCGCCGTTGTCTACTACGACAATGCCTCGATGACGTTCGAGCGCATCATGCATACGTTTGTGGCGATTGCTCCAGGGGGCGCCGATGCGTGGGTCCGAGTCATGCCGTCTTGGTTGCGATACAAGGTGCATCTGCCGGGGGTTATTCGGAGCGCGTTGTGCTACGACGGGCTTCTCTTGCAGGAGAGGCATCACCGCTCTCATGCGGCCAGCGCTTTTTATCCTTCTCCGTTCGAGCGCGCAGCGGTGCTGACTATAGACGGAGTCGGCGAGTGGGCGACCGCCTCGATCGGCCTCGGAGCCGGGCATCATATCGAGCTACTTCGAGAGATGTGCTTTCCCCATTCGCTGGGCCTGCTGTATTCCGCGTTCACGCAGTTCACGGGATTCCAGGTGAACGAAGGGGAGTATAAGCTGATGGGATTGGCGCCCTACGGAGAGCCCCGGTACGTCGACACCATCCTCAAGCAGTTGGTGGAACTGAAGGACGACGGATCGGTGGAGCTGAATCTGGAGTACTTTGCGTTCTTATCCGGGTCCACGATGACCAACCAGCGGTTTGCGGATCTCTTTGGAGGCCCACCGCGAAGTGCCGAGTCGCCCATTACCAGACGTGAGATGGATCTCGCCCGCTCGATACAGGTCGTCATCGAGGAGGCCATCCTTCGAATGGCCCGGCATGCTCATACGCTGACGGGCGCCCGGCATCTCTGTATGGCGGGCGGCGTGGCGTTGAACTGCGTTGCGAACGGACGGCTCCATCGGGAGGGCCCTTTTGACGATATCTGGATTCAACCGGCGGCCGGTGATGCAGGCGGGGCTCTCGGCGCGGCGCTGGACGTCCATTATAACTATTTCGCCGATCCCGATCGGACGATCGACCACACGCGAGCCCGGCAAGGGGGCTCCTACTGGGGGCCGCAGTTCGGCGAGCAGGAAGTGCGGGCCTTTTTGGATACGCACGCCCTCCCACACCGCATTCTGTCGTCCGCCGAACGTGCCGAGACGATAGCGGGGTTGCTGGAACAGGGAAAGGTGGTTGGACACTTCGCAGGCCGAATGGAATTCGGGCCCCGGTCCTTGGGAGCCCGTTCTATTCTCGGAGATGCGCGGAACCCAGAGATGCAGGTGAATTTGAATCTGAAAATTAAATACAGAGAATCGTTCCGCCCATTTGCTCCGACGGTGCTTTCCGAAAAGGCGGGTGAGTATTTTGAGCTGGACAAGCAGAGCCCATACATGTTGCTCGTTGCGCCGGTGAAGGCCGGTCGGCGCAAGCCTTTCAAGCAGGACGTAGGGGAAGGCGATCTCCTGCCGCTTGTCAGGCAGGAGCGCAGCGATATCCCGGCGGTGACCCATGTCGATTACTCGGCACGCGTCCAAACGATCACGCGCGATGATCATCCCCTCTACTATGAGCTGATCCAACGCTTTGAACGCGATACGGGGTGCGCCGTCATCGTGAATACGTCCTTCAACGTCCGAGGTGAGCCGATCGTCTGCACTCCCTACGACGCCTACCGCTGCTTCATGCGGACCGACATGGATGTATTAGTGCTCGGACATTGCTTGCTCCTCAAGGCCGAGCAGCCTGCGTGGTCGGAGAGGAACGGTCACATGGACGGCCCGAACGGCAAAACGCATTCCAGTCAACCGGATGCATTGATCACTGCGCTGCGCCGCATCTACGAAGAAGACTTCACGCCTCTTGCGATTTCGCTAAGGAAGCTCAACGCCGGCCGAGTGTGCACGTCCTTCAAACGCATGGCTTCCACCTGGTCGGAAGCGACCCCGGACCAATCGCCACTGGCCGTGTTCGCCCTTCCGGAAGGGATCGACAGGGCTAACCCCGACCCTGAAACGCTGGCGCGGGCTATCACCGCAGCTTGGACGCCCGGCCAAGCCACGGAGGCGCTGCGCCCTCTCACGACCACTCTGATCAGGCTGGGGCAGCAGTTCTCGGCCAGCGATATCCCGCAAGAGGAAGTATCAGGCTCGGTCTACGTGATGTTCTGAACCAAACCAGGCGCGGCGGTGGCCACCCGGCTTCCCTGGTACGGCGCTCCGGCCACTCCGAAAAGTCTGACGAGGATGGGGCCGCGACCCACTCGATCGTCCCCTTTCGCCACCACATGCCGTCTCGAGACACCGTATCGGCCTGGCTAAGGGATCACGTGATCCTCGCATCCATCATTGTCCTCCTGTGCTCGGCTACACCCCGGTTGGGGCTGACCGCCGCGGCGGTCCCGGAAGACCTTATCAGACCGGATTCCCATTCCTATCTCCATCCGGCTCGTCACCTGCTCGCCGAGGGCTTGTTTCTCGATGAGCGCAAACGTCCAGAAGTGACCCGGACGCCTGGCTACCCCGTGTTTCTGGCCAGCCTCATGTCGGTGGTCGGGCAAGATCTACACAAGGTGTTATTGGGCCAGGCGGCCGCGGTGTCGTTCAGCGTCCTGTTTCTGTACTGGCTGGCGCGCCGCATCCTTCCGCCTGACATGGCCTTCGCAGGGGCGCTCGTCACAGCGTTTTCTCCTTGGGGCGCCGCGCTGGCTGGTGTGCCTCTCACGGAGGGGCTATTCGTGCTGTTGTTGGCCCTCACCTTTTTATCCATGAAGCTGACGCAAGAGGCGAAGCATCTTCGTCACGCTCTGTTCGGTAGCGCGCTGGTCGGAGTTCTTACCGGAGCCGTCATCCTCGTCAGGCCATTCTGGCCCCTCCTGTTGTTGATTGGCGCCGCCTTATTCGTTCAGTTCGGCCCCCGGCGGGCAGGCGCCGCGTGGGTGCTGATCGTCACCATCGGTTGCGCCGCCGCGCCACTCGCGCTCTGGCAAGCCCGCAACGCGCATGAAGCGCGCTTCTCTGGTCTGAGCGACATCTCCGGCAAAGGCGCCTGGTGGAATCTCGCCTCTCGCGTAACGGCGCAGGTCGAGGGGAAAGACCGATTCACCGTTGAGCATGCGGCCATTCAGGAAGAGCGCGCATGGAAGCTATCCGTATCGGACGCGGATCGACAGCGTTGGCAGCGCGCAAAGGCGGTGTTCACCGAGCATCCCGGCGTCACGATCTACTGTTTCGTTGTGAGCGTGGCGGAACACACTCTGCATCCCTCTCCGGATGTGCTTCTCTCGGCGAGACTAGGCTTGCACGGGCAGTATTGGGGGCTGGCCTTTCTCTGGGGAGGGTTGCTGGTGCTCGCCTGTCACGGCTGGCGCTACACGCCGGACCGCAACGCAAGCGGCGGGCCTTTCGATCGGAGCTGGCTGGGGGTGCTGCTGATCATCTGCGCGACGCTGACACTCAGTTCAGGCCTTTCGTTCGGCCAAGGCTCGCGCTACCGTGCGTCACTGGAACTTATCATTCCTCTACTGGCCGGGGCCGGCCTCGTGCGGGTCATTCGTTCTATCCAAAGTCAGCCTGTCCTATCGGCGATGAAAGCCCTCGGCAAGCGATAAGCGGTTTCCCCATCCCTGCATTCAACCAGTGCGGAGCCATGAACGACGTCGAGCGGGGGACCAGCCTTGCCAACCCGGTCTGTACGGGACGCGCGCACCCGGCGATGAACCGCTATGCGGGCAATCGAATGCGTTGTTGGGTATGTGGGCACGAGCATTTCCAGCTTGTCAAGGAGTCGAGTTTGCCCCGCCAGCTCGATAGCCAGGCGTTTCAGATTACCGACGCGCGATATGGTGTCACGGCGGATATCTATCGGTGCGCCGCGTGCGGATTTCGTCAGTGTTCAGGCCTGGATGACGTCCTGAAATTCTATGAGGACATGCACGACGAGGAGTATGAGGACACACGCCTGTGGCGGGCCATCCAGGCGCGTAAACTCCTAGAGATCATCGCGACGCACCTTCCCCAGGGCCGCCTGCTAGATATCGGCGCGGGGAGCGGGATCCTGGTCGAGGAAGCGCTCAAGATGGGCTATGCGGCCCAGGGAATTGAGCCGTCGCAATGGCTTTGGCAAAAAGCGGTGGACCGGCGCCTGCTGGTCCACCATGGCGTGCTTCCTCATGAAGGAGTCAGTGCGCCGGTCGATATAGTGTGCCTGATCGACGTCATCGAGCATGTGCCCGACCCCCTGGGACTCCTCTCCCAGGCAAGGCGCATATTGTCGGACCACGGTATCGGCGTCCTTGTCACGCCGGATGTCGCTTCCTTTGCCGCCCGGACCCTGCGGTCGAAATGGTGGCATTACCGCATCGCGCATATTGGATACTTCAATCGAGAAACCGTCGCGCTTGCGCTGTCGAAGACCGGCTTCGAGCCGATCGCCATCTATAGACCCTCGTGGTACTTCCCTCTCGATTATCTCCTTCGAAGACTCTTGGCGTATGCGTCGGTAACCGTTCCGGCATCGGTTGCCGCGTGTGCCCGCCCTATCACAATTCCGCTCAATCTCCACGACAGTCTGCTCGTGGTGTTTAGGAAGGTACTACAATGACGCACCTGTCGGCGCAAAGCGCGGTGTCGTTGCAACATGCACCCGCACAGCTCAAGCACTATATCAAGATTGCGAGGTCGGACCACTGGATAAAGAACACGTTCATGCTCCCTGGCGTCGTTCTGGGCATCGGGTTCAGCCCCTCCCTGACGTCCGATCTTCTTTTCCTGGTTCCCATCGCCCTGCTCAGCACGTGTCTGGCTTCGTCGGCCAATTATGCCATTAACGAGTATCTGGACGCGGAATTCGACCGGTTCCATCCGCTTAAAAACAGCCGGCCCGGCGTCGCCTATCTGCTCGATTTCCGAGTGGTCCTCCTGGAATATCTGCTTCTCGCATCAGGCAGCCTGGCGCTGGCCTATTCCATCGGCAGAACGTTTCTTTTCACCATCGTGGCGTTGCTGGGCATGGGGCTGCTCTATAATGTGCCCCCCGTGCGTCTGAAAGATCGCGTCTATCTGGACGTCATCTCGGAGTCGCTGAACAATCCTCTTCGCCTTATGTTGGGATGGTCCACAGTGATAGGAAACGTCTTTCCGCCTTCCAGCATCCTCATCGCGTATTGGACCGGAGGGGCGTTCCTGATGGCGGTCAAACGGTATTCAGAATATCGACGCATAGGGAACCGCGAGGTCGCAGGAAAATACCGGCGTTCCTTCGCTTTTTACACTGAAGAGGGGCTGCTATTGTCCTCGCTCTTCTATGCCATCAGCTCGGCGTTTTTTCTGGGCATATTTCTCATCAAATACCGCATTGAATTCTTATTGACCTTCCCGCTGTTCGCTCTCTTGTTCACCTGGTATCTGGCGATCGGTCTCAAGCCGAATTCCGCCGCGCAGGCGCCGGAAAAACTCTATGCGGAATCGCAATTCATGCTTTTCGTGGGGTTCTTATGTGCGACAGTCACCGTCTTGTTCTTCGTCGATTTGCCGGCTTTGCACATGCTGACGGTTCCTATCATGCTGAAATGAGGGGCGTTGCCCCAATGAGATCCGCGATCCCGTACGCGTCCTCGAACCTCTCCTCCGCGATCCGAAGGCTGTTCAGGAGCGAATCCCTCCCCCGATGACGTCATGGAAGCCCTCATGGGCTGTCGAATCTTATTTCTGGTCGGACAATTGGGCACGGGAGGTCTCGAGCGCCAGCTCTACTACCTGGTGCAAGCGATGTCCTCGCATCGCTATAAGCCCGCCGTGGTCGTGTGGAACTACAGCAGAAGCGATCACCATGCCAGGCTGATGCGAGCGCTTGGCGTCCCGCTATACCTCGTGGGACATAGCTCACGGCGGGAGAAGCTGAGACGATTACGCGGGTTAGTGAACGCATTGAAGCCCGAAGTGCTCCACTCGTATAGCTTCTTTACGAACTTCGCCGCCTGGTGGGCGTCGTGCGGAACCGGCACGATCTCGGTCGGATCCATCCGGAACGACTTTACCAGTGACTGCCGGGAAGCGGGGTCTGTCCTGGGCCGTCTCAGCGCGCGATGGCCCTCCACGCAAATCTGCAACAGCATCGCCGCACAAATGGCGGTGGAGCGAACCACCGGTCCCTTCAGACCGTCCCGGTTGCATCTCGTCCCGAATGGGCTAGACCTGAACCGGTTCGACTCGACCGTCCCACTGCCGCGCGTGCCGCTGGTGCTCGCCATTGGACGGCTGCATCCGTCGAAGCGGTGGGATCGATTGGTGGGCGCGGTGGCTCACGCCAAGGACAAGGGACTCACGTTTCTCGTTCAGCACGCGGGTGAAGGGCCCCTGCGCCACGCCCTTGAAGCGCAAGCGAAACACGCGGGTGTCGATCACCTGATCACCTTTCTGGGCGAGCGGCACGATGTTCCCCACCTTCTGGCCCGCGCGACGGTTCTGGTCCATACGGCAGATGAAGAAGGATGCCCGAATGTGATTATGGAGGCCATGGCCAGCGGGCGCGCCGTGGTGGCTACCGATGCCGGGCATTCGCCTTACTTGGTGGAGGACGGCCAGACGGGCTTTCTGGTGAAACGCGGAGATGAGGCGCTGCTCGCAGAACGCGTGTGCACAGTGATTGAAGACCGAGACTTGGCCGTCCGAATGGGACAGGCCGGACGAGCGACAATGGAGCAGAAGTTCGGGCTCCGGCAGCTGCTCCAAGAGACGCTCAGGGCCTACGGCGATGCGGGCTGGAAGGGATGAGCGCGCGCCGGTAGCCATCTTTCTGACGATTGTCCTGGATTGTCCTGGAGGAGCGTTCACGATGTGCGGTATCGCCGGCTGGCTAGGCCCTCCTTCGCAAGGTCCTGATTGTGCTGCTCGGATGGCCCATGCCCTCCGGCATCGTGGTCCGGATGGGTGCGGTGTCCGGGCCTGTCCGGAGGCGACTCTCATTCACACCCGCCTGAGCATCATCGATCTCTCCTCGGGGGGAAAACAACCGGTCGGCAACGAAGATGGCACGGTATGGGCCGTTTTTAACGGTGAAATCTACAATCACCGCGATCTTCGCCGCCAACTGGAAAGCCAGGGGCACACCTTCAAGGGGCGTTCGGATTCCGAGGTTCTCCCGCATCTCTATGAGAGAGACGGGCCGGACTTCGTCACACAACTGCGCGGCATGTTTGCCGTCGCCATATTCGACACGCGTACGAACACCGTGATGCTTGCACGAGATCGTTTTGGAATCAAACCTCTGTTCTACGCCCGGACACGCGACCGGCTGGCATTTGCAAGCGAGATCCGCGCCCTGTTCGCATTGCCCGGCATCGATCGGCAGCCGGATCGGCAGGCGGTCTACGACTTCGCGGCCTTGTGCTACATTCCCGCGCCGGCGACGTTCTATGCAGCCATTCGCGCTCTTCAGCCGGGTGAACTGTTGGAAGCTCGGCATGATGCCGAGGGCGTCTCATACAAGACGAGGATCTTCCATCGCTGGACCATCGCTCCTGATCCAAACCTCACCCTGGCCCATGCCGCCCATCGAGCGGGCGCTTTGGTCACGGCGGCCGTTCAAACACAGCTGGAAAGCGACGTCCCCCTGGGCGCGTTGCTCAGCGGGGGGATCGATTCGTCTCTGGTGAGCGCAGCGGCCCAGGCGGCCGTGAGCACGCCGGTCAGGACGTTCAACGTCCGCTTTCCTGACAAGGAGTATGACGAAACCTGGGCAGCGGTGGCCGTGGCCAAACATATCCGCAGCGACCATGCGACGCTCGATATGGACAGCATCAGAGGGACCTGGGACCACATCACGCAACTCCTCCGGCATGCCGGCCAACCTTTTGCCGATACGTCGCTCTTCGCCGCTCATGCGGTGTGCCGGCTGATGCGGCAGCATGTCACCGTGGCGCTTTCGGGAGACGGCGGAGACGAAGGCTTCGGAGGCTACAACATGTACTGGCAGATTGCCCGGATCGCTGGATTGCAGCGGCTCCCTGCGCCCCTGTTGCGCGCGGCGTCCATGCTCCTCGGTCAGGCCGCGGCAGGAGGGATGTTCCCGCGCCGGCTGGTGCATCGACTGGAAGAGTTCGAGCAGGCCGACGATGTCGGGATCATACAGAACCTTTTTACCTGGATCCGCGAGGATGAACACCGCCGCCTCTGGATCGATGAAGAGAAAATGCTGCCCCTACGCCGGCTTTTCGAGCCGCAACTGGACATCCGTCTGCCCCCGCGGGCGTCTCACCTCGAGCGATTGTCTGCCGCCGCCACGGAGACCAATCTGCGCCTGGTGCTTCCGAACGACTTCTTGTTCAAGGTGGACACGGCCAGCATGAGAGAAAGCTTGGAGGTGCGAGTGCCCATGCTGGATGAGGAGCTGTTCGCCTTCGGTCTGACGCTCCCGCATCGCCTCAAGGTGAAGGGCCGAATCTGCAAGAGAGTCCTGCGCGAAGTCGCTCAACGCCGGCTGCCGCAGGAGGTGGCTCGAAAACCCAAATGGGGGTTCGCAATTCCCGTCGATACGTGGGTGGACGGGGCTTTCAGGACTCGGTTGAGAAGCACGTTGCTTGGTCCGGCGAGCCGCTTGCCGGAGTTCTTCAGGCCCGAAGCGTATCAGCCATGGGTCGACGCGTTTTGCAACGAGCATCCGTATCACTCTGCGTCGCGGCAGGGTCTCTACCAACGAATCATCATGCTGCTCTCCCTTCAACTTGCGCTTTCGAACGACGGCTGAGGCGGCGCGTCCGCGCCACCGCCCGCCACAGTCGTCCCGTCGATTCCACAACGAACCGCAGAGAGACCGCATGCGAGTCGTGTCGCTGCAATATCATGATGTCATCGGCCATGGCGCCACCGAGGCCAGCGGATTCCCAGGGGCCGGACCCGCGAGCTACAAATTGGAGCAGGGACAATTCGAGCGGCAGTGCGCCGTATTGAGCGCCGTGTCCGGCCTGCGGCCTGTGACCGTGCCCGAAACGTTGTCCCCGGGGTTCGCCTCAAGCGGGTTTGTGGTCACGTTCGATGACGGGGGCGTCAGCGCCGCCGAGCGCATCCTCGATGTACTCGAGCGATACGGTTGGAAGGGGCATTTTTTCGTCGCCACCGATTATATCGGCCGGCCCGCGTTTCTGACGAAGGCACAGGTCAGAACGCTTCGGAGAAAAGGGCACGTGATTGGTAGCCATTCGTGCTCGCACCCCCAGCGAATGTCGCATCTGCGTCGGGATGAATTGCTCCGAGAATGGTCGGCGAGCGTCCGTTGTCTGTCAGACATACTGGGTGAAGCGGTCACCACGGCGTCGGTGCCGCATGGCTACTATTCGCGCCACGTGGCCGAGGCCGCGTCCCAATGCGGGATCAAGGCGCTGTTCACCTCCGAGCCGGTTCGCACCGTGCATCATGTGGGAAACTGTGCGGTCTTCGGGCGATATGTCGTTCGGCCGGGGCTGAATCCTACAGTGCTCGCCGATCTCGTGCGCGGACACTCGATGACCTGGCTGAAGGAATTCCTCTACTGGAACGCCAAGAAGGCGGCCAAACGTCTCGGCGGACGATCGTATCTCGCTATTCGATCCCGCATGCTGCCTCGCCCTGCCCGCCACGCCCGACCATGAAAGTATTGGTGACCGACGCAGCCACGAACCATGCCCTGGCCCTCACGCGGTCGCTGGGCGCCAGAGGGATCGGAGTGACCGCCTGCGATGACAACGGCTTTGCCAAGTCCTTCTATTCCCGCTTTTGCCGTGATTCGTTTGTCTATCCGTCTCCTCGACACAGTGTCTCGCGGTTTGTCGAGAGCGTGGTCGCCCGCGCGAACACGGGAGCGTACGATGTGCTGTTCCCGATGACGGAAAAGGCCATTCTTCCGCTCTCATTGGCACGGGGACGCTTGCATCCCTCCGTCAAGATCCCGCTGCCCAGCCATGAAGCGATTGTCGCGGCGTTTGATAAGGCCACGATCTTGAGGTTGGCCGAAGAGCTGGCGATCCCCATTCCTAGGACCATTCAGGTGGAGAGCGCTGCCGAGTTGGAAGCCGCTGCCGCGCACCTCGGCTTACCACTCGCGATGAAGTCCTGCACGTCGGAGCTGACGAAGGAGGACGCGATCGTTTCCGCGCCGAGCACGCGATACGTGTTTCACAAGGAGGATTTACAGCATCAATACGAGCAGGTGCGGTCCGCGCGCTGTTCCACGCTGCTCCAAGAATTCGTCCCAGGCGAAGGGTACGGCATTTTTGCGCTCTTCAATGAGGGGAAACCGCGCGCCTGGTTTGCGCATCGGCGACTGCGGGATGTGATAGCGACAGGCTCGGGAAGCGCGTTCAGAGAAAGCATTCCCCTGGATCCCCGCATGAAAGAGTCAGCACAACGGCTCTTGACCGCGTTGCGCTGGCACGGGGTCGCCATGGTCGAGTTCAAGCTTGATAGCCGAAGCCGCACTCCGAAACTTATGGAGGTCAACGGTCGGTTTTGGAACTCGTTGCCGTTGGCCATTGCCGCAGGCGTGGACTTTCCCTTCTTGCTCTATCGGCTCGCCCTGGACGGCGACGTCGATCCTCTAGAGTCCTATAAGGTAGGCGTGCGTTCCCGATGGCTGCTCGGAGACATTCGTCATCTGATCAGCGTCGTGAAAGGGCCGCCGGCCGGATGGTCGGCCCGCTTCCCGTCGCGATGGGATGCGTTCCGGAACGTTCTGCACGGGCTGCACCCGTCCGTATACGACGATGATTTTGTGAAAGGCGATCTCGTTCCCGGATTCATGGGGTTGGTAGACTTTGCCGTCAACAAGGTCCCGGCGTTCGTGGTCAAGTCAGGGAGGCTGTGTGCCGGCAAACACTAGGACGATCCTCGCAAAAGGGGCGTTTCATATCCATTCCACCTTCTCCGGTGACGGAGAAGTGTCCCTTGCCGAAGTCAAAAGACTGTTCGAGGAGGACGGGTTCGATTTCCTCGCCGTCTGCGAGCACCAGCACGACATGGATATCGGGAAGTTCCAGGCGCTCCAGGATGAATGCCGCCGGCTCTCGGATAACAAGTTTCTGGTCATCCCCGGTATCGAGTTCAATTGCCACCGCAATCATGTGTTGGGCATCGGCATCCGCGCGTATCACCCATCCGTCGCAGGCGACGATGTCATTCCTTGGATCAAGGCCCAGGAAGGCTTCGCCGTGTGGGCCCATCCCCAGAAGCACCAGTATCAATTACCCGAACATGTCATCGAGCAACTGGACGGCATTGAAATCTGGAATTCCAAGTTCGACGGAAAGTATGCGCCGAGCGCCGAGGTCGTGCGTTACGTCACGGAACGGCGTCTGCGCAGACCCCTTTTGCGACCCATCTGCAGCGTCGACTATCACTTTCGGGCGCAGTTTCGATACGTCCCCATGTACTGTGAAGTCGAGCATCTGGCCACAGACCGGGTGCTCGAGTGCCTTCGGGCGGGAAGGTACTTCGCCAAAGTCGGGTCCTTTACGGTGACCGCTGATGGCAACGTGGAGGCTCCCGCGCAGGCCATGCGTCGCATGGTCAACACCGCCAATATGTGGGTATTCGACCAATGCAAGCACATCCATCGACGCATGAAGCGGCATCAGATCCGTATTCCGGCCGTCCTGAAGAATGTTGGCCGGCGGTTGCTGTCCTAGCATCTCGCGATCTGACTCGCCGGCCGGGCGAGACAGGGGGGCCAGTTCGCGGCCTCATCAGCCGGGGTAGGGTAGGATCCTCAAGCAACATCGGCGAGCGCATGTCCCCCTCTTCTCTTCCCGGCGACCGCGCCAAGCCGTTAAGAGTGTTGATGGTGCTGGCCATGGACGGCTCCGACAAATCCTTTGTCTGGGCCAAGCGGCAGATTGAGTCTCTGGTGTGCGCAGGGACGGAAACGGAAACATACATCTTCCAAAACCGCCGGTCCTTGAAAGGACTTCTTGCAGGAGGATTCGCGTTAAGGCAGAAGGCGCGAGACTGTGCCGTCGATCTCGTGCACGTCCACTATGGAGCCGCTCAAGCGGTGATGGCGGTCTTGTTTGCGAGAAAGCCGGTGGTGATTTCTTACTGTGGAAGCGATTTGCTGGGCAACTACGATGTGTCTGGAAAACAAACTTGGTCCGGGACTCTTTCGCGGGCCCTCTCCCAAGTAGGGGCGCTCGGCAGCCGGCGCTGTATCGCAAAAACCGAGGAACTGAGGGCGGCGTTATGGTGGCCGTGGGTACGCGCAAAATGCGACGTGATTCCCAACGGCGTGGACTGCCATGCGTTTCAGCCGATCCCGCAATCGCAGGCGCGGTCGGCGCTCGGCTGGTCGCACAACGATCCCGTCGTTCTGTTCATGGATCGGCAGGGGGCGTGGGTCAAGGATCCCGCCCTGGCCCAGGCCGCCTACGGTGAGGCCAGAAAGGCCGTCCCTGCGCTCCGCTTGCATATCGTCGAAAACGAACCGCCGGACCGGATGCCGCTTTTCTACAATGCAGCGGACGCCCTCTTGCTGACGTCAAGACACGAGGGATCCAACAATACCGTCAAAGAGGCGCTGGCCTGTAATCTTCCGGTCGTGTCCACGGATTGCGGTGATATCCGAGAGCGTCTGCGGGATGTGCGGTGGTGTCACGTGTGCGCGCGAGATCCCTTGGACCTCGGGGCGCGATTGGCCGAGGTGGTGGAGCGGCGGGAGAAAAGCAATGGGCGCGCTCACATGGAATCGTTGTCGCTGGATCGTGTGGCGGGGAGAATACTGGCCTGTTACTGGGCGGCTCTCTCCGGGAATCTTCGAGTGCGCCCATAACCTTCGGGTCCCCGTCACCTCTTGATGCCATGACGCCAGATCGTGTCGAGCAGGCTTTCACCTCCCGGGTGAAAAGCGATGGACCCTTCGCCTTGGCGGGCAATGCGCCCGAGGCGCGGTCGCACTCGGTCGAGGGCTATGCGGCGAGCCTGGCTTCTCGCGGGATACGCGTCCTGCCCGGCGCCCGCGGGACGTTTTGGGTGCCATACGAGACCTGCGCCATGATGAGGATCCCGGAGATCTGCTTGGATCCGCCTTCCAAGGAAGAGATCGACGGAGTCCTCTGGCGCGGGCCCGCTCTGGTCGCGAGCTATCTTCGCCGGCCGAGCGAGGACTATCCGCTCAACGCCTGGCTCTATCTCTGTCGGGACAAGCGTTACAGCCTCGAGGCATTGTCCGTCCCCGGCCGGCGCGACGCCAGAAGGGCCATTCGAAACTTGCAGTTCGGCTTCCTGGAATGGTCCGATGTGTTCTCTCAAGGATTTTCCGCGTACAGCCAGACTCGCAGACGCATCGGCCTCTCGGACGATACCTGCGAGCATTTTCACAAGCGGTTCCTGCAGTTTGCCGCCCATCCGGGCCACTGCGCAATCGGCGCGTGGCGAGAGGACCGTCTGGTCGCCTTCATGACGCTGATTGCCGTCGACGATTGGGTGGCCATCGAAGGATCATTTTCGGAAGACGAGTCGCGCACATGGTGCCCGAACGACGGCCTCTCCCACTTCGTCCTGGAGGAGTTTCTGAGAAAGCGCCATATCACCACCGTGAGTTATGGCCTGAGCTCGATCCAAGAAGGGGATCAGGCCGGCGGGCTCCATTCGTACAAAAAGAAAGTTGGCTTTGAGCCACAGCCAGTTCATCGCGCCTTCGTCTTGCACGCCCTCGCCAGACCCTTTGCCAACCGATTGGCTGCGCGTGGCGTGACCGCGATGCGAGGACTATTTCCCCGGAGCCGCCTGATGAAAAAGGTCGACGGCGTACTGGGATGCGTGATCGGGAAGAAATACCCGTCCGCGTAAGAGAGGGACTTCCGATGATGGATGGGGTAGTGGCTGCGGACCGTTGCCTGCTGTGTGATCGCTTCGGGCGAGTCCGTTCAGCCGGTTTTCGGCAGCACTACCAACAACTCGGACGAAAGCCGGTTCTCCTCTCCTGGTGGGAATGTCGGGATTGTCGCGGATGGTTTGCCAGTCCCGTTCCGACCGTGGAGGAGATTGAACTGCACTGCACTCGGTCCAGCTACAATGATCCTTCTCAAGCCACCGCCATCGCACAGGGAAAAGAAGCGTTACAACGAAGAATCCTGAGCCGCTTGGGAGCGGGGAGAGTACCGGGACGGCTTCTCGATATCGGCTGCAGCTTTGGGGAGTTCATGGCCCTGGCAAAGGCGTACGGCTGGACGCCTTCCGGGTTTGAGCCTAACGCCCAGGCCGCGGAGATCGCGGCCTCAAAAGGATGTGAAGTCAAGTGTGGATGGGTGTTGGAACAGGCCGGCTTTCCCGCGAAGCAGTTCTCCGCGATCACCGCAATCGACAGTTTCTGCTTTGTGTGGAACCCCTACGAGACCATCCAGACATTCTATCGTCTGCTTGAGCCGGGCGGAGTGCTTACGATGCGCCTGACGAACAAGCGCTTTGTTCTCGGTGTTGCACGGGCCTTGTCCTCGAGGTCGTCCAAAGAAGCCAGACTCTCTCGGATGCTCCAAGGACAGTTTCATAGCATTTCCGTGCATCGCTTGGCTTCCATCTGTTCCACGGCCGGCTTTGAGTCGGTCACCAGTGAGCCGTGGGCCGCGACGACTTCATGGAACGAGATGAGCCCCGCGACCAAGGTATCGTATGCGCTCCCTCAACTCGTTTATAGACTGAGTGTTTCAGCAATCAATCTGTCTCCGGGAGTTCTCGTGTTCGCTCGGAAGGGCAAGTAAAGAATTGGTAAACAGCAGGTAAGGAGTTCAGGAGCGGCAGCGGCGCTGCCGTGCAGCCTCCTTTCAATTTGGATGTGGGCTCATACAGCACTGTGAAATTCCTTTTCTCTTTTACGCCGTTTTAACCGCAAATTGTTATGGCACACATTTCGCTCTTTCCCCTCACCGCTCGGGCACGAACCGCAACAGTGCCGAATCACATCGGAGGGGGGAATGGAACAAAGGCTACGCACACAATTCAGGAGACTGGCTCGTTACTCGAAGGGCTGTTCACGTTCGATTCTGCTGCTCGCTTTTGTCGTCGTCGTGTCGGGAGGGGGACTGACCCAGGCCCAAACGAGTTCATCGGGCGGCTATACGGTGAGTGCCTCTCCCACCACGGTGGCCCCTGGCGGGACGGTGACCGTCCCATGGCAGGCACCCAGCAACCATTCAAGCAGGGATTGGATCGGGCTCTTTCGGGTAGGAACGGTCAGTTCCGGGGCGACGGTGCTCGGCTGGAAATACGTTCCGAGCGGCACGAGCGGCATGATGACGTTTGCTGTACCGAACATCACCGCACAGTATGAAGTGCGGTACTTGCTGAACGACCAGTTTGTGCAGGCCGCCGCAAGCGGTCCCATCACGGTGACGACGACGGCAACATCGACGGCTCCGCCGCCATCATCCACTCCGACCGGAGCGACGTATGGAGTGACTGTGTCCCCGACCACGGTGGCCCCGGGCGGCTCGATCGCAGCCTCCTGGCGGGCGCCTACCAACCATTCGAGCAGGGATTGGATCGGGCTCTTTCGGGTAGGAGCGGTCAGTTCGGGGGCGACGGTGCTCGGCTGGAAATACGTTCCGAGCGGCACGAGCGGGATGATGACGTTTGCTGTACCGAACATCACCGCCCAGTATGAAGTGCGGTACCTGCTGAACGATAAATTCGTGCAGGCCGCCGTGAGCGGTCCCGTCACGGTGACGACGGCGGCAGGAGGACCTTCGCCTTCGCCCACCGCCGGGTCGGCAACGTTGACGTGGACTCTGAGCCGCGACACGGATGTCGCCGGATACAGGATCTATCGAGGCACTCGCTCGGGAGAATATGGGGCTCCGCTGGCGGTCGTCACAGGACCGGTCACTTCCTATCAAGCCACGGGACTGCAACCGAACACGACCTACTATTTTGTCGTGACGGCCTACGACCATGCGAATAACGAGAGTGTCGTCTCCAACGAAGTAAGCAAGAGCGTCTATTAGTCAAGGGGCAGGCTGAACAACATGTGACCCAATAGTCACTACAGACGGAGGCTGGAAGGAATGCTGACGCGACGTGCATTACTCAAAGGGCTAGGGGCCGCGGGCGTGTTGACATGTTTCCCATGGATCTGGACTCCACGCAAATCAATCGCGCAGACCCAGGCCGTATCCCGAGCGTTTATCGGGGCAGAAGGATTCGGGGCGTTGGCAAACGGCTGGCGCAATCCCAACGCAAAGATCCTGTTTGTGACGAATCTGAACGACAGCGGGCCCGGATCCTTTCGCCAGGCCTATCAGGTAGAGAAGGGTCCCCGCTATATCATTTTCCAGGTGGGCGGCTACATCCCACAGCGGACCACCCTGGATAACCTCGGCAATGGTTACGTCTATGTGGCGGGCCAGACGGCTCCCGGCGACGGCATCACGTTGAAAGGAGAGACGGCGACGCCTGGCCACTATGACGGGCTCTACTTAAGGGCCGAGCAGATCTGTGTGCGCCATCTCCGGGTACGCTGCCACGGCGCTTCCGACAACAGCTGGGCGTGCGGCATCTGGGGAGCCTCGCATGCCATAGTGGACCATTGCTCGTTCTGTTGGGCGACCGACGACCAGGTCATGATGCAGACCGCGGCGGGCAACATCACCGTGCAGCGGTGCATCATCAGCGAGGCGCGGTTCGCGACCGTCACATTCGCCTACAACCACGGGGCCTGTTCGCTCCATCACAACTTCATGGCCTCGGGACATCAACGGAATCCGCTCGGCGGGTACGGTCTGCCGTCGCAGATCATCAACAATCTGTTCTACAACTGGGGCGGGTACGCCGGACGGGGAACGGAGTTGCACAATCTGACGGGGGCCTCGCCGATGCCGCAGTTCGACGTGATCGGCAACTACTATAAATGGGGGTTCGGCAGCGGCTCGGAAAACTCAGGAGGGTGGGACAACCCGCTCTATGGCACGGAGATCAAAACCCACTACGGGCCAGGGGCGCTTTATGCCCGCAGCAACGCGGCGCTGCTGCCGGACGCCCGCGGCGGCTATATCGCGGCGCGCCATGTCAACAGCGGGTTCACGATCATGGGGGCGCCGATGGCGGCCCCGGCGGCGCCGGTGACCGTGGATCCGAATGGCTCGCGTGCGGTTGCGGACGCATGGGCGGCGGCCCTGTTGAACAACGTCGGCTGCATCAAACCGAAGCGCGATGCGTACGACCAGTTTCTCGTCAACGGCTACACCGCCTTCACCGGATGGAAATCCACCGGGCACCTTACCGAATTCGACTCGCCATTTACCATAGCGAACGGCGGCAACCCCTGGCCCGCCTTGGCCTCCGGAGCGGCCAAACATCTCCAGCCCTCGGGCATGACGGACGAGTTTATCGCCCGCATGGGGCTCGCCAACACCGCGGGCTCGGCGCTTTCGACCTCCATCTCTCAGGCGCGTGGCCTGGGTGAAACCTACCAGAATATCGAATGGTGCCTGATGGAGCAGGCCGGAGACATTCCCAAGCTCAACGGGGGCGGCGACACGACGGCGCCGGAAGCTCCCACCAATCTGAGGATCGTCTGAGGATCGTCTGAGGATAACCGGCAATCCCGCGTGTGCTTAGTCAGCCGTTGCTCCACAGGGGGCGCGCGAGATGACCTATTCGGTTTGTGCTTCCCACCAGGCGGCGGCCTCTCCCGAGACACGGGAGGGGCCGCCGCTCTCCAACACCGGTTGACGATGACTCCCGACACAGATGCGGCGGCGCCGCGCATCACCGTATCCGTCATTGTTCCATGCAGGAACGAGGAAGGCACCATAGCGGAGTGCGTCCGGTCCATTCTCCTGCAGGAACCGTTCGGGGGAGACGTCGAGCTGATCGTGGCCGATGGGGCCTCGACCGACCGAACCAGAGAGATCCTCCAACAGATCGCGTGCAGGGACGCTCGTCTCCGCGTCATCGACAACCCGGACCAGTTTGTCTCGAGCGGACTGAACAAGGCCGTCGGGATCGCCCGCGGCGCCATCATTATGCGTATGGACGCCCACACGGTCTATGCCCCCGATTACATCCGGCAATGCGTCCGGATCCTCCGGCGAACCGGGGCCGACAACGTGGGAGGACCCGCCCTGACCATCCGCGATGAATATGTCCAAACGGCCATTGCGGCCGCCTATCAGTCATCGTTTGCCGTGGGCGGCGCTCGATTCCACAATCCCGATTACGAGGGCTATGTGGACACCGTTCCTTACGGATGCTGGCCACGCACCGTGTTTTCAAGAATTGGACTGTTTGATGAGGAACTGGTGCGCAACCAGGACGACGAATTCAACCTGCGTCTTATCCGATCCGGCGGGAAAATCTGGCAGTCACCGCGGATCAGGAGCTGGTACCGCACGAGGGCCTCGCTCGGCGACCTCTATCGTCAATATCGCCAATACGGCTATTGGAAGGTGCGCGTCATCCAGAAGCACACCACACCGGCGTCGATCCGCCATATTGTTCCGAGTGCGTTTCTTGTGTCCTTGGCCGGACTCTCGTTCATCTCGATCTGGGTGCCTGCCGCCCTTTGGGCGCTGGTCGGCATGCTGGCGCTCTATGCTGCCGCCGTCCTGACCGCCTCTCTTGTGACGGCTGCGAAGCATGGATGGCGGCTGGTCCCGATCCTGCCGATCGTATTCCCGACCTACCATGCGAGCTATGCCCTCGGATTTCTCCGAGGCCTGTGGGACTTCCTCCTCGTCCGGCGGCGGCCGGTCGCGGCCTGGAAGACCTTATCGCGGGGACCGGCGGCACCGTAGGCCGACGCGGGCGTCCGATGCGGTCGATCGTGCACGGCCGCCGACCGGCGACGGTACTAGATCAGGAAAGAGGATAGGACTTCTCATGCTCAAGATGAAGGCAAAATATGCGCTCACCAGGCTGGGACAACACACGCCGCCCGATATGATTCGCCTCCTGGACTCCATGGCGAACTACTTGGCGGTGGGTCACTGGTTTCAACGGCATGGTCTCGAGGTGACGACACGGGTGAGAGATCGTTACAAGGTGTTCGATCTGATCGTCCCCGAATTGAAGGATGCCCACGTGCTCTATTTGGAGTTTGGCGTGTGGAAAGGGGCCTCTATGCGGTACTGGTCCCAGTCCCTCAGAAACCAGAGGTCGATGCTGCACGGATTCGACAGTTTTGAAGGCTTGCCGGAGGCGTGGAATGAAACCACGCCCAAGGGTTATTTTTCGACCGAGGGCCGATGTCCTCTCGTCGAAGACGAGCGTGTCCGGTTCTACAAGGGCTGGTTCGAGGATACCTTGCTACGGTATGACGTGCCGCAGCACGACCGCCTCTTTATCAACATTGACGCCGATCTGTATTCATCGGCGAAGGCTGTTTTGAATCGGTTGGAAAGCCACATGGCCCATGGAACGTTCCTCTATTTCGACGAATTCAGCGACCGGCACCACGAAATGAAGGCATTCGATGAATTCCTGCTAGACACAGGGATGAAATTCACGGTCCGAGGTGCCGATCGTCAGTTGTCGAGCGTCCTGTTTCAAAGAGTCGCATGATCAGCGGCACGGCGGGAATGAACACTTGCCGAATGCCGCGGACCTCATGCGTGTCGGAAGTTCCGTCCTCTTGATGCCGCCGGTTAGACCGCCTGCGCCTTGACCGCCCGGGCAATGAGACCGGCTATTCCCAATGTCGGTCGTGCGCGTGCGGGCGTCGGGTGGCGCAGATGCGTGCCTCGTGTGCTGGGGAATAGATCTGCAGTTTGGATTGGGACGCGATTCTTCGAACGGTCCACGATAGAACGCCGTTTCAGACGCCAGAATGGTTGTCGAACCGTATGTGCCTCGTTGCGGGCTGCACTCGTGCCCTGGGATGCTTTAGGGGGCTGCTCGGATGCCGCTTGGACTCAAAATTCTGGGAAGTCCATTGGTATGCGATGAAGTAGTGGAGAGCGCGTGGCATGCGCCGATACGACAATGGGAGGAGGCGGCGCCTGCAAGAAACTTCGGAGGCTCTCAGTCAGAGAGTGGTGCCGGGGATTAAAACAGCAAAATCCCCGGGTCTCTCCGCGCTGACAGAAATGGCGAGGCGGACGACGGGTTGGGCGCCAATGGACTCTAGGAACGAATCTATTCAAGAGGAGGACGTTCAGTCAACCGGAGGGGCATGTCCAGAATCAGAACAGACAGCGTGTACGTTCTGATTGTGCTGGGTGCAGCAGTTGGAATAGGGCTGATCACTGCCTGCGGCGGTGGCTCCTCCGAAGATGGTCCGGCCCCCGAGGCCGCCGCCCAGATGCTCGCGTTCCCGGAGGCGGAAGGCTTCGGCCGGTTTGCGCAAGGCGGGCGAGGCGGACGGGTGATTGAAGTGACGAACCTGGAAGACAGCGGGCCGGGAAGCCTGCGTCAATGCGCGGAGGTCGAGAGCGGACCAAGAACGTGCGTCTTTCGGGTCAGCGGCCATATCGAGGTGGTCAAGTTCGGTGCCGGCGGCGGGTTCGGCCCATCGATCGACGTCGTGCATCCCTATCTGACCATCGCGGGGCAGACCGCGCCCGGAGATGGCATTGCGGTCAAAGGCCTCATCTGGATTCAAACCGACCATGTCATCGTGCGGCACTTGCGCTCTCGGCCGGGGTGGAAGGTGCCCAATAACTGGAACTTCGGCATAGGCGGAAGTCACGTGATCCTCGACCACTGTTCGGCAACCTGGAGTACGGACGAGGGAATCTTCATCAGCGGCAAGAAGGACATCACGGTGCAGTGGTCTATTGTGGCGGAAGGCATCCAGGACGGCAACGTGCCGAGCGAACGGCGACAGTCCAAAGGCATTAATCTCGGCGGGGCCGTGGAGAACGTCACCTTGCATCACAACTATATGGCCATGAACATGGTGCGAAATCCCATTATTGGGGTGGCCTCCACCGGATCGGCTTCCCAAATCGTGGATGTGGTCAATAACCTTGTCTACTACTTGAATAACGGAGGCGGGGGGGACGTGCATACAGGGAACGGGGCCTCGCACAGCAACTGGGTCGGCAATGCCTACATTCAGCACCGGAATGCGGCCTTCACGGGATTTGGCTCACTGAGGACGACAGGCAATTTGCCGTACACCTCCGCTTCAGGCGTCTTTCTCAAGGGCAATATCGACAGTAAACGGCACCACAATGCCGAGGCCGAGACTCTCTTTGTCTGGCAAGACAACGGACCGTTCCCGCTGGTCTCCGCCCGATACCCTGCCCCTCCGCTCAGTAGCGAAACCGATGCCTTCCAGGCCTATGAGGAGGTGCTCGCCAAAGCCGGCGCGCGTTTACCGGTCCTCGACAGCGTAGACGCCCGGGTGCTGTCCTTTGCGCGCTCCGCGACGTTCAGGCCAGGCAACGTGACGAGCGGGACGGCGGGAGCCATTATCAGGCACGAAAATGATGTGGGAGGGTTCCCGGTCTATAGCCCCGGGACGCCTGCTGACGATCGCGATCACGACGGTATGCCGGATGCCTGGGAAGAACTGCATGGCCTCGACCCGAATAATCCAACCGATGGCTCTCGAGACGCCGACAGCGACGGCTATTCAAATCTCGAAGAATATCTGAACCAGTCGGATCCGCGCCTCAAGCAGTAGTGCACACCATCTCCCCTCCGCCCCTGAACGGCCGTGCGGGTGTCTGTCCGAAAGTCCTCCGGTTCGCGAATGCAAAGATACGACAGGATCTGGGCGTGACTATCGCTTCGAACGCGCGAGGACCGAGCGCGCCGGCTTGAGGATCAGCAGTCCGATTCACAGGCCTCGGCCGCGCGTCACCTTTTTCTTGCTGTGTGGTCGGGGACCATTTCGGGATGATTGTTTAGCTCTACGGGACATGCGGGGACCGTCAGTTCACTCGGTTGGGAGACTCAATGGGTGATGCCGCAGAGCCACAGTCGCGGCCGCATCTGCGGCGCCGCGCTTCGTGAGGAGTGACGGCCGGTACGTCCCGCCCTGGGACCATGGAACGTCTATCGACGGAAGGGATCACTCTGTGTCATCCGTACAGTCCCGCGCGCCCCATATCGGAAGTCAACCGGCCGAGGTGGACGGTCTGCGCGCGACGAACCGCGAGGCGAGAACGCTGGGCGTCGATTTGGATGGCACGCTGCTCTCCACCGATTCGCTGTGGGAGTGCATCCTTGTTCTCATCAAACACAAACCGAAGAGCCTCCTGCGCTTCCCGCGATGGCTGCTCGGGGGGAAGGCGTTCTTCAAGCGGCAGGTCGCAGGCGAGGTGGAATTGGATCCGGCTCATCTCCCGTACCGGAAAGAAGTCATCGCATTCCTACAAAAGGAGAAGGCATCGGGCAAAGACCTTGTCTTGGCTTCTGCCGCGGATGAACGGATAGTCAAGGGTGTGGCCGGGCACTTGGGCTTGTTCTCAGCCGTCCTGGCAAGTGACGGCGTCATCAACCTGTCACGGGCTCACAAGCTCCGAGCGCTACAGCGGTACACGGGAGGCGAAGGCTTCGCGTACATTGGGAACAGCCGCGACGATCTTCCGCTCTGGGGAGCGGCGGAGCATGCCATTCTCGTCGGTCCCTCTCCCGGGCTCCTTCGAAAGGCGCGCCGAGTGTGCTCGGCTGAGCACGTCATCGTTCCTCAGGTGAACTCGGTGGCGGCGTGGGTCGACGCGTTGCGAGTGCACCGATGGGCCAAGAACCTCTTGTTGTTCGTTCCGCTCCTCGCAGCGCAGGAGATAAGCGATCCGGCCAGGATCCTGAAGGAGGCGGCGGCCGTTGCGGCATTCAGCCTCTGCGCATCAGGTGTGTATATCATCGCCGACTTGGCGAACTTGGAATCGGATCGGCAGGATGCCCGGAAGCGGTCTCGTCCATTTGCGTGTGGCGCCCTACAGCTTCAGACCGGGATTGTTCTGGCGATCTTCTTGCTTGCGGGGGCTCTTCTCATCGCCGCGCTCGTGACTCCTGCGTTGATTGCGTTGCTGTTGTCCTATGCGGTGATGGCCGTCTCCTGTTCTCTAGGGTTGGGCCGCAGGCCTCTCGTGGATGTCGCGCTCTTGGCCGGAATCAATACGCTGCGGATCGTTGCCGGCGCAGTCGCCGGGGAGGTTGCGGTGAACTCATGGCTACTGGCAGGCTCCGTGTTGCTGTTTCTCAGCCTGGGGTGGCTCGCCCGCTATGCGCAGCTGTCCTACTCGAATGAACGCACCGACCATCCGCCCAGCGGCGGGCAAGGGTATGCCTTGCGATGGGCGTCACGAGCGGGTTTCTTGCGGTCCTGGTGTTCGCGCTGTCCACCACGAGGGCGGAAGTGATGGGGGCATATAGACAGCCTTTGGTGCTCGGGCTGGTCGCGCTCTTCTCTCTACTGGATCATGCGGATGTGGTCCTAGCCTATCGCGGACGGATACCGGACGATCCGATCCTGGTTGCGTTCAAGGACTCTTGAAGTATCCTGCCTCAGGAATGTCGTTCTGATCCTCATGTCGCGGCAAACATGTGAGCATGACCGCGCTTCAGTCAGCGGTCGCCTCGTCCTCATGACCACAGTAAACGCTCATGCCGCCTGTGCCTTGGCCCGGCCCGGCGAAAGCGCGGCATGACACGCAATCCCTTGGCCGGTTCCCGCTCTAAGCTGTAAGACGACACATTGGGAGGGCTCCATGACGCCATTTTTACCATTTCACACGCCCGAAATCGGCGACGAGGAGGTTGATGCGGTGGTCAACGTGCTTCGCTCAGGATGGTTGACGACCGGCACGAAGACCGATCAGTTCGAACATGAGTTTGCCGCCGTGGTCGGCGCCCGGTACGCGATCGCCGTGAATTCCTGTACCGCCGCCCTCCATCTGGCGCTCGAAGCCTGCGGTCTGCGAGAAGGGGACGAGGTCATCATCCCGACGATGACATTCGCGGCGACGGGAGAGGCGGTCATCTATTTCGGCGCCAAGCCGGTGCTCGTCGATTGCACCGACGATACGCTCAACATCAATCCCGCCTCGATCGAACGCGCCATCACGCCGAGAACGAAGGCCGTGATTCCCGTCCACTTCGCCGGTCATCCCTGCGAAATGGACCGCATCCTCGACATTGCCAAGGCGCGCGGCCTCTGTGTGATCGAGGATGCGGCGCATGCGCTCCCGGCGCGCTATCGCGGAAAATCCGTGGGAGTCATCGGTGACGGCACCTGCTTTTCCTTCTATGCGACGAAGACCATCACCACCGGCGAAGGGGGCATGGTCACGACCGACAATCCCGATTGGGCGAAGCGGATCCGGGCGATGAGTCTCCACGGGTTGAGCCGTGATGCCTGGAATCGCTATGCGGCTCAAGGGTCCTGGTATTACGAGATCCTTGCGCCGGGATTCAAATACAACCTCACGGATATTGCGGCCGCCCTGGGGGTGGCGCAGCTTCACAAATGCGAGCGGTTCTGGAAGGTGCGCGACCACTACGCGGCTCTCTATGACGAGGGATTTCGAGATCTGCCGGAAATCATCCGTCCCCGGGCGGCCGGGCATGTCCAACATGCGTGGCATCTGTATGTCATCCAGCTTGATCTGGACCGCCTTCGGATCGGACGGAACGAGTTCGTGCAGCAGCTCCAGCAACAGCAAATCGGATGCAGCGTGCACTTCATCCCCCTGCACATGCATCCGTTCTACCGGCAGACCTGGGGATACGGTCCGGACGACTTGCCGATCGCCGCCGCCTGCTATCGCCGGACGGTCTCCCTGCCGATCTATCCGAAGATGAGCGAGACCGATGTCCGGCGGGTGATCGGGATTGTCCGAGATCTGGTGCAGCAATACCGGCGATGATGAAACGCGCATTCGACATCCTGGCGGTGATCGCGGCGATCCTCGTGTTATGGCCGCTGTTCGTCCTGATCGCCGTACTCATCAAGCGCGACTCGCCGGGGCCGGTTATCTTCAGGCAAGTTCGTATCGGGCAGGGACTGCGCCCGTTTGTCATCTACAAATTCAGGACCATGGTCAACGAGGCGGAGGCCGCCGGGCGGCAGTTGACCATCGGGAGCGACGAACGGGTCACGGCTATCGGGCAACTCCTGCGGCGGTACAAGCTCGACGAGTTGCCGCAGTTGCTGAATATCCTGAAGGGCGACATGAGTATCGTGGGCCCGAGGCCGGAAGTTCCGCGCTATGTCGACCTCTTTAAGTCGGAATACGCCAGGATCCTGAAGGTGCGGCCGGGTCTCACGGACCTCGCCTCGCTCAAGTTCGTGGATGAGGCGGCGCTGCTCAGGCGCGCGGCCGATCCTGAACTGGAATACAGGAGCGCGATCCTGCCGGAAAAGATCAGATTGGCTTTGCGCTATGCCCGCCAATCGTCCTTTCTGTTTGACCTGGCCATTATGGCGCAGACCTTTCTCTGCCTCTGTCATGTGCCCCTCGCCGTCTGTGAGATTCCGGAGGCCAACGCGGGTTCGAAGAGAGTCGGGTCCGCGCCGCATCGCACGATGAAGGGGCTGGTAGTGAGATGGCGACGGCCAATCATCGTGGCCCTCGATCTGTGCCTGATCGTGTTGGCCAACTACCTGGCTTTCTGGCTCCGGTTCGACGGGGATATTCCGCTCACGGTCATTGAAGAGTTTCTCGGCTCGCTGCCCTGGCTCATTGTGTTCCGCGGGGCGGCCTTTTCATTTTTCCGCCTTCACGAAGGCCTGTGGCGGTACACGAGCCTGTGGGATTTCCGAAACATTCTCGTGGGAGTCGCCAGTAGCACCCTCGCCATGTATGCCTGGGTCCAAATGGCGGCGTCGCCCCCGAATTATCCGCGCTCGGTCTTCATCATCGACAGCCTCCTCCTCGTCGGGTTCTTGACCGGTGTGCGGCTTTCAGTGCGATTGCTGCGGGACGAAGTGATCTACCGGCAGAAAAAGAAGGTCCTCATTATCGGAGCCGGCGATTCGGGGGAACGGGTCGTGCGCGAAATGAAAATACAGCGGCCATCCCATTACGAACCGATCGGGTTCATCGACGATGACCGCTTATTGCTTCGTAAACGCATCCACGGCGTGAAGGTTCTGGGGACGAGGCAGGACCTTCCCCACATCCTCCCGGAGACGGAACCCGATGAAGTGGTCGTTGCCCTGACTCACGCCAGGCCGGCGCTGCTTCGGGAGATCATCACGGCGCTCGAGCCGTTCAAGCTCTCGATCAAGACCTTGCCCAGCGTGCAGGACCTCCTGGCGGAGAAAAGCATCGTCAGCCAGATGCGCACCGTGGACATCGCCGACTTGCTGCCGCGCGCGCCGGTCAACGGCGACGCGGAGGCAATGAGACAGATGGTCACCGGGAAACGGATTTTGATCACCGGAGCCGGGGGCTCGATCGGTTCGGAGTTGTCACGCCAGATTGCCGCCCTTCAACCGCGCGAGCTGATTCTGTACGAGCGCCATGAAAACAGCCTCTACACCATCTCCAAAGAATTGGAAGACAAGGGGCACTCGTCGCTGATCTTTCCCGTCATCGGCGATGTCACGGACGTCCGGCGGTTCTCGATGACCATGGACCGGCACCGGCCGGACATCGTCTTTCATGCGGCGGCGCATAAACATGTGCCGCTTGTTGAGCTGAATCCGGCCGAAGCGGTGAAAAACAATTGTATGGGCACGCGCATTGCGGCCGAATTGTCGGACCGGTTCCAAGTCGAGCGCTTCGTGCTGATTTCCACGGACAAGGCGGTCAATCCCTCCAGCGTGATGGGGGCGACGAAGCGTGTGGCCGAGCTCCTGGTGCAGGATCTGGCGCGGCGCAGTCGCACCAGATTCCTCACCGTCCGGTTCGGCAATGTGCTGGGAAGCAATGGGAGCGTCCTGCTGCGGTTTCAGGAGCAGATTCAGGCCGGCGGTCCGGTCACGGTGACGCATCCGGCGATCCGGCGGTATTTCATGCTCATTCCGGAGGCCGCCCATTTGGTGCTTCGGGCGGCCTCCTTAGGCGAGCAGGGGGCCATCTATATTCTCGATATGGGCGAGCAAATCCGTGTGGTGGACCTGGCCAGGAACCTGATCCGCCTGTCCGGTTTCGTTCCGGATGAAGAAATCGCCATCAGCTTTGTCGGGCTTCGGCCCGGAGAAAAACTGTATGAAGAGCTGGTCGGAGAGGGGGAGGTCGCCGAGTCGTTGGCGGTGGACCGGATCCTCCGTGTTCGAACGCCGACTCCCGCCGATCTGGCCTCGTTGGAAGAGCGGCTGATTACCTTGGAAGCCGCGGGTCACCTGAAGAATGGCCGGTGGATGATGGAGCAACTGCGGGAGCTCATTCCGACATTCCGCCTTCCGGACGAGGACCACCAGAAGGGGCGCGACTTGGAGGCTGTTCCCGAAAACCCGGCCATGTGGGGCCACCGAGCGGCGTAGGACCCCGGCGAGCGAGTGAAGGTCAACAACGGGCAAGAGATAATGCGGGCTGGAGTTGCACGATGAAGTTGCTTGAGCACCAACAGCAAGCGGGGGCGGTCGACACAGCCGCGATGCCGGAGATCCTTGAGATGGCATGGCGGCGGAAATGGCTGATCATCGGATGTGTCATGGTGGCCCTCCTGGTCGCCGGGGCCTATTGCATCCTAGCGCCCAAGCAATACCGCTCTGAAACACTCATTCTCGTGGAAGATCAGCAAATTGCGGATCTCCAGGGACTGGCGGAGGGTAACCTCGAACAGCGGATCTTCCTGATCCAAAAACAGATGACCAGCCGGGCGATCTTGGGTGACCTCGTCAATGAATTTCAGCTCTATCCCGACGTCGTGGAGCGCTATGGTCTGGACGGGGGAACCGCCATGCTGGCTCAAGCAGTCCTGGTGGAAATGGTCGGGAAGCGGCCGCGCGGCAACTTCGTGGGCCGCGGCGGGATTGACGCCTTTACCGTGTCGTTCGCTCACCAAGATCCGGTGATCGCTATGCAGGTGACCGGAAAACTGGCGAACAAGTTCATCGAAGAGAACTGGAAGGCGCGCGAGCGGGTGGCCGAGGGCAGCACCGAGTTCTTCGATGCGGAGGTGAGGCGAGCCAAGGCCGAGCTCGAGCGAAAAGAAGACCGCATCAGCCAGTTCAAAGCAGCCCATACCGGGGAGCTGCCGCAGCAGGTGGAGGCCAACCTGCGGGCTCTGGACCGGCTGCAAGGCGATCTCAACGCCACCAACGAAAATCTGCAGCGGCAAAGCGATCGATTGACGATGCTCGACAACGCCGTTCGGGAATACGAAAAATACGGGACCAAGAACCCCACGCTGGCGCCCGGCCCCACCGGTCTCGACCCGCTCTTTCCCCGCTTCAAAGAGCTGCAGGACCGGCTGGTCAAGCTGCAGGCCGAGTTCTACGAAAGCTACCCTGAAGTGTTGCTCACAAGGGAAGAGCTTCGCCAGGTCGAGAAGAAGCTGGTGGAGTTGTACGGCCCCGATGTCTTCAAGGCGGGGGAGCAGCTGGTCGATCCCTATGTCCGGGATCTCAAGCGGCAGCGGGAGGAGGTCAAGAGCGAAGTGGCGCTGTCTCAACAGCGGCAGGCCCTGCTGCTCGCGGAAAAGCGAAATTACGAGAAACGGATCGATCGGGCCCCGGACGTCGAGCAGGAGCTGCTGATTCTGGAGCGCGATTACGAAAACATGCGGAACAACTATCGAGCGCTCCTCGATAAACGTTTGAATGCGAGTGTGACGGAGAATCTGGAGAAGCGGCAGAAGGGCGCGCAGTTCCATATTGTCGATGCGGCCAATTTCCCCACCAAACCCGAAAAGCCGAACCAGCCCCGGATTCTGATCTTCGGATTGCTGGTCGGTTGCGCCGGAGGGTTTGGCCTGGCCCTCATGCGGGAACGGCTCCATCCGCCGTTCCGGCGCCCGGAGGAAGTGGAGGTGCTGTTCGGCCCTCAGCTGCTTGCCGTCATTCCCGATTTCAGCTTCGAACGAGACCGTGTCCGTTGGTATAACCGCATCGGCTGGCGACCGCAGCTGTCCAGGAACGGGGCGGGAGACGAGGCGGCTGGAGAGGTGGCGGAGACGAACGGCTTCAAGGGCTCGCGCGCGCATCGTCAGCCCTCAGAAGACAATTTTATTGTGAAATTGCTGCCGAGTTCGACGGTGGCCGAGCAGTATCGCGTGGCGGCGACCCGGCTCTCGCTCGTGAGAACGGACGGCGGATCGGCTGTGGTGGCGGTGACCAGCGCGATCAAGGGAGAGGGCAAGACGACGACGGTCATCAACCTCGGGTATACGATGGCGCGGGATCTCGGGAAGCGCACCTTGCTGCTGGATTGTGATTTCAAATGCCCCAAGCTGCACCTCTATGCGGACGCCCCGCCCCGATTCGGACTCGCCGATTGCCTGATCGGCGAGGTCCAGCTGGATGACTGTCTGGCCGGGTTTCCCGATGTGCCCTGCTCGATCATGCCGGTCGGAAACTCCAGCGTCCATTCGAGCGAATTATTGAAGAGCGCCCGGCTGTCCGGCATTTTGACGAAGCTGCGGGAACGGTTCGAGTATATCTTTATCAACACCCCGCCCATCCTGCCGCTGGCCGCCATGAATATCCTCGCCGGGCATGCCGACATGCTGGTGGTCGTCGTGAAAGGCAATGCCACGCCGAAGCAGGTCGTTCAGCGGGCGCTGAGCTCGCTGCCGAGCCATGCGCCGGCTCACGTGATTCTGAACGCGGTCGGCAATCAGGTGCTCACATCGTACATGGGCAGCTACGAATATCTGGCCCAATAAGCCGGCGGCCCGGGAGTTGGAAAGGTGCCTGAATGGACGTCTGTAGTCCAAGGAGGTGTGGACTATGAGTACAGAAAACTGGATCGTCAAAACAGCGGGCGGAGACGAATGGGGGTTCGTCAAGCGCCTCATCCTGGATTCCGTGACGAGACAGATCAGCCATGCCGATGTGATCGTCGCGGACACGGGGCGGCTCATTCGCCTTCCGTGGGAGAGTTTCGACGTGCGGAAGGAAGGGATCAGGCTGCGCGTCGCAGACGGGCAGATGCCCGCCGGGGCGCCGAGGCAAGATCTGAAGCGGGCGGAAGCCGTGTCGATGGAACTGTGGCCGTGAACTGCCTCCTCCTACGGCCCTGTCCGGAGCAGGGGCCGTCATAGAGGAAGGGCGTCCTCCAATGTGAATCCAGGGTAACGCTCGCACGGTCATGACCCGGGAAAGGGATTGCGCTTTTATGAGCGCAGTCCCTTTTTTTTGTCCGGCGCCCTATTCCCATAAGATGTTGTGTGCAGGACCATGAGGAGCCGATGCTCCGGCGGTCCTCAGAGCGGTGTATCGCCTGCACGAAATAGATGGTGGGACAAGTCTTTTTCCCGCCCACGGATGCGGCCGTGATTTTTGAATGTTATGTGCATCCCTTCGCCCGGGGCCGTGGGTTGTATGCGCAGGCCCTCTATCAAATGCTCCATGATGCTCGGGAGATGGCCAAGGCGGGACAAGTGTGTATCGGCGCCTTTGCCCACAATGTGATCTCCCGCTCTGTCATCGACAAAATCGGCTTCCGGTACATGGGCAGCCTGATCAAGGAACGCCGGTTGTGGATCACCAAGCGCTATGCAATCGCCGCCGTCCCTGAGTTCCGCACCGCATTACTCAAGACGGAGCCGGCTTCCCCGCGTCGGTGAAGAGGGCCTAGCTGGGGTTTCTTCCAGTTCGATTCCCGTCTTCTCGCAGCCTAGGATTTCCCCATCCGGTCGAACCGTGCCCCGGGAGGTCCGGCACGGCCGCATCCCAGGAGTGATTGCATGATCCATCGTCCGAGACGGGAACCGGCTCCTCACATTTATCCGCCGCATGAATGGGAGGTGATCGAGCGTGAATTTATGCCGACCCTCCTCAGTCAGGGCGAAACCATTTTTGCCTTGAGCAATGGATATCTGGGAATGCGTGGATGCTTTGAAGAAGGCGGGCCGATCGGGCAAAACGGCACGTTCATCAACGGGTTCTATGAGTCCTGGCCGATCGTCTACCCGGAAACGGCCTACGGCCTCGCCACGACCGGCCAGAGCATCCTGAACGTCACGGATACGAAAATCATTAAGCTCTATGTCGACGATGAAGTGTTTTGGCTGCCGCACGCCCATCTCCTCCACTTCGAGCGGCGTCTGAATATGCGGGCGGGCACGCTGGATCGCGACATCGTCTGGGAAACGCCGTCAGGTAAACAGGTCTCCATCCGGTCCCGGCGGCTCGTGTCGCTCGCCCACCGCCATATGGCGGCCATCTGGTATGAAGTCACGCTGCTCAATGCGGATGCGGCGATCGTGATCTCTTCGGAGATGATTGCCAACGGCCCCTCGCCCCGCACCAACGGGAGCGATCCGCGCCAGGGCAAGGTGTTTCCGGGACCCGTTCTGCATAACCAGTTGAGCCGGGCGAAGGACCAACGCATGGTGTTGTGCCACGCCACGAAAGAGAGCCGCATGATGCTGGCCTGCGGGGTGGATCATCGGCTGGAAGCGGAGGGGGACGTCTCCTGGAAAACCTACGTCACCGAGGACATGGGCCGCGCGGTGGCGACCCTGGAGGCGCGGCGGGGGCAGCCCGTCGCCTTGCGGAAGTATATCGCCTACCAGACCACCCGCACGGCGCCGCCGGAAGAACTCTGCGAGCGCGCGGAGCGCACGTTGGATCGTGCGGTCAACCTCGGATTTCAGACGCTGCTCCAGGAGCAGCATGACGCCTTGGATATCTTGTGGAGCACCAGCGACATCCAGGTGACGGCCAATGCGGAAGCCGCCCGGCGATCCACGATTGAAATGCAGCAGGCGATCCGGTTCAACCTGTTTCATGTGATGCAGGCGTCGGCCCGGGCTGAAAACAGCGGCGTCCCGGCCAAGGGCCTGACCGGTCAGGCCTACGAGGGGCATTATTTCTGGGATACGGAAATTTACGTCCTGCCCTTCCTGCTCTATACCGCTCCCCGGATTGCCAAGAACCTGCTTCGTTTCCGCTACAGCCTGCTGGATAGGGCGCGTGAACGGGCTTGCCAGGTCAACCAGAAAGGGGCGATGTACCCCTGGAGGACCATTAACGGAGAAGAGGCGTCGGCGTATTTTGAAGCCGGGACCGCCCAATATCACATCAATGCCGACATCATGTACGCGTTGAAAAAGTATGTGGAGATCTCCGGAGACGAAGAATTTCTATTCCAGGAAGGCGCCGAGATGCTGGTGGAAACGGCTCGTCTCTGGCTGAGTCTGGGCTTTTACTCCGACCAGCAGGGCGGCCAATTTTGCATTCATGCGGTGACCGGGCCGGATGAATACAACGTCATCGTGGACAACAACACCTATACCAATTTGATGGCCCGCGAAAATTTGCGGTATGCGGCGGAAACCGTGTCCCGGCTGCGGCAGGAGCATCCCCACAAGTTTCACTATCTGGCGCACAAAACCGAATTGAATTGGCATGAAGTAGCCGAATGGGAGCGGGCCGCGGACCACATGTATGTCCCGTATGATCACGCGCGTGGCATTACGCCGCAGGACAGCCACTTTCTCGAACAGCAACGGTGGGATTTCGAACATGTGCCCCCCGATAAATACCCGTTGCTCCTGTACTTCCATCCGCTCACCATTTACCGGTATCAAGTGATCAAACAGGCCGATCTGGTCCTGGCCATGCTGCTGCTCCCCCATGAGTTCTCTGCGGACCTGAAGCGGCGCAACTTCGAGTACTACGACCCCCTCACGACGGGCGACTCCTCACTCTCCCCCTGCATTCAAAGTATTCTGGCCGCCGAGATCGGAGATCTGCCGAAAGCCGAACGGTATGCCTGCCTGGCGACCCTCATGGATCTGGGTGATGTCTCGGGCAATGTGAAGGACGGATGTCATATCGCGGCCATGGGAGGCGTCTGGTTGCTGCACGTCTACGGCTTCGCAGGATTGCGCGATTACGGCGGCACGCTCCGATTCCATCCGCACCTGCCGGCCATTCTGGAGCAGCTGTCATTTCGGTTGACGGTCGGTGGCCGGGTCGTGAACGTGAGCATGGTGCCCGCGACCACGACCTATGAGCTGCTGAAGGGCGAGGAGTTGTGTCTCTGGCATGAAGAAAAGGCGGTCCGCTTGTCGGCCGAGGCCCCGAGCGTGACACAGCCCAATTCATCGTACAGCGATTCCACCCATCCCAAGCCCGAGCGAACCGCCGCATGACCGCAGACACGATATGGGCAGGATGCCAGGCGGCGTTGTTCGATATGGACGGGGTTGTCACCAGGACCACGACATTGCATGCGGCGGCGTGGAAGCGGCTGTTCGATGAGTACTTGTTAATGCGCGCCAATCAACCCTTCCAGCCTTTTGATGAGCAGGAAGACTACCGCCGGTACGTCGACGGGAAGCTGCGGGAGGACGGCGTGGCGAGCTTTTTGGCCTCCCGCGGCATCGTCCTGCCGGCGGGAAGTCCGGCCGATGCGGCTGAGGTGGACACCGTTGCCGGCTTGGCCAAGCGAAAGGACGCGTATTTTACCGCGCTGTTGAATGAGCAAGGCGTGGAAGTCTATGAGGACGGCGTCGAGCTGCTGGCAGCCGTCCGTGCGTCCGGACTGAAGACCGGCGTCGTATCAGCCAGCCGGCACTGTAAGACGGTTCTCACCGCGGCCCGTTTGCTCCCGCTCTTTGATGTCCGCATCGATGGGCAGGAAAGCCGGCGCTTGAACCTCCAAGGAAAGCCGCATCCCGCCACCTTTCTCGAGGCCGCCCGGCGCCTCGACGTCGCACCGTCACAGGCCATGGTGCTGGAAGATGCGCTCGCCGGCGTCGAGGCCGGACGGCAGGGCCGGTTTGGATTGGTCATCGGTGTGGACCGGAGCAATCAGGCGGCCGCGTTACAGGCGCACGGGGCGCATCTGGTAACGTCCGATCTACGCTCTCTCCTCCCAGGCACGGAGGATAAGCCGGCCGCCGCGTGAGGACCAGGTACACAGGGCCTGTGGCATCCCGTTAATTGGTGTCAATCGAGTTGTGTCCGGCCCGGGCGCGAAGCTGTCTGGCGTGCATGCCCGCTAGGAGACGCCTGGACTCGTGCCGCAGGCGCGCGATCGTTATCCGATAGTCCTTCCCTGCGCCAACCTGGCGGAGGATATCCCGCTGCATCGAGGCTTCCTGGGCTTGCGTGATATCCCCAACGCGTGCGTCCGGTCTGGTGGATGGCGAGGGCCGGAAGGCCTCAGCCCGGCGTATCCACGAGAGGCCCAGTTTCTCAGTGAGAAACTGGCGTAGCCAGTCTTGATCATGGGGGGCCAACAACGGCATGTCGATGGCAAACTCGCACCCCTTCACCCATAAGACCGTCGCGCCCGTGACGTGGATCCTCGGTCCGGTCTTGTTCGGCGGGCAGAGCTGAATTGTGAGCTGCATGCCGCGCCGCACCCGTATGGCGCCCGCGACACGCCAGCCCGTCTGCGTGACGTCCAACACGGTGCCCCCGCTCATGAACTCCTCCGAGCTATACAACACCGGCCAGCGAACAGGGAACCGGGTATGCTTTCGAACGGGACTGGTCCAATCCATCATGCGCTGCTCCCTTTCCAGTTAGGTTGGACCCAGTGTATCCAAGGGCGTGGGTGCGCCGCCATCCCTCAAAGAACGTACCTCGGAAGGGGGAAACAATGGAGGAGGGGAAAAGGGAACGGGTCAAGGAGCCCGGATGCCGGTCAGACCGGCATCCAAGGCGTCATTCTTCGGACAGGTCGTCGTTGCACAGGGAACGGTCAGACCTTCCCGATGGGCTCAGTACTTTCGAGCGGCTCTTCCACAACCGTGAGGCCCTCGGACGATCCGTGCGGTTTCTCGGCGCGGCCTTCCAGCCATCGATAGAGAACCGGCAGGACGATCAGTGTCAGGAGGGTCGAGCTGACTAAGCCGCCGATCACCACGATCGCGAGCGGGCGCTGGACTTCCGAGCCGATGCCTCGCGCAAAGGCCAACGGCACCAAACCCAGCAAGGCGACCAGAGCCGTCATGAGCACCGGCCGCAAGCGGAGCAGGCAACCGACGAAGACCGCCTCGTCCAGGCTGTGACCCTCCTGCCGGAGCTGGTTCATATAGGACACCAGCACGATGCCGTTGAGCACCGCGACGCCGAAGAGATTGATGAACCCGACGGACGCCGGCACGCTCAGATATTCTCCGGTCAGGAAGAGCGCGACGATTCCCCCGATCAGCGCGAAGGGCAGGTTCAAAATGATGAGGGCGGCCTGGCGGAGGGAGTTGAAGGTCGAGTACAGCAACATGAAGATCAAGGCGATGGTCATGGGCACGATGATGCGCAATTTCCCCATGGCGCGTTCCATATTTTCGAACGAGCCGCCCCATGTGACGGTATAGCCGGTGGGGAGCGCCACGTTGGCCGTAATTTTCTGTTGCGCTTCCTGCACCAAGCTTCCGATGTCACGCCCCATCGTATTGAACCCGATGGAGACATACCGTTGCAGGCGTTCCCGGCTGATGCGGCCCGGCCCCTCCTCGACCTGGACGGTTCCGAGATCGGCTAAGGGAATGAGGGCGCCGCTTCCATCGGTCAGCAGAATATTGCTGATCGTTTCGATGCTGTCCCGGTACTGTTCCGGGAAGCGCAGGAAGAGATCGAAACGCTGGTGGCCCTCATACACCCGGGTGGCCGCGCTGCCGCCGATTGCCGTGGTGATGATTTCCCGCACATCGGACACGTTGATCCCATGTCGCGCGATCTTGCCCCGATCAATGTCGATCGTCAGGTACGGCTGGCCAAACAGTTGCTCGACCTTGATATCCCGCACGCCCCGCACCGAGCCCAGCACCGCGGCGATTTCGTCCGCCTTGGCGCGCAAGGTCTCGAGATCGTCTCCGAACAGCTTGACCGTCGCTTCCGTCCGCACGCCGGAGATCAGCTCATCGACCCGTTGCTGGATCGGTTGGCTGATGAGGAAGGTCGCGCCGGGGATCCGCGTGATCCGCTCGCGAAACCGCTGCATCAGCTCGGGCATGGTCCGTGCGGTCGTCCATTGATCGATCGGCTTGAGCCGGACGACGGGATCACTCTCGTTCGGCTCCTGCGGATCGTTGCCGAGTTCCGTTCGGCCGATCTTCGAGACCACCATCTCGACTTCGGGGAATTCCATCATCGCCCGCTGCATCTCTTTTTCAATCTCGATGGAAGCCGGGAGCGACACGCTCGGCAAGCGGATGGTCTGAGGGGCGACGGACCCTTCGTTCAGGATCGGGATGAATTCGCTGCCCAGGAAGGGAAACAAGGCCAGACTGCCGAGAAGAGCGCCGACCGCGCCGAACAGCACGAGGGTCCTGTGTCCCAATGCCCATCGGAGCGCGGGGCTGTACACGCGTTTCACCAACCGCACGATCCAGGGATCCTCCTCGCTCCCACGGGTGAGCATCAAGGAGCAGAGGACGGGCGACAGGGTGAGCGACAGGATGAGCGAGACGAGCAGGGCGATCATGATGGTATAGGCCAGAGGCTTGAACATCTTGCCTTCCATCCCGTGCAGGGACAGCAGCGGAAGAAACACGAGGATGATGATCAGGATGCCGAACACGACCGGCTGCCCCACTTCCTTGACAGCGGTGGTGATCAATTGGAGCCGGGGGACGGCCGCGGCGGAGTGCTCCGACAAGTGGCGATAGACGTTTTCGACGACCACCACCGAGCCGTCCACGATCATCCCGATGGCGATCGCCAACCCGCCGAGCGACATGAGATTCGCGGTGAGCCCGACCTGGCCCATCACGATGAAGGTGGCCAGCGGCGCCAGCAGCAGGGTGCTCACGACGATCAACGCGCTGCGAATGTTGCCGAGGAACAGAAAGAGCACGACCACGACCAGCACGACGCCTTCGGCCAGCGATTTATACACGGTGTTCAACGCCGCCGTGATCAATTCGATGCGGTCATAGAAGGGCACGATCCGCAGGCCGTCGGGCAGGAGATTCTGCGCATGGATGGTATCAATGCGGTCCTTAATGCCCTGGACCACGTCCCGCGCATTGCCGCCGCGCAGCATCAGGACGATACCGGTGACCACTTCGCGCTCGCCGTTTAAGACCGTGGCGCCATGCCGGACGGCATGATCGATCAGCACTTTCGCGACGTCGCCCACAAAGACGGGCGTGCCTTCCTCTTCTTTGACGACGATCCGTTCGATGTCTTCCAGTGAGCGGATCAGTCCGATGCCGCGTACGATGTACTTCTCGGCGTGCTTTTCGAGGATATTGCCGCCGGCGTTGGCGTTGTTGCGGGCGACGGCGTCGAACACTTCATGCAGCGTCAGGTTATACTTCCGGAGCATGCCCGGCTCCACCAACACCTGGTACTGCTTGACGTATCCGCCCATCGAATTGACGTCGATGACCTCGGGGGTGCTCTTGAGGAGAGGCCGGATCACCCAGTCCTGCAGCGTGCGTTGTGCGATCAACTGCTGACGTTGGGCTTCCTCGTCTTCGACCGGGCCTTCAGGGCCGGCCAAGTAGTATTGATACACCTCGCCCAGTCCCGTGCTATTGGGGACGAGCATGGGTTCCGCGCCCGGTGGCAGCAGTTCCTTGACTTCGATCAGCCGCTCGAGGACCAGCTGGCGGGCCAAGTTGATGTCCATCGCGTCATCGAAGACGATCGTCACCAGGGATAGGCCCACCTTGGTGAGAGACCGCATTTCGGTCAGGGAGGGGACTCCGGTCAGTTGCAGCTCGATCGGATAGGTCACCAGTCGTTCGACTTCGGCGGGCGATAGGCCGGGCGCTTTGGTGACCACCTGGACCAGCACGCTCGTGACGTCGGGAAACGCATCGATCGGAATTGTCCTGAAGGCGTACAGGCCCCCGGCGCCCATCACGAGGGCCAGGATGACAATCATCAGGCGTTGACGAAGGGAGATGTCGAGAAGACGTGCGACCATCAGACTTGCTTCTTCAGCAGCTCGGATTTCAACACGAAGGCGCCGTGGGTCACCACCTGATCGCCTTCCTCGAGCCCGCCATGGATGGTCGTTAATGTGCCGTTGGATTCCCCGACATGGACGTCCCGGGCCTCGTACTCGTTGGCGTTGCGTTGGATAAAGACGAACGTCCGTTCTCGATCCCGTTGCAAGGCGGATTCCGGCACGGCCAGCCGGTCCGGTTGGGACTCCGAGTAGATGCGAATGGTGGCAAACATCTCCGGTTTTAGTTTGGCCTCCGGGTTGGGAAGTTCCAGCCGGAGTTGCATGGTCCTGGTCGCCGGATCGAGCACATCACCGACATAGGTGATGGTGGCCTTGAACACTTCTTTCGAATATGCGTTGACCCGCACTTCCGCATGCGTGCCCCCCGACGCATGGACGGAATGGACGAAGGGAATGTCTTTTTCTGGGATATTGGCCCGTACCCAGACCTCCGAGAGGTCGGCCACCACAAACAGTTTCTCGGTGGTCTCGATGACTTCGCCGCGCGTCAGATTGCGTCCGATGATCCGTCCGGCGAAGGGAGCCACGATCGGCACGTGGGATCGGATTTCCCTGGTGCGATCCAAACGGCGCATTTCTTCCTCGCTCATCCCGAGCAACTTCAAGTGATTCCTCGCTTCCAGCGCCTCCGCTTGCATGCTGAGCATTTCAGCCTGGCGGCGTTGGGACTCCGCTTCACCGATGACCTTCTCCTGAAGGAGGAATTTGGCGCGTCCATAGGCCTGTTCGGCGACATGGAGCTTGGCGCGGGACTTCAGATACGCGGATTGGGCGAGACCCAATTCACTGCTGTACAAGATGGCCAGGAGGGCGTTGGCTTCGACCTGCTGTCCCAGATCGGCGTACACGTCGACGACACGACCCCGGACCAGGGTCGTAATATCGGCCATCGCCCGTTGGTTGGGCTGCAGGATCGCAGGAAAATCGCGGTGCGTTCGGAATTCGCTCCGCGTCACCGGCTGGACCACCAGCCCGATACGCGAGGATTCCGCCGGGGGCAGCACGACGATTCCGGCGGCCGACGGGTCGGCCGAAGGCTTGACGGCTACGGCATCGCTGGGAGCACTGTCGCACCCTAATGCCATTCCGATCAGTACCGAGACCACGCAGGCGGCGAATGAGGACCCCAGCCGGCTTGGCCGGGGGTCGGCCTGATCCTTCCAGAGAATGGTGCGCGTTGCTGTCATAACGTGCCTCCCACCGCGAGTTCCAGGCGGGTCAACGAAACCGATAATTCATATCGCGCCCGCGCGTAATCCATTTGGATCTGGCGCTGCACACGTTGGGCATCGAAGACTTCCAGGAGGCTCGAGGCCCCCTGCTGGAAGCTGAACTGGGCCAGACGCAAGGCTTCCTGCGCTTGTTTCAAGAGGCCTTTGTCAAACACTTCGATCAGGTCGGCCGTGGTGCGGGCATCCTGATAATGCTGATGCACTCCCCGGGCCAGCTCGTTCCGTGCCCGGAGCAGTTCAGCCTCTTCCCGCCGTTTGGCGCCCAGCGACGAGGCGATTTCTCCCTGGCGGCGATACCAGAGCGGGAGCGGGACGGAGAGTCCGCCTTGATAGGCTTCGCGTCCGATTTCCCGCCAATAGCTGCCGTTGACTGTGATGTTCGGCACGCGGGCCTGGCGCTCAAATTCGATCTTCCAGTCCGACTGCTCCACCGATTGCAGCAGCCGTTGAATCGTCGGATGTTGATCCACCATACGGCCCATGAGCCCTTCAATGCGCAATTCCTTGGACATACCGGAAAAATCGCCTTGGATCGTGTAGGCCGGCCCCAGCGCGCCGACGGTCAGGGTGTCCACCACGACACGATTGACTCGCACGCTGTTGTCCGCGCGCGTGACCTGCTGCCGGGCCTTCAGCAGTTCGACCTCCGCCCTGATCGATTCGAATTGCGGCGCCTCGCCGGACTTCACGCGCGCTTTGACCATGCGTGTCACACCCTCCACGATATCGAGATTCTGCCGGGCCAGCATCGCGTCCTGTTGCGCCAGCAGCAAATCGTAAAACGCGATCTTCACTTGCGCCGTTAGCGTGAGGCGGGCTTCCGAGAGGCCGGCCTGCGCGGTCGCCACGCCGGCCTGCGCGACCTGCTTGCGCGCCGCTCGCATCGAGGGCCATTCGAACGGCTGCCCGATGTTCACGTTGCCTTCGGTGAGCGATTCACGATCGAGCAATGGTCCGACATTCGCCCGGCCGCTGTCCCGGATCATGCCATAGCCCATATTGCCGGTGACCGTGGGGTTCGGATAGGCCCCGGCTGCCGTCTCTTGACCACGCTGCTGTTCGATGAGGCCTTCCGCCGAGGAGACCGTCGGATTTCTGGCCAATGCCAGATCCACGATCGCGGGCAAATCATACACCGGTGATCCGGGTTCAGCCGACTGGGCGGTTCTCGCCTCGAGGGCGCTCAAGGGAAGGACCGCCAACAGTGCCAGTAACGGGAGAAACCGCATGACTCTCTCCTTTTATTTCTTCAGGCCCAGGTGGCAGGGTAAGAGACTACCATATGATCTCCTTGCCCCGCGGAACAAGAGCACGCACCGACGCCCCATTAACGATCTATCCATCGGGCCGGGGTGGTGGACCGGCTCTCATTTACCTACCATGCTAGTCCATTTGAACGGAAAGGTTCTAGAGACAGGTCTATGAGCGTTGGACTATCACACGATGCGACCTCTCTGGCCGGTCGTCATGATGCCTGGTGATCCTGAAATACGCTCATACATTTACGACGCAGGAGTTCGGAATCAAACGGCTTGAGCAGGTACTCCTTGGCTCCCAATTTCACCGCCTGCCGGAGTTTGCCGACATGACTGACGTCGGACATGGCGATGACCGGTACGGTGGGAAACCGCTCCCCGATTTCCTGAAGCACCGCCAGCCCGCCCAGGGTCGGCAGCTGAAGTTCGACGAGTAAGCCGTGAAAGGGAGCGCTGTCGGCTTGGGACGTCATGCGCGAGAGCCCGGAAATGCCTGTGTCTTCTTCCGTGACCATGAAGCCAAGCCCGGTCAGTTGCTCACACAGCAGCTTCCTGACATGTTGGTCGTGATCGATGATCAGAATGCGCCGCGGTATGGAGGTCACTGTCTGCCTGCTCCTAGGTCCCAGGTGCGAGACTGATGCATGCGCTACGAAAGCCCGTTGACGCGCCGAAGCCATGACCGCGCTTGATCATCTTGGTGGTGACAGAACACGAGCCGACCCTTGGACCTGATCCTTTGAACCGCCGGCTTAGACATTCTGATAGGGCGACGGCAAAGGATTCCCGAGGGCAGGCCGGCGATAAAGCGGAGTCGCCGTATTGAGGGTGTTCCGGACATGCCCGACCAGGGTTCGAAGGGACGAGACGAGTGATTCAGCCGAGCCTTTGATCACATAACCAGCGGCGCCGGCCTTATACGCCGCTGCGATGAGCTCGGGCTCCGCATGAGAGCTGTGGACGATCACGCACATATCCGGATATATCCGCAGCAGCTCTCCCGTGGCATCTATTCCATTCATGATCGGCATGTCGAGATCGGTCAACACAAAATCGGGTTATAAAGCCAGCACGGTGGCGACCAAGGCGCGTCCATTCTCAGCCGTTCCCACCACGTGGTATTCAGGTTCCAAGAGGCTCCGTAGCAGGGTCAAGACTCGGGGATGGTCGTCGGCCAGCACCACGCGAAGCTGAATCATGGGTCCCCTCCCCGGGTTCACATCGTGGGAGGATATCAGCATACAGGGAAGGTGTCTGAGCGCAAGAGCGAGAAGCTACCTGATGAATCTAGGGGGTCTACCTGATCTCCGCACGGGAATTACCGGAGTGCTGACCGTCATGAGGCCGCCACCAATCCGTGGGCCACGGCATATTTCACTAAATCCGCCGTGGTATGGAGATCCAGCACTTCCATGATCTTCGCTTTGTGAAATTCGATGGTGCGATGCGACAGCTTCAGCTGTCCGGCGATTTCTTTGGCCGAAAACCCTTCGGCCACCAACTGTAAGATTTCGCGCTGGCGCGAAGTCAGGTCGTCCGCGGCCGGAATGCGGGGCCGGCCGGTCGTGAGGAAGGCGCTGATGACATCTTTGGTAATGAGCGGGGTCACATAATAATCGCCTTTCATGACCGCCTGGATGGCCTGGATCAGCTCTTGCGCCGCAGAGCGTTTGAGCAGGTATCCGGAGGCGCCCGCTTTAAAGGCCTCGTTCACATAAGACGGATCGGCATGCATGGTGACGAAAATGAACTTCATTTCCGGATGCTGTTTCTTGAGCATCCGGGCCGCATCGATCCCGTTCAGCCGCGGCATGGAAATATCGAGGAGGACCAGGTCCGGTTGGAGACGTTCGGCGGCTTGAATCAGGGCGCGGCCGTCTTCCGCCGTCCCGAGCAAGTCGCAATGCTCTTCCAGCAGTCGTCGAAATCCCTCCAGCACGAGGGTATGGTCATCGGCTAACAGAACTCGTGGGATGCTCATAAGGCGCTCCTGGGAATGGAATGTTCACCATAATATGGGTGCCTTCACCCGGTTGCGATTGAATCTCAAGCCGGCCATGGATCGATCGGACACGCTCGCGCATATTGACGAGTCCGAGGCCCCCGTGGTGCGCGCGCACCCGTTCCAGATCGAACCCTACCCCGCCGTCCCGTATGGACAAGGTAATCTCTTGGCCGTCGCAGGTCAATTCGAGTTCCACCCGCGAGGCCTGCGCGTGTTTAGTCACGTTCGCCAGGCTTTCCTGGGTAATGCGATAGAGGCACGACGCGATGTCTTTGGGCAGGGGCTCGGCAAACTCCTCTTGCACGAGGATGATCTTGATGCCCGTTTTTTGCGAGACATCATCCGTCAGATATTGAAGCGCGGCGAACAGCCCCAGATCGTCCAAGACGGACGGATGGAATTGATAGGCCATGCGCCGCACGTCATCGGAGATGGAGGCGAGCCGCTGGCTGAGCGATTGAAACGCCCCGCGGACTTTCTCGACAGACGTGGGCGGGTCGGCTTCCAGGCTTCCCATTTCAATGGCCACCAGCGCCAGCCGCTGATTGATGTCGTCATGCAATTCGCGGGAGATCCGCCGACGTTCTTCTTCCTGTGCCGCCATCAGTTGAGTCGTCAGCGAGTGCAATTGCTGTTCAGCGCGGAGCCGGTCGGTCAGATCGCGCAAGATGATGGTCCATGTCGTTTTATGGGCGACGGTCAGCTTGCTGACGCTGGCCTCAGCCGGGAAGGCCGTTCCGTCGCTTTTCACGGCCAGGACATCACGGGGGTGCGCCAAGCGGCGCACCGGGTCGGCCGTCGGAGCGACTGCTTCCGTAGATGGCGCCGGATCGACATGCAGCGGTTCGGTCAACAAGCGGTCAATGTGAGCCCCCAGGATTTCATGCGGTTCATAGCCGAACAGTTTGACCGCGCCTTGATTGAAGAGGGCGATCGCGCGGTCCTGGCCGATGACGATGATGGCATCTTCAGCGAGGTCCAGGATGCCGGCAAGCCGCCCTTCGGATAGGCGCAGGGCATGCTCGGCTTGCATGCGTTCGGTGACTTCGGAGACCAGGGCCTGGTTGACTCCGGCCAATTCCTGAGTCCGCGCGCGGACCTTGGCCTCCAGCCCGTCGTTGGCTTCCTGCAAGGCGGTTTCTGCCTGTCTCCGTTTCAAGGAAAACCACCCTAATACGAACAGCATGACGATGGTGAGCAGCCGGTTCCCGATCGGGATCCATATGGGCATGCCGGGTAAGACCGGACAGAAGAATGAGGCAATAACCGTCAGGACGGCGCCCACTCCGGCCGTCACCGACGGCATCCACGGCAGGCGGGAAGCCGTGGCGAGCAAGACCACGGCAGCGTAGAGCACATGGACGGCAAAGCTCAGCGGCGTCAGGGCATCGAGGACAAATGTGCCGGCCCCCAGGATGATCAGCGCGCCGGCCAGCGCCTGTTCTTTATGGCTCCACATCCTCATGTGGGGGGAAATTATGATCCGTCGCGATCGCCCGATCAAGAGCGCCGCTCCGCCCTTCAAGGCGTGCGGGCTGCTCCGGCGCCCGCCACTTTCAGGTGGCCGGACCCGCCTGCGCAGGGATGGTGACTCCGAAGGAGTTTGACAGCGCGGAGATGTCGCCCCTACGATATCGAAGCAGGGAAGGAACTTTCTGTGCGAAAGTCGGTGGCCCGCCTCTTCAACCACCTTCCGATTCATCGGAAGCTGTTGCTCGCTTCCGCGATTCCTCTTACCGCGCTGGTTCTGCTCAGTCTGGTCACTTTCCAGAGTGTGGAATTGTTCTCGTTGGACGAGGAGCATCTCAATAATCTGTACGTAACTCAAAAAGAGGCGGCGCAATACATGCGTTTGGTCGTCGACCTCGAAACGGGTTTTCGCGGATATGTGATGACGACACAGGATCGGTATCTTCGGCCCTACCGCGTCGCGCAAGAGGGGATCAGGGCGATCGGCCAGGATCTGGAACAGCGCATTACCGGAGAACAGGCCAAACACTTCCGTGTCATTCAAACGCTGGTGACCCAGCTCATTACGGAAAAGGAAGATTTGATTGAAGCCGTCAAATCCGGCCATAGGCAGCGGGCGCTGGAGTATGTGGAGGAAGGCCGCGGCCGCGCCCTGATGATCGAGATCCGGAACCTCATGACGCAGTTCGACCAACTCGAGCAGCAAGGCGCCATGGAGGAACTCGGAAAGATCAGCCAGGACCGGACCTCGCTCCTGTTCATCATATTGGGCGGAGGCGTGCTGACCCTCGGGCTGACGGTGGCCGCTTTGTACTTGATCGCCCGGTCCATTGCGGGGCCGCTGGCCGGATTGGCCAACGCCGTGGCCTCGTCGCCGGGCGGTGTGGTGCCGTTCATTCCGCTGTTCGAGCGAGAGGACGAAATCGGCGATCTCAGCCGCGTCATGCACGAGATGAGCGGGCAGATTCGCGGGCACCTGGATCAGATGGGAAAGTCCGAGGCCGCCCTCCGCCAACTCAACGAGCACCTGATGAATTCCGAGTCGAAGTATCGTGGCCTCGTGGATCATGCGCCGTTCGGCATCTTTACGACCAAAGGCACGCACGTGACGTTCAGCAACCGGTATAACCAGGTCTTGGCCGGGCTGGATCCCGATGAGGAAGCCGACCCGTCGACGTTTCGCGAGCAGATTCACCCTGAAGACCGGGAGCGGGTGCTGTCCGATTTCGCGCTGGCCGTGGGCGAAGCCCGACCCTACGAAGGAGTGTTCCGGTTTCTGCATAAGGACGGCGGGGTGCGGACGATCCTGAGTCGCCGGCTGCCCATTGCCAACGCCGATGGACCGGAACCGATCTATGTCGGATTCAACATCGACATTACAAAGCTGGATGATCTCCAGACGCGGTTGAGCCGGGCTGAGCAGTTGGCGACTTTGGGGCAGGTGGCCGCGGGCATCGCGCATGAAATCCGCAATCCGCTCGTGGGAATCGGGTCGACGGCGTCCCTGTTGCGGGACGAGTTCAAGGACGCCGATCCCAGACGGGCCGAAGTGGATGTTATCTTGCAAGAAACCAGACGCCTGGACCGAATCGTGAACCAGATCGTCGAGTATGCGCGGCCGCGTGAACTCGCCCCGATGCAGTTTCCCGTGTCGAACCTTATCGACGAGGTCGTCAAATTACTGGATGTGCCGCTCAAGGAAAAGCGATTGACCGTGCGGACGTGGTTCCCGGCTGCGCCGCTCCACCTGCATGCCGATCGGGATCAGGTGAAGCAGGTGCTCTTGAACGTCCTGCATAATGCCATTGAGGCGTCGCCCGCGGACGGAACGAGCATTGAGATCACCGTGGGCGAACTGCCTCGCCAGGACCGCCCCGGCGTGGTGTTGAGCATTTGCGATACCGGGGTCGGCATTCCGTCGGATGCACTATCACAGGTCTTCAAGCCGTTTTTTACCAGCGGCAAGCGGCATGGGACCGGTCTGGGGCTGGCCATCTGCCGTAACATCGTTGAAACCCATGGAGGAGAGATGCATATGACCAGCGAGGTCGGCGCAGGGACGAACGTGAGGATTTGGATGCCGTTAAGCCAGGACATTCCGGTCGGAAGGGGATAGGCCCATGCGCGCTGTCGTGTTTGTGACCGATGACGAACAGGCGATTCGCGCCGCCATCGTCAAGCGGCTGAGCCGGCAAGGCCACCGCGTGGTGGCGCATGAGTCCGGGGAAGCCCTGTTGGAGGCGCTGCAGCACGATCTGCCCGACGTGATTCTGCTCGATGTGAAAATGCCCGGACTCGGGGGGATCGATACCTTAAAGCAGGTGCGTCAGCGGGCGCCCGCCGCCATGGTGATCATGTTGACCGCCTACGGCACCGTGCAGGACGCGGTGGAAGCGATGAAGCTGGGGGCTTACGACTTCCTCATTAAATCGGTGGACCTCGAGGGCATCGATCCCGTGATCGCCCGCGCCCTGGATGTGCTGACGCTCCGGCGGCGCCTGGAATCCGAGCAGGATGAACTGGGCAGCCAATATCATCTGAGCAACCTTGAAGCGCACAGCCATGTGATGAAGCAGTTGCTGGAGCAGGTCCGTGAGGTGGCGGACAATCCGAAAAGTTCGGTGATGCTGCTGGGGGAAACGGGCACCGGGAAGGAATTCTTCGCGCGGGTGATCCATCACAACGGGCCGCGCGCCACCGGCCCGTTTATCGGCGTCAACTGCACGGCCATCCCGCGCGAACTCTTCGAGAGCGAAATCTTCGGGTATGAGCGGGGAGCCTTTACCGGCGCCACCCAGCGCAAGTACGGCTTACTGGAAAAGGCCGAAGGGGGGACGTTGTTTCTGGATGAAATCGGGGACCTGGACCAGCCGATGCAGGCCAAGCTTTTGCGGGTCATCCAGGAGCGATCGTTCCGGCGGCTGGGCGGCACCGACGACATCGGCGTGGATTTCCGGCTGGTCACGGCCACGAACCGGGATCTCAAGAAAGAAGTCGCCCGCGGAACGTTCCGCGAGGATCTGTACTTCCGTCTCCACGTGGTGGCGTTCGAACTGCCGCCGCTCCGCAAACGGGTGGAGGACATCCTTCCGCTGTGCCGGCGCGCCATCGTGCGGTTCGCGCAGGAGTTCGGCAAGCCGGTGCCGGATTTGGATCCCGAGGCACAAACCATGCTGGAGCAGTACCCCTATCCGGGGAACATTCGTGAACTGCAAAATATTCTCGAGCGCGCGATGATTTTCTGCCAGGGCCGGACGCTCACCCCGACATGCCTGCCCAGCGAATTGCGCGAGCGGACGGCGGAGGTCGCGGTAGCGACGGCCTCGGGCACCGAGCCGATGGTCCGGGTGGAAATGAAGCTCGGCCAGCAGACCCTGGCCGACATCGAGCGGGCCATTATCGATGAAGTGGTGCGGCTGGCGAACTACAACAAGACTCTGGCCGCGAAGCATCTCGGATTGACCCGCTTCGCGCTGGACCGGCGCCTGAAGAAGGTCGAGGAGGACGAATAATCGTCGCACGGTTTCAGGGCGGGCCAAGAGTCGTCCCCATGGAGTCCTCTTGCATGTCCGCGCGAACGGCTTCATAGTGGCCCGCAACGAGGCGATCACCATGGGGTCATGGGTCCGGACATGGTGGCAACAGCGAACCGTCCAGCACAAAGTCTGGGCCGTCCTCAGTCTCCTGCTCATCCCGCTCCTCCTCTCGCTGGCCATCCATTTCTACGTCACCAGTCAACTGCTCGCCATACAAAAGGAGCGCCAATCCGTCCTCCAGGCGCGTGAATATATCCATGTCATCCATCGCCTCGCGATCGACGGCGAGGATGCGTTTCATGGCTACGTCCTGACCAAAGGACCTGAATATCTGGCGGCATTAGAGCGGGCGGAATCCGAATTGGACGGTGTCCTGCGCGATATCTTGCGCGTGGAGATGAGCCGCACGACCGCCGCCATGGAACTGTATCCAGTCGTCCCCCGGTTGAAGATGGTACTGGCGTCGATGCACGAGCTGGTTGCGTTGGTACGCTCAGGCGGCCACGCGGCCGTGTTGTCCCGACTCAATGCCACGCAAGGCCATGTGCTGTCCGACGGGCTCCGAAAGGAACTAAGGGCGATCGAGGACCGGCTTGATGTGGTGCGGCGGACGCTCAATACACGGGCCGAGCGGTTGTCCGCGGGGACCTTTGTCGAGCTGTGGTGCGTCTTTGCGGTCTTCATCCTGTTGAGCATCGTCGGCTCGCGGCTCCTGGCACGGTCGATCACCGATCCCATCACGCGTCTGCAGGCGGCTGCCACCGACTTCGGACGGCAGGTCGATCCGGCCCATTTCCTGTCAATCGTGCCGCCCGCCGGAACGGCGACGGACGAGCTTGGAGAGCTGGCGCGCGCCTATCACGAGATGGCTGTGCGCATCAGCACGCAAATCAAAGAGCTGGAAACGTTGGAGGGCATCGGCGAGGACATCAACGCGATCGCCCCGGACGGATTGGACGGGGTCCTCCGGCGGATTACCAACCGTGCCGCTGAGTTGGTGGACGCCGATGCCAGCCTCGTGATGCTGCGCAATGACAAGATGGGCTGCTGGGTGGTCGAAGCCGCGTCCGGGTCTTGGAACGAGGGCCTGGATAAGTCGGTCCTGCTCTGGGAAGAATTTCCGGTGTCGGTTCAGGCGTATGACACGCGCCAGGTGGCCTACGGTGCACATGTGCATCGGGATCACGGGCCTGCGCTGATGCGTCGAAACCTGCCCGGCGGCAGCATGATGTCGGTGCCGCTGTTGAGTCAAGGCCACCCGTTCGGGGTGCTGGTTCTGGTCAGCCGGCACCATCGTGAGCCGGAAGACTGGCACAGCCGCCTGGCCGTAGGATTGGCCCAACAAGCGGCTGTCGCCATCTCCAACGCGCGTCTGTACCAGGCGGTACAAGAGCGGCAACAAGGACTGCTGGCGAGGCTCCGTCATCTGGAGCATCTCGCTGCGGCGCTGGCGCATGATTTGAAGGGGCCCGGCCAGCGCATGGCGGAACTGACGGGCTTGATCTACCGCGAGTATCATGGGCGGTTGGACGAGCGCGTGGATCGATGGTTGACGCTCCTCCGGGAAAACGGCTGCGAGTTGGTGGAGCGGGTGGAGAGCATCCTGGCGGTGGCACGTGTCGGGGCGGGGGCCGGTCCGGTCACGGCTGTGGATCCTGCACTGGTGCTCAGCGAGGTGGTGAAAGAACGGGCCGGCCAGCTTGAACGGCAACAGGGCCGGATCATCTTGGAGCCCGGGTTGCCTCTGGTGGCCTGCCACGCCGCCTACCTGCGGCAAATCTTCGATAACGTGGTGTCGAACGCTCTGAAGTATGCCTCCCCCGACAGGCCGGTGTGCATTCATATCACCGCACAACGGCGCGAACGCATGGCGTGCTTTTCGGTGCGGGACAACGGGATGGGCATTCCGGAACCGCATCGTAAGCGGGTCTTCCAGCCCTTTGTGCGGCTGTCCCCAGGGGACGCCCCGGGAAGCGGCATTGGCCTGACGATCGTGCAACGGATCGTGGAGCTGTATGGCGGAGATGTCTGGATTGAAGGGGAAGACGAAGAGGGCTGCACCGTCCGGTTTACCTTACCGTGGTTTGAATAGACGAGTGGGAAGACCGAATACCATTGTTGTACCGGGCGGCCGTGCGGGTCGGCACACGGGACACCGGGAATTGCGGAGGACGTCAATCATGCCTGCTCCAGTGCTGGATCGACATCTCGAAAAACGAAAAAAGGCGCCCTTCACAATCCTGATCGTCGAAGACAATCCGACCGATGTGGAGCTGATGCTCCATGCGTTGGAGCAGGCGGATTTGAAGCCCTTGGGCGGTGACTTCGATATGGAAGTGCGGCCTACCGCGGAAGGGGCGCTCAGACTACTGAGCGAACAAGCGGTGGACTTGGTGCTGACCGACATGATGTTGCCGGGAATGGACGGGCTGGATTTGGTCAGCCGCATTCAGGTGATTGACCGAAACCTGCCAGTCCTCGTCGTCACGCGCATGAATACGGTAGCTATGGCCGTCGACGCCATGCGCCGAGGGGCCTTTGATTATGTCGTAAAGCCGGTGACTCCGGAGGCCTTGGGCATGCGCCTGCACCGTGCGATTCGGATCTCCGAGATTTTGAGGCGGCATGCGATTTACGAGCAGGCGGCGGTCCACGAAGTCGAGGCCAATACGCTAGTGGGGGCCAGCACGGCCTTTGAGCAAATCATGCGCAGGGTTCAGGAAGCGGCACGCGTGCGGTCGACCGTGTTGATTACCGGGGAAACAGGCACGGGCAAAGGCATGATCGCACGGGCGATTCATCAGCAGAGCCCGGAGCGCGAGCGGCCGTTTCAAGTGATCGATTGCACCTCCATTCCGGAAGGCATGATGGAAAGCGAGTTGTTCGGACATGTGCGGGGGGCGTTCACCGGCGCCATTGCCGACAAACCCGGGTTGATCGAGCTCGCCAATGGCGGGACGGTTTTTTTGGATGAGATCGGGGAACTTCCGGTCATCCTCCAGGCAAAATTGCTCAGAGTGCTGGAAGAAGGCGAGGTTCGTCCCGTCGGCGGAACAAGAGTGCGCCGTATCGACATGCGGTTTGTCGCGGCCACTAATCAGAGCCTGGAAGAGCGTGTGAGGGACGGGACCTTCCGGCGGGATTTGTACTATCGCCTCGCTGTCGTGTCGATTCCAGTTCCGGCTCTGCGGGATCGACCGACGGATATTCCGGTGATGGCGCGGCATCTGCTCATGCGCCTCGCCCGTGAAATGGGACGGGCACGGTGCCACTTCGAGGAGGAGGCTCTGGCCGACCTGGTCTCGTACGGCTGGCCCGGCAACGGCCGTGAGTTGCGCAATGTAATCGAACGCGCCGTCATGCTAGCCACGGACGACACCATCAAGGCGAGTGATGTGCGGGCCTTGTTGCCGCAGGGAAAGACGGATCCTGTGGCGCCGAAACACCCTGCGCTGAGTGCCCTGCCGTATGCGGAAGCGAAAGAACTGGCGATTGAGGATTTTACGAAAAGCTACCTCCGCACAAAGCTTTCTCAATGTGGCGGAGTCATCACCAAGGCTGCGGAGAGCAGCGGGATCCCTCGCCAGCACTTTTCGCTCCTCATGAAGCGCTTTCTCGGAGCGGAGTCGGATGAGGCATAGGTTCGTCTCGTTCCCGTAACGATAGCTTATCCCCGCGCAGCGCCGTCGAAGAAGAAGTCACCGATCTCCGTTTCACTTCTGTAACGACTATGCCGTCTGGCGGAGCCGGCAGCAGAAAAACGAAGAAAGATTTGATTTTCAGATCAGGTGAATACGGAGATATGCGCGCCGTAAGTATTTGAATGTATTGTTGATTATGACTCGAATCTTTACAAGGCATACCATCATATTCCGTTGACGCGCTGCCGGCACCCCGCAGTCTCCCATCTGAATTTTTATCCTTCACGGTTTTAAGTAGCTTACTCAAAGACTTAGGACTGTCATCTCTCCCATGGATCTCTTGTTTCATGTCGTGGCAGCGACCTTGCTCTACCCCGGGCTGCTGGCGTGGAGCCGCTTCACTGGCGAACGCCAGACTACTCGTGGAGGGAGGTGGGATGAGGAAGCGAAGAAGAGGCGTGAAGGTCGTCGTCTTATAGCAGGGAGGTTAATCATATGTTTTTGTCACGTCGGCAATTTTTAAAAGTCTCCGTGGGGACCGTCGCTGCGGTCGCGGTGGCGGACAAAGTCCTGGCGCTGACCGCGCTGCAGCCGGTCATCGAAGTCGGGAACCCCTTGGGCG
>CBDIWP010000053.1:0-262106 GCA_965285945.1 uncultured bacterium | reverse complement strand
CGCCCAAGGGGTTCCCGACTTCGATGACCGGCTGCAGCGCGGTCAGCGCCAGGACTTTGTCCGCCACCGCGACCGCAGCGACGGTCCCCACGGAGACTTTTAAAAATTGCCGACGTGACAAAAACATGACTGACACCTCCTAAGTTGAGGGCTTATGCTCAAGCCCACGGCTTGACACGAACGCACAACAAGAACTTTCCCACCCCCCTTCCGACCTTCCTGCCTATGACGTGGAAGATTCAAATTCAACGTAGACGTCTGTGGTCCGTTAGCTGTTTGCATAGCCATAGGCAAAACGGATTGGCATAGTTCGCAAGTAGCGAACCATAGGAGAGATCCCAATTACGTTTTTTTATCCAGCCGTAAGTAGTGGAAAACTAAAGAACTTATACCTATGTGCCTGGGGTTCAATTAATAGCTGTAATAGAGATGGTTGAGTACTGGTCGTAACGTAAATAGGCGGAGGTATGGTTTGGTGTCAGCTAAGTTATGTAAATACAATAGGTTATTGCATATGCGCCTTGACACTTTTGCTGTTACCTATACGTAGCAATCTCTTCAACAGGAAACAGTCGACAGGAAGAAGTTCCCGGCCGCGTTTGCTTGACAGCGCATCTATGGCTCAGTAGAATCCCACCCCTCCTCAGTTTCCAGAGCGGGAATAGCTCAGTGGTAGAGCATCGCCTTGCCAAGGCGAGGGTCGCGGGTTCAAATCCCGTTTCCCGCTCCATTTTTGTACCCTCCCAATAGAATCAGCCCTTCTAGGATCGTGATGGATGACGGCCTCAATTTTTCTTCCATCGTCCAAGCTGCCCGAGTCCTGCAAGGTATAGTCGAGACCACCCCCGTCATGGCCAGCAGGCAACTGGATGCCATGATTGAAGGACACGTGTTCCTGAAATGCGAAAATTTCCAACGGACCGGCGCCTTCAAGCTCAGGGGGGCTTACCATGCGCTGTCACAGTTGTTGCATTGTGAGGGCTCTCGAGTCGTAGCCACAATTTCCTCTGGCAATCATGGTCAGGGGCTCGCCTTATCCGCCAGGCTCCTTGGTCTCACCGCTCATGTGGTCATGCCAAAACCGGTTTCCGCCCGGAAGTACAAAGCCATCCTCGGCTATGGAGCACGAGTGGACGTTGCGGAAAACCGCTTGCTGGCTGAAGCCAAGCTCCGCGAAGTGATCGAGCAAAATGCGGCCAGGTATGTCCATGCCTTCAACGATCCTCTCGTGATGGCAGGGCAGGGAACCATCTTGTTGGAATTTCTCAATCAAGTAGATCAGTTGGATGTGCTCTTAGCGCCGGTCGGAGGAGGCGGATTGCTTTCAGGATTATGCATCGCAGGCCATCACCTGCAACCCGCTCTCAAAATCTTTGCCTGTGAACCAGAAGGCGCCCTAGATGCTCAGCACTCGATCGAACTGAATCGAGTTGTGCCGATGTCGACGCCCCACACCATGGCGGACGGGCTGCGGACAAGCCTAGGGAGCAAGACATTGCCGATCTTGCGGGAACATCTTGCGGGTGTGTTTGCTGTTTCGGAGGAAGAGATCTGCCTTGCCATGCGGTTTGCCTTCGAACAGCTGAAACTCGTCCTCGAACCGTCCAGTGCCGTCGCCCTTGGGCCCCTTCTACGCGGCCAGCCGGAACTCATGAGGCGTCGAGTGGGAGTGGTGGTGACCGGTGGCAACGTCGACTGGCAAGAATGGGCGATGGTGTTAGGGAAGGAGGGCGGTGCGCTTCAAGGCGAGAAGTTGACGTAGGCTGTCCTGGGCCTGCTGCAGTTCCTCGTCTGTAGGCGGTATGTGGCCGAAGCGCGCCCGGCAATACAGCTCCGTAATGGTGGCGGCCTCCTTCTCAGCCGTCTTCCATGTCTGGCCAATCATGGACAGAAACTCGAGAGGCGGCGTCGCGTCCGACTTGGATAGGCCCTGCCGTGAGAACTGCTCGACCATTTTTCTGTAAAGCTGTGTGATCGCCTGTTCTTGTGGAGAAAGGCTTTGGCGCGGGCCGAACATCCAAGGCTGTTTCATTGCCAGCCAGGCCACGGCTGCCACGGCAAGAAGCGCGAGCCCGGCCCACTGAACCAAGACTCGCCAGCTCTCTTCCGCGGTCCGGCGTAGGGCATTGCCCAATTGAACGGCCAGCGGGCCGATGGAGAGGGCACTCAGGGAGTCCCAGGCTCGGTTCGTAATCGAGACGCTGCCGGCTTTCATTTGCCGCACGACGGCCATTTGGTCGGCTCCACTGTACTGGACGAAAAGCCGGTTCCAGCGGAGTCGCATGTGATCCATCATCCTGCCCCACGTTTGCCATCGCGAACCTGCGGCTTCTTCCGCCACCGCCGGCGTCGGATCCATGTAGATCCAGCCAGATTGGGGAATATGTACTTCAACCCAGGCATGAGCGTCTTGCTGCCGGACCAGGAAGTAATTGCCGTACTCATTCCACTCAGTCGCGAGAAAACCCGTCACCAGGCGAGCGGGAATCCCAACTGTGCGCAGCATGACCACCATCGCCGTGGCGTAATGTTCGCAATAACCGGTCTTCCGGATGAAGAGGAATTCTTCCAATGGATGAGCCTGCGCCGTAATGGGAACATCAAGGCTGTATTTGAAATTCCGCGAAAGATATTCCTCAATGGCCACCGCTTTTTCATACGCCGTCGATCGGCTCCTGGTGATCTCCTGTGCCAGTGCCGCCACCCGCTCCGATTGACCGGGGACCTGAAAATAATGCCGAACGAATGATTCCGCATAAGGCATGGCTGGAGGTGATTGATCACGGGGCACAGGTCGCGCCATGCGGGATATGACGGAATACTCAATCCGTGAAGAACTCGGGAACGGCAGGTAGAGCGCACCGGCGACATCAGACTGGACCGACAAGAATGGGCCGGTGATGGTTTCTGGAAATGGAGCGGCGAAAAGGACGGCCGTGTCGAGTGACTCCAACAGGATCTTCTGGCGTATTGCAGGACCCTGCTTCATGACCGCACGTACGGGGGGATACTGGCGCACCGTAAACGTCATAAGAGACGTTTCGGCGAGCGCCCGGCGATGCGTAAACTGATTGGTCCAGGATGTCCCATCGTAGCGATCATACGCTACGCCTCTAAGATAGAGGCGATCGCTGTGCGGTGCCGGGTCGCCAAGCTCCACCCTCATGACAATGCTCGGGTCACGCTTAACGGGGCCGATCGCGCCTAGATTGACGGTATCCGAAAATCCCGAGGTACGAATGCTCTCTCCGCTCCGGCTCTGAAAAAAGCCTGCGCTCACGCGCGGGATCATGAAAAAGATGGCGAGGGTCACGGCAAGGACACCAAGGCCCAATCCATTCGCCAGCCAGAATAGGCGGGGCGTGAGGCGGACCTGTGCCGGCTGGAGAAGAGCGGCCGGCGTGGACTTGACCGCTTCTTCCGTCTTCGTCAACTGAAACAACATCAGCGTCCATACACCGGACAGCAGGTAGATGAGAAAAACTGGCACATACCAGAGATCCGTTGTGGAAGACGCCGAAGCCAGGATGGCCATGAGACTGACGATGTAGAGATGGATATAGTCGCGGCGAAGTTGCAACGTGAAGAGTTTAATGACCATGAGGATCGTGAGGAAATGAATGCCGGCAGGCAACAGTTCCCCGGAGATCCACTGCACATCGGCGCAAAACCCCAGAAAGCTGATCACTAAGAGACTATTCCAGGCCGGTGTCGAAAGCCTCACGCGCCTTGCGACAGACTCCAGCCATACGAATCCGTGACTTTGAACGAGCACGAGGATGAAGCTCGCGCCCGCCAGTGCCACGAGCCAACCGGGCAAACTGCCTGCCAGCGTCAAGCCCGTAAAGGATGCACCCGCGAGCATGAGCGCCGTGAAGCGTAGCGCCTTATCTAGCGACATGACGCTCCTCCGGAAACACGTCTGATGTGAAGACCACTGCGGGGCCGGGGACGTTCCCAAGACCTCTGCCATCCATGGGCCGCACGAACAGCACCAGCCCTGCTTCATCCCCCTGGGCGGGCACGGACAGATACTCCGCGGTTGGCGAACCAGGGTCCTGCCGCTCGCACAGAGCCAGCGTTCGGAGAAGCGCGCCGAGATCCGCCTCCCCGAGACTGACTGAAGAAGATCCGACGACCAGGCGAAGGTGATAACCCCGGCGGAACAGATGAGAGATCAGCGAGGCCGTGAAGGAGACGGCCCGTTCGAAAACGGCATCATGCGTCGGAGGTGCGATGATTTCCAAATGGATCGTGGCGCGTCGTTGTTCTTCGGCTTCTGTTTCTCGAACGATGAGCCGGGACGTTTTCGCCGTCGAAACCCAATGGATGTCTCGCGAATCGTCTCCCGACTGATACAGGCGCAAATTATAGAGTTGGTTTCCGGAACCGCGCCGATGCACGTCGTGTTCATGACCTCTCGCCATTAACCCTTGAACCAGGCCCTCCTCCAGCGGCGCGATCTGAGGACAGACAACTGGCGTGTCTCTCAAAGGATAATAGGCAGTCTTGGAAAAGAGCCCAAAGGGGAACGAGGTGACGACGCACAGGCCCTCGAGATTCAGCCGGCCCCTTTTGGGGGGGATCAATTCATAAGACAACATCTGCGCGGCACCGGGGTCAAGTTGATGAAGCACCAGTCCATGATCCACTTTCTCTCCGTTGAGGACTTCGAGAAGGCGCAGTGAGAAACTTGGCAAGCGCACCTTGTCATTTCTCACCACGATCGTCACCGGAGCCGCGTCCTTAACAATGAGGACGGGCGCCAGGTGGCGGTGGAAGTGGAGGCGACGCAGACAGTGCTCCGCCACGAGGCCGGACACCAAGATGATGCTGAGCATCATGGCCAGAAGCATGTAGAAGAGGTTGTTGCCGGTGTTGATCGCGGCCACGCCCACCGCCAGCGTCAATAAGAGGAACAACAGGCCTTCAGCGGTAAGGCGGGTTGACCGCGGACGGATGACCCGTCGTGGGAGCGGGCGAAAGGCAAACGGCATACACCACCTGATGGAGTTGATACTCGGCGGATACTTAGACGGGAACGGAGACGGATGCCACCAAGTCCACAATCACGCGCTCGGCCAGTTCAAACCGCTGTCCATGACCTTGTGCGTGGGCTACCATAACCCGGTGCGAGAGGACCACCGGGGCGAGCTCCTTGATGTCGTCCGGCAGGCAATAGCGACGGCCGCGGACCAACGCCAAGGCCTTCGCAGCCCGATTCAGCGCAAGGGCGCCTCTGGTACTGACCCCGAGCGACAGAAGCGGTGATTGTCTGGTGGCGAGGATGATGGCCAACAGATAGTCGATGAGACTTTCTTCCATCAAAACTTTATCGACCTGCGCCTGGAGATCAAGGACTTCCTGAGCGGTGAGGACCGGTTGCAGTTCTTCGGCCGGATGAAGACTCTGTGCCCGGTCCAGTACCTTTTTTTCTTCCTCCGGGGTCGGATAGCCGATCGTCAAGCGCATCAGGAACCGGTCCAATTGCGACTCGGGAAGCGGAAACGTCCCGTGATATTCGGAGGGATTTTGAGTCGCGATGACCATGAAGGGTTGATTGAGAGGATGCGTCTGGTTGTCGACGGAAACCTGCGCTTCGCTCATCGCTTCCAGCAGGCTGCTCTGAGTCTTGGGGGTCGTCCGGTTGATCTCATCCGCCAGCACGACGTGGGCAAAAATGGGGCCCGGCATAAATTCGAAGGCTTGTTTCTGACGATTGAAAATGGACACGCCCACAATATCGGAGGGCAGCAAATCGCTCGTGAACTGAATCCGCTTGAACGAACAATCCAGGGACCTCGCGAGGCTATGAGCCAGAGTGGTTTTCCCGACGCCGGGCACGTCCTCGAGCAAGACATGGCCCCGAGCCAGCAACGCGACGATCGTCATTTCAATGACCCGCGGCTTGCCCTTAATGACGCGCGCAATATTCTCCTGGATCGCCTGGATTGTCTTGGTTGCATTCATGATCGGTGATGGACTTCAGTGCTGAAAATATGGGCTGGCGGACACCGGTGAAGTCTAACAAAGGGTCCGCAGGCGGTCAATTTTTCAACACTTTGGAGCGGCGAGATGCCATCCCGGTGTGTAAAACATCTCAATTGACCGAGGGAACAAGCGTCATGAACCAGGGAGGAACCTCCTCCGACATGCTGGAGAATTGGCGAGCCGTGCTGCTCGCCGGGACGCCGGGAAACGTCGCCCCTCTTCTGATACCGACATGGCGGAAGGCATAGGGAATAGCATCGCCTTCCGATGATCCGGCCCAGGGGAATGCGGTGCGAAGCGGTCCAAGATCCGCGAGACGGATGGATTCCCCAATGGGCAACCGATGGAGTACCCGGTACACTTCCCCAAAGATTTCCGGGATATTCGCCGGCACGAAGGGTTCATCTTGAGGGCGATACCGCGGGTCTTCAAGCAGCTGCGACAAAATCTCCCAAAACACTTGAGCATCAACCGCGCCCAGCAGGCACAGCGCGCCACGGTGTGCCACGAGCCTCAATAAGGCCAGCGGGCCGATAATGTCGAACTTCCAGGACGGGAACAACAGGGCCCGCTCGCCATGTTGCACTTCCAAGGCCGGTTCGCCGTTAAAGCGAGTCTGCTGAAACGCGCCCTTGGTTTGCCGGAGGTGTTCCGCGATGATCCCGTCGGAGAATCTGGTCGGCTCATAAGCAAAGGTGGGTGTAGCCGGCGCCCAACAGGTGGCGATCGTGTACCGCGGGGCGATGGCCCCGCGCTCATCCAAATTCCGGAGTTCAAACATGTCCTGACCGCCAAAGAATCCGAACGAATCGCCAAGATCTTGCTGCAGGGCTCTGAGTGTCGTCTGTTGCGGATGCAGCGGGCCGCCGAGATGTGAATTGGGATGAAGACGATCCAGACAATGCAGGACAAGAGCACGCCGCTGCTCCTTCAGCATCGGTTGATAATGTGCCACGAGCTCACCGGCAAACGAGAGGTCGCCCGCTCCGAGGTCCAAGACCGAGGCCACGTCACTCCGAAGGAGGAGATCAAAAGGATTCTCCATGTCCGTCAAAGCCTGTTCAATTGCCGCGCTCGTCACGGTTGGAACGGGCCATCGGGAAGCGGGATGCTCGAGGAGATCGAAGTAAATGCAGAGCGCCCGAAAGGCCTTGGCCGGCGGAAGCCCCGTGAGCGCCTTCAGAAGATTCGTTTCGAGCGCCTGTACTCGATCCGTTCCTGGATGGATCGTCTTCAGAAGCGGCTCTTTGATGGTCGCCGGCAGGTCTTTCCCCAGCACCACGCGATGCAGACGCTCCACGGTCTGGGGGAACGCGTCTTTCTCGATCAGCCGCCGTGAATCTTCCCACTGACCCGGGAAGCGCCGAGCGCGGCGGCTGATCAGCGCGCGAAACGCTTGAAAAGGATCGGTCTCAGTCATCGAATCGTCGGATTGGCAGCGAATCAATCGATCACTGTCTGCTGCGCGAAGCATAGTGGCGGCTGAACGGCATCGTCAAGGTGCCAGGCTTGTCCCCTCACACCTGGTGTGATAGGAAGGAACCATGTCCCCACGTCCGGCCGCCCATCTTTTCTTCGGACCACGACACGCTTTTTCTTTCCTGCTCTGCCTGTGTTTGCTCGGCGGAATTCTTGGTTGCGCCGTCGATCGACGCATGGCTCTATCTTCTTCCACGGATGATGCATGGCGACCCTGGCAGATCCTTGAAACCAAGACCGGCCGCGTGTTGGCCTATCCGGACTGGCTCAAAGAGCTGGAGCGCTCCGAGATTGTCTACCTCGGCGAAGAGCACTACAACCCTCATCATATTGAGGCGGCGATCCGTCTGTTATCCGGCTTCATGGCCGATGGTCTCCGTCCGGCCATCGGGATGGAAATGTTCGGATGGGACGGACAAGGGGCGGTAGATCGCTATCTCAGCAATCAGGTGAACGAGAAAGGGGAATTCCTCCAGCAAGCCAAATGGGCATCGAATTGGGGGGGCGCCTACGAAAATTATGAACCGCTCGTGCTCTTTGCCAAAGACCGCCAGGTGCCGCTCCGCGCGATGAACCCTCCCAAGACCCTCATCCGGGGAGTGGTGAAGCTGGGACTGACCGAAGCCCAGGCCGGAAGCGAATGGCAGGAGTGGGGGATCTCGCCCGCAGACATCATCGAGGATCCTGACTACCGGGCGAAAATTTATGATCAGCTACGCCGGTGCCATGGCGGAGGAGCGGAGACGGACTACCGAACCATGTACGAAGCCTCGATGGTGCGGGATGAAGGGATGGCTCAAACCGTCGTCGCGAGTTTAGATCGGATGCGGCACGAGACACCGGCAGGACGCCCGATGGTCCTGAGCTACACCGGGGGCGGGCACATTCAGTACAACCTGCCCATTCCTCGCCGCGTGGCACGACGGCTCTCCGGATCCGTGCGGCAGACTACGGTGTATCTCGCGTCCTTTGATCACACGAGAGCGCCGGAGATTCGCGAGCTGTTGCAGGAAGGGATTGCGGACTACATTTGGTTAACGCCGATGGCCGGACAAGGACCGGTGCAGCGATGCCGGTAAGCTCCCCGCCATCCTCGTCGAGCGGATCTGCATGAAACCGGCCGGTTCTTGACAGGATACCCCGTTGCTCTGCACACTGACACCACCACAGAGGGAGCCGGTCGTCACAGATGCGGAACAAAATTCCCTGCAGCGCCGACCGATTGGGCTTACTGGATCCTCAGATGATCCAAGCGGTGTCCGACGCATCCGCATTTCAGATCGGCCAGCAGTATTTGTCTGAGAACCGTGTCCGCATCGTCGAAGCGGACAATGCCCAGATTTCTTCGGCGGTGATCGGCAATTCGGGGCTTTACGAGCAAACCATCCGCCTCCGGGATGGTCATCTGGTCACCAAATGTTCGTGCACCCTTCCCGAAGAGCCGATGTGCCGCCATTGCATCGCGGTTCTCCTGGAGTATCACCGATGGTCCCAACCGCGTCACTCACGAAAGTCAGAGGTTCGAGAGGCCAGACAACAGCCAACGTCGCAGAGTGATCATGCCAGCAATGGAAAGGCCGCGTCGATGCCGTCCTCTGTCCCAGATGTGAAACTCGGCGAAGTGATGCAGTTTGTGGAATGGCTTCAGCCGGCGATGAAGTCGATTGAAAAACGGGAGCGTCTGCCGGACCCGCCCGCCTTGGGTGCCGGCGAAGTGGGAGCCTGGATCCAGACCATCCGCAAGCTGGAAGAAGGTCGTCGGGAAAGCGAAGAAATACAGGCGACCCTCAAATCCGAAATGAAAGATCGTGAGGCCTACGTTGGACGGCTCTCACAACAACTCCAGACCTCCATTGCAGAGGCGAAGGCAGCCCAGGCCGCTTCCCAGGAACTGCAACGGGACGTCGCCATCTATAAGAGCATGTTATCCAAGGTCGGCGAATTAGGCGGTGAGATTGCCCGCTACGATGGGCAGATGAAATCCGTGGCCAGCGAAATTCTCAATAAAGGAACTCAACTGGACAAACTCGCCCATTCCTTCAAAGAGGTGGCCGAAGCGTTGCGCTCGGTCACCAAACAGAACCCGCCCCGATAAAGCCCGGCTATCCGGTTCAACCCTCGGTAAACCCCTTGCGCCATTTGACACAGTTTCAGTAAAATGCGGCCACTTTTGGGATCGTCCTATTTTTACCGGGGAGGATGGCTATGAAGAAGGTTCTGCAAGGCTTAGGCGTGGCAGGGACGCTCTGTCTAGTGGGTGTCTCACAGGCATTGGCGAACGCGCCATCAGGGGATGGACCGCCGGACTATAGCGGTGTCACGGGCATGTACTATACGCTGATCGGATTGATCCTGGCCTACGGTGTCTACGACTCTTTCTTAAAGAAATCGTAATACGACCGTTATCTCCTCCTGCTCAGTCTCACGACGACGGGGACTGGGCAGGAACCTTTTTCTGCCCGCGACCCCCGTCCCCTCCACATCCCGAATGAGCAGAACGTCGTCGCCCTCATGTTGAGCGATGGCGCATGCTAGCCCTGTGCCGTTGTCTTCCTGATCAACGGACGCAGTGCCTTGAACACTTGCTCGACGATGATCGCATAGCCTTCTTTTGTCGGATGGATGCCATCCGCCTGGTTCAGCGTACTGGTTGCGGCCACCCCTTCGAGGAAGAAGGGAATCAGCGGGATGCGATAGCGTTTGGCGAGCGCCGGATAAATAGCCTCGAACCCGGCGGTATAGTCTTGCCCGTAGTTAGGGGGCAGCTTCATGCCGGCCAACACGACCATGACGCCGGCCTCTTGAAATGATTCGATGATTTGTCCGAGGTTCCGCCTGGTCTCCTCCAGCTTTACGCCGCGCAAACCGTCGTTGGCACCTGATTCCAAAATGACAATGGCCGGCCTGTTGTTGAGAATCCATGGAATGCGGCGAAGAGCGCCGGCCGTGGTTTCACCGCTGACGCCGGCATTGATCACGCGGTAGCGATAGTTGAGACGGTCCAACCGCTCTTGCAGCTGAGCGGGATACGCCTCATCAGCGTGCACCCCGAGCCCCGCCGTCAGACTATCGCCGAACGCCACGATGCGCGGCCGGGCCTCTTCTGCAGCGTAGGAGTCGGCCACCCATAGGAGAAGACCGCCTAAGGCCAACATGAAGACCCAATACAAGGTTGACAGTGATCTTCCGTCCCGGTGCCTCTTCACGCAGGTCCTTCTCCTTCGTACAGTATAATAGCACTCGATGAGGCGGCCTTTACCAGGAGCAGGGAGAGCATGATATCAGTCAGCGGCGTATCCATGGTCCTTTCGGCAGCCGGTCGGCCGGTGCCCATTCTCAGCGACATCACGTTGACCATCCCCCTGAAGCAGACGGTGGCCATTGTGGGACCGTCCGGGAGCGGGAAATCCACGTTGCTGGGATTGATGGCGGGCCTGGACCGCCCGACCGCCGGTTCCATCATGTTGGACGGCACCGACATTACGGCCCTGTCCGAAAGCCGCATGGCGCGCTTTAGGCGGGAGAAAGTCGGGTACATTTTCCAATCCTTTCATCTCATTCCGACGCTCACGGCTCTCGAGAACGTCGCCGTGCCCCTGGAGTTAAGCGGTAATCGGGAGGCATCGGAGCGCGCAGCCGGACTCCTCGCAGCGGTCGGTTTATCCGACCGGATGGGACATTACCCCGTACAGTTGTCTGGAGGCGAACAACAGCGTGTCGCCGTCGCGCGCGCGTTTGCCTGTGGTCCGCCGATTCTATTGGCTGATGAACCGACTGGAAATCTCGACACGGCGACCGGCATGCACGTGATCGAGTTGCTCTTGGGTCTCCATCGAGATCATGGGACGACGCTGGTACTGGTGACGCATGATCCGTCGCTGGCCGGGCGGATGGAACGGGTCGTCTCCGTACGAGATGGGCGGATCGAATCGGATTCCTGCGGCCCCTCCTCGGTGGCGACATGATGCCGTTTGTCATGAAGATGGCCTGGCGGGAAACACGCGCGGCCTGGCGGCATTTCATCTATTTTCTCGTCTGCATCGCCGTCGGCGTCGGCGCCCTGGTGGGTATTTCTCTGTTCGGTGCCAACGTGGAACGCGCGGTCACCCAGGAAGCCCGGGGGTTATTGGGCGGCGATCTTGAAATCCGGCTGACCCGCCCGATCAGCCCGGAGGGGCGGGCGACGATCGACTCGCTCGCTCAACGAGACATCGACGCCACGCATGTAAGCGAACTCGTGGCAATGGCGGCACAGGCTGGCCGGCCTCCAGGCCAGGGCCAGCCGACGCAAATCATCGAGCTCAAAGCGGTGGAGCCGGAATACCCCTTTTATGGCGCCCTGCGCTTGGAGCCGCCGGAAGGACTGGCCACGCTGCTGGGGGCACGCTCGTGCCCGAGCCCATGTTTTGGAGCGGTCGTGCAGGAAGCGCTGCTCATCCGAATGGGCCTCGCCCTGGGCGATCGTCTGAGGATCGGGCAGGGACAGTTCGAGATCACGGGCATCGTCCGAACAGAGCCGGACCGGATGGCCAACGCCTTCAGCCTGGGGCCGCGGGTGCTGATCTCCCAGGAAGGGCTTCGCGCGGCCGAATTGGTTAAGACAGGCAGTCGTCTCAGGGAACGATATCTGCTTAAGACTCCCTCCGGTTTCCAGCCTCAACCTCTGGTCTATGAGCTGCGCGGCCGCCTGGCCTCGGACTCTGCCCGCGTATCCGGATACCGGGATGCCCAGCCGCAGCTCAAACAGGTCCTGGATCAGCTGACCCGATACCTTGGCTTGATCGGCCTCACCGCGCTGTTCGTGGGAGGGCTCGGAGTCGCGACCTCCATTCATGCGTTTGTGCGCGAGAAGCTGACCACGATCGCCATCCTGAAAACTGTCGGCGCCGACTCGGCGACCGTCATCGGGATGTATGTTGTGCAGGCCTTGTTATTGGGGTTGACGGGCAGTCTGATCGGCCTGGCGATTGGCGTGCTGCTCCAACAAACCCTGCCCTCGGTGATAGCCGGACTGCTGGCCTCCGACTTGCTGAGCCAATTGGGGTTCACCACCGACCTCACGCGAGCGGCCTTGCTCCCTCTCTTGAAAGGATTGGCGCTGGGCCTTTTGTCCACCCTGTTGTTTGCCCTGTGGCCGTTACTCGCCATTCGTGAGATTAAACCGGCGATGATCTTCCGCCGCGAAGTGGGATCCGTCGGCTCGACGTCGCCTGCCCAGGTGCGATGGTGGCGGGGTCGATTCGGAAGCATGGATTTCGTCCAAGCCGTGACCTCAGGGACCATCGCCCTCGGACTCGCCCTGCTGTCGATCTGGCAGGCGGGATCCGTGAAGGTGGGACTGATCTTCATTGGGGCCTTCGTCGCCGCGGTGCTCTCGCTCGGCGTCTCCGCTTGGGCGGTGATCAAACTACTCAAGAAGTGGCCGCGCCCCAGCGCGCTCACCGCACGTCAGGCGCTGGGGAATATCATCCGCCCCGGCAGTCAGGCGATGAGCATCACGATTGCGATCGGGATCGGCGTGATGGTGGTGGTGACCGTGTCCCTGGTCGAACGGTCGTTGTTGCGACAGGTCGGCGACAATCGCCCCACCGATGCCCCCACGTTCTTTTTTGTCGATATCCAACCCGACCAGGCGGCAGGATTCACGGACTTGTTGCAGCGCAACGAGGCGATGCCCCAACTGACACCGCTCGTGCGATCCCGGCTGTCCGCCTTGAATGGCGAACCCGTGAAGGTTGAACCGGGGTCCGAAGAAGAGGATCAGAAGGAGCAAGCAGCCCCTGACAAAGATGCCCGGCGAAAGAAATGGTATCGCAGCCGCGAATATGTGCTCACCTTTCTTCAACACTTGCCCAAGGACAACGAGGTCGTCAAAGGAGAATGGTGGAAGCCGGGCCAGAGCTTCCCTGAACCGCAGGTCTCCGTGGAAGAGGAAGCGGCGCAGTCGTTGGGAGTGGATATCGGAAGTCGGATGGAATTCGATATCCAAGGCACCCGCATCACCGCCGAGGTTCGCAGCATCCGCAAGGTGGAGTGGGGGAATTTTTCGACTAACTTTTATATGGTGTTCTCACCCGGCGCGCTCGACGGCGCGCCGCTCACCTATGTGGCAACGGCGCGGGTGCCACCCCAGGACGAAGTGTCCATTCAGCAGGCGGTCGTCGCGGCATTCCCGAATGTGACGGCCATCAATATCGGGGACGTGCTGGAGAGCTTTGCCAGGGTGCTGGACCGGCTGTCTCTCGCCATTCGTGCGGTGGGCCTGTTTTGTGTCGTGTCTGGAGGACTGGTGATGGCCGCGGCCCTGGCGGCGACCCGCTACCACCGGCTCTATGAGTCGGTCATCCTGAAATCGCTCGGCGCCACACGCGGGGTCATCGCCCGCGCCTTTGCAGTCGAGTACGCGGTCCTTGGCGTCATTGGTGGCTTCCTGGGCAGCGGCCTCGCGAGCGCCTTATCATGGGCGGTGCTCACGACCCTGTTTGATTTGTCCTGGACGCTCCAGCCGAAGATCCTGCTCGCCGGGGTCGCCGCGACGGTGGTCCTCACCATGATCGTCGGTTTTCTGAGCACCTTCCGAATTCTGGGTCAGCCGCCGCTCACGGTGCTCCGGCACGAATAGAGGCCGATCACACAGGGCAACCGGCGCGATCAGGATGGGGATGGCAGCCAAAGGTCGACGATCTGCCGGATCCGCTGCGCGTCGCCTCGTTGAAGCTGCACAAACCGTAATCCGACCCTATCATCGACGGATGAGCGCACAACCGCTTCGTCGACGGTGATCGGGAATGAGCAGCTCGAATGCTGGAATTCCAGCTCCAAGCGGATGCCCTCGGGCAACGGAGCGCCACAGCGGATGCGACAGCCCCGAATGGACAGGTTCTCGATCACTCCTTCCTGCCCTATCGCCGACGGACCGGCATCCCGAGCCCGAAACCATACCGGAAACGAGACGCACACCCGGTCGAAACTCCGGCGGGGAGTATGTTTCCGCCGCCCGAGGAATGTCCGGAAGCGCTTGGCGCACAGCTGGCATCGAAACGGATAGATGGTGAGCGTGCTCAGCAGGTCGTCACAAAAGGTCTTGCGCGCCGCAAGCTTTGTTTTGGTCGTGCCGCATATCGGGCAGAGACGTGGAAGCATGGTCGATTCTAGACGGGTGCATGTCCGGCGACAAGCCCGGCAAATATGCGTAGAGGTACGCTAGTTCCTCACCATGCGGAACACCTCCCCGCTCAGGCTCAGGACATAGAGCTCGCCGAAGGTATCCTCGGCAAAACTGGTCAACTGGCCCGCCGGCGGACTGAGGAGGGGCCAGTTCAATCGCTGCGTAGCCTGCCCGTTCACCAGCCGGAAACTGTGGACGAATCCGGCGCAAAAGTCTCCATAGAAGTACGTGCCAGCCACTGAAGGGCTCTGCGGGCCGCGATACACATACCCGCCGGTGATGGAGCAGCCCCCGGTATCATGAGAGTAGTCCAGCACGGGGAGCGTCAGTGTTCCCGGGTTGCAACTGCCGGCAGAGGCCAGACACAGAGAGCCTTCCATCAGCGGCCAGCCGAAGTTCACACCGCGCCCGGGCGTGGGACCGCCCACCACATTGACCTCTTCCCGCTGGTTCTGGCCCACGTCGGCGACGTAGAGATCGCCGGTTTGGCGATCGAAGGAAAACCGCCAGGGATTGCGCAGTCCCAGGCTCCAGACTTCCGGCGCGCCTCCGCCGGAGACAAAAGGATTGGGGACAAGGTTCGCGCAGGCCTGTCCTGTGGCGGGGTCCAGACGAAGCAATTTACCGAGCAGAACGTTGGGGTTCTGGGCGTTATTGGCCGGATCTCCGCTGCCGCCCCCATCGCCCGTGCCAATGTAGAGACAGCCGTCAGGCCCAAACGCCACCATGCCGCCATTATGATTGTTGAAGGTCGGATGTGGAATGGATAGGACTGTCCGGGCTGAAGCGGCATCGGCCACCTCTCCATCCGCCGCGGCGCTGAGGTACTGGGCGAGCGTCAGGTTGCCGGCGAGATCTGTGTAATAAATGAACAAGCGCCGAGAGGCGGCATAATCCGGGGAGAAGGCCAGTCCGAGGAGGCCTCGCTCTCCATCGGTGGACACCTGGCCGCGAATATCCAGAAAGGGACTCGGGCGCGGAGCGCCAGTCGTCGCGTCCAGAATCCGGATCAGTCCCCCGCGTTCCACGACGAATAACCGTGCGACATCACCCGGAGGTGACGTCAGGAAGACCGGCGCATTCAGAGCACTGGACAGCCCCTGGATCCTGAGAGCCTGGGAAGACGGGGCCGGCGGGCCACCATCCTCATGACTCTCATCGCCGCCACCGCCGCAGGAATATAGAAAGACGCAGAGAAGAGCGCCCACGAGGCCCGGAAGTCGCTCACGTGTATGCATCGAGGTCTCAAGGAAGAAGCCGCACCGGTCGAGCTATCCATTTCAATACGGCAGGAACGGCCAGGGCTGAACTAGGGAATCACCTAGCTATTGAAAACCAGGCGGCGCGGTCTCTCACCTTACCAAGTAAGATGCGCCGGTAAGCCGTCCGCTTCACGCTCACGGAAGGCTACGGCAATGCGCAATTGTTCCAGATACTGCGCGAGCGTCTTGCCACCGAGGTCGATTTTGCGTGTGGTGAAAAATTCCTGAACGTCGCGTTCCAACTCCGGTGTGGCGAGCGCGACGATCCCTCCGCACATACGACGCAGGCCTTGTTTCGGAAACAATCGATCCATTTCATCCCAATGCGTCTTCACGAAGTTCCAGCCCAGCTCCCGGCCGTACACGTTTCCAAGCACCGCGCCGACGATGAACGGCGCGTCCTGCGTTCGCATCTCACCATTGATGGTGCGGGCCAACGTCCGTGCCAGCAGCGCCGGCTCCTTGAAGGCCGCCAGCGAGAAGAGGTAGCGCCGTTCTTCTTGCGGAGTCGCTGCGGTCCGGTAGCGGGCGCAAAAGTCTTCATACCGGGCGGTGTCTCCAATGTGCGCGAGGATGATCACCATGGCCGGAAGGAGGTTGGGATCGACGGCCGCGGGATCTTCGGTATAGCGCCGGTAGCGCTCCACTGCTTGCTGCTGCGTCGCGGGATCATTGCCGAGTTTCCCCAGGGCGCCGATCAGTTCTCCGCGAAGTTGTCGGATCAGGTCATTCTCGCCGGCCGCCGGTTCCCACCCAAGTTCCGTGACCAGCGGCGAGAGCCGGGAGCGGACAAAGGCCTCCAAGACCGGGCGATCACTATCACTCACGATGCGGTTAAGGAACGAAAAGGAGTCCAGCAATACGGCCCAGACGTTCTTGTCTCGCTCGTGCTGAAAATGCGCGGTCAGGCTGACATACTCGCTAAGCGGCGTGTGGCCCGCGACCGTGGTCGCCCAGGCATCGCCGACCACATTGAACCGTTCAACGGAAGCCAGGCGATCGAGCCCTGCATCCAGCAACCGTTGGAGCAACGCGGAATCATAGCGGACACGGTAGAAACCATGCCCCCCCTCGTTGACGATCACCTGTTGGACGTTGGCCGGGAGCGGTACCGTCGTCTGGCGATCGGTGAGGAGCAGCCGGCGATGTTCCGTCTCACCTTCGCTGACGATGCGAATCTGCACCGGCACCTGCCAGCGCTGCTCGGCGGCCGACCGGTGCGGGAGATAGCTAAACCGCTGCTGTGTGAGCGTGAGTCCGGATGGAGCCGCCACGGCCGTCACGAGCGGAAAGCCGGGCTGGAAGATCCAGCCATCCATCAACTGGGGAACCGGCTGCTGAGCCGCTTTCCCCAACGACACCCAGAGGTCTGTGGTGTCCGCGTTGCCGTAGGCGTGCGTGCGCAAGTAATCCTGGACGCCGGCGCGAAACACGGCCGGCCCGATATGTTGCTCCAGCATACGCAGCACCGAGGCGCCTTTTTCATAGGTCAAGACATCGAACATGGCATCGGCGTCTTTGGGCGCGCGAACCGGAAATTCGATCGGCCGCGTGCTCAACAGGCCATCGACGGAGAAAGCCGCCGCCCGGGACACGCTGAAGGAGTCCCATCGTTTCCATTCCGGTTTCCAGGCATCAACGGCCAGCATCTCCATGAAGGTGGCAAACGCTTCGTTCAGCCAGAGCCCGTTCCACCACGACATGGTGACCAAATCGCCGAACCACATATGCGCATTCTCATGCGCCACCACGTCGGCCACGCGCTCCAATTCGGCATGGGTGGCCGTGCGCGGATCCACCAGGAGTGCGGTCTCGCGAAACGTGATGGCGCCGAGATTTTCCATGGCGCCCGAGGCAAAGTCGGGAATGGCGAGCAGATCCAGTTTGTCGCCCGGATAGGCCATGCCATAATAATCCTGGAAGAAGGCCAGGGACGCGACCGCAATCTCTTGTCCAAAGGATGTGAGCGTTTGTTTTCCAGGGACAGTCCACAATCTGAGCGGTGTCTTCGCTACATAGGCGGGCGGCGTAGCCTCTAGCCGGCCAATGACAAACGCCACGAGATATGTGGACATTGTGATGGTGTCCGTGAAACTGATGACTTTCTTGCCGGCGACGACCGACTCGGTCGCCACCTGAGTGTTGGAGACCGCCGTGAGCACGGGATCGATCACCAAGGTGGTGGCAAAGACCGCTTTGAAATCCGGCTCGTCCCAACAAGGAAAGGCGCGACGCGCATCGGTGGCCTCGAATTGCGTGGCGGCCATGACCCTTGGGGCGCCGGTTTCATCGTGATAGGTGCTGCGATAAAAGCCTCTCAACTGATCGTTCAGCGTGCCGTGAAACAGCAGGTCCAAGTGCCATTCCCCCGGAGTGAGGGCCTCTGGGAACAAAAACCGGGCCCGTTCCGAAGACGCCTCCATCTCGATCTCGGCCTCAAGCCGTTGACCCGCCGGGCCACGAACGATGGCGGATGAAATGGTCAGGTCGGCGGCATTCAACGTGACCGACCGGGTGCTCTGTGTGACTGTGAGCGTAATGGTCTCCTGGCCGGTGAACCGGGCAGTGGCGAGGTCCGGTTCCAAGCGGAGTTGATAACGGTGGGGCACGACGTGGCGGGGCAAGCGATAGGGATCCACAATGGGCATGTCGGTCTCGGTGTGCATGTCTTCACCTTTCGGTCTGGCGGTCCCGGCGTTGGCTGCTGCGGGGGTAATCAAGGATGTGAACGACTGGGTCAGCGGAAGGGTCAACCAAAGGCCGGCCGACTCAATGAGGACGCTGAGGAACCGACGCCGGCCGACCCGCTCATTCATGGCCTCGCACCCGGTGCGTTTCGACCCCTCCCGGCGTGCCGACGATCAGCAACGTGGTCCGTCCAACGAAGAGCCCGGTTTCGACGACGCCGGGAATCTGATTCAGCGCCGCTTCAAGGTCTCCCGGCCGGTCAATCCGCTCGATGTGGACGTCCACAATCATGTGGCCGGATTCGGTTCTAAAGGGCACGCCGTCCCGTTCCCGCCGGACCACACGGCTCCCGATCAAGGCTTCAATCGTCCGCGCGGTGTTGCCCCATCCGAAGGGAATCACTTCGATCGGCAAAGGAAAGGAGCCCCCAAGGACGGGGACGCGCTTGGTATGGTCCACTGTTACAATGAACTGCCTCGCGGCAGCGGCCACAATTTTTTCTTTGAGAAGCGCCCCCCCGCCGCCCTTAATGAGGTTGAAAGCCTGGTCCACCTGGTCGGCCCCATCGATGGCCACGTCAATGTCCCACTGATCCTCCGCGTCGATGAGCGTGATGCCGGCTTGCGCCGCCAAGAGGGCCGTGTCCCTGGAGGTGGACACTCCGCGCAACCTCATGCCGCTCCTGACTTTCTCGCCCAGCGCCAGGACCATATGCTTGGCCGTCGAACCGGTGCCCAGTCCGACGATCATGCCGTCTTGGACCAATTCCACGGCCTTCACCGCAGCCGCCCGTTTCAGGGAGTCCACATCGGGGCTGATCATGATGCCGGGACGTGAGCGAGCGCGCTGGCGACCGAGGCCGCGCCGAGTAAACCCGCCTCCTGATTCATGACCACTTTGATGGGAATCGTGCTCAGCAGGCGTTTGTAGCGGCCTTTGTTGGTGAACGCCTTGAGGAAGGTGCCGTCCTTCAGTTTGGTGATGATTTTTGGGGCAATGCCGCCCGCCACATAGACCCCGTCAAGGGAAAGCGCCTTCAACGCGAGATTGCCGGCTTCGGCTCCATAAATGGATGCGAAGAGATCGAGCGCCTGTGCGGCAATTTCGGCTTGCCCCTGGAGACCCGCCGCCGCAATTTCCGCGGCGGGGTTTCCGGCTTTGATCTTCTCGGCCAGCCACGTCGGCTCATTGCTCTTGGTATCACGGATAAATTCATAGATGGCATGCAGCCCGGGCCCTGACAGGAGACGTTCGTAACTCACATGGAGATATTGGGTGCGCAGGTAGCGTAAGAGGTCGATCTCATAGTCGTTGTTGGGAGCGAAATCCGCGTGTCCGCCCTCCGACGGCATCGGGCGATAGGACTTGCCGTCCCAGAACAGGATCCCTTCACCCAATCCGGTTCCGGCGGCAATGAGAGCCAAGGCTTGGCGCTTCCGGGGAGGGCTTCCGGGATTCAGGACTTCCAGTTCATCGGGCCGCAGCCAGAGGATGCCGTAGGCCGTGGCCTCCAGGTCATTTAGCAGCTGGACGCGCGGGATGTCGAATTGCTTGGCGATTGCCGAACCGTCCACGACCCAGGGAAGATTCGTGGTGCGGCTGTGGTTGTCAATCACGGGGCCCGCCACTCCGAAGCAGGCCGCCGAAAGCTTGACGGGTTCATCGGACGGCAGGTCTTCCTCCGCTTCTTCCTCCGTCATACCCAGCTCATCCAGCGGCGTCGGAGGTTTCGGCGGAGTCAAGAACTCGATCAAGACCTCTTCGAGAGATTTGTAATCGGCACTATGAAACGATTCCAGGCGAAGCGGCTCCGTTCGCTCTGCCGTCCAGTCGTACAAGGCCAAAATGGTCTTGGTGCCACCGATATCGCCTGCGAGAATCATAGTGTCCTCTGGAGGTTTCCATAAGTAATGCGAATTAATGCGGTTGATGTAGCTCGTGGGCGGCCGAGCGGTCCAGCATCCATATCACCCGCCCCGGGTGCGGGTGGACCAGGGCGGCCGGCAGGCCTCGCTCGGCCGCAGACCGCGGCTCAAGAACGGCGCGAACGATCGGCGCCTTGCCGGAGCCGGTCACGAGAAACAGTACCACAGTCGCCCGGTTGATCACACCTAGGGTCAGCGTGAGGCGGGAACGAATGCCCTTCGGAGACAGCGTGACGGCCACGGCCTTACCACGATCCTCAAGAGCCGGAGATCCAGGAAATAAGGACGCGATATGGCCGTCGTCTCCCAGGCCCAGGAGGACGACATCAATGGTGGGCCACGCGGGGCGAGGGGACGCCGTCAAGACCCTCAGCCGTTCTTCATACTCCCGAGCCGCGCCATCCACATCTGCTGCTTCGCCCTTCATCCGGTCGATGCGGGCAGGATCAATAGCCAGGGGAAGAAAGAGTAATCGCCGCGCCGTTCCGAAGTTACTCTCGGGATGCTCCGGCGGCACGCACCGTTCGTCTCCAAGTACAAAGTGGAGCTGCGGCCACCGGAATTTCTGTCTCCACTCGGGACCCGTCAAGGTGCAATAGAGCGCGGCAGGGGTTGATCCGCCGGATAAAGCGATGAGACATCGACCCGTCGATGCAACCGACTCTTCGCTCAGCTGATGCAGGAGCGCGGCAGCCTCCTCGGCCCACCCCAAGTCATCGGCAATGTGAAGATCAGGGCCGCTCATGTCAGCGGGAGGCCGTCCAGCGCCGCGGCGCCGATGCGGGGCGGCGGCCACCTTCCGGTGAAGCGAAGCCCGCGGTCAACGCATCAACGGTCGCCGCCGGATGTTTTCCGAGCTGGATGCGAACAGCCACTCGTTCGTGGGAACGGAGTGATTCCAAATCCCCCGCGGCTTGCGCCAGAGCCAAGGTACCGAAGGAAAACGGCTTCCCTGGAATGGGCAGATCCGGTTTCATGCTATCCACTATTTCCACAAAGAGGCCGGTCTTGGGTCCGCCCTTATGGAGTTGCCCCGTCGAATGGAGGTAACGCGGGCCGTAGCCGAACGTCGTCGTGATCCGATGGCGGGTAAGCAGGCGGCGGCGCAGCCGGCGGATCGCGATTTCAAACGCACGAGACGGCGCCGTATACGCCAGCAGGGCAACATAGGTACCAGGTGCGACATGGCGTGCAAGCTCCGCGGCCGCCTCTGCGGGAGTGCTGTCGGGTGGCTTGGGAATGCGGCCGGTCGATTGGAAGGTGTCCAGAACCCGAGTGGTGTGGTCTTTGCTTTCCTGGACATTGGGTTGATCGAAGGGATGGATGCCGAGCACATGCCCGGCGACGGCCGTGGCGAATTCCCAGCGAAAGAATTCCGCCCCCAGATCATATCGGTCGTGAAGGTTCAGCTGGAGCAAAGGATGTCCCGCACGGGCGAGCGCGCGTACCTGGCGATCCAGAAGCTCATTGTTCGCGCCTCGTTGCCGAAGATACACAAAGAACCGATCGTTTCCGTACGCCGGCGGCGCGATCAGCGGCTCCTGGGCGACGGGAATGAGGCCTCTGCCTTCTTTACCCGTGCTCTCGGCCAGCAGTTGTTCGACCCACAGGCCAAAGGCTGAAAGGGTCGAGGACGTGATGATGGTGACCTTGTCTCGTCCGGCTTTGGCAAGGGATCCCATTGCGGCTCCCAAATAGGCACCGGGGTTCGAGTCGATCGGGGTTTGTCTCCGGCATTGCTCGGCCATGCCGGCGGCGCGTGCTAATAACCGGGGAATGTCGAGCGCGAGCAGGGCGGCAGGCACCAGTCCAAACAACGAGAGAATGGAATACCGTCCGCCAATGTCGGATGGGTTGAGAAAGATCTGCCCGAAGCCATAGTCCCGTGCCAGTTGCTCGAGACTCGTTCCCGGATCGGTAATGGCGACGAACTGGTTCCCTCCATGGTGGCCCTTCCCCTTCGTCACGAATTTCCAAAAGTGGGCGAACAGCGACAGCACCTCAATGGTGCCTCCCGATTTGCTGGCGACCAGAAAAAGTGTCCTCGAGGGAACAATGCGCTCGGTGACCTGGCGCACCCAACCGGGAACGGTCGAATCGAGCACCCACAACCGTGGGGCTTTGCGCTGCGGGCCACACGACCTGGCAAGAACCTCGGGGCCCAGGCTGCTGCCGCCCATGCCCAGCAACACCACATCTTTGACCCCCATCGCCTTGGCCGCCGACGTGCAGCGGGCCAGATCGGCCAGATGGGTCTGCATCGTTTCATGCAAGCTCAACCAGCCGAGCCGGTCGGCGATCTCTCGTGGCTCCGGCTTCCACAGCCGGTGGTCCTTCGCCCACAGTCGCTCGATGACTTGTTGGTGAGTCAGTGCCTGGAGGGCGGTCGCGATCTCGGGATCGAACGTCGGCGCAAGAGTGTCGAAGGAACGCTTGGACATCGAAGCTCCCAGAAGGAAGAGAGGATTGCCCACAATGCGAATTCATCTTAGGTGCCCTCCAGACAAAAGGCAACGTCCACCTAAGGGGTCTATTGACCCGCTGGTCGACGGATCACAACTGGCATGCCATCGACCAGGGACCAGGCAAAGGATTGGGCCTGTTCGGCAGACAAGGTGAGTTCCAGGTAGGGTTGAGGCGGCCCGGGATCGCTGAGCCAGGCCCTCCATTCTTTCATTTGACGCCACCATATGCGGCTTGATGCCAAGGACCAGAGCCACGGATGGTCAGTGGCGGCAGGATGGACTTCGACGGTCAACGAGGGGACGAACGACAGGGGGTACTGGACCGGCATATCGGCGAGCGAGATGGGCTCTTGCTCGACCGTAATTCTGGGGTCGACCTTTCGTCGGGCCACCGAGGGGCGGGCATGCAAGCGAAACGTTCCGGTCATCGCGGTCGTCCCCGCAGCCGACCAGCGCGCGATCGCCAGACGATGCAGTTCGACGCCCCGGCCCTTGATGTGAATGGCGCCGAAGGCCAAATCGATGATCACGTAGGTCTGGGGGCGAGCCGCCAGCTTGAGTTCTTCTTCCAGGACCCGGGACGCTTCGCGCACCGCACCAGGGTCATTGAGGTTCAGATCGGGAAATGCGAGCGGATCCCCGGCCCAACCGGGCAACACCAAGACACAGAGGAAGAGGAAGACAACGCAGGATCTCATGAGGGTGTCTGCGCCGAGCCGGCGCGCTTAAAAGATGATGATGGGCGTCCCGACTCGTGCCAGCTGGTACACGCTCTTGAGATCGCCGTCATTCAACCGGATGCAGCCATGCGTCACATTTTTTCCGAGTAACCGCGTATAGAGCGTGCCATGGATGAAGTATCCTTTGCCGAATCCCAGCGCATACTCGCCGAGCACGCCCTGTTCGACTCGCTCCGCCGCGTTCGTCGGCACGGTGAGTCCTTCTTCAATGAAGGCCCAATCCGGCTTCACCCACACGGGACGGGTCAATTTCGATTGCACGGAGAACTCCCCACGCGGGGTATCGAACACCCATTGGTCATGGCCGTCTCCCGGCTTATCGAGAATCGTACCGCTGCCCGTCGATGCGATCGCATCGAGGACGACTTCCTGTTGGCGTTTGATATAGAGGTGATTACGGGCGGTGTCGACCACGACATACGTCTGCTGGGGCATCAATTGAACGAGTTGCTTCGAGAGGCTCTTGTACCGGGATTGAAGCTTATGCAGAGCCGCCTCGTCGAGGGCAGGGGGTCCTGGGGAAGTAGCCGCAGGACGGTTGTATGCCGCGATCGCCATCAACAGGCTGATCAAGAGCACTGAGAGGCCGATGAACACCCGTCGCATAGCTTGTCACTTACGTTTCTTCTTGGCCGGTCCCTAATTGAGCCAAGACCAGCGCGACGGAGTTCCGCCCGGTCAAGGCCCCCACGATGGTCACCGGTGTGCCGGGTGCCACGCGCTCAAACAATGCGGCCATGTGGGGATTATCCAGCATGATGCAACCCAGCGTTTGTGCCATGAGTGCATTCTCGACCCCATGGATCTCTATCTGTCCGCCAATACTCCTGCCGGTCGCGATCTTTCCTAAGGTCTGGGCCGCCTGAAACCGGCGTCGATCATCGGCATTGGGATAGTCCAAAACAAGCGCGCGGTAAAATTGGGTCTGGCCACGGCCGCGCTTGGCCGCCACGCGATACCGCCCCTCGGGTGTCGCGCCATCGCCCTGATATTGCTTCTCCCGGATACCATTAAAGCCGAGGCGAACCGGATGCGACTGTATTTTGTGACCATTCTTGTAGAGCGTCAAGAGCCGGTCTGCTTTGCTGACCACGATGGCCGTGGTCTGATGAGCCCTGGACCACTCAATCGTTTGTTTCGCCATCATCTGCCAGTGAGCGATGCGTTTGTCGTCGGCATAGCGCCCTAGTTCCCGGGCCAGCACGACGGTTTGAGCGAGGAGGGCCCGGCCGGCCTGGTCCGCCGCATCGATCGATCGCCGATACTCGCTCTGCTCATAGAAGGAGCGCGCCTGTTTAAGCAAGAGGTCAGCCTGAATGGGGTTCTCCCCAAGAACGATACGCCCGTCGATGGACTCTACTTGGGAGGCAATGAGCTGAAGACGCTCTTCGAGGAGCGTGAGTTTGGACCGGGCCAGCTGGCGGTCTGCGGCTTGGCGTTCCTGCATGCGGGCGACCGTGGCCCCGCCTTCATCAAGCAACCGCCGGAGCTGCCCCTCCATGTCATTGGACTCCCAAGGCCACCGGATGACGTCATCTTCCGACTCTACATGAGCCTTCAGAAACACCCATTGCCTGATGAAATGAGCGTATTCATCCGAGGCGGTCTCGGGAGCCCGTAAGGCGATCAACTCCTGATCGATCGATTCAATCGCCGCCAGGAGATCGGCCGGTACGGCCGGCACGCAGGCCGTCAGGAGCCAGGCGCAGAGACTGCCCATGACAGGGCCCGCGTATCGTGACAACCAAGAAACCTGCATGAGGGACACCTATCTTTTCTTCGCGGGACCAGACTTTCCTTTGCCCACTTTAGTCAGCGCACTCTCAATTTCGGCGGATACGGCCTGACTTTTCTCATGGATCGCCTTCGATTGCGTTTGCGCGGCCCGGTAGTCTTCTTTATCCAGCGCCATCTGGACCTGGTTTAACGACGCTTTCAGGGCCTCTGCATCGGTCTTGATGGCTTCAACGGCGGCGCGGTCTTTCCCAACCGGCGCCTGCGCGACTAACTCCAAGGTCGACTTCACGGCGGCTTGCGCCACCTGCTGGGCTTGAAGAGCGGCGGCTTGGGCTTCCTCTTTTCTCTTCGTCGTCTCGCTCTTGACGCGTTCACCATCGGCCTTCGCCGAAGCGGCCAGTTGTTCGGCCTTTCCATAGTCTCGGAAAAGAGCCAACTTTCCATCCTGCTCCTCGACCTCTTTTTTAAGCGCGGCCACGGTACCTTCCAGCTTGGCATATTCATCCGCGGTATAGGTGGCGGCCCCGCTCTGCTGCGCGTCCTGCACCGCCTTTTCTGCGGCCTGAATTTGATCGGAGGGCGGCTGGGCGCAGCCGCTCACTAAGAAGGTGGTCAGCGCAACCGGTCCAAGGATCAATCGTATCGTCGTCATGTCGTTCTCCTTATCATCTCGCGGCCTCATCCCCCTGTTCCGCTCTCCAGTATGGCTGGAGCTAGGATCGTCCGTGCTGCTTGCCCTTCTTCTTACCCCTTCCGGCTTTCTTCCCTTTCTTGCCCTTTCTCTCTTTTTCTCCTTCCAACTTCTGCTCTTTTTCAGCCGGAGCTGGAGGACTGACCATGGGAGGAGTCGGAAGTTCAGGAGTCGCCGGAACTGTTTCCTGAGCATGTACAACGGTGCCGGTCCCAAAAGCGGCCAGGACCGTTAACGCCAACACGTTGATGACAAGCTTTGCCATAGTGCTTTCTCCCGGTTTGGATGCGGTGCGGTGGTTTAGGCAACCCCTCTCATGTGGCAAAGTCAGTGCCATCGCAAGGGTGACGGGGATGTTGTGAAGCCCTTGAAAAGTCATGGAGTAAAAGGCTTCATCATCCCGCTCCTGAAAGCATTCTGTGGCGGTCTGGCGAAATTATAACAAAAGCGCCTCAAAACCAAGCTTTTGACAGCCGTTTTCCCATGACTCAATGGGCGTCGATTCAGATGGACCGGCCGGTACTAAATTGACAGGCTTCTCACCGGCCCATATAATGCGCACTTCGTTCAAGTGAGGGCATTTCGCCGGAAAGAGGAGAGCCATGTCATTTACGTATCAACAGCCGTCGAAACTGAAGCGGAAACGGGAACACGGGTTCCGGAAACGGATGAGCACCAAGAACGGACGCAAAGTCATCGCCCGGCGACGTGCCAAGGGACGAGCACGGCTGACCGTATAGCCCCAACCAATCCAAGGTCGCTCGATCGTCCAGTCCCTTCGGCGCTTCTCGTGCGGAGAGGCGCACGCTTCGTTGCAATCCTTCCCGCCACGACCACTCCTGCACGGAATGACTCATGGATAGGGCGCCGGCGCGGAGTCATCTTGTTGATGCCAAAGCAAAAGGACCAGGGCATCTTCCTGCGGGCCACACGCGATATCGAGTATGTGAAACGACAGGGGCGCCGGTCTTCTACCGTCGTATTCAATCTTTTGGCGGCCAAGATGGAGGCATCTCCCACCAGGGTGGGCATCGTGGTGGGGAAGCGATTTGGGGACGCCGTTCGGCGCAATAAGGCGAAGCGCGTCTTTCGTGAGTTGGTTCGAGCCCTGGGTCAGGAGTTTCTTCCCGGATACGGGGTCGTCGTGTTTCCGAAGCGGGAGGCCCTGCAGCAGCCATTTGCCGAATTGAAACAGCAGTGGGAAGCGGCGCTCCGGCGGACCGGCGTGCTGCAGCCGAGAGTTCATTGATGCGAACCGTGTGTCTCTATCTCATCCGTGGATATCGCGCCTTCGTCTCACCGTTGTCCGGCCCCGCCTGCCGGTTTGACCCGACCTGTTCCCAGTATGCGATCGATGCGATCACTCACTACGGCACCCTGCGCGGACTTGGTTTGACAGTGATCCGCCTGCTGAAGTGTCATCCCTTCCATCCTGGGGGAGAAGATCCGGTACGGTAACCGTTTTGGCGTCTTAAGGAAAGCACAGCCTATTCATGGAAAAGCGCGTCGTCCTGTTTTTGGTCTTATCACTCGCCATTATCTTCGGCTACGAATATGTGCTGAAGGAACTGGGCATTGTGCCGCCGGGCACGCCGACCTCCGAGGCGCCGGCAGACGTCTCCACCCCCACGCCTGCCCCGGCCCCTACCCAGCCGACCGGCGCCTCTGCTCCGGAATCATCGTCCAAGACTGACGTGCCCCCGGCGCCCGCCCAACCACTGCGGTCGGACAGTCGGCCTGCTGCCGTAGAGGTCGTGGACGTCGATACCGATTTGTATCACGCGCAGTTCTCGACTTACGGCGCAGTCATCACCAGCTGGGAGCTCAAACGCTATCGGACGAGTCCGGAGGATCAGCCGGTCCAATTGGTCCGGCAGGGCGGCAAATTCCCGGGACCCTTGACCGTCATGACCGACGAGGCGGCGGTCACCAAAGAGCTCAAAGAAGGGGTCTATACGGTCGAACGGGATTTTGCCACCCTGGATGCATCACATCCCACAGGACATGTGACCTTCCGGTACGAAAACGCCGAGCGTGGCCTGTGGCTTGAGAAGGAGCTCACGTTTCATGCCGGCAGTTACCTGGTCGATATCGCGCTGAAGCAGCGCGGCATCGACGGATCGGTCCAAGTCGTACTCGGGACGAACTTCGGCATCGTGGAATGGGGTGACGGGTTTATCGGCTTGATCGGCTCCGCCTCGCTGGTGGACGGCAAGGTGGAGAAGGAAACGCCGGATGCCGAATTGGAACGAAAAGGGAACGTGCAGTGGGCCGCCTTACAGGACAAGTATTTTCTTTCCGTCTTGATTCCGCAGCAGGGTTCGGCCGTCCTGGTCAAAAAGGAAGCGGACAAGTTGGTGTCGACGAGTGTCCGCATGCCGACGGCGCCCTCAGGGCAGGCGATCGGGCTTCAACTCTATGCAGGGCCGAAAGAATACGACACCCTGCGCAACTTGCAAATCGGCTTGGAAGATACCATCGACTTCGGCTGGTTCATCTTCGGGAGCTGGGGCGTGGTCAAAGCGGTGGCCAAGCCCATTTTTTACGTTCTACGATTTCTAAACGAATACACCCATAACTACGGCCTGACCATTGTGCTGTTGACCATCGGCATCAAGCTGCTGTTCGTGCCGCTGCAGTACAAGAGTTACAAGTCCATGAAGGGCATGCAGGTCATCCAGCCGAAGGTGGCCGCGATCCAGGAAAAGTTCAAGGACGACCGGGACCGATTGAACAAGGAGCTGATCAAGCTGTACCGGGATCACAAAGTCAATCCGGTGGGCGGCTGCTTGCCGATGATCCTCCAGATGCCTGTGTTTGTCGCCCTGTTCAACATTCTCTATATGACGATCGATTTGCGCCAGGCGCCTCTGGGGGGATGGATCACCGATTTGTCCGTGCAGGATCCGTACTATGTGTTGCCCATTGTCATGGGCATCTCGATGGTGATCCAGCAAAAGATCACGCCCACAACCATGGATCCGACGCAGGCCAAAATCATGCTGATGCTGCCGGCCTTCATGACGTTCCTGTTCATTAATTTTCCCGCCGGCCTGGTGCTGTACTGGTTGACGAATAATACGCTCACGATCTTGCAGCAAGTGCTGACCGATCGATTCATCTTTCGAAACCGGTCCGTATTACGGGAACCCGTCGAGGGTTCCGCCAAGAAATGAGTGCGCCGCCCCTATGGATGGAGCCCTTGAGGATACGATTTGCGCGATCGCCACACCGACGGGTGAAGGCGGAATCGGAATCGTACGCATCAGCGGGGCGGAGGCACTCGCGGTCGCGCAACGCGTGGTTCGGTTGCGATCGGGCCGCTCGCTGAGATCCGCCCCCTCCTTTACTCTCCAGCTTGCCGATATCTGTGCGCCCGTGACAGCACGAGCGTCCCAAGCGGGAGCGCGCACCTCACTCGCCGTCGGGGCTGACGTCATTGACGAGGGGCTTGTGGTGGTGATGCGCTCACCGCGGTCTTATACCGCGGAGGATCTGGTGGAGCTGCATTGTCACGGAAGCGCCATGGTGCTGGGCCGCGTCTGCGAGGCCTGTCTCGCGGCCGGCGCACGGCTGGCACAGCCCGGAGAGTTTACGAAACGCGCCTTCTTGAACGGCCGTCTTGATCTGTCACAGGCAGAGGCCGTCCTTGATACGATCCGGGCGACATCCGACTCGGGATTGAGGGTGGCGCAGCGGCAGTTACGCGGACAGCTCGGCCAGCAGGTCGACGCGCTACGAGCCAAGCTGGTGACGATGTTGGCGCAGGTCGAGGCGGGGATTGATTTCGTCGACGAGGACATCTCGTTTATCGACCGGGATGAGTTGGCCCGGTCCATCGGGGAGACGCTGACTCAGATAGAAGCCATGCTGGCGACCGCGAACGGCGGACGGGTATTACGGGAGGGAGCCAGAGTTGTCATTCTGGGACGTCCGAATGTCGGAAAGTCGAGCCTGCTCAACCGGCTCTTGCAGGAAGAACGCGCCATCGTCACGGATATCCCAGGGACAACACGGGACCTCATTGAAGAGGAAGTTTCCTTTGGCGGTTTTACAATCACCCTGGTCGATACGGCCGGATTACGCGACACCACCGATGTGGTGGAGCAAGAGGGAATGAAGCGCACGGAAGCTGCTCGTCGACAAGCGGATGTGGTGTTGCATGTGCTGGATGCCTGTGAGATCAGAGGTGGCGCGGCCCTTTCCGCCGATGATACAAGACCCAATGAAAACAGCCTGATCGTTCTCAATAAAATGGATCGGCTCGATCAGCCCCTGGCGGATACCGTCGTTCAGCAGGCTTCCCGGATGGTAAACGGAACGGTCATTCCGATATCGGCTCAGTCCGGTTTCGGCCTTGAAGCATTGAAAGCCGCCATTCGGGTCCTGCTAGGCCAAACGTTCCTCGAAGCGAGCGACGGGGTGGTGGTGACGAACGTACGCCATGCGGACGCCTTGAAGAGGGCCTCAAGGTCCCTTCGGGAAGCACTTGATGCGGTGAAAGAAGAGCGCACGGCGGAATGTGTCGCCGTCGATCTGCGTGAGGCGTCGGAGGCGCTCGGAGAAATCACCGGCGCGATCACCTCGGAAGAAGTGCTCAATCGGATTTTTGCCGATTTCTGTATCGGCAAGTAGGAGGACCGGTGGCTCAGACATACGATGTCATTGTCGTGGGAGGAGGGCATGCCGGCTGCGAAGCGGCTCTCGCGTCTGCCCGCATGGGGGCGAAGACGCTGCTGTTGACCATGGACAAAGACCGAATCGCGCAAATGTCCTGCAATCCGGCGGTCGGGGGCATTGCCAAGGGTCATTTGGTCAAGGAGATCGATGCGCTGGGCGGGGAGATGGGCCGCAACACCGATCGCGCGGGCATCCAGTTCCGCTTCATCAATACCAGTAAGGGGCCGGCCGTCCGCGCCCTGCGGGTGCAGTGCGATAAGGCGCTCTATCGGCATGCGATGCAACAGACGCTGGCGGACCAGCCGGGCCTCTGCATCGGAGAAGGAACCGTCGATCGGCTCATCACCCGCGCCAACAGAATCGCTGGAATCGTCACCGGAGCGGGCCAGACGATTACCGCCAAAGCGGTCATTGTCACTTCAGGTACTTTCCTTAAGGGACTTATCCATATCGGCCTGAACCACTTTCCCGCCGGCCGTGCGGGAGAGGCCTCTGCCGAGCATTTGTCGGATTGTATGCAGGATCTGGGCTTTGAACTGGGTCGCCTGAAGACCGGGACGCCGCCACGACTCGACCAAAAGACGATCGACTTTGCTGTGATGGATCCTCAGCCGGGAGATGATCCGCCATCGCCCTTCTCCTCGCGCACGGACCGGATTACAAATCCGCAGGTGGCCTGTCACCTCACGTACACGAATCAACAGACGCACGACATCATTCGGGCAAACCTGGATCGCTCGCCGCTGTATAGCGGCGTGATCGACTCTATCGGCCCGCGCTATTGTCCTTCCATCGAGGACAAAGTGGTCCGCTTCGCGGGAAAAGAGCGACATCAGATTTTTATCGAGCCCGAGGGCCTGCAGTCGCCGGAGTTCTACCCAAACGGCATTTCCACCAGCCTCCCGGTTGACGTCCAGGCGGCCATTTTAAAAACCATTCCTGGCCTCCAACAAGCGGCGATGCTCAAGCCAGGCTATGCCATCGAATACGATTATTTCCCTCCGCGCCAGCTCCACGCTACTCTAGAGACGAAGCTGGTTGCCGGGCTTTACCATGCGGGACAGATCAACGGAACATCCGGATATGAAGAGGCGGCCGCACAAGGGCTGATGGCGGGCATCAACGCCGTTCTTAAACTGAACGAACGGCCTCCATTAGTACTCGATCGATCTCAGGCTTACATCGGCGTGCTGATCGATGACCTCATCACGAAGGATGCGTATGAACCGTATCGCATGTTCACATCCAGAGCGGAGTACCGGTTGTTGCTTCGCCATAGCAACGCCGACCTTCGCTTAACCGAAATTGGGCATACCGTAGGCCTGGTAAATGAGCATGCCCTCCAGAGATTGCTGGACAAGAAAAGACGCATTGAACAGGAGATTTCCAGGCTGAACGACAGTCGACCGAAACTGACCGCTAGGCTAACGAGCCAACTAAAAGGGTCTTACCTGGAAGATGTGTCTTCCTCTCAGACTATTGCCCAAATTCTGCGACGACAGGAATCAACCTACGCGGCACTATTACAGGCACTTGAGATGCCAGGAGGTGAAGAAGATGAAGAAATCGGCGCTGAAGTAGAGCTGCAGATCAAATATGAAGGGTACATTCGTCGCCAGTTGAATCAGGTCGCGAAAGTGAAGCGGTTTGAACATAGAACCATCCCTCCGACCATGGAATACGATGACATTCCTGGTTTTTCCAGAGAAGTGCGTGAAAAATTAAAGAGCGTTCGCCCAGAGACACTCGGCCAAGCTTCACGGATATCAGGAGTGACGCCGGCCGCGATTGCTCTTTTGATGGTCGCGATCGAAAAATATCGCCAATCTCCTCCATCTGCCCAATCAGACCTCAATTTAATCCATACATGACCCGTTGATCTTTTGTTCCGGTTCGAGTATTTGTTCCACGTGGAACATAGTGAGGCCATCCATTTACTGGCTGAGCACTCAGCCTCCGTTAACATTAAGCTCTCCGATGATCAACTCGAGGCGTTTCAGATATATCTCGTGCAGTTACAGCTTTGGAACCGATCTACGAATCTCACCAGCATCACAAGCCCGGATGACATTGTTGCCAAGCACTTCATCGACTCCATTGCAGCGCTCCAAGCCGAAGCCATGATGGCGGGCGCGAGGGTATTGGATGTGGGGTCTGGGGCAGGGTTCCCAGGGATTCCATTGCAAATCGTCCGACCTGATCTACACGTCACGTTACTGGAACCTGCGCAAAAAAAGGCATCATTTCTCCATTTTATTGTGGGCTCCCTGCGGCTGAGCCAGATCAAAGTTTTCAATGAAACGTTTGAGCGGTTCATAGCGGGGCATTCATTACAACGATTTGAATATATTGCCGTTAGGGCGCTCAAATACGAATTGATTTTGAATCATGCCAGAGGTCTGCTCAGCCCGGGAGGCAAGGTCATTTTGTATCTGTCACAGCCCTTTCAACAGCTAGCGCCAACCGGAGAGTGGCTGGTGCATAACCAGTTCCAATTCGAGCTTCCCATGGCCAAAGGTACACGCTCTATCGCGGTGCTGACCCTGGCTCCGTAAACGTTCCACGTGGAACATCGTTCAGCTGAAATCAGGAGTACTACCGGTTGCCAAAAATTATTGCAGTTGCAAACCAAAAGGGTGGAGTGGGTAAAACCACCACGTCGGTAAACCTCTCTTCCGCCCTTGCCGTTCAAGGGAAATCGGTGCTCTTAGTCGATCTGGACCCGCAAGGAAACGCCACAAGCGGCCTTGGCGTCGACCCCCGAAACCTGAACGGTACCGTTTATCATTGCTTGATCAAGGATAAGACGGCATCTGAGGTCGTGATCAAAACGGACGTGAGCGGCCTTTGCCTCTTACCAGCTAATGCCGAATTGGCCGGCGCAGAAGTCGAACTCGTCAATGTGGCGGACCGTCAGAGCAATTTGAAAGCGGCGCTGGTTGAATTAGGCGAGCGATTTGATTTTATTTTCATCGATTGTCCGCCGGCCCTTGGAATTTTGACTGTCAATGCCCTGGCAGCCGCCCACTCGGTGCTCATCCCGGTTCAATGCGAATATTACGCAATGGAAGGACTCACGCGTTTGCTCGGAAGCATAGAACGAGTGCGGGAATCCTGTAATCAGACGCTGGAGTTGGAAGGGATTTTATTGACCATGTTCGACGCGCGGAACACGTTGTCACGGCAAGTGGCTGAACAAGTTCGCGCCCACTTCGTCGGGAAGGTTTACCAAGCGGTAATCCCACGTAATGTCGCTCTGGCAGAAGCGCCGAGCTATGGTCGTCCAGGGATCTTGTATAACGTAGCCTCATCCGGTTCTCAGGCGTATATCGCTCTAGCCAAGGAGTATCTTGCTCATGGAGAAGAAAGCACTCGGTAAAGGACTCGACGCGCTGTTGCCCACACCGAAAAGCCGCCCCTCTACCGAGGCCGAAGTTCAGCATTTGCGCATTGATGCCATTGTGCCTAACCGGTATCAGCCTCGCCATGTGTTCAGCCCTGGAGAACTGGCCGAGCTGACTGCCTCCATCAAAGAGAGCGGCGTCCTGCAGCCGGTGATGGTTCGCCGCAAGGGTGATGGCATCTATGAACTCATTTCAGGCGAACGGCGGTGGCGGGCGTCGAAAGAAGCCGGCTTAGGGACGATTCAAGCGGTTATCAGAAACTGCAGCGATCAGGAATCTCTGTTATTGGCCCTAGTGGAAAACCTGCAGCGTGAAAATTTGAACCCGATGGAAACCGCGCGGGCCTATGCGCGAATGATGAAAGAGTTCGGGTTCACACAGGATGTCGTGGCCCAGAAAGTGGGCTGTGATCGTGCGTCGGTCGCTAATTCGGTCCGCCTCATGAATCTGCATCCGGCCGTCCAGGAACTGGTGGAGTCGGGAGCCATCTCGGCGGGGCACGCCAAGGTCATTCTCGGACTTGAGTCGCCGGAGACCCAGGTGCGCGTGGCACAGATGGTGGCCAGTCGGGGATTGTCGGTCAGGGATCTCGAAAAAGTTGTGGCGTCCTCGGGGGGCGGCAAGAAGCGGTCAAGAAAAGTACACTCCGCCGCCGGCCCCTGGTCGGACCTCGAAGCGCGCCTCCAGAAAAGGCTCGGCACAAAAGTAACGGTACACCCGCAAGGACCGGGCGGGACAATCGTGATTCATTATTTTTCCGCCGAAGAATTGGACGGCATCACGGACCACCTGCTTTCCTAACTTTCGACCTCCTGACCTTCCGCTCGCCCTCGTCTGGAAACGGCATTTATCTTTGCTTTTTTTTCGATCGACGCTACATATCGTCTGGTCAGCCGATCCCCATGTAACCGCCCTCCGCACTCTGGGAGTCTGCGTGAGGGGGAAGAGGAGCCTGGCCATGTGGAAGCAGGACAAGCAGGAAGGAAACCGGTCGATGTCTGATCACGTGGATGCGGACGACGATGGGTCGCCTGTCCCGGCGGCGCCTATCAGCGGTGAAGACATCAGCGCCTTCGTGGGTAAAGGCGTCGCATTCAAAGGCACGATCATTTATAGCGGCACCGTGCGAATCGACGGCTCTCTGGACGGCGAAATCCATACCGAGGGAGTACTCCTCGTCGGCGAGGAGGCGGTCATTACCGCGAAAGTCGTGGCCGGTACGATTGTATGCCAAGGAAAGATTACCGGGGACATTTCTGCGAAGGACAAGATCAAATTACAGGCGCCCGCTGTCATCAGCGGTGGAGTCACCACGCCCCTGCTCTCCATTGAGGAAGGGGTGCTCTTCAATGGGACGCTTGAGATGACCCAGGGCGTGCAAAACTTGCCGCGGGCATTGCCCGTTCACCCTGCGCTTACGCCAGTGGAGCACGTGGTCGCTCGAGTCAAGTAATTTACACCTAGGTATATCTTAAGCCAGCCGGGAGGGTCCTGTATGTGGGTCATCGGAGAGAAAAAGACGCACGAACGAAGCGATCCTGAAAACTTTACCTTTCTTGCTAGAGGGGTTGATTTCAAAGGCATCGTCACCTTTGACGGCACGGTTCGTATCGACGGCCGGCTCGAAGGCGAGATTCACACCACCGGCACGCTGATTGTCGGCGAGCACGCGGTCATTAAAGGCCTGATCTCGGCGGCGACGGTCGTCACCAGCGGAAGAATCAATGGGACCATTACAACTACGGACAATATCCAGATGCTCAAGCCGGGGATTGTGATCGGGGACCTCCGAACCCCGGCGATCTCCATTGAGGACGGCGCGCACTTTCACGGCCTCTGCGACATGGGCGCTCATAAATGGGTTGAGGAATGCACCGGCGCTGAGACCAAAGTCCATGACTTGGCCGCCCATCGCGGCAAACTTCGGAGCGCCGACCTCTAGCCCTTTCCGAAATCCGCCGTTACAATATCCCCCCATGGATCGTCCGACAGTACTGCTCGGCATGAGCGGCGGAGTGGATAGCTCCGTCGCCGCAGCGCTTCTGGTGCGTCAGGGATATGCTGTGCATGGAGTCACGCTCCAGGTGTGGGAGCATGAAGACGAGCATGTTGCCGCCTCTAAGAAATGGCAGGAGCGGGGCTGCTGCAAAGTCGGCATTGCCAAGCACGTCGCGAAGACCCTCCGGATACCGCATGAAGTGATTGATACCCGGCAGTCATTCAGAAGCGCGGTCATCAATGATTTTCTCGACGGGTATACGCATGGCATTACGCCCAATCCCTGCGTCCGGTGCAATGAGCGGGTTAAACTGCGCGGACTGGTCGATCTGGCGGAATCCCGCGGGATCGACTATGTCGCAACGGGACACTACGTTCAGGTCCGCCACGACAATGACCGCCACGAACTGCACCGTGCAGAGGATGTCAAAAAGGACCAAAGCTACTTCTTGTATCGCATCCGGTCATCGTGGCTGTCACGATTGCTCTTTCCCGTCGGCCACCTCCAGAAATCGACCGTCTGGCAGGAGGCGGAGGGACTGGGCCTCCCCGCGGACGAACTCAAGGAAAGCCAGGAAATCTGCTTCGTGAGCCATGGCGACTACCGCACCTTCATTGAAAAGGAAGCGCCGCTCGCTAAGAAGCCCGGGGCCTTTGTCGACGAGCAAGGCCGCTATCTGGGCGATCACGATGGGATCGCATTCTACACCCCCGGTCAACGCCGAGGTCTCGGCATCTCGGCCGGTACGCGGCTCTATGTCCACCAGGTGCGGCCCGCCACCAATACGGTCGTTCTGGGCCCGGAGGAGGGACTCAAGCGCACCCATTGTGAAGTCGACGACCTCAATCTCTTCGATCCCCTTCTGATGGACGGATCGAGTGAGGTGCAGGTGAAGGTTCGGTACGCTACTCCGGCCGTTGCCGCAACCCTCCATCCTCTGACTCCGGGTCGGCTCGCCATTGAATTCCATGATCCTCAACGAGCCTTGAGCCCAGGCCAGTCCGCGGTGTTTTATCGCGACTCGCGGGTGCTGGGCGGGGGAATCATCCAGCCGTTCTAATGCTTCTCTCCCGCACATCGTATTGACAGCTTCCATCTCTCAATGCTAGTTTGGCGCGCTTATTTCCGTGCACGCGCACGGAAGTATCCCGTTTGCCAAAAAAACAGAATGAGCGGACTAGGACAGTGATCAAGACAGCAGTAGCGCGACGTTACGCACAAGCTCTCTTCGACCTTCTCGATCAACCCGACATCGAAGCGACGCGAGAGACTCTCAACGGTCTAGGTCAGGCCCTGGACGACTCTCCCTCGCTCCGTCATGTGGTGGCTTCACCGGCCTATGGCATGGACGATAAGATCTCCGTCCTCACCGCGCTCGCCGGACGGCTGGGGTGTCCCTCGGTCTGCAAAACCTTCATCGGCCAGTTGGTGAAGAAGAACCGGGTGGCCTTCTTGCCGGAAATCGCCGAAGCCTTCTGGAAGCTCGTCGATCAATCGAAGGGGACGCAGCCAGTGACGGTCGCGTCGGCCTCACCGTTGCCGCCCCCGGAGCAAGACAGAATTAGGGCGCGGCTTCGAGAAACCCTCAAGCGCGACGTCGAGGTCACCTTTCACACTGATGCCAGCCACCTCGCCGGGCTCCAAATCCATCTCGGCAACACCGTCGTGGATAGCACCGTCCGGGGGCGCTTGCGGGCGATGCAGAGCCTGTTGACTAAGGAGTAGCCATGCAGATCAAGGCGGATGAGATCAGCGCAATTATTAAGGAAAAGATCAAAGGCTTCGACAAACAGGTCGATGTCAATGAATCAGGGTCCGTCATCCAGGTCGGCGACGGTATCGCCAAGATCTATGGGTTGGACGGCGCCATGGCCGGCGAAATGCTCGAATTCCCCGGCGGCCTCTACGGCATCGCGTTGAATCTCGAAGAAGACAATGTCGGGGCGGTGTTGATGGGTGACGAGGTCGGGATTAAGGAAGGCGATCCCGTCAAGCGTACCGGCCGCATTGCGGAAATTCCTGTGGGCGAGGCCCTCATCGGCCGAGTCGTCAATGCCATCGGTCAACCGATCGACGGGAAGGGTCCGATCAAGTCCACTCATTCGTCGCGCATTGAAGTGGTTGCCCCTGGTGTCAACACCCGTCAATCAGTCCGCGAGCCCTTACAGACGGGCATCAAGGCGATTGATGCGATGATTCCGATCGGTCGCGGGCAGCGCGAGTTGATCATCGGCGACCGCCAGACAGGAAAGACGGCCATTGCCGTGGATACGATCATCAATCAAAAGGGCCTCGGCGTGTTCTGCATTTACGTCGCCGTCGGTCAGAAGCGCTCGACTGTCGCGCGCGTGGTCAAGACGCTCGAGGAGAACCACGCCATGGAATACACCATGGTGGTGGCAGCCACGGCCAGCGATCCCGCCCCCATGCAGTTCCTGGCGCCCTTTTCAGGCGCGGCCATCGGGGAATATTTCCGCGATAACGGCAAGCATGCCTTGATTGTGTACGACGACCTCTCCAAGCACGCGGTGGCCTATCGCCAATTGTCCTTGTTGCTCCGCAGGCCTCCGGGCCGTGAGGCCTATCCCGGCGACGTGTTCTACCTGCATTCCCGTTTGCTGGAACGCGCGGCCAAACTCAGCGATGCGCTCGGCGGCGGCAGTCTGACGGCGCTTCCTATTATCGAGACCCAAGCCGGCGACGTGTCGGCTTACATCCCGACCAACGTCATTTCCATCACAGACGGGCAGATTTATCTCGGTAGCGATCTATTTTACTCCGGCATTCGTCCGGCGATTAACGTCGGCCTGTCCGTGTCCCGCGTCGGTGGGTCCGCCCAGATTAAGACCATGAAGCAAGTGGCCGGTACACTCCGGCTCGACCTTGCGCAATATCGCGAGATGGCCGCCTTCTCGCAATTCGGCAGCGAACTCGACAAGGCGACACAGATGCAGCTGGCGCGCGGCGTCCGCATGGTCGAGCTGTTGAAGCAAGGGCAGTACAAACCCATGCCCGTCGCCGATCAGGTGCTGTCCATCTATGCCGGCGTCAACGGCTTCCTCGATGATGTGCCGGTTGACAAGGTCCAACAGTTTGAAGCCGACTTGCTCCACTATGTCCAGCAGCACCATCCGGAGCTGAAAAAGGAGCTGACCACCATCGGAAAGATCGACGACAAGGTCGGCGCGCGCATCAAGGACATTCTCACGACCTTCAAACAGAAGATGGGATACGGAGCCACAGCCTCATAACAGTCGGCCTGAACGGCTCAACCGCGCCACAACGTCACCTCCGGTTGACGCGTGACAGCCTGCTGATAGACGTAGAGTTTCACAATGCCAAGTTTACAAAGCCTACGTCGCAAGATTGCGGCGTTTAAGAATACGCAGAAGATCACCAAGGCCATGAAGATGGTGGCCGCCGCGAAGCTGAAGCGCTCCCAGGATCGCATTCTGGCCGCGCGGCCGTATGCCCATAAAATGCGCGCCGTCCTCGGTAACTTGAGCCAGCGCGTCAACCGGGCCGCCCACCCCCTGTTGCAGAAGCGCGCAGGCCGAAAGGTCGAGGTTCTCGTCATTACGAGCGATCGCGGCCTCTGTGGCGGATTCAACGGCAATATTGTCAGAAAAAGCGCCGAGTTTGTCCGGCAGTGCGAGGCCCAGGGCCTCGCTGTGGATCTCAGCATCGTCGGTCGGAAGGGGCGGGACTACTTCCGTCGCCGCACCTGGCCCATTCGACAGGAATGGACCGGCGTCTTTGATAAGCTGAGTTTTGAGCATGCCATCGACATCGGCGGCGACCTGACCGACAATTTCATCAAAGGCACGTTCGACGAACTTTACGTCGTTTACAACGAGTTCAAATCGGCCATCCAGCAGCGTGTGATCGTCGAGAAATTGTTTCCGGTCGATGTGGCCGCAGAATTCGCCGGAGCCCAGGCGGACACAGCGGCCGGCGGCAGCTATTTGTATGAGCCCGAAGAAGCGGACCTGCTCAATGTGTTGGTGCCCAAACATTTCCAGGTTCAAGCCTATCGCATTCTTTTAGAATCGGCGGCGGCGGAGCACGGCGCCCGCATGGCCGCGATGGATGGCGCCACGCGCAATGCCGGGCAGCTCATTAAAAAAGTGACCCTCTATTACAACAAGACCAGACAGGCCGCCATCACGAAAGAATTGATGGATATTGTCGGTGGCGCCGAAGCGCTGAAATAGCCAGCTACGTTCAAGAAGGAGTCAGCCGTGAGCACAGGAAAAGTCATTCAAGTCATCGGACCAGTCGTGGACGTGGAGTTTCCTCCCGGCCAACTGCCGAACATCTACAACGCGCTCAAAGTCACGCAGGAGGAAAACAAAGCTGCGGGCACGCCGGCCGTTCGGATCACACTTGAAGTGGCCACGCACCTCGGGGAAAACCGGGTCCGCGGCATCGCCATGTCGACGACCGACGGCCTCACGCGCGGCATGGACGTCCAGGACACCGGCGCGCCGATTTCCGTGCCGGTCGGTCGTGAAACCCTGGGCCGCCTCATGAACGTGCTGGGTGAGCCGGTCGATGAAAAGGGTCCCATCAAAACGAAGAAGACCTATCCCATCCATCGTCCCGCGCCGAAGCTGGAAGATCAGGACACGAAGACGGAAGTCCTCGAAACAGGGATCAAGGTCGTCGATCTCCTGGAGCCGTACAGCAAAGGCGGCAAGGTTGGACTTTTCGGCGGAGCCGGCGTCGGCAAGACCGTCATCATCATGGAGCTGATCAACAACATCGCCCTCCACCACGGCGGGTTTTCCGTGTTTGCGGGCGTCGGCGAACGGACCCGGGAAGGCAACGACCTGTGGCACGAGATGCAGGAGTCGAAAGTCATCGACCCGGACGACTTCACGAAATCAAAAGCCGCGTTGGTCTACGGCCAGATGAACGAACCACCGGGCGCACGCCTCCGTGTCGGCCTGACCGGTTTGACGGTCGCCGAATATTTCCGCGACGAAGAAAATCAGGACGTGTTGCTCTTCGTTGATAACATTTTCCGCTTTACGCAGGCCGGTTCGGAAGTGTCCGCGTTGCTCGGTCGTATGCCCTCCGCGGTCGGGTATCAGCCGAATCTGTCCACTGAAATGGGGGCCTTGCAGGAACGGATTACTTCGACGAAGCGTGGTTCGATTACCTCAGTACAGGCCATTTACGTACCGGCCGACGACTTGACCGACCCGGCCCCTGCCACGGCCTTCGCGCACCTGGACGCGACCACGGTCTTGTCCCGTCAGCTGGCCGAGTTGGGCATCTATCCGGCAGTCGATCCGCTTGACTCCACCTCGCGCATTCTGGATCCGCAGATCCTCGGCGAAGAACACTACAAGGTTGCGCGTGGGGTGCAGTCCGTCTTACAACGGTATAAGGATCTGCAGGACATTATCGCGATCCTCGGTATGGACGAATTATCCGAGGACGACAAGCTGGTCGTGGCCCGAGCCCGAAAGATCCAACGGTTTCTCTCGCAGCCCTTCCATGTCGCGGAAGCGTTCACCGGCGCACCCGGCAAGTACGTGAAGCTCAAGGATACGGTCAGAAGCTTCAGGGAAATCCTCGACGGCAAATACGACCATCTCCCCGAGCAGGCGTTCTACATGGTCGGTCCGATTGAAGAAGCGGTCGCCAAGGCCGAGAAGATGGGAGTGAAGGTATAAGCGCGTATCGGCAGGGGGCTCTCCTGCTCGCGCACCGCGCTCGATAAGACCGTGCCCGGTCAATACGCGCAGTCGACAGCATCTCTACCGCTGCGTTTTGGTGAAGAGGACAGTACAATGGCAGGCAAGATCTTGTTGGAAGTCGTCACGCCGGAGAAACAGCTCCTGAGCCAGCAGGTGGATGAAGTCATCGCACCCGGTTCGGAAGGCGAGTTCGGCGTCTTGCCGGGTCATTGCTATTTCCTCTCGACCTTGCGCATCGGTGAGCTCCGCTATCGGATCGGCGATCACACCCACCATATGGCCATCTTATGGGGGTACGCCGAAGTCACTCCGACGAAGGTTACAATCATGGCGGAAATCGCCGAAAAGGCCGAAGATATCGACGTCGACCGCGCCCAAGCCGCCGTCGAGAAGGCCGAGCAGCGCCTCAAAGCCGGTGGGTTGCCATCTGAAGTCCACGGCGCCGAAATCAGCCTCGAAAAAGCTCGTCTCCGGAAAAAGATCGCGGAACGGGCCCGGAAGGGCGCAGCGACAGCCTAACCCGCACCCGTTCCTTTCCTCGAAAAAGGCTTGATCCGTTTGAGTGTTCCTGTACAGTGCAGCCTGCATGATGCGGCATGGTCAAGCCGTTTTCCCTCCCGTCCGTCTACCCTTTAACGGAGGGCTCTATGCTTCCTGAGGAATTGCCGGATTTCCTGCGAAAACTCAACACCCATAATGCGGCCCTCGATCCCATGCACCTCATGTATGACAACGTCCTGCGATCGGGTTATCTGCATTTTGGATATTGGCCGATCGAAGCCACGACCCAACCAGGCGTCTTGGACGGCTTTTGTTCAGCTCAAGAGCGTTTTGCGGAGGAGTTACTCACGTGCCTGCCTCCGGGCCGGCATCGAGTCCTCGACGTTGGAGCCGGGATGGGCCGCCTGGCCCACGAATTGACGACCCGCGGTCATGCCGTCACAGCGATTACCCCATCCTCAGTGCAAGCCACGCACATTGCCGAACGCTATCCCTCCGTGGCGGTTCACCAGGGGTACTTTCAAAATATCGCTCCTACACTGACCTCGAACAGTTATGACTTGATCGTCTTTTCTGAGAGCTTTCGCTATATGCCGCTTGATCGGATCATGCCCCTGTGCGACCGCCTGCTGAGCCGGCAGGGGCGCGTGCTGATCGGGGACTGGTTTACTCAACGCAGCGGAGCCGGCCGGTCGGGCCACGACCACAACGAAACCCTCTTCCGCCAAACATTGGGTGAACATCGCTGGACGATCATTTCCGAGCGGGATATCACCCAAAACGTCCTGCCTACGCTCATCCTCGGGCGAGAAGTCCTCTGTCGTCTGTACCTGCCCCTGGCCGGACTGCTTCTCTCCAAGTTTGCGCAGAAATGGCCGCGCGTCTATCGCTTCTGCCTGCCCCGGATGATTCGCTGGATCGAACGAAGGATGCTGCCGCAGTTGACGGGGCGATTTGAACCCGCGGTCTTTGCGGCCGACTATCGCTACCTCTTTTTATTGTTGGCCCCCGGGAACGCCACGGTTCCGTCGTCCTAATCATCGGCACCTCAGCCGACCCGCGTGCAGCTGCCCATGACTTCCTCACTTGGCCTCCATGGCGGTGACGATCCATCTCCTGTGCTACCAGAGCCTCTGCTCAGGTTGCCGGCGACGCTCATCATCAACAGGGCCGCTTGCAAGCGCACCCTCCACCCTGTTACCTAGCTCTGCATCATGATCACGGAATTCCTCGTCACCGCCGGTGAGCAGCCGAAGCGCCTGGACATTTTCCTCGTGAACCGGGAACGGGACATCTCGCGCTCCGCCCTCCAACGTCTCATCGAGATGGGCCGCATCCGCCTCAATGATCACGTCGTCAAAGCGAGCCACAAAATCAAACCCGGCGACAAGATCACGATGGATGTGCCCAAGGCGGAGCCGCTGGAACTCAAAGGCGAGGCCATCCCGCTGGAAGTGCTCTTCGAAGACGACTTTCTGCTGGTCCTCAATAAACCGCCGGGGATTGTCGTCCATCCGGCCCCCGGCAATTGGACCGGGACCCTGGTCAATGCGCTCCTCCACCATTTTCAAACGTCCGGGGGCACGGTGTCCGCCATCGGCGGCAAGGAACGGCCTGGGCTCGTCCATCGGCTCGACAAGCAAACATCGGGCGTCATGGTGATAGCCAAAACCGATATCGCTCACCGGGCCTTAGCCGCACAGTTCAAGCACCATACGATCATCCGCGTTTATGAAGCCTTGATCTGGGGGGTTCCCAAGAAAGGCCATGGGCTTATCGAACTGGCCATCGGTCGCGATACCAAAGAGCGCAAGAAATTTTCCGCCCGCACGACAAGTCCCAGAGAATCAGTGACGGAATACCAAGTCGATCATCGCTATGGCAAAGCCGCAGCCCATGTCCTCCTCTCTCCGAGAACCGGCCGGACGCATCAATTGCGCGTCCATCTGACCTCGTTGGGTCATCCCATCCTCGGAGATCCGACGTATGGCGGCACTAAGGTGTGCCACATCGGCCACGTTGAAATTCCCCGCGTGATGCTGCACGCCAGGACCCTCGGGTTTCAGCATCCTCTGACGGGCGCCATGATGGAGTTCACCAGGCCTCTTCCCGCCGACATGGAACAGGTCATCGAGGCCCTCACAGAGGTGAGCCGGCCATCGCGTTCCCTGGATCTTGACAGGGTGCCGCACAAGGCGTAATCACTGCCTATCACGGACTCTGTATATGCAGACAGCAGACGCGCTCGATCTCATTGGCGGCCTCGCCGCCCAATTGAAACACTATGCGGCCAAACTGCCGCCCATCGTCCATCTGGGCACGGTGCCGACCGGGGTGAAACCCAAGGTGGAAGCGGTGGAGGAGTATGAAGGGATCGTCACCCGGTTCCGGCAGCAAAGTGCCGGAACGCCGTTTAAGGCATTGAACGAGTCTGTGATTGAATCGTTGGAAGCCTTTGAGATGGGGAAGCTACTCGGCTCTATCCACCCGCTGCTCGCCGTGCTCGACCATCTCGATCGAATGCAGCGGGACCAAGAAGTGGACGTCGGGCGGATGGACGAACGCCGCATCGGAGAATACCGCGCGGCCCTCCACAAAATTCTTCCCGGCAATAAGCCCGAGTTGGACGGAGCCGGACGCGGCTTGTGACGCTAGTGTCCCATCTTTGGACCGGTCGCATTGGCCCCTTCGGTTACCAGTCTAAAGCGAACCGTGGCGTGGCAATGCGGGCAGGTGGTGCGCACGGTGTGCTCGTCAACCGGCTCATACTGTTCCGCGGTACGCCACATGAGCTGAAAGCATTTCGGGCAGGTCCGGACTTGCGTTGACATACATTTCCTCGTACACTCACACGCACATTGAGCTAAAGACCGCGAGCGTACTCTAGTATAAGATGCCCTCTACCCTCAAGCCTGCCCTTACCTTCACCGAAAAGAAACATCTCAGTCCCGAACAACTGCTCAGCCTGTTTCATCAAGCGCCCTGGGCCAAGAGTCGCACCTTAAAAGATGTGCGGGACATGCTGCGCCATACCGATCTCGCCCTCTGCGCCTGGGACGGCGATCAGCTCGTGGGATTCGGACGGGTGCTGACCGACTTCGTCTACCGCGCCACCATCTGGGACGTCATCGTGGACAAGCCCTATCAACACCAAGGCATCGGCTCCGAGCTGGTCCAACGCATTCTGCGTCACCCGCGCCTGAAGAAAGTCGAACTCTTTTGGCTCTGTACTCGCCGTCCCGAGTTTTATGAGAAGTTGGGATTCAGCTCAAAGGAACAGACCGGCATGGTGTGGAGCCGAGCCAAATCCTCGCCTTCGGAATCACGCTGAACGATCATATCCGCCTGCTCGTCCCCTTCCCCTCATCAGCGGCGACGCCGCGCCGGGCATTCTCATCATCTGCCGGAAACCGCGTCTTACGCCACCTCGAATCCGGCCCTCCCGAATAGCCGGAAGGCCGGAAACGATCGCTTACGTGAGATCGGGAGAGACCGCCCTAGAAGAACATCTTGGCGCCAAACAGGAACCCGAAAGAGGAGGCATTCCAGTCGTCATTTCTCACTCCGCCCACTGTCGCATGGCCGTCGTTGCGCTTGTAGGCCATTTCTGCGTTGAGCGCGAACTGCTTCGTCACCATGTAGTCGGCGCCCCAGCCGAGTCGCCACGCAAACGTGTTGCTCGGGCTGATGCGTGTCGAGGTGTTTTCTCCGAAGCTGTTCACGTTCACGCCGAAGCTCATATTGGCATAGGGACTGACAGGGCCGAACTTCGTCGGGCGGAGTTCCACCGTGGGCAGCACCGAGACCGTATCCTGATGCCCGAGATCGCGGAAGGGTCGATCCTGGTCCACCGCATGGCGTTCCCACTCCAGCATCATCCCCACAAGGAGCCAGCGATTCAGGCTGTACAGGGCCTGGAAGTTCACGAGCGACCCCACATCCGTGGAAGTATTCGCGGTCAATGATTGAGTCAGCGGCGCAAACCCTGCCCGCATCCCGAGGACCCATTTCCCCGGCTCAATCCCGCCGAACTCTTCTGCTTGCACGGCTGGAGCGGGATTGAGCATGGTGAGGCCGCTCACCAGCATGAGGCCTGATACCAACGATCGTACGGTCACACTTCGCATGACACCTCCTCTTTGCACATTCGACACACTGAATGGATTGACCAATAGGCCCACAGCAAGTCCCATGCCCTTAGAGTTCTCACCCTAGGATCTGGATTTCATCTTAACGATGGGGCTTTACCGGGTGTTTGGGAGTGGCTGCGTATGACGGAGCGGAAAGCTTCCTGCGTCACTGTACCTATGACCCTACAGCACACCGCTTCACTAGTGCACAACCGACACAGTGCGTACCCGCTTTGGAGACACCAGCACCGACAGAAAAAAGACACCGGTGGCCAAGAGCACGATGGCGGGGCCCGACGGAACATCCCATGTCGCCGAAATCAACACCCCGGCGATCGCGGTCGTCACGCCGATGAGCACCGAATACCAGGTCAGCGTCGTCAAGCTGGACGTCAATTGATAGGCCGTTGAGGCGGGAATCAAAATCATTGCAAAGACAAGAATCGCGCCGACGATCTTCAGCGACACGACGACCGTGAGGGCCACCAGTGTGAGGAGGAGAAAAAATATCCGCCGGGCCGGGACGCCGGATGCCGCGGCCATCTCCTGATCGAAGGCGATGAAGTACAGTTCTTTCGAAAACAGCAGGATCAGCCCCAGCACCAACAGACCGAGCCCGCCGATCACACGCAGCTCTTCGCTCGTGACGGACAGGACCGTTCCGAACAGATACCCGTAGACCTCGGCATTGTAGGTTTTCATCAGACCGATGAACAAAATCGCCAGGGCCATCGTGGTCGTATACAAAATCCCGATCGATACATCGAGCTTCATGCGGCCCTTTTCTTCCACCCATCCGGTAATCCACACCGTCGCAAGACCGAACAGGATGGCCAGGCCCAGCGGCGACCAGCCGATCAAGTAGCCGAGGGCCACGCCCGCGAACGCCGCGTGTGAGGTCCCCGCACCGACGAACGCCAACCCCCGCAAGACCACGAACACGCCGATGAACGAGCAGAGCCCACCGACCATGGCGGCGGCGAGCAGCGAGCGTTGCATGAAGTCGTAGGTGAACAGTTCCAACATCGAGGGCCTTTTCAGTGATGATCGTGGTGATAATCTTCGACGATGACGAGGTTGTTCTCGGTGATGACCAGGTCTTTGCCATAGACCTGCCGGAGAATCTCCGGCTTGAGCACCTCAGCGGGCGGCCCGGCGGCAAACAGTTTGGTCTTGAGCAGGACCAACCGATCGACCCGGGAGCGGATCAAATTGATGTCATGCGTGATCAGAAGGACGGTCAATCCGAGTTCTTGATGCAGCTGTACCACCAGCTCAATCACGTTATGCTGGGTGGTGATATCCAAGCCGGTGGTGGGCTCATCCAACAACAACACCTTGGGCTGTTGCGCCAAGGCGCGGGCAATGAAGACCCGCTGCTGCTGCCCTCCGGAGAGCTGCCCCAAGGCGGTGTCTTGATGGCCATCCATCGCCACGTGCGTGAGGGCGTCCATGGCGATCTCGCGGTCCTTCCGGCCGGGACGCGTGAACAACCCCAAGGCCCCGTAGCGGCCCATCATGACGGTTTCCAGTACGGTGACGGGAAAATTCCGGTCCACCACCCCCTTCTGCGGGAGATACCCGATCTTGGCGCGATGATGGCAGCGCAGCTCGTCGCAGGCACAATCGAAAATATGGAGATGGCCTTCGAGGGGAGCGATGAGGCCCAGCACCGCACGGCAGAGTGTGGTTTTGCCGGATCCGTTGGGGCCGATGACGCCGATGAACTCCCCCGCATCGATTGACAGCGTCACGTCCTTCAAGGCCACGACGCCGGGAAAACCGAAGGAGGCGTGGTCGAACCGAATGATAGGCTCACGGCTATGTGGCACGAGACCCGGCGCTCCTTCCGGCATTGCGCAGCCCGCCTTTCTGGGATGCCGCTAGGCGGCCTCGAGGGCGTTGGCTAATTGGAGCACATTATGCCGGAGCATGTCGAGGTAGGTCTCGGTCCCGGGAAGGCCGCCCGGCAAGGTCGTCAGGACGACAACCCGGGCGTTCGTTTCTTTGGCCAGAAGCTCGGGAATTTTCTGGCTCAACTGAATCTCGGATACGATCACTTTGACCCGGCCCTGCTTGATCGTGGTGATCAACGCTTGTAAATGAAGGGCCGACGGTTCGGTGCCGGATTGCATTTGAATGGTGCCGACGATCTGCAAGCCGAACCGTCTCGCAAGATAGGGCCAAGCGGGATGATGGGCAATGAATCGCCGGTCCGCAATGGGTTTCATCCGCGCCAGCAGTTCCTTTTGCACATGGTCCAGCTGGTGGAGATACGTCGCCTGCCGCTGGCGGAATTCCGCCGCATGCACCGGATCCACCTGACTCAACGCCTCGGTGATATGCCGCAGCATGATGGCGGCATTTTCCGGGTCCAACCAGATATGGGGGTTGCCTCCCGGTTCCGGCTCCTGGGAGACCGGGCGTTCGCCGTGGTGGTCCGGATGATCCCGAACGAGCGCGATCCCTTGCGACGTGGTCACCACGCGGAGCGACGGACTGCCGGCGTTCTTGACCAGCGACGAGACCCAGACTTCGAGACCGATGCCGATTTGGAACAGGAGCTGCGCTTTCCGTACCGCGACCAAATCGCTCGGCTTGGGCGCATAGGTATGCTCATTTTCATAGCCGCTGAGCAACGAAGTGACCCGGACATGCGGTCCTCCGACCTGCTGAGCCAAATCCTTCAAGACCGGGATGGTCACCACGACATTGACGGGATCTTGAGCGGCCGCATGCACCGGCAGGACGAATGCGATGGAGAGGATCTTGAGGGTGAGCATGAAAGCCCACCGGCTGGTGCAGCGTCGCAGAAACATGGGCGCGGACGGTAACACCGGGATCCGGGGATGTCAACGGAGAGGCAGCGGGCGAGCGAACGGACCGTCCGGCAGCGAACGAATGACCGCCGGGCCGGTTCATAGGATGGCGATGATTTCCGTTTGCAGCGGCTCGCCGTACACGAGCGCGTCAGCATCGGACAGGTAGACATCCAGTTCGCTTCTTATACCGAATTCATCCGGCAAGTAGATGCCGGGTTCGAGCGAGAAGCAGGTGCGCGGCATCAGGCGGCGACTGTCTTGGGTTTCCAAATTGTCGATATTGGCCCCATTGCCATGCACTTCTTCGCCGATCGAGTGGCCCGTGCGATGGACGAACCACTCGCCGTAGCCCGCTTCGCCAATCACTCGGCGGCACACGTCGTCGACCTCCCAGCCAAAGGGAAAGGCGCCCGACGCCACCCGTTCACGAACGAAGGCCAGCGACGCATCGCGCCCGCGCCGTACCTGTTCGAAAACCATCCGCGGTTTCTCCGGCACCTGCCCGCCGGTAAACCCGGTCCAGGTGATGTCCCCATACACCGCTCCTGGCTCGGTCCGCTTGGCCCAAAGATCAATCAGCAGCAGGTCATCCCGCCGGATCACCGCTGATCCCACCGGGCCTGGGCCGTAATGCGGATCGGCGCTATGCGCATTGACCGCGGCAATCGGCGCACTCGACGTCGTCATGCCCGCATCACGAATCCGCGACAGGATAAACTGCTGTACGCCGTATTCGTTCAGCTCCCGCCCTTTGGTGACCGCCGCTCCCACATGCGCGAACGTCTCATCAACGATGCGTCGGAGGGCCGTCGTGGCATACCGATGGCTGTCGAGTTGTTCGTCCGTCCACACCGCTTCAAATCGTTGAATGAGGTCGGCCGAGCTGGCGACCTGCACCCCGAAGCTTCGGATCAGTTCGATGGTGCCCGCATCCACACGGGAGACATACGGCACCGCATTGAGCGGCGAGTACTGCATCGCCACACAGCGCCGGCCCTGGAGCAGGGTCCCCAGCAGGGCATGCTGCTGTTCCCAGGAGACATAGAGGCGATCCCTTCCCGGAAGTTCGGCCAGCACATGGGGTTCTATCCGGTGCATCACTTTGACCGGGTCGCCGCTGGCGGGGATCCAGTAGTACCATCGACGGGTCACATGCCGCCCCGGATCAATCAGCAGGACGCGATAGGCGAGCGGATCGCTTCCGCGGAAGTCATAAAACAGCCAGCCGTCCAGCTGGCTGTCCCGCAACGCCTCTTGAATGGCTGCCACGCGGGTCTGATGCAGAGGCGTCATCATGGTGCGCCATCTTATCGTCGAGGTGAGGGAGCGTCAATCACCGCCTCTCTGTTACAATGCCCGCCATGTCACGCGAATCATTACCGCCGCCGGAGCCCTCTCCCTACCGTGTCACCTTGTTCTTCGGACCGGAACCGGTCGAGCAACGACCCGGTGAAGTCGCCTGTGTGTTCAACGTCAAAAAGCGCAGCTGGAAGGCCGGGATCCAGGTGTCGGTGGACATGCATGTCGATCAGCTGGCGTCGCTCCGCGAGCAGATCCGGTTGAGCGACAGACTCTCGCCATCCTTCTCGGTCCTGGCCCCCCGAGAGCGCCCGGACTACGAAGCACGGGCGGCGGATCTCTTTGCCCAGGCCGCCTGTTGGTGCAAGCTGGACCTGCATCTGGAAAGAGGGTTAGCCCAGGAGAACCAATCCATACCGGCGGGCGAGTTGGTGCCGGAGTTGGATCAAGCTGTGGCGGTTCGAGCGGAGTATGCGGTGACCTACATCCTGACAGAGCTGGATCTGGCTTTCCACGACGCATCTCCTTCGTCTCCGTAATATTCCGTCACGGCAGGGGGTTTGCATTCGCAGATGAATTTGTTATAACGCAGCAGCACGCAACCTCGTGTGCCGACTCGCCGCAACAAGGAGGACTCTCACGTGAAACATGGTGCTTTTTTTGGCCGGCTTCCGCTTGTGACACTCCTCGTCACCTTGACGTTCTGTTCAATGATCACGGCTCCCGCCTGGAGCCAATCGTCCTCGGCCGACACGCAACAAGGGACAGCATCCGGTGCCGGCATGCAAGCCGCGTCCGCGGTGGCGACCATCCTGTATTTTCCATTGAAAGCCGCGTTTGCGATCGGCGGCGGAATCGTCGGCGGCTTAGCCTATGCCTTCTCGGGCGGAAGCGAACAGACCGCGAAGAATATCTGGATTCCCAGCATGTACGGAACCTACGTAATCACGCCGGATCATTTGACCGGAGACCGCGCGGTTCGGTTCCTGGGCGTCGCGGCCGACGAACCGGCTTCAGTGGATGCGGCACCCATGGACGCCGCTCCCGCCGAACCCCTCCGGTGACATGAAACCCGTCATAGGCGTGACCCCAGATTTCAATGCCGGTGACCGGACCGATATGGGGGGAAGCGAACCGACCTATTTCCTCCGTGCCCGGTATATTCGCGCGATCGAAGAACTCGGCGGCATTCCCCTCATCCTTCCGTTGGTTGCCGGCAACGCGTCCCAGCGGCGCCTCCTTGCGGCGGTGGACGGACTCCTGCTCACCGGCAGTGGACCGGATCTGCCGCCCCGCCTCTATGGGGAGCGTCAACGCTACCCATTTCCGCTGGTGAGTGAGCGACGGGCGAACTTCGAACTGGAGCTCGTCCATCAGGCCCGCCTCCGCGATCTCCCGCTCTTAGGCATCTGCGGGGGCATGCAGACCATCAATGTGGCCTGCGGAGGCACCCTGTTCCAGGATATTCCCTCCCAGGTGACCAACGCCTTAGATCACCGGCAGACCACCACGGCGACCCACGTCTCCCACCCCGTCACGGTCACACCCCATACTCTGCTGCGAAAGATCCTCGACAAAGCACAAGTCATGGTGAACAGCTCGCATCATCAATCCGTGAAGGCGGTGGCCCCTTCACTCATCGCGAGCGCGAGGGCTCCGGATGGCATCGTCGAAGCCATCGAATCACCCGCGCACCGGTTTCTTCTGGCCATTCAGTGGCACCCCGAATTCCTCTTTGAACGCCACACCTCCCATCGCCGGCTGTTCGCTGCGCTGCTACGGGCAGCCGCGCGCACGCGTGCCTCAGAAAGATTCCGTCCCGCGCATGCGCCGCCCGGACAGTGAGTCCTGCTATACTTGGTGACCTATGCAGCCTCCGTCACTTGATTCGTCTCCGGCGCCGTCCCCCCCTCTGGTCTCCCGTGCGTCCCTCACAAACCGCCTGCTGCGCACAAAATCCATCGAACATATTCTGGCCGACGCCGACCATCCGGGCCACCGGCTGAAAAGAACCTTGACCGCCTGGGACCTCACGGCTCTGGGAATCGGCGCGATCATCGGCACCGGCATCTTCGTTCTCATCGGGACCGCCATCGTGGGTGACAGCCACCGGCCCGGCGCAGGACCGGGCATCATTCTCTCGTTCATCCTGTCCGGCCTGACCTGTACCCTGGCCGCCTTGTGTTACGCAGAATTTTCGACCATGATCCCGGCCGCCGGATCGGCTTACACCTATACCTACGCCACCTTGGGGGAGTTCCTGGCCTGGATTACCGGATGGAACCTCATTCTGGAATATGGAGTGGCCTGCGTCGCGGTCGCCATCGGATGGTCCGGGTATTTCAATAATCTCTTGCTGCTGGCCGGCATCGCACTTCCGCACTGGGCCACGCATCCGCCGGGAGGTCCGGAGGGAGGCGTGGCCAACTTTCCCGCCGCCATTATCGTTCTGTTAGTGACCACTGTGCTGGTCATCGGAATCAAAGAGAGTGCCCGAGCCACAGGGATCATTGTCTGCTTGAAACTGGCCGTGATTTTGTTCTTCATCGCCGTGGGAACTCCATCGGTCGAGGCCGGCAACTGGACGCCGTTCATGCCGCAAGGGTTCGCGGGAGTCGGCGCCGCCGCCGCCATCATCTTCTTCGCCTACATCGGCTTTGATGCCGTCTCGACTACCGCCGAAGAGGCCTGCAATCCCCAACGCGATCTCCCCATCGGCATCATCGCCTCGCTGGGCATTTGCACGGTGCTCTATATCGCGGTGGCCGCCGTTCTGACCGGATTGGTGCCGCAGGCCCAGATCGATATTCACGCCCCCGTGGCGGACGCCTTACGCGTGGTCGGATTTAAATGGGGCGCGGCCCTGGTGGCCGTCGGCGCGGTGGCAGGCATCACCAGCGTGCTCGTGGTCATGATGCTGGGCCAGATCCGCGTCTTCTTTGCCATGTCGCGCGATCGGTTACTCGGATCCTGGCTGTCTGCCGTCCATCCCCGATTCGGCACCCCGCATCATGCGACCATCGTGACCGGAATCGGCGTCGCCATCCTCTCCGCGCTGATTCCCATCGGCGACGCCGCAGACATGACCAACATCGGCACGCTGTTCGCCTTCGTGTTGGTCTGTCTGGGGGTCATGGTGCTGCGCTATACCAAACCGGATCAACCGCGTCCTTTCCGCCTCCCCTTGATGCCGCTCGTGCCCATCCTCGGCATGCTGGCCTGCCTGAGCCTGATGGCCTTCCTTCCAGGACTCACCTGGATCCGCTTCGGGGTCTGGACGATCGTGGGAATTCTCGTCTATGCCGGCTATGGTCTGAAGCACAGCCGGCTTACCGGGCCGCACGCTCCATAGTCACAACGCACAACCGAATCGTCATACGGGAAACAGACCGGACACCGGTCTTGGGATTGCTGTTCCGTTGCCCTAGGAGCTGGCTACTGGACCGTGGATTGAGGAGCTGCAGGGGTCGAGGGGGAGGGGCTCGGTTCCGCTGGTGCCGCCGGAGGGGCCGGCTGGGTTCCTGGCGGGTGAGTTCCTGATGGAGCGCCCGCAGCCGCAGCGGGAGGAACCGGTTTGGGCGGGGCGGCCGGCTTGGGCGGCGCGGGTCGCTCGGGCTTGATGCCGCCCTCCCATGATGGGCCCGAATACATGTCCGCCGTCAGGCCTTTCGTTTTCCATTTCTCTTCAAAATCGGCGGCCGCCTTGTTCGGGGTCTCGCCGACGCCTGTCACATCATTCCATGGATACACCTTGGGGCCGATCTGGCAGCCGGACTCCGTCCGCTTCAAATACAAGGCGATCGGATTTCCCCGATAAGGTCCCAGGTAGATATGCACGGAGCCGACGTATTCCAGTAACACAGGCATGTGCTCCTCAAGGACAGCCATGATGCCATAACACGTCGGGGCCAGGCAAGCGGAGAGCGCGGTCAGGGGGCGGGCATGACGGCGGACGTCTTTTCCGGCGGATGTTTGCGGATCATGTACACACCCAGGACGAGCACCATGATGACGATGACATTCAAGCCCACGTCCATGAGGTACTGATAAAACTGCGTGTCGGTCATGGCGGGAAGATGCGAGAGTTCGGCGCTCGCCGTCAGCACCCGCCTCGTGCAGGCGATGATCCCCACGGCCAGATAGGGTTCGAGCGTCAGCACTTCCGTCTGAAGAAAGCGCACCACGGTGCGGAAGAGCTCCAACAAAATGATGACGAGCAAGAGATCATTGAGCAGCTTGAGACCGGCCGGCAACAAGCCCAGCTGTCCGGCTTTCATCGCAAAGGTGTACCAGGCATGGGTAAAGATGAGCATCCCCAGAATGAGCAGGCTCAGGCCGGCCGTGGCGTAGCCGAGGCGATCGAGCCACTCCATGTATCCGCACCAACGTTTCATCATCTCGCCGCGGTGGATGGCCGGTTCTACAGTCGCCATGCTGCCCCCTTTTTCTCGCTGAGTCGTGGACCAGTCTGCCTTGCTCTTCACATCGCTCACACACTGATCATGGCCGCGTGCGGGCGCATCGCGGCCTGGAAAGGCGCTGCGGCCCCGGCTTGTGATGGTCCTTCGTCCCAGCTACGCGTGTCCGGTCGATCCGTCCGGTTCCGGCGCCCGCATCTGACCGAACTTCAGCTCGCGCATCGAACTCGCGGTCAGGGCATGGCCGCAACAATGGATCTCTTTAAATCCCGCCCCGCCATCCATGATCATCACGCGGAGGCCGCAAGAGTCGGGATACAGCTTCTTCTCATCGAGAATAACGGCCGGTGGCAAGGCGCCCTTCCGTCTTCCGGCAGGCGATCCGATCTCCGGCACCACGTCCTCGGCAGTCAGTTCGTGCTCGCAACAGACGATCTTTTCAAATCCGGCTCCGCCGCCCATAACCTTGACGACGAGTCCGCAGGCATCCGGATGCCGTTTATGCTCGTCCAGAATGTCGCCCTTCTTCACAGCCATATTTCGCCCTTCATGCCCGCGTTGGCCACTTACGCTCAGAGCAGTGTCTTGGCGACTCGTTCACGGGCTTGTTCGATGGAATGCACCAATGCCCGATGGCTTCGGCATCCGACCACCAGCTTGGCATCGGAAATCAAGACGGGCCGATACGGATTGAGAAAGCGGTCTTTCAGACGCGCGATGCGGGCCAGCGACAGGCTCAACCGGTCTCTCGTAATCGTCCCATTGGCGACGGCTTTCTCCACCGCGGTCATGGCCGCGATCTCCCGCTTGCGGTCTTTGCAAATCAGCGGCATATCGCATCCGGCCAACAGCGCCCGGATGGTGGCGTCCTCGATTCCATAATGATCGATAATCGCATGCATCTCCAGGTCGTCGGTCAGCACCACGCCGTCGTACCGCATATCTTCACGCAGCAGCTTGCCGATAATGATCGGTGAGAGCGTCGCAGGCAGGTGCTCGTCCAGCGCGCGATAGACCACATGCGCCGTCATCATCGTGGCCACACCATGAGCGGCGGCATGGCGGAACGGTGGCCATTCAATCCGCTCCAGTCGATTCCGGGACGCCGTCACGACCGGTAATTCCTTGTGCGAGTCGGCGGTGGTATCGCCGTGTCCGGGAAAGTGCTTCCCGCAGGCGACTATCCGATGGTCCTGCAATCCGGCCACCGTGGCCCACCCAAGCTCAGAGACCGGACCGGGAGTGGACGCAAAGGCCCGATCGCCAATGATCGGGTTGGCCGGGTTACTGTTCACGTCCAAGACGGGGGCCATATTCATGTTGATGCCCACGGCCTTCAATTCGTTGGCGACAGTCGCCGCGGCGGCATAAGCCAATTCGGAGGATTTACAGCGGCCCAGCACCTCGCAAGGCGGACAGATCGTAAACATGCCGGGCAATCGGGAGACCCGGCCCCCTTCCTGATCGATGGCGATCAGCAACGGGGAGTGGGGGCTGCAGGCCTGCAACTGATTCGTCAATTCGACGATCTGCTCGATGGACTCCAGGTTCCTGGCAAACAGAATGACGCCGCCCGGCTTGTATTCTCGTATGAACGAGGCGAGCTCGGACGACACCGACCGGCCTTCGAACCCGAGCATGAACAGCTGCCCGATGTCTTCACGCGACGGCGTCATGGCACCATCCCCGGCTCAAGCCGCCGCCCGGTCGATCAGATACTGAATGAGAAGCCGCGTGCCGATCCCCGTGGGTCCCTTCGGGATGTAGGCCCGCTCACGTTCGCTCCAGTCGGTGCTGGCGATATCGAGATGCACCCAGGGACAGTCGCCGACGAACTTGCTCAAGAACAGCGCCGCGGTGATCATGCCGCCCCCCCGGCCGCCGATGTTCCGCATGTCCGCCACGTCACTCCGCAATTGCTCGAAATAGTCATCCCACAGCGGCATTTCCCACACCCGTTCGCCGGCGCGCGATCCGGCCTTGCGCAGGGATTCCTTCAGCGCCGCATCGGTGCCGAACATGCCGATGGCGAACTGGCCCAGAGCGACTACGCAGGCGCCGGTCAACGTGGCAATGTCGATCAGCGCCGCCGGCTTGAATCGCGTGGCATAGGCGAGGCCGTCCGCAAGAATGAGCCGACCCTCGGCGTCGGTATTCTGCACTTCGACGGTCTTGCCCGACAGCGTCTTGACCACGTCTCCGGGCCGCATCGCCCGGCCGCCGGGCATATTTTCCGCGACGGGAAGAATGCTGATCAAATTGATGGGAAGCTTGAGGCGGGCCGCCGCCCGCATCGCCGCCATCACCTCGGCGCCGCCCGTCATATCGGCTTTCATCTGCTCCATATTTTCGGCCGGCTTGAGCGAGATCCCGCCCGTGTCAAAGGTGATCGTTTTGCCCACCAGGACGACGGGGCGCTCGTCCTTCTTTTTTGAGCCGTGATACTGGAGGATGATAAACTTCGGCGGTTCGTGGCTTCCCTTGGCCACGCCGAGCAGGGCCCCCATGCCGAGCTGCTCCATCTCCTTCTGTTCAAGAATCTTGAGGCTGACCCCCCTCTCTTTCGCCACGGCCTTCGCCTCGGCGGCAATCTTCGTCGGGGTCATGACGTTGGACGGGTGGTTGCAAAGATCGCGGACGAACACCGCGGCTTCCGCGGTCGCCACGCCCCGCCGGACCCCTTCGCTGAGTTCACGCAGCTGATCTTTGTGCGCCGCGAGAATCGTCATGGCCGCGACATCCCTGTTCGCGGCGTCACTGCGATACACCGTGAATTGGTAACTCCCTAGAATGGCCCCTTCGGCCATGGCTTGCGCCACGTCGAGGAGCGAGGCGCCGGTAGGCAGCAGGGCCGGCAGCGCCACGGCAAATGAGCCGCCCTTCGCCTGGCGCACGCGCTTCACCGCATGACCGAGGACTTGTCGGATGTGATCGAGAGTCAGATCCTTTTTTTTGCCCAGGCCGACCAGCAGAAGCCGCTTCGCAGGCACTTTGCCGTGCGTATGAAGGAGCACCTGTTCATTGGCCTTCCCTTCAAACTCCTTGGACCGCACCAGCTCTTGGAGCGCCCCGCCGAGAGCCTTGTCGAGGATGGCTGCGTCCTGCCTGCCCAGCGCCTCGCCTTCGCAGTGCGTGAGGACGAGAACCTCCGTCGCTGCGGCATCGACTGGCCCCGACTTGGACTCCACTTTCATAATTTTCATTCGGTCGCTCTCCTTGTTCTTGCCTGCATCATCCATGGTGGTTCACCATCGGGATGAAGATAGCTGATACTTACACCCCTCGCATGTCCGGGGCCCAGATATGCTTGTGTAACTGCAACTGAAACCGAATCGGCAGCCGGTCAGCCAACACCCACTCGGCCAGGTGCCGCGGGTCAAGCCGGCCGAACACCGGGCTGAACAGCACCGTGCATCGATCGAGCATGCGATAGCGGGCCACGACGTCCTTCGCCCAGTCATAGTCGGTTCGATCCTGGACGACGAACTTCGCTTCGTCCTGCGACCGGAGCCGTTCCACATTGGCCCAATGCATCCGCTCGGTCATGCCGCTCGCCGGACATTTCACATCCAAGATGATGCGCACGCGCGGATCGACGCCTGACGTATCGAGCGCCCCGCTGGTTTCGAGCAGGACCGTGAAGCCTTGCTCGCAGAGGGTCTTCAGTAGCACAAGCGTCTCCGGCTGCGCTAACGGCTCTCCTCCGGTCACTTCCACCAGGGGGCACCCGTAAGCCCGCACGGCGTCAAGAATGCGGTCAATCGAGTCCTCCCGTCCGCCGTAAAACGCATATTCGGTATCGCACCAGGTACACCGGAGCGGACAGCCCGTCAGCCGCACAAAGACACAGGGCCGGCCGGCGAATGTCGACTCTCCTTGTATGCTGTAAAACATTTCGGTGACGCGTAGCATAAACCTTGTGGGTCTCTATCCTATGTGGTCGCAGGGAACCTCTTGCCCGCTACGGATTCATTTCCATTCCACTACCGGCCAATTCTGCTGCCGGGCGATACGAGCCATTCCGCGGATCGGATTGACGACCGTCGGATGTCCAACGGCACGGAAAACCTCCAAATCCCCGGGGCTGTCGCCGTAGGCGTAACAAGCGGCCAGGTCCAGGGCCGATTCTGCCACGACCCGCTCAATGAGCTGGCGCTTGCCGTATCCATACGGCAGGGGCGGCACTATATGGCCGGTGTACAAGCCATCGACCTGCTCGAGCCGCCCCGCGAAGTATTGGTCAACCCGTAACGCGCCGGCGATGGGATTGATCAAGAAATCCAGAGATCCGGTGAGAAGAATGATGGCATGTCCGGCGTCCCGGTGCTCCTCCATCTTCTGCAGGGCAGCGGGAGAGAGACAGGGGCATAAGTGATTCCGGCAGAACTCCTCTCCCAAGGGCTCGATCACTTCAGCCGGCTTACCGGTCAGATAAAGTTTTCGTTCCCGTAACGGATGCAGCGAGAACGAGGGGACGTGACGCATCAGCCAGGCGACACTCGCGCGCACCTCCGGCCATCCTACAATGCCGCGCTGCCAGAGCGAACGAAAAAATCGGACCTCGCTCGCCTCACCGGGAAGAAGCGTATTGTCAACGTCGAAAAAAGCCGCGATTCGGCCATGGTGCCGGTGACTGTACGAGGGCATGACCACTGTCATAACACACGGCGCAGTACCGGACATCCAGACACTTCGATCCTGAGCGCAAAGCCCGGCCGATTTTACCGGAGGGTTCCTGCATTGACAAGAATTTTGCCCTACTTCTATAATACCGCTCCCTCATGCCCGCCGAGCTGTCGAACAAGCGGATGCAGGATGCTTCAACGCCTGCACCAATGCCGCAGCAAGCGAATGTCCGAGGCGTACGGCAGAGTACGTTGAGGACCTGAGCGCCGCGAGACGCGGTGGCAGGATCGTTTCAACAGCCTGCAAGGGGCCGAAGTGGTGGAATGGCAGACACGCACGTTTGAGGGGCGTGTGGCGCAAGCCGTGCGGGTTCAAGTCCCGCCTTCGGCACCAAATTAAGTCGGGCTTCCCAATCGAGCCTCTCCTCGATCGTTCAGCTGTTCGTCATGGGGCCGAACCCGGCGCTGTGAATGCGATAAAAACAGCTTCAGAACCTCCCCCAGCCACGCTCTCCTTGCCCTAGACTTTCTCCCTGGTTCCGTTGCACACTACCGGCCTTCTGAAAGCCGGTCAGAGCGAACCAACGGGAGCAGCATGCGATTCAGTCCGTCGAATCTGCACCAGTTCAGGACGACCCCTGCTTTATTATCCGAACTCCCGGTGTCTTGTGCCAGGGGGTGATCCCGCCGCGTCGCAACCCGACCCGAGGTCTCGCCGGTGAGTCACGCCGACCACCTCACGGAACTCCAATCGCTACGGCGCCAAGTTGCCGATCTCGCACAAGCGCTTCGGGAGCGGGAGGCATCGAGGCCGCAGCCTAGCCACTCTCCTGAGGAGACACTGGAAGATCTGCGCGAACAATCGCGTCTTCTTCGCATGATCGTTGAAGGCACTGCGGCCGATACGGGAGACCAGTTCTTCGCCTCTCTCGTCCGGCACCTCACCGGAGCCCTCAACGTCAGGTACGCCTTGATCGGCGAAGTAGCGGATGGAGAGCCGGGGACGTTACGCACATTGGCGGTCTCCGCCGGCGGCACCCTGGTCGACAATTTCCAGTACGCCCTTGCTCATGCCCCCTGTGGCACCGGACTGACCCAGTCCTTCTGGTGTTTCGAAGAGGGCGTCCAAGCCCAATTCCCTCATTTCCCCAACCTGGCCGCGCTCGGAGTGGAAAGTCATTGCGGCGTGTCGATTCGCGACAAGGCCGGTGCAGTGATCGGCATGATGATCGTGATGGACACCAAGCCGCTTAGCCGTTCAGACCGCCTGAAATCCCTGATGGAGGTCTTTGCCGCCCGGGCCGCCGCGGAACTGCTCCGCCACAAGGCTGAACTTGCCCGGCAGCAGATGGAACACACGTTGCGGGACAGCGAAGCGCGTTTCAGAACATTCCTGGATCATGCCCCAAATCTCGCCTTTGTGAAATCGAGAGAGGGCCGGTATCTTTTCACCAACCGGCGGTTCGAGGACATTTTCGGCCTTCCACCGGATGGCGCACTGGGGAAGACGGATGACGAGTTGTTTTCGCCGGCGCAAGCCGCTCTGTTCAGGGCCAACGACCGGCGCGTCTTTGACACCGAGCTTCCCCTTGAGTGCGAGGAAGTGGCCTGGTTGCGTGACGGCCCCCGCACCAGCATCGCCGTGAAATTCCCGTTGCGAGATGCCGCAGGACGGCTCTATGGGATGGGCGGCATTACCACCGACATCACCGAGCGCAAACAGGTGCAGGAAGCCCTGCAAGCCAGCGAGGAACGCTGGCATCTCGCCGTGCAGGGCAGCCACGACGGGATCTGGGACTGGGATATCCGGACCGCCAGGGTATTTTTTTCGGCCCGATGGAAAACCATGCGCGGGTACGACGAGCATGAGGTGACCGACTCCCTCGACGAATGGACGACCCGTCTTCATCCGGATGACCGGGATCGGGTGACATGCGCGATAGATGACTACTTGGACCGGCGACGACAGCATTATTCCGAAGAGTACCGGACGCGGCGCCGGGACGGTTCCTACATATGGATCCTGGATCGCGGCATCGCCATATGGGACGTCGAAGACCGTCCGGTGAGAATGGTCGGATCGGAAACGGACATCACCGAGAGGAAACGAGCCGAGGAAGCATTGCGGGACAGTGAAGCCCGGACGCGATCCATTATTGAGGGCGCGATGGATGGTGTCATCTCCATCGATCGTGAGGGACGGATCATCGGCTGGAATTCCGAGGCGGAGGCCATTTTCGGGTATGCCGCCCATGAGGTGATCGGGCGCAACCTCAGCGAGACAATTATTCCGCCTCAACACCGCACGGCGCACGAGGCGGGCATTGCGCGGATCCTCCACAGTCCGGCGGGCGTGCCGGTGAAACGCCGGCTCGAATTGCATGCGCTCCACCGCGATGGTCACGAATTTCCGGTCGAATTTGCCATTGCCATGACGCATGTCGGCGGCGAACCTGTGTTCAGCGCTTTTATTCGCGACATCAGGGAGCAGACGCAAGCCGCAGAAGAGCTGCATCGCACGGCGGAAACCTTGCGAGCAGTGGTGCAGTCCGCCCCCGTGGCGATTGTCACCTGTAATGCCGAAGGGCACCTGACCAGCTGGAACCCTGCGGCCCAACGGATTTTCGGATGGGCCGAGGAGGACATGCTCGGCCGGCCGTTGCTGGCCATGCCGCGCAGCCAGGGGCAGGCCGCTGAACAGCTCTGGCGGCAAATCCTGCAACGCCGTGCCATCAACGGATTGGAACTCCAGCGAGAGCGAAAAGACGGTACGCTGGTCGATATCCATTTGTGGGCAGGCGCGCTCCTCGACTCCGCGGGCACGATGACCGGCGCCCTGGCCGTGATGGCAGACGTCACCGAGCAAAAACGCGACGCCGAAGCCCTCGCCCGGCGTGAGCAGCAATTCCGCACTGTGTTGGACGCGCTCCCCATCGGCGTGTGGTTCACGGATGCGCAGGGCCAAGTGCTCTTGGCCAATCCGGCAGCCCGCCAATTGTGGATCGGAGCGCAGCGCATTGGCATGGGCAAGGGCGTTCAGGAACCGAACTGGTGGGACACGGCCGGTCCGGCGGCCGAACCGCACCGATGGATGCTGGCGGACGTCCTCTCCGGAGGGACGGCAGCCTCCGATGACATCTTGGAAATCACCTCTGAAGACGGAACCCGAAAGATGTTCCGCAATTCCGCTGTTCCGGTCCGGTCGGACGACGGTGTCATCCAAGGCGCCGTGCTGCTGAACGAAGATATTACGGAACGAATCCGCGCCGAACAGGAACGCGCCCGCAGCCAGGCATTCCTGGAATCGATTATCGAGAATATTCCGCACATGATCACGGTCACCGATGCGCACAACCTGCGGTTTGTGATGGTCAATCGGGCCGCGGAAGGGGTGTTTGAGCGGTCGCGCGGAGAGTTGGTGGGCAGCAGTGTGTTTGACACGTTGCCGGAATCCGAAGCGACGCAGATGTTTGCCAGCGACTTGGACGTGCTCGGCCGCAGCGAGCCCCTCGACATGTCCGATCAGGTGGTCCACAGCCCCTCGGGTGAGCGACGCGTGCTCCGAACGAAGAAGTTGCCGATCTTCACCGGCCGAGACCGTCCTCGGCATCTGTTGACCATCTCCGAGGACATCACGTCGCGGACTCAAGCGGAAAGTATCGAACGCCAGCGTGTCGCCCAGCTCATCCGGTTTCAGTCGGTGCAATTGCGCTTTTCCAAACTTGCTCACCGCGATCTTGACACGGATTTCCGGCTCATCACGGAGGCCGCGGCGGAGGCCCTCGGTGTGGCGCGTGTCAGCATCTGGCTCTTCAACGCCAGTCGCAGTGCCATCGTGTGCCGACACCTCTACACCACAAGCGATCGGCAACATCACCAACCTGGCACGGTTTTGGAGGCCTCGCGCGATCCCCGCTACTTTGCCGCACTGGAGTCCGCGCTGATCATGGCAGCCCCCGAAAGCGGCATCGCGCCGCAGATTCAGGTGTTCGCCCCTCACCTGGAACAGCGGCCGCCCATCACGTCACGACTCGATGCGCCGATCCGGCAGGGAGGCCATCTGGTCGGCGTCTTCTGTCAGGAACATACCGGACCGGCGCGCGACTGGTCCCCGGAAGAAGAAGCCTTCGCCATTTCCGTCGCCGACCACGCCGCCCTTTGTCTGGCCGCCGCGGAACGCCGCCGCATGGAGGCCGCCTTGCGCGCGAGCGAGGAGCGCTTTGCCAAAGCCTTCCATTCCAGTCCCCATCCCGTCATCATCACCGACGTGGAGACCGGGGTCATCATCGAGGCCAATGACGCCGCATATGCTCTGTTCGGCTACGAGCCGAAGGACGTCGAGGGACGGACGGCACTGGACATCGGCCTGTGGCCATCCCCGGACGACCGCATCCGCTACATGGACGAACTGCGACGGCGCGGATCCGTCAGAAACTTCGAAGCCGTGCTCAGAATAAAAACGGGCGCGCGTCGCCAATGCCTGTTGTCGTCGGAGGTGATCGACCTGAACGGACGACGGTGCATGGTGACCGTCGGAACGGACATCACAGAGCAAAAGCACGCCGAAGAAGCGCTGCGGCAGAGTGAGGCACGGTTTCGAACCATGGCCGAAGCCATTCCGCAGCAAGTATGGACCGCGACCCCGGACGGCAACCTTGACTACGTCAATGAACGATGTCTGGAATACTTCCTCACCACGGCCGAAGCGCTGATCGGGTCCAACTGGCAGACCGTGGTCCATCCCGAGGATCTGGCGTTGTGCTTGGAGCGGTGGTCCGCGGCGCGCGCCACCGGACAGCCTTACCAGGTGGATTTTCGCCTTCGGCGTGCGTCGGATCACACGTTCCGGTGGCATATGGCCCACGCCCTGCCGCTCCGGGACTCGGAGGGCCGGATCATCAAATGGGTCGGTACCAATACCGACGTCACGGATGTCAAGCAAGCGGAGGAAGCCCTCCTGGCGCGAGAGCAGGATCTCCGCCACGCTATGGAAGAACGTGAGCGCATCAGCCAGGACCTCCACGACGGCATTTTGCAATCCCTCTATGCCGTGGGACTTGGATTGGAAGGCTGCAAGCCGTTGATCCAGGCTCATCGTCATGAGGAGGCCTTGGAAGCCACGGAACAAGCCATCGCGCAACTCAATCGCGTCATGGCGGAGGTCCGGAACTTTATCGCGGGTCTCGAGTCCGAAGCCTTACAAGAGGGGACCTTCGAAACCGCCTTGCGGACGGTCATCAATACCGTCACCCAGGCACATCCCATCGACTGTCGAATTCAGATCGAGCAGGAGGCGCTGGCCTACATTCCGCTCGGCCAGGCGTTGCAACTGCTCAACATCATGCGGGAGGCCCTCAGTAACGTCGTCCGGCACGCTCAGGCCTCTCACGTATCCGTCTCGGTGCGCAGGCTCCGGCGGACTATACGGGTCAGAGTCCATGATAACGGCATCGGCTTCGATCCGCTGACGGCTGCGGGAACCGGCCATGGGCTCCAGAATATGGCCGCGCGTGCGAAGAAAATGCGGATGGAATTCGAGCTACATTCCGCCGTCGGGGACGGCACGACGATCATTCTTGATCTGCCGAAGGAGGAGATCTGTGGCCGCGATTAAAACCAAGCCGATTCGCTTGTTGCTCGTCGACGATCATGAAGTGGTGCGGGTCGGCCTCAGAACGGTGCTGTCGCAACAGGCCGGTCTGACCGTCATCGGAGAGGCGGGTACCATGGCCACGGCCATCCTCGACGCCCTCCGGCTCAAACCGGACGTCGTGCTCATGGATGTCCGGCTTCCGGACGGATCCGGCGTCGAGGCCTGCCGCGACATTCTGGCCTCCGCCCCTGGGACGCGCATCATCTTCCTGACCTCCTATGCCGATGACGATTCTGTCCTTGCGGCCGTCCTGGCCGGGGCACAGGGGTACGTGCTCAAGGAAATCGATTCCGTCGCCTTGGTCCGCGCCATCCATTTGGTGGCCGACGGCCAGTCTATTCTCGATCCGACCGTGACGGAGCGGGCTCTCCGCTGGCTGCGAGGCCTGGGCAACGGTCCACAATTGCCCGGCATCGAGCAGCTCTCCGCGCAGGAAGAACGTGTGCTAGCCCTGGTGGCTGAAGGCAAGACCAACAAAGAGATTGCCGGCGCATTGGGGTTAAGCGACAAGACCGTCAAGAATTACTTGGCCAATGTCTTCCAGAAACTGCGCATTACACGCCGCGCGCAGGCAGCCGCCTTTTTTGTCAAACGGCAGCCTGGGGCATTCGGCTCTAGTGCTTAGGGGCGAACGCCCGCTCCTTTCCTTGCCATCCATCTCTAGAGTTTTCCCGTGGATCTGGTAGGGTAGCCGCCCGGCTCCGACTCGCGCCGCTATACCTGATTGCTGAAAACTCTGGGGAAGCTCTTCATGCCGACCACTCGTCAAGAGGCCCTGGCTGTTGTCGCCCCGCCGAGCGACGCCATGCGTATCCCCCGATCAGCCTCCGCCATCTGTTGCATTCGAAGAGGAGGCGCACGCGCTTGGTGACCCTCCTGTCCGGCTTCCTCCTCATTTCCCTCCTGTTCCTGGCACCCGCCGGTACTGGCTTCGTCAACGCAAAGAAGCACGACTCCAAGCCAACGCGGCCGCAGGCTGTAACGTGGTAACCACCGATGCGCCGGTGTCCTGGCATTCCCTTCTCCATGCCAACCGCGCATACCAGGAATTGACCGGCTACGCCGCCGAGAGACTCACGGGTCGCCCATTGCCGCGGCTCCCTGGGCCCCGGATGGTCACGGCTATTAGGGAGCAGCTGGCGGAAAGGCCCTGCAGCAAAGATCGGCAAGCCGGCTCCTCGCTTGCCACTGCCGCAACCAGGGCACTCCATTTCGGAACGAGATCGCTATATCGTCCATCACACCCAAAGCCGTGATTCACTATGCCTGACGTCCAACGTCGACAAGCAGAAGAGGCCGGCACCCGGATCGATGAGCTGTCCGGCTTGGTGGCCGACCTGGTCGCCGATGGACTGATCATTAGTCACCAGTCCACGGTCCTGTACTCGAATACAGCGGCCCTTCGGATGCTGGGCGCTGCGGCGCGGGATGAGGTCATCGGCACCCCGCTGTCGTCCTATCTCCACCCGGACTCCTTCGCGTTTCTTCGAAATCAGCCGGAGGCCGCCTCGATCGAACAGGTAGTCCGCACCGAGGGGCGCATGCTCCGGGTGGATGGGCGTTCCATCGAGGTGGTGTTGACCGCCTCCCGGATTCCCTGGCAAGGAAGGGCGGCCCGTCTGATCCTGCTCTCCCCCCGCGCCACTCAGCCCTCTTCGACAAGGGGTTCCCAGGACGAGATCGGACAGACCGGAGCACAACTCGAACTGGTGTCGCGTGCGGGTCAGGTCGGCCTCTTTGAGCACACTCATGGCTCCGACGCCTGCGACTGGTCGCCGATCCTCCGCGAGATCTGTGGCATCGGCGCAGACGAACCGGTTTCACTCCAACGCTATATTGATCTCATTCCATTCGATGAACGGGACCGGATCCTGTCCGAGCTCCACCACACCTGCGACCCCGCCGGAGTTGGAACCTGTCAGATCGAGCATCGCCTCATACGAGGCACAGCGGATCTCCGATATGTGCGGGTGCGCACCCGGACGCTCTTTGAAGGAGAGGGACTGGCGCGCAGACCTGTCCGCACATTGGGCGCCGTCGTGGACATTACCAATGTGAAAAAAGCGGAAACCTCTCAGCGTGATCTATCGCAGATCCATGCCATCGGAATCCTGGCCGGAGGCATCGCGCATGAATTCAATAACCGGCTCACGGCGGTGTTGGGATTCAGTGAATTGGCTCTGCCCCTCATCCCGACGGACAGCAAAGCGCATCGCCACATTGAGCAAGTGGTCATCGCCGGGCGCAAATCGCGTGAACTCGTCCACCAACTTCTGGCCTTCAGTCAGCCAGGTGATCACGTCAGACATCCGCTTTCCCTTCACTCGCTCCTGAAGGAATCGCTCAAACTGTTGCGCCCGACCATCTCATCGTGGATTGAACTTCGGGAGCGAATCACCCCGACGGCCCGTCCAATTTCGGCCGAGGCGGCGCACATGCATGGCATGATTCTGCGCCTGGTTGAGCACGCATTGCATAACATGCGGAGGACGGGCGGCGTGCTTGAAATCGGGCTGCACGACGAAACCCTTCCCGTCGAGCATCATACATCCGGAGGGCTTCTGCCGGCCGGTTGTTATGTCTGCTTGACCGTCAGAGATACCGGCGAAGCCCTGCCCCGGGACATGGCAAACCCGGTCTTTGACCCCTCAGTCACAACTCTTCCTTCAACGGAGGGGGCCCGGCCCGGCCTCTCGGTCGTCCATGATATTGTCATGGCGCATGGAGGGACATTGCTGCTCGACAGCGGACCGGGGCTTGGCACAACGGTCTCCGTGTATCTACCCGCGCTGTCGCCCCCTGTTTCGCCATCCTCCAAGCAAGACGAACCGCTTCCCCACGGGCATGAATGTATTTTGTTCGTCGACGATGATGAAGCGCTTGCCCGCTTTGGCGGCGAAATGCTAGAGTCTCTTGGATACTATCCGGTGGTTCGACTCAACGCCGCAGAGGCTTGGAAGGCATTCCAGATCGCCCCTCAACGATTCGATCTCGTGATCACCGACCGGGCGATGCCCGGCATGACGGGAGAAATGCTGACCCGTGAATGTCAGCGCCTCCGACCGGATCTGCCGGCCATCCTCTGTACCGGATCGGATGCGGCGATCTCCACGGAACAGGCGACCGCCAACGGCATCACGGAATATATTTTGAAGCCGCTCACCTTGCAGAATCTTGCGCATACCATTCGACGGGTTCTGGATGCCCGGGCGGTCGAGCCTCCGGCGGAAGACACTCAGTCCACATCCACATGGTTGATTGAGGAACGCGATGCCCTCAGTACTCGTCGTTGATGATGAAGACCAGATCCGTCAACTGATCCGCGAAGCCCTGGAGCAGGCGGGCTACGAGGTCCAGGAGGCCCGGGACGGGAAAGAAGGCTTGGACCGGTACCGGGCCAAGGCCGCCGATCTGGTGATCATGGATATCCTCATGCCCGATCAAGACGGGTTGGAAAGCATCATGACGCTTCGCCGCGAGTTTCCAGCCTCAAAGGTGATCGCCATAACGGGTGGCAGCGACATGATCGGCATTCTGAACTTTTTGGACGTCGCGAAGATGCTTGGCGCCCGCCGAACGCTTCAGAAACCGTTTGACATGAAATCGCTCCTTGATGCTGCCGCCGCTGAACTGAAGGCCTGACTTTCGTTGACCGCCGCCGTCCCGCGTTGACATCCCGACCGCTCCCGGTCAGACTCGCCCTTTCTCTTTTGATAGGGATATCACATGATACTGCCGCTGAACATACTGCTCGGCACACTCGTCGTGGAAGTCGGGTTCTGGCTGCTCTGGGACGCCGGCAACCCGGCAATCCTGAGCGCGTGGGCTCTTCTCGTGGGCACATTGCTCTGGTGGCAGGCGCCGACGGTGACCCACGTCTGGGCCTGGTCGACATTGTTGTTGGGCCTTGAAAGCTTCGCTTGGCCCCTGATCTTGATGATCCAGCTTAAGGCATCGTCTGTCTCGCCGTCGGAAGATGAAATGGGAACCATCCTCTCCGCCGTAGTCCTGGGCCTCTTCTCTTCCGTGTTTTGGATTTCATTCTCTTACGGTTTGTTCAAACGGGCGGGGAGTGACGATGGGCGTTCTATCGATGGAGCGAACCAGCCAAGCTAGACCAGGGTCGCAGGCTCGGTGCTACGCCATATCGAGCGGGTCTACATCGATGATGAACTTCAGCTGTCCGCGCTTATACTGGTCCTCCATGGTGAGGACGGACTGACGGACCGCCTCCAGAAGCGCTCGCCGGTCTAGGCCTTTGGCGAGAATGTGGTAACGATGATGCCCTGCGGGTCTGCCGCTTATTGAAGGCACCGGTCCGAGCAACATGATCGATTCAGGCCCAGCGCCCGATTTTTTCACATATCTGGTCCATTCCTGCGCGGCTGCTTTTACCAGACCCCCTTGCATGCCTGACACCGAGAGGCTCACGAGATGACGGGCAGGCGGATAGCCCAGCAGGCGACGCGCCTCCACTTCTTCCGTGTAAAAACGGCCCGGCTGCCCTGAGACAACGGATTCGATGGCATGGTGGGTCGGCAATAGCGTTTGCACGATGACCCGGCCGCCGGCTGACGATGGGCGTGCCACCTCCCCCGCATCCACCAATAACTGATAGGTCCGTTCGGCGGCACGGAAGTCAGGCAGGTGCAATCCGGAGTCCGCATGGAGGATACCCACCACTCCCACCGGGGGAAGCGGTTCCCTTCCGAACAGAGCTTGTGTCCCGACCACAATGTCGAACGCGCCTGAGTAGACTCCTTTCCAGAGCGCCCGCGCCGCAGCCGGACGCCGCAGGGTGTCGCCGTCCAGTCGCGCAATCTTTGCTTGCGGAAATAAGCGTTGCGCTTCGACTTCTGCCCGTTCCGTCCCTTCTCCAACAGGAGCCAGACGAGACGCCTGGCACGCCGCGCAGGAATCCGGCAAGGCTTCCGCTAGGCCGCAGTAACGGCAGGCCAGCTTCGCAGCCTGTCGATAGTAGGTCAGCGCCACCCCGCAAGAGGGACAACGGGGCACCCAGCCGCAATCGCGGCACACCAAGGCCCCTGCAAACCCTTTTCGATTCAAAAAAAGCAGCACGCCCGCCTTCTGGGCCACCGCCTCCCGCATAACCGTCGTCAATCTTTGACTGAAGAGCGTCCCTGCCGACTCCCCACGCAGATCAACGGCCTCGATCAACGGACGCCGGCTCGGGTCTTGTCCGGTCGTGTGGACCTCGGCGGAACGGTTCGTGACCGCTTCGAGCGAAGGGTGTGACGATGCCAGTACCACCAATGCCCGCTCGATCGTCCCTCTCATGCAGGCCACCTCACGGGCATGATACCGAGGCTCTTGCAGCTCCTTGAGCGCCGGATCGTCTTCTTGATCAATCCAAATCAGCCCGATCGAACGCAGGGGGGCAAACAGAGTAGACCGGGTCCCGACCAGGACCGCTGGAGAGTTCCCCGGCTCCTCTCGGGAAGGGACTGATGCCTGCCGCACAATAACGGGAAGACGCGCGGTCTTGGCAAGCTGCCGGCCAAGCCATGCGGCTCTAGCGGCTTCACCGGAGACGATGAGTGCGGACTTCCCAAGGGCGTGAGTTTGCCCCACAGCAGCCGCTAGCAAGGTGAGCCGGTGACCCCAAGGAGCCTGGACCACCATCGTCTTCGTCTCACCAGCGCGGAGAGCCGCCGTGATACAGGCCAGCAAGGCAGGATCAGCCTCCGGAAGATCTTTTCCGATCACTTCTTCATCGGTGGAATCCGATGTCTCGGCCGTCGCAGGACGTCTCTGCCTGGGGCGGTCGGTTTGACCGTCCTCATTCGCCGCGGGACTAATCCACGCAAGACTCGTCAGGGCCTTCAGAGCCTTGCCCACAGCGCGATCAGCGGAGCGCAGAAGAGTCGATGAGGACACACCGCTGACTCGTCGGGCGATCCGCTTGAGGAGCGGCGCAAGCTCGTCCGGACAGTGTCCGGCCTTGAGAGCGGCCCGTCCTTGGTCCGTGGCGATAAAGCGCGACACTGCCGGTCCGGCGCGAGGCGATGGCACAACGAGCCGGAGGCATTGACCCCAAGGAGTCACATACTCTTGCGAGACTTGTCGCGATAGTTCCAATAAGGGCATGAACAGTTCGGATTCCCCCTCAGAACTGATAAGAGAACGAATGGTCTTCAGCTCGATCGGAGGCAACCCCGCCGGCCGTTCCCGACTGAGGGCAATAACGACCGCCTCAAGCCCGGCTCGCCCAAATGGGACCAGGACGCGGTGCCCTACCTTAAGCCGATGGGTCAGTTCGCGTGGAACGAGATAGGTGAAATGCTGGGCGATGTGTCGGGGAACAATCACATCGGCATACAGGAGATTCGTTTCGGAGACCAGAACCCGGGATTCTTCGCGAGGCATGTGCCATTGTAGCAGCGAGTGGGAATCGCGCGACACGGAAATGAGGCGATGGCTTAGGAGACCCCGCAGAGACGTTCCAAACGCCGCTCTTTTTCCCCGAACCTCATCACAATTATTCCGCCGCGGGCTTGGCAGGATCTTGAGCGGCCAATGAATCCGGGAGTGACTTTCCGGTCGCATCAGGAACGGATCCTGTATCCGTTCCATCGGCGGTCGGAACCGGGCTTGAGGGACGAGCGGACACTGGAGCGGCGGGTTTGGCATCAGGCACTCCGGCCACCGCCGATTGGTCGGGGCCTCCACCGCTGCCTGATATTTGGGACACAGCGGGCGGTTGGATGTTGACGGCCTCAGGCCTTGCCTGCGGCGCGTAGAGAAGAATTTCAACGCGGCGATTCTTGGTGCGGCCTTCTTCACTCAGGTTCGGGGCCGCCGGCCGGCTATCTCCATACCCCACGGCACTCAGACGAGCTGAATCCAGCCCGCCTCTCTCCACGAGATACCGGACGATGCCGTTGGCCCGAGCTTTCGATAGCTCCCAGTTCGTGGCATAGCGGGATCTGAGGGTAGGTCCGATTTCAACATTGTCTGCGTGCCCCTCGACGCGGATCAACCGTTCATCTCCGGCCGTCCGGAGATACTCGATGAACTGATCCAGCACCTTATAGCCGTCCGGTCGAATAATCGCTTCCCCTGACTCGTAGCGCAGGAGCTTTTGGAGGTCTCCGAGGTTGACCCGGCTTTGCCCCGCCGCATCCTGCACTTTGAGTTTGCTGGCGATTAAGTCCGGCGGGATGGGGCCTTCTGCCGTGTCAATGGGTACGGGTTGAAGCGGGTGAACAAGGGAAACTGAGAAGCCGGTGACCTTGTACCGATCTCCCTTCATAATCCGGGTATTGGCTTTCGTCACCTTGGCCGTGGCCGTGCGATCTTCTGTTGCCAGCACTTTCAACTGCCCGATGGTTCTGGAGGGAAGTCCGGCGCTACGGCGATACACGTCCATCAGATCACCGGGTTTCAGCCCATCCGCGCGGCCGCGATCGAGGTAGACAATATCGGACTGCGCGACAAGCGTTACCGTCTTATCAGCCTGAAGTTCGACAATCATTCCGGACACATCGGCACGGACCTCCCCTGGAGCCACATCCTCATCGGCCGGCAAGGGAGTAAACCGCATCACGAGATCGCCGGGAGACACAGGGCCATACGCGCGGATCGCTTTCACGGTTGTAAGCGAATGGTCGATATCCAGGACCCGCACCACTGCCAGCCGGATCGTGGCAAATCCTAAATACTCCCTGGTGGCTGGATGAAAGACTTTGCGAACATGGCGGTAGACGGTATACAGGTCTCCCACTGTAACATCGCTGGAATCCCTGAGCTTCAGATAGAAGACATCGCGTCTTCCCAGCAGCATTCGGTTACCGGTGGTCTGATTGTCACCGGTGATGAGATTCACAATGCCATCTCGTTGGGAGAATTTTTGAATTGAACCCGCGGCGAAGGCCTGCGCCGCCTCGCCATATTTGACAGAGTCGACTTCCTCGCCTTGCGCAAACCCCCACTGAGGACAGAGGGTGACGAGAAACCACATGGTGAGAACGAGCCGACTCATGCTATTCATAAGCGTAGTTTCCTTTTTCAGGGAAGAGAGCACCGCCTGCCAAACCATAGCAAATCACCCTGTCTTGTCAAGAATTTCGGCCTTTCGAGGGCCTCTTTGACCGGGGTTTTGTTTGGGTGGTAGGGTGTCGGGGAGGAAGAGCCGTGGAAAGTCCAAAACAACGGATCGAAACACAGATTCACCGGCGCCGGAAGGCCAAGGCACTCTCGGCCTTGGAAGTGGAGTGGGATCAGTCGGATGTGAAACCACCGAGCCAGCTCCGTATGTCTCCCTCAAGAAAGGACAACGCGAAACCGGACGATCGCAAAGGTACGTAGCTGCGTCACCATCCTTTCTTCCTTATCTTCGACCGCCTGCAAAACAAGGAACAAAGAACTCCGGCAGGGCTAGGGCTTTCGGGTCGTTTTTATTAGGTCCTTTGTCCGCTTGCTATCGCAAAGATCCTGGAACTAAGATCTCAACTCTTCTTTGCCGTCAATATCTTGTGAGAGAAAGCCGATGAGTGGTTTCGACCTGCTCCTCGAGTATTTGACCAGATATTTTCCGATTCTTCTGTTCATCTTCGTGGCCCTGGCATTCGGAGTTGTCACATTGGTGCTCAGCTACTTCGTCCAGCCCAAATATCCGGAGCCGGAAAAACTGTCGGCCTACGAGTGCGGCTCCGAGCCGTTTTCAGATGCCCGAATGCCCTTTCCGGTGCGATATTACATCTTTGCGATGCTGTTCGTTATTTTCGATATCGAAGTGATCTTTCTCTATCCGTGGGCCATCGTCTTCAGCAAGATCGGGATCATTGGTCTCATCGAAATGATGATCTTCATCGGCTTGTTTATTGTCGCCTATGTGTACGCCTGGCGCAAAGGGGCGCTCGAATGGGATTAATTCAATTAGGACGCCATGACAAGGACGGCGGTCCTGATGTCATCACGACAACCGTCGAGAAAGCGGTGAATTGGGCGAGAAAAGGTTCTCTCTGGCCCATGACCTTCGGTCTGGCATGCTGTGCCATCGAAATGATCGCCGCCGTCTCTTCACGATATGACATGGACCGGTACGGGGCGGGTGTCTTCCGCGCCTCGCCGCGGCAATCGGATCTGATGATTGTGGCGGGCACCGTGTGCCGGCGAATGGCGCCGGTCATCAGAAAGATCTACGATCAAATGCCCGAACCTAAATATGTGATCGCAATGGGGTCCTGCGCCACCTCCGGCAACATCTATGATAGCTACCCTGTCGTACAGGGAGTCGATCGTTTCGTGCCGGTTGATATTTATGTCCCCGGCTGCCCCCCGACGCCGGAAGCCCTGTTCGACGGCATTTTGAAGCTTCAAGAACGCATCATGGAAAAGCGGGTGTTTGTCAAGCAGCCGAATGCGGTGAAACCCGGCGTCAAAGCCTAACGGCTATAGGAAGCAGGCATGCATCAGTTCGTCAGACGGATTCAAGAAACCTTCTCCCTCGGATTCGTCAAGGCGGTGGAGTGGCGCGGCGACGTGGCGGTGACCGTCACCCGTGACAAGCTGCATGACATCGCTCGGTTTCTCCACGATGATCCGGGTATGGATTTCGACTACATCGTGCATGTCAGCTCCGTGGATTGGCCGGATGACGAAGAGCGGTTCGAGGTGGTCTGGGAATTCTATTCGATTCGAAAACGGCACCGGATCCGCCTCAAGACCCGAGCGCCGGAATCAGATTGTGTCGTGGACTCTCTCACGGATATCTGGAAAGGCGCGGACTTCATGGAGCGCGAAGTCTACGACATGATGGGGATCCGGTTCCGGAATCATCCCGATCTGCGCCGTATCTTGATGCCTGACGATTACACCGAAGGATACCCCTTGCGAAAAGACTTTCCGCTACGGGGCAAAGGCTGGCGCGATACGTTTGAGTTTCTCGACGAGTTGGCGCGCTAACACACGAGCAGACGATGGCGTTCGAAGATCAAAGAACTACAGTCTATAAAGTTAATCCGGAACAGCCGGAAACGGAGACGCTTCCGACTCTGCGGACGGAAGAACTTCTGCTCAACATGGGTCCGCAGCATCCCAGCACCCATGGCGTGCTGAAGGTCATTCTGGAGTTGGAAGGCGAGCGGCTCGTCAAATCAACGCCCGTGATGGGCTTCCTTCATCGTGGCGTCGAAAAGCTGGCTGAAGACGGCACCTACCACCAATTCATCCCTCACACGGACCGGCTCGACTATGTCTGTGCCATGTACAACAACTTTGCCTACTGCCGGGCCGTCGAAAAACTGATGAACCTGCAGGTTCCTGAACGCGCCGACTACCTGCGCACCATCGTGGCCGAAGTGCAGCGCATCATCGGCCATCAATTCTGGCTGGGAACACAGGCGCTCGATATTGGCGCTATGACCGTCTTTTTCTATTGCTTCCGGGATCGGGAGATTCTGCTCGATTGGTTCGATGAGCTATGCGGCGCCCGGCTCACAACGAGTTGGTATCGGATCGGCGGAGTGGAACGCGATCTGACGCCGGCCTTGCTGGACAAGCTGAAGCAGTTCCTCGACTACTTCCCGCCCAAGATCGACGAGTACATTATCTTTTTGGAGAAAAACCGCATTTGGCTCGGGCGCACGAAAGGCGTGGCGGTCATCTCCGCCGAAGACGCCGTGAGCTTCGGATTGAGCGGCCCTACCTTGCGGGGTTCCGGGGTCGATTACGATTTGCGGAAATATGAACCGTACGCCGCCTATCCGAAGTGTGAATTCAGCGTGCCGGTGGGGAAAAACGGCGACACCTACGATCGGTATTGGATCCGGGTGATGGAACTCTACGAGAGCGTGAAGATCATCCGGCAATGTCTCGAGCAGATGCAGGAGGGCCCGATCATGGCGGACGTGCCCAGCGTCACGCTTCCGCCGAAAGAGCGGGTCTTCACGAATCTCGAGTCGATGATCCAGCAGTTCAAATTGTTCTCTCAGGGATTCAATGCTCCCCCGGGAGAAATCTACTGCGGTACGGAAGCCCACAAGGGGGAACTCGGCTTTTATATTGTCAGTACGGGCGGCGGGAAACCGTATCGGTTGAAAATCCGCGCTCCCTCTTTTATCCACATGGGCGCGTTTGACTACATGTCCAGGGGCTATATGATCGCGGACGCGATTACGCTCTTCGGCACGTACGATATCGTTATGGGCGAATGTGACCGCTGAGGCGCAGGGCATGGGCAGGGTGACAAATGGGGCGCAGGGCGTAACCTTCTCATTTTTCATTTTGCACTGAGGACATCATGGGATTGAAGCCAGCAACCAATCCGGACATCGAAGCGACGGCGATCGAGTTGAGCATCGATGGAAAGACCGTCTCCGCGAAGGACGGGGTGTCCCTCTACGACGTCATCTCGAGCACCGGCAAGATTGTTCCGGCGATGTGCTACCACTACACCTTCGATCCGTTCGGCTCCTGCGGCATGTGTCTCGTCATGCAGGAAGGAAAGAAGGCGCCGGTGCGGTCCTGCACGGCCAAAGCCTCGGCCGGGATGGTCATCCGCACGGAGGGTGAGGATCTCTTCCTCGCCCGCAAGAAAGCCGTCGAGAAACATCTGTCCGTGCATCCGCTGGATTGTCCGGTGTGCGACGCTGACGGCCATTGCGAACTGCAGGACATGGCGTTTCAGCATGGCGTGACCAATTTGGCCAATGCGAAGCAGAAGTTTATCCCCGAAGACACACGCAGCATCGTGCTCGACTTCAACATGAACCGCTGCATTGCCTGCGCGGAATGCATCAACGTGTGCAAAGACGTATTAATGATCGATGCCCTGCAGTTCATGAAGAAGGGCGGGTTCAATCAAGTGGTCGCCAAAGGGGATCTGCCGCTCGCGTGCGAGTTTTGCGGCGACTGTCTGGCGGTCTGTCCGGTCGGCGCCATCACGAATAAGTTTTCTAAATACCTGTACAAGCCCTGGCAGATGAAGAAGACGACCACGACCTGCAATTACTGCGGTGACGGCTGCCAGATGTACGTGGAAACCAAAGACGCCGAAGTCATTCGGGTGACGTCGCCTCTGTCCTGGAAGAACAAATGGGGGGACCGGTCCGAGACCGCCAAGGGACATGGCGGGATCTGTGTGCGGGGCCGCTTCGGTTTCGAGTATATGGACAGCCAGACCCGGCTGACACAGCCGCTCATCCGCGAAGGCAACCGGTTGGTCGAGAAGCCCTGGCTGGAAACGATGCATCGCCTGGTGGATCGCTTCACCGAGGTCAAGCAAAAGCACGGCGCCGATGCCATGGCCGGCTTGATCACCGCGCGCTGTACCAACGAAGAGCTCTACCTGTTTCAGAAGTTGATGCGGGGGGTGTTCGGCACCAATCACCTTGACAGCAGCGCCCGCTACGGGCATATGAACTTTGTCCATGCCTCCAAGCGAGCGCTGGGGCACGGGCGGACGCCGAACGACTGGGAAGATCTCACCAAAGCCAAGGCGGTACTGCTCATAGGATCCAACATCACCGAAACCAATCCGCTCACGGCCGTGCGGATCAAAGAAGCCATCCGCGTCTATAAGGCACAGGTCGTCACGTTTGATTCGGCGATCACCAACATGGCCAAGCTGGCCTCTCATCCCTTCGTCATCAAACCGGGCACCGAAGGGCTCGTCATTGACGGATTGGTCAAAGCCACCATCGAACAGGATCTGGTGGACGACACCGCAACCCAGAAATATCCGCAGGCTTATGCCGCGCTCAAAACGGCGGTGGCGGCGCTCTCGCTGGAGCAGTTGGCCGCCCGGACCGGCCTTTCGAAAGAGACTTACCATGAGGTCGCCGCCATCTTCGCCGAAGCACCGCGATCCATTATTGTGTGTGCGGAAGGCATCGTCCGTAGACCGAACGGCTACCAGAACGTCCTTAAGCTCATCGATTTGGCCTGGATCACCGGCAAGCTGGGCCAGCCGGGCTCCGGCGTCAATACCCTCACGGAAGAAGCGAATGAGCAGGGCGCGGTTGATATGGGGGTCGCACCGGAGTTTCTGCCGGGCCAGGCCCGCTTTGATGACAGCGCAGCGCGCGAGCGGTTCACGAAGGCCTGGGACATGCCCTTGCCCCGCGTTGAGGCCGGCGCCCATCTCATGGAGATCCTCAAGCGTTGCAAGAGCGGGCAGATCAAGGCTCTGTACGTCATCGGGGAAAACCCGCTCGCCACACTACCGGCTTCCGAAGAAGTGCGCGCAGCCCTGGACCGGCTCGAGTTGCTTGTGGTCCAAGACCCGTTCTTGACCGACACAGCACGCCAGGCCCATTTCGTCCTGCCGGCTTCGACCTACGCGGAGAAGGATGGCACCTTTACGAATCTGGAAGGCCGCGTCCTCCGAGTTCGTCAGGCTATGGAACCCGTCGGCGAGAGCCTCCCGGATTGGCACATCATGACCTCCTTGGCCAATGCCATGGGACATCACTGGGACTACCAATCATCCAACGATATTCAAAGCGAGATCATGAAGCTGCTTCCCGGCTACTACAACCTCGGGCAACCGCGCAAGGTCACGCCGGCCCCGGATCAGTACCTGGCCGACGAGTATGCAGGCGAAGTGGGCGCTCGCTACGGACAGACGCCGGCGTCCGAGATGACACGGCCCTTTGCCCTGATGATGGGCCAGGTCTTGGTCCATTCCGGCAAACTGTCCACCGAGGCACCGGGCCTGATCAAAATCGCACCGAACACCGGAAAACTCCGCATGAGTCCTCAGGACATGGAACGCCTGGGCCTCAAAGACGGGGCCAAGGTGCGCCTCACCTCGGATCGCGGGTCGCTTCAACTGGGTGCGCAGCCGGATCTCTCGGTCGCTCCGGAGACTTGTTTTTTTCCGGAGCATTTTAATGAACCGCCCGTGAAAGACTTGATGAGCGTGTCGGTAGATCCCATAACCGGGGTCCCCGCGTTCAAGCAAACCTGGGTCACCATTGAACCAGCGTAAAAGGATGTGTATGCTCGCCCGCCGGTGAGCAGGAGTAACCGATGCGCGTCGCCGCCCTCACTAAAAAAGTTCTGCAGGCCGCGTTGTTCTATGAGATCTGGGACGCGATGAAAGTGACGTTCAAGCACATGTTCCACCGTCCGGTGACGTTTCAGTATCCGCGTGAGAAGCGAACCATTCCCGATACGCATCGCGGGGCCCTCGCCCTCTTGCGGTACGACGATGGGCGGGAGCGGTGCGTCGGCTGTGATCTGTGCGAGGCGGCCTGTCCGTCCCATTGCATCAAAGTGGTGAGCGAAGAAGACAAGACACGTCCGCTCCAGCGTTACGCGAGTGAGTTTTACATCGATATCACGAAATGCGTGTTCTGTGGGTACTGTGTCGAAGCCTGTCCGGTCAACGCGCTCGCAATGACCAAAATGTACGAGTATTCCACCCATGACAAGCGCACCTTGCTCTTCGACAAGAAACGGCTCTACGACATCGGCGAGCGTCATCTCGATGACGCGAAAAAATATCTGTATGCCCATAACCAGGAGAAAAATGCCGAGGAGAGTCGCGAGTACCGATATTACTTTCCGCAATCGGTCCTGAAGCCGACCCAACCGCCTCCCAAGCATTTAAGCTGAGTCGACGACATGGTGGCGCTGTTCTTTAGCTATTTTGCACTGGTCAGTATGGCCGCAGCGGTCCTGACGGTGGCGTTGAAAAACCCTGTCCACTGCGGGCTGGCGCTGCTTGCCCTCTTGCTCCACGTCTCCGGCCTCTTCGTCCTGCTCAACGCCGAATTCTTATGGGCCGTGCAAGTGATCGTCTACGCCGGGGCGATTCTGGTCCTCTATCTGTTTGTCCTGATGCTCCTCAACCTGAAGACGGACGAACGGTACCTGCATTCCTCCTATTTGTACTTTTTAATTCCCGCTGTGTTGGGAGCGTCGTATGTCCTGTTTCTCCTGGTGCGCTCTCCCTTCGCCGGCGCCAAGGGCGACGCCCCGACGGTCGCGGTCCTCCAGGACGGCAACACGGTCGCCATCGGCATCAAAATGTTCAGCGACTATCTCCTGCAGTTCGAGATCGTCGGCATATTCCTGTTAGGCGCCATTATCGGCGCGATCGTGCTGGCCAAGACGCCGAAGCCGATCGAGGCAAGGAAACCGTAGACCATGATTCCCTTAGCTGCCTATGTGACCGTCAGTGCCGTGTTGTTCGTGACGGGGCTACTGGGCGTGTTGATCAGGCGCAATTTCATCATCGTCTTGATGTCGGTCGAGATCATGCTGAACGCGGCTAACATCAACCTCATTGCATTCTCTCATCATTTGGAATCCATGGCCGGCCAACTGGTCGCCTTGTTCGTCATCGCCATTGCCGCCGGTGAAGCCGCGATCGGCCTGGCCATTATTATTGTCGTGTTCCGTGGGAAGATTTCGACCAACGTGGACGAAATGAACCTTTTGAAGTGGTAACGTGTCTGACATAACCGATCTCCTCATCAAGCTGATTCCTGTGTTCCCGCTCTTGGCCGTCCTCGCCAATGGTCTTCTGGGAAGCCGGTACTCTCATGAGGTGGCCCACCGCCTGGCATGGGGCTCGGTCGGCCTATCCTTCCTCTGTTCCATCGCGGTCTTCATCACGATTCTGCGCACCGGCGCGTCTCGGGAAGTGATTGCCTACCAATGGATCTTCGGGGGCGATCTCAACGTCAACCTGGCGTTCCTCGTGGATCCGCTGACCTGCGTCATGCTGCTCGTCGTCACGGGGGTCGGATTCCTCATCCATGTCTATTCGGTGGGCTACATGCATGGAGAAGCAGGCTTCACGCGCTTCTTCACGTACATGAACCTGTTCATGGTGTCCATGCTGCTCCTCGTCATGGGGAACAACTACCTCGTCCTCTTCATCGGGTGGGAAGGCGTCGGACTCTGCTCCTACCTCCTCATCGGCTATTACTACGACAAGGTGTCGGCGGCGAAGGCGGCGACCAAGGCGTTCGTGGTCAATCGGATCGGTGATGCCGGCTTTTTGCTCGCGATCTTCCTCATCTTCGTCAACTTTAAGACGCTCGACTACACCAAAGTTTTTGCCCAGGTCAGCCAATTGTCCCCGGAGATGGCCACCGCGATCGCGCTGTGCCTCTTGGTCGGCGCCGTCGGCAAATCGGCCCAACTACCCCTCTATACCTGGCTGCCCGATGCCATGGAGGGTCCGACTCCCGTCAGCGCCTTGATCCATGCGGCTACCATGGTCACGGCCGGTGTTTACATGATCGTCCGCAATCATGCGATCTTTGATCTCTCGCCCACCGCAATGGCAATCGTGGGCCTGATCGGCGGCTTCACCGCCTTATTCGCAGCCACCATTGGACTGGTCCAGACAGACATCAAGCGGGTCCTGGCCTATTCGACGGTCAGCCAATTGGGCTACATGTTCCTGGGAGTCGGTATTGGAGCCTATACTGCCGCCATCTTTCATCTCATGACCCATGCCTTCTTCAAGGCCCTCCTCTTCCTGTCGGCCGGATCAGTCATCCACGCGCTCTCCGGTGAGCAGGACATCCGCAAAATGGGAGGGCTCGCCGCAAAAATACCCTGGACCTACAAGTTGTTCCTCATCGGCACGGTGGCCATTGCGGGCATTCCCCCGTTAGCGGGATTTTGGAGCAAGGACGAAATCATGGCCCACGCCTTCACGCACCATCATTATCTGCTGTATGGGATGGCGGCGGTCGGCGCCCTGCTCACGTCCTTCTATATGTTCCGCCTGACCTACCTGACCTTCTACGGACGGTCCCGTATGGATCATCACACCGAAGAACATGTCCATGAATCTCCGATCGTGATGGTCGGCCCCTTGATGGCCTTAGGCGTGCTGTCCCTGCTAGGCGGCGCACTGGGGTTCCCTCCCGAACATGGATGGCTACATGGATTCCTCGCCCCGGTGGTGGGGATCGGTGAAGAACACGAGGCCGGTGCCGGCCTCGTGTTCTTCTTAATGATGGTTGCGACCGGTATCGCGTTTCTGGGATGGGGCCTCGCGCATTACCTGTACAGCATCAGTCCCGGGACCGCCGATCGGTGGGCAGTGCAGTTCTCCGGCGCCTATCGCACCTTGCTCAACAAATACTATGTCGACGAACTCTACGATCTCCTCGTCGTCGAGCCGACCAAGCGACTCGGTGAAGCCCTCGATTGGTTCGACCGCACGATTATCGACGGCCTTGTGCGGGGAGTAGGCAATATGGCGGAGTGGGGCTCCGCCGGATCCACCTGGATTGAAAAGCACGTTATCTATGCCGGCCTGAACATCATCGGACTGGGCAATCATCTCGCGGCCCGTCAGGGCCGCAAGCTCCAAAGCGGAATGGTGCACCATTATGCCGCCATTATCGTGGCCGGCCTCTTTCTCCTGGCGCTGGCGGTTCAATTTGTTATTCAGATGTAGGCTCTGATCCATGTTAGAAGAACTTTCAGCGGGGTTTCCCGTCTTATCCTGCCTTCTGTTCCTTCCCCTGGTCGGTGCCGCGGTCCTCTGGCTGTTGGAGGACGAGGATCTGGTGCGCACGTCCGCGCTGACGATCGCGCTGGTTGAACTGGCCTTGGCCATCTTTGTCCTGCTGCGATTCATTCCTGAGTCGGCGGCGATGCAGTTCGTGGAGCGCGTCCAGTGGATCCCCGCCTTGGGGATCAGCTATCACCTCGGCGTGGACGGGATCAGCGTCCTCTTCGTCGGTTTGACGGCTTTCTTGACCGTGCTCGTCGTGATCTATTCCTGGGACACGATCCGCCACCAAGTGAAGCTCTACATGATGTGCCTGCTCGCGTTGGAAACGACGACGATGGGGGTCTTCGTTTCTCTCGACCTGATCCTGTTTTTTGTCTTCTGGGAGCTCATGCTGCTTCCGAGCTATTTCCTGATCAAATTGTGGGGCGGTGGAGCGGACCGCCACTATGCGGCATTGAAGTTCGTGCTCTACACGCTCCTGGGCAGCGTCTTCATGCTGGTCGGGATCGCACTCCTCAATATCAATTTCCATCAATGGGCCTCCCTGCACCGCACCGAGCAGTTGTATTCCTTCGACCTCCTGGACCTGCTCACGGTCCCGATTCCCCTCAGTCAGCAAATCCTGATTTTCTGGCTCATGTTCCTGGGGTTTGCGTTCAAGGCGCCGGTGTTTCCGTTTCATACGTGGCTCGCCGATGCGCTGCTGGAAGGCCCCATCGGCATGGCCGTCGTATTGGCCGGCCTGAAACTCGGCACGTTCGGCTTCATCCGGTTTAGCATTCCGTTGCTTCCGGAGGCTGCCAAGAGTGAGACGGTCGTGACCATCGTGGTGGGTCTCGGCCTTTGCGCCATCCTCTACGGCGCCTGGATGGCCCTGATCCAGCAGGATTTCAGGCGGCTGCTGGCCTACAGCAGTATCAGCCACCTCGGCTTCGTCGTCGTCGGGCTCTTTGCCCTCAATTATCAAGGACTCCAAGGAAGCCTGTTGACGATGATCAATCTGGGCTTCAGCACGGCAGGCCTCTTTTTCATTGCCGGCTTTCTGTACTCGCGCCAGCACACCACGGTACTGTCGGCGTTCGGCGGCATGGCCAAACAAACACCGCTGTTGGCGGCCTTCTTTCTGCTGATCGGCTTGGCGTCGATCGGACTGCCCGGCACCAACGGCTTCGTCGGTGAATTCCTGATCCTCCTGGGGGCCTTCAAAGCCAAATGGTGGTTCGGCGCGGTCGCCGTGCTCGGCGTGATCTTCGGCGCGGCCTATTTTCTATGGTATTACGAGCGCGCCATGCTCGGCCCGCTGGGGAAGGCCGTCAAGGACACCATGAGCGACCTGCACATGCGGGAAGTCGTCATTGCGGTCTCTCTTTCGGTCATGATTCTCTGGATCGGCCTCTATCCCTCGCCATTCTTAAAAATCATGAACGGGTCGGTCCAAGCGCTCGTCGATCGCCTTAATCACGGGACTGTGGCGGCCATAGACCGGCCTCCGACGGGAGAAGGACGTTAAGACCCATGGGTGAGTACGCACTGCTGTATATCTTATTTGCTCCTTTTGCCGGAGCCCTTGCGCTGATCTTCGTCTCTAATCGACAACCGCTCCTCGTTCGGGGCATCGCGGCGAGCGCCGCCTTTATATCCCTCCTCGCCTCCCTGTACCTCTTCTATACCTATGACCCCGTCCGAGGCGGATTTCAGTTCGTTCAACGCTACGAATGGTGCAAGCAATTAGGCATCTCCTTATATTTGGGGGTCGACGGCATCGGAACCCCCCTCGTCCTGGCTTCGTCTATCTTATTGTTTGCCGGCATCTTCGTGTCCTGGCATATCAAAGACCGGACGAAGGAATTTTATATCTGGTTGTTGATTCTGGCCGCCGCGACGATCGGCGTCTTCATGTCGCTGGACCTCTTCTTCCTCTATTTCTTCTATGAAATGTCCGTCATCCCCATGTATCTCCTCTTGGGCATGTGGGGCAGCCATACCAAGAAGTACCTGGAAATGACCGATCCGGAAGGCTTGAAACTCCGGGACTCCATCGGCTTCATCAAAAACTTCGGGGCGAACAGCAAAGAGTACGCGGCGATGAAGCTGGTGCTGTTTCTCTCCGCCTTCGCCGTCGCCGCCCTCATGGGCATCCTGTTGATCTACAAGTTCTCAGGCCTGAACACCTTCGACATTCTCGCGCTTCGCGCGCAGTCGAACCTCATGCACATTCCGGTGCTGGGCACCACGCTGGACAAGATTATTTGGGTCTTGATCTTCTTCGGCTTTGCTTCCATCGCCCCGCTCTGGCCCTTGCACTCCTGGTCGCCTGTCGGCCACGCCGCCGCGCCGGCCGCCACCAGCATGCTTCATGCGGGCGTCCTCATGAAACTGGGCCATTTCTCCATCATCCGTGTCGCCTTTGAAATCCTCCCGGAGACGACCCGGGAGCTGATGCCGATCGCCGCCGTGCTGTGCATGTTCAGCATCATCTACGGCGGCTTCGTGGCCTTTTATGCCAAAGATACGAAGTACGTCATCGGATATTCGAGTTCCAGCCACATGGGGTATGTATTTCTCGGCATGGCGGCCTTGGACTATATCAGCCTGAGCGGCGCCGTCATTTATATGTTCGCCCATGCCATGGCGACCGGCATGCTCTTCGCCATGGCGGGCTGGGTCTATGATCAAACGCATACCCGCGACATTCCGTCTTTGGGCGGCCTCTCGAACAAAATGCCGTTTATCTCGGTCTGTTTCGTCGTGGGCTGCATGGCGTCGGTCGGCATGCCGGGCACCGTCAACTTCATCGCCGAGATTATGATTATCGTCGGCAGTTGGAACAAATACCCCGTGCAGGTCATCGTGGCCGTCTTGGGCATCGTCCTGACCATGGCGTACCTGTTCAAGATGATGCGGGGCCTCTTTTACGGACCGATGGACCAGAAATATAGTCACTCGCACGATGCCGTGTCAGTCGTCGATCGGATGCCGCTGCTCATCATGATTTCCGTCAGCATCGGCTTCGGGATTTTCCCCATGCACTTGTATAACGTCGTCCGTTCAGGAGTCGACCCTCTGGTCGCCAGGATTACCCATGTCGTCCCGGTGGCGGCGCATGACGGGGTCGCCACCGACGGGAAGGCCACCACCAGCACGCTGCCGTCTCTGGCCCATCCTGTCCGTCTCCCCGGCGACTCAGCCCCGGCCCCTTCTGTGTCACGGAGCGCCCCATGACTTTTTCCCTCACTCTGTCTCTATCCGATCTGCTGCTCCTGGTGCCGGAGATCTTCCTGACCTTTTGGCTCTGCGTCATCCTCATCGCCGACTTCTCGTTTCCGCGCCTTCCCAAGGAGCGACTGGCCTATCTGAGCGTCGCCGGTCTCCTCATCACCTTGGGGATCCTGGCCTGGTTTGATGTGAACCAGATCTCGGGCGCCCTGTTCGCGAACATGTTCGTCCTCGATCGCATGGCGCTGTTCTTCAAGATGTTTATCGTGGGCGCCACCATCCTGGTGCTCCTGGCCTCCGTCGAGTACGTGCAGCGATTTTCCTTCTTCCGCGGCGAATACTTTTTCCTCGTCGTCATGTCGGCCATCGGCATGATGTTCATGGCGTCCGCGAACGACTTGCTCTCGCTCTTTGTCACCCTCGAGTTTTCAACCTTCGGGTTTTACGTGCTCGTCTCCTATCTGCGAGAGGACCTCGCCTCCAATGAAGCGGGCTTGAAGTTTTTCATCCTGGGCGTCTTCGCGGCCGGGCTTCTGGCTTATGGCATCAGCCTGGTCTACGGGGAAACCGGGCAGCTGGTGTTCTCGGAGATGGGATCGGTCACGGCGACGCCCGGATTGATGATCGGCTTTCTCCTGATCTTTGCCGCCCTGGGGTTCAAAATCGGAGCCGTTCCCTTCCACTCCTGGATCCCGGACACCTATCATGGGTCCCCCACGCCGGTCACCGCCTTCTTATCCATTGCGCCCAAGGGCGCCGCCATTGCGGTGCTCCTCCGCATCTTCTTTGTGGCGTTGGCGTCCTTCAAACCGATGTGGATTTTTCTCCTGGTCGGCACCTCCATCCTGTCCATGACCTATGCCAATATCGTGGCCATCGCCCAGCACAACATCAAACGCCTGTTGGCTTATTCAGGAATCGCGCAGATCGGGAATGTCCTCATCGGCCTGGCGGCAGGAACGAAAATGGGGAACGATGCCATTTTGTTCTATCTGCTCACCTATCTGTTTGCGAACATCGGTGCCTTTGCCGTCGTCATCGCGGTCAGCCAGGCCATCGGCAGCGATGAAATTGAGGACTACAGCGGATTGAATCGCCGTTCGCCCTTCCTGGCCTTTGCAATGCTGCTCTTTCTCCTCTCACTGGCCGGCGTGCCGCCGTTGGCCGGCTTTATCGGAAAACTGTATATTTTCGTGTCGGCCATCAAAGAAGGCCTGTACACGTTGATCACCGTCGGGCTCATCAATATTGTCATTTCGATGTACTACTACCTCGTCGTCGTCAAGAAGATGTATATCAATGAACCGCTCGACCCCTCGCCTGTCTCGATTTCCGGACCGATGAAAGCGGTGGTCTATGTCGGCCTGGCAGGCACACTGGTCATCGGCATCTACCCCCAGCCGTTCATTGATTGGGTCGTCTCAGCCACACTCATGTTCTCGCACTTTACCGTCCCTCTCGACGCGGCGGTCCCGGCCCCGGTCGCCCCCTTCGGCGGGTAGGGATCCGCTTTCACATCGAGGGCGTTCTGCTACAATACGGACTGGTCGGGCATAGGACGCTGGCCATATCCGGTCTGCGCTCGCACCTGCACTCAACCGGATCGCTCCCTCTATGAAGTTATCGACCGATGAGGTGCCGCAGGTGCCTCTCGCCCAGAACCAGACATCCGAGCCGGCCACGTCTCCGTCGTCGTCATTCCTATGGCGGCTCGCGGTTCGCTGGTTTCGCTCATTGACCATCGAGCGGCGGATTTTGACCGGGTTCAGTCTCGTCTTCAGCGGCATCCTGGTGATCAGCGCGGTCTCCTACCGCAACACCAGCATCTTGCTTCGCAACAGCGGTCTCGACCAGCGCAGTCACGAGCTCGTTCAACTGCTGGGCACCATCGCCACCGCGATGGACGAAGCGGAAAACAGCCATCGTCGCTATCTGGTCACAGGGGAGGCGGTCTACCTGCAGGGGTATCAATCGGTGGTCGAAGAAAAACCGACGTTACTCCGATATCTGGATGACCTGACCAAACAGGCGCCGGTGCAACGAGATCGGGTCGCCGTGCTGGAGCGGCTCATGGAGCAGCAGCTCGCGGCGGAAGCCGGCGCCACTGCCAAGCGGGATGCCGGAGGATTTAACGCGGTCCGTAAGATGGCGCTGGAGGGCGCCGCCAGACAGGAGCTGAGCGCGATCCACCGGGTCATCGGAGAAATGGAAGTCTACGAGCAACAGGCCTTGCGCGGCCGGGTCATTGAATCGGCCGCCGGGACGACGAACACCATCGTGCTCCTGGGCATCGGGGCCTTGCTCCAACTGGTCCTGCTGGCCTCGGTGTACTATCTCATCCGCCACGACATTACCGACCGGCGGCGGGTCGCCGCCGAACTGCAGCGGCGCGGCCACCTCTTGGAAGCCGCCAATAAGGAGCTGGAAGCCTTCAGTTACTCAGTGTCCCATGACCTGCGGGCCCCCTTGCGCCATATTGACGGGTATGCGGCGCTGTTGGGGAAAGCGGTGGGAGACAGCCTGAACGAGAAAGCGGCCCGGTATCTGCAGACGATTTCCGACTCGGCCAAACAGATGGGCCAGCTGATCGACGACCTGCTCGTCTTTAGCCGGATGGGCCGGCAGGAGATGCTCCACACCACCGTAAACCTCGATCAGCTGATCAAGACGATCCTCTACGATTTGCGTCTTGACTTGCAAGGGCGCCAGATTTCCTGGACAATCCAAACACTGCCTGAAGTGGCCGGCGATCCCGCCATGCTCCGGCAGGTCTTCATGAACTTGCTGACCAATGCCATCAAGTTCACCAGTATCCGGCCGGTCGCCAAAATCGAAGTCGGCGTTGACCGCCGCAGCGTCGCAGAAGTCGTGATCTTCGTGCGTGATAATGGAGTGGGGTTCGATATGCAATATGCACCCAAGCTCTTCGGAGTCTTTCAACGGCTCCATCGGGCCGATGAGTTTGAAGGCACCGGTATCGGATTGGCGAATGTCCGCCGCATCGTGCATCGCCATGGCGGACGGACCTGGGCTGAAGGCGTGCCCGAACAGGGAGCGACCTTTTATGTCGCGCTCCCGACCAGGAAGGCTCGGCCATGACGGCCGTTAAACCGATCCTCCTTGCGGAAGACAATCCCCGGGATGCCGAACTCGCCTTGGCGGCGATGGAAGAACAGCACATCTCGGACAAGGTCATTCTATGCCACGACGGTGCTGAAGTGCTGGATTATCTCTACTGCCGCGGTCTATTCAAGAGCCGGTTGAAAGGCAATCCGGCCGTCGTGTTCCTTGATCTCAAGATGCCTAAGGTCGACGGGTTGGAAGTCCTGCGGACCATCAAAGCCGATTTGAACTTGCGCCCGATCCCGGTCGTGATGCTGACTTCGTCTCGAGAAGAACGCGATCTCGCCGAGAGCTATGCCTTGGGCGCGAACGCCTATGTCGTCAAGCCCGTCGAGTTTCATCAGTTTCTGTCCGCCGTCAAAGAGCTCGGTACATTCTGGGGCCTGATCAACGAACCTCCCCCCGAAGGAGCCGGCCATTCGTCTTTCCATTGAGGTGTTGTGACGATTCCGCTGCGATTGCTATATCTTGAAGACAACCCCACGGATGCCGACCTCATCGTCGCCACGTTGACGGAGGGCGGGGTTTCGTGCGAGGCCCAACGGGTCGACACGCGCGAAGCTTTCATCGCCGCGCTCAGGACCGGTCAGATCGATATGATCCTGGCCGATTACTCGCTCCCAGGATTCGACGGCATCAGCGCACTCACCCTGGCACGCACCATGCGCCCGGACCTGCCTTTTTTATTCGTCTCCGCCACGCTCGGAGAGGAACTTGCGATCGACACGATGCATCGCGGTGCGACGGATTACATCTTGAAGCAACGGCTGGGCCGCCTGGTCCCGTCGGTGCAGCGGGCCCTCCGCGAATTGGACGATCGTACCGAACGAAAGCGGGCGGAAGAGGCGCTGCAGCAAACCGAGAAGCAGCTGAGACAAGCGCAAAAAATGGAGGCCGTCGGCCGTTTGGCCGGCGGACTGGCGCACGACTTCAACAACCTGCTCACCGTCATCATGGGGCACAGCCAGGTGCTGCTCAGCGACATGGGACCGACCCATCCGTTGAAAGGCAAAATTGAGGAAATGCAGAAGGCCGGCGACCGCGCGGCAACCCTCATCAGACAGTTGCTGACCTTCAGCCGCAAACAACCCTTCGCGCCAAAAGTCCTGAGCCTGAATCCGATCATCGCCAACCTCGAAACGATGCTTCGGCGATTAATCGGAGAGGATATTGAATTTCGCTCTACGGCCATCCAGGACCCCATCCGGGTGAAGGCGGATCCCGCACAGCTGGAACAAGTATTGATGAACCTGGTGGTCAATGCTCGCGACGCGATGCCCAAAGGTGGCACCATCACCGTTGAAACCGCGCTGGTCCGTCTCGAGCGGACGCCGGTCTATCACGTGCATCCGTTGCCGCCGGGCGACTATGCCAGGCTCTCCGTCTCCGACACCGGCTGCGGCATGCCGCCTCAGGTCCAGGCCCACATCTTCGAACCCTTCTTCACCACGAAGGAGGAAGGCAAAGGGACAGGGCTGGGCCTCTCGACCGTGTTCGGCATCGTCACGCAGAGTGGAGGCGGCATCGACGTGACCAGCACGGTGGGCAAAGGCACGCGCTTCGACATCTATCTCCCCCATGTCACGGCGGAAGTGCAGACGGAGGCGACGGTCGAACCCTCCCGCCATCCCGTTCGCGGCCACGAGACCATTCTCGTTGTGGAGGATGATGCCAGTGTGCGCCAACTGGTGTGCGATGAACTGCGCAAACTGGGCTTTCGGGTGTTTGAAGCCAAGAACGGCCTGGATGCCTGCCTCGTGGCCATGCAACAGATCGCGGGACTTCATCTCTTACTTACGGACGTGGTGATGCCGGGTATGAGCGGGACCGAACTCGCCCACCATCTGCGCGCCATCAAGCCGGAACTGAAACTGCTGTTCATCTCCGGCTACACCGACGACGTGGGCATCGGCGGGACCGATGCTTCGAGCGCCTACCTTCAGAAACCGTTCACGCCGGAAGCGCTCTCCAAATTGGTTCGAGAGCTCCTTGATGCCGAACCGGGAGACAGCAATGGAGCCGCACAACAGCGGGGCGAGACAGCGTCCTTCAGGTCGCCCGCCGATCAACTATCGTAAGTCCCGAGAGCCCGTCACGGCACCATTGCCCGCCATGCCTCCTCCACTCGCTTTCCCGGTGCTTCGCATCCTGCTGCTGCTCCTCTGCGTCATGGAACCCCATCGGGCCTTCGCCCAAGACCTCGGCTGGCAGCGCCTTACTGACGGCCTCGCGCTCACCGTGTGGACACCGGGCGCGGACTGCCCAGATGTCCCTCCCACGCTCATGACCGATATCGATCCTGAGCGCTATCGGTTCTCCGTCCATTATTTCTCCCAAGAGGGGTTCACCGAGCCGCCGACCATCGAGGCCTGGTACAAGGCAACCGGGCATCACTTAGTGTTCAACGCGGGATTGTTCACCCGCAATTTTGAGTATCTCGGCCTGCTGTTCAAGAACGGGCGCGCGCTTGGTAGCCGGCGCCATGCGACCTGGCAAGGGTTGTTTGTCGCCGAACCAACCGCATCAGCGGCCAGGCGGGCGCGGGTGCTGGATCTGACGGTGGACCACTTCGATGAACGACAGGTGGCGTACCGAGAGGCGGCCCAAGCCCTCATGCTGGTGGCCGGCGATGGGACCATTCGGGTCCGCCAAACGGGAAAGCGGGCATTTCAGACACTGGTGGCCGAAACAGTGGAGGGGCATATTGTGGTCTTCAAGACCCTCGACCCCGTAAGCCTCTATGAGATCGGCCGGTGCGTGAAGGAGACGCTCCCGATGATCGACCAGGTCATGGCCATGGATGGAGGATCGTCCTCCGACATCCTGGTTCCCAAATCGATCTGGCAGGGGAAGGCCCCGCTGCATCCGGCGTGGCCGTCGCTCTTCGCTGGAACAACGGCCTTGCACATCCCCTTGCCGGCGGTCATCGGGATCAGCCCGCGCTAGCCAGGTGCCCGTCACTCTTCCATTTAACGGCGGGGACGCTCCACGGGATACCCCGCCTCCGTCCAGGCGTTCATACTGCCCGCGACGTTGTACACATGCCGATAGCCGATGTCGGCCAGCGCTTCTGCGGCAATGTTGCTGCGATGCCCGGATTGGCAATAGACCACAATGTGATCGTCCAACTGAGCGCCGATCTCTTTATGGCGCGTTTTGATCTCACGGAAATCTATATTCACATCCGTCCCCGGAATCGCACCCGAGACATGCTCTTCCGGTGAGCGCACATCGACGAGCACAAATCCCTTCTTACCAGGAGACGGCGCTTTGGCCAGGCCACTCTGTAATTGCTGGACGCTCAAGAGATAGGAATGGTAAGACCAAGCACCTTCGTTCCACGCGGGACCGGCGAGTAGCAGAGATCCGAATAGTATGAGGAGTGATCGCTTCATGGAAACCTCCCAATCGTTCTATGCGCCAGACGCACCCATGAACCGATATGATAGAAACCGCACAAAAGCCCGGTCAAGACTTGCTTTTGCCGTCTTGGCGTTGTTCATAGCCGGCTGTGCGGATGGCGCCACATTGGTGCAAGAGCAGGACGGTGGCGGGGTCGTGGTCTATCCCTTCAAGGGAGAGCAGGGCTCCATGCTCTCCGCATTCCGGAAAGAGGCGCTCGCCCTCATGCGGGACAAATGCAGGGGGCCCTATACGATCATCCGTGAGGGTGAGACGAAGGGCCGGGTCAAACTGGCGAGTCCGATCGAGGGGGCGCAGGAAATCGTGCACGAACGCCGGTGGGGTATTCAGTTTCAGTGCAAGTAGCGGACGACCGGACCTTACCGCATCACAGGCTGCTGCCTCATCAAATCATCGATCGTCAGCAGACTCAGCAGCGTCAGGCCTTCACTCTCTACTTTCTTCCGCCCCTCCTGTTCCTGGCGATCGACAATGACCAAGGCATGTGTGACGACAAGCCCGGCGCTTCTCGCAGCCGCGACCGCCTTCAGCAGCGAGCCGCCGCTGGTCAGCACGTCATCGACAATCACCGCCTGATCCCCGGCGCGGACCGCGCCTTCGATGAGTTTTCCGAGACCGTGATCCTTGGCTTGTTTCCGGACCACGAACGTCCGCCATTCCCGCGACGGCTGTGCCACCCAGGCAAAATCAGAAATCGTCGTGGCAATCGCAATCGCCCCGATTTCCAACCCGCCGAGGCACTTCAGTTCGATCGGCCGCAATAGGTCATAGGCCAAACTTGCAACGAGCCGGCGTGCGGATGGATGGGCCATCAACGCCCGACAATCCACATAGAAAGGGCTGGTCAACCCGGACGCCAGCTTGAATCCCCCTTGGGGGTTCCATTTGAACGACTGGGTGTCATGAAATGCTTTCGCGAGTTGGTCCTGCACAGAATCCTCCATTGCCCGAAGGGGTACGTGATAGGGCCCATGATACACGGTTGATCATGCGAAGGCAGCACCCATTGACGCGACATAGCCGTCCGGGCAAAAAGCGACAGGCTCCAGACTTGAGTCCTAATGAACCGACTGGCCCACTCGAAGGGGGCCGAGCTGCAGCCCTGCGTAACACCTCACCGGACCGAGGACAGCCCAAACAGGGCAACTAGGAGATGGCGCACCGAAAGCCAGATTTGGCAAGGAGCAGATGAACGTCGCTGATCGATCGCTCCAGAAATGCCCCTTCGCAATAACAGAGATAGAATTGCCACAGCCGGAGAACTTCCGGTTGATAGCCCAGTGCCCGGAACTGCGGGAGGCCCTTGGCCACATTTCTGCGCCAGGCCTGAAGCGTCGTCACATAGTGAGCTCCGATATCCTCCATCTGGACAAGATTGAGACCGCCGCCCTTCGCCGACGCGGAAATCAGCGCACTCACCGAAGGAATGCAACTGCCTGGAAACATGAAATGTTTGATGAAGTCGACGGACCGTTTGGCGCGCTCATAGAGCTGCTCGTCGATCGTGATGCCCTGCAGCAGCATCAGTCCGTCGGATTTCAACATCCGACCGCAGACATCAAAGTAGGTCTCGAAATACTGATGGCCGACGGCCTCGATCATCTCAATGGAGACCAGCTTGTCAAAACGCTCATTCAGCTGAGGCAGATCGCGATAGTCTTTTAGAATGACCGTTACCCGGTCCCGCAGCCCGGCTTCATCAACGCGTTGCACCGCCAGATCATACTGCCGCCGGGAGATCGTAGTCGTCGTGACACGGCACCCGTACTGGGAGGCCGCATGTATAGCGAACCCACCCCAGCCGGTACCGATTTCCAGCAGGTGATCGCTCGCGGATAGCTGCAATTTTCGGCAAATCCGGTCGTTCTTGGCGCGCGAAGCGTCCGCCAACCTGGCATCCGGGCGTTCGAAATAGGCGCAGGAATACATCATCGTCTCGTCGAGCACGAGACGAAAGAACTCGTTACCCAGATCGTAATGGGCGGCAATGTTCTTCCGGCTTCCCGCCTTCGTGTTGCGATTGAGCCAATGGATGACCTTGAGCAACGGTTTGGTCAGCGTCGCGAGACCTCTCTCCATGGCGTCCAGGAGCTCGCGGTTCAGGAGAAAGATGCGGACCAGGGTCGTCAGATCGTCACAGCTCCAGAATCCTCGACGGTAGGCATCGGCCACCCCGATCGTACCGCCGAAGGCTACATCGGCATACGTGCGCGGATCGTGAATCGTGATGGACGCCTGAAGCGGACAGGCCGGAGTCACCTGACCGAAAGTCTGTCGCTCGTGGTTCTCGACTACGATCACTGACCCATGGCGGAGAGATCCCAGCCGAAAGAAGACAGCACGCTGGGCGAACCGGTAGAGAGACGCTGGAACACGTGAAGGCGGGGAGACCTGACTCGACGCCTTTTCGATTACTAGTTCTGATGGGGTCATGGTGTCATTCATAAGGGTGTATGGTTCGTGGCCGCAGGCGACGCCTCCTTCCGTTTCATCGGATGTGAAAGAAATGGAACCCCTTTCATCCAGAGCTTCAAGGCCTGCCAATGGATCGCCCCGATGACCTTGGCCGTCATCAGAGGGTATTGCCCCAGCACATGCGCAAAAGCTGTCCCGGACAGGTTCTTTCGCTGCAAGACCATCGTCGCGTCAAAGAAAGGATGTCCGTCATGCAGGTTCTCCATGTGAATCGCCAGCTGTCTCCTAGGCTCGGTGAACCGCCAGTCATAGGTCACGCCCATGTCGATGAAGGGAGAAACATGAAACACCTTGTGGAAATGAAAACGCTTCCGTGAACCGGCAGCAAGGTTGTCCGTTTCGCCAAGCACATAACAGTGGCGTTCCCCCCACGGCGTATTTGTGATCTCCGCCACAATCGTCTCGACGTGTTTTCCGGACTTGTCGTAACAGAAGAAGACACTCACCGGATTAAACACATAGCCGAAATAGCGGAGGTGGGTGAGCAGCCTGATTGGACCGGTCGGGGAATACCCCGTGCGCTCCTCGACGAGTGCCCGGATTGAGCGGTCCAGCGGAATCGCCGGATCGCCGACATGATCCGTTCGTCTGAATGAAGCCACATTGCCGCGATCCACAGACCAGAGCCAGCGCTGCTGAAACACTGTCGGCAACTCGTCCAGATCCAAGTACATCATGAAGAGCCGGTAGGTAAATGCGTGCGGGATCGGGCTGAAGCGCCGGTGCCGCACGGTCCCTCTATAGATACAACTGTTCATGACGACAGATCCCTGCCGAAGGGCTTGCAGACCGCCAAGGCGCTCTTGACCCCGTCCTCGTGAAACCCGAAACCCCAATAGGCCCCGCAGTAGGACGTTCGATTGCCTCCGTTGATCTCGTCGTGGCGTCGCTGAGCTACGATTGCCTCCGGCGAATATACCGGATGGTGGTAGGTGAGGCGGCGCAGGATCTTCGATGGCTCGATGGCGGTCGCAGGGTTCAACGTGACGCAGAATTCATGAGGCGCTGAAAGCCTTTGCAACCGGTTCATATGATAGGTCACCACCGCACGATCCGGCTGAACCGGCAGCAGGTGATAGTTCCAGGCCGCCCAGGCCAGCTTCCGCTTCGGCAGCAGCGACGAGTCCGTGTGCAGCACCGCTTCATTCTCCTGGTACCTGATCGCGCCGAGAATGTCCTTTTCCTGCGGTGACGGATCGGCCAGCATCGAGAGGGCCTGATCGCTGTGCGTTGCGATGACGAGATGATCGAACCGCAGCGCCCGGTGCTGTTCACCTTGCAGGTTGGCCCGGACCTCAACGAACTCCGGAAACCGTTGGATGGATTCGACCGGCGAGTGCAGATGAATACGATCCCGAAGGGGAGCGGCCAGCTTCTCCATGTAGCGTTGCGACCCGCCCTTGATCACACGCCAGACCGGCCGCTCATCCACCGAGAGCATCCCGTGGTTTTTGAAGAACCGGACAAGGTACCGGGCAGGAAATCCCTGCATGGCGGCGTGATCGGCCGACCAAATGGCGGCCCCCATCGGGACGAGATACTGGCCGATGAATTCTTTCGAGTACCGGTTGGCTTCGAGATACTCGCCCAGCAAGGGACCGGGCTCAGGCTGATCCAAGAGTAAGAGCGACTCACGATTGAATCGCAGAATGTCACGGATCATACGGTGGAAGGACGGACGCAGCAGATTGCGCCGCTGGGCAAAGAGCGTATTGACCGAGGTCCCATTGTATTCCAACCCCGTCCGCTCGCATGTCACGCTGAAACTCATGTCACTCGGTTGCGACTCGACACCGAGCTGAGCCAGCAGCGTCATAAAGTGGGGATACGTCCAGTCGTTGAACACGATGAAGCCCGTATCGACCGCATAGGTCCGTCCATCCAGCGAGACGTCGATGGTGTTGGTATGCCCCCCGATGTAGTCCGCCGCCTCAAAGACCGTGACCTCGTGGTCTCGGTGGAGGAGAGAGGCTGCCACCATGCCGGAGATGCCTGTGCCGACAATCGCGATCTTCATGCGGTCTTCAGCGCCTCGTGGATCGGCTCGGGTCGGGTCCGGCCCGGGCCCGAGCCGGATCGCACAATAGGCTGCCCCTAAAGTCGGCCCCCGGTATGATTCCCCGGCTCCGGCCGTTGAGCGTCAACTGGCTCACGATGCCGGCCAGGTCTGCCGGCAAATTAGGGATCGACGGGTTTCCTTTTCGTCCCGACGCATACTAGTTCCACCGTTGTGGCACTTTTCGGACTTTGGAGACATCGTAGCCTTCCTCAGCGATGAGCTGCAGAAACCGCTGATAGTCGGCGTCGGGGAGCTGCGGTGTTCGCGCCATCAGCCAGACGTAATCACGCTGTGTCCTGCCGATGACGGTCTGGCTGTAAGCATCATCCACGTAGACGATGCGATAGTCGGATTTGATCGGCCAGATGAATTGCATGCCCCAGACGGCGTTCGAATGCTTGTCGATGACATAACCGGTCGGATGATACGTCTTGCGCTCGCCCTCAAAACCGCCCTGGAGGAAGCTAAAGGTCGTGGCCACGGTCCCGTCCTGGGCCAGACGATAGGACTCCACAGCGTTGTGGGCCTCCTTCTCCATAAAGGTGGGGATAGTGGCGATGACGTACCAATCACCCATGAACCGCTCCAAGTCCACGGCCGTCGCGGTGCGCATGGGTGGCGGGCTGCTGCAGGCTGCGAGCGTGAGGAACACCACGGCCATGAAGAGCGAGGGCATCACAGATGACATGGGTTCCTCACTGGAGCGTATAACGAAGGGTGTCGCCCTTCGCCGTGGTGGATTGTAGCGCGACCCATCTGCCGCTCAAGGTGTACCAGAGATCGACCGCGAACTTTTCCGTGACGATCCGGCGGTGCGTGGTTCTCGTCGGGACTCCCTGCACCAGGATCGTGTCTTCACCTACCGCACGAACGGACACGGGCTGATGTTCGCCGTTCTGGGAATTCAGCAATCGCTCACTCTTGATCCACTCGGGGTTCCAGTAGGCGAAGGTCTTGATGCATCCCTCGCTGCTCCAGTTCCCGGCCTGTGTCTGCACCTGCAACCGTCCGTTCTGAAAGACTCCATTCACGAAGAAGGACTCGCCGTTATCATCCGTCTCCGCATGAATCTCGCGGAGGCATGTTCCCTCCCATGTTTCGACGTTGGTATGCCGATACGTATAGACCGTGATGTACAGGAACTTGACCTTGAACTGCGCGTCTACCCGGACCTGGGTCCGGTCGCCTTCCGAAGAGACGTCAAAACGCTGCCGTCCGATCTCATCCTTGCCGAGCAAGACCTTAAAGTCATAGATCTGCGAGCTGGCGCTCCAAGCCAGTTGGGAGGCGCTTCCAAAGCACGCCAGGAATCCGAGAAGGGCCACCGCGATACGACACCCCCTGGTCACGGAACACGCGCTACGCATGACCTCTGTCTCCTGGTAGGGAGGCCTGCACACCCTGTTTCGGCGGACCTGGAATGAAGGCATTGGTCCTTGCGATATACGCTTGATACGCCGGTCGCCGCTCGACGATGGTCTGCTCCACCAAGGCCACGCCTGAGAATTTCAAGAGCATGTATGTGAGGAGCAGCGGCCCCACGGCCGTCCACCAGGCCCCGGCCGGCAGCGCGAAAAAGTAAAAACCCCACCAGATCAGGCATTCACCGAAATAGTTGGGATGCCGGGTGTAGCGCCAGAGTCCGCGATCCATTACCTTGCCGTGGTTCGCCGGATCAGCCTTGAATCGTGAGAGCTGCCAATCCCCGACGCTTTCGAAGATCATCCCGACGGTCCATACCGTCACCGCCAGCACATCCAATCCACTCCCCTCGACCGGTACCGTAAGCGCCGGCCACAGGGGCATGGAGATGATCCATGCCAGCCCTGCCTGAAACCAGAAAATGAGGCCCAGGCTCTTCAGCGCGAAATGCGGTTCATATTTCCGGCGGATGTCTCGGTAGCGCCGGTCTTCAGGCTCGCCCCAGTTGCGATGGATGATATGACCCGACAGGCGCAGGGCCCACAGCAACACCAGCGTGAGGATAAGCGTCGTCCGACCCGTATAGGGCTCCGCACCCGTGCTGTACACCGTCGCGGCGGCGAGCAGCATCAGGGCCCACACGCCGTCCACGATGCTCACATCGCGCTTAAGGACGCTGACGAGCCATGTGAGCGTCGCCAGACCCAGCGTCGCCACCAGTCCCAAGACATAGAGCGATAGACTCATGATGTCTTCTTCTCCAGCAGACCGGCATAGCCGTCAAAGCGCGCCGACAACGACAGCAGCAGCGGCGTCAACATCGCCCAGCCGATGGCCAGAGCCAACAGCCCCGCGGGCATATTCCCGAATTCCAGCGCCCCCAGGCGGAGGCCCCCATAATACGCGGCAGGGCCCCCGGCGGCTCCAAACACGAGCGCGGTGCCCCACCGCCCCCTCATCCAACGCAGCGAGACATTCAAGAGAGTTGCGAAGAGCCCCCACAACGACACAATCCAATACGGGGCGACGTTCGAGAACACGATTCCCGAGGAATACTGAAGCCAGCCCTGCCATACCAAGAAGCTATCGAAGACGAGTCCCACAGCGAGTGCCAGACATACCAGTTTGAGCTCCGCCTCTGGCATGGGAGCGCGGAGCACGTGCGCGACCACCACGCCCGTCGTCACAAGCACGCCGATCCAGGGCTGGTGCGCCGCGGCGCTCCACACGCACGCGAACCAGCCGATCTGAAAGAGCACGACATTGCTCACGATCATGGTGGTGCTCATCTTCATGGAGCATCCGCTACCGGTTTTTCGAACAGATAATGGCCGACCCACCACTGTCGGCCCTCCTCGTAGCCAAACAGCTCGGCACAGGCCAGAAAAAATATCCGCCACCGCACCCACCAGACTCGCGCGTTCGCCTTGCCGTAGACACGTTCGATCACGGGCCACAGCGTCTCGCGGGCGGCATCCATATTGGCCAGCCAGGCGTTGGCCGTCTTCTCATAGTGTGTGCCGTCCCACCGCCAGCGGGCCATACAGGCGAGATGGTCTTGACACGCCAGCGGCAGGCCAGGGCTGGGCATCATCCCGCCCGTGAAAAAATGCCGACTCATCCAATCGGCGGGCCCCCGATCTTCGAACAGGTACGACGTGTCGTGATGCACGAACACATGCATGAAGAACTGGCCTCCCGGCTTGAGCCATCGGCGTATGCGGGCAAAGAGGTCGGGCCAGTTACGCATGTGCTCGAACATTTCCACCGACACCACCCGATCGAATTGCCCGGGATCGATCTCGAACGTGTTCATGTCACAGGTCACTACCCGAATCTGGTTCTGTAAGCCGCGTGCTCTGGCCTGGGCCTCGATGTAGGCCCGCTGTGAGCGGGAATTCGAAACCGCCGTGATACGGCTGTCGGGGTAGTGCTCAGCCATCCACACCGTGAGGGACCCCCAGCCGCATCCGAGCTCCAGAATCGTCTGCCCGTTCGTCAGGCCCGCATGCAGGCAGGACTCACGCAGGCCGGCCGCTTCCGCTTGAGCCAACGTTGTCACATTGGCGGGCCAGAACGCGCTGCTGTATTTCAGGTGAGGCCCGAGGACCTGCTGGAAGAACTCGGCCGGGACCTCATAGTGCTGATCATTCGCTTTCTCCGGCAACACGGCGATAGGCGCACGGCGCATCTCCTCGATAAATCGCATTGCCTTCCGTGCTGCTGTTTGAGGATCACCCGACCGGATCTCCCGGAGGCGCTGCTTGAGCAACTGCCGAATCCCGTATCGGATCGCCACGTCTGGAAGCAGCCCCTGTTCGGCCAGGTCCAATGCTAGGTGAATGAGAGGTTGCATGGGCTCAGTCTCCAAAGCAGAGACGCGCGTGTGGATACCGTCTTAGCCATCGTCATGAAAAGCGCTTCACCTGTTCCGCCAGGGTATTCGCAACGAGCCGCAAATCGAACGGCCAGGCGTACCGCAGTTCGACCGCCGGATACTGTGGCCGCAGATGGGCGAGGATTTCAGGAATTTCCACCTCTGAGTGCGACCCGCCCGGCGTGAACATCGTCGTCGTCACGACAATGTGAGTCGCCCCCTGCTTGATCAACGCCTCGACTGATTCCTCCAACGTCGGCGCGCAAAACTCGTTGTACGCCACGGCAAAGAGCACATCACCCAGGGTCGCGCGCAACTGCGCCGCGACCGCTTCAAGTCCTGATTGATACGGATCTGTCTCCGGCGTCCTCGGCCACTGGCGGATTTTCCTATCCAGTTCGCTTTCTTCAGCCGTCGGCGGTTGCTTCGCCGCCCGCCGCTGAGCCTCCAGCCGTTTTAATTTCGTGACCCATTCCTGCGGGCACCCCTTGGGAATACCGCCGTGCCCGACCAGCACCACGCCTGGTACCACCGAGGCCATCAACGGGCTCCTTTCCCAACGCATGACGAGTTACACATGATTCCGTAACATCAGCTCCTTCGGATGCGGGTTGAGATAGACCTGATCACGGATATAGCTCACATCGAAGATCTGGACGTAGTGCCTGATCAGAGTGAGCGGGACAATCAAGGGAATCAGCCCTCGATGATAATCGCCGATTACGCCCAAGAGCTCCGCCTTCTCTGCAGCGCTCAATCGGTCCTTGAAGTACCCCAGGATGTGCTGCAACACATTCACATGCTTGCGCACCGTCGCCTTCACGGCGAGCGCCTGCATGAACAGTGCTCCATATCGGATGGCCAGTTCCTTGGGGCGATGCCGCTCGGCCTGCGCAACCAGCCTCCCGAGGACCTGATAGTGCTGCCGGCTATGGGCAAGGAGCAGATGCTTATGAAGCGTGTGAAACCGCACCACCGCCTGTCTCGTCACGCCGTCTTGAATCACATCCTGATACCGGCGATAACAAAACACGCGTTCGATAAAATTCTCTCTGAGCGAGGCGTCACAGAGGCGTCCTTCTTCCTCGACCGGAATCAGTGGGAACTGCTGGACAAAGGCGCTCGCGAAGAGTCCGGCGCCACTCCGGCTCGGCATCCCCTGCTCCGTATACACACGGACCCGCTCGATGCCGCAGCTCGGCGAGCCCCTCTTCAAGACAAAGCCTGATAGGTCCAGATCTCCCAGCTCTTCAAGGCGCTTCGCGGTCAACGCCTCCAACGCCCGGGTATGATCCTTCCCGCTCTTGATCGTCAGGAGACGGGGGTGCGCGGGATCGCCGACCAGTCGCATCGCCTCCCGCGGAGTGCCGAGGCCGGCCTCGACCTCCGGACAGACAGGAACCCACTCCACATAGCGCCCGAGCACATCGGTCAGAAAATTGTCACGCTTATGTCCGCCGTCGAACCGGACTTCATCACCGAGAAGACAACGGCTGATCCCAAGACGCAGCGGTGCCAGCATCATTTGCTCCCCTGCTGTGTTCCGGCGCTCAGGTATGCTTCCCGAGCCCGACGGTGCTCGACGATGGGCAAAGGATAGTCGGTGCCTATCCGACAGTCCGAACGTCTCTGTTCCTCAGAGCTCATCAGATGGGGTTCGTGGATCCACGGGCCAGTGACCTTCGCCAGTGCCGGGACGTACGCCCGGATATAGATGGCGTCCGGATCGAACTTTCGGCTTTGCAGCACGGGGTTGAACATGCGGTACCCTCCCATGGCATCGGTCCCGGTCGAGGCGCACCACTGCCAATTGCCGTTGTTGGCGGCGACATCAGCATCGAGCAAGTGCTGCATGAAATACCGCTCGCCGCTCTGCCAGTCGATGCGGAGATGCTTGATCAGAAACGAAGCCGCAATCATGCGCACTCGATTGTGCATCCAGCCCGTCGTATTGAGCTGGCGCATGCCGGCATCGATAATGGGATAACCGGTCCGTCCGTGGCACCAGGCCTGATACAGCCGGTCCCGTTCCGGACCCGGCTCTCGGGACGGCGGCGCCACGTTTCGGAACGGCTCGGTCGCCACGCGCGGAAATGCGGCCAGCACTTGCTGAAAGAACTCCCGCCAGATCAATTCATCGATCCAGGCGAGCACGTCGGCACGAGAGCTGCTCCTGCGCTCGGTCAACGCATCCAAGGCCTCCCGGATCGCCATGCGCGGTGTAATGGTCCCAAACCGAAAGTGCGGAGACAGTTTGGAACTGCCATCCAACGCCGGGCGGTTCCGGTCCTCCGCATAGCCATGAACGGGGCCATCCAGAAACCAACGCAGGCGTTTGTGCGCGCTCCGCTCACCCGGTTGGATCCAGGGCACTACCGGTGCATATCCCAACTCGCGGGCAGATGGAAGAGCGGAGGAAGGCGGCAGGACCGCCACGGATGCCGCGTTCAGCCTCTTGGGTGCCGGAAGCGCCCGAGGTGTCGCGGCCTGCCACCTGGTCCACCAGCGTGCGCGATAGGCGCTGTAGCGTTGCAGGGGGGCGCCCGTCGCCCCCCGGACCTCCTCTGCTTCGAACACGACATGATCTTTGAACGTGCGGACAACCACGCCCAATTGTGCCAGTCGCTGCTGCACAGCGCGGTCGCGCTCAAGCGCGGCCGGCTCATAGTCCCGGTTCCAGTAGACGATGTTTGCATTCCAGTCGCGCACCGCTCGCACCACTTCCTCGACCGGTTTTCCCCGGCGCCATTGGAGCGCCAATCCGGACCCGGCCAATGCCGACGCCAATTCCTCAAGACAGCCAAGCATGAAATTGACGGACGCCGACCCGAACACCTGCGCCTGCAAGAGAGGCTCGTCGAACACGAAGAGCGGCATCACTTCGCTGCAGGCCTCACAGGCGGCCGTCAACGCAGGCTGATCGGCGATCCGGAGATCCCGTCTGAACCAGACAATGCCACGCATCCGTACCCTCTATCCTTCCGACCAGGACGGCCCAGAAGTGGTCGCTGTCGGTTGCTCGCCAAAGAGATGCCGACGCCACAACAGGTAGCCCACGAACAAGGCGGTGGTCACCATGAACCCTGAGCGGACGACATGAAATCCGAATGCCAGTTGATTCATCGTTTCGCTCACGATCCCGAATCCGGCATAGGCCAGGCTGAGGCCCCAGGCCCAGGGCCGCAGCCAGAGGAATCCATATCCGATGAGCAAGTGCACAGCCGGAGCATGAAGCCTGATCAACCACGACGCAGGGCCCTCCACGGCTGTCCCGAACAGCTTCAACGCGTAGGCGGGGACCAGCACGATGAAGATGAGGTCCACCATACCGGCAACCAATAAAGCACCGCCGAACAACTTGATATCGACTCCTATCGGTGCGGTGCGCATCATCGCTCCTCGCGAAGCCAGGTGCTCGGTACTCCCTGCCACCAGGTCTGGGGGTTCGCAGTCCGCCAGGCGGTTTGCTCAATCCACAAGCGATCCGATTCCACTTTGTCCAATCGATTGGCCATGGCCGCGGTGACATCGGACTGTTGGCGCACGCTCTGTTGGATCATTTCTTTGGCCATCCGCGCCAATCCCCCAGGAGGATCCACCAGATCCTCGGTGTTGCGATAGGCCAGATTGAGGTACAGATGTTCGACCGCCATCCAGCGCTCTTCCTTGGACAAATGCTCGAGGTATGCATCGATGGCGTGATACACATAGGTGAGATGGATATAGCTCGCCGCCGACGGGGCCTCATCGATTTCTCTCTGACAGACTTCGAGGGCGCGACGATAATCGCCGGCCGCCAAAAAGCGATTCGCCTTCGCCAGGTTGGGATGAGTCGTCATGGACGCAGCCTTCCCCGGTTCGCCGAACGCCGCACCGTGACCCAAGAGGATCAGTAGTCCGAAGAGCGCGATCGGCATGATGCCATTGACCATGATGGACTCCTATCTCGCCGGGCCGCCGTGCGATCCCGCCGGACCTTTCGGAAGTTTATTGCTAGCCACCCGCGTGATGGCCAGTTCCCGGGTTCCTCCGTCTCCTTTGGCTCCCAATTTAACGACGGTGCCTGCTTCTCCCCGGATCATCTTGACCACCTCCTCATAAGTCCTTCCCGACACCGCTGTCCCATCCACGGTCACGATTTCATCCCCGTGTCTGAGCCCTGCCTGGTGAGCCGGTCCCTCGGGGTGGACCATCCCGACATACAGCACCGATGGGTCGCCGATCCGCTCAGCCCCGAGCTGGAGCGACACGCCGATTACGCCGCCCGGGAGTCTGGCATCGTCTCCATGCGCCTCGGGCGCCTGGCTCACCGGCTGGTCGGTAGCCCATGCTGCACCGGTCACCAGAAGGCCCATGATGAATCCTGCCGCAATAATATGGATGCGCGTGAACCTCATGTGCATACCTCCTTGTGAACTACCATCGACCGGCCAGTCCGACTAAACACAGTCCCACGAGCAGTACAAGCCCGTTCAGATAGACCGACCGTTGATGCAATCGATTCCACGCGTGCTGCAGAGCGGGATCGACGGCCCCCCGAGAAGCCTGCTCCTTGAGCCGATCCCGCATGGCATTGCTCCGAAGGGTCAGCGGCGAGCGGCCATAGGCTTCGGCGGCAATGACGACGAGCCACATTCCGGCAGCGAGATGATGGAGCGCGTGGGTCTCTCCGATGATTTCCAGTATAATCGCGGACACGAGACCGGTTAGCGCCGCCGCCATTCCCAGCGCGTAGTATGCGGGGAACAACTGACGAACGACTTGGCTGAACGGCTCCCGTTCCAGATTCTTCGCAAGAATGGGGGCCACCAGGAAGGATAAAAGCACCACCTTGCCCACCAGAACGGCGACGGCGAGCAGGTGAAGATATTCGATCAGTGACACCATTTCAGACGCTCCGCTGATTGTTCGTGAGGATCGCCCGTAAGGCCGGTTCCAGCGTCGGATAGTGATAGACATACCCTGCCGAGAGTGCCTTGGCCGGACTGACCCGTTGACCGGTCGTCATCAGTGTTCCCAGTTCACCCAGCGCAACCTGCAATGCCAAGCCCGGCACAGGGAGCCACGATGGCCGACGAAGCACTCGCCCGAGTGTTTCGCAGAACTGGTTCATCGTCACGGCCCCGGGAGCCACGGCATTGAGGGGACCAGAGACACCAGGGGTCGTGAGCGCCCATTGAATCAATCCGACGTGATCGCGCCGGTGGATCCATGACACCCACTGGGTTCCCGGCAAGATGGGCCCGCCCGCGAAAATCCTAAACGGCAACAGCATCTTCTGCAACGCACCACCGTCTCTTTCGAGCACCATGCCAGTCCTCAAGATAACGACCCGCGCCCCCAACTCCGCGGCCCGGAGAGCCTCCGCTTCCCATGCCAGGCACAGATCGGCTAGAAACCCTCGGCCGCGGGCCGCACCCTCATCCAGCACTCGATCGTCGCTGGCGCCGTAATAGCCGATGCCCGATGCACTGATGAGTGTCTGGGGCTGCGATGACCGGCGGGACATGGCCCCCACTAAGAGACGGGTGGTAAGGACTCGGCTGTCGGTGAGAAGTCGCTTCCGCTCGTCGGTCCAGCGAGCCTCCCCGATCGGTGCGCCAGCGAAGTTGATGACGGCATCAGCCCCTTCGAGACAATGCTCCCAAGCTCCCGCCTCCCGGCCATTCCATTCCACTGCTGACACGATCGCCCCCAATAGCTGCGATGCTTCTCTCGCATGTCTCGTAAGGATGGTGATCCGGTGACCGATCTGGAACAGAGCTGTGCACAGAGCCCGACCGATGAACCCTGTGCCGCCGGTCATGACAATATGCATTGTCCGCATCTCCTCCCGGGGCCTTTGGATCGGGCCGGTACTTGCTCAATCGGTTCGTCCCGCAGCACTGTCGCTGCCGGCCATCCCGATAGCACCATCCGATCCCCCTTCATCGATGCGCTGCGCATACTGACGCCGCTTGGTCCCGTACAAGAGATTCGGCGCCGCCGGCCTCATTCGGTTTTGAAGGATGACCGGATCGATAACATCTCCGCAACTCGTGCAACGTAACGCCGTCACACCGATCTGACCCGTATCGTCCTGCAGATCCATGTAGTGCTCGTGCACCATCAGCCCGCCGCAACGCGTGCAAATGTCGTCGATGCGCGTGACGAAGGCGGAAGAATTCTTTGGCCTCCCATCTGATTCCACGGGAACCCTCGACGGCGATCAAGTGTGACAACTGAACACTCCTTACTTGACACAAGGCCTGCTCAATCAGGCCCGCCTGACGCATGCGGCCTGTTCCAAGCAGCTCAAGCCCCTCTTACCCTGGCCCGTACAATTAACGTCCTTATGCCGCCTTCCTGGGACTCTCGACAGCCCCGCGCGTACATGTGTTTGACCCGCTCGCGTGGTTCACCGAGGGGACAGGTCTCCCCCGAGGAAGAGCCCTGTCTGCCTCAGCGGAAGACGCCGTGCGGAGTCGCGGCGCCACCCACACAGTTAAACGAACCGGCCTTCTCGCATCATGAGTGCGTCATTATCCATCATCGCCTGCCTCGATCGGCTACTTCTCCTGGATCTCTCCCGACACTACGGGCGCAGCGAAAGCCGGTGCCATGAGTCTGTAAGGCAAACCCGCCCCGGCCTCTTGCGGAAGTCGTAATATCGGCTAACGGGCTATGCCAGGACCCGCCTCGAATCGATCGGACCACTCTCTTCGTGTCAGGGCCCTGCGGGTTCACCTTGGGCGCGTGCCTGTAGTAGTCCGGGTCGTACCAGTCGGAGACCCACTCCCTGACATTGCCCGCCATATCTTTCACCCCATAAGGCGAGTCTCCTTCAGGCAACGATCCGACCGGGTACAACGTCTTCTCGTCTTCCCATTCGCGGTCAAAGTTTGCCCGCGTCAGGGTCGCTGGTTCGTTGCCCCAGGGGAACAGACGCCCATCGGTGCCGCGCGCGGCCTTTTCCCATTCCGCTTCCGTCGGCAGTCGCTTCTTCGCCCAGCTGCAATAGGCTTTGGCGTCGTACCACGTCGTCTGCACGACGGGGAGCTGTTCGATACCCTTAATGGACGACAGCGGCCCCATGCCGTAGGGATTCGGAGGGTTTCGATGGCCCGTGGTTGTAACGAACGTCATATATCGTTCATTCGACACTTCGACCTGATCGATCGCAAAGACATCGAGATACACGGATCGCTGCGGCCACTCATCAGCCCGGCCTTTTCCTTCCGGGTTGCCCATCAAAAATTCTCCGGCCGGAATCGTCACCATGGGAACCGGGTCAAGCTCCATCGTAGCCGGCGCCGGCGCCGCCGCCATCACCGGCGCCTGTGCCAGGGCACAAGCGAGGACGATCGTCGCCCTCGTACTCCAACGATTGGTTATCCTCCGCAGACCTAATGTCATCTCTTCTGCTCCTTGCTCCCCTCAATGGCATGGGACGTATGGATTTTGATTTGACCGACAAGACGCTCCACCTGACGTTTATCCCCCCGTTCGGCTGCCTCTTGTGCCTGGGTGACGAGGGTTCTGGCTTCGTGCAGGTGCTGCTCGATTTCAGCCTGCAGGGCAGGGGAGGCGACTGTTCCCCCTAATGCCGCGCGATGGTAGACTTCCCACGCCTGATCGACATCATGTTCAGCCTCATGAACCGTCCTCGCAGTGCCCGGATGCGGATGGCGGGCCGGATCCAGCGGACCGGCCTCGAGCGTTGCTGCTCCCAGTAGCGCGCCGAAGGTTATCGCGAGAGGAATTCTTATGTACTGTGTCATGTCTACGCCTCCGTCTCGATCCCGCCGCCACGACGGACCGTGCCGATTCTCTTACGACTTCTTCATCGACTGCTTAATCAACGGGCTGAGTTCCAATAATTCGACATTCTTGGGATCAATCGCCAAACCCCGATCCGCCGCCTGCTGAGCATCCGAAAACCGCTCACGGCCCATCTCCACAAGTGCGGTGATGTACGCATCCCTGATCCGCTGATCGATTTCCGGCGGGGCGGTCTTGGCGCAACGAAAACCCAGGCCCACGCCATAGCTGTTGTTGAGCGGGTGATTCCAGAACCGGTGGGTCGCTCTGACCGTGCCTTCCGGCGCGATCCACGATCCGCCGCGAATGACTCGCTTTTCTCCTACCGTCAACCGATCCACATAGGTTCCCGTCCCACCCATCCATACAGGCTTGGCCGGACCGGTCGGATTCACCATTGTTTCAAGCCGGCCGTAATAGCGGGGGTCATACCAGTCGGCGACCCACTCAAACGCATTCCCGGCCATGTTGTACACACCGTAGTAGCTCACACTCTCGGGATAGGATTCTACCGGCATCGTGGCGTCATGATTTTTGCCATAGTTCGCTTTCGTTGCATCGAAGTCATTCCCCCAGGGGTACAGATTGGCTTTGGGTCCGCGAGCGGCTTTTTCCCATTCCGCCTCGGTTGGAAGACGTTTGTCGCGGTATTCGCAGAATGCTTTGGCCTCCTCCCAATTCACTCCGACGACCGGCTGCTCAGGTTTGTTCAAGCGGGGATCGTCCCAGTAGGCCGGTGCCGGATGGCCCTTCGCCCTGATGAAGTCCCCATACTGCTTATTGGACACTTCATACTTGTCGATCAGATACGAATCCAGGAATACCATGTGAGCCGGACCCTCATCGTTCAAGGCCTCGGCGGACCAGGGTGTGTTCATTCGTCGCTGGTAGGGGGTGGACTTCTCGGACACAGGCACTTCTTTGTCGATGCCCATCACAGAGGGTCCGTGTGCGACATACACCATATCCGGTGGAATCAACGATTCTCCCGCCTCACTTCCGCCGATCGGCAACAGAGCCCCCGTGAGCAGCAGTGCTACTGCTATGGTGCTAGACAGATTCATCATCGACCTCCCGCGTGACACGCTCGATACCTGGGAGGGCGGCACACGCCGCCCCCACTACTCCCGTGGCTATTTCTTCTTCATGCTCATGCTCTTCTTGATCAGATCACGGGTGGCCAGGTACTCCTTGTTTTCCGGCTCTGAAGCCAGCGCCTTCTCGATGGAGGCCATCGCATCGGCATTTTTCTCCGCCCCCATGGCAACTAACGCTTGAATGAAGGCATCACGACCGGCCTGCATGGCTTCGTCCGGCACTGTCTGAGCCGACTTGGCGCAACGGAATCCGAGTCCCACACCGTAGGAATTATTCTCCGGCTGATTCCAGAACCGGTGACTCGTGTGGAGCGACGTCTCCGGAGCCAGCCAGGATCCGCCGCGCAGCACCTTTACCGGCCCTTGATTGGCAAAGTTGTAGCCCTTCTCAGCGCCCTTGGGGTTCAGCGCGATGCTCTCCTTATAGAATTTCATGTCATACCAGTCCTCGACCCATTCAAATACGTTTCCCGCCATGTTGTAGACTCCATACCCGCTTACGCCCTCCGGGTACGAATCCACCGGCATGGTGCGACCCAGATTTTGACCATAATTAGCCTTCTTGGAATCGAGCTTATGGCCCCATGGATAGTGATTGTCGCCTTCAGGACCTTTGGCCGCTCGCTCCCATTCCGCCTCCGTCGGAAGCCGCTTGCCTTCCCACTTGCAGAAGGCGGTCGCGTCAGTCCAACTCACGCCGACGACCGGATGATTCTCCTTGTTGAGACGAGGATCATCCCAATAGGCTGGGGCGGGATGGCCAGTGGCTTTCATGAACTCTTTGTAGCGCGCGTTCGAGACCTCATACTTGTCGATCAGATAGGCGTCCAGGACCACCTGATGCTTGGTTTCATCCGAATGCTCGTTGCTTCCCATGGTAAATTCGCCCTTCGGAATCTTTACCATGTCCCTATCGCCGCTGAGGTCGTCGGCAGCCGTCGCTATGGATAGAGAGCCGGCCAATAAAGCAGCGCCCAACCTGATTCCGACTTGAAATGATCTGTGACTCCGCATGGGGAAACCTCCTTGGTTTAAGGCGACGAACCTTGATATTGGGATGAACCACTATGGTCATTTCGTCATGAGAGCCATCCTCTCCCTTACCCGAGTTGTCATCGATTCTTGTCCTATTCCCCGATTGCGCTGGATCACAGGATCCACGACCTCTCCACATTGCACACAATGTCTCGCGGCGAACTTAAGTTGGTCCGTGCTGCTGAGCACATCCCTACAGAAGTCACTCACCAATAGACCGCCGCATCTGGTGCAGCCATGAGGCTCGTTTGAAGAGCCTGTTCCACTCACCAGTTCTGATCCTGATTTCTCCACCATCGCACTGCCTATGTTGACTTCCATGAGTGTTCAATGTTTGTCTCATCTATGTCTTATGTATAACGGCATTTGTCCAATGTGTCAATGGTTGATTGAAACAATTATTTGACAAACATTAGACACTCGGTACACAATTTATCAGCGATGAATACACATAGAATTCATAGAGTTGCGAAACTCACTGGGCTGTCAAAAGACGTTATCCGGGTCTGGGAGCGCAGATTTGGACTTTTGACTCCAATAAGAGGAGCCAACCGATACCGTAATTATTCTGATGAGGATGTCCGCCTCTTGAGGTACCTGAAAGGGCAGGTGGATGCCGGCTGGTCGATCGGTGAGCTGTCGAAGCTGGGCCGGGAAGAACTGTTGAACCGTGCACATGCCGATGTGCCGAAACCATCATTTGTCGACAATACGTTCAGCCGGCTTGTGGAGGAATTGCTGAACTGTCTGGAGCCCTTCGATCGGGTGACCTTCGAAAAACGTCTCAACGGTGCCGTCGCTGTGGTGCCTTTTGAAGAAGCGCTCCATGGAATCTTGCTTCCGCTTCAAGAACGGGTCGGTCTCTTGTGGCATGACGGTCGTGTGAATATTGCCATCGAGCATTACGTGACCAAGCAGATCCAGCAAAAACTCTTTTCAGCCCTGAATCATCTGCCTGTCGCCGATTTCGGCCCCAAGATCGTCGTGGCTTGCCCCCCTGGCGAGGAGCACGACATTGCCGCACTGACCGTCGCCTATCGATGCCGTGTTCGCGGCTGCCGGATCTACTATCTGGGCGCCAATGTGCCCATTGCCTCCCTGATCAACCTCTGCAAGCAAGTTGCGCCAGACCTGATCGTCATTTCCTTTCCCGTTGCACCGCCCGAGGCCACGGCACTGGAACTGGTTGAAGCACTTGCGCATGACGTGAATCGCGCTTCCCATCTTGCCGTAGGAGGACGTGGAGCGCTCGCCAGGCGCGATCTCTTCATGCAACACCACATCACGGTTTTGGAAGACTTCGCGGAGCTGGATGCCAAGTTACATCGCCTGGCCAGGCAATCCTTGACCCGGGAGTAGCGAGGCGGTGCCGATGAGATGCCTCCAACATCAGCTCGCATGCGGGTGTGGCGAGATGGTCCACCACAAACGAGTGAGGCCGATACCGTGGTCAAGGGGTAGGTGCGAAAAGAATGCCGAAGGCGGGATTATATGAGCGGGGATTGGCTCCCCGAGAGGAATAGGCACATTGTTTCTAGTTGTCTCACTTCATCTCATTCTTCATGGATTAGTTGCCCATACTGACACCTATTCAGCACCAGGTGGTCCATCCTCACGACCGGGTATCCCGAATGAACGGAGTACGGGGGACAAGACGGCTGGGCATCGAGCCGTTGGAGATGATTGCGGAGTGCATCTAGAAGATCAGCCGTGTGGTCAAGCGTACGAACGATAGCGAGCAAGTGAGCGAAAGGCGCACCGTCTCCAAATCGGCCGAGCGAATCAGCGGCAGTTTTGGGCTCTCGGAAAGCATGCCATGCACCAGGCCTTCGGCCAGTCGCCGAATGTTGACGGGGCCTCTCCAATGCGCTGACCATAGACTTCTGCATCGGGGCCATTCAGAAAGGCATTCTATCCAAACGTGCAGCCAGCTCTGAAAGAAGAGATTGATGCAATTAAGCGCACCTTCAGACCTGGTTCACTTTAAGATGGAGCCCCAGTCTTTGACCCTGAGGGTCGGGTCCACCGCTGCCTCCGGCACGTTGACATCTTTCAGATTGCTGCAGCACAACAGGTTGAGCCAAAGCGGGCTGCCGAGGTTCAGGCAGATATCGGAGAGCGTCGACCTCCAGTTCGCATCGAGCTTGATCCACCGCCGCGTGGCCATATTCATCATAAAGCACAGGAGCTCGTTGTCGCCCTGCAGGTTCAAGTCAGGGCTAAAATTGCCTGGTCCCTCCAACGGATCCTGAGGTTTGTAACCCATCACTTGTGATCCAATTTCATGGTCCGATATTAAAGGATTGCTTAACAGCGCCTGGACCAGCGCCATTGCCGTCTCAGAACTGAGCGGAGTGCCGTAGTTACCACGGTACGCAACTGTTTGCTCCGCTTTCAGACTGAACGCACCGAACTCTTTTAGCCCGCCGTGACACAAAAGTAATCCATTCATCATCACACTCCTCGTCACCGGTTACCCCGTCAACGTGCAAAGACGCGTTAACGCAATACATTAAGCGGAGGGCTTCAGTGCATCGGCCAGCTTCTGCTGGAAGAGGCCGAGCTCGCGGTCATAGAAGGCCTTGACGAAATCGAGCAGCTTGGTGGCCATGTAATCGATCAACTGATCGCCCATCTTGGCCTGCATCTTTATCATCAGTTCCTTGTCTGCAACGAACTGATATGTGTCGTAGGCCGTATCCAATTTCGTAGATTGGTATTTCACGCACAGCGAACTGACGTCAGTGGTCTTCATATTCATCGCAAACTTAATGACTCGCACCGCAATCTCGGTTTCGTTGTAGCCAGTAATGATGCCGAAGTAGTTGAACTTTCGCTCTGTACCCTGGTAGCTGGCGAGGTTGCCGCCAGACTTCTTCAGCGCGCCTATAACGGCGTCCTTCAGGCCGGCCACATTCTTGATGTTGACGATGCTTTCCACCACGTCGGGGTCGGCGGTCAACGTAAATTGGTCCTTTGTGTAGACGTCACTTTGCGTATCCTTGAAGTTAAAGAAGGGAAAAGGAAAGTCCAGGTAGGCCTGCAACCATGCGTTCATGTTCTTCAGAGCCGCATCCGGCTCCACGCCTGCGGTCTTGGCCGCATCCGTCAGCGACTTCTGAACCATGTTCTGGCACACCGCCATGACCATCGAACAGGCCTTGTAATCCTCGACGCTCATGGTGCCGTTCGCATCGACTGTGACCGGTTGCGGCACACTCATTGGACCAGGAGGGACCTTGTCATTGGTGCCAACCGCCGGTGTGTCTGCCATAGCCGCAGCGGTGATCCGCATGCGCGTTGCGACAAAGCGTTTCTCCATGGCGTCGACTAAAAAGCTGAGATCGCTCTTGGTGAACGGACTGCTCATAATAAAAATAACCCTCCCTCATTGGTTGCTTGGAACGATGCTATCCATATACTTGGGAGCTTGACAGAGCCATTTGTTCAGAATTTTCGGCCCTAAAATATTCATGCGGGTTGATGATCCATGGAACGCACAAACCCCCATGCTCTTTCTGTATATCCCATCCGAGCATTTCACTCCTGTGAATGACCTGTGCACCTAGGTCATTCTTGGAGACCCATTCTCAACCTCACACGTGACACTCTCACGGTGAGCCGGGCCATGTTTCTCTTGCCGGCCCGCTGGCAGTAAAGACCCCCTGTCCTTTTTTGACATCACATTTCAGTGTGGATCTCCCGCTCGGCCACCGATCGTGCCTAACAATGCGATGGGCAGAACTGAAGACGCTAGGACTCTAAGAGTAGGCGGAGAGCAATTTGAACCTCTGCCCTGAGCGGGGCAGGTCGGCTATGCACTTGTGCCAGGAAGTGCAGTGTTTCATCATTGCCTGCGAAGTCATTCAATCAATCTTTGCTGGCGGCGGAACGCTGGCGGAAATGAGTTGGGCTTGCTTTTGCTGGAGACCGAGGATTTGGGGACAAGCTCTTAGAGACCATTGGGGGCGCTACAACAATTGCGGGAATTGGACGGTCAATGAGGCTAGGTAACCTACTAGGTATACCGCCTTGTGTGACCTGATAGCATAGATCTTTCTCGCTTTTTCGCTAGCATGCTTGACCCATCTTTGGAGGCCGTCATGCCATTATGCAACGAAGTGAAAAGTTTCATCGCTGCTTGTGAGCGGATTCACGGATTCTTCGCTATGGGTAAGACGTTTACCGACGATGAGCGGGATGTGCTCGAGATTGCGGCGGTTGAATTTCTGGCGGAGCTCCGTTCGGGAAATGGAAAGAAGTACATCGACGCTCGTATGAATGCGTTGACTCGTGACACGGACGGCTGAAGCATCCTGCAGGGTGGAGCGGGTGAAATGTTTCTGAGCAGGGCCAGCGGAGTACCGTTCCGGGGAGTTGGCCGTGTCTCTTATCAGCCAGACGGAGGCATTCAGACTTACTGCCCGAGGACCGCTAGGGTAATGACGGAGTGCACCTGCTCACAAGCCGCTTCTCTGGAATGAGCACCGCTGCACCAGGCCCGTATCATGGCCCAGTGGAACTCTCGTTGCATACCCACCGATAACCCGATCACTAAGATGTCCGGATGGTGTGCCTTCATCTGGGGTCGTTGCTTCGATTCCGTTCATCACCGGCATATTGATGTCCATGACCACGATGATGGCCTTGGAAGCTCTCCGCGATTTTCACGGCTTCCCTCCCATTGCTCGCCTCAACTACGGCTGTCAGGTGTGATAACCCTCCAAGATACTTCGGAAGGCTTTCCGCACTAAGGCATTGTCATCCACCACAAGGATGAGGTGCATCCTGAACTGTGTGATGAGCTACCTGCTGTTTGCGATAAGCGGATCCTGTGTGCAGGTTCTCGCCTACGATGATGCTGCCCTCATCTTCTATCCGCGTCCTCTATGTCGCTGATGGCTCAGTCCGGCCGGCAGCTCTAATCTAACTGGCGTACCAGCCAGGTACGTTGCTGTCCCTATCTCTGATAATTTCCTTTGCCGTAGTACAACTGAAAGGGGTCCGCATGGATTGTAAGGAATCAATCGCCCTCAGCGATGCTTCGGTCGGCCTAGTGAAACGTAGATCCTCTCGGTCCTCCGTTGAATTTCTCTGTTACTACTCCATTGGCACCGGTCGCGAGTGGCAGGGGACTGTGCTGAATTTGTCATGTGATGGCTGCGCCGTTCGAAAAACGGTTCCTGCCCATCGTGGCGACATTCTGCGCTTACTACTCTTCCCTACACCAAACCGGTCGGCGATTGAGATAGATCATGCGGTGGTGCGCTGGGCAACACTCGAGCAGTTCGGCGCTGAATTCATAATGCTCTCGCCCCGTAACACCAAGCGCTTGTCTGACTATCTGGCGGTCTTTGAAGAGGGGTTCTAGCGAGCAAACGGTCCCTATGAGGCTTGGACATTCACTATGGCGACGAACGAAACGGACTCCCGCCTGATGGCTCTGAATGCCGGGCACAGACCCAAGATGGTGGAGCGGCAATTTCAGCGGTTCTCGGTCGAAACACCCTGCTTATATTCCCTCGATGGTGGTCCGGATTGGAACGGGACGGCAATCAACTTGTCACGGGGAGGGTGCGCCATTCACGGCACGACACCCGTTCAGAAGGGGGACTATCTCCAAGTGCGCTTATTCCTCGCCGTCGATCACCCGCCGATCGAGGTCGGTCTTGCGCCCGTGCGGTGGGCTACCTCGGCCCAGTTTGGAGTGGAGTTCATCACTCTCACGCCCCAAGATCTTCAGCGCTTAACGGAGTATCTGGCGTTCATTCAATGCGACTGACCTCGACGGATGGCGGTGACAATGAATCCTCAGGATCCGGCAGGAAGCGTCGTAAGATTCCTCCAAGGCCATCAAGTGAGAGAATTCCTTTTCCATAAACGCCGCCGGGCCACTGGGTCATGCGCAGGCCTTGCTGCCCATTGCTGGCTTGGAGCAACGACATGCCCCTTGGCTTCCAAGATCTCCCGGACGAGGAGTCGGATTTGTGAATCATCGTCGATGATCAGATGGATGCGATAACGCCACCTCCCTCGCCGAGAGCACTCGACACGACATTGGGATCCCTCTTATGGCCCCAGTGTTTCCACTAGTTTGGCAAACGCCTCTTGAGTTAGAAGCTGATGTACGTTTTGCGGACTGAACTGACTTGCCCTTGATAGGAGCGGAGCGGAGAGGAGAGATTTGGTGCCGAAGGCGGGATTTGAACCCGCACACCCTTGCGGGCGCTAGACCCTGAATCTAGTGCGTCTGCCAGTTTCGCCACTTCGGCATGTGAGATTGGGATTATCCTGAATTCTGATGAGTTCCGTCAAGCCAAGACGCAGGGGCCCTCGTCACGGCTCCGCGGGAGCGGCGATTTCTTTGAGGGTCCAACAGCCGGCCGAGACAATTTCGCGAGGATCGCCGCTCACGATGATGCGCTCGCGGACCAGCCCCGCCGCGGCCAACAGGGCGGGAGCCGGAATTCGCGTGGCTTCATCGACCATGAGGATGTCGAAGCGCACCCGGGTAAACAACGGATCACTGGCGATTCTGGTGGGCGTGGCGACCACCACCCGGCGATTTTGAATGAAGGCCTGCCGATTCGTGTCTTCTTCGGCGGCCAACAGTTCGCGGATTTTCTTCGTTCCTCCCAACTTGGTGATATCCTCCTTCAGCTCGTCAAATTCGGGGCGCATGTCTCGAGGGACGGCCGCTTCCGGGACGAGTTCGTCAATCCTGGCTTTAGCGAGATCCAGCTCCTTCCGCAGGTCGGCGATCTGTTTCTCGTAAAGCGCCCGGTACTGGTGCAACGATTCCACGTTCTTGCCCACGGCCTGCATGCTCAGGCGCCGGAGCAAGGGCAGATTTTCGTACTCCGTCAAGATAGCGGTGACACCCGCGGTTTTAGTCTGGAGATCGCTCAGTTGCGTCAGCAGACGCCATTCCAGCAGTCGAACCTCATCGAGGTCTTTTTGCTTCTGGCCCTTATAGGCCAGAAAGGGAGTGAGTTCACGAAACCGTTCGTACTTTCGTCGTAATGAGGCCTTCTCAGCGCGGGATTTGGCGTAGAACTGATGCATCTGTGCTTCAAACCCCAGCTCATGCAGATTAATTCCAGCGATCTGAGCGGTGACGGGCATTTCATAACGGCTGATCCATGTCTTGTAGCTCAAGCCACCGGCTCTCATGGTCCGTGCCAGGAGGCTCATCAATTCATCGGAGTCCGGGTGTGACGGGCTCAGGACAAGGATCCGTTTGTTGGCCCGTATGAGTTCCACGGCCAGACCGGCAAGCTTTTGCCGACGGAGGGACTGATTATCCAGCCACAGGGTGGTCAGCACTGAGGAGGTCCCCGTGGGCAAGGGGCCTCCCCTCTCCGCCAACTGCAGCAGCGGCACAAGACGTTCAGCCGGACCGAGGTTGTAGGCATCGGCCTTGGTCACCATCTCCCTCAGGCGCCGAGCGGAGGTTTCGAGAAGCCCGCTGAGGTCTGGAATCAGTGCCACCGATACGAGGTGGGCACCCAGCGCGTCAATCACCTGCACCAGCGCCCGGTTGCCAACCTGGGTGAGAACGACACCCTCTGTCGGCTCCATGTCATCGGAAGGGACGATCGATACCGGAAGATCGATGGAGAGGGACGCTGCCGAAGGCAGGAGAAATTCGTACAGATGGAGTCCTCCCACCGTCTGGACCAGTCGCGCTTCGGAAGCGGTGACGGGCACGTCCAGCCCCGCATCGCTGATGTGGCGACGCTCGTTCTCGAGCCCAGCGCTCCATACTTCGATGAGATCTGTGACGGTCATGGCCATGAGCCCTCTCTACCATCCGGCACCAAGGACACGTCATGATAAAGGCGTCCCGCGCGCCTGTCTACCACAGCAGGGGACGGTCCGGCGTGGCATTTAAAATTGACTTTTCCAGGCCACCTCAGTATTCTCTTTCCCTTTCCAACAGAAGGAGTTAGGGGTATGAAAGTTATTCTTCAAGAGACACTCGAGGGGGTCGGCCACATGGGCGATCTCATTAATGTCGCCGATGGCTTTGCGAGAAATTTCCTGCTGCCCCGCCGGAAGGCCGTCGAGGCGAACAGCCGCAGTATCAAGGCGTTCGAACATGCCAAGCGTGTGGCGGGCGAAAAAGCCAAGAAGGAAAAGCTCGAGATCGAAGAGCACGCGAAGAAAGTTTCGGCGGTGACCTTGACCATGGAAGCCCAAGTCGGCAAGGACGACAAGATGTTCGGCTCCATCACCACGAAGGACATTGCGGAAGGATTGGCGGCGCAGGGCTTCGTCGTGGATCGACGCAAGATCCAACTGCCGCAGCCCATTAAGGAACTCGGAACCATTACGGTTCCCATTAAGATGCCGCGCGACGTAACCGCCGCCGTCACGATCCGGGTGGTCAAGAAACAGGAAGCTGAAGTCCCCACGACCTAACCACTGCTCTTGGGAGAATCAATGCGCGACGCAATTGGATCATTGGAGGCGCTGAAGGCCACGGATCCCGACGTCTATGCGGCCATCGAAGCGGAAGAAATGCGCCAGCACGATAAGCTGCTGTTGATCGCTTCTGAAAACTTCGCCAGTCCCGCCGTGTTGGCCGCCCAGGGCTCCGTCATGACGAACAAGTATGCGGAGGGGTACCCCGGCAAACGATACTACGGGGGCTGCCAGCACGTGGATACGGTTGAAGATCTCGCCATCCAACGCTGCAAGCAGATCTTCGGGGCCGAGCATGTCAACGTGCAGCCCCACTCCGGCTCTCAAGCCAATATGGCCGCCTATTTGTCGGTCCTCAAGCCGGGGGACACGATTCTCGGCATGGACCTGGCGCAGGGCGGACATCTGACCCATGGCAGCAAAGTGAATTTTTCCGGGATTTTGTTTCGCGCCTTTTCCTATGGCGTCGACCGGCAAACCGAGACCATCGACTACGACGCAGTGCAGAAGCTGGCGGAGGACTGCCGTCCCAGGATGATCGTCGTGGGGGCCAGCGCCTATGCCCGCATCATCGATTTCCCGCGCTTTCAACAAATCGCCCAGTCAGTCGGGGCCTATTTGATGGTGGACATCGCCCATATCGCCGGGTTGATCGCAGCGGGCTTACACCCCAATCCCGTCCCGTATGCCGATTTTGTGACAACGACCACCCATAAGACGCTCCGGGGACCACGCGGCGGGGTCACCATGTGCAAGGCCGAACATGCCAAAGCGGTCGACAAGTTCGTGTTTCCCGGCATGCAGGGCGGACCGCTGATGCACGTGATTGCCGCGAAGGCGGTCGCCTTCCAGGAAGCCTTGTCGCCGGCGTTCAAACGTTATCAACAGCAAGTCCTGGCGAATGCGAAGACCTTGGCTCAAGGTCTGGTCGAGCGGGGCTACAAGATCGTCTCCGGCGGCACGGATACGCATCTCATGCTCGTGAACTTGACCAACAAAGGCATCACCGGCAAAGAAGCGGACGCCGCCTTGGATGCGGCCGGCATCATCGTGAACAAGAACGCCGTGCCCTACGACGAAAAGCCGCCTGCCGTCGCCAGCGGCATCAGGCTTGGCACTCCCATCGTTTCCACACGCGGCATGCGGGAAGCCGAGATGAATGACATCGTGGCACTCATTGATCGTGTGTTGCAGCACCGGCAGGATCCGACGGTGCTGGAAGAGGTGCGCAGCCGGGCCAAAGCCTTATGCGGCCGCTTTCCCATCTTCCATTCCTACTAGCCTCTATCCGATAGGGCGGGGTCACCACCTGTGAAGTGTCCGTTCTGTGATGAGCTTGAAGACAAGGTGGTCGACTCCCGCATGGCCAAAGAAGGGGAGGTCATCCGTCGCCGGCGCGAGTGCCTGGGCTGCAAACGTCGGTACACGACGTACGAGCGTGTCGAGGAGATTCTTCCCGTCGTCGTGAAGAAGGACGGCCGCCGCGAATCCTTCGATCGCACCAAAATATTGTCCGGGTTGAAAAAGGCCTGCGAGAAGCGGCCTATCAGCACTGCCACGATTGAAGGGGTGACGGACCGCATTGAAAAACGTATACAGGAAATGGGTGAGAGTGAGATAGAAAGTCGGATTGTGGGTGAAGAAGTCATGAAGGAGCTGCACCAACTGGACCAGGTCGCGTATGTTCGATTCGCCTCCGTGTACCGTGAATTTAAGGACATCGACCAGTTCATGGACGAGTTGAAATCCCTGGCTCAGCAACGTCGCGAACGTTGACGCTCTGTCTTCCCCGGACCGTTCCCCCTTCGCCTCTTTTCCCGTATACCCCGCCCCGACGCATGGTGTTGAGGTCGCAATTCCTATGGTGAAACCGCAGCCCTCTCGAGCCAGACGCAACCGACACAGCGCAGGCGCCACCAATGTCGCCATCATCGGCGGGGGCCGTGGCGGCACGGCGCTGATGGAAATTTTTGCCAATGATCCGCTCGTCCAAATCGTGGGCGTGGCGGAAATCGATCCTCATGCACCGGGCGTGACTCTCGCGAAACGCCTGAGAATCCCGGTGACCCGGGACTATCGGAAACTCCTGGCGATGGAACGGGTCGATCTGATTATCGATGTGTCGGGGAACGCGGAGGTCTGGCAGTTTCTTCAAGACTTTCACCGGATGGGCGTGACGATCATCGGAGGCGTCAGCGCCAAATTCATGTGGGAGCTCATCGAAGCCCGCATCAGGGCGACCGGCGACATTGAAAAAACGTTGAACAAGTACCAGTCCCTGTATCGCCTCTATGTGAAGGAGACCGGCGCGGCGGTGACGGAGGAACGGACCAGAATTGCCTGCGAGATTCATGACGGCCTCGTCCAAAGCCTGGCCGGAGTCAACTTCAAACTGGACCTCTGCCAACAGTTGCTCCGCAAAAACCCCAAGGCCAGTCTCGCGACCATCAAGGAAAGCAAAGCTCAGCTGAAACTCGCCATACAGGAAGCCCGTCAGGTCATCTTCAATCTACGCCCTCTGCACTATGACAAGATGGAGTTGATTCCCGCGTTGAAAAACTATCTGAAGTCCTACGAAACGCAGGCGCACGTCCACGCCGACTTCACGGTCAACGGCGATGAACAGATTCTGTTTCCCCGGACCAAGATTTTTCTGTTCCGCATCATCCAGGAAGCGCTCAGTAATGTGCAGCGGCACGCGAAAGCCACCCGTGTCTCCATTGCATTGGAGATCCATCTTGACATGCTCCGTGTCACAATCATTGACAACGGGGTCGGGTTCGACATGGAGGCCGTGCTCCGTGATCCTGAAAAATGGGATCACTTTGGAATCAAGGGCATTCTGGAGCGGGCCCGCTTAGTCGGGGGCGAAGGGCATATCACATCGAAAAAAGGGCGGGGCACCAAGATCGTCGTCGAGGTACCCCTGGTCAACAAGGAGGCTACGGGCAATGGAGAAGATTAAGGTCCTGATTGCCGACGATCACCGGGTGGTCCGTGAAGGCTTGGCCGCCATCCTCAAAACCAAAGAAGACATCCATGTCATCGGCGAAGCGCAGGACGGCATGGAGGCCGTAGAAAAGGCGCGCGCGCTTCTTCCCGATGTCATTCTCATGGACGTCAGCATGCCACGAATGGGGGGCGTCGAAGCCACCAGACAGGTGAAGCGGGAATTTCCTCACATCGGCATCGTCGCGCTGACGATGTATGAGGAGCAGCAATATATCTTCGATCTCGTGCGGGCAGGCGCGACCGGGTACCTCCTGAAGGACTCGGAGTCCTCACAAATTGTTGCGGCGATCCGGGCCATTTATCGGGGGGAATCCCTGATCCATCCGTCGGTCGCCAGCAAGATTTTGGCCGAGTTTTCCCTCATGGCTCAGAAGAAAGGGAAAAAGCCCGGGTGGGTCGAGCATGATTTAACGGAGCGAGAAATTACCGTGCTTCGGTTAGTGGCCGATGGCAAGACCAATAAGGAAATCGCCAACAACCTCGATCTAAGCGAGAAGACCGTCAAAAACCATGTCAGGAACATTTTTCACAAACTCCAAGTCTATGACCGGACTCAAGCGGCCATTCTTGCCATACGAAAGGGCCTGATCGAGTTGGACCCGAAACATTAATTTATAATGTCTTGGTCTTTCTTCCCAATCTATAGCGGCTATGCACGCATGCATGCACCGGTCCCACATTGTACGCACATTGCGTTGCTCACTAGACGATGACCGCTCTCTTCGGTGATCACCGTCGTGTGAACACTGCGCTAAGACCTCCACACCCAACACGGCGTTCTCACTGACCGCTTGGCCCGTGAGGGCATCCCTCACGGCTGACACACGGAGCCCGCTCCTCAAGCCTCAAACCGATAGCTACGCCTTCCATTGTGCCGGCTGTCTTGACCTATGGTGCGAGGCGGCGGCGTGCCACTGTTCATTGACTCATTGCTTGGGTCGCCCTGCAGCGGGGACCGGTAAGAGTTTCACCTATCGACACACCTAGTGTAATCGCCGCGTAGGGCCTGGCAGCATGATTGAAGCGCTTTGGACGGGACTGGTCGAGGTGACGTCTCGAAGAAGAGGAGGAAGGGCATGCTGCCAAACACTACGAGGAGAGTTGAGGAACACACGGATCAAGACATCAATGAACGGATTAGTCGGCAAATAGAAGACAACGTCGCGCAATACTCTCAGCAGGACAGGGATCAACTCAGCCGGCGGATCAGAGAGTTGGATCAGGAATGGGATATTGAGCGGACCTTGGAAGCCAATGCGGCCTCCCTTTCGCTCGTCGGACTTGGGCTCGGCGCGTTCGTGGATCGACGGTTTTTTATCCTTCCTACGCTCGTCGTCGGCTTTCTCTTACAGCACGCCGTCCAAGGGTGGTGTCCTCCCGTTCCCCTCTTCCGTCAGCTTGCATTTAGGACAGCCCGCGAAATCGAGACCGAACGCTATGCGCTCAAGACCATTCGAGGTGACTTCGACAACCTGTCGCAACGCGATTCCGCCAATGGCGATGTTGCACAGATCATGGAAGCCGTACGCCGATAGCCAATGCCACAGTACGACTACGCGGACCCGCTTGCCGAAGCACCCAATGTCCAACGTTAGGGGATCGCGAAACACCTGGCACATGACTGAATCAAGTGATGATACCCTCCCGGCCGCTCTCACGCGCCGGGCCTTCGTGCTCGGCGCGGCCGGAGCCATCCCAGCTCTTTACATGAGCTTGAGCGCGGCCTCGTTCGCGGCCCAGTCTTCGGCTGGAATCAGATTGGGAAACAACGGCGGCCCGCCTGGAACCATCAGCCGTCAACGGCAGCCGGACAATCTTGAGTTCCCCTTTGGAACGCTCGATACGTTCTATACACCCAACGAACAGTTCTACATCCGCACGCACTTTCGCGTTCCCGAAATACCGGCTCAGGATTGGAGCCTCTCCATCACCGGCGCCGTCAAGCAACCCCTCACCATCACGTATGACGAGCTTCAGCGAATGCCGGCCGTTATCCAACCAGCCTTGTTGGAATGTTCCGGCAACAGCCGGGTATTTCTCGAGCCGCCGCAGACCAGCATTCGCTGGGAGTTGGGCGGCGTCAGTAACGCGGAGTGGACCGGCGTACGCTTGGCCGACCTCTTAACACAGGCCGGCGTGGAAGACGACGCAGTCGAAGTGATTCTGGAGGGAGCCGATCGGGGGTTCTTTCAAGAGCCGAATCCCAAAACGCCGGGCGTCATCTCCTATGCCCGGAGCCTTCCCATTCAGAAAGCCCTTCGCCCAGAGGTTCTTCTTGCCTATGGCATGAACGGGAAGGACCTTCCCCCTGCACATGGGTTTCCAGTCCGCGCCGTGGTCGCCGGCTGGTATGGCATGGCGTCCGTCAAATGGGTCAATCGCATCATCGTGACCCGTCAACCATTTTCGGGATACTTCCAGACCTTCATGTACACCGTATGGGAACGCCGGCACGGACTTCCGACTTTGGTGCCTGTTTCCGACATGGCGGTCAAGGCAGAAATCGCGCGTCCCATGCCGGGGGAGGTCGTGTCGGTCAATTCAATGTATCGCATCATGGGAGCGGCCTGGGCGGGCGAATCCGAGGTCACGCAGGTGGAGGTTAGTACCGATGGGGCTCGGTCCTGGCGGCAGGCTCGGTTTATTCAAGACTCCATCCCGTTTGCCTGGCGCTTTTGGGATTACGAGTGGCAGACGCCAAAACATCCCACTCGTCAGACAGTACTGGCGCGTGCCACGGATTCTCGCGGCCGCACGCAGCCGATGGAGCGGGATGAAGATCGCCGTGACGCCATGATCAGCCATGTGCTCCCCGTGGAGGTAGAGGTCCGGTAATACACGCCGAGAGTTGGTGCCAGCAGACCGCTTATCTCCCGTGACTAGGCGGTGAAGCCAAGCTAGCCACTTTGCCCCGAGTAGTCAGACAAACAAGGGTCTGGAGTCATTCACTCTCTGAACAACCCTAGTGGGAGGCTCCTCAAGCAGCTGTCACATTCAGACGGTACCTGAAAACCGCGCTGGAACAGCGGAGGCGCTCCGCACGGCCGCCGTCTTTACCGCCGATGGAGGCGACACCTTTCAAGGATCCGCGCTGGCGGCATGGACCGTCGGCGAAGCGGTGCTGTCCCCTCTGAACGCCTTGGGCCTCGATGTCGGCGTGCCGGGCAATTGGGATGTCGTCTACGGCCCTGAGGCCTTCCGTAGGCTTTTTCGGAAAGTTCGACACACGATCGTCTGTTACAACTTCCATGACATCACCACGGGGCAACGCCTCTTCGATCCCGCGGTAGTGTTGGAGCGCGATGGCGTGCGCGTCGCTTTCGTGGGAATGACCGACCCGACAACCAGCACTCGTCAGCCGCCGGCTGAGATGCGCAGGCTCGATACCATGCGAACCGCCGGGTTTCGCGAATATGTGCAGATGCTACGGCAGAGGGAACACCCGGATCTCCTCGTCTTCGTCAATCACATAGGCCTTGCGCCCTCGATTCAACTGCCCGGGATATTCCCGAACTGGACATTGTGCTCAGCGGACATACGCACGAACGCCTATCCGCGCCGATCATGGTCGGGACAACGATCGTGGTGGAGTCTGGAGCGCTAGGGTCCTTCATGGGGCAGCCAGACGTGACGCACAAAGACGGACGCATCATCGCCTCCCATTTTGAACTCGTTCACATCCGTGCACGCCAGTTCGAAGAGGATGCCGGCATGTTGGCCCTGGTTGAGCAAGCGAAGGAGCCTTACCGGGAACGCCTCGCACAGGTCCTCGGTGAAACCAAGAAGCCCTTACTCCGACACGATGTGCTGGAAAGCACCATGGACAACCTGATCGCCGACGCTGTGCGGGAAGCGACGGGTACCGACGTGGCGTTCACCAATGGATTCCGCTTTGCGCCCCCTATCCCGTTCGGCGCCCTCACGGAAGCGGATCTCTGGCAGATGCTCCCGGTCAACGCACGCCTGAAGCGCGGAACCGTGACCGGTGCCCAACTTCGACAGTATCTCGAGAATGAGATGGAATTGGTGTTCTCAAGCGAGCCGCTTGCGCTCTCGGGGGAATGGGGACCGCGACCCTCGGGCATGACGGTCGAATTCACTGCCGGCGCTCCCAAAGGCTCACGCATACACGGGGTGACCATTCATGGAGAATCCGTAACAGCAGCCGGCTCCTATACGCTCGGCGGGTGCGAGCGGGACGGAGAGCCCATGGATCTCCTTTGCCGATTAGCGGGCGTGCATGATCCGCACTATGTCGAAGGCTCGGTTCATGAAGCGGTACGCGGCTATATCCGGCGACACTCGCCGCTCGAACCCAGCCGGGAAGCGCGGGTCCGTGCGACCGATCTGCCATCAGCGGTGTTTTCACAATACGGCATACTCCAGCGCCTCTGGGGCATGCCGGGAGAAGGACGGCGGTCAGGCGGTCATTACTCACGACCACCATTCAGCGACCATTGATGGCCGAGAAGGAACCGACAACCATGATTTTCAGACAGTTCTATCTCGACAGTTTGGGGCACGCTTCCTATCTCATCGGCTCAGAGGACACGGGCGAGGCCCTCATACTGGATCCTCGCCGCGACATCGAGATTTATCTGACCGAGTCCCGCCAACAGGGGCTACAGGTGCGGTACGTTATTGAGACCCATCAGCATAACGACTATGTCACTGGAAGTCTGGAACTGGCGGCACGGATAACGCTCCAGGTGCTGACGGGGCACCAGGCCGCCATTCACTATCCCAGTCGCTCCGTGAGCGATGGCGAACAGGTGGAAATGGGGGAAGTGCTGTTCGAAGTTCTGCACACTCCGGGTCATACACCAGAGCACATCAGTGTCCTTGTAACCGACCGCTCACGCGGTCAGGCGCCGGCCATGTTGCTATCAGGCGGAGCCCTCCTCGTGGGAGATGTCGCCCGGCCGGATCTGCTGGGAGGCCGGAGGCTGGCCGAGCAACACGCGGCCACGTTGTGCCACACGCTAAAGCACAAGATCCTCCCGCTTCCCGACTATGTGGAGGTCTATCCTACTCACGTCGCCGGATCGCTTTGCGGCGGTCAGATCAGCAACCGGCTGTCCACCACTATCGGGTATGAGCGCTGCATGAATACTATGTTGACGGAACTCGGGTCTCAGACAGAATTCATCGGGCGGTGCGTCGATCTGGATCGCCTTCCGGCGGTGCCTCCCTATTGGCCGCGTGCGCGGAAGCTGAACCAGCACGGTCCTCCTTTGCTCGGTGCGCTCTGCGAACCGCCACCGCTGCAGCCGCGAGACTATAAACAGCGGTTTGAGGAAGGGCATGTGATTTTAGATTGCCGATCCCCCGAGGCATTCGGCGGGGGTCATATCCCCGGGGCCTTGAATGCCGGCCTTTCCTCATCCTTTCCCACCTGGGCGGGTACGCTGCTTCCACCGGAACGGCCCTACCTCCTCGTGCTTGAGCACGCCGACGCACTCTGGACTGTGTGCTGGCATCTTCTGCGTATCGGATATGATCTTCCGCAGGGGTGGCTGGCGGGCGGTATGCTGGCGTGGCGAACGGCGGCATTCCCGCTTGAGACCACCCGGCAATGGAACGTATGGGAATTGGAATCCGGGCTCAAGCAGAATCCGGATCTACTCGTGGTTGATGTACGTCAGCCTCAAGAATGGGCGAAGGGACACATCAAGGGAGCGCACTACATCACAGGAGCTGAACTTCCCACGCGATGGAAGGAGGTACCGCAAAATCGGCCCGTGGCCGTAGTGTGCGGAAGTGGCTATCGGTCTTCCGTGGCCGCCAGCCTTCTGGCGCATCATGGCTATCGCAATGTAACCAATGTGCTTGGCGGCATGAGCGCCTGGCAATCCGCGGGACTTCCCATCACCCAAGCGACCCAGTAACAGGAGTGGACAGGCCACAGTCAGATAATCATTGAAGCGCCCGACGGACCGGGCGGCATCCGCATGAGTGGACTTCACCATCTCCGAGCAGAATGCCTGAGAGACCAGTGATAGCCCTTACGCCTGCTTGGCTGCCATTCACGAGCTGTCCTGATTCTTGGATTCCAACGGCCTTGAAGTTTGGTATATCATTACCGACATCATCCAAGGCAACCTTCAATCCTGGAATTGCCGCTTAAACAGCCAATCGCCTAACGGGATTGTACCTTTCGGCTTCAGAGCTCCCGTCAGTTGCGTTCGCTCAATCTTTTGGCAGTTACACAGGCAAAAGCCACACATGTGTTTTTTATGCGACAAGCCTCAATTTGAAATTGGCCATAATATGCCTTTATTTTCCATATGATGTGAACGTATGTCGATGGCATGCCTGTTGCTCTTTAAGCGGCCGTGTTCGTTAGGAATTCGTTAAGTAATGGAGGCTTTGTGCGGAACCAACAGACTTTAGCAGCTCCGGTGACATGTTCGGGCATTGGCCTTCATTCCGGTCAGCCCGTCACCATTACGCTGAGACCCGCGCCTCCGAATACGGGCGTTGTCTTCGTTAACCGGAACGGTCATGCCGGCGCTTCTCTTGCCGCCTCCATTGAATACCGGGTTCCCACAGAACTCTGCACCGCGATCAGCGGAAATGGCTTCCAGGTCAGGACCATTGAACATGTCCTCGCGGCCCTTTCCGGCCTCGAGGTCGATAATGTCTACATTGATGTGACGGCCGGCGAAGTACCCGTCATGGATGGCAGCGCCGCGCCGTTCGTTCGCTTGATTCAATCGGTCGGAACCGTTTCGCAGAGTAAGAAACGTCCGTATCTGAAGATCATGGCGCCGATCGAAGTGTCGGAAGGATCCAAGCACGTGCGGATCGAGCCTTGGGCCACTCCGCGCATCACGTATTCGATTCATTACGATCATCCCCTCATTCAAACACAGACCTATGTCCATGAGTGTTCGGCCGGGGCGTTTGAAACGCACATTGCCGAGGCGAGAACCTTCGGATTTCTGCACGAAGTGCAAGCTCTATGGGCCAGAGGGCTCGGCCAAGGAGGCACCCTCGACAATACCGTGGTACTTTCGGACGACGGCATTGTCAATGAATCCGGCCTCCGCTTCTCGAACGAATTCGTGCGACACAAGGTGTTAGACCTCATCGGAGATTTCTCATTGCTCGGCATGTCGTTTATCGGTCACATTGTGGCAGAACGCTCGGGGCATGCCTTACATACGCGTCTGGTGCAGCACATCCTCGAGCAACCCGACAAATGGGTGCTCTTGAACGCCGAATCAGGCGCGATGGAGACCCGTGCCTCCGTGAGTTTGCCCCGCCTTCAATCCGCCGTTGCCCTGCAAGCTTCATAGAAGCGATTACAACTCATCCAGCGTGCTGCAAGCGGATCTTGCCTTGGATCGTGACTTACCGGAACGATGGGATGGGAAAAATACGCCGAGAGTGAGTGGCCTCACCCTCGGCGAATAACCTGCGGCGGGATTACTTCTTCTTCTTCTTTGCTGCTGCCTTCTTCGTTGCCAAGAGTCTCACCCCCCTTCCTCGCTATAGGTGTACTGCCGGTTGTTAGACTGCTTGAATCAGCATGTCATCCAAGGCCTCAAAGGTATTCGGCCCCACTTTTTTAAAACGCTTATCCCGCTTGAGCGAGGTAGCGATCGATGTCAGCGGTGTTTTCCCTTTGATCTGCAAGCCCCCTTCGATAAGGCGTTGCACGAGCTCCTTGGCGTGCATCGGACGGTTCGACTCTCGGAGGATCTCGTAAGCCGCCTCAGGCACGCTCTTTCCGACGTATTTGCTCCGTCCTAACAGAATTTCCCGGGATTGGTCGGTCACGTCCATCACAGGGAAGGGGCGCATGCCCTTCGGGTCATCGGTAATCAATTGGTTGGATAAACTGGCAAGTTTGGCCTTGTCCGCCTCGACCCGGTAGAGCGTTTCGGCCAGTTCAAGATATTTCCTGATCGTGGCTATTTCATCATCGAGCCGGCGCCGTTTTTTTTCGAGCTCCTGATATCGGCTCTTGTAGGCGTTGATCCGCTGCTCCAGTCCTACAAGAATATCGGTCAACTCTTCCACATCATCCTCACATAAAGCATGCTTGCTTTATAGCATTGCTTTTCTACCGTGTCAAGCTTTCACAAGAGTGTGTGTATGCATGCGTTCCATTGGCTTGCAAACAAGCATACAAGAATGCCTATGTCTTATCTAAGCAGCTCAATTACACAGGGAATTGCATGACCAAGCATACCCTGGATGGCTTGTAGGGCTTGTAGGGGACATGATACTTTCACGTGGTGCAGCCTCACGACGTCATTCCGTCCCTCCAACGGTTTTTAGAAGCTGCCATCGCGGCAAGCAGGAAGGCCGGCGACATTCTCGAGCAGTATGCGAAAGCCGGATTCCGCATTGCTCACAAGGATGTCAGCAACCTGGTCACGGACGCAGACCATGCTGCCGAACAAAGCATCATTGACCATCTCGGCGTGCAGTTTCCGACCCACCGTTTCTTAGCGGAGGAGCGTGGGCTCTCCGACGACGGCAGTTCGCCATTTCTTTGGGTGATCGACCCCCTGGACGGCACGACCAACTTTGCCCATGGTTTTCCCATTTACTCTGTGTCGATCGGACTGGAGTACCAAGGGCATTGTGTCCTTGGCGTGGTCTTCGATCCCTCGCGCAACGAACTGTTCACGGCAACGCAAGGGGGCGGCGCTCATCTCAATGGTGCTCCTCTCCATGTGTCACGCGCCCGTTCCCTGAACGATAGTCTGCTGGTGACCGGCTTTGCCTATAACATCAGAAACACGCCTCGGAATAATCTCGATTACTTTGCCAGGTTTGCGCTCAAGGCCCAGGGCATGAGGCGCACCGGATCGGCAGCCCTCGATCTCGCGTATGTGGCGGCAGGCCGTTTCGACGGATTTTGGGAGGTTCAACTGAGCCCCTGGGACATGGCGGCCGGATCAGTGATCGTCCGTGAAGCCGGCGGGCTGGTGACCTCGTTCGGCGGCACTACCCTTTCTATTTACAAAGAAGAACTGGTGGCGAGTAACGGACACATTCACGACGCGATGCTGGCCGTGCTCAACGAATAGTCCCGGCGCGAGTCACCCGGCCCGATATACAGGCCACGCCGGAATCGAGTATGCTCATCTTTTACTTGGAGACAACGCATGGCACGCGCAACACCCCCAGCAGGACAGGACAGCCCTTCAAACAATAATCCCACGGAAGCCTCCACATGGGACGTCGAGTTACTCCGCGTCCTCGTGACCCGCAAGGCGACGCAGGTGGATGCCCAGTGGGCGATCCATCCGCAATTGAAGAGTGATTTGCGACCGGATGAATGGAAGGAAGTCACCGACCTCATGGCCAAAGTCACCGACATTGTCGGAACCCGCTTTTCCGAGGTCTTGTCGAATGTGGAACCGGATCCCCCCGGCCATGCGTAACCCTTGCACCACGACACGTCTCTGACTTCGGGAGTGACTGATCAGGAGGCTCGCATGGAAGGCTATTACCATTCACATGATCTCGGGAAATTCCCGGACATGGGAAAAGGAAACAAGGATCTGTGGGAGAAGTTCATGGGCTACTACAGCGCCGTCTTCGCCGAGGGCGCGCTCACGGAGCGAGAAAAGGCTCTCATTGCCCTGGCCGTCGCCCATACCGTGCAATGTCCGTACTGCATTGATGCCTACACGCAGGCGTCACTCGAAAAGGGCTCTAACATCGAAGAAATGACAGAAGCCGTTCACGTCGCCTGCGCGATCCGGGGTGGCGCCTCCCTCGTGCACGGCATCCAAATGCGCAATGTGGCCGACAAACTCTCGATGTAGCGGCGCCGGTTAGAGGTAGGGGTTTTCAGGAATGGCGAGGGTGAAATATCTGCCCCGCTCTTCATAGAGGATCCGCCGGCTCGTCAAGGTCGCCAGCGCGGCCGTCAGTTTCTCCTCAGTCACCGCCTCCTCACCATAGGCAGCTCGCAGCCCCAGCCGGATCTGTTCCACACTTTTCGCCGCCTCGTTACAGAGTTCGATCACGCACGCCGCAGCCCCGTCGTACCGCTGCCGAGAGGGAGAGGCAGGATTCCGGCCGTCATAGACGGTCACGTAATTGATCGCCTTGGAGTAATAGAGGAACGGCCGTTCGCCGGACGCATGCATCCGTTGCCAGCCCTCAATCGCCGCCACCAACTCCTGATAGACGGGCGGATCCACCGGCCAGTTGTCTAGTTCATATTCGAAGTCATAGGCGACTTTCGCCAGGTTCACCTGACGGGCGTCATAGACATATTCATACGCCAGACCCGGCCCGGTGATGCGGACTCCGTACTCGTGTGGCCTCGTGTAGTAGGGACTAAAGCGCTCCAGCCAAAATTTGCCGGTGGCTTCCGGAGGCTGCAGGTGCAGCAAGGAAGGAATGAGGTCAAGCTGGCGCTGATAGTCCTCATTCGTTTCTCCCGGAAATCCCAATAAAATATTCCAGGAGACGGCAACCCGATAGTAAAAACTCCACTTGAGGCACAGGATGTTTTGCAGGGGTGTCACGCCTTTATCCATCGCCCGCAGCTGTGTGAGGCTCAGGCTTTCGAGGCCGGGCTGCATGCACTTGACCCCGCCGGCGGCTAACGTCCGGATCTGGCTTTTCTGAAGGTTACTCTTCGTTTCAATGAAGACGTCCAGGTCGCAATGGTCGGCGGCCAATTTTCCGAACAGATGATCCACATACTTCATGTCGATGATGTTATCCACGAGCCGGAATCGAGCCGTATCGTAGCGGCTCGACAGATAGCCCATTTCCGCCGCCACTTGGTCCGATGACTTGGCGCGAAACTTCATGCTCTGCGCGTTCAACCCGCAGAACGTGCAATGGTGCTTTTCCCCCCACCAACATCCGCGGGACCCTTCGTAGAGGAGAATGCGATCCAGGCCCTGAGCCGTATCGCCCAATTCCGCAAGCAAGTGGTAGTAATCGTCATAGTCAGGGGGGCCGGTCGTGGCAAAGTCCGTAAACAGCGCGGTGTTCGGCGCAAACCTAATCTGATCGCCCTCGCGGTAGGTGACACCCTTGAGATCGGCAGACGCCTGCCCGGCGAGAATGTGACGCACGAGCGCGGGAAAGGTTTCTTCCCCCTCTCCCACCACGACATGATCGATGAACGGAAAAGCCCGGAAATATTCCAGGCCCATCTCACCATCGTAGTTCGCGCCCCCAAACACGATCGTGACCTGCGGATACAAATCCTTGATCAGTTTCGCCATCGTGAGACTGGCCACGTTTTGATCGAACGTGGAGGTAAAGCCGACCACTTTGTACTGGCTCCAGTCGATGGTCGTGAGCGCCCAGGTGAGAAACTGCGGGGCCATGCGTGTGGCCAATTCTTCGAAATACCCGAGTGGACGCCCGCTCTGTTGCGCGATCTGCTCGAACACCGGTTTAAAGACACGCGGGTATTCGGCACGCTTGGGGTTGTCACGAAAGAGCAGATACGAGAACAACCACTCGCCGAACAACGCCCGCTTTTCGCAGATCATTTCATACAGCGGGACGCCGATCCTGTGGGCGAAGCGCACATTGAGATGATGGCAGTCAACCCGGACGCCTTGCGCCTTCAGCAAGGCCGACAGCGTGCCGAGCTGGATGGAAGGATACTTGGAGTAACTGAACGGCATATTGACCAGGGCAACTTGGGCCTGATCACTCATCGCCTTCCTCGTTGGACAATTCCCATAGGAATGGATCAGCCGGCCGGCGACCGGAACGGTTCAAATGCGCGATCCGCTTTGGCCGCCAGATAAAAATCACTTTCGGTCAGGCCATTAATCTTATGGCTCCAGATTTCGACTTTGCATTTGCCCCACGCCAGATAGAGGTCAGGGTGATGGCCCTCCGCTTCGGCAATCGCGCCGATCCGGTTCACAAATTCCAGCGCCTGGGCAAAGTCCTTAAACGTGTAGAGTCGCTCCAGATGTCCGGCTCCATTCAGCGACCAACCGCGGCCCAGCTCCTTGAGCAGCGCCTCGGCGCGGTCAGCCGGAAGCGGAGGCACTCCGCCACGGCAGGGCACGCAGGTCTTATCGGCCAGGCTCATAGACAGCCTCCCTCGATTCCAAGGTGAGGGAATATTCTAAAGGGCACCCGCGCCAAGAAACAAGGCTGGAACAGGGGTTATTCGCCCTCGTCCGGGGCCCCGCCGGATCGTGCGAGGTCGTCCACCTTGATCTTGTCGGGATTGAACTTCACTGCCGCCTGCGCCATCCTGTCAAGTGCCGCCTCAAACGAAAGGGGAGGGGCATCTTTGGCACGAAACCGGATCGGATTGACACGGGCCACGACAAACGCTTTCAGATACGGGCTGGTCAGGCCTTTGGCTTTCAACGCTTCCACTTGCTTGACGATCTTATCATCCAGGGCCAACAGGGCTTTGGCCCGGATTCGCCGCACTTCAAGGGCGCTCTGAAGCGGCTGCGATAGAAACGTGTCGACCCGCTTGAGCACGGGATGATAGGCGCCGCCGCTGAACCGCGGCCGCTCCTCATAGCACAAGCCTAACGTCGCCAACGCCGGCTCCTCGAACTCGAGCGCATAGGTTTCTTCGGTTCCCTCGCCGAGCCGTGCCAGTTCCTTGTACATACGGATCACCTCCAGAGCCTTCTCCCGGAGGTTATGGGCTTTTTCAGTATTGAGGGCCAATATCTGGTAGGCGGCCGACGTTTCGGGAACGACGATTCCGATAATCGTTTTGGCGCCCAGCGTGCGCATCGCAGAGAGACGATGGTGCCCGTTCGGTGTCCAGTACCTGGCAGTCTGATCGGGTTTCGGCAGACGCACGGCGATGATGGGATCAAGAAACCGGCCGATCTTCCCGATGACCGCCTCCAACTTGCGCACGTGCGTTTCAGAGAGGTTGCGCTGGTAGGGTGTCGGCTCCACCAAGTCGATCGGCAACGCGGCCATGACCAACCAGCGACCGCCGTACGGCTCCCGATACAGGGTGAGCACCTTGCCACCGTCCTGCTCGATGGCCTGATGGAGCGCGGCCACCTCATGAGGCGGCGCGGCGGCTTGCAACTCGGTCGCCGAGAGACCGGTGGAGACCGGCCCCGGCTTCCGGCGGCGCCGGCCGGTTCCCGCGCGATGGGGTTTCTTTGCTTTGGTCTCCGCCATGGGCTTATGGTATGGGACCCGGCCGGGAAAGGAAAGCCGCGCGGGCTCGCAAATCCGGCGATAAGGATTTACACTGCCGCACCACAGCGAGTCCACTATGAACCGATCCCTGGAATTACAGCCGCCGGCGACGAAGTCACACGCCGCAATCGGCTGGTTCACCGCCTCCTGCGTCCTGGTGAGCAACATCATTGGCGGCGGCATCTTCACGACCACCGGCATACTTGCCCGGGACCTCGGGGATCCGCTGATCATCCTGCTCCTCTGGTTCATCGGCGCCCTCTTTGCCCTCGGTGGCGCGATGATCTACGGCGAACTGGGCTCCATCCTGCCTCACGCCGGCGGAGATTATGTGTATCTGCGCGAAGCCTATGGACCACTGATCGCCTTCCTCAGCGGATGGACATCCTTCACCATCGGTTTTGGCGCGGCTGTCGCCGCCTCGGCCATCACCTTTTCCTCCTATGCAATGCGCGCCGTTCCTCTTGATGCTCTGGACGGATGGACCGCCAAAGGCCTGTCGCTCAGCCTGCTTTGGATAGTGACGCTGATGCATTCCCGTGGGTTGGCAACCGGGGGGCGTCTCCAGCGTGTGTTGACGACCACCAAAGTGATCGCGATTGCCGGGTTGATCGTGGGTGGACTCCTTGCGGGAGGGGGCCACCTGCAGTCATCGGCGCCATTAACTCAGACGGACGTCCCCACGCTAGGAGCCGTCGCCATCGGCCTCGTCATTGTCATCTACTGTTATTTGGGCTGGAATGTCGCGAGCTATATCGCCGCTGAAATCGAGAACCCCTTACGCACGCTTCCCAGAATCATGATCGGCGGAACGGCCTTCGTCGGCGGCATCTATCTGCTGTTGAACCTGGTCTACCTGTCGGCCCTCTCCATTGCGGAACTCGCTCAGGAACCGGTGGTTCCGGTGGCAGAGAAAACAGCGGCGGCCCTCTGGGGGCCAGAGAGCGGCCGATTGGTGGCGGCGCTCCTCTGCCTCTCCATTGCAGGAGCCGTGAGCGCGATGGTATGGGCCGGCCCTCGCATCTATTGGGCCATGGCGCGCGACGGAGCGATCAGTCCCTGGCTCGCGCAACTCCATCCTCACACCGGGGTCCCGGTGCGCGCGATCCTGTTTCAAAGTGTCTGGGCGTCCATCCTGGTTCTCAGTGGAACGTTCGAGCAGCTCTTGGTGTATAGCGGGCTGGTCCTCGCGCTCTTCATGGCGCTCAGCCTGTCGACCATCTTCCGTCTGCGACCCAGAACCGGCGGCGCGGCCGGCGTCTACAGAGCGCCCTTGTATCCGTTCCTGCCCGGCATCCTGGTGGCGGGCGCCTTCTCGTTAGTATTCTATAGCCTCATGCAACGACCTGCCGAATCGCTCAACGGACTGGCGACCGTGTTGACCGGGGTCCCGCTCTATTACTATTGGCGGCACTCTCTCAAACGACAACGCTCATGACAACCCGTCGTCGTTCCGCCATATCGGAATGGTGGAGACCGGAGAAGTATTCCGCGAGGCGGAGAAACAGCACGGGCGACCCTGCATGACCGGTGGGAGGTCGCCCGTGGTTGGCGCTTGGGACGCCTGTGAGTCATGTACCAATGTCCGCGGCCCGAAGACCCACACGAAGCAAGTGCCAGCAGACTTCCAATCGGGGGAGACCTCGTCAATCCCGGTGGCCTAACCTCATGCTTGCGCAAGGCGCTTCCGACAAAGGGATGCGGCTGCTCAGCAGCGACGCTGAAGTGCCGAAAGGCATGGCCGCGACAGGAGAACCGGCAAGCACGACCGACGAGAAACCCGCTCTTGGATCGGTGGGCCTGACGGACCAGGTGGAGTCGTGTCGCTCATCGCTACCCTCCTCTCTTGGCGAGTCACCTAAGAGACCTGGATTGCAGCCGCGCGGTCTGCCCAGTCTCTCATGGAATGAACGGGGCCGCTGTTTTTCCTCTCTACGCCCTTTAGAAATAGCTGTCAATGGGGGATATGCCTCGTCGTATCTGACCAGACCTCGCACGGCGACCGGCACAAGACGATGGAAGAATGACCTCTCGATTCCCTAATATAGGAACGGCAGACCGGTTCAGCCGATCGCGCCTGAGGCGATCGTTACCCCGTCACTGAAAGGACACATGATGATCAAAGAAGTGACCGGAGACATTCTGCTCTCCAAGGCCGGCGCGATCGCGCATGGCGTGGCTCCCCACGATGATTTCAAACAGGGATTGGCACTCGCACTTCGCGAACAGTGGCCGGCGATGTACAAGGATTTCCGGCATTACTGCCAGACGTACAATCCCAAGCCGGGGGGGTTATGGAGTTGGAAGGGCCCGGGCTCCTCCATCATTATTAGTCTCTTCACACAAGAACCACCGGCCGGCCATGAGAGCAGGCCAGGAAAAGCCACGGTGCCGAATCTCAATCACGCGCTGCAGGCTTTGAAAAAGGAAGTACGGGAACAGAACGTCAAGAGCCTCGCGTTGCCGCGACTGGCCACGGGCGTCGGTGGATTGGCCTGGGAAGACGTGAAACCGCTGCTGGACGCCGTGCTGAAGGATTTGGGAATTGCGGTGTATGTGTATACAACGTATAGAAAGGGGGTGGCGGCGCAGGAGGAATAAGAACCGGCACCACGAGACCGCGCACGGCGTCAGGGATGGAGGCATTCCACCGTCGACCGGAGCCAATCAGGAGTCCAGGCGCCTGTCCGCCCGCCTTTGTCACGCGGCCCAGCAGAGCACGCGAAGCCAACACATGCTGCGAGCCTCGGCACCTATCGCGTAAGCTTCCTCCGGATGAACGCCAGGTGTTCAGGAGTGGAACGTACACGGATTTTCAGCCCTTCATCGGTATATTCTTCAGACAAGACGCGCATCCGTCCACGGATGTCTCCAATAACCCCCTGAACGGAAAACGGAATACCGAACTCTTCATCGATCATGTCGCGCTCAAAATGAGCCATGATCCGGTCACGGAAGGCTTTCAAATCGCCTTGGCTTCTAGCGGACAGACAAACGGCGTCGGGAAACTCGGCCTTGAGGGAGGCGATGTCGTCCGGTGCAAGCCGGTCTTGCTTGTTCAAGACCACGAGGCTCGGAACATCGGTGGCGCCGACTTCGGCCAGCACCTTCCGCGTCACTGCGAGGTGGGACCGAAAGGAGGGATCTGACGCATCGACGACAAACAGTAACAGCGACGCATTGGCGGCTTCATCGAGCGTGGACTTGAACGACGCAACGAGGTCGTGGGGCAGCTTCTTGATAAATCCGACTGTATCGCTCATGAGCACCTTCGGCCGGGTTTCGGGGTACAGGGGCCGAATGGTGGTATCGAGCGTGGCGAACAGCTTGTCGGCAACCAGGACCTCGCTTCCGGTCATCGCGCGCATCAATGACGATTTGCCGGCGTTCGTGTACCCGACGAGCGCCACCGTCAATTCGTTTTCCCGTCTGGCGCGTCGAGTGTGATGTTCGTCTCCGATCGACGCCAATTCCGTTCGCAGTTCTTTCAGACGGTCGCGAATTCGGCGCTTATCCAACTCAAGACTCGTCTCTCCCGCCCCTTTCCCACCGATCCCCCCGCTGTGCCGTTCTTTGTCGCCACCGGTCTCACGCAAGCGTGGCGCCATGTAATTGAGTCTGGCGATCTCGACCTGGAGCCGGGCCGCTCGTGTACGGGCGTGCCGGCTGAAGATCTCAATGATCACACCGGTCCGATCGAGCACCGGAACGCCGGCGGCGCTTTCGAGGTTTCTCAATTGGGAAGGCGACAGATCACAATCCACGATGACCATGTGTGCGCGATCGCCCGGACCCGGACCCGCCTCGACCGTGTTCTCTCCGTCATCTTCATCTGTGTCGTCCACCGTCGCCGCTGAACCAGCCTCGCGCTTCAACTCCGCCTTGTTTCTCGCTCTTTTAAAAGAGGCCGAGACGTTTCCGGAACCGCCGGTCCAACGCGCCAGTTCGGCGAGTTTTCCCTGGCCCAGGACCGTCGCGAATTTATCGGAACTACGTCTTTGTCTGACCTGGCCGACGACGCTGTAACCGAGCGTCTTGACAAGACGCGTGAGCTCTTGAAGAGAACTGTCCACTTCCTCCGCGGTGATGCGAGGGGTCTGGATCGCCACGAGAACGGCACTGGACTGTGAGACCGTCGACATCGATTGTATTGTCCTACTTGATAGAGTTCTGAACCGCTTCTCTGTGGGGTGGTTGACAGGAGAGCACCCAGAGCCCCTCGGCGGACCTCTGGGTGCTCAACCGTGGTATTGGTGGAGGCGAGGGGAGTTGAACCCCTGTCCGAAGATCGTCAACGCACCGGATCTACATGTGTAGCCGACAGTTTAAGTTTTGCGGCCACCCACGCCCGTCGGCTGGCTTAGAATGGCTGCTAGCCCAGTATTGTCTCGTCCGTGGCCGCTGAGCACCGGCCTTGGACCAGCCCGCTGCATCGCGCTCTTCCACCCCCGCGGGCATCAGATGGAAGAACGTCGCAGTTAGTTAAGCTGCGAGTGCCAGTTCTTGGTTGGCAATTGCATTTTCCCGGAGTTTTACGAGTCCCCGAGAGCTCGACATGCACCGATGGTCTCAGTATCCCCGTCGAGACCGGTCGCCCCCATAGATGTCTATCAGGCCGTTCCTATAGATGCTCATGATACCGCATAGGTCAAGGGGAAGCCACCCAAGCCCCATTCCTTTCCCAGAATCTTGAGGCCTTCCACGAAATTGAGAGAAATCAGGAATGGATGCACACACATCGCTTACGCGCTCTTAAACCGCGTCACTTTGGCAAACACTATCGCGGCAAACGGCAGCGCGAGGCCGAGGAGCATCTGTGCAATCAGAAGCGGGCCCAGTTGGCTGTAATCGGCCTGAGTCAAAACCGCGTTGGTCGCTGGGTCCCGGACTTCCCTGGTCACCACGAAGATGTCGTTCAAATATTTCGTGCCGAGCTGGCTCAAGGAGAGCGCCAGGTTGGTGAAAGATGCCATCACCGCAAAGAAGGTGGCCTTGAGATGAGCCGGCGCCGAATTGGCGATCCAGACCAGCATGGGAATCATGGAGATTTGGCCGAGCGGTGATTCCAGGGCCGTGTCGACCAGCGCAATGAATCGGGCATCGACGATGCCGCCCGTCATGCGCGCCGTCCATTCATGCAAGCCGTAGAACATGCTCACGATCGGCAAACTTAGGATCGTCCCGATCACCGTCAGAAACCCGACGACATAGGCAATAGATCGTTCGGCCATGAATCGTCGGAAGATAAACATGCCGAACAGCGTCAGCGTGCTCCCGATCAGGGAGAGGACCGACAAGAACTGCTGGTCGAACCTCAGATGATCGATCATCCACCAGGTGGTCCCGGGTCCGGTTCCCGGAATCGCACGGAACAAAAAGACCACGATCGCCGTGCCCACGAGGGTAAAGCGCTTGTCCGGCTCCAGCTCCTTCACCAAACGGGCCATAAGAAACAGGACGATCGCCATGGAGCCGACGAAGACGATTTCCTCCCGGTAGGCAAACCCGCCGAGTCCCACGGTCAGCGTGAAGAGCACGAAGGCCAGACTGCCTCCCAAAATCCCCCAATTCGGTTTGGTGGGGTCTCCTTCCGCATCCCGTACACTCACCATGTACTCGGCTTGTTCGCGGGTATAGCCCTGCTTGAGCAGGCGGCGCCTGTCCCGTCGCTTCAGCACCCAAGCCAGCCCGACGCCCAGGACGGAGATGAAGGGAATGCCCAGCGCCAATAGGTAAACCCGTTTGTAGAGACCGGCAATCTCGTTTGGCGGCAGTCCCTCGACGCCGGTGAACAGATACACGTTGACCAGCGCCACCAGAATGCCCCCGCCGACAATCGCGACGCGGCCCAACGTCTGCATAGTGGTGTGCATGACTTTTCGGGCGACGTCGTCGAACGGCTGGCCCTGCTCATTGACCCTGGGCACCGCCTCCACCGTCATCGCATCGGCGACCGCATCTTGGATGACGTATCCGATCGGAGCGAGGAGCGTGCTCAGCACGAACCACACCTCGGCGGGAAGGATGGCGGTCATGGCCTCACGGTGACCGATCAATGCGGCCATGATGCCCAGGCTCACGGCGAGAAGGGCGGCCCCGAACCCGACCAGCCAACTCTTCCAGCGCCAGAGCAGATCCACTGTATGCCCGATCGGCATTTTGAGCGCCCACGGAATGCCGGCCCAAAATCCGAGGGCGGCCAGGAAGGAGGCGGACAAGCCCAAGTAGTCTTTGACGAAAAACGTCCCGACGATGCCGGTGAGACCGGAGATGCCGTAGGCGAGATACACCATCAACGGTGGCAAGTAGGACAGCCGCATATCGCGGCCCAGCGTGAATATATTGTGATCGATCCAACGGTAGACGGGGTTGGCCATATCTATTTGTCTACGGCCGGAGTAACCGAACTCATGGCGTCCGCTTCAATCTCCACCAGCATCTCCGGATCAATCAGCCGTTTAACTTCGACCATCGTGGTCGCAGGCCGGATGCTGGCGAAGATTTCCCCGTGGGCGCGGCCGACATCCTGCCACTGATCGATATTCGCCATATAGATGCGCGTTCGCACGACATCGCTCAGGGAGGCTCCGGCTTGCTTCAACGCAGCCTCAATGGTCTTGAGTGCCTGGATGGTCTGGGCATAGGGGTCGCCCTTGCCGATGAGCCCGGACGGCGTCATGGCGGTCGTGCCGGACACCGACACTGATTGACCGACGCGCACGGCGCGCGAATAGCCGATCTTCGCTTCCCAGGGCCCCCCCGTGGACACGTTTTGCCTTCTCATTGGTTCCCTCCTCCTACATGACCATGCCGCCGCCGGCGTGAATGGTTTGGCCCGTCAGCCATTGGGCGTCCTCACTCAGCACAAAGGCCACGACGTCGGCAATATCTTTGGGCAGACCGAGCCGTTTGAACGGGGAACTCTCGATCCCTAACCGCCGAAATGACTCGGTCAGCACACCGGTGTCCGTAATGCCCGGCGAAACCGTATTGACCGTAATGCCGCGCGCAGCCAGCTCAAGGGCGAGCCCCTTCGTATACTGCTCGAGCGCCGCTTTGCTGCCCAAATGCGCGGTCGCGCCGGGAAACGTCCGGTGCGTGCCTTCCGTCGAGATATTGACGATGCGACCGCCACCCTTCAGGACCTTGGCCGCTTCTTGCATAGCGAAATACGGGCCTTTGGCGTGGAGCGCGATGACAAAATCGAATTCCGCCTCCGTCGTCTCCGTGAGAAGTTTCGGCAAGAACTTCCCCGCGTTATTGACCAGAATGTCCAGCCGCCCGAACTGCTTCACCGTGTCGACCACCAGGCGGCGGGCATCGGGGACGCGGCTCATGTCCGCTTGCACCGCCATTGCCTGGCCGCCTTTGGCCTGAATGCCGGCCACCACTTGCCCCGCTTTCGCGACGTTCCTGGCGTAGTGCACCACCACGATCGCCCCGTCTTCGGCACAGCGTTCGGCGATGGCCCGGCCGATGCCGCTCGACGAGCCGGTCACGATCGCCACTTTTCCGGTGAGAGATGGCATGCGGGGGCTAGGATACGGCCACTGGTCTACGGCGTTCAAGGAGTGCTCGTAGCTGGGCCTGCATGTCGCCAACGGACAGGCGGATCCGGTCGCCATGTCCGGCCAGCACCCATTCGAAGCGATAGGCTAGAAGCTTTTCAATGGATTGGAGAAGCTGGTCGGCGTTCGATACGAGTCTCCTGGGCGAGCCCAGCCGCTGGGCGGTAGGGTCCCACCAGAGGTGATCGCCGGTGAACAGAAATCGGTCCTGGTAGAGCAGTGCCTGACTGCCTGCGGTGTGACCGGGAACCGGGATGGCCTGAAATTGCGGCGCGAGCCGGATGCTATCCGTCCCCTCCAGGACCCACTCGGCATCGGGGGCCGCCCCGGCATCGGCGCGATGGATGATTCGCGTGGCGCCGAATTGCTTCGCATAACGATCGGCATCCGCCACATCGTCTTCATGAGTGAGAAAGATGAAGGCCAGGCCGCCCATGCGGTCGAATGTCTCGACCAGCTGCTTGAGGTAGCGGGGCGAGTCGACCAGCCAGTTGCCGTCCGGATGCCGCACAAAGAAACTGTTCGCCCCGAACGATTTCTCGGAATTGAACCCGCAATAAAAGACGCCCTCCTCCAGATGCATAGGAAAACCAGCCCTGGCCGCCTCGACGATTCTCCGGTCGCCCTGCTCGGTGCCGATCGAACCCACCGGACAGGCCAGCAAGGCCTGGTACGCCTGCAGCATCTCTTCGCCGCCCTGCGGCTGTCGCACCACCGTGGAGAATTCGCCGGCTTCCTGGAAGGTCTGCGGCGCGAGTTGTCGGCAAGTATCACAGTTGATGCAGGTGGCGTCGACATAGAAGTTCCCCGGCACATTCGAGTCGAGTCGCTTGTTCCGGTTCGCCATGGACTCCTCTCATCCTGCGCCAGGAAAAGCCGGCTGGCCTGCTCCGCCACCCGCCAGACATCCTAGCTGGCGGCTCTGGCCCGGTGCCGCTGCCACCTTCGCCATATCGTACCACGTCCTTCGGCCCCCGTATGGCGGGAGCCCACAAGGCAATAGACAGGAGCAACATGGGCGGACGAGGGCGTGCACCGGCGATTGCCTTCCATCAGACAGCCAGCGCTTCCTTCCGGACAAGGATAAGACGCCCGGGTGGTGCATGATCGCACAAGGTCGCCCGACGCGCGGCTTTGAACAAGCTGGTTGGGTCTCGGCGGTGCCGTGCGGGCGCCGGTTATCCATCTCTGTCCCGCGCTTATTGTGGGCTGCTGACCGACACTGCGACTGGTTGCAATGCCCCTGGAGGAGACCAGCCTCCGCCCAACGCTTTATACAGTTGCACGACGGACACAAGATGTAGCCGGCGTGTGCCGGTCAGCGCCAGCTCGGCTTCGAACAAATTGCGCCGCGCGACGAGGACATCCAGGTAATTCGCCAGGCCGCCTTTGTACCGCAGTTCCGCGAGACGGAGGGCCGACTGCAGCGCGGTGACTTGTTGCAGCTGCGCGTCGCTTTGCGTCCGGGCCGTCCGCACCGTGATCAGCGCGTCCTCCACTTCCCGAAACGCCGTCAAGACCGTCTGCTCGTATTGCGCCGCGGCCTGCCTGGCCTGCGCTTCCACGGCCTCCTGTTGAAAGCCCAGAATCTGGCTGTTCAGCAGAGGGCCAATGATCCCGGCCCCGGCCACCCCGAAGGCCGACGGGTCGCTGAACAAATTGGACAATTGCGGATGGGCGACGCCGAGGAGGCCCGTCAACGTGATTTTCGGGAATCGCTCCGCCTTGGCGGCGCCGATCCGCGCAATGGCCGCGTGCAACGATTGTTCGGCCTGGAGCAGGTCCGGGCGCCGCTGCAGGAGTTCGGACGGCAGCCCGGCCGGGACGTCCGGAGGCATCACCTGGTCGGTGAGCGGTTGGCCGCGCGGAATCGCGAAGGGTTTTCGCCCGAGCAACACGCTGAGCTGATTTTCCGCCTGCACCATTTGCCGTTCCAGTTCAGCTGCGCGGGCGGCGGCATTGGCCCGCTCGGCTTCGAACTGATCGGTATCCAGCCGGGACGTCATGCCTTGTTTGAGCCGCGCCTGAGCGATGCGGACCGATTCCTCCCAAGATTGCAGCGTCCGTTTGGCGATATCGAGTTGCGCGTCAAATTGCAGCAGATTGAAATAGGCCTCGGCGACGCCGCTGACCAGCTGCAGCACGACCGCGCGGCGATTCTCCTCCCTGGACAGAAGGTCGGCACGGGCGGCTTCCGTGGACCGTCTGATGCGTCCCCAGACATCCAGTTCCCACGACAAGTTGCCTTGTAAATAATAATTGAAGGGGCTGGCAAAACCGGGAAACAGGAAGATGCTTTTGCGTCCGAACGCCGGCGCACTGCCCGAAAACGTGACGCCCGGCAACCAGTCGGATTTCGAAATGTACGCCCGCGCCTGGAATTCTTCAATTGTGGCCACGGCCCGCCGCAGATCCAGATTGTCTTCGAGTGCGGTGTGAATCAGGCGCTGAAGTTGCTCGTCACGCAGCAGCTCCCACCAAGCCAGGTTCGCCAGGGACGGGATATCGGGCGGCGTCTCCGCCATGCGGAACTGGTCCCCCGTCTCGGTGTCCGGCCGCTGATAATTTGGACCCATGGCACAGGACGCCAGCAACAGGCCCGCCGCCAGTCCGGACATCGCCCTCGTGATCCTTCGCGGCCGCATCAGCGGTCTCCATCCGCCGGAGTCCCGGCATAGGCCGGGTGAACCGGTTCGGGCGGCATCGGCGGAGACGGCGTCTGTCCCTCTACCGGCGACCAGCGCTCGCTCACCCTTCGGACCGTGACGAAGAAGAGCGGCACAAAAAAGATCGCGAGAAATGTGGCGGCCAACATCCCGCCCAACACGCCGGTACCGATCGACTGGCGGCTGGCCGCCCCCGCTCCGCTCGCGATGGCCAACGGCAACACGCCGCCGATGAACGCCATGGAGGTCATGATGATCGCCCGGAACCGCAACCGGGCGGCTTCCATTGCGGCCTGCCGGAGCGGCATGCCGGTAGTGCGGCGATGATTGGCGAATTCCACAATTAAAATGGCATTTTTGGCTGCCAGTCCGATCAGCGTCACCAGACCGATCTGGAAATACACATCGTTCGTCATACCCCGTAGCCAGACGGCGGACATGGCGCCAAAGACCCCGAACGGGACGGCCAGGATGACGGCCAACGGCACCGTCCAGCTCTCGAATTGCGCCGCCAGAACGAGGAACACCATGAGAAGGCCGAACCCGAACGCCAGCCCCGACTGCCCGCCGACTTTGGCTTCTTGGTACGAGATGCCGCTCCATTCCATGGAAAAGCCCTTGGGCGCCAGCACTTCCTGCGCGGTGCGCTCGAGCGCCGCCAGCGCCTGGCCGGAGCTGTACCCCGGCGCCGCTGACCCAAGTACCCAGGCGGTGTTGAAGCCGTTGAAATGTGTCACCGGATCGGGCCCGCTCGTGAACTCCGTGTCCACGACCGTGCTGAGCGGGATCATCATCCCGCCTAGACCGGTGCCCCCCAGGCCCGGCGTCGCACTTCTGCTAGTGAGCGCTGTGGCCGCAGGACTCAGCGACCGGACGTACACGTTGCCAATGTCGGCCGGGCTGGCCCGGTACTCCGCCTCGGCCTCGGTCTGTACCCGATAGACCCGGCCGAACTTGAGAAAATCGTTGATATAGAGATTGCCGAAGTAGGCCTGCATCGTGTCGAAGATCTCGGAAATCGGCACGCCCAGCGCTTTGGCCCGCTCGCGATTGACCCGGGCGTAGAGCCGCGGCGCAGTCACGCGGAAGTTCGAGCCGATCCCGCCGATGGCCGGGTCCTCCTTGGCTTTTGCGATGAATTCCTGAGTGATCGCGGCGAACTGCCGGAAGTCGCCTCCGCTCGGGTCCTGCACTTGAAGCGAGAACCCGCCGGTTGCGCCGATGCCTCGGATCGGGGGCGCATTGAAGGCCAGAATCAACGCTTCGGGAATCTTGGCGAACTCCCCATAGGCGGCGCCCACCAACGCCTGCACATGCTCCGCAGGCGAGCGCTCGTCCCAATGCCGCAGAGGCACGAACATCGTGGCCGAATTCGGCCCGCGGGTGTTGAAGACGAAATTCATTCCGGACATCGCATCGGTCGAATGGATGGCCGGAAGCGAGAGGAAATATTGCTCGACTTTGCTCAATACCACGTCGGTCCGCTGCTTCGACGCGCCGTCCGGGAGCTGGACGACCGTGATGAAGTAGCCTTGATCCTCGTCCGGCAGGAAGCTGGGGGGGATCACCCGGAACAGACCCAAGGCCACCACAATAATGACGCCAAACACGCCGAGGGACAGCACCCATCGCTCAATGACGAGGTTCACCACCCCGGTATAGCGATCCCGGGTCCAATTAAAGAACCGATTGAACCATGCAAAGAACCCCGTCTGATGATGCTCGCCCCCGGGCTTCAGGACCAGAGCGCAGAGCGCAGGGCTCAGGGTCAGGGCCACCACGCCGGAGATGGTGACCGCCATGGCAATGGTGATGGCAAACTGCTTATACAGCTCGCCGGTGATTCCGCCTAGAAAGGCCACCGGCACAAACACGGCGCCGAGCACCAGGACGATGGCGATCACGGGGCGGGTGACTTCCGCCATGGCCCGCTTGGCGGCTTCCTTGGCCGACACCATCTCTTCTCTCATATGGCGCTCGACGTTCTCGACGACCACGATGGCATCGTCCACCACGATCCCGATGGCCAAGACCATGCCGAACAGGGTCAGCGTATTGATCGAGAAGCCCAACGCCTCCATGCCGGCAAAGGTGCCGATGAGCGACACGGGAACCGCCACGGCCGGAATCAAGGTCGCACGCCAGCTCTGCAGGAACAGGTACACGACGAGAATGACGAGGGTCATCGCTTCGGCCAGCGTCTTGAGCACTTCCTTGATCGAGACCTCGATGAACTTGGTCGTGTCGTACGGGACATCGAACAGCATGCCGGGAGGAAACGACTTGGCCAATTCCTCCATTTTCCCGCGCACCCGTTTGACCGTGTCGAGCGCGTTGGCGCCGGGCGCCAGGAAGGTGATCAGGAACACATTCGGTTTTCCGTTCCACCGCCCTTCCATCACATAGGATTGAGCCCCTAATTCGACCCGAGCCACGTCCTTGAGACGAATCATCGATCCGTCCGGCAAGGCCCGGACGATCAGCTGTTCGAATTCTTTGACCTCCGTCAGGCGACCCTGCGCAATGATCGGGATCGTCAGCTCGGTCCCCTTCGGGGCCGGCTCGCGTCCCACCTGGCCGGCCGGAAAATCACGATTCTGTTCACGAACCACGTTGGCGATGTCGGTGGGCGTCAGACCCAACTGCGCCATCCGCACCGGATCGAGGATCAAGCGCATGGAATAATTCTGCTGCCCGAAGACCAGGGCCTGTCCGACGCCCGGAATCCGCTTGAGGCTATCGATGACGCGGAGGAGAGCGTAATTGGAGATAAAGACCGTGTCGTGCGTCGGATCGGTCGAGCTCAAGGCGACCACCGCCAGCAGGTCCGGGGAGAACTTCAAGACACTCAGCCCCTGCCGAACGACTTCCGGCGGCAGGAACGGCTCCGCAAGCTTGACCCGGTTCTGCGTCTGCACCTGAGCGATATCGACGTTCGTGCCGATTTCGAATGTGAGCCGGATGCTGACGTGCCCGTCATTCGTGCTGGTGGAGTCGTAATACAACAAATTGTCGATGCCGGGCAGTTGGATTTCGATGGTCCGCGCGACGGAATCCGCCACCACCTCCGCACTGGCTCCAGGGTAGTCGGCCTCGATCTGGACCACGGGCGGGCTGATATCGGGAAACTGCGCGATCGGCAACGTCGTCAGCGCCACCAGTCCGATGACTATGATGACGATGGACAGGACCGAGGCGAAGATCGGCCGGTCAATAAAAAATCGTGAGCTCATTGGGTGTCTTTCAGCGCTCCCTCCGCAGGCGGGCCTCCGGGACCCGCGGCAGTGCCCGGGGCCGCCGGTCCGTTACGCGCAAGCTCCTCGGCCGGCATCGGCTTGATCGGAGCACCCGGGGCCAGTTTATGGAAGCCGTCGACGATGACCCGCTCGCCCGGTTGCACCCCTGATTCGATGATCCATTCCCGCTCCTGCCAACTGCTGGCCTTCACCGGGCGGATTTCGACTTTGTCGCCCTCCCCTGCGAGGAAGACGATCGGGCCTTGCGGACCTTGCTGCACCGCCCGCTGGGGGACCAGCACGACATTTTCCTTGACGGTGCCTTTGAACCGGACGGTGACAAACTGGCCGGGCATCAGCACCCGATCGGGATTGGGGACGACAAATCTGGCCTGCCTCGACCCGGTTTCGGTCCGGAGCCCGACATCGGCGAAATCAAGGAGTCCTTCATGAGGATACGTTCTCCCGTCGGCGAAGATGATCGATCCTTTGAGCCGCGACTGACCTGGATGTTGAAGACCCATCGCGACCGCGTCCTGCCGCCGGTTGAGCAGAAAGCTCTCTGGCACGTTGACGACCACGTACATGGGATCGACCTGATGGATCACAGTCAGCAGATCCGTTTGAGCCGACAGCAACCGCCCCTCATAGTACCGGCTCCGCTCGATCAATCCGTCGATCGGCGCAACAATCACCGTATTGTCGAAGTCGAACTTCGCTTTCATCAAATCGGCCTTCGCGCCTTCCAGCGCCGCCTTGGCAGCCATATTTTCCGCGATGGCGTCATCCACGTCCTTTTGGCTGACGGCTTGTTCGGCCAGGAGCGGCTTCACCCGCGCCAGATTTTGCTTGGCCTGGATCAGTCGTGCCTGTGCCTCCGAGATTCTCGCTTTGGCGCTCTGGTAGGCCGCCTGAAACGGGATGGGATCTATCTGGTAGAGCTTGTCGCCTTTCTTGACATCGCGGCCTTCGGGAAAGAGCACCGCTTTGAGAATTCCGGTCACTTGCGACCGGATTTCCACCGGCCGGGAGGCCTCCGCCTGGCCGATGAATTCCGGTTCGTCCGGGACAGTCCGGCTCGTTGCGGTCACGAATTCCACCTGGGGCACCGGCGGGGAGGGCGGTGCCGACCCGGCGTCCGGCTTGCAGCCCGCCACGACGGCGCCGATCGACACCATGATTCCAGCGAGCAACGGCGCAGCAACATTCATCGACTGTCGGTTAGTGTTCTTCATTATGTCCTCAATTAGGGGATTCTAGCAGCTTCTTCTTCCGCCGAGGACATCCATTTTTTACCGTGGAGCACGGCCGCGCCCCGTGATTTCGTCAACAATGAATTTGGTGCAACAGCCGGCCGCCTGCAGGTCGGCTCCCTCACGCCACATCGCCGCCAAAAGAGCCTTGCCATCCGTATCCACATAGGTTACGCCCGTCAGATCGACGACGGGCGGCTTTTCGGACTGAAGAGGCAGCGCCCCCCAGGCCTGGCGTGCTTCATCGACCCAGGCACCCGCCAGCCTGCCCTCCAACAGAAGCCTCGCCGGTGCCCTATCGTCTTGTATGGTGATTTTCAACATCGTGTTTCAATCGCTGATGACGGCCATCTGCTTTATTCAATGTGTCAGGGCGGTGACGGCCATCAGCTCGACGGTCGTATCCGCCCGCCCGTGCGTGTGCCAGGCCGTCACACCGCCCTGAAGGACCCACACCTGATCGAAACCCAAGCGTTGCAGGATTAGCGCCCCCTGCGCACTGCTCACGTCCCCAGGGCAGGCGCAATACAGCACCAGATCGCGATCCCGCGCCAGGCGGCTAGCGTGTCGAGCCAATTCATCGACTGGCAACCGCTCGGCCCCTGGCAGCCCCGGGTCCTCTGCGCCGGCGGCACGGGAACGGACATCGAGGAGCAGAGGCGGGCGCTCGCCATCCAATCTGTTGGCCAGCTCCCCGGCGGTCATCCGCGGAACCTGGCGAAGCTGTCGGTGGCGGGCTGCGGCTTTGTAGCCGATATAGGCCGCCACCAATCCGGCCGCGCCGAGGGTGAGGGCGGGGCCCAGCTGATGCCCGTAGGCGAGCGCTTCCTCGATGCGAGCACTGAAGAGGTAGCCAAGGCCGACCGCCGATCCGGCCCACAGCACCGCGCCAATCCCGTCATACAACAGGAACAGCGGCATCCCCAACCCGACAATACCGGCCAGCGGCGGCGCGATCGTGCTGAGTCCCGGGATGAACTTTGCGAGCACCAGCGCGCGCGGCCCTTGCTGTACAAAGAATGCTTCCGTGCGGCGTACGCACGAGTCTGGTTCGAGCGCAATGCGGCACAGCCATCCAAGGACCGTGCGTCCTCGCCGGCGTCCCAGCTCGTACCATATCCCATCGGCCGCGAGCGCGGCCAACACCGTACTGCCGAGCGCCGTCCACAGGCTCATGTGTCCCGTACCGGCCAGGGCCCCCGCCGCGATCATGAGCGGCATCGCCGGCAGCGGCAGTCCGATTTGCTCGATGAATACGACGGCGAAGAGCACCAACGCCCCATGCTGCATTAAGAAAGAAAGCGCCTCATCCATGCTGTTCACCGTCCTGCTGATCAGTGTCCTTTGAACCGATGTCGCGTTGAAGCGCCCGGGAACTCGGGCACATCAACAATTGCGGCGGCCGCCCGCATACCCGATGGGCCGCCGCTCAACTCTGCCGTCCGGCGGAGGATTCGAACCTCTTCAATTAGCTCGCCGCAGTCGGTGCAGGCCCAGACCGTGATCGATAGCGAGCCGCTGTCGTCGACCACAGTGGGCCTTTTTCCTTGAAGGACGGCTGGAGGATGGTGCCGACAAACGGTCGCCTGAGACGGCCAAGAGCGGTTGATCCTCTCCAATAATGCGGCTCCTGTTCTCATGATGTCCTTTCCTCATCGATACGTCAGCATGGGGTGGTTCAAGATCGAAACCGGGATGCGTTGTAGCACCCTTGATCACTTCACCGGCTTTCTTGTCATTTCATTTGTTGTCATGGCACACACAAATAGCAGGATCCATTCCCCCTGAATCCAATTGAGCATGTGTTGTCTAAGTGAATGTTGTCATGGCACATTTTCTGGGGATTCCTTTTGGGGACCATAGTTTCTCTTCCCCGCGCCGAAGCCCATGTGCCGATAGATCGGCATCTGCCGAAATGCGGGCGATTACCCATGAGCCGATTGACTGAGTCGATCGATCCTGCGTGAGGAGAAAGGGAAGGATCGGCGATGACGTGTGAAGCGGGCTTAGTTTGGACGGGAGATCTTTAACTTCTGCATTTTGGATTGCAATGTCGTGCGTTTCATCCCGAGTTTGCTGGCAGCTCCGGAGCTGCCGCCGATCACCCAGCGGGACTCGTGCAGCACCTTCAAAATATGCTCCCGCTCCGCATCTTCAAGCGTGGTGATGGATCCGTTGCCGGCATGGGCCGGGCGCTTCAATTCAGCCAGCGGCACGAAGAGATCGCTGCCGGAGGTCAGAATGACCGCTCGTTCGACGAAGTTCTCCAGCTCCCTGATGTTCCCCGGCCAGGGATACCCTTGCAAAGCCTTCATCGCCTCGGCGGGAATCGTGTCGATGCGCTTTTTCATGCGCAGCGCAAACTTTTGGGCAAAATGCCGGACGAGCAAGGGTATGTCCTCCGCGCGCTCCCGCAACGGTGGAACAGTCACCGGGAATACCTTCAGGCGGTAAAACAGATCGCTGCGGAACTTCTGGTCCTCCACCATTTGAGCCAGATCCCGGTTCGTCGCCGCGACGACGCGGACGTTCACCCGGATCGTCCGTGTGCTGCCCAGCCGTTCAAACTCCTGCTCCTGGAGCACGCGGAGCAGCTTGACCTGAAGTTCCAAGGGGATTTCGCCCACCTCATCAAGAAACAACGTGCCACGGTCCGCCAGCTCGAATCGTCCCAGCTTGGTGGCGATGGCGCCGGTGAACGCGCCTCTCTCGTGTCCGAACAACTCGCTTTCCAGCAAGCCGGTGGGAATGGCCGCGCAGTTCAGCTTCACGAAGGTCCGCTCACGCCGGTCGCTGCGGTTGTGAAGGGCGCGTGCGACCAGTTCCTTGCCGCTGCCCGTTTCGCCAAGAATCAGGACCGTAGAGTCGGTCGTCGCTACCGTCTGGACCTGCTTGAGCACCTGTTTGAGCGCCCGGCTGTCGCCGATAATTTCCTCGAAGTTGTATTCCGTCTGGATTTCTTCCTCCAGATACAATTTTTCTTTCGCCAGCTTATCCTTGAGCGAGGCGATTTCCTGATAGGCCAATGAATTGGCAACGGCCAGCGCAAGTTGCTTGGCCACTTGGCCTAACATATCGGCGTCGTCCGCTGTGAAGGCCTCCTCACGCAGACTCCCGACATTCAGCGCTCCCAACGGGCGATCTCGCAGCAGTAGGGGCACGCAACAGGCCGACCGCACCCCCTCGGCCACGAGACGTTTGGACACCGTGCTCTCCGACTGTTCCAGGTCCTTCCGGTTGAGTACCACCGCTTCCCGCTGCGTGATCGCGGCGGTGGCCGGACAGCCGCAGAGAAGGCACGTGGTTCCTTCTTCGAGGAAGCCGTTGCCTCCGGGAAAATCCAAGGCATACAGCCGCAGCTGATTGACCTGAGGGTCCATGAGCGTCAGACTGATCACATCGGCCGTGAGCACGCGGCGAATGCTGACCGTCATGGATTGAAACAAGTCCCGTAATTCCAGGTGAGTGGCGACCGCGTTGTTCATGTCCAACAGGAGCCTCAGCCGATCCCGCTCTCTGGCCAGTTCCTGCTGCGCCTTCCGTGCCGCTTCGTAATTGAGCGCGTTCTCAACCGCCACGGCAATCTGCGAGGCCACCTGCTTCAGGAAGTCCGCGTCGGCCTCACTGAAGGCCGCTTGTTTGAGGCTGCCGAACCCGATCGCGCCCAAACGCCGCATGGCGGTCGTCAACGGGAGCAGACACACCGATTGAACACCAATGCCCCGGAGCGCCGTCATCCCCTTCGCAAACCGCCTTTCGTCCGCCAGTGAGGGAATGATCAAGGCCTGCTGATGCGTCCAGACCCAACCGGTGGAGGATTCCTCAATCGGCAGTTCGAGGCCATCCAGCCGGGTCGTCTGATGCCGGGCGGCCGCCATCTCGAGGACATGCACCCGCATGACGTTCTTCTCCGGATCGTGCAACACCAAGCCGATGAAGTCGAACGGGGCGACCACCGGCAGGCGCTGCGCGAGATCTCGAAAGAGCGAGATCAGATCACGATGAGCCGCAATGGCTTCGGCGACTTTCAACAACGCGCAGTACTTGCTCGTATCGGACTCGAGAATCCGAAGTGCTTCATCCATGAGGGTTAGTATGCCCTAGATTCTCCATTCACCGCCACCTTCCCGGACAGGTCCGGACTCCACATCGACAGCGAAAGACCGGCGGTCCATCGTCAAACGGGAACCCATCCCACCGCTCCTGATAACGGCCTTCGCCCTATGCCAGTACCCGGATCGGTGACGGGCTGAGGCATGAAATGGTGGGCACCGCGTCCATCGGGATCGGCAGTCCACCCCGCTCCTCCGGAGGCTCACCGGCCTCATTTCTTCGGATCAGAAGATGGTGAGAGGGATCGCCGCGTGATGAGGGATTTCGTCACGTGTTTCCGCGAGGGGATGCCGAACGGTTCCATCGGCCGCGGACGAAAGGCCGCGTCCGGCCTCTCGTGGAGGACGCAGAACGAAGTCTGCCCTCCTAGCCGCGATTGCAACCGCCGCTATAAGCGGAGCGGCTTGACCGGCGAGACGACCGCCGAGGGATCGTTTTTCCACAGCGCTTCGTCCACATCCGTATACAGCTCGACTTCATTGCCATCCGGGTCGCGCAGGTACAGGCTGAGGCTCACGGTATGATCACTCATGCCGTCGATCGTGACGCCGGCCTGTTCCAATTCTTTCTTCGCCGCACGCAGCTCCTCAAGACTATCGCCGACCTTGATGCCGATGTGATAGAGCCCTCGTCGACGCCCCTGCGGCGGTCCCGGGGCCTCACCGACCTGGATGAGGAGCAGCTCATGATGGGTGCGTCCCGACGTCAGCGCAGCCGCCGCCCCGTTGAAGATACGGCCGACTTCGGTAAAGCCGAGCAAGTCACGATAAAAGGCGAGCGACTGGTCTAAATCCTTCACGTAGAACACGACGTGGCCGAGATAATGTGCTTTCATGATCTGCCACCTCCGGTTATCCGATGGGAACCAAGGCCCCGTTGAGTTGTCCGGCTTCCGGCGAAGCCATCAAGAGCAGGAGCCGCGCGATGGATTCAGGATTCACCCATTTTGACGTGTCGGCATCGGGCATCGCTTTTCGATTGGCGGGCGTATCAATCGTCGTCGGCAGGATACCGTTGACGGTGATCCCTGTCCCGGCTGTTTCCAGCGCGAGCGTTCTGATCAGGGCCACCAGGCCTGATTTGGCGACGATATAGGCGGCGGCGCCTGGAAACGGGTCGACCGCCGCACGGGCCGCGACATGGATGATCCGGCCTCTCCCTTGCTCCATCATGTGGGGAAGAACGGCTTTCGACAGCAGAAACGCCGACGTCAGATTCAGTGTGAGCAGACGCTGCCATAGGGCGGTTTCAGTTTCCGCCACGCGTCCCGTGGCAAAACCGCCCACCAGATTGATCAGCACATCGACAGGACCGGCTTGTTGCCGCACCTCCCGCATGACCCGCTGGATGTCCGCTTCGTCCGTCACGTCGGCCTGGATAGCGGATCCTCCACGAACCTCTGAAGGCACATGACGATCCACAATGATCACGCGACTTCCGCCTTCGATAAATGCCGGCACCACGGTCTGACCCAGGGCACCATGGCCTCCGGCGATCAATACGATGTGATTATCCAGGTGCATGACTTCATCCTTTGCTCCGGGACGCTCGCTCATTCGCCCGGGCGGTCCGTTCCTTCTTGCCGTTCACAAACCGGATCCCTGCCTGTTGGACTTCCTGATAGGGCAGGAGCCAGACCAATGACTCGTCGGAAAGATCCCCGACCTGGATGCGATTGCCCCAGGGATCGCGGAAGTCGCAGCGAAAATCAGGATGCAGCGTGAGTTTGTATTTCTTCGTCAGCTTCTGGCGGACTTCCCGAATCTGGTCGGCATCCCGCACCATCAGTCCGAAATGCTTCACACGATCCGGCTGGAGCCGTTCCACTTCAAAGATCGCCATGAATTGATGCTCGCCGAGCTTACACCAGGCGGCACCTTCGCCGCCGCGCAGCATGGTGAGACCGAACACGTCGGAATAGAACTTGACCGCCTTCTTGGCATCGGTGACCTCGATCACCACATGGTTACATCCGTAGACCTGCACGGCCATGGTTATCTCCCTCCCGGCTTCTCTCCCGTCGTGAAAGCCTGGCGACGCACGTTTTCGATGGCGGAAAGGAAGACCTCCACCGGCTGGGCCCCGGACATCCCATACGCCCGATTGAGGACAAAATAGGGCACGCCTCGAATACCGAGCCTGTGCCCGGCCGTTTCCTCCGCTCTGACCTCCGCCGCTCCTTCGTCACCGGCGAGAAAGCGCTCTGCCGCCTGGACATCGACTCCCGCGCGCTGGGCCAGCTTAACAAGAACGGGAACAGCGCCGATATCCTCGCCCTCGACAAAATATCCACGGAACAAGGATTCCACCAGAGCATCTTGTCGGCCCTGTGGCTCGGCGTACCAGATAAGCCGATGGGCCAGGAAGGTATTCGGCGTTCTTACAACCTTTTCCAAGGCGAAGGGAATATCCTCGGCCGCCCCGGCCGCGAGCATCTGCTCCTCCATAGGCCGGAATGCATCCAAACTCCCGAACTTCCCTTCGAGATACGTCGTGCGATCCATGCCGGCCTGCGGCATAGTGGGATTCAGCTGAAAGGGACGCCAGAGGACGCGCGCCCGCACCTCACTCATGTGAGTCAACGCGCGCTCCAGCCGTCGTTTGCCGATGTAGCACCAGGGACAGACCACATCGGAGTAGATCTCGATCGTCAGCTCCTGGCCACTCATGATAAATGCCCCATTCTGCCGGCCTGATAATCCTGCACGGCTTGCACCAATTCTTCGCGCGTGTTCATGACGAAGGGCCCGTAGCGGGCAATGGGTTCCTCGATCGGCTCTCCGCTCATCATCAGAATACGGCTCGAGCCCTGCACGTCCAGGTCAATCTCCGATCCTGATTTGTGCAACACCACCAGTTCAGATTCTTCAGCCGCCCGCGCGCCATTGACGGAGACGCGCCCTTGCAGCACCAAGACCGCGGCATTGTGCCCGTCCGGCAGGGTGAACGGCACCCGATGGCCGGCCGAAAGGGTCACGTCATAGAGGTGGAGCGGCGTCACCGTCCTGGCCGGTCCTGCCGCACCGCGAAAGGCTCCGGCAATGACGCGCAAGCGGCCGGCGCCGTGCTCGAGCTCGATGCCGGGAATATCCTTATCCAGCAGCGTTTGATAGCGGGGGGCGGACATCTTGAGCGCCTGGGGAAGATTTACCCACAGCTGGATGGCCTGCAGCGTGCCGCCCTTCCGGGCAAACTCCTGCTCATGCATTTCCTCATGCACCACGCCCGCTGCGGCCGTCATCCACTGGACATCGCCCGGGCCGATGACGCCTGCATTCCCCGCCGAGTCGCGGTGCGCCACCATGCCTTCGTAGACAATGGTCACCGTTTCAAAGCCGCGATGCGGGTGCTCCCCGACGCCGCGAGGCTGTTCCGTAGGCGGGAAGACATGCGGCCCGGCATAATCGAGCATCAGAAAGGGGCTGAGCTCGCGATCCAGATCGTTGCTGGGGAACAGATTGCGCACCGGGAACCCGTCTCCCACCATATGGGCCGATCCAGGCTGATACAGGCCTGTCACCTTCTTGAGATTGTTCACGATGACCTCTCTGTTCTGCCAGCACTCCACTGGCGTCATCACGATGAATTCCGGAGTCGCTCATCCTCTCGCCGGCCTGACGGCCGCACGGTCACCACTGCCGCAGGCCAGGAACCCCGTTGAGGTATCAAGATAGTTCTGGCTAGAACTAAGTCAAGTGATGACGCATGGGAGATTCTCGGGGTCGCGGTAACGGAGAGGAGAGCGGGTCTGGCCAGACAGCGGGTGTCAGCGTCGGTCTTTGATGGCCCGTTCCACTTCACGGCCGGCTTCGCGGGTCTTGATGGACTCACGCCGGTCATACAGCTTCTTGCCCTTCGCCAGGCCCAGTTCCACCTTGGCCTGTCCGCGATCTGAAAAATAAATCCGCAAGGGAATGAGCGTGAGACCCTTCTGTTGCGTCTTGCCGAGCAGTTTATCGATTTCTTTCTTATGCAGGAGCAGTTTGCGCACCCGGATCGGATCATGATTCATGATATTGCCGTGGCTGTAGGGGCTGATATGACAATGGTACAAGAACACTTCCCCATCGCGTACGGACGCGTAACTGTCTTGAAGGTTGGCCCGCCCGTCCCGTAAGGATTTCACCTCCGTACCCTTTAAGACGATGCCCGCTTCATACTTTTCCTCGATGAAATACTCGTGGTACGCTTTGCGGTTCGTCACCACGGCCTTCTCGCTTTGGTCCTTCACTCTGCCGCTCCCGACGGGCCGCCTTGACCCGTCCATACCCTGCCATTAAGATGCGGCCTATGAATGGCCCGCATCGGCTCGATTCGTTTGGCGCGATCCTCTCCGGCCTGGCCAAGCGCCTTGGCCTGGAATCGCGACTCGTCGAACTGCGGCTCCAGCACCAGTGGCGCGACCTCCTCGGCGAGCCGACGGGCTCGCATACCTGGCCGGATCAGATCCGCTTCAAAAAACTCTACCTGGTCGTGCGCAACTCCGTGTGGCTCCAGCAACTTACCTTCCTGAAGCCGGCCTTGCTGGCAAAACTGCATGAGGAAACGGGTCCCGACCTGATCACCGACATCGTGTTCCGCGTGGGGGAGATCCCGGCGTTTTCACCCACCGGGGCCGGTGCCTCAACCGCCCTCATTCCGGAGGCTCAGCTCACGGAAGCGTTGTCGCATACCGCCGCCATACAGGATCAGGCTCTCAGGGAGCGGTTCACAGAGGTGATATCGAGGTATCCCTCTCCGGCTCCTGTTCCACCGGAAGGGGATCCGTGATGCGTCCCTTGAAGAGCAGTCGGACGCGATCCGAGGGCTCGGCATTTCTCGGCAGGGGCCCGACCCCTCCTTCTTCATTCCCATCCTGCAGCCGATAGTATCCCCGCATGGCCTGTTCAAAATCCTTGGCCACGGCCGGATCCCCCGCGACATATTGGGCCAAGACATTCGGCTCCGTCCATCCGTAGTCGTCAAACACATACACCACGATGCGGCTATATCGTCCGGTGGGATCGTTGGGCGTCGTGGGTTGGATTTTCATGGACGCAAAATCCTGCGTCCGGTGCCCGACCTTCTGAAAGCGCCTGAGCAACGTCTCGAGCTGCTGATCCGTCGTCCCGCCGGGCACATGGGTCGCCACAAAGTGGTCGACTTGCGAGCCCACGCTAAAGGGAGGAATGGACCGGTCGGGCCGGCTGAGGTACATGCCGCCCCAGATCAAGCCGAACGAACCGAAGAAGACCATCAGCGCAAGCTTGACGACGGTATCGAGCGGCGGTTTGGAAGGAGGAGCAGCCGCGGGCTTGCGCTTCAAGTCATCCATGGAAGAACGGTTGGGACAATGAGCGGTGAAGTCGCCTTGCGGCCTAGGCGCCGGTGCTGTCGTTCGGCACCGCATCCTCTCGTTCGACCACTTCCGCGAGTCGGGCCACCCCGATGACCCGGTCCTCATCTCCTTCGAGATCCAGCAACCGCACGCCTTGCGTGTTGCGGCTCACTTCCCGGATGTCGTCGACTTTACAGCGGAGCACTTTGCCCTGCGCCGCCATCAGCATAATTTCATCCCCGTCACGCACCTGCAGAAAGCCGACCGCCAAGCCGTTCCGTTCGCTGGTCTTGATGCTGATGATTCCCCGGCCGCCCCGGCCCTGAATGCGATATTCACCGACCGGAGTGCGCTTCCCGTAGCCGCCTTCCGTCACGGTGAGAATCGCGGTGGTGCTGTCGGGCGTGATGGTTTCCATGCCGATCACTTCATTGCCTTCCTCGAGCGCAATGCCCTTGACGCCGTACGCGGTCCGTCCCATCGGCCGCACTTCCTCTTCCTTGAAGCGGATCGTGAGGCCTTGTTTGGTTCCCAGCAGAATTTCACGCTGTCCGTCCGTGAGGTGCACGCTGATGAGCTTGTCTCCATCTTCCAGGCCCAGCGCAATGATCCCGCCCTGGCGGGGATTGCTGTAGGCGGAGAGTTCCGTTTTTTTGATGATGCCCTTTTTCGTCGCCATGATGATGTACCGATCATCGCGGTACTCTTTTACCGGCAGGGTGGCCGTGATCTTTTCATTGCCCGACAACGCAAGCAAGTTGACCAGCGCCTTGCCTTTCGCCGCGCGACCGGCTTCGGGAAGTTCATGGACCTTGAGCCAAAACACTTTCCCCGCATCGGAGAAGAACAACAGCGTGTCATGCGTCGAGGCGGTAAATAACGTTTCGACGAAGTCCTCTTCTTTGATCCCCATGCCGATTCGCCCCTTGCCGCCGCGCCGCTGGGCGCGGTAGAGGGAGACGGCATTCCGCTTGATGTAGCCGGTGTGCGTGATCGTGACGATGACTTCTTCTTCCGCAATCAAATCTTCGAGACTGATCTCCGCTTCTTCCTTGACGATCTTCGTGCGCCGCTCGTCCTTGTAGGCTTCCCGGATTTCCGTGAGCTCATCTTTGATGATCGTCCGCACCAAGGCTTCGCTGGCCAGGACGGACTTCAGATATTCGATCTGCCTGAGCACCTCCCCGTATTCCTCGATCAGCTTGGTCCGCTCGAGTTGCGTGAGCCGCTGGAGGCGCATCTCGAGAATGGCCGTGGCCTGAATCTCGCTGAGCCCGAATTGCTGCATGAGGCCGGCGCGGGCGACATCCGGGGACTGCGACCGCCGGATCAGCGCGATCACCGCGTCGAGGTTGTCGAGGGCGATTTTCAATCCTTCCAGAATGTGGGCGCGCTCTTCCGCTTTTCGCAATTCGTACGCGGTCCGCCGCACGACCACTTCCCGCCGGTGTTCCAGGAAATGATGCAGGATCTGCTTCAGGTTGAGCACTTCCGGGCGGTTGTTGACCAGCGCCAGCATGATGACGCCGAAAGTCGTCTCCAGCTGCGTGTGCTTATAGAGGTTGTTCAGGACGATCAGCGGGATCTCATTACGCTTCAACTCGATCACGACCCGCACGCCCTCGCGATCCGATGATTCGTCGCGCAAATCGGAAATGCCTTTCAGCCGGTCTTCCTGGATGAGGTCGGCAATCTTCTCGATGAGCTTCGCTTTATTGACCTGATACGGCATTTCGGTGACGATCAGACGCTCGCGCTCCGTCCGCTCATCCGTTTCCACGACCACCTTGGCGCGTACCTTCAGCAGACCCCGCCCGGTTTCGTACGCGTCCTTGATGCCGCTCATCCCATAGATGAATCCGGCCGTGGGGAAATCGGGGCCGGGAATTTTTTTCATCAATTGCGCAATCGTAATATCCTGATTCTCGAGCAGGAGCAGCAACCCGTCGATGACTTCGCCGATGTTGTGCGTGGGAATATTGGTGGCATAGCCGACTGCAATGCCCCCGGCGCCGTTGATGAGCAGATTGGGAACTCTGGTCGGCAGCACCAGCGGCTCCTGCCGCGATTCGTCATAGTTCGGACCGAAGTCGACCGTTTCCTTGTCAATGTCGGCGAGCAGCTCTTCGGCGAGCTTCGTCATGCGGGCTTCGGTGTACCGCATGGCCGCGGCTGAATCGCCGTCCATCGAGCCGTAGTTGCCCTGGCCGTCGACCAGGGGATAGCGCATGTTGAAGTCCTGCGCCATCCGGACGAGGGTGTCGTAGATCGCCGAATCCCCATGGGGATGATAATTCCCCATGATCTCGCCCACGATCTTGGCCGATTTACGGTAGGACCGGTTGGACGCCAGGCCCATTTCGTTCATGCCGTAGAGGATGCGGCGATGCACGGGCTTCAACCCGTCACGGACATCCGGAAGGGCACGCCCCACGATCACGCTCATGGCGTAATCCAGGTACGACGACTTCATCTCGTCTTCGATGGCGATATGACCTAAGCGTTCATCAGGCGGCATTTAATACTCCACGGATGCTGAGAATGGTCCCCGGCTTCGTTCTCGTCTCGTCCAAAGCCTGCGACGTAGCACACAGCTACGACTCGGCTTGGACATCGCCTGCGGCCTTGCCGGATGACCATTCTGAGCATCCTACCAAAGCCACATGGCATGAATTGATCGCGGACATCTATACGTCTAAATTCTTCACTTCCAGGGCGTGCGTCTGAATGAAATTCCGCCGGGGCTCCACTTCGTCGCCCATGAGGATGGTAAAGATCTCGTCGACGCCGGTCAGGTCTTCAAGCGTCACTCGCAGCAAGGTGCGCGCCTCGGGATTCATGGTGGTCTCCCACAGCTGCGCCGGATTCATTTCGCCCAATCCCTTGTACCGCTGGATGCTCAGGCCCTGCTTGCCCATGTCCAGGATGATCTTCACCAGGTCATCGGTGGAATGATAGTGCTTCTCCTCGCCCTTGGCCTTGAGCTTGTACGGAGCCCGGCCCAACCCGATCGCGGAAGGCGTCAGCTTCTGCAGCTCCCGGAAATCGGCCGAGCCGACCAGCTCATGCGTCACCTCCAACCCATGGGTGATGCCGTTGGCATGCAGCCGACAGACGACCTTGTTCGATTGATGCTCTTCGTCCTCCAGGATCTCCAGCGTCGGCGTCAGTTTGGGATACACTCCGAGGAGCGTGCGCTTCACATTCGCCACCACCTCGGTCAGCGCCGTTAGGTTCTTGAGCCGTTCACGATCGAGCCCGGGTTCATCGACAAAGGCCCGCAGCAAGGCCGCCTCGGGCGCCTTCTTGTTGAGCCGGGCCAGCAGGGTCTCGAACGCGATCATCTTCTTCAGGATCGGAATCAAGCGGCGGCCCGTGGCATACCCCTGCGTGCCTTCCAGATACAGCTCGACGTCTTCCACCGCCAGATCGGCCAGATGCTCGTTCAACAGGCCTTCGTCCTTCAGGTAACGCTCGGCTTTGCCCTTCTTCACTTTGAAGAGCGGCGGCTGGGCGATGTAGATGTAGCCCCGTTCGATCAACTCGGGCATCTGACGGAAAAAGAAGGTGAGGAGCAGGGTCCGGATGTGGCTCCCGTCCACATCGGCGTCCGTCATGAGGATGATCTTATGGTAACGGGCTTTCGCAATGTCGAACGTGTCTTTCTCCGCCTTGTCGCTCTCCTCCCGCTTGCGTCCGATCCCGGTCCCAAGCGCCATGATCAGCGTCCTGATTTCGTCGCTCGTGAGCATTTTGTCGAAGCGCGCTTTTTCAACGTTGAGGATCTTTCCCTTGAGCGGCAGAATGGCCTGGAACTTCCGGTCCCGGCCTTGCTTGGCCGACCCGCCGGCTGAATCACCCTCGACGATGTACAACTCGCTGAGGGCCGGATCTTTCTCCGAGCAGTCGGCCAGCTTGCCGGGCAATGAGCCGCCGTCGAGGGCGCTCTTGCGGCGGATCAGGTCTTTGGCCTTGCGCGCCGCCTCCCGCGCACGGGCGGCATCCACCGCTTTGCCGATCACTTTGCGCGCTACCGTCGGGTTCTCTTCAAAGTAGTTGCCCAAGGCTTCATTGACCGCCGCCTCCACCACGCCCTTCACTTCGCTGTTGCCGAGCTTGGCCTTGGTCTGGCCTTCAAACTGGGGATTGCGGACCTTCACGCTCACGACGGCGGTGAGGCCTTCCCGCACATCGTCGCCGGTCAGCGATTCTGTTTCTTTTTTGAGCAGATCATTGGCATTGGCATAGCTGTTAATCGTCCGGGTGAGCGCGGCCTTGAACCCCACCAAGTGCGTGCCGCCTTCTTTGGTGTTGATATTATTCGCGAAGGAGAACAGGTTCTCTGCATAGCTGTCGTTGTACTGCAGCGCCACTTCGAGGATCATTTCGGGCCGCTCGACCTTCACATAGATGGGCTTGTGCAAGGGAGTCTTGGCTTCGTTCAGATGTTCCACGAAGGACACGATCCCGCCCTTGTAGAGAAAAATCTGTTCCTTGACCGGCTCTTTCCGTTCATCCTTGAGCGTAATCTCCAACCCTTTATTCAAGAAGGCGAGTTCGCGGAGCCGCTGCGCAAGGACGTCAAAGCTGAAGTCCAACGTTTCGAAAATCTGGCTATCCGCCTTGAAACGGACCTTGGTCCCGCGCCGCTTGGTCTTGCCCGTCACTTTCAAGGGGGCATCCGGCTTGCCGCGCTCGTAGCGCTGTTCAAACACCTGGCCGTCCTGCCAGATCTCTAATTCAAGCCATTCGGAGAGCGCGTTGACGACGGAAATGCCCACGCCATGCAGGCCGCCGGACACGGTGTACGCGCCCTGTTCGAACTTCCCGCCCGCATGCAGGACCGTAAGCGCCACTTCGGCGGCGGACTTCTTCTGGATGGAATGGATGCCGGTGGGAATGCCGCGGCCGTTATCGATGACCGTCACGCTGCCGTCGATATGGATGGTGACTTCGATGGTTTCGCCGAAGCCGGCCATGTGCTCATCGACACTGTTGTCGACGACTTCGTACACGAGATGGTGCAATCCGTCGACGCCCGTGCTGCCGATATACATGGCGGGGCGTTTGCGAACGGCATCCAGCCCTTCCAGCACTTTGATCTGATCGGCGCTGTAGCTCTCTGATTTCGGCTGAGAAGTGGGTTCGTCGGTGGACATCCGTCTCCTAGTCTCCAGTCGGGTTGGCCTCGGAATGCTGAGCATCATCAGGTCGCGACAGCACAAGCGTCGTGAACCGGTATGCACCGTTCGATCCGGCCGGCTTCAGTGACAACCGGTTCACGCGCTGCACCGCACTGGCGATCATGGTCACCATCCGCTTAAATCTTGATCGGCATCACGACACATTTGAATCCCGGGCTTTCCGCTTCTTGAATCAAGCAGGGGCTCAAGGCGGTCTCCATTTGGAGGGAGAGGTTGTCGCCATCCATCACGCTGAACACATCGAGCAAGTAGCGCGCGTTGAACCCGGTGTTGAGCGCCTCGCCCTCGTAGCGCGCGGCTATTTCTTCCGTCGCTTCGCCGAAATCCGGGTTGCTGGAAAACAGCGTCATCCGACCGGCGGTGAACGAGACCTTGACGGCATTGGCCTTGTCCTTGGACAGCACGGACACGCGGCGCAAGGCGCTTTCCAATTCGCTCCGGTTGACGGTGATTTTCTTGCCCCCTTCTTTCGGAATGACCTGCTGATAGTTGGGATAATTGCCTTCCATCAACCGGGAGGTCAGCAGCAGACCGCTCTTCCTGAAAATCATCAGGTTCTTCGTGAAGCCGATCAGAGGCTCGCCTTCGCCGCCTTCTTCCAGGAGCCGCCGCATTTCCTGAGCCGCCTTTTTCGGAATGATCGCTTTGATCTCCTGCGGACCGGTCTTGCTTCCGGTCTTGCTGACTTCCTGTTCGGCCACCGCCAGACGATGGCCGTCCGTGCCCACCAGACGGAGCGAGGTCTTTTTATCCGTCATGACGAGCGTGACCAACAGCCCATTGAGAATATAGCGGGCGTCATTGTCGCCGGCGGCAAACAGCGTCTTGCGGATCAACTCCAGGAGGCCGTCGCCGGCGAGCGGCGTCAATCCTTCCCGGTCAATCGCCGGCAAGGCCGGATAATCCGCGCTGGGCAGGCCGACGACTTTGAATTGGCTCTTGCCGGCCTGGATCGTGGTCCAGTTATTCTCGCCCGCGGCCAACTCGATGTCGCCCGATGGAAGCTCCTTGATAATCTCGTACAGCTTGCGGGCCGAAATCGTGACGCCCCCGGGACTCATCACTGTCGCCTTGTAGAGCCCGCGCATGCCGATCTCGAGATCGGTCGCCACGATTTCAGCGCCCTCCTGTTTCGCCTCAAACAGGATGTTCGATAAAATCGGCATGGTATTGCGTTTTTCGACGACTCCCTGCACCCGCTGGAGTCCCGTCAACAGCTCGTCTCGTCCAATCCGTACCTTCATAACGCGTTCTCCCTTGGGAGGCCCCTTAACTGCGCAAAATCTGATCTTTCAAGCTTTCCAGCGTCGCCTGTAACGTCTGGTCGTGCTCCTTGGCTTTCGCCACCTGCCGGCAGGCATGAATGATGGTTGTATGATCCTTGCCCCCGAAATGGCGCCCGATCTCCGGATAAGAGGAATCGGTCAGTTCACGGCAGAGATACATCGCGATCTGGCGCGGATGCACCAGCGTCTTGCTCCGGCGGCGGGATTTCAGTTCGGTCATCTTGACGTGGAACTGGGTGCAGACCGCTTCTTGAATGTCTTCCATGACCACGACCTTCTTCTTGTCCCCGATGAGATCGCGAAGCACGTTTTTCGCCATCTCGAGCGTGATCACCTGACCGGTCAACGAGGCGTAGGCTCCCAAGCGCACCAAGCTGCCTTCCAGTTCGCGGATGTTGCTCTTCATCGTGACCGAAAGGAACTGAATCACATCCTCCGGAAGCTTGACGCCTTCGTCTTCGGATTTTTTTCTCAGGATCGCGATGCGGGTTTCGACATCGGGCGGCTGCAAATCGGCGATCAGCCCCCACTCGAACCGTGACCGGAGACGTTCTTCGATGTCCGGCATGTCTTTGGGAAACCGGTCGCTCGACAGGACGATCTGCTTATGACCCTCGTATAACGCATTGAAGGTATGAAAAAATTCTTCCTGTGTGCGTTCCTTTCCGGCCAGGAACTGAATGTCATCGATCATCAGCATATCGATGTGCCGGTACCGCTTCCGAAGATCCATCATTTTGTCATACCGGATGGAATTGATCACCTCGTTCGTAAACTGCTCGGTGGTCAGGTAGGCAATACGGAGATCGGTTTGTTCGGCCACATGGTTGCCGATGGCGTTCAACAAATGCGTTTTCCCGAGGCCGACACCGCCGTAAATGAAGAGCGGATTGTAGGCTTTGCCCGGCTGTTCAGCGACCGCCATACAGGCCGCGTGAGCGAATTGGTTACCGGCACCGACTACGAAGTTCCTGAACGTGTACTTCGGGTTGAGCTGAATACCGCGCCTGGCTTTTGGCAGGTTTCCCGTTCGTGCCGCGCTTCCGATCGCGGGCGGTTCCACAGGGCGCGCGAGCGGCTTTTGGAAGACCACGAAGTTCACGGCCATGTCGCCGCCCCCCCGAGCCGTCGCCACCGCCTCGGCCAACAGGGGCCCGTAATGCGTCTGCAGCCAATCGCCGAAAAATTTGTTCGGGACGCCGATATGGGCCGTGGAATTGTCGATCCGATCCAAATGCACAGGGATAAACCAGGTGTCATACACCTGCTTCGGTACCTTGGCCTGGATGTACTGCAGCGCCTCTTGCCAAACCGTATCGACGCTCATGAACCGCTAATACTCCTATACACAGGCTTATTCACACCTGTGGATAACATGAGTTTCCAGATCTCGATGAACGCCTGGCGATGGAAAGCGACGAGGTGAATAGCACGCGACCCAGGGCCTTGTCGAGTCGCTTTCCCCCGTTGCGGCCGCCTCTTCCACCGTTCACCCCCCTCTCGTACCCTGGTTCTCCAGAACCAATCCCCAGCTTCCTCCTCAGGGTACGGATTCATTTTCGAGCCTACAAACAAAGACATGAACTCTATCCCCACTATTCCTTCCCCTACTCTTACTCCGACTACGACGACGGATTTTCTCTTTAGAACAAGAAATTCAGAAGTCAGAGGGTAATGACTTTCGGTGCATGGAGCAGCAATTCCAGCAATTGGCTCCCGGTCAAAGACTGCCCCGCTACCAGAGAACCCACCTGCCCGGGGTGCAAGACTTCAGCTATTTCCCCGGCAGAGGTCGAACCCACGGGGTTGAGATAAACCACGAGGGCTTCAGGGTCGCCCGTCGAATAGAGAGACAGTGGGATCTGCTCAACCGGGGACCGAAGTACATACACCACAGAAGACATAGACTCCCGGATTTCCTTTCTCAAAAGACCAGCGTTCGATCCATCGATTGGATCAGATTCCGGATGCGGTCGGCAGTCTCATAGTGCGGCTTGAATTCAGGACGAACAAGAGAACGATCGGTGGAGGCCTCCACGACAAACGGGATTTCCAGTTGTTCAATGGAAGGCAGATATTTTTCAAGAATCTCGACATCCACCAGATCATCCGTGTCGTCCGAAATCAACCGGACCGCCTCACCTAAGAGCACGACGGTCGTCTGATGCTCGCCGCCGACCAGTCCAAGAGCGATGCGCAACGCCTCCACCGGCCGGTGCGTTTTCCGCGGATCTTCCCTGATAATGACTGCGACCTGTTTAGCCATGAATAAACCGCGCTACGTGAAGGACAAAAACGGATCGCACGCATCGATGATTCCCGACAGGACGACGAGGCCGCAGAGCGACACCGCGGGATCGACAGCCTCCGTGGAGACCTGATGCTGTTGGCATCCATACGCACAGACAAAGAGCTTGACGCCCGCGTGAGCCAGAGCCAGATATCGGGGGTCCGATACGTTCTTCACCCCCTCATCAAGGAGGTACAGATAGACCTCATGACCGGCCCCAAGGGCCGTTTGGGCGAGCTCCGAAACGGTCGTCGCGCTGGCATGAGAAGGAGGCAGACAGAGGAGAAGCCCGACCTTCCGCTTCATCGTCTAAATCCACAGACTTTCATGTTAATTAATCAATGAGTTATCTAAGTTGTCAGCAGGTCAGACTAAGAGGTTTTCGGAAGAAAGTCAACCGCCAAAAGGAGAGGGATTAGGCCCTGGACATGAGCGGAAGGAGAGAGCTGACAGTGGAGTTGAGAGGAAGCTCTTCTTGGGCCTTCGTGTGCATATTACGCAGGACTCCAAAGCCTTTCACAACCTCATCATCTCCGACGATCAGCGTGTACCGGCATCCCAGCCGGTCAGCTTGCCGGAGGTGGGATTTCAATGTCCCGGAGCGGAAGTCCGAGACGGCCCGGATGCCGGCCCGGCGCAGGTCCTCCAGAACGACCTGCGCCACGCTCGATCCTTGCCCGCCAAAACCTGCAACATAGACAGTCAGGTCCCCGGCCGACGGGATCACGGTCGTGCCAGGCAGCATCATCGCCATCCGTTCGAGCCCGACGGCAAACCCCACGGCCGGCGTGGGAGAACCGCCAAGCGTTTCCACGAGGCCATCATAGCGCCCGCCCGCCCCCACCGCGTTCTGAGCACCCAGATGCGTCGTCGTCACTTCGAACGTGGTCAACCCGTAGTAATCGAGGCCGCGCACCAGACGATGGTTGAGGTGATAGGGGATCGTGATGGATTGAAGACCGGCCAGGACGGCGTCAAAATACCCGCGGGCACTGTCCGACAGACTCTCGGCCAGGCGTGGGGCGGCCTCCGTCGCGGTTCGGCACTCGGGAACTTTGCAATCCAGAACCCGCAGAGGATTCGTCTCGATCCGTCGACGGCAGTTTCCGCACAACTGCCCTTCATGCTGCCGGAGGTAGGCCACGAGGCGCGGCCGATAGGCTTCCCGGTCCGCACTGTGGCCCAGATTATTAATCTCCAAGGTCAGACCGGGGAGCGCGAGGTTCGAGAGCATCCGCCAGAGCAGGGCGATCACTTCCACATCCGCACGCGGGTCGGCCGTGCCTAACGATTCCACGCCGAATTGGTGAAATTGGCGCAAGCGTCCGGCCTGAGGCCGTTCGTGACGGAACATCGGCCCGAGGTAATAATATTTCTGCGGTACAGGATTGGCCGCCCGATTGTGTTCGATGAAGGCGCGGACGGTTCCCGCGGTTCCCTCCGGGCGGAGCGTCAGAGACGTCCCATCCCGGTCCTGGAAGGTGTACATTTCCTTTTCGACGATGTCGGTCGACGCGCCGATGCTCCGGGCAAATAATGTGGTCACCTCGAAAATCGGGATACGGATTTCGTCGAAGCCATAGGCGGTCGCCCAGCGCCGGGCGGTATCTTCAATCAGACGCCAGCGGGGGGTCTCCTCCGGAAGCACATCTTTGATGCCTTTGATGGCCTTGATCATGTGGACGATCCCGTGATGACAGAAAGCGTCGGGACTATAGCGGCGCATTTCCAGTCAAGTCAACGGAGCCGACCTTGCGCCTGGCGGCGATGAGCGCTATAGTGCGCGGCCTACGGCCTCTAGCCGGAGTTGTCCGATTGTAACCACCAGCATGCTATGAGCCAGGATCACACCGGTCGCCGTGTCGTCGCCATTGCTCCCATGCCGCCGGAAAAGTCGGCGTATGCGCTGGCACGCTACAGCCGCTCGCCCGATTCCATCGAAGACAGCATCCGCTGGGTCCACGGACACTCGTCGGAAAAATTCTGGGATCAGTTTTATTTCGACTACGGCCATGCCTCCATTGCCGATCTCGGCCATGTCATCGTCTGCTTTGAAGACATCTCGGAACTGGCCGCCATTCGCCTGGAAGATGAGCCGCTTTGGGACGGCCAGGCGAAATCCAGCCGGTACCAGAACTTTGCCTCCAGCCGCTGGTTCGTACCCGGCCAGATACGGGGCAGTGAAACGGAAGCCGTCTACGAAGGCATTCTCCGCAGCCTGTCTGAAATATACCGTCTGCTCCATGGCCCGCTGACCACGTTCCTCTCCGAGCGGGACCCGCGCCCGGAGTCGGTAAAGCCCGCCGATTACCAGCGCACGATCGCCGCGCGCGCGTTCGACGTCACCCGGTACCTCTTGCCGCTTGCGGCCAAGACCAACGTGGGACAAGTGGTGAGCATCCGGACGTTGGAAAAGCAAATGACCCGGCTGCTGTCGTCGCAGTTGCCGGAATTACGGGCGATTGGGGAGGACCTGAAGGAGGCCTGCCAGCGTGCGCCGGTCAATGTGTGGGGAGAGTTGTCGGGACAAGCGGCCGGCCTTGCCGATCCGCTCGCTCCCACCCTGGCGCGCCATGCCAAGCCGAATGCTTATCAGGAGTCGGTGTACGGGGACCTGGCCGTCTATGCCAAAGACGCGTTACGCGGGACCGGCCTCGATCAGCCGGACACCTGGGGAGCCGCCGAGACCGTGTCGTTGATCGAGCCGCACCATCCGCTCGATGAAATCGTCACGACCTTGTTGTATCGCGTGTCACACGCGCCGTACCGGCAGATCCTCGCGGTCGTGAAGGGATGGTCCGAACAGCAGAAACAGGACACGATCGAGGTGGCCACGAAGCATCGGGGGCCGTATGATGAGTTGATCAAGGAATTCCGGAGCGGCTACGCGTTCACTTTCGACATCCTGATGGACATCGGGGCCTGGCGGGACATGCACCGGCACCGGCGCTGCCAGCAGGTCCAACAGAATTTCTCGACGGTGCATGGCTACGATGTGCCGCCGCCGCTCGTGGCAGCCGGACTCGATCAGGAATACCGTCAGGCCATGAATGCCGTGCGTCAGGATATCGAATTGCTCAAGAAGAAGGACCAGGAAGCGTCCCTGTACGCCATTCCCTTCGGATTCAAAGTCCGCTGTCTGTTCAAAATGGACTATGCCGAAGCCGAGTACATCAGCAAACTTCGATCCGGCGTGAAGGGCCACTGGTCCTATCGCACCGTCGCCTGGCAAATCAAGCAGCAACTGACTCAACGCTATCCCTTCCTGGGCGCGCGGATCCAGGCCACCCCGCCGGACGTAGAAGACACCTTGACGCGATAGGATGCCGTTCCGATGAACAGCCATCAAGAAGCGAGTGAAGCCGCCATCGCCGCCGGGGCATGGGATACGCTCTTGGCTGAGGCCTCGGCCTGGATCGCACAGCAAAACACCGACCACCGCGACCCGCGGCCCCACTTCGCGCAGAATGTCGCCTATCTGGTCCATGGCCGGTTCGCCGAAGCGTGGCAGACGCATGCCCTGTGCCTTGAAGCCGAAGAGGACATCGCCGCCGTCAAAGCCTGGGTCGATGCGCTTGCCGCGCGCCAGCCGGATAACGGATCCGTGCAGCTGGTGTTGGGACTCTTTCTGGCGCAGTCCGGGCAATCAGAACAGTCCATGCAATCCTACAAGGAAGCCGCGCGCCTGCTCCCGCAGTCGGCCTACCCGCATTACTTTCTCGCACAGATTCATGAACGCGCGAACCATCTGGAAATGGCGATCAAAGAGTACCGGGAATCGGTGCGGCTCGCTCCGGATTTTATCCCGGCCCGGACCAATCTGGGCGTGGCCTACCAGGAGCAAGGCCGGCTGGAAATGGCCATCAAGGAGTATCGGGAGATCATCAAGCTGCACCCGGAGGACCCCGTGGCGCACGCGAACCTCGCCTGTGCTTTGGCGGAGCAGGGCAAGATGGAACCGGCGGTGCAGGCGTACAAAACCGCATTGAAGTTGAATCCGCAGGACAGCGAAGTGCACTTTGCCCTCGGCGGGCTGTACGAAACGAGGGGCCGGTTGGACCTGGCCGAGAAATCATACCGCGACGCGCTGGCGGCCAATCCCGAGTTCGGCTCGGCCTATTCGGCCCTCGGCTGGCTCGCGCTGAGGAAGCAGCGGTTCCAGGACGCGCAAGAGTTGTTCAGCCGCGCCTTGAAGTCCAACGCCGAGGATCCGCGGGCCTACCACGGGGTCGCCGAACTCTACGCCATCCGCGGCAAGCGCCAGAGCGCGATGGACAACTACAGCAAGGCCATGAAGTACTACCGCGATCCGGAAATGCGGAATGCGCTCATGAATCAGCTGTTTCAGGAAGGCCAGATCCCGGATTAGCAGGGTGCTGAAACTGCCCGCCAGCTTCGTTCTCGCATCGTTCAGATCCTCACCGTACCCCAAAGGGTACGCCTCGGCCCTTCACTCGCTGCGGCCTTGCTGGCGGCTCGTTTGAGCATCCTGCGAATCTTAGCCACAAGGTCTTGTTCGTAAGGAACACCCTGATTCGTAGCCCGCCACATCGTTATCGCGCTTCGCCCATCGGCAACCCTCTTCCTATGCCGCTCGAGCTAATCGAACCTGGTAGGAGAACGTCCTCCGCTCCATCGAGCGGCGAATAATGGGAGCATCGGCCGGTGCGGTTGCTCAAACAGGTGGTCAACGAGGCCGCAGGCGAGAAAACACCGGAGGCGTACCCTCTGGGGTACGGTGAGGATTTTTCGAGACGAGAACGAAGTTGGGCGCCTGTTTCAGCAACCGATTGAAGTTACAGTTCGCGGATGGCGCCTTGTAGGACCGTGATCTGCGTCACCGGATCGCCGGAGGACCGTAGCTCGGTGCGGATCTGATCTTTGAGATAGGACGAGTAGCCGATGCGGTCGACGAGGAGGTCGAGAAACCGCTCGGCGGGCAGCAGGCTCTGGGTCTTCAGCTCTTCCACCGTATCATCGCTCACCGGGACATAGGTGCTGCCAATGTGGAAGACCACATTGTAATAGCGCTCGGTGCCGATGCGTTCGAACCGTAAACCCTTCACTCATCTCTCCTGCTACGAGCCGAAGAAGCGCCATTTTAGACAAACAGGTCTGTGAAAGACAAGGGCGATCGTGAGCGCTCCACGTCCGTGCATGGACCAGAACCACGCGTCAGGAGGCGGTGTCGGTCTTCCCAAAATAGTCCCGCCGACTGACCGCCACATCCGCCACGAACATGACGCCGGAATGCCTCTCAAACAGCGGCCGAAGGCCGGCCAAAATCGGCTGCACCTTATCCTCCGGCACGACGGTCATGATGATCACGAGGCTTTCCTGCTCGCTGAACATGAAATGCGCTTCGCGGAATCCATGGTGGCCTTTGCCCGACACGTTGCCGATGATCGTGTAGCCGGTCGCATGAACCTTATCGAACAGCTCTGTCACGAAGGCCCGGTGTTCGCCCGCCACGACCACCCGGATCTCCTTCATGGGATGCAAAGTGAGCCCGCTCATTCGATCTACTCCTTTCTCGTCATCTTAGCTGGTGGATTGTGCGAACACGGCGCTGACCCGGTTCCAGGCTCCGGTCGGCCGATACCGGTAGAGGGCTCCGTCCTGCGGGTCCATCGCGACCAGATGCACCCACTCATTGTGATAGAGGTGCTGCAGCAGTTCATGACGGCCAATCAGGTTGGCGATGTCTGGGCGCGGCGCTTCAATGACCGTGAGCAGCCGCATCGGCTCGTGGTAGGGCAGATCTCCGTTCATGACCGTCTGCCAGGCCAAACCGAGCCGCAGATCGCTGAGCGGGCCGGCCATGATCCCGAAGCGGCCGACCACATTATGATAAATCTTGCTGCCGCTCCCATAGACCTCATTATCCACCGCGGAAAAATAATGCTCCATATTGATCCATTGAGCCACCACTTGGGGCCCCGTCATCAGCACTTCGAGCAGCCGGTTGGTCGGGTCTTCGCGGTAATCGTAGGAATGGAGAAAGACTCGTCCTGCGAGATTGAGGCCTTTCGTCAAGTCGCGCCGGCCGATGATAAAGGACGTATTCCCCGACAACCCCCACTCCGGTCGCACCTGACTCCAGTCCGCGCTGCGTTCCCGGACCGCGCCGGCGGCCTGGGAGATCGACAAGGCGCCTTTCATCTCGGGGAACCGGGCACACCGTTCCTGGCTCGTGAGACGGGCCGCTTCGGTCAGATCCTCTTCGAGCCGGCCTACGTCTTTACGATGCGTCACCGGCACGTCTTCGAGGTCGAAAAGCTGCACGTAGTCGATGGTGGTGTCCATCTGGCCCGCGAGAAAATGCGTGTCGGACGGAATGTCGAGCCCGTTCTTGGCCAGCCGCTCCCGGACCTTGGCGTTGTTCGCCATCATCGCGAGCACGCGGGCGTTCGGTTTGCCCTCATTGCCGCCGCAGGCGCCGCAGTCGAGCGCGGATTCGAAGGGATTGTTTTCAGACGTGCTGCCGTGGGCGCACAACAAGACGAGGCGGGCGAAGTTCCGCGTCAACCCCATCATCCGCAGCGCGGTCTCCACCGTGAGCACCTGCTCGTCCAGGGTAAACCCGGTGCGGGTGATCCGTTCCTTTTGCCGCGAGGCAAACCGGGGATTGAGCCGGTACTCCCGCCGTAACGTGCTCACAAAGGCCGCCAGGTCCTCTTTCGACAGATTGAGATCCTGGGCTGCGCCCGTGAGGGCCGGTTCCGGGTCTTCATTGCCGTTCAACGTGTGCAGGCGCAACGCTTCGACGAACGCCGGGGCGATCCGGGACCCGCGGAAACCGAGGCGTTCGCGTAAGGCCCTCCAGATGACGGCGCGCTGTTCCGAAACCAACATCTCATCGATATCGGCGGGCGGCAGTTTATCCACCGTCAAGCTGGTGGCGATCGGGGGCACGAACCGGTGTTTGATCCAGGCTGTCAGCCGACGGTATAGGGCGGGCCATGCGGTCTTGGCGATGATCGGCAGGCTGTAGAACCAGCCGAGCGACTCCACCATGACGTAGGGCGTGACCACGTTCTCCTTCAAATCGTGCAACAGCGTGTGTCCCGCATGCATCAGCTTCGTCCTCGACGCATGCTTGCGCACGACGTGTTGAAAATAACTCCGGGGAATCTCCCGCACTTCATTGCGCGCCCGCATGATGACCGGGAATTGTTCGGTCTCATGCTCGCGGCCCCAGGCGCGGTGCCGGATAAACACGGCAAAGAATCCGGCGAACCCGTAGGTGTCATTGGCGCCGGTGGCTTCCAGGTGCCGTCGGAAGGTCTCCGAGCGCACATCGAGGCAGAAGACCGATTGGGACTGTGGGCGCATCGTCTTGGCGCTGTCCGTCCGGCCGGCGGCGGCCGGCGGCGCGGTGCGCATCAACATGCCGATGAGTTGATCGTGGTAACCGGCTTCGAAGGCCTTGAGCCACACCGGGCCGTGGAGCGATTCAGGAAAGGCATCCATCCAAGCCACCAGTGCCGCGAGCGCATCCGGCGCGCCGTCCAGCAGGACGGTCGGAACGATTTCCAGGGCCTGCGCCAGCGCAAACAGACGGCGGGCCGCGGTGATTCGAAGCGCACGGTCCCGTAAGGGGCCCGTGTCGGCTTGCAGACGATCCGCGACGCTCTTCCACCCGTTCCCGCCGCGCTGGCTCCGCTGCTCGACTTGCTCGGCATGCTGAGCGGGCAACCGTCCGGCCACCTGCTCTTTCCGCAAGAAATACGCCTCAGGGTTGTTTTGCATATAGGCTGAAATGGCGCCGTAGGTCCCTGGAATGCCAAGTTCCTGCCGGCAGACCGCTTCAACGAGCTCGCGGATGTACCACAGCCGGACGGCGAGGAACTTCACCAGACTGATGGGATGGGCCCGCTGCCAGGGATAATCCGGCTGTTCGGCGCGCCACTTGATGAATCCGGCCCAGCCGGGAAGCGCCGTGAGCTGCAAGGACAAATAATCTCGCCGGATGTCCGCCGGGATTCCCAGCCGCTCCAGGCTCTCCAGCACGGCGTCTTCCGGGTGTTCCGGAAGACCGGCAATCTTCCGGCGGCTATCTTGAATCCCGCAGGGAGACCACTCATGCACGGCAAGCGCTTTCCAGGACCCATAGAATCCCTGTTCCCGTCCCGGCATGGTCCAGGTGGCATGGCCTTCGTCCAGGAACGCCTCACACCATTTGATGAGTTCATCGTTGACGAGCGACACGATCTGGGTGCCCAGCGAACGATCGCACCAGTGGGAGAGAGTGAGTGAACGCCCCAGCGTCGCCTGATCGTCGCGGATTGATCTGGACGTCAGCTCTTCCACGCTGGGCGCCCGCAGGGCCGGGGTCAGATGCTCCGCCAACGCGTGGACCGGGTCGTCGTTCGAGTCCGTGTCCGGCCATGCATCGAGCGGGTCTTCCGCCATCTCGCACAACCCGTGGGTCAAACAGGCGCGCAGGACTTCCCAGTGGGGGATTCGACAAGGCCCGACGGTGATAGAGTCATTGCGCGCCAGGGGTTGGATGGCCTCGTCCAGATGATGCCGTAAAATCCGGCCCGAGCGGAGGTACCGGCGATAGATCTCGCCGGAGAGATAACCCCGGCCTCCGAGAAATGTGCGGCCCCGCCTGACGGTTTCTTCAAACGGCAGATATTCGAGGTCGTGCAGCGGGTTGTGATGGACAAACGTCCGCATGGGCCAGTACTGCCCCACGACTTCGCCCGCGAGACGGACGACGCCGCGCAATTCCATGCGGCGGGTTTCCTGGTCGCCCGCGGAGGGCGTGAGGGTCACTGGTTCCACGGCGGCGCTCCCATCACGATCGTCCCCTGAGCCGGCGGCCCGACTATAAAGAAGCGCGCGGGCAGCACACCCAGGATCACCAGCAGCAGTAGGATAATGGCGAGCGCCGCGAACTCGGGATCCCGCAGATCGTCGCGGTGTCGACGGTCCGCCCGGACGGGGCCGAACAACAAGCCTTGCGCCAGATCAAACAGATACCAGGAGGCAGCGAGCCAGGCGATCAAGATAATGAACAGTCCGCCGGACCAGTGGAACGAGGGCGCGAGCAGCATCCCGAAGAACCCGGCGAATACGCCAAAGGGCGGCAAGCCCAAGGCGGCAAGGGCCAGCAACGACAGGACGACGGCAAACCGCGGCATATGCGGAGCCAGGCCGCTCAGTCCCCGGAGGCCGCTCTCGCCATAGCGGCCCTGTAGAAGGAACGAGGCCAGCAGCAGTCCGCTCGTGGCCAGCCCGACCGCGCTGACGTACACCAGGGTCGGAGATCCTGCGTCTGCCGTACGCACGAGATACCACCAGAGAATGGAATGAAAGGCCAGACTGCCATAGGCCGTGACAGAGCCGGGGCGAGACTGAGCCAAGGCCCTTATGGAGGCGTAGAGGCAGCCGGTCAGCGCCAGCATCCCGGCGACGTCCGACACGAGAGGCGGGATCTGGATGAGCGTGGTCGCGAGGCCGTGAAAACCAATGACCGGGAGCAGGACCGCCAGAAAGGCCGGCAGATTTCCGGGCAAGGCGGTGAGTGATGCGAGATAGCCGGTATGAAACGGGACCAGCGGAAGCGCGATGGCGCAGGCCAGGGCGAAGGCGATCGAGGACACAGGCGGAGCAGTGACGGCGGCGAGCAGCAGGGCCATGGCGCCAACACCCAGCGTGGCGACTCCCCGCCACTGAGGGTGTCCGGTGGGCTGCTGAAGCATGGCGAGCGTCAGTCCCAGGATCGCCAGGAGAAGAGCGAAGCAGAGTGTCGCGAGCGTCGCATCCAGGGCCAGGATGCCCAGACCCAACCCGAGCAGCAACAGGGTGAGCAGCCATGCCGGGCCATGCCTGGGATGGAGCGGCTGTCCCAGCAGCGACACGAATGCGGTAATCGGCAAGAGGGCCAGGAGAGACAACCCCGCGGCTTCCGAGGGCAACTGGCCGGCCGTCCAGCCGAGGGTGCCGAGCGTCGCCATGGTGGCCAGCAGGAGCCATACTTTGAGCGCGTCCGGTTGATGCCGGAATGCCAGGCCTACCGTGGCGCTGATCACCGGCACCGCGACGAGGAGTAAGGGAGCGGAGATGAACGCCGTCATGAAGTCCTCCCGAACGACCGTCGTTCGAGTCGGGAGGCCCGGCGCATGAAGGCCCGACCGGCTTTCGAATATACGGTATCGAGGTACAGGCGATTCATGAACAACAGGTAGAGCCGGACATGCAGCCGCTCCACCCATGCGGGCCGCCGGATCCGGACGCCGCTCGTCTCGGCATAGAGATAGGCCCAGCCGAGCATGATCAGGAGCGTCATCAGCGCGACGAGGCCGTCAAAAAGCGGACCGGGAAGCGCGGCGGCGGTGAAGTAAAAATCGACTTCCTGCCGGTCGGGATAGAGAAAGGCGGTGAAGCGTTCCGCGGCGAACAGATAGGTGAAGACCACGAGTAGGAGGGTGAGGAGCATGGCCGCCGAGACTTTCCATGACGGGATGCCGCGGAGCCGGGTGAGCGTCAGGATGGCCTGCGACGAGGTGACCCAGATGAAGAAGAGGAAGATCACACTGCCTTGCGCATGGATGATCGGGATCTGCAGGGCACCGTGCGCCACCAGCAGGATCAGCAGCGGCATCAACAAAGTCGTGACGAACCCGGTGGACCAGGTCAGCCGCGAAAAGGCGCCGTCGTCGACGGCCTGGTGCGGCTGCGGGAAGACGGGTTCCTGCCGCGCATTGTGGATGACGTTGCCGCAGTTGAGAAACACCGTGGCCTTGAAAAGCCCGTGTGCGATGAGATGAAAGACCGCCAGCCCGAAGGCGCCCAAGCCGCATTCCATGATCATGTAGCCCATCTGGCCGATGGTGGAGTACCCGAGGGTCTTTTTGATGTCGTTTTGCGTCAACATCATCGAGGCGCCGAGGATGGCGGTCAGGGTGCCGATGATGAAGGCGACATGGAGCGTGGCGGGACTCAAGCCATACAACGGCGCCAGCCGGCTCATCAGAAAGCCCCCGGCGTTGATGATGCCGGCATGCAGGAGCGCATGGACCGGGGTCGGCGCGTACAGCGAGCGCGGGAGCCAGATGTGTAGCGGAAACTGGGCGGATTTCGTCATGGCCCCGATGAACAGGAGCAGCGTCACCGCGGTGGGGCCGCTCATCTCGAACCCGGGCAGGGGAGACAGGGTCATCGGCTGCTCGGCGGCCCGGGCGAACAATTCATGAAACTCGAGAGTGCCATACAACGAATGGGCGAGCACGATGCCGGCCAGGAAGGCCGCGTCCCCGACACGCAAGAGCGTGAAGGTCCGGAAGGAACCCTCCAATGTGGCCGGATGGTGCAGGTTGTGCGCCAGGAGCGAGAGCAGGTAGCTCAACAGCTGCCAAAAGACGAACAGCATGATCAGGTTCGCGCTCGACACCATGCAGAGGAGCACGCAGGTGGTGACACCGATCAGGCCCAGAAAGCGGCGATACCCATGATCCTGGAACATGTAGGTGACGGAGTAGCGATAGATGACCGCGGCCACGACCGAAATCAGCACCATCATGACCGCGCTCAGCCGGTCGATGTGGAACCCCAGCGGAAGGGCGAGCGTGGTGAACGACGCGGGGTCGTACAATTGGATCGTGATCGCGCCTTGTGACGCGACGAGCAGCAACAGGAGTACCGAGCCGATGCAGGCCGCGGCGAGCGGGAGCAGCCCGAGTCTGGCCCGTTCATCCTGCGTCTCGGGCTCTCCCATCAGCACGATCATGGTGACCAGCAAAGGCAGCACTGGAACCAGGATCGCAAGCGACATGCTGACGTTCATGCTAGATCGCCCAGGGGTGAAGCCGTATACCGAGCCAGACCGCCGCTGGCCGGACACCGTAGAGCGGCCCTATGGAAATCGGCTGACTCTACCGCTTTCTGATCACGAACGCGAGCGTCCATCCTCGAAAGACCGACTTTCAACCTCCAGGCGTATCCGGTAGCGGTCCTGGAGACATTCTGGGCGTCCCGATGTGAGCTTAGAGGCCTGGGCACGCTCATTCTCGACGCACCCCGCCACTTTATCCTTGTGGCGGTCAAACCGGCCCTTCTATAATCGCCGGCTGTCTGCAACACCCGGATCACTCGCTAGGGACGTCTATGAAGAAGCTTCAACAGCCGCGCGCTCTTCATTACCTGGTTCCGATTCACGCATCGAATTGGAGCATTTGCAGACGCACCCGATCGTCGCGGCCCGGCTCCGCCGCATGTCGTTGGAACTCCATGGCTGGGTCTATTCCATTGAAACGGGCGATGTATGGACCTATGATTTGCAACAGGACATGTTCCGGTCTTTGCTCCAGCCCGGGGCCCGGACTCGTCCCGTAAGAAAGTGACGCTGGGATCACCCACCGCAATGCGCACCCTCGAACAGCTGATCTTCGACAACACCTATGCGCGGCTTCCGGACGCCTTGTATTCCAGGGTGATGCCGACGCCGTTTCAGAACCCCCCCTATCTCGTGCATGCCAATCGTGCCGCCGCCGAATTGATCGATCTCGATCCCGCCCAATTCCCACGGCCGGAGTTCCCCGCCGTCTTCGGCGGCAGCTTGCTGGTGCCCGGCATGGATCCTTTGGCGATGCTCTATGCCGGCCATCAATTCGGTGTGTATGTCCCGCAGCTGGGAGACGGCCGGGCGATCCTGCTGGGCGAGATCACCAACGCGCGGGGGGCCCGCTGGGATGTTCATCTGAAAGGCGCCGGGTTGACCGCGTTCTCGCGGGACGGAGATGGCCGCGCCGTCCTGCGCTCCACCCTCAGAGAGTACCTCTGTTGTGAAGCGATGCACGGATTGGGAATTCCCACGACGCGGGCCCTCTGTATCGTGGGCAGTGACGACAAAATCTACCGGGAACAAATTGAAACCGCCGCGACATTGGTGCGTCTGGCGCCTTCGCATGTGCGGTTCGGCACGTTCGAGATCTTGTATTACCGCAAGCAGCATGACCTCCTCAGGCTCTTGGCGGATTATGTGATCGACGGGCATTTCGCTCATCTACGGGACGCGCCTGACAAATACGCCCGCTTCTTCGGTGAGGTCGTGGAGCGGACGGCCCGGCTGATCGCGCAGTGGCAGGCCGTCGGCTGGGCGCACGGCGTCATGAACACGGACAATATGTCGATCCTCGGGCTCACCCTGGACTACGGTCCGTTCGGGTTTATCGACGACTACGATGCCGGATTTATCTGCAACCACTCCGACCACAACGGCCGCTATGCGTTCAACCAACAACCCTATATCGGCTTGTGGAACCTGAGTTGCCTCGCGCAAGCCCTCCTGCCGCTGGCGGAAAAAGAGGCGTTGAAGACGGCGCTGGACGCCTACACGCCGCTCTTCGAGCGTGAGTATTCCGCCAGGATGCGGCAGAAGCTCGGCTGGCTGACCGAGGAAGCGGAGGACGACGAGTTGATCCGTGAGTTCCTCGGCCTGTTGCAGGGCAGCCGCGCCGATTACAGCATCGTGTTCCGGGAACTCGGGGCGTGCCGTGTGGATGCCATGCCGGTGGCCGATGGGCTCCGCGAGCATTTCCTCAATCCCGCGCGCTTCGATGAATGGGCGGTGCGGTATCGCGATCGGGTACGGCGCGAAGGGAGCCGGGACGACGCCCGCCGCGCCCGCATGGACCGGGTCAACCCGCGCTACATCCTCCGAAATTATCTGGCCCAAGCGGCCATTGAAAAAGCCCGGCAACGCGATTACTCCGAAATCGATCGGCTCCTCGCCCTGCTGCACGATCCCTATACCGACATTCCGGGAATGGAAGCCTATGCTGCCGCGCCGCCTAATTGGGGCAAACACATCGCGGTGAGTTGCTCCTCCTAGTGCGTTGATCGGCTTCGCGGGGTGCGCCCATAACCGCTATCCAAGCCTTGCAAGGAGACTGGCTGTGGCAAGAGCACGGCAATGCCTTCTCCACTGTCCGGCGTCGTGCGGCCTCGCCATCGGGCGGACCGGGCCTTCCAAACCAGCGGTCATCGTATAAGAGGACACCAGATGGCAAAACCTCGAGGCGACATCAAACTGATCGTGGCGGGAACCATCACCCTCGGCCTGGCCATTGCCGGCATGGTGCTCGTCCAACAGCCCCTGAAGAGCAGTCGGCCTCCCTCATTGGCCGGCGAGTTGAAGCCGCATGTCGGCGAGAATGTCCTCTATGCCCGGTTGTGGGAGGATCCCCTGGAGGCTGTACGCCGGGTCGGGGCAGAGAATGGCGGGATCCCGCCGGGTCTCGCGGACGACAGGGGCGATGTCGACCGGGTGCGCGCGATCCGGCGCGAGATCGATCAGCATATCGAGCAGGACAAGCCCCGTCCCCTCACGGTGCTGCTGGTCGCCATGGAAGGCGGATCGGCCGGAGAGAGCCGGGAAACGCGCATTAGAGATCGCTACGCGATCGGCTCGGCCTTGGGCATCGCCTGTTATGTCCCTCAGCAGGAAGACCAGCTCTCGTACGTGGCGTGGCGGGACCGGAGTGGTGCGAACCGGGTGTTGCCCTATGAGTGGTACCAGGAAGGACCGCGCCAATGTTCGGTGGACCGGACCCGCGCCCAGGCCGTGTTGATTCTCTGGATCAGCAGTGACATCACCGGCAAGTATGCCATTGCCACATTGCAGAGGCTGACGCAGGCCCTCTTGTGCGAAGAAAGCCCGATGGGGCGCCACGCCTGCCAGACCGGCCGCGACGGCACGGTGTTGCTGGACCCGGCCAGAGAACGACAGGTGCGCTTCAAGATCATCGGGCCGCGCAGCTCCTCGGCGTTTCGGAATCTCCTGGAGGAGGCCGCGAACAGCGTCGAAGGGACCGACGGCCACCTCATCTGGGCGAATGCCGGCGGACGGATAGAACTCTATTCGCCCTGGGCCACGGCCATGCCCCGGCTGCTGACGCATGACGTCGCCGTCTCGCCGAAGCCGCCGGACTCGTCCGAGTGCCGCTCGTCCGACCCGAGCCGGGAGCGCTTGTGCTGGATCTTGCTCAGGGCGGGCCTCGAACTGAAACACAGTATTGGCTCCGACGATCGGCTCTTCGGCGCCTTGACCGAGGAACTGGAGCGCCGGCGCGTCACGCTCGAGCGGGATGCCGTGATTCTCATCGCGGAATGGGATTCGTTTTACGGGCGGGTCCTCCCGGTCGAGTTCACCGCCGCCCTGTGCCATCGCGTCGCCCATCGCCCGGACACGGACAACGGCGGCATCGAGCCGGACCGGTTGGCACGGATCCGGTCCGGATGCGACACGCTCGATCAGGCCGTCGATCTGCAAGTGAGCAGTCCGGTCGGCACGCGGGGGCTTGGTCTGAACGTGTGGCGGTACAGTTATCTGCGAGGCCTGGACGGAGAGGTCTCTGGGCGGGACAAACCGGACCCGGCCAAGGGAGCCGGCTCAACGGCGCTCAAGAACGTCCTCTTGGACAACCGGGCGCTCGAGCGGCCGGTCGGTACCAGCCAGCTGGATTACATGCAGCGGCTGGCCGACCGGATCGAACGGGATATGGCCGAAGTGGCTCAGGCCGCCGGAGAGGGAGACGAGAATCAGAATCCTGTCGCCGCCGTCGGGATCCTCGGGAGCGATGCCTATGATGCCCTGCTCATTCTGCAGGCGCTGCGCGGCCGCTTTCCCGGCGCCGTGTTCTTCACCACCGACCTCGACAGTAGACTGGTATATGCCGATGAATATCGCTGGACGCGAAACCTCGTCACCGCCTCGCATTACGGTTTGGAATTGTACGGCATGTTGCAGCGGGATGTTCCGCCCTTTCGGAGCAGCTATCAGACCGCTGCCTACTTCGCCACCTTGCGGGCGGTGGGGCATGTCCAGGCCCTCGATGTCTGTCCGCCAGAGGGCCCGGGCCGCGCCCGGGCCGCGGCCGGCGTGACCTTGGCGCCCTGCGGCTACAGGGCCGACCTGACCGGCGACCAGGTCTGGTTCAGCGCGCTGGAGGCGCCCCGCCTCTACGAGGTGGGGCGGCACGGGGCAGTCGATCTCACCGTGGGGGCGGTCGAACAGGGCTATACCCTCCATGCCCCCCGGGTCGATCTGGCGGAAGAGTCGCCGCAAACGAATGGTCGGCGGCCCCCGTCCGGCCTTGTGTACGGCCTCATTGGACTGACCTGTGTGATCGCCTTTGTCGTCTCGTGGATTAAGCCTGCGTGCAACCGGTGGATGACGGCGCATCCCGGGCTGCTTGTCATGGGCGCGCTGGGGGCCCTTGCGCTGGCCTTCGTCGTGGACCGGTTTCTGCTCGAGCTGATCTTGGAGCACCATGACAGCGGCGAACCGTTTTACTGGCTCGAGGGCGTCAGCGTGTGGCCCACGGAACTGTTGCGCGGTCTGGCCGCAGGCCTGGCGCTGTGCTTCCTGATCAAAGGGTGGCGGGATCTCAGGGCCAACCTGGACGAGATGACCGCTCGATACGGGTTTGTCCCGGAACCGGAAGAGCCTGGGCCGCAAGGCTGGCGCCGTTACGGCAAGACGGCACAGTGGGTGTTGTCGCCAGGCGGCGAAGCCGATGAGGACCATGTGGAGCGGATCTGGAACCGGTACCGGGAGGCCGGCGCGGGGTTGCATCGCTTGCCGCGCATTCTGCTGCTGGTCCTCCTGTATGCCGGCTCCTTCCTGCTGCTCTGGAAAGTGCTGGGGGCGGAAGATTTCTCAGGCCCCTGCCGGGGCGCCTTCAGTTGCCGGGTCGACGCGGTGTCGGCCTGGGGGAGTTATCTGCTCGCCGCCGTACTCAATTTGTTCGTCTTCGATGCGGTGCTGCTTTGCCGCCGCTGGATCAGCGCACTGGCGGGAACGACGGAGGGGTGGCCGAAGGGAGCGGAAGTTCGGCTCAAGCTGCAATCCGCCGAGAACCTGGCCAAGGCCAGAGAGTTATTGAAGACCGAAATGATCGCGCAGCGCACCGAGGTGGTCAACCGCCTGGTTCGCTATCCGTTCATCGTGCTGCTCTTGATGATGGCGGCCCGCAACCATTTTTTCGACGACTGGAATTTTCCCCTCACCATGGTCGTCGGCTGGCTGGTCAATGTCTTGCTGGCCGTCGCGGCGGCGCTCCTCCTCTATCGTGCCGCCGAGGCGGCCCGGGCCGCGAGCATCGCGCGGCTGAACCAGGAACTCCTCCAGGGACTGGATCGTGGACCCGCGGGCGATCCCGATGTCAAACTGACGAAACAGGTCATCGACGATATCGAAGGGATGGGCCGGGGCGCCTTCGTCCCCTTATGGCAGCAACCCGTGGTCGAATCTTCCTTTTACGGCCTCCTGGCCGTCCTTCAGTATCTCTACTTAAGCTAACTAATCAAGGAGGCACAAACAGATGCGCGTCATGCAACTCGGCGGCCTTACGGTGCGCCTCACCGGCGGCCAGGACGGAAGCGGGGGCGGCCAGGGGCCGGCCGTGATCCTGCTGCATGGCTTCGGTGCGCCGGGGGATGATCTGGTCCCCCTCGGCGACGTCATGAACCTCCCGGCCGGGACCCGCTGGCTGTTTCCCGAAGCCCCGTTGCCGCTCAGCATGGGCTATGGGAATGCGCGCGCCTGGTGGATGATCGATATGGCGAGGATTCAAGCTGATCGCGCCTCCGGCCGGATCCGCGATCTGTCGGTCGAGGTGCCCAACGGGTTGGGCCTGGCCCGTGAGCGGCTGCTCGCGTTTCTGAAAGAACTACCACGTCATCTGCCCATCGATTACAAGCAGGCGGTCATCGGAGGATTCTCGCAGGGCGCCATGCTCACCTGCGATGCCGTGTTGCACAGCGACCATCCGTTTGCCGGGTTGGTCCAGCTCTCGGGGAACTACCTGGCTCAACCGGTCTGGGGACCGCTCATGCCGAAACGCAAGGGTTTGCCGGTGTTTCAAAGCCATGGTCTGCAGGATCCGATTCTGCCCTATCCCGGTGCCGAACGATTGCGTGACGCGCTGAGCACAGCCGGTCTGGCGGTGGACTGGCACAGCTTCCGGGGAGGCCATGAGATTCCCGCGCCCCTGTTGGAGCGGCTGGGGTTGTTTCTCAGGCGGGTGTTGAAATCCTAACGGCCTGCGCCAATGCACCGGCTGCTCGCAAGTCGTCCACCAGCCAGCCGTAGAGCCGGCGTTCCGCCTCGGGATTCTGCGCACGCAACAGGGCGGAGGGATGCACCGTGGGCAGAACGGTGCCGTACCGGCTGACATGCGGGCGTCCCCGTTCCTTCAGCACCGGCACGGAAAATCCCAGCAACGACCGGGCGGCCGTGGCCCCGAGACACACGATGACGGCGGGCTGGAGCGCCGCGACTTCGGCCTCCAGCCAGGGCCGGCAGGCCGTCACTTCTGCGGCGCTCGGCCGCTGATGCCGCCGGCTCTTGCCTGCCGGCACGAACTTGAAATGTTTGACGGCGTTGGTGAGATAGAGGCGTCCACGGTCCAAGCCGGCGTCGGCGATCGCCCGGTCGAGCACCAGTCCGGCCGGGCCCACAAACGGCCGCCCGGCCAAATCTTCCTGATCTCCCGGTTGTTCGCCCACCAGGACGATTCGCGCATCGGTCGGCCCTTCCCCGAAGACCGTGCGGGTGGTCTGCTGATGCAGCGCACAGCCCTCGCAGCGGGCGGCCGCCTCCTGTAATTGCGGCAGCGCGCGCTCGGCGGGGATGAACGGGGAGGCGCCCGGCCACTGGTGCTGCGCGGCGATCATCCGGTCCACTCGTCCCGATGCCGTTGCGATCAACTCGGCGATGACCGGGGCCTCCGGGAGGTCGCGCCAAAGGCCCACGGGCATTTGAGCCTGCATCGCCTTGATCTTGACCCGCGCCGGGTTGAAGATGGCCCGGTAGTATGTGCGCCATAGCGCCGCCAGATCGTCTTCCGTTTCTGTCATCGGTGCGGCGACCCCCGGCCCGAAGCGCAAGGCCTGCTGATCCCAATGCGCAGAAAGATCCGGCGTCAAGATTGACCATCGCAGGGTGCGGAACCGGGAGACAAACGAGGGAGCCGCCAGCGGCAGCACCGGATGGTCCGGCCGGTGCCAGGCTACATACCGCGCGCCGGCGTCTGTCTCCACCCGGCGAAACCGCACAAAGGCTTCCATGCGATAGGCCGCTTTCTTCACCTGCCGTTCCATCGCCCGAAGCCGACTGATCTCGGGATCGACCTCGATCTTCAGCAGATGCCGGTCGCCACGGTACCAGCGCCACCAGATCGAATAGAGGAGAGCCCACTTGCGCGGATCGCAGTGATAGGAGGCGGCCCGGGCCAGCCGGTCAAAGCCTGCCGGCATGGGGACCGGTCGCCGGCGATCGGCCACCGGCTGCTGATCATCCCACAAGGCCGGCAGCGCAGCCTGGGGCTCCGCGTCATTGATCCACATGACGGCTTCGGGATCACGTCCGGCGGCGAGCAGGTCTCCAGCAGTTGTGCGCCAGCCTTCGTAGGTGCCGTCGAACCGTGCGGGATAGAGCATGTCAGACTTGCCCCGAGCGTGCGGCGGCCGACGTCTCGAATAGCGACAACTGCCGCGGAGGCGTCAACCGTTCGATCAGATCGTGCCGGTCGAGGCGCTTTCCGGCGTCCGTTCGGTCCGCCGCGAGGATAAACGGCAGGATGCGCCGCATCGGCACATGCAAGCGTTTCAGGTCGTCCGTCGTCAGCCGATGGTAGCGTCTGATCGCAAGGATGCGCGCCACGTTCTTGTAACCCAGGCCCGGCACTCGCAACAGCCACTCGCGATCGGCGCGATTGATATCGAGGGGAAATCGGTCACGGTGCCGCAGGGCCCAGGCGAGCTTGGGATCGCGCTCCAGGGATAAATTGGGATCCTCGACCGTCGTCAGTTCATCGGCGGTGAAGCCGTAGTGCCGCATCAGCCAGTCGGCTTGATACAGCCGGTGCTCCCGCAACAGCAGGGGAGGTTGAACCGGCAGTCGGGGATCGGCCAGCGGATAGGGGCTGAAGCTGCTGTAATAGACCCGGCGCAGCGAGTAGCGGGCGTAGAGGCTCGACGCGGTGCTCAGAATGCAGGCATCCGTATCGGCGGTGGCTCCGACGATCATTTGAGTGGTCTGGCCGGCGGGCGCATAGGCCGGCGGACGGCCGGTCTGCGCGTCACTTCGCGCCTGCCGGACCGCCGTCTGGATCTGCCCCATGGCGGCCTCGATCGTCTGCCGGCCCTTGTCCGGAGCCAACCGCTGAAGGCCGGCTTCGGTCGGCAGCTCGATGTTGGCGCTGACGCGATCCGCCCAGCGTCCCGCTTCGGCCAGCAGGTCCGGGGATGAGCCGGGAATGACCTTGAGATGTATGTAGCCGTGGAAGCCGTGATCGCGCCGCAACAGCCGGGCCACCCGAATGAGGTCTTCCATGGTGTCGTCAGGACTGCGGTAAATGCCGGAGCTCAGGAACAGGCCCTCGATGTAATTACGGCGATAGAACGAGAGGGTCAGCGTGACGATCTCTTCGGGCGAGAAGCGGGCCCGGGGCAGGTCGCTCGAAACGCGATTCACGCAGTACACACAGTCGTAGACGCAATAGTTGGTGAGGAGAATTTTAAGCAGGGAGACACAGCGGCCGTCCGGGGTGAAACTGTGGCAGATGCCCGCCCCGTTAAGGGCTCCTAATCCGGTAGCGGTCCCAGCCCTGGTCGATGCGCTGCTGGCGCAGGAGGCGTCGTACTTGGCGGCATCGGACAAAATCCGCAGCTTCTCGTTCAAATTGGTGAGCGACACGATGTCTCAGTATCCCCAAGGCAGGCCGCGAATGTTAGTGGGAGGAGCCCTTAGTGGCCGCCACTCTCACGCCGATCATTGCGTGCGGCCGTCAGTTGGAGTACAAGCAGCGGAGACATGACAGGTGCAGGCCGGGACCTGATCCGGTACGATGCCCCTCGTGTGACGGTAGCGCTGTTTGCCGGAACGCAGTAGGAGCAGAACACCGGACGCCGGCCGCTCCATTCTATGGGCAGTGGTTGACTATGATGAAGCCGTTCACGATCGCCGGCGCCGACGGCAAGTTGATTCGCGGAGACCGCACGGTCGGCAAGAACCGTCAAATCCTGTTCATCACCGGATTCCTGTCCAAACGCTGGGGCACGAAGAGTACGGCCCTGGCGCAATGGTGCGAGGACCAAGGGTGGGGCTTCTGCTGTTACGACGTCCGCGGGTTCGGCGACTCGGAGGGCAGTTTTGCCGATTACACGTTGTCCGACTGGGTCGACGATGCCCGGCGCGTCGTCGAGATGCTGAAGGGGGGACCCGATCCCACCCGTTCACCCCAGGCGCGTCAAGACGCGCCTCCGCCCCCGCTCACAATCGTCGGCAATTCGCTGGGGGGCTGGATTGCCTGGATGATAGCGCAAGAGTGCGAGCAGGTTGAACGATTGGTCCTGATCGCGCCGGCCTTCAATATGATGGGCGTCCGCGCGCGGTCGATCGCGGAAGATCGCCGGCATGCCTGGCTGACCGCCGGCTGGATGCCCTGGGACGACGACGCTGCGCATCGCGACTTTCCGATTGCCTGGCAGTGGGTGGAGGAAAGCGAATATTATTGGAAGGGGCGGTTTCAGGCGCTCCGGCGGGTGAAGACGACCATTCTCCACGGCTTGCAAGATCGCGCCATTGTGCCGCAGGGCAGCAGCGCGTTTGTGGACGAACTGCTGGCGCGCGACTCGGGATTTCCCGTTGACCTGCATCTGATTCCCGGCGATCATCGCCTCAGCACGCCGGAGCATATGGACATGTTCCGCCGATTCATTGTTGAATAGACCCCATGCTGACGCTCATCCATCGGGAGTGCGGCGGGCCCGCGCTCGAAACGAACCCGTCGGTCGGCGAAGTCTGCGCGATTCCCATTGATCGCTTTCCCTTTCCCTGCTTCACCTGCCTGGAAGAGATCTGCGACGACTCAGAAGTACGGCTCTCGGAAGCCTCCGGCTGGTAAACGTCCCAACCGCAGCGCCTCGTGCCGCCGGTTGTGTCCGGGGCGGGGCTTTGTTATCGTGAGCGCTTATTCGGCCCGATGGACAAGGAGATGTGACGCGACATGGCTACCAACGATAAACAAGTTATCTTTTCCCTCGTCAACGTCGGCAAAGTGTATCCGCCCAAGCGTCAAGTGCTGCGCGAGATTTATCTCGGCTTCTACTATGGCGCGAAGATCGGTGTCCTGGGCTTGAACGGCTCCGGCAAGAGTTCTCTGCTGAGGATCATCGCCGGGGTTGATCCGAACTACACGGGCGAGATCACGCGCTCGAAAGGCTACAGCGTCGGACTGCTCGAGCAGGAGCCGCAGCTGGATCCGGAGAAGACAGTGAAGGAAGTGGTCGAAGAAGGCAAGGCCGAGCTGGTGGCGCTGCTGCACGAATACGAAGCGGTCAGCAATAAGTTCGGCGAGGCGTCGCCCGATGAAATGGAAAAGCTCATCGACAAGCAGGCGCAGTTGCAGGAAAAGATCGAAGCGGCCAATGGCTGGGAATTGGAGAATGAACTGGAATTGGCCATGGACGCCCTGCGCTGCCCCCCCGCGGACCAAAAGATCAGCGTGCTCTCGGGCGGCGAAAAACGGCGGGTCGCGCTCTGCCGCCTCATGATCCAGGAGCCGGATATCCTCTTGCTGGACGAGCCGACGAATCACCTGGATGCCGAATCCGTGCAATGGCTGGAGCAGCATCTGCAGCAGTATAAGGGGACGGTTATTGCGGTGACGCACGACCGGTATTTCCTGGACAACGTGGCCGGATGGATCCTGGAACTCGATCGCGGCCACGGGATTCCCTTCCAAGGCAATTACACCTCCTGGCTGGAGCAGAAGAAAGACCGCTTGGAGAAGGAAGAAAAAGCCGAATCGAAGCGGCAGAAGACGCTCGAGCACGAGTTGGAATGGATCCGGATGTCGCCGAAAGCCCGGCAATCCAAAGGCAAGGCCCGGTTGAATCGCTATGAAGAACTCGTCAACCAAAAGCAGGATCAGATCGCCGAGGATCTGGAAATCTACATTCCGCCGGGACCGCGGCTGGGCGACGTGGTGGTGGAGGCGAAGGGCATCAGCAAGGCGTTCGGCGAGAATGTGCTCTATGACAACGTGAACTTCAGTTTGCCCAAGGGCGGGATCGTGGGCGTGATCGGACCGAACGGCGCCGGCAAGACCACCATGTTCAAAATGATCATCGGCAAAGAAAAGCCGGATGCCGGCACGATCAAGATCGGCGACACCGTCAAGCTCGGTTACGTCGACCAGGATCGCAGCCTCGATCCCAATAAGTCCGTCTACGATGTGATTTCCGAAGGGCAGGACACGATCAAGCTGGGCAAGGCCGAGGTCAACGCCCGCGGCTACTGCGCCCGGTTCAATTTCGCCGGGACCGACCAGCAGAAGAAGGTGAAGGACCTGTCCGGCGGTGAGCGCAACCGCGTGCATCTGGCGCGCATGCTCAAAGAAGGCGCGAACCTCATTATTCTGGACGAGCCGACGAACGACCTGGATGTCAATACGCTGCGGGCGCTCGAAGAAGGGCTCGAAAGTTTCGCCGGCTGCGCCGTCATCAGCAGCCACGACCGCTGGTTCCTCGACCGTATCGCGACCCACATTCTGGCCTTCGAAGGCGACAGCAAAGTCGTCTGGTTCGAGGGCAACTACAGCGAGTATGAAGCGGATCGGAAGAAGCGCCTCGGGAAGGACGCGGATCAGCCGCATCGCATCCGCTATCGGAAGCTCACTCGCAACTAAGGTGAATCCCGTGCCACGTGCGGCCTTCGCGCGCGTCTCCCGGTCACCGGAGGAACAGGGGACGCCGAACCGGGGGGTGTCATCGGTCCGCAGAGCGGGCCGCGCGGCCCTGTGCGCGCCGTTCCGGACTGCCGGGCAACCAGGGCGATGACTCCCGCCGTCCTCGTGACCGGCGCCGCCGGCCTGATCGGTCAGTACCTCGTCAAGACAGCGGCCCGCTGGGCGCCTCACTGGAACCTGCTGGCTCTCACCCGCGCCGAGCTGGATCTGACCGATCGGGCGCGCGTCGAGGCGGTCTGGCCGTCGATCCAACCGGCCGCCGTCATCCATTGCGCGGCGATGAGCCGGACCAAAGACTGCGAACAGGATCCCGATCAAGCCCGGCGTGTGAATGTGGAGGCGACGGCGCACCTGGCGCACCTCTCCCAGGATATCCCGTTTTTCTTCCTGTCCAGCGGAGAAGTCTTTGACGGCCGGAAGGGCTGGTACGTCGAAACCGACGAGGCCGCTCCCCTGAATGTCTATGGCCGGACCAAGCTGGAAGCCGAGCGGATCGTGCTTCGGAATCCCGGGCACACCGTCCTTCGAATTGTGCTCACGGCGGGACGTTCGCTCACTGGGGACCGGAGCTTTGTCGAAGACATGTGCCGAGCCGCCCGGTCGGGGCACGCCGTGAGGCTCTACGCCGATGAGTTTCGCTGCCCGCTGCCGGCGGGAGTCATCGCGCGCGTGATCTGGGCCTTGCTCGAAGCGCGCCAGTCCGGCCTCTATCATCTCGGCGGGAGCGAGCGGCTCTCGCGGTGGGACATCGGAGAGGCCTTGGTGCCCTGGTATCCCGAACTCGCAGGGCGGCTGGTCGCCGGCTCCGCCAGGAGTCATGCGGGCGGTGCGCGGCCGGCCGATCTCTCACTCCGTTGCGAGAAGCTTCAGCAGCGGCTGTCGTTTCCTCTTCCGGGCTTCCGAGGCTGGCTGGCCGGGCGGTCTCAGCACGGGACCGATCTCTGGGACTACGAAGCCTGCTGACCGCACTCACGACCGCCCGTGCAGGAGATCATGGCGACGACGGATCCTCTACAGCTGGTGCTTACCGGGTATCTCGCGATGGCTGCGGCCATGGCGACATTCTGGGCATTGCACCTCCGGATGCGAAACGCCTCCCTGGCCGATGTCGGGTGGTGCATGGGTCTGATCACGGTCGTCTCGTGGTATGCCACGCAGGCGGCCGGTGAAATCGAACGGAAGGTGCTCGTGGTTGGGTTGGTCGTGATCTACGCCGGGCGGCTGGGCCTGCACATTCTGCTCGACCGGGTCCTCGGCAAGACGGAGGATGCGCGGTATCGCCGCCTGCGCGATCAGTGGGGCGCCTCGGCCGGCTGGTTCATGTTCGGCTATTTCCAACTGCAAGCGCTCGCCGTCGCGGCGTTTTCGCTCCCGTTTCTCGTGGTGATCCAAAATCCGCGGCCGCCCTTTGCGCTGAGCGAACTGCTGGGCTGGATCCTCTGGATCGTCGCCGTCTCCGGTGAAGCTCTGGCTGATTGGGAGCTGGCGAGGTTCCGCGCGCAAGCCTGGAACCGGGATCGAGTGTGTCGCGACGGGCTCTGGTTTTACTCGCGCCATCCCAATTACTTTTTCGAATGGCTCCACTGGTGGTCGTACGTGGTGATGGCCATCGGCGCGCCGGGCTGGCCGCTGACCCTGATCGGCCCGGTGGCCATGGGCTGGGCGTTGGTGAAGATCACCGGAATTCCGCCGGCGGAAGCGCAGGCCCTCGCGAGCCGCGGCGAGGACTATCGGCGGTATCAACAGACCACCAGTCGCTTTATTCCCTGGCCGCCGAAGAAATCGGCCGGGTGAACCCCGCAGACCGGGGACTCCCATCCACCATCAAGGTATGAGCGGCGCTCCCCGTGCAGGGCCGGCGCCCGAGGATCAGGGCTTGGCGTCCAACCGGCTCAGGCGCGCCCGAGCGATTGCGGCTTCCTTCGTCCCGGGGTAGGTGTGAATGATTTCGTCGTAGAGCTGTTTTGCGTGGGGCAGGTTCATCTGCCGCTCTTCAAACTCGGCGGTCTCCAATAAGTCCTTGGCCTTGTCGCCGCTGCAGGCGATCGTCATGGACAAGGAGACAATACAGAGTCCCGTGCGGAGGATGGGCAGGACAGTCAGGCGCATGCCGCTCATCCTACTGAGTCGGTCGTCCCCTGTCCATCCAGGAAGATACCGGATAGGGCTGGGGGCAGGCTCGGAGGTCCTCCCTGTCGCCCGTGTTGCATAGATCCAGATTCCGCAATCCGTCCCAATCGAGATGCACAGTGCCCCCTGCCGCCTCATGTTGCTTTTGCCAGGACTGCAGCAAGTGCAGGCATGGTCGATGTGTGATGCAGGGAGTGAGAGCGGGCTTGAAGGTCGGCGGAGGGCGGAACGGATTCCAACGCCGTGGCCAGCCGCGGCAGGCTCACAAAGGCCGCAATGCCCGCGAGGTGGAGGGTCAGCTTGCCGTTATCGTGGTCATGGTCGAGGTGCGTGTTCAGATCTGGGTCGTGGAGAGCAACTTGGCGAGTCGCCAGCCCGGCGCCGACCAACACCCGAAGGAAAATGTGAGAAGGCCACGGTGGCGGTTACGAGGAGCCTGAGTCGATGCTGTAGCGGGGGGCGGTCACGCCCTCACTTCGGCAGACCGGACAGCGACTCGGTTTGGTCAAGCGGGTGCGATCACGAAAGACGAACCCGCAGTCCGGACAGGCCGATGGTTCGAGGACGAACCGGCGCTTGGGATCCCGTGCCAACGTTTTCATGACATGGGCCAAATGGTCTTCGACCAGGCGTTCGGGAAGGCCGAGCATCTGGGCCAGTTGATGGGATGTGAGCCGGGTGCCGGCGAGCAGATCAATCAGGCGTTGCCGCGGGGTGCGCTCGACGGAAGACACAGCGGGATTATGCTACGCGAATCGGGGACGGGGATGCAAAACCTATTTCCGTGGGCCACGAAAGGATTGAACGGCGTGGAGGGATTCTGCCAGCATCATCTTGAACCTAGGGGGGAGGACCACCATGAAAGTGCTTGCCGTGCATCCGGGCCCGCTCATGTATACGAAAATTTACCTTCGTCTGGAACCGCTGGGACTTGAGTTGGTGGCCGAGGCCGCCCGCCGAGCCGGCCATTGCGTGCGCTTGCTGGACCTCCAAATCGAAGACCAGCGCGACGTGGTCCGTATGATCGACGAATGGGAACCGGATGCGGTGGTCTTCTCCTGCAATTACTTGGCGAATGTGCCGGAGGTCATCGACCTGGCGAAGCTTACGAAGAGGAGGAGGCCGGAGGCCTTCGTGCTCGTGGGCGGCCATAGTGCCTCCTTCGTGGCCGGGGACCTCCTGGCCCATGGCGAAGGAATGATCGACTGCGTGCTCAAGGGCGAGGGGGAAGCCAACATCGCCGCCGTCTTGAACGCCGCCGAAGAGGACCGGGCGTCCGTGCATCTCGTGCCGGGCGCCGTGACGCAGGCCGGCGAAGGACCGCCGGCTCAGGTGACGCACAGCCTGGATGACTTGCGTCCGGCCCGCGATCTGGTGCGCCACCGCCGCAAATATTTTATCGGAGTGCTGGATCCCTGCGCGTCCATCGAATTCGCCCGCGGCTGTCCGTGGGATTGTTCCTTCTGCAGCGCCTGGACGTTTTACGGGCGCAGCTACCGGGCGGTCAGCCCCGAGCAGGCGGTCGAGGACCTTGAACGCACGGCGGAGCCCGGCATCTTTATCGTGGATGACGTCGCCTTCATTCAAGCGCAGCACGGGATGGCGATCGGCGAAGCCATCGCACGAAAGGGCATCACCAAGCAGTACTACCTCGAAACCCGCGGAGATGTCCTGTTGCGGAACAAGGAGGTGTTTCAGTTCTGGAAGCGCCTGGGCCTGCAATACATGTTTCTCGGCATTGAAGCCATCGACGAAGCGGGGCTCCTGATGCACCGGAAGCGCATCTCGCTGGGGCGCAATTTTGAAGCGCTCGAGTACGCCCGGTCCATGGGCATCACCGTGGCCATCAATCTGATTGCCGACCCCTCCTGGGATCGCGACCGCTTCGAGGTCGTTCGGCAATGGTGCCTGGAGATTCCGGAGATCGTGAACATCAGCGTCAACACGCCCTATCCGGGAACGGAAAGCTGGCATACGGAAGCGCGGCGGATTCAAACCCGGGACTATCGCCTGTATGACATTCAACATGCGGTCCTCCCGACCACGCTCCCGCTGCCCGAGTTTTACGCCGAACTGGTGAAGACGCAGCAGGTGCTCAATAAGAAGCACTTGGGGTGGCGCGCGCTCAAGAGCACGGCCGGGATCGCGGCGGGGCATCTCCTGCGCGGGCAGACAAACTTCGTGAAGATGCTGTGGAAGTTCAACAGCGTCTACAATCCCGAGCTGCAACTGGCCGATCATCGTCGCCCCGTGACCTATGAAATGACGCCGCCGCCGGCGCCCCGCGAGAAGGTGGACGCCAAGCAACTGTTCATTCTGCCGGCCAAGGGGCGACAAGGCCGGGCCATCGATGATGATACGGAACGGTTCGTGGATATCTCGCGCACCGGCACGGCGGCGTGAGGTCGTCCTGGCGGAACTCGGGTGAATCGCAGGGGATGTCGCTTGTTCCTGCCCGGTTGCGGCCTCCCTGCGATCCGCTCCGCCGTCCTGTTATACTGACTCGACTTTCGTCTACGTTCATCGCAGCTGGCTGTCGTCACTATGAGTACACCGACCTGGGATGACTTCGCCGAACTGGCGCTGATGCGCGTCAAGGCCTCAGGAGCCGAATACGGCGACATCCGCATTCAACACAGCACGACCCAGACGATCAGCGGGGAGGATCGGCGCATCGCCTCCGTTCGCGAGGTGGAGGACAGGGGCTTCGGTGTGCGCGTGCTCTACCATGGCGGGTGGGGCTTTGCCGCGAGTTCCGTGCTGTCGCTGGAAGAAGTGCCGCGAGTAGCGGATCTCGCGGTCGAAATCGCCAAGAGTTCGGCCTCGGTGGCGATCGACAAAGTGCGTCTGGCCGAGGAACCGGTCCATCGGGATCGGATTATCACGCCCGTTCGCGCGGACCCTTTTGCCGTCCCGCTGGAGAAGAAAGCGGATCTGTTGCTGCGCACCATGGACATGCTGCATCGGCACACGGGGGTGGCCCGCAGCGAGGCGCAACTGTGGGCCAGACGCGATCAAAAATTGCTGGTTTCCACGGAAGGCACGCACCTGGAGTTCGATCTTTTGGCCGGCCACGGCGAGTGTACCGCTACGGCGCTCTATGAGGGCCGCTTTGCCTCACGCAGCTTCAATACGCCGCATCTGCGGAGGGGGTACGAACTGATCGAGGAAGCCGATCTGGTACGCGAGGCCGCGCGGGTGGCGGCCGAAGCGGTGGAGAAAGTCCGGGCGCCTCTCGTGGATCCCGGCCTGTACGATCTGGTGCTCGACCCGGAGCACCTGTCCCTCACGATGCATGAGTCCTGCGGCCATCCCAGTGAACTGGACCGGGCGCTGGGATATGAAGCCAACTATGCCGGCACCAGCTTTCTCACGCCCGACAAGCGCGGGACCTTCCGCTACGGTTCGCCGCAGGTCAATCTCGTGGCCGACAATACTGAACCGGAAACTTTGGCCGCCACCGGGTATGACGATGACGGGGTGGCGTGTCAGCAGTGGGATGTGGTGCGCGACGGGCTGTTCGTCGGTTATTGCACGAATCGTGAAGTAGCCCTCAAAATCGGTGAGACACGGTCGCGCGGATCGAACCGCGCCGATGGATGGGGCAGCGTGCCGATCGTGCGCATCGCCAATATCGGGCTGGAGCCGGGTTCCGCGACGTTGGAAGAACTGATCGCCGGCGTCAAGCAAGGCATCTACATCGAAGGGCACGGGTCGTACAGCATCGATCAGCGGCGCTACAATTTTCAGTTCGGCGGGGATGCTTTCTGGCGCATTGAGAACGGCCGGCGCACGCACATGCTCCGCGATGTCATCTACCATGGCATCACGCCGGACTTTTGGAACAGCTGCGATGGCGTCGCCGACCGGACGCATCGCCGGCGCTATGGGTTCATCACCTGCGGCAAAGGCCAGCCGGGACAATCGGGCTGGATGTCTCATCCGGCGGCGCATGCCAGGTTTCGCGGCGTCCAGGTCTTGAAAGGGGAAGCCCGCTGATGACGGCGGCGAGCGTGAAGGCCTGGCCCAAAATGACCAGCCAGGATGAGTTCCGCTTTCTTGCCGACCTGGTGCTCGCGCGCGCCACGGCCGATGACGCGGTGGTCACGGTGCAGGATCAGCATGTCGGGACCACGCGGTTTGCCAACAACCAGATCATTCAGAATGTCGATACCAGACGGGGCACCCTGACGGTCGCCGTCGCCTTCGGGAAGCGACGGGGGACCGCCAGCACCACCGATTTCACGGCCGGCTCCGTCCAGGACGCTCTGGCGCGTGCCGAGCGGATCGCACGCGTCTCCCCGGAGGATCCGGAATATTTGTCGCCGCCCTCTCCCGGAACGTTTGCCGCCCGTCCGACGTCGCGTCCGGAAACGGCGGCGGCGGGACCGGCCAGGCGGCTCGAATATGCCAATGAGGCGATCGGGCACTGCCGGATGGAAAATATGATGGCGGCCGGCATCGTCAGCTCGTCGACTGCGTCCGTGGGGATTGCGGCGAGCAACGCGCTCTTCGCGTTTGAACAGCGGACCGACGCCCGCTTTAGTGTGACGGTTCAAGCCGGGGACGCGACGGGCTGGAGCGCCGCCGCGCACCGGTCCATCGACCACTTGAGGATCCAGGAGCGCTCCTTGGCCGCCATCAACAAGGCCAAGCTGAGCCGCGACCCCCGCGAGCTTGCGCCGGGACGGTATCCGGTGATCCTGGAGCCGGCTGCCGTGGCAGGTCTCTGGACGGGCATCCTCTGGTCGCTCGATGCCAAGTCGTATGACAAAGGCACGAGCCCGTTTGCCAAGCGGCTGGGTCAGCGCATCGTGGACAATCGGCTGACCTTACAGAACGTGCCGGGCCATGCGGACTTGTTCGGCGTCGGCTTTACACCGGAGGGTTTGCCGAGCGAGGCCGCCGTGTGGATCGACCACGGCGTCTTGCACCAGCTGGCGTACGATCGTTATACCGCGGCGACCCACGGCATCCGCTCTATTCCCACATTGGATGCGCCCGCCCTCTCCCTGGCCGGTGCGGCCCGCGATAAAGTGCAGGACTTGATCAAGCAGGCCGATCGCGCCATTCTGGTGACCAATTTTTGGTACATCCGCTCCGTCAACCCCGCCGATCTGACTCTGACCGGGATGACCCGTGACGGCACATTTCTGGTGGAAAACGGCGAGATCGTCTGCGCCGTCAAAAACTTCCGGTTCCATGACAGCCCGCTCACCGCCTTTCAGCAAGTTGATGCCTGGACGGTTCCACTGGAAGCCGTGACCTCGGAAACCGGCAAGATGCTGGTCCCGGCGGTCGTGCTCCCGGCGTTTCAGTTCTCAAGCGTGACGCGGTTCTGACGCAGTCTCGAGCAAGCGCACGGCCGATTTTCCTCATCCGATGAAAAGCGTTGACTCTTTCTGCAGGCAGGAGTAGACAAAAGCCGAAATTTGTTCGCTCAAGTATTCAGAGGCCGCGCATCTCAGGAACGCCATACCGATTCGGGGATTTTCGTGCCGGTGAATGGAGGAGGTTTCTCATGTCTCGCCGGTTTAGCGATGAGCCGATCAATCTGATCCATCGCATTCCTACCCCCGAACAACTGTTAGAAGCCGCTCGACCGTCGAAGCGAGCCTGGCATCAAGTTTTGATCGCAACAGGCGCGGGCTGGATCCAAGGCTTGACGGCCGCTATCCGGCCGGCCGCAAAGTCCGAAACCACGACGGAGCCAAGAAGCGCCGGGATGCCGCATGGCGAAGGTGATTCCGTTCCGGAGCCGAGGGTCATACGCGATGTCGCCCGGCAGGCCGGTTCGTCGGAGAGCGTTCAGCCAACCGCCGGCGCCCCGGGCGCCGTGGTCCAACCGGAGGAGGTGGCCGAGCTGCGCGCCTACATCCTGAGTCAGCAGCACGATATCGCCCGTCTCTCGGCACAAGTTCAGGAACTGAAGTCCCTGTTGATCTCCCAACAGCAGGTCCTTGCCTACCTGGGCAGGGACTTCGAAGCCGCTCCGACCACGGCCAGGACCGGAGTGGCGTCGGCTCCGGCCAAGCGCAACCGGGCCGGTCGTGACAAATCCTTCGCGAAAGAAACCGCCGTTCCACGGAAAGACGCACAGAACCCGTCGCTCAGTCTGTAGGGCCTGAGGCGATGAACGGCCAATCGTGGGAACGGCATTGACGATGGCTCGGACATCGCTATGGCTGACGGCCCGCCGCCTGAAGCGGACGGTTTTGCATTGCCTCTGTGCCAGCGTGGCGACCGGGCTCCTCTTGCTCGGTCCACCGGGCAGCGGCGCCGCCCCTCCGCCGGACCCCCGCCAGCCCGTTCCGTTGTTCGACAATCTTGGGACCTGGCATCACCCCATCAGCACCACCTCAGAGCAGGCGCAGCGGTACTTCGATCAGGGCTTGCGCCTGACCTATGCATTCAACCATGAAGAAGCGATTCACGCGTTTGAAGAGGCGGCGCGCCTCGATCCGGACGCGGCGATGGCCTATTGGGGTCTGGCGTTGGCCCTCGGTCCGAACATCAATGTCCCGATGAACAAACAGGCGGAACGGCGAGCGTGGGAGGCGGTGCAGAAAGCGCGTGCCCGTAGCCAGCATGTGACGGCGGCCGAACGGAGCTACATTGACGCCTTGTCGCAGCGCTACAACGCCAATGGGAAAGCACGGCCGTCCCTGGACAAAGCCTACGCCAATGCGATGCGGGCCCATTGGCGCCGGTACCCGGAGGACGCCGACGCCGGGACGCTCTTCGCGGAAGCGCTGATGGATCTCCGGCCCTGGGACTTGTGGACGGCCACCGGCGCTCCCAAACCCGGGACCGAAGAGATCCTGACCACGTTGGAGACGGTTCTGGCTCGCACCCCCGAGCATCCGGGCGCCTGCCATTTCTATATCCATGCGGTTGAGGCGTCGGCTGCGCCTGAGCGGGCCCTGCCTTGCGCAGAGCGATTGCCGGGGCTCATGCCGGGAGCCGGTCATCTGGTGCACATGCCGGCGCACATCTACATCCGTCTGGGACAATATCACGAGTCGGCTGAGCGGAATGCGCATGCGGCCCGCGTGGATCAGGACTACCTGGCGGTCCGCACGCCCACCGGCATCTATCCCGACGGCTATTACGCGCATAACCTGCAGTTCTGGTGGGCCTCCCTGGCCATGGAGGGACGACATGCCGAAGCCTTGCGTGTCGCCCGGCAGCTGGCCGGCACGATCGGCGAGGAGCAGGCCCGCAAAGAGAAATGGAAGGAAATGTTTCTGCCGGCGCCCTTGTATACGCTGATTCGCTTCGGGGAATGGGAGGCCGTCTTGAAAGAGCCGGTCCCGCCGAAAGGTTTGCCGCTGTTCATGGGCATGTGGCGCTTGGGACGAGGGCTTGCCTTAGCCGCGACCGGGCGTTTGCCCGGAGCGGAAGGGGAGCATGCGGCTCTGGCCGCGTTGGCGAAGCGGCTCGGGCGTGACCGCACGTCCGACCAGAAAACGGAGCGGACGCTGCTCAAGCTTGCCGAACGACTTTTAGCGGGAGATCTCGCGGCCCGGCGCCAGCAGTACGAGACCGCGATTGCCATCCTCCAGGAGGCCGTGAAACTGGAAGACGGGTTGCCTTATACTGAACCGCCGCTATGGCCGTTGCCCATCCGCCACTATCTGGGGGCCTGCCTGCTCATGGCCGGGCGGCCAGCGGAGGCCGAGATCGTCTATCAAGCGGATTTGAGCAAGAATCCCCATAACGGCTGGGCGCTGTTCGGGCTGAGCCAAAGCCTCCGGGCTCAGGACAAAGCGATCGACGCGGAGCGGGCTGAACAGCAATTCAAGGCCGCCTGGGCGTACGCCGATATCACGTTGACAGGGTCTCGATTTTAACCACCGGTGCACCGGTCCGGAGGAATGATGCGCGCTGTCGTCGGTGTGATGGGTTCGGCGAAGGCCAGGAAAAGAACCCGGACAATGCGCGTTGACTGGGAGAGTTGATCGCGCGTCGCGGGTGGGTCGTGCTCACGGGCGGCCGTGCTGTCGGGGTCATGGATGCCGCATGCGAACGGGCCAAGCGGGTGGGAGGCAGTTTGGATCTCGCGCCATGTCGATGTGCCGATTATCACGGAAATGGGCAGCGGGCGGAACAACATCAATGTTCTTTGACGGGCGATGTCGTCGTGGCCTGCGGGCTCAGCGGCTCCGGCACGTCTCCGAAGTGACGTTGGCGGTGAAGGCCGGCAAGCCTGTCATCCTGGTGGAAGCCAGTCAGGCCGAGCAGGCATTTTTCCTAAGCTCGGGAAGCGGCTGGTGGCCGCGGCGCCTCTCCGGAGGAGGCCATTGCCTTCATCATGAAACACATATCTGGGCGTCGCCGGCGTGCTCGGCTGGTCGGAGACACCGGCTATGAGTTCTTAGCACTCTGACCGTCAGGGAGCCTCGCTACCCGGGAAGGCCCCTGCTTCGAATAGCACGCCGCGGCTTTCGAACGGAAGTCGGCCCGAAGTCAGATAAAACCGGCCGCTGATCCCATAGGTCAGACCCGCTGCTTGCCGGAACGCGAGCACCTGGCGCGCGATGTCGAGCATCGAGGTGCTGGTTTCAATCGACACCACCGAGTCGCTCAGGCGCAGGACGGTGAATTCCTTGTTGCTGACGCCGCGGGCCAACCGCTTCCCGTTCAGGTCCAAACGAAAGTCCACGCCGGTCACCTGTAAATCGTAGTCGTTCGGATTCCGGACCCGCATGTCAATTTGCAGGCGCTGTTCGAATGCGGTGCCTTCCAAGGGCGTAATATTGGTAACCAGGACTTCCGGAGGCTCGCCCGGGGACAGCCATCCGGCGCATCCCGTCATGGTGGCGAAGAGCACGAGGCACGGCATCGGCGGCATATGCGGCATCAATCATGATACACAAAGATCTATCCGGATACGATCATCGTAGTACTCAGTAAGAAAGCTGCTGCACAGCCAGAACTCTGACGGGAGGACCGGATCATGACATCACGACGCCTCGGCCGCTGCGCGGCCTCACTTCTGGTGTTCATCGGACTGGCGGGCTGGCCGGGGTCGGCCACGACGCATGCGGATTCATCGGTGAAAGCTTATTTTGCCGGCGGGTGCTTCTGGTGCATGGAAGAAGTCTTCGAACAAGTGGCAGGGGTCACGGCGGTGGTCTCAGGCTACATGGGCGGTTCCGTGGCCGCTCCGACCTACGAAGACGTGTCAGCCGGCCGGACGGGTCATGCCGAATCAGTAGAAGTCACCTACGATCCGGCCATCGTGCCGTACCAACGACTGCTGGATGTGTTTTGGCGCAACGTGGATCCGGTCACTCCGAACGCTCAGTTCTGTGACCATGGGACTCAATACCGAGCGGCCATTTTCTATGGCTCAGAGGAGGAAAAACGGCAGGCGGAAGAATCCAAGCACCGGCTCGAGCAAGCCAAACGCTTCCCCCAGCCGATCGTCACCCAGATGGTCCCGGCTTCGACGTTCTATCCAGCCGAGGAGTATCACCAGGATTTCTACAAGAAGAATCCCATCCGCTACAAATATTACAAGTTCACTTGCGGGCGCGCGCAGCGCCTGGCTGCCCTTTGGGGCAAACCGTAACCCAACAGCCACATGGCCGCATTCTGTCGTTCCCGTCGGCCCCAAATGGCCACCTGCCTGTGTAGACCTCTCATGGCTCCGGTCTCGCTCGATCGGAAGGTCCCAGAATCATCGGCTTACAATCCCTGAACTCTGGCATGGCTCTTGAGGTAGACCGCCTTCTATTTCGTCGGTTCCATCGCCGTGAAACCAACGAGGCGGCCCATGACACATCCGAGACCGGAAGAGCCCTTGCTCCCGCGCGCCTGGATCCTGCGCAGCCTCTGCACCTGTGTCATGGCCGGCGCCATGGTCCTGACCAACCCCATTCCCATCCGATCGGATGCGGACAATCGCCCGCGGTACAAGCAGGAAATCAGGCGTGCCATTGCCTTTTATGCCAAGCGCTATAAGCTCGACCCGGCGCTGTTGCGCGCCGTCATCAAGGTGGAGTCAGACTTTCGTCCGCATGTGATCTCGAAGAAAGGCGCCGTCGGCCTCATGCAACTGACTCCGGAGACGGCGGCCACATTGCGCATCGCCGACCTCCAGGATCCGGTGCAGAACATTCGCGGCGGGGCCAAGCAGCTTCGTCGTCTGTTGACGCTCTATGAGGGTCGTCTGCCGCTGGCCCTTGCGGCGTACAATGCCGGCGTCCATCGCGTCAAAGGGGGACGCATTCCGCGCATCCGGGAAACCCGGGCCTATGTCGGGAAGGTGCTGCGGTATTACGACCTGTTTCGCGCGGTGGAACAGAAGTGACCGCCGGACGATTGTGTCGTAGTGAAGAGGCTTATGCTCTGGACTTCATGATCAACGCGCGGAGCCGTTCCCGCTGGGCGAGCCGGATACTGGTGAACTCCAGTCCAAATGACTGGCCTTCCACCCACCGCACGATGGCTTCCTCCACTCGGAGCGGCCACCGATGATCGGGGAGAAACAGGGATAGCTTCAGCAGCATGCCCTTGTGCAGTGCAATGGCCGACGAGGCCTTGCATCCGCTCGTGGAGAGATCGAGCAGGGTCGCTTCACCCTCGAAGTCGTCTTCTCCGAAGAAAAACATGCGGCACGACAGCTCCAGCCGGCGTCCCCGGCGATCTTTCAGCATCGTCTCGCTTAGATGTACGGAAGTCTGCGTCTCGTTCATGTGCTGCGTAGCCATCCAGGGGTCTCCTTTCAGACCAAGCATAGCGCTTCGTCCCAGCCCCGCCTTCCCTGATAGCAGTACCTCAAAAGAGGCAACAACGTTCATGAGTCCGGTTGTATGACGCCCAGGGTGAAGGTTACGGTGAACATCCGGCTTGACGGCAGGCCGTCTGTTTGAGACAAAGACCACCGTGGCCTGAAGGGGGATCCGATTATGGCACGAACGGTCAGCCGTCGAATGGCCCAGCTCGCTCAATCCGAAATCCGGGCGATGACCCAAGCCTGCGTGAGCGTGAACGGGTTGAACCTGGCGCAAGGGGTCTGTGATACGCCTGTTCCCTCACTCGTGATCGAGGGAGCGCAACGCGCGGCGGCCGAGGGCTATAACCTCTACACCCGATGTGACGGGCTGCTCGAACTACGGCAGGCCATTGCCAACAAATTGGCCCGGTACAACGGCATTCAGGCGGATCCGGAGCGACATATCACCATAAGCGCCGGTGCTACCGGTTCCTTTCACTGTGCGTGCGCCGCGCTCTTGGACCCCGGCGATGAAGTGATCGTGTTCGAGCCGTACTACCAGTACCACCTCAGTGCCCTGCTGGCGGTGGAAGCGGTTCCCGTCATCGTGAAGATGCAGGCGCCACAGTGGACTTATACGATCGGCGATGTGGAACGGGCGATTACGCCTCTGACCAAAGCCATCATCGTGAACTCTCCCGGTAATCCTTCCGGGAAAGTGTTCCAACGGCGTGAACTAGATGAGCTCGCGGCCCTGGCTCGCCGGCATGATCTGTTCGTCTTGACCGACGAGATCTATGAATATTTCCTGTATGAAGGACGGACTCATATCAGTATGGCGGTGCTGCCGGAGATGCAGGAGCGGACAATTACCATCGGCGGCTATTCGAAAACCTTCAGCATCACGGGTTGGCGGATCGGTTACAGCGTGGCGGCGGAGCCTTGGGCGCAAGCCATCAGTGCCATGAACGACTTGCTGTATGTCTGCGCTCCGGCTCCGCTCCAAATGGGAGTGGCCTGCGGCATCAATGCCTTGTCCGAGAGGTTCTATCGGGATCTCGCCCGAGAGTATGAAAGCAAGCGCGACCGCTTTTGTCGGGCCTTGAGCAAGGCGGGATTGCAGCCTGCCGTGCCGGGCGGAGCTTATTATGTGCTTGCCGATGTGTCCCGTCTTCCCGGGCGAACAGGCAAAGACCGGGCGATGGCTCTCTTACGGACGACCGGTGTTGCGGGTGTGCCGGGAGAAGCGTTTTTCTCAGGAGCGGAAGGCCCCGCCTATATGCGGTTTTGCTACGCCAAGACCGATGCGGATCTGGAAGAAGCCTGTCGGCGCCTGACCGCTAGCACATGGTAGCAGGCTTCTTCGGCGCTGGTCTTGTCAGAAGAGCGACCTCGTGTTAAAAAATGAGTAATGGAAATTCAAACCGCTTTGCGTCCGGTCTCGGCTTTGGCCATGACGGCGATGTTGATGATCATCACCGCCTGTGTGCGCCCTCCTGCACTGCCGCCGGGCCAGGTCCAGGACGCATCACCTGCCGACCGGTCCGTTCTCGCCGGGGAATGGCAATATGAGGATGGGGCAGTGACCACGTTGCGCCTCGATGATCAGGGCAATGGGACGTACAACTGGAAGGACGGGCGGTTTGAAACCACGCGGCTTACCGATCACACCTGGGTCGGAACGTGGTCTCAGAAAGACAATGATCGCGAAGGCGGCTTCATCGTCAAGCTGTCCGGCGACTACCTGGAAGGCGAGGGCACCTGGTGGTATGTCCGCATCGGGTCGGATCGAGCACCCGCACAGCGCGGAGGCAGCTTTCATCTCACGAAGAAAACATCACTGACCAACCTCGGTGAGACTCCCGCGACTCCCTAAACGCGCGGGCGCATCTCTTCGTAGAGCACGGAATAATCCACATCGCCGTGTCCGTGCGCAAGCGCATCCGCCAACAGCGTTCGTATCCCCTCGAGTCCGGTGGTCCGCAGTCCATGGTCCTTCGCGGCAGCGACAAACAAGTCGACATCCTTCAGCAGGTGGCGCGTCGAAAAGTTGGGATGGTCATACTCGCGAGACTGCAACCGGGGGAGCTTCTTCTCGAAACTCGGCGCGAACAAGGCGCTCTGTTGTAAGACCGACATGAACAGCTCGACCGGCACACGGGCGTCCTGGATCAGCGCCAGGCTGAGTGAGAATCCGGCAATCTCGGCTGCAATCAACTGGTTGAGCGCCAGCTTCAGCGTCGCGGCCTGCCCCACCGGTCCCACCAGCCGCGGCTCTTTCGAAAGCGAGCGGAACAGTGGGTTCCATCGTTCGAGCTGAGCCTCCGTGCCTCCGACCATGACCAGCAATGAGCCGGCCAGGGCTTCGGCGATGCTCCCCAGGACGGGCGCCTCCACATAGTCTCCACCGGATGCGGTGATGGCTTGCTGGCAGGCTCGGCTTTCGTGCGGACTAATGGTGCCCATTTGGACAATGGTATGCCCCGGCAATGCCGACCGGCTGTCCGGATTCAACACCAGCGAGTGGATCGCTGCGGCATCGGCCAGGAACAGCAGGGTACAGTCGGCTGCACGGATCGCCTGAGCCGGTGAATCCGCGACTGTGATGCCGAGCGATCGCAAGGGTTCGGCTTTCGCGGCCGTCCGGTTGTATACGGTCAGCTGGTGGCCGGCGGCCCGAACGCGTTCGGCGACCGCCCGGCCCAGTAAACCGGTCCCGATGATTGCGACATGCATCTGCGCCCTCCTCGACTATTGTGCGGCGGGACCCAGAGTACGGAGTTGTCGGGCCAGCGGGTCCGGACAATGCCGTCCGGTGGCCACCATGCCACAACAACGAGGATCGCGCTGATTGAAGTTCAACGGCGCCCCCCGGCCATCCGAGGCGGTGCCTCCGCCTTCTTGAACGAGGAGGGCGCCGGCGGCAATGTCCCATTCATTCTGCGATTCCCAGGTTGCGACCGCCTGGATGCGTCCGCTGGCCGCCAGCGCTAGTGCCCAGGCAATGGAACGCATGGGGCGGCCGGCGATCTGCGTTGCGACGGACTCAAACCGGCCTTGTTGTTGTTCCCATGGACTGAGCGCGATGGTGGGGGGGTGATCGAAGGCCTCGCCCTGCGGGGACACCGGTTTATCGTTGAGTCGTAATCCGCCGCCTCGTGTGGCGACAAACAGCTCATCCGTGGAAGGATTTAAGACGGCGGCCAGAATCGGAACACCGGCTTCCACCAGCGCCGCAGAAATGCAGAATTCCGGTTCCCGGCGGATAAATGCGCTGGTGCCGTCTATCGGATCGATGACCCACACCCGCCGCTTGTCCAGCCTGACCGCGCTGTCCGGAGATTCTTCCGAGAGCCAGCCGTCGTCAGGAAAGGCCCCAAGCAACTGACGGTGCAGAATATGATTCACGGCCCAATCCGCCGTGGTCACCGGAGAGCGATCCGCTTTCGTATGGACCTCAAAACCGTCGGCGGCCATCTTCAGGGCTTCCGCGCCGGCCAGCCTGATGGCGCGATGAAGGATCTCAAGCTCTCGTGTCCCGGTCATAACGAGAGAGTAACAAGGCCTGCGCCGGATTGAAAGCCGCGGACAACCGGCTTGACCTCATGCCCGCAACTGCGTACAAGCAAGCGCTGTGAAGCTCATCCATAAGCGGTCCAAAAAAACCGGTTTGCCCCCCGGAACGCTGGTCCACATCGGCGAGCAGAAGGCCGGGGCGGTCGCCATTACGCTCTTCCACTACGCCGGTGCCCGTTGCGAGGAGCGCCCCATCCTCCGCGTGGAGGATCTGCATCCGCCTACCGACGAGTCGATTCTGTGGGTCAATATCGGCGGCGTCCACAATGTGGACGTGCTGGGGGCATTCGGCAAGCAGTTCGATCTGCATCCCTTGCTGTTGGAAGATATCGCTAATACCGATCAACGGCCCAAGCTCGAGGAATACGAGACGCATCTGTTTCTGGTCGTCAAAATGCTGGTGGCCAACCAGGGAGGCGGGATTCTAGCCGAACAGGTGAGTTTTGTGCTGGGACGGAACGTCGTCCTGTCGTTTCAGGAAAACGGGGCGGACGTGTTCGGATCGGTGCGAGACCGGCTCCGGGCCGGGAAGGGCCGCCTGCGTGACAGCGGGTCGGATTACCTCCTGTATGCCCTGGTGGACGCGATCGTCGACCAGTATTTTGGCGTGCTCGAAGCCCTCGGTGAACAGATCGAAACGCTCCAGGAGCGAGTGGTCTCCAATCCTCAACCGGAGACGCTCCATGAAATCCATGCCTTGAAACGGCAATTGCTGTTTGTCCGTCGGGCCGTGTGGCCGCTCAGAGAAGCGGTGCACAGTTTGTCCCGCGCGGAGAGCCCGTACCTTCGCGAATCGACCAGGATTTTCTTTCGTGACGTCTATGACCACGTCATCCAGATCGCCGACACGGTGGAAACGCTCCGGGAGATGGTGTCCGCCAGCCTCGACATTTACCTCTCCAGCGTGAGCAACCGGCTCAACGCGGTCATGCGGGTGCTGACCGTCATCACCACGATTTTCATGCCGCTCAGCTTTATCGCGAGTATCTACGGCATGAACTTCGAGCACATGCCCGAACTGACATGGCGATGGGGCTATCCGCTGATCCTGGCGGTCATGGGTCTCGTCGCCCTCGCGATGCTGGCCGGATTCCGGAGGCGGAAGTGGCTTTAGTGCGCGGTCGTTATTCCTGGATTTCCACTCGATCGACGAAATAATCGGTGTCGCCGAAGCAGGAGCCCGGCAGGTAGCGGTATTCCTTGTAGTGCAAGACGACCCGCTTCCCCATCACGCGTGAGAGATCTTCGCCGATCCGGTCATCCCACACGGTGAAACTCCAGAGCACGGGCGCCAAGCCGGGGACGGTCGTCATGGCGAGTTCTCCTTCGAACGTCTTGCAGATCCAGCCTTTTTTGGAAAACTTTTGGATATACCCGGCACGATTGCCGTCCGAGTAGCTCCAGTTGAACGCCACGAGGAGATAGGCCGCGCCGACGAATAATGCCAGGGCCAGGCTCACGCGAACGACCGTTTTTATGCGCATGTCGTCCTTGGTGATGCCTACGGCAGGTCCGCGAACAGCCAGGGCGCGTCCTGTTTCCGGCGTTGTTCGTACGCCGTGATGGAGGCGTCATGCTGGAGGGTAAGCCCGATGGAATCCAGCCCCCGATAGAGGCAGTCTTTGCGAAAAGGATCGATCTCAAAGCGATAGGTGACGCCCCCGGGGGTCGCGACGGTCTGCCGGGACAGATCCACCGTCAGCCGGTAGGCGGGCGCGGCCGCTTCCTGGAACAGGGCGGCGACTTCATCGCTTTTCAGCACGACCGGCAGGATTCCGTTTTGAAAGCAGTTATTGTAGAAAATGTCGGCGAAGCTCGGCGCAATGATACAGCGGAAGCCCTGATCGAGCAGGGCCCAGGGGGCATGCTCCCGTGAAGACCCGCAGCCGAAATTATCACGGGTCAACAAGATGCTCGCGTCCTGATAACGCGGTTGATTCAGGAAGAAGTCGGGATCGGGCGTGCCGTCTTTTTTCTTCTTCCAATCGAAAAAGAGCCCTTCGCGCAGCCCTGTTCGCTTAATCGTTTTGAGAAACTGCTTCGGGATGATCTGGTCGGTGTCGACGTTCACCCGATCGAGCGGGGCGACCAGTCCGGTGAGAGTGGTGAAGGCCTGCATCTGAATTCCTTGTGTGAAAGTCGCTTATGACCAATGACGAATATCGACAAAATGCCCTTCGACGGCGGCCGCGACGGCCATGGCCGGGGAGACCAGATGCGTGCGGCCGCCGGCGCCCTGGCGGCCTTCGAAGTTGCGGTTGCTGGTCGAGGCGCAGCGCTCGCCCGGCTGCAGCACATCCGCATTCATGGCCAGGCACATGCTGCATCCCGCCTCCCGCCATTCAAAGCCGGCTTCGCGGAACACGCGGTCGAGCCCTTCCCCCTCCGCTTGTTGCTTGACGAGGCCTGATCCGGGCACGACCATCGCGTGCACCGTCTTGGCCACTTTCTTGCCTTTCGCATAACTGGCCGCCAGACGAAGATCCTCGATGCGGGAATTCGTGCAGGAGCCGATGAACACCTTATCGATCGTGATTTCGGTAATCGGCGTGTTCGGGGAGAGCCCCATGTAGGCCAACGCGCGTTCCGTCGCCTGCTGCGTTTTGGCATCCGGCATCGAGCGCGGGTCGGGCACTTTCTGGTCCACACCCGTCACCATGCCCGGGCTTGTGCCCCAACTGACCTGGGGCGCGATGTCCTCGGCCCGCATGGTCACCGTGGCGTCGTATCGGGCGTTGGAATCGGTCTTGAGCTGTTGCCAGGCGCGCATCGCCTGTTCGTAGAGTTCGCCCTGGGGAGCCAAGGGCCGGCCTTTGATGTAGGCGAACGTCTTTTCATCCGGCGCCACCATCCCCGCGCGCGCGCCGGCCTCGATCGACATGTTACAGAGCGTCATGCGCCCTTCCATGCTCAAGGCCCGCACAGCCGAGCCGGTGAACTCGATGACGTAGCCGGTTCCGCCCGCGGTGCCGATCTTCCCGATGATGGCCAGGATCATATCCTTGGCGGAACAACGTTCCGAGAGGGTGCCATCGACGCGAACCTCCATCGTCTTAGGCCGGTTCTGGACCAAACACTGGGTGGCGAGCACATGTTCCACTTCACTGGTGCCGATGCCGAAGGCCAGGGCCCCGAAGGCCCCGTGCGTCGAGGTATGCGAATCGCCGCACACGATCGTCGTGCCGGGAAGCGTAAAGCCCTGCTCCGGTCCAATGACGTGCACCACTCCCTGGCGGATATCACCCATGCCGAAGAGCGTGATGCCGAAGTGCCGGCAATTCTCTTCGAGCGTGTGAATCTGTTTGGCGCTGATCGGATCGGCAATGCCGAGCGTCCGGTCCGTGGTGGGGACATTGTGATCCGGCACCGCCAGTGTGGCGGCCGGGCGGCGTGGCTGCCGTCCGGCGAGTTTCAGGGATTCGAACGCTTGCGGCGAGGTGACCTCGTGGACCAGCTGACGATCGATATACAACAAGGTGGTGCCGTCGGCCTCTGCCCTGACGACGTGGGATTCCCAAATCTTCTCGAATAAGGTGGTGCCAGCCATGTACGACTCCTCGTCCTGTCGTTTCCAAATTGAAGAGGCCCATTATACATAGGCGTTTGTCGGCTTGCCAGAACCGGTTCTCGCACCGGCTTTAGATTCCCTCGGTGCGACCGATAAGAAAGGCGATGGATCCGTTACGCAATCTTGACTCCATTGCGATCCCTCGTTGGACCATTAAACGGGACACCCGGTCGGCCGGCTGTGCGTTCTGCGGGTCGGCCGTCGTCTGCGTGACAACGGATACTCGGCAAATGGCTTTCTGCAGCTGTCGCCTGGTCGAGTACCGGCTGCTCCCTCGAATGAGCCCACCCCAAGCCAAGCGCGCCCAGCACTGATCCTCCGTCTTGCATCGATCCCGCCGACATGGTAGCTGGAGCATCGTCATTGCATTGCTGGTAACCGGGGGAAAATCGAACCGTGCGGGACGAGATTTGGGCGCAGGCAGCCGTCATAGCCTGGTCTCAACTGCTCCTTATCAGTTTTCATCGGTGGACCGGCCGGCACCTTCTGGGCGGCCAGGGGACGCCCGCCGAACAAGCGCGCCTGCTGTTTGTCTCTCCTCTCGTCGTGGTCTCACACGGCGTCGAAGCGGATCCGGTCCTCAATTACGGAAACCAAGCGGCGCTCGATCTTTGGGAGATGCCCTGGATGGAACTCATCCGAACGCCGTCGCGCCGGACCGCCGAGCCGGTCAACCAGGCGGAGCGGGCGCACTTCTTACAGAGGGTGGCCGAACGGGGCTATGTCGACGGATACCGCGGCGTTCGAATTTCAGCACGGGGACGGCGCTTCTTCATCGAGGAGGCGCTGGTATGGAATGTGATCACTGACGCAGGCCACCGGGTCGGGCAGGCGGCGGCATTCTCGCGGTGGCGCCCGCTGCCGGAAGGCGCGGCAAGCGGTTAGGTCCAGAGCTCGAGAGGCCCGTGCTGCGCAATGCCTCGCAGCAGATCACGGGAGGTGAGCATGCCGATGGGTTTACGGTCGGGATCCAACACGGGCACCGCATGAATGTGCTCATCCAGCATCACACGGGCAATGTCTCGGATGTCCGTGGTCGGCGTGGCTGAGATCACGCGCGACGTCATGACGTTCGCCAGCCGGCGGTGAGTCGCCTGGCCGGCATCCGCCCGTGTGATGAGTTCAGGCACATGATGGAGGAGGTCCCGGTCGGACAGAATACCCACGAGCGTCCCATGGACGGAGGTGACGGGAATATGCCGGAAACCCTGTTCCTGCATGAGAGTCCAGGCTTCGGCCAGCGTGCGATCGGAGGGAAGGGTGAACACGGGTGTGGTCATGAGATCCCGGGCCAGCACCGCGGGCTTAGGGCCTTCGGTGGGCCCGGTCTGTTGCCGGTAGGCTGTCTGTGCCGCCACCACGGCCTGGTCGGGAGCCGACTTCCCACCCTGGGGGTCCGCCGGCTCAGCCCGCATCCGCCGCTGCAGCACGGGCCTGATCGGGAAGATTTCTGCGACGCCGTTGACGGCAAGCACGATAGGCATGGCGATGATTCCTTGACGGCTGTATCGGCAGCGCACGGTATAAACTTAAATGGAGCTCCTCCGCTCACGGGGCCGGAGGCTCGTCAGAGAGCAGCTGGAAGCGCGTGCAGAGACGCCCGGCGACCATCACTGGCTCGGCGAACATCGCAGCCGGACGAATCCACAAACCGCGCTCCCCGTATAGCGCCCGATAGACCACAAACTCCTCTTCCGTCTCGGAATGCCGGGCCGTTCCGATGACGTCATATTCCTGTCCTTTGTAATGCCGATAGCGTCCGGGGACGATAGCCATGCGGAACCTCCTGTTGTGGGACGATGCTAGCGCCGCTTCCCGTGAATGGCTAGTCCGCCTTGAAGGCGCGGGCCAGCCATGACATGATCGGCGCGCCATGGAACCCCGTCCCGTTCAGCATGATGTGGTCGTCATCGGAGGAGGGTCCGCCGGATATGCGGCGGCGCGGACCGCGCGCGCGGCGGGAGCCGACGTCGCCATTGTGGACCCCGGTCCTCTGGGCGGCCTCTGCATCCTGCGCGGGTGTATGCCGACCAAGATCATCCTCCGTTCGGCCGAGATTGCCGCACTGATGCGCCGCGCCCGGGAATTCGGCCTGATGCCTGTCGACGTGAAAGGCGACCTGGGCGCCATTGTGGCCAGGAAACAACGCCTGGTCCGCGAGTTTGCCGACTATCGCATTGAACAACTGCGGGATCCCGCCTTCACGCTCTATGAATCAGCGGCCCGCTTTCTGTCGCCTCAGGTGATTCGCGCCGGCTCACAGACGCTCACTGCCGGCTCCTTCATCATTGCAACCGGTTCGGTCCCGATAGAGGTTCCGGTTCCGGGCTTGTCCGACGTCGGGTATTTGACCAGCGATGAGCTGCTGGACGTCACCGAGCAGCCGGAGTCGCTGGTGGTGCTCGGCGGCGGGCCGGTGGGTTTAGAAATCGGACAATTTTTTGCGCGCATCGGCACACGGGTCACGTTGATTCAACGGGCTGCGCACGTGCTGTCGCATCTCGATCGCGACATCGGCTCCGCGCTTGAGCGAGCCCTGCGCGAGGAGGACATGACGGTCGTGACCGGCGCCCGTTTGCTCGAGGCGACCGGGACGGCCGGCCACAAAACAATCCGCTTTCTCCACGACGGACAGGAATGCACGGCGGCGGGAACCGAGATTCTCCAAGCCCTGGGCCGGCGGCCGAATATCGACGGGCTTGACCTCGCCTCAGCGGGTGTGAAGGTGGACGCGGGCCGCATTCTCGTCGATGGCGCGCTGCGGACTTCCCAGCCGCATATTTTCGCAGTCGGCGACGTGACCAATCTGTATGACATTGTGCACATCGCCATTCAGCAGGGCGAAATCGCCGCCTATAACGCCTGTCATCCGGCCGAGCCTGCCCAGCTGTTCGATGACCGGTTGGTCACCGAAGTGATATTCACCGATCCGCAGATCGCCGTCGTCGGTCTAAGCGAACGGGCCTGCCGTGCCCGAGGCCTCGTCTATCTGACCGCCTCCTATCCCTTTCCGGATCACGGGAAGGCCATGGTGCTCGGGACGTCCCACGGTTTTGTGAAATTACTGGCGGCGCCGAAGACCGGCGAGCTGCTGGGGGCTGAGATTGTAGGACCGGAGGCCTCTGAACTCATTCATGAACTCATTGCCGTCATGTACTATCATGGCACGGTGTACGATTTGACGCGTATGCCGCATTACCATCCGACATTGGCTGAAATCATCACCTATCCCGCTGAATCGTTGGTGGAACAGCTCAAGGCCTCATGACCATACGCGGCCTTGCAGGTGTGGTCTTCACGGTCATGTGGCTGAGTCTGGCCGGCTGTCAACAGCAGTCCTGGGAGTCCGCCATGGCTGCCGGTCAACAGGCCCTGCAGGGCGGCCGTTATGCCGAAGCGGAGGCGATTTTTGCCGTCGCCGCCATGAAAGCGGAGGCTCAATTCGGAGTACAGCATCGGCACGTGGCCGTCTCCCTGTCGAACAAGGCTCAAGCGCTGGCGGCGCAAGGCAAGTATGTGGAGGCGGAACCCGTGTATCTTCAGGCGCTGGAAATTTATCAGGCCGCGCATGGAGAAACCCACGCCGATGTGGCCGCCACGCTCAATAATCTGGGTGTTTTGCACCGGATGCACGGTCAATACGCCCAAGCCGAACAATTGTTGAAGCGCGCGCTGGCGATCAAGGAGCGGTTACTGGGCCCCGACCATCCCGATGTGGCGCTCACGCTCCATAACTTAGGACTGTTGTCCCTGTCACAGGGCAAGCCGGACCAGGCCGAGCCCCTCTATCGCCGTGTGCTGGCGATCCGGGAACAGGCTCTCGGTCCACTGCATCCGGATGTCGCCAAGAGCATGGAAGACCTGGCCGGAGTCCTGCGCAAATTGCATGAGGAGCCGGAAGCCGCCGCATTAGAGGCCCGCGCGGCGGAAATCCGGGCCAAGCGCAGTTGATCTCCTGAGGGAGTCCAGTGTAGCGTAAGAGCATCTATGGCCGGGCAAGAACACGATCCTTCCGCCGTCAATTGGCGGGCCAATGCCGTCATCGCGCGGTCGGTCGGTGTGGTGGCCATCGCCCTGGGATTCGTGGTCGGCATGTACGGCCTGGATTATCCGGATTCCCATTGGCTGAAAACGGCATTGGGCCTGCTGGTCACCGGCATGTGCGCTCAGGGGTATGCCCTCTATTGTTCCATCAAGCGGACGCAGCAACTCAATTCCGGATCATGAGGGGTTCGGCACACAGACTGCGAGGGGCCTTTCCTGTCGTGATCATCCTGAGCTGGGTCCTCGCGGCTTGCGGGACTCCTTGGCGGGACGGCTATTTTGCGAAGGGAGTCGATCGTCTGACGCAGGAGGAGGTCCGGGAGAGGTTCGGTCCCCCGCACACCGCCAAGACCCCGGCCCTGGGCGGGGATAGCATCTGGACCTACCGTTTTGCGTTGAGCGATAAAGAGCTGGATCCCTGGAATCCCAGCTTCATTGCCGATGCGTCACAATCGGTCGGAGCCCTGATGAGCAAGGGACAGGAAGGGCCCAAGCCGACGTTATATTGTTACCGGTACACCCTGAGCTTCAACGAACAAAAGGTGCTCAAGAACTGGAAACGAGAAGAATGTGTGCCAGGGACCCGTCAGACACTCACCGCGAAGTGACCTCACAGTGCTTCTCCTTCATAAAATCCCCGCCAGCCGGTTCATGCTCAACGTCGTGTGATTGAAAAACAGCTGAAAGGCCTGATAGTCCGTCAGCCGGACCTGGCGGGGAAGGGGGCCGCCATCGCAATAGATCATGCCGATCGGGCGATTGCCGATGCGTAGCGGCGCAATGATGGCGGAGCCCGGATTCCACAGCCGTAGGAACGCCGGATTCAATGCGATCCCGGTCGGTGTCGCGAAGTCGTCGATAAGGCTCGGATCCTGGAGCTTGAGCAAATTCAGAAAGTAGGGATGATCCTTGCTCAGCGAGCCGGAAAGGCAACGGAGATGAGCCTCGGGCGGGTTCACCCCCAAGAGGAGACGCCCGATCAGGCGATCGGTGTCATGAGGATTCAGCAGGCATAAGGCCACCCGGCCAAAGCCGCCGTCGCGGTGTAAGGCCTGAACCAGGGTACCGAGCAAGGTGTTCAGATCTTTCGCCTCTCGTAAGGCCTGCTGTAACGATTGCAAAGTCTGTAGTGGATTCGTCTCGATGGCCGAAGGCCCACGTGTAGCGGGTGCCGTGATCGTAATCCCAGCGGCTGGCATAGACAGCGGCGGCAGGGGAGCGAGCGCCACAGGAGTCTCATCGGTCCACAAGTCCAACGACAGGCCGGCCGCATTGATGAGTTGCCTGCCCCGGTCAAGCGCCCGGACCAGGATCTCGCCGAACAGATGGCTGGGCAATCCCGTTCCGACCAGGAGCGGTCGTTTCGCCGCTTCAATCGAGGCCGGGGAACCGCGCCGGGTGATCGCCTCCACCAACGCGTTAGACCCGCCTACCAGTCCCTTCAGCGCGTGGCGGGAAGTCTGCCAGCGACTTTCCGACAGGTCCTCGTCGGGCGCATACAAGTCGGCCAGATAAGGCGGCAAGGCCCAGAGCTGCGCCAAGGCATGCGCCAGGCGATGCTTCGGGACACCCAGCAGTTCCGTTTCTTCCATGACCCGGGCCGCCTGGGTCCGGCCCATGACGGGAATGTTTCGCAGCGAGCGATACAGATCGGGGGCGTGATTCGCAATTGCCAGATCTCCAATCGAATAGAGCAACGCGCAGCTGAAGAGCTGGCTCGGCGAAGGATACTCGATCGCCATTCCCAGGTCATTCGCATGGACGGCGGCGACCAGGGCCTGCGCAATCACGGCGCTGACGATCCGTTTCCGATCCGGCCACTCATCGAGGTGCTCCACCAGTTGGGCCGCGCTGACGATGGACCTGACCGTATCCAGCCCCAGCCAGGCCACGGCATGGGGGACCGATGTAATCACTTGTTGCGGACTGTAGGCGATGCTGTTGGAGACCTGCAGGACTTTACAGGTCAGGCTCGGGTCGCGGCTTACCAGTTGAGCCAGCCGGTCGGCGCCGGTCATGCCGCCCGCGAGAGTCAGAATTTTCTGGCAGGTTTTCTCCAGCGCTGGTAAGCAAGCGTTGTGCTGATCGAAGAGCGGGGAAAGCGCGGGGTGCAAACGCGGGCGGATGGACGCCACCAACGCCGACTCGGGTGCGGAAGACGATATGGACATGGTGGTTCCTTTATGTTACCCGCATGCTGTATCGGATGCCGCACGGCGAATCTTGATCCCATGGAATCACCTCGTCGAGGATCTGTGTGACTCAGTTGCCTTGGCTACCCATCGATAGTTCCGTGATGTTGGACGGGCTGAAGTCCCTGATTCTGCTCGTGTCGTTGATCCTCACGCGCGCGCTCGTCGTCCGGTGGATTTCCAGAAATCCCGCGCTTTCGATGGAATCCAAGCGACGCTGGGTCGTGACGACCAGGAACTCCATCGTCTTCGCCTTCATGATCGGGCTGGTGGTCATCTGGGCGCATGAACTCCAGGCGTTTGCCGTTTCCCTCGTCGCATTGGCGGCGGCCCTGGTGTTGGCGACCAAGGAGCTGATTCTGTGCTGGAGCGGGGCGGCCCTGCGGGTCGGCGGAAAAGTCTACGGGGTCGGCGATCGCATTCAAATCGCCGGGCACCGCGGCGTGGTCTTGGACCATGATGTGTTTGCCACCAAACTCCTGGAGATCGGGCCGGGACAGTCCGCCCATTTGTACACCGGGCGAGTGGCGGTGTTTCCGAATAGTCTCCTGTTTACGAACGCGCTCATCAAAGAGAATCCTACGCAGGAGTTCGGGCTGTACACGCTCGTGGTGCCGATCGTGACCGACGCGCATTGGCCGAAGGCGGAACAGGCGCTGCTCGATGCCGCGAGGGCCGAATGCGCCCCATTCATGCAGGAAGCGGCGTTTCAGATGAAACTCCTCGAGCAGACGAACCTGCTGGAAGCCCCGTCGCCCGAGCCGCGTATCACGATTCAGTTGCCGGAAGCCGGCAAGATGCAGTTCGTGCTCCGCTTTCCTGCCCCCGATCGGGGTCGCTCGCGGGTGGAGCAAGCCATCCTGCGGCGGTATCTTCTCGAGATCACGAAGCTCGCAATCGACCGTTGACAGAACGTCCTCCGCAGGTCAGTCTGCGGCGGCATCGACCAGTCCATCACCCACCAATCTTGAAGGAGAGACGCATGAAGACGATGATGTTAGCGGCCATGGCTGTCATCTGTGTGTTGGGATCCGGCGCGCGGGCGTTCGCCGATGAGGCCGTGAAAAGCGACACGGGCCTGCTCAAGGAGCAATTCAAGGCCGATCTGAAAGCCGAGAAGGAGAAGATGAAGGCGGAGAAGCAGCAAATGAGGACGGACCTTAACGCGAAAAAGAACGAGATGAAGGGCAACCTCAAGGCGCGGCGCGACGAGATGAAAAGCAAGCGGGCCTCGATGAAGGAGCAAATGAAGGCGAAGCAGCAGGAAACCCAAGCGCAGGGCGAAGCGGTCAAAGCACAAGGTCAGGAAATACAGGTCATCGGCCAGCAGACGGGCCGCGAGATCAAGGCCGCCGGGCAGGAGATGAAAGACCTGCTGGGTACCACGGGCAAGTAAGCCCGTGTCTCAGCTCCCCGGTAGACTCATAGGGATCTTCCTCACGCCGTGCTCATGGCGGCGTGATGAAACGGCTCAGGTGCCGACGGGTGCAGCTTCTTTCCCTTGTCCCGGTCCACGCCATCTGCTAGCATCCAGCCCGATTTCAGAAGGCCCATGAAAATCGCCACGTTCAATGTCAATTCTCTCCGGAAACGCCAGCAAATCGTACTGGACTGGCTGGAACGGCATCAGCCCGACGTGCTCTGCCTGCAAGAAACGAAGGTGCAGGACAGCGAGTTCCCGCTGCTGGCCTTTGCCTCGACCGGGTACGAAATCACCTTCCGCGGGATGAAGTCCTACAACGGCGTCGCGGTCATGAGCAAAAAGAAACCCGAATCGGTCCGGGCCGGATTCGATGATGGGAAAGACCCGGACGAGGCGCGGTTCTTACAGGTCGTGATCGACGGCATTCCGATCATCAATACCTATGTGCCGCAGGGCTACGAGATTGCGTCCGACAAGTACGCCTATAAACTTCAGTGGTACGAACGGCTGCGCCGATATTTCGAGCGGCATCTGTCGCCCTCACAACCGGCCATCTGGTGCGGCGATATGAACGTGGCGCCCCGGGCCATGGATGTCCACAGTCCGGAGAAACACCTCAAACATGTGTGCTATCACGAGGATGCGAGAAAGGCCTATGAGCAGGCGCTCGCGTGGGGTTGGCAGGATCTCTTTGTGCGGCTGTATCCGGATCGGCAGCAATACACGTTTTGGGATTACCGAGCCCCGAGTTCACTGGAGGCCAATAAGGGCTGGCGCATCGATCACATCCTCACCACCGCGCCTTTGGCGGAACGGTGTCTGCGGGTAGAGGTGGACGTCGAGCCACGGCGAGCGAAAGACCCATCAGATCATACGTTTCTCTGGGCTGAGTTTTCGATCTGACCACGTACGCGACGTCCACACCCGCTCCAGCCCGGCGGCAAGTCCACCACCAGGCCGGACAGGGAAGGGATCAGGCCGCCCGTACGAGCGTGTTTCGACTCGTCGCCGCGCCCCGGCGGTTATGTTGAACGAGCGGATCGAGATACAGCCCGCAGTTGACGCACCGATGTCCGACCATATCCGGAGAAAGTTCCGGTCGTTGTTCTTCAATCATAAGCCCCTGGCATTTTTGACAAGTCATCGTGCCCTCCACATGAATCCTGGTTCACACTGCCAGGTCGAGGCTAACATCGGCAGATTAAACGAGTGTTAGCCGGCAGTTAGAATGCTCTAATGCATGTCCAGCGCACGGCCGGTGTGAACTATACGGTGGGAGGAAGAATACCTTGCAACCCTCCAATAACCGTCGATCAACGAGCCGCTCGCCAGCATCTCATCACGCTTCGAGTGGCCCATACGAGAGAGTTGCTTGGATCAATCCCCAGCTTCGGCAGCCGCGTCCCGGGCTTGAAGCCTGAGCATCTCTAGAAAATCCTGAAGGAAGAAGTGGAAAAACTGCTCACCGGGTGACCCTGGGATGTCACAGCCTGACGCCTGACCCGAGACCGAATCGGCCGCCCCTCAACAAGCGTGAATCTCTGTCCGGAGTCACCACGACTGCCTAAGTCGTCCTAGATCGATTCATTTCCGATCTTCGGCCAGATAAACCAGGCAAACCAGCAAGCTTGGTTTTGGACAGTGACCTGCGCTGTCACACCCCGGCGATGCGGACCCTGCACCGTCGATTTGCCGATCTGGAGCGTCAGCGTGAGTGGGACCCGCTCCTGATCATCCCTTTATATATCCTGGATTTTCTCTGCATTCATCCGTTTCTCGATGGGAACGGACGTTTGGGCCGCCTCATTGCACTGCTCTTATTTTACCTGCACGGCTACGAAGTAGGGACGATACGTGAGCCTGGAGCGGGTCATTGAACGGTCCAAAGAATCGTATTATGACACCCTCTACCGGTCGTCCCAGGGATGGCATGAAAGCGGGCATGATGCGCTGCCATGGGTCGAATATTTCCTTTCCACTGTGCTGGCGGCCTACGATGAGTTCGAGAGCCGGTTCGGGCGCGTCAGCAAGGGGCGCGGAAGCAAGACTGACACGGTGAAAAATGCCATAGACCGGTTTGTAGCGGACTTCAGCTTGGCCGACATTGAAAAGGCCTGTCCTCTCGTCAGTCGCGACATGATTGGCCGAGTGTTGTTCGATATGAAGAAAGATGGCCTCGTTGTCAGCCTCGGTCGGGGGCCTTCGGCCAGATGGCGAAAGAGTGAACCCTCATCGAAAAGAGTGTAATAGGGGGCTGGTTGTTACACTCTTTCTGAGCCAGAGTACACTCATGAGACTTCAAGCACAGTGAACCTTCCGCCGTTCGACTCCTGAGCCCCGGCCCCGCCTCGCCCCCTCAGCGCCAAGCCCTTCGATCCGGATTCGATCAGCAACGTTCGGGCGGTACGGATCTCCATATTCCAGGGATTCCCTCAACAATCCCTTCGGCGCGGGCAATCCGTTCAGCCCCGATTCGCCCAAGAATCCGTATGGGAAAGGATGGAGGATTGAAGGAAAGTAATCTGGTTTGTCTAGTTCGTTTGGTTTCTTTGGTTTGTCTTGTTCCGGGGGCCTCCCAAGGCTTCTGGCAGGCCGAACAACCAAACAAACAAGAGAAACCAAACAAACCAAAAAGACCAGGAGTTCAACATGCGATCCTTTATACTTGGCATCCTTTTAGGCGTGTGTTTCACAGAATCAGTCACGGTGCTGGCGAAAGACTATCTGAACCGGTCGCCGCAGCAGCAGCGCTACGATTACTTCCGCGAACGGCAGCAGCAATTGGACATCGAACACATGCGGAAGCAAGATCGGCAGGAGTTGGAGCGGAAAGCAGGACAGAAGCCCTGCGAGCTGGCCACATAGAGGCCTTCGGCCCGTAGGAATACGCGTAATTGTTCGCCCCAACCCTGTCGCTTCGGCCAGGCCCACCTTCAGAATGGTTGCTTTGTTCAACCGAAAAAATGTATGTGAGAGACCCTAACAAGAAGGGGCTATAGTGCCTGAACTAAATCTGCAAGGCTCTTTTATCCTTCCTTTACCAACAACCAAATTTTATACGGTCCTAATGACAAGCGTTGTATTGAGCAAACGGTAGCTCGCCTGCTCACAACAGAGACAAGCTCCTCACAACCCGGTATGTTGCTCGGGAAAATCCAATCCGGAAAGACAAAAACGTTCCTTGGAGCGGTGGCGCTCGCATTTGATAACGGATTTGACGTTGCGATCATTCTCACGAAGGGAACACGTGCCTTAACTAAGCAGACACTTGAGCGCGTGCGTCGGGAATTTGCTGCTTTTACTAACCAGGACCAGCTGCAGGTTTTCGACATTATGACCATACCTGGGACATTGACTGGATATGAGTTGAGTCAGAAGCTGATCTTTGTCGCTAAGAAGCAAGTAGACAATATGGAGCGTCTCACCAAGCTGTTTCGTGAAACGTATCCACAACTAAGCGAAAAGCGAGTCCTAATCATCGATGACGAGGCGGACTACGCAAGCATTGGATTTAAGCGCTCGAAAGAAGAAGGTCTTGAAATCAATAGAACGTCTCGACAGATCGAGAATCTGAGAAACGTTCTATCAAGATCGGCATTTCTTCAGGTAACTGCCACGCCGTACTCGCTCTATCTCCAGCCCGAGGACCCATCGTGGAGGGGTATGTCATTGATCCAACGAGCACTCCTACCGCGGCGTTTGTCCGACCCCAAGTCGGGGATTCAACAAGACGAGCATCTGTTGACCGTGCTGCGGTATGTGTATCGAAAGAAGAAAAGGGGACAGGCTACTTATTCTTGCGGTAAGGCCGGTTCAAGAGTTTTCCGATTCAACAAGACGAGCATCTATTGACCGTGCTGCGGTATGTGTATCGCAATCCGATTCGTGCTGGTCTCTGCGCGAGTGCCATGGTCCAGCCTCCGATATCCACACATCAGTGATCCGTTGCCTCTGGAGACGCGCGTGACTGGTTGGAGTGGAATGATTAGCCTTTGCTCGAACAAGGCTTCATCCTCCCTAGACCAGGGCATACCCCAGTCTCGCCTGGAACAAACCTCGGGTAAAAGTTTGTCTCCCCCTGGTAGCTGCCCCACGTTGATGTGACTGATTCCCGCGGACATTGCTGCGGCGGGCGAGGCAAGCCCGATGCGTGAGCCAACGTGATACTTGCGCGTTTGCTTTTTCTCTTAATCTCGCACTTAGGGCTGGCCGCGGGGTTGGGATCTGCATGCCATATGATTACTCGACTATTCGGAGGGGCGACTCATGGATGAACGCATCCCTATCACGGCGGCGGCACCCTCTGTCGAGAGCAGAGCGGAGGGTGGCGACGCCCTCATCAGCCATGCCGACGTGGCAGAGGAGATCTGGCAGGCGCTGAGGCGGAAAGCCGCCGGTGCGCGTGATGTGCCACGTCTCGGGCTCGTCGTGCAGGGCGGCGGGATGCGGGGTGTCTATTCCTTGGCCGTGTTAGCGGCCTTCGAAGAGATGGGCTGGACTCGTTGCTTCGATCACGTCGCGGGCGCGTCCGCTGGTGCCATGAACGGCGCTCATTTCATCACTGGGCAGGCCCGCTTCGGCGTCGAGACGTATATTGACTATCTGAGCAACCGGAAGTTCATCGATTTCTTCCGTCTGAGGAAGCTCATGGACCTGGACTACATGATCGACGACCTCGTGCGCGATGTGCGGCCTTTCAATCTCCCGGCCTTGCTGGAGGCCTCCACTGAGTTGCACATTGCCCTCTCCGACGCCGAAGACGCCTCCGTGCATTACGTGACGAACCGATCACATGATGTGGACCTGTGGGAAGCATTTCGCGCCACGGGGGCGGTGCCGATCCTCTACAATCGGTTCGTCAAGGTTGGCGATCGGTTGTATTTGGACGGGAGTCTCAGCGACGGCCTCTCGTTGCCTCGCCTTCTGGCGCTCGGGTGCCGCTACATCGTGGTCGTCTTAACGAAACCGCTGTCGTTCCGGAGTCAGCGGGTGAGCCGGCCTGTTCGCGCGCTGGCCTGGTGGGCGACACGGCAGTACAGCCCCGCACTGAAGCGCGCGCTCTTTGACGGCAACCTGCACTTCAATCGTACGATGTCCGTGCTGGCCGCACCGGCACAAGCAGGCGTCCACGAGGCAGTCAGAATCTTGGTCATTGCACCAGGCAGTGAAGCACACGTCGTGCGATGTGTCACGACGGACCCCCGACGGCTGAGACGGTGCGCGCGGCAAGGGCGAGCGGACGCATGGCAAGCCTTCGGCCAGCGGCCCTCTGCTACGACGCATCCATTCACATGAGACCACGCGTCGTTCCGGTCTCTTTCTCTACAGCAGGCTCGTGAGGGCGAAAGGTTACAAAAGCGGGGGCAGCAGCTACGCACCACACAATGGAGGGTCGTGGCAGAGTTAGGCGGCACCGATTCGAGGCAGTAGGAGTTTGAGCATTACGCGTTCATTCAGCCTGCGGTGATGGTCGCAGACAATGCCACGTCGTAGGGGAACCGTCGGTGTCTATTGGCGGCGGCTGCGCTTTCGGACCGAAAACCCAACTTCATTGGATCTAGAAATTTGCTTTATTGTTCGTCTTTGGGCGAATCATCCTCGCTCTGTTTTAACCAGAGTTCCAGAAGTCGTGTTTCGCGCTCAGACTCGGACGTGCGATCCAGCGCAAACGCACCTGTGAGGCGATCTTCAAAAAAGGCGCGTTGCTTCGCGTAGCTTTTCTTAAGGGCTGCGGTCGTAAGGGTTTTCCAATCGGCATCGGATATCCCGGCATATGAACGCAATAGGCTGATCTCGATGGCTTGGAAAGCAAAGACTTTCGCTAGCGCCTTGATAACCGTTGCACTAGAAATTGCTTTTGGAGGGTTCTCAGCCATAGCTAATCATTTCGGTTCAATGCCAAGGACGGTGCATCGCCCGCGTTCCTAAGCATTCTATAGGAACGATCAGTTCCGCACGCCGCTCCAAACTTTTCCCGGATCGATCGACTTGTCAGGATTGAGTGTCTTGGCCTTTTCCAGCAGGACATCCGTCGACTCCGGATACGCCGGATCGGCAATACAACAATCATCCACGGGGCAGACCGCCGCGCATTGCGGTTCGTCAAAATGGCCGACACACTCGGTACAGCGGTCATGGGTAATGACGTAAATATCGTTTCCCATTCCCTGGCCGTCGCCCACATGATTGCCCTTCTCCTCTGCAGCGCCGCGAGTCTCGAAGATGGCCTCGTTCGGGCATTCCGGCAGGCAGGCTCCACAATTGATACATTCGGCGGTAATCAGCAATGCCATGACGCTTATCTCCTTCTCTTCGAATAACCGGGTTCAATCGCTCGTGGCCGCTCGGTTTACAAAGGTGGCTTGTAAGTCCGACTGTTGAATTTGCACAGGGTATGGTGTTGGACCCCTACAAGTGGCTAGTTCCGTCAAGCCATCTAGTCATCGGGCATAATAACAGTGAACACCTCGGCATTGATACTCAGGCTTGCCCTTGCTGCTTCTGGTTCTGCTGGAGGTCGTTTTGGGAGCATCCTATGGCTTAAAGAAGTGGGAAGCGACCCCTCTTCGTAATCCGCTCCGCGACATCATGGACGATGACCGCGACCGGGTACGAGAAAAGGGGGAAGGCTACTTTATTTGGTACTGTGTAAACGCGTAGTCTTTTGACAGGCGGTCTGATGCAAGACAGCTCCAGAGACTTGAGGGTTAAATGGTTCGGCGGCACAGGACACCATTCCCTATATTTTTTGACGTTAAGGAGACTTGATGAACGCACGATCCATCCTCACCTTGTCGACGGCAGTGGTCCTAGGCGGAGCACTGATCACCGGATCGGCGTTCGGCAGGGCGGAAGAACGGAATATGAGCGACTCATGGATCAGCGCGAAGACAAAAATCGCGATGTTTGCCGATTCCAGAGTCAAAGGCAGCGAGATCAACGTCTCGACGTCTCACGGCACGGTCATGATCCGCGGTAAAGTCGATACGAAGGCGGCGAAGCAGGCTGCGGAAAGTATTGCGAAAGACATGGCCGGCGTCAAGAAAGTGAAGAACGAATTGCAAGTCGTCGCTCCGGCCAACCGTGAGGCGACCGATGACAAGGATGAGGCGATCACCTCTCGCGTGAATGAGAAAATGGCGAGCGAAGGCAAACTGAAGGATGCCGGCATCAAGGTGCAGGTCAACGCAGGCGTGGTCTCGCTCATCGGCGAGGTGCCTGACTTGGCGACCAGTGCGCACGCGTCCTCGTCCGCCTGGCGGGTGCCGGGCGTGAAATCCGTCAAGAACGACCTCACGGTGAAAGAAAAAAGGAAGTAAGCATGTGCAAGCTGGGCCCCGCCATCTTGAACGCCATGGTGTTCAATTCCTTCGCGAAGGGGGGAGCCACAGTGTCTACGTCAATCTGGTCCGCCGGCAAGACATCGACCGTTCCCCGCCATCGAGAGATCAACGATTTTCTCGCTCAGAAGATGCAAAGATTTAGAGGTTCCCAAGCCTTAGAAAAAGAGGGGGCAGGTTACTTTTTGAGCTTGTCGCTAGGCTCATCGAAAGGCTTCCGGTAGCTGCTCGGCCAATCGGATTCAGCCTTGCGGTACGGCAGGGGGCGCGGTTTCCGGATGACCAATCGTTTGAACAGCATCGCGAGCGCGGTGACTGACAACGTTGCTCAGGAGTCGGGCTAGCATTGAGGAACGCGCTAGCCTACCATTCCGACCCACGTGAGGCCTAGATCGTCGCCAAATCGAAGGTTCCCGTCAACGTCCTTGGCTTTTATCTCATACCCAACCATTTCCACCTTGTACACCCTTGCATCGCGTGAACATCTACGCTGCCTTGCCTCCCTCCTATCTTGAACTTAAGAAGTGTTTCTCAGGCATTTGCTAGTCGCTGTGGCCACAGTATTCCTCCTAGTTTGAGAGTCGGCATAAAAGAGAGTTTACCGAGGAGGATACATGCGAGCGATGAAGAGGCAGTTCCGTGTTGTGAGTAGTGTTCGTGGATCAGTCGTTTTGGCAGCCGTGCTCATAGCCGCGTTCGCCGCGCCGGTCGTGTCGTGGGCCGGCTCCAACGACAAGGCTTCGCCGACGGCTCCGCGCGATGCCGAGGTGCCGGCCGTGGCCGAAGGGGACTATCTCACGACCAATCAGGGACTCCGGATCGAGGACGACGACAATTCCTTGAAGGCGGGCCAGCGCGGACCGACGTTGATGGAGGACTTCCATTTCCGCGAGAAGATGACCCAGTTCGACGATGAACGGATGCCCGAGCGCGTGGTCCATGCACGCGGGTCCGGGGCGCACGGGTATTTTCAATTGTACAAATCCCTCGCGCGCTATTCGAAGGCCGCCATCCTCCAGGATACCTCGGTGAAGACGCCGGTCTTCGTGCGGTTCTCCACGGTGAATGGGTCCAGAGGCTCGGCCGATACGGTGCGCGATGCGCGCGGATTTGCCGTGAAGTTCTATACCAGCGAAGGGGTGTGGGATCTGGTCGGGAACAACATCCCCGTGTTCAGGATGCGATCAAGTTTCCGGATCTCGTGCATGCGTTCAAGCCGGAAGCCGACAATGAAACGCCGCAGGCTTCCACCGCCCACGACACCTTTTATGATGTCATCTCGCTGACACCGGAGTCGATGCACATGATCATGTGGATCATGTCGGACCGGGCCATCCCGCGGAGCTTTCACATGATGGACGGGTTCGGCGTCCATACGTTCCGGCTGGTCAATGAGCAGGGAAATTCCACCTTCGTCAAATTCCACTGGAAGGCGCTGGGTGTGCATTCCCTCGTGTGGGACGAGGCACAGAAGCTGGCCGGGAAAGATCCCGATTTTCACCGGCGCGATTTATGGGACGCGATCGAGAGCAAGGCGTATCCCGAATATGAAGTCGCGCTCCAACTCGTCCCGAGGAGGACGTGGGCAAGGTGCCGTTCGATATTCTCGACGCCACCAAAATTTGGCCGGAGATCAATTTCCCCTCCAGCGCGTGGGCAAGCTGACGTTAAACCGCAATCCGGACAACTTTTATGCAGAGACAGAGGAAGTGGCCTTCCACCTCGGCCGCCTCGTGCCCGGCATCGACGTGACTGACGATCCGTTGCTCCAGGGCCGGCTCTCCTCGTATCTCGACACCTAGTTGAACCGGTTCGGGACGCCGAACTTCGTCCAGCTGCCGATCAATCAATCGAAGTCGCCGGTGAACACTTTCGAGCAGGACGGCATCATGCGGTCCACGAACCGACCCGGCAAGGCAAACTATCAACCCAATTCATTGACGAAAAAACCAGACAAAGGGACGAAGAGGATGAGACACGACGGCGCGCATACCACCGACCGGCGTGCGCGCCGTCCACAAGTCCTCACTGGTGAGTTGAGTGGTTGAGGCAAGGAAGGCGAGAGTCGGCTGTTGGGCCGGCCGCCGGCCACCCGCCAGTAACTCCGGCCACCCGCCTGACCGAACTATCGGCAAAGTCTCCTCCTTCCTGTCTTCCGCCCGGAGAGACGGGCGATCCCGACGGGCCGAGCGAGAGCCGGGCTGACCGAAGAGCCACGGCGTCCTCGGTCCAGGCCTCGTTTTTGTTACGGCAGCGACTGTACCGCCGCCTCACGGTCTGAGGGAACCTCGTAGAATTCATAAATGGCGATCTGTTGCTGCTCCTGGCTCAAATCCGGCCAGTGATTTTTGTCGAAGCCCGGCGCATTCTTGAGATCCTTCTTGCTCACGTCCAGCGCAATCTTCTTCTGCTGCTGATTCAGCTGGAGCGCGTCCCAGGGGACGGCAAAGTATTTGTCTCCCACTCCGGCGAACCCTCCGAATTCCAGCACCGCATACTGTACGCTGCCATCCTCCGGATCAATCACCAGGTCGCGAATGTCTCCCAATCCTTTGCCTTCGGTGTCTTCTACTTTCATCCCGATTATCTCGCTGGCCTTCAGCACGCCGCTTGTATCGGCCGCCTGTGCAGCAACGCTGGAGAGACCCAGCGTCATGAGCAGAGAGCCCACCGTCAGCATGCGAACCGCGCCCTTGGGCAAGTACCGTAATTCCATACATTCCCTCCTTACTGAGTTGAGTGAGTTGAGTTGAGCCGCCCTGCCGGCCATACGGTGAGGACGAGCTGCCTGTGCCGCGGCACGGCAACCAACAAGACACAGGTCTCTTCAAGGTAGCAACAAAGTAGCAATATGAAGGCCACTCAAAACTTCGGAAACTCGGCAGAACGAGGCCGGACATCGCGGACAGGATGTCCTATCCGATGGAGTGTGGGGACATCATGGCTCGTGTGTCGTGCGAGACGACCGGCGTCCAATGAGCGTAGGCGTGGGAACGTCGCCAATCCAGCGCGCCGCCTGCTGGCGGCTCCCTCAGTGTGCCGGAATGCCGAGTCGCAGATCGTGTTGGATGCTATCGGAGGCACCGTTGTCCGGCGATGCCGTCCGGTACGCAGCGGGTGGAACTTTGGTCGGGACCCACAGGCGCTGGAACGGTATAGGCCGGCACCGGGCGGTCCGGTGGCACGGGCCGGGAAACCGGCGGCGGTGTCCATGGCAATGCCCCGATCGCATCGGCCTTAGGACGAACCGGAGTCGACGAAGGGGTCATCGACCGGGCGTGGGGTTCGCCATCCACGCGTCTATCCATGAAGGGGGCAGAGGAGTGAGACCGGTTCGAAGAGAGTCCCTTCCCGGCGGCGTTGGAGGCAGGAGCGGCATCCACGGGAGCATGCAGCTGCCGAGGCCGGTCGGCTTGCATGTCCCGAATCGCCTCAAGGTTCTTGTTCGCGTGGTCGGCTGTATTGACCTCTTGAATCTGGACCGCCGGCCCTATCCGGACCAGGGAGCAGCCCTCACAAACCAGGGCCATGATCACTGCTCTGACGGCGACCGCCGTGCCGCGCCGCCAGTGGTGTCGGGTGAGCCGCGGTCTAAACACGGCTGCGCCTATGTGACCGACCTTTTATCCGCGTACCGTTCAGCAACTACAGGAACGGGATTGACGGTGGTGGCTTGAGGACCGTTGTCACCCTGGCCCACGTTGAGGCTCACTGCCATGGCGTCGAGTTCTTCAAACTTCAGGTCGTGCACCGCGTTCCGGTGAAAATAGACTTCTGTTCCGTCTTCCATGGTGATGAATCCGTATCCTTCTTCCCGAAAGAGTTTCGTGACGATGCCGCGTTCCGGAGGCGCGTTGAGGCGCACGTCATGCGTCGCCCGCTTTTCCCGGACTTTGTCCAATTCGATCTCCATGGCGGCGAAGGTGTCGCGGAGCGCTTCTTCGAAACTATTCTGCTGCTTTCTCGCGGTGAGGGTGTGTCCGGGAATCTGGACCACAATGATGACGTCAAAAGAATCATCCGCTTTTCTGTGCGGCAGTTCCGTCAAGGTGACGCGGACATGCGTAATGTCCTCAGGATGCAAGTCGGCCACGCGGGCTTCGATTTCCGCTCTCAGTGCGGGAGTGACAGTCGTCTGACGCCCTTCGATTTGTACGTCCATGGGACCTCCAGGGCTTCAATATCTGTAGACGGCGGCCAGGAGACCCCCGCCGGGGATGTCTTCCGTGGCGACGCCATAGACTGTTCCGGCATGCACGAGGGTTTGCATGGCGGCCAGATCCAATAACTCATCGTCTCCCGGCTGCTCGTCGGCATGTTCTTCCAGAGCCAGCTCTTCAAATGTGAAGCGGCCCCACCGATGCAGGCCCAGGGGAACGAACAGGGTGGCGATCCGGCCTTGAAAGGCGGCGGTCAACACCTCCTTGAGCGAGTCCCCCGCACGCCCTTTCGCCAGGCCCTCATGGTACTCGGCCGCCGCCTGATCGCGCGCCTGGCGGAAATGCGGTTCAGCAATGCACCAAGCTTTGGCGTGCAACTCCTCATCGGCGAGGCCGTCGGGGTTCCCGGCGACGACGGATTCAAGAATGGATCTATAACGGCTCACCTCTCGGAAGATGGGGGCCAAGTATTCCACGCAGGCGAGGATGAGGGGCGCCCGCTCATCCTTCAGGATGGGCCAGAGGCCCTCTTCCACCCGATGGAAGTAGCGTGTGAGGTTGATGACGTCGAGATCCTCCATGCCCACCCCATGCCCCGGAATCCGTGTGGCGTGTGGTCCACCTAAGGGAAGCGTGTAGCGTTGCAGCTGGGGCGCCGGCCCCTCCGGGAGCGCTTCCTCCATGCCTTGGGGAACGTGCGGCAACTCCACGCGCTGCATGTGATCGCGGGAACAGTCGAGAAGGCGCACCGCCTTCTGGCTGATGGCCAGCACATAGAACCGCGCCTCATTGATCAGTAGAGGGAGCAGCGGTTTAATCGTAAAGCGGTCCGAGACCGTGACGAACTCCTCTAAGGGCAATGGAAGCCGGTACAGGCGAAAGACATCCCTGGAGCGAAAGATCACCAAGCCGTCCAATTGATGCCGCCAGAATCCTGCGTTGTCGATCAGGTCGGCAATCGGGGCCAGGAGCTCCCGAGCCTCCGTGGGTCGTGTCCCCTCTTCAATCAGCTGCGCCTCGGCCTGACGCACCAGATTCTTGAGCCGGATGGGACCCTGTTGAATGTCGTGGCCCGCTCGATGAGTCGGCAAGAATAGCGACACGCAAGGTCCTTGTGAAGGTCCTTGTGATTGTTCGATGACGGACTGCAGATCCTGCTGTGACAATATAGCCATGATACCTCCGGACTTTGCTCACGCTACCAAGCAGAGCGCGTACCCGCCCACTCGGAAAGTCCCCCGCTCAGGCGCACAGCAAGCTGGGGAACCAGCCCGGTCGCAGGAGATATCAGGCGGCTGAGGCCTGGTCGGACGACGCCGCGGAAGGCCCTTCCTGTAATCGTAGAATCAATCGGTCGAGCGTCCGCTCTCCGGCCTTGACCCGGTGCTTCTCGAGCAGCTTGTAAAAATGCAGCAGGCTGTCCACGATCTCTTGTGGATCTCCGCCTGCACGCATCCATTGTAGGGAGAGTCGACGGATCCGATACAGCTTGGAGCGCAGGCGAGCGAAGGACGACATCCGGGGAGCCTAGCTCCGGGAACCGGCACTTGACAGCTAGACAGTCCCCTCAGTGACCAAACCCGTCAGGCAGGAAGCCCGCCGCGCGGACGTCACTGGGAGTGATCCGATAGGGGGGCGGAGTGAACGCCTGTCGCGTGGCTCGGAGAAAGGGTGTGAGCACGCCTTCCTTGCCAGGCGAGGATGGCGAGCAGGTGGTTCACCAGCGGCTTGAGGCCCGGACGCAATAAAAGAGGGCCGGCTTTGTCGAACCATTTGCCCAACAGGCGGGCGATCTGCTTTTGTCGTCGCCTCATGCGGATGGCTGTGGGATCATGCGCGCCGATCGCGGTCCCGCCATATTGGATATAGAGCTGGTACCAATCCGAGAACAGCAGGCAGTTCAATCGTTGGAAGCTCGAGCGATAGGCCCAATCATATTTGGTGAATCGCAGCCCGATATTCCAGGGGTCGAGGATCAGAAACTGTTCGGCCAGGCAACGGCGGTAGCCGTCGATCACGTCTTCCCGGAGATCATTGTGATACGACGGCACGGAATATCCGCAACCTGCCGCATAGTGGACCGCCATGAATTGCTCGACGGCGAGCCGGCTGCGAAAGCGGCGGTCCATAAAAGTGGCATGCGGGACATGCGGATGAGTTTCATAGTAGATCGCGTCCTCGGGAGACATGAACGGGCCGGACCAGTATGTGCGTAGCGCGCCGGTGTCACCGAACTGAAACCAGTCGCTGACATGGTACGGCAGTTGCTCAAACATGGAGGGATCGATGGTGAAGAGGGAGGAGGCGACGATGCGAGGCCGGCTGGTGGCCTCATGAAACCGTTCATACAGCCGGAGGAACGAGGTCTGTTCCAACGCGCAATCGGTCCGGATTTTAATGGCGTACCGCGAGCCCGCCTCACGCAGCCCCTGCCGGGTGGAGAGGATCTGCCGATTGACGTTATTCGACGCGGCGGCGCCGTCCCGGCGTTTAATGCCCGGGAGCCCGCCCGGATCCTCCGAGACGACAACCTGATCGACGTCGAGCCCCGAAACCGGACTGTCCCTCCAGGTACTGAGTACGTAGCGGCTGCGCGGGAGCACCTGCCGCGTCCGCCGGAGGCATTCAGCGGTGCCCGCAGGTCCTGGGATTACAGGCCCTTGGAATACGATGGTAATGTCCTGGGCGTTGATCGCCATGAGCTCAGCGGGTGATCCGGTGGATCACTTTCCTGGTCAAACGTTTCGCGTCCCGCAGCAGGCTTCCGACCGGATTTTGCCTGAATCGCTCCCGCGCCTTGGGATGATAGCGGTCAACCAGCGCAATGAGGCTCGTATCGGCCACGTTCTGAACGAGCGGCATACCCGGTCGATAGATTTCATAACACCATTCCGGATGGTACACGGGTTTCAGTCCATGCCGTTGGCACAAGTGGAGGTAGAAGATGCTTTCGGGCGATGCGGGTACTTGGTTCGCGAGGTAGCCGCTCAACGCTTTACTGAGACCGGTAAAGCAGCCGAGATCGTCCCGGCGTAAGACGAACAACTGGTCGTTGAAATGGAGGAGGTCCCCCCCCGCGAGGTAATCTCCGGTGGCGACGTTCTTGTAATACAACACACGCGCGTTGCCTATGTGCTTTCTGCCCCATTCGTCGAACCCCTCGCCTGATGGAATATGCACCTGCCCCGCCCGGCCACGGGCGTTCACGGGTGAATAAAAAGCCAGATCCGGCCGGGTGATAATGACGAAGTCGTAACGGACCTGATGCTCGCGTTCATATTCTTCCAGCAGGTGCACCGCGCCTTCCATATTGAAGACCATGGAAAACATGCGGGCCGGGTTCAGGCCGAAGATCCATTCCTGCCGGTCGACGATGGCGGCCTGGCGGACGAACTCTTCCTGCTCCACCATATGCAAACGGTAGTGCCGCATGGCGGGTCCATAGGCGGAGACAAAATCTTCCTTCTGGATGTCGTCCACCGAATCCACGTTTCCCTTGGGATTGAGCTTCACATTGCCGAACACGTCGAGGTGGCCTTTGTGCGCCAGGGTCGGAGAGTCGGTTTGCGCCGGGCCGAAATAAAAGACATCGGCATTGTTCGGGCTCACGACGTGGCGATGAAACGAGGGGGCGGTGATCCGGAACGTCCGCAGCATCCCGTACAAGAGAATCGCGACTTTCGGGGAGGGCCCGGGGAATGGTTGTACGTCGGTCATAATCTCCTCGTTGGACTCAGTCAGCTTCGCAGATCGCTTCCGGAGACGGAGGAAGTCCGAAGAAGGTCCGGTTTTGCCGCCGCCCGGTCGGCGAGGCGCGTGATGGCGCCGGCATTGGCGGGATCCGCTTCCGCGACCGCCAGATCCTCCGGCGTCCCGAAACTGATAAAGCGGTCCACTTCGCAGCCGCGCACGGTATACCCCTGCTCGATCATCCGGTTGTACAGCGGCCCCAGATAGAACTCGCCGTTGGTGGTCTCCTCCCGCCGGATGGCCTCCTCGATGAGGTGGAACAGCTGCACGGAAGACCGGAAATAGTAGGTGCCGGTCGAGGCATGCGGCGAAATGGGATCTTTTTCTGTGACGCGAGTCACCCGCGCGTCAGGGTCCATGGCCGCATAGCTCCATTTTGTGCCGGTCCCCTTAAACAGCAAGAGCCCGCCGTCCGCAGCGGGAGGAAAGTCCGCAAAGCTGCGCACTTCAAAGGCGCTGTCCGCATTGTGCACGAGCACCGGCAGGTGAAAGGCGAGGTCATGCTTGGCATACAGCACGGTTTCGGCCTGCCCGCGGGTCAGGTCGTCGATCTCGACCACGATCGGACGGGAGGCTTCAAACACCTGTTCGATATCGCGGCGCAGCAGGGCCGCATGCCGATCCCGCCGGATGATGCAGATCAGCCGGTCCGCCAGATGCAGAGGCAGCGACCGGACCGCATGCCGATACATCGGCTCGCCGAACGCCGGGATGAGCGGCTTGGGGAGCGCATAGCCGGCCCGGCTGAAGCGCGAACCGGCGCCCGCCATGGCGACGACCAGGTTCAGTTTCTGCCTCTCGGCATCCGCCCGGCGGACCAGCATGTCCGGGCTCATGGAATACCAATTGCCTGAAAACGCCATGGCTTTATCGTCCACATACAAGTCGGCGTGCGGCTTCCCGAACCAGAGTTCGTCATACTCGATGCCGTGGCGGGTGAGCCATTCGATCAGGGTGGGCCCTTGCCGTGCGACGACCAGGCCGACGTTGGCCCCGCAGGTCTTCATATGGCGGGCCGTGGCCAGGATCACATAATGGCCGGCCGCCCGGAGCGCCCTGATGGCTTCCGCGGCGTGCGGGAGCGGCCGCACCGCCGCGTAATCGTCGCCGTGGCTCTTGAGCTCGCAGAGCGTCCCATCGACATCAAGACAGATTCTCACCGAAGGCCTCCTTCAACAGCATGAGCCCCCTGAGATACAGGGCGGTCTGCCGTTTCCCGTCATCGCAGTGGAACGGCAGCATCGTCAGGAACAACAGCGCTTCCAGCGTGAGCAAGTCCCGGACGGTATAGCCGGTGGCGCTGGCCAATAGCTGAAACAGCACCGCTTCCGCGTCGCGCGCCGAATCCGAGCGCAGCAGCGCCATGTCATAGCGGCTCTCGCCCAGGACGGAGAGCTGATACATCTCGTGCAGAATGAAATCGTACCCGCCATGGAAGGAGTGCAGCAGCTTGGCCATGTCGTACCGGGGGTCGCCATAACAGCCCTCTTCGAAGAAGTCTCCACGCGGATCGATGAACTTGATTAAACTCGTCCGGGGATCGTAGAGGATGTTGCCGCAGCACAGGTCGCCATGGATCACGCTGGTTGTGCAACAAGCCGCCATATGGCGAATGCGCGCTTGGATCGCGGGACGGCAGGCCTGCCAACCGGCGTGCGCAATGCCGTTGATGACCACCTGGTCCGCATCCAGCAGCGGCAGAATCGCCGTGAGCCGGGACCGCTCATTGAGCCGCTTCTCCGTCTTGTTCCAATAGAAGTCATACACCCGCTCCGGCTCCACCTCTTGTTCGGCCCGGGATCGGAAGGCCTTGTGGATGGACAGGATCTTGACGAGCACCTGATGCCAGACTGTTTTCGGCACCTCGTAGAACACCAGATACTCGGAGAGGGTTTTGTAGCCGTAGTATTCGATCGTGTAGGACACATCCTTGCCCAATCGGGATTCCAGCATTCGCGGAAAGTACACGGTAAGTTCCTTGGGGAGCCGGTTGTAATAATTGATTTCTTGGAGCAGCTTCTCCTGGTTCCGCCCGCGTTTGGTGATCAGCCCGCGCATTTCATCGATGTCCAGATGATTGCATTCTCTGGTGCCGAGCACATGCGTCCGGATGCGCGCGGACGTATCCAGATGGCCGAGGTCGATCCAGGCTTCCACGTCCTTGAGCGCAATGGCAGAACCATACAGGTGAAAAAAGAAGCCCCCCACGGTGGAGGCCGCGAGCGGCCTCTGTTTGAGCGCCCCGTGCATCGCGGCGACCGAGGGCACGTAGTAGAGGCCGATATCGGTATAGGTGGCGTGTGAGTCTCCCGGCGTCTCATGCGTGGATTTGGTCCCGGCCCAGGCTTCCTGAAACAGATACCGATCGTTCATGACATGAATCGTGGAGTACTTGTCGGAATCGACATGGGCGGAGGTAAAGACCACCGGCTGCGCGCCTGGGTCGAACCGCCCTACTTCGTAATAAATATCGCCGTGCGCGACCAGGGCGGCGCTGTCATGGAGGCCTCCCTCGGTGACGGCCTCCAGGGCGGCTTCCAATGATTGGAGCGGGGTGGCGCCGGGTTTGTTCGGCGCCCGGACCACGGACAGGGTCATGCGTGTCCCGAACGCGGACCGGAGGAACGCTTCCACCCGCTTCTCGCCTTCCGGTAGGACGATGGTGACGTCCCGCCCGCCCTGTTTCAGAAAATTCAGCACCGAGATGTAGATCAGCGGGCGCCCCATATAGGGCAGCATGGCCGGCGACGTGACGTCCATCAGACTGACGAAGTCCTGCCGGACATGGCCGGCGGCCAGGAGAACGAGCCGCATCGGGGTCACGCGGGTAGTCTCCGGCGAGCGCTCCAGGGTCGCGGCCGCGGGGCTGGGGTGGTTCTGCGGGACAGACACCTCGTTCATGACGTGCGCTCCTTCAGTAGAATGGATCCGTCGGGGGTATAGGGCCCGCCGCCGGGCGGTTCCTGCCAGGTCGATTGGATACGGCCATGCTCCAGCCGCACGACCCGATTACACATATCTTGCAGCAGCTGTTCCGAATGCGACGCGAGCACCAGGATCTTCGAGCGCGAGAGAAACCGCATGAGCCGGTCCTGCGCCCGCTTCTGAAAATCCGCATCGCCGACCGCGAGCCATTCATCCATCAGGACGATGTCGGCATCCACCGCAGTCGAAATGGCGAACCCCAGCCGCATGTGCATGCCGCTGGAATACGTCCGCACCGGCATCGACAGAAAGTCCCCCAACTCCGTGAATTCGGCGACATCGTCGAGCAACCGGTCGGCCTCGCGCCGGGTGAGGCCCAGGAGAATGCCGCGCATCCGGATATTCTCGATGCCGCTGGCTTCCCCTTCCATGCCCAGGTTCAAGTCGATCAGCGAGGCCACGCGGCCCCTGACGTCCAGACGGCCGGTCACCGGCCGGTAGACGCCCGCGAGGGCGCGCAGCAAGGTGGTCTTGCCGGATCCGTTATGGCCCCATAAACCGAGGCGGTCACCGGGCTTGAGCTCAAACGACACATCGTCCAGGGCACGGACGACAGTGAGAGCCCCGCGATGGCCGATCCGGCCGCCGGTCGCGGACTGCAACAGTTGCTGCTTCAGCGAGCGATGCCCCACGTGGTACATCGGAAACTCGATCGTCATATGTTCGGCTTGCACCAAGGCCATCGCCATTACATCCAATAGGCAATGCGGTCCCGTTCCCGCCCGAGCAGCCACAGCGCGAGCGCGCCGAGGACCAGGATCGAGGCCACGGACCAGACGTAATGCATCCCGGCGGGGATGTGGCCCAGCAGCGGCTGCCGGATCACCTGGATCCAATGAAACAGCGGATTCAGGTCGGCGAGCCAGGCCTTGGAGCGGAGCGCCGATGGTTCCCAGAGAATCGGGGTCAGAAAAAAGGCGATCTGCAGCAGGCTCGCAACGATCGGAGGCAGGTCCCGGAAGCGCGCGCAGACAATGGCCACCACAATCGAGAGACACACCGAGAGCACGCCCACCAGTGCGAGTCCGACCAACGTCAGCCAGGCCGTCCGGTGCAATCCGGTGCCGCAGAGCAGCAGCACGATCACCACCACGACGGCGTTGTGCGCCAGGATCAGGCCGTTGCGCACCGCCAGGCGAAGCAGGTAGGCCGGATAGGGCAAGCGCGTTTGTTTGATGATGTGTTCGAATTGGGTAAAGCCGGTGCAGGCATCATTGATCTGGGTGGAGATCCAGGTCCAGGCGACCAGCCCGATGGCAAAGTAGGGCAGGTACGTCGCGATCTCGAGTTGAAAGATCTGCGACCATAACAGGCCGAGCACGGCGATGGTCACGGCCGTACTGGCCGTCAACCACCAGGGGCCTAAAAAGGACCGCCGGTAGCGGAGACGGATATCCTGCCAGCCGCAATAGGCCCAGGTGTCCCGCCACCGGAGCGCGCCGATCAGTTCGTGGAATCCCCGGGCGACAGATTCGCCCAGGGTCAGCCGCAGCACATTCACCGCTTCCATGCCCGCGCCTCCGTCACCACGTTGCGATATTCCGTGGCATAGGCCTCGGCCATGCCTTCGGCGGTAAACAGTTCGAGATAGCGCTTCCTGCCATTGCGGCCGAACACCTCGCGTTCCCGCCGGTCGGCGAGCAGCCGGTTGACGGCGGCGCTCAGGGCCCGCGGGTTTCCCGGTTCCACCACCAGGCCCGTTTCTTCGTGCCGGTTGATGTAGGTGGTTCCCGTCCCCAGGTCGCACGACACCTGAGGCTTGCCATACATGGCGGCTTCGACGAGCGATAAGCCGAACGCCTCGGACCGCAGATGAGAGGGAAAGACGAACAGTGCCGACAGACGGAAGAGCGCGTCCTTGTCCAGCGGATCCACTTCACCGACGAACGTGACGTTCGTCACGCCCATGATTTTCGCCTGGGCCCGAAGGGCCTGTTCGCAGGGACCGGACCCCGCAATGACGATGCGGGCACGGATGTCTTCCGCCGCCTGCAGCAACAGATGGAGACCCTTGTAATAGCGCAACACGCCGATGAACAGGACGAAGTCATCGCCCAGCCGGTGTCGCCAATAGGCGCTGCGCAGCGGCACGCCCGGTCCCCGGCCCGCATCCTCCATTCCGAGGGGAATGACCCGGGTCCGCTGTCCCAGTTGCCGTAAGACCCGGCTCGTGCGCACATAGTTGTCCGAGGTGGCGATGACCCGGGCGGCCCGGCCGAGAAACCAGTGGCGGAGCGGCGCATAGAGGCAGTTCAGGCTGCGTTGGCGCACCACATCGGAATGATAGGTGACGACGAAAGGCTTTCGGACGCCGGTCACCAGGTGTACGAGATCGCCGTAGGGCCAGGGAAAATGAAAATGGAGCACGTCGGCCCAGGTCGTGAGCCGCCGGTACGCCCACAGGAGCGACCACGACAGCCCCATCGAGGCGACCTGCCCGTCTTGCGGAAAGCGATAGGCCGTGATGCCGTCCCGCCGCACGCGCCGCACCTTTCGGCCGGGCGCCAGATACATGATGCGCGTGTCGATGCCGAACCGGCGGCTTGTCGAGCCGAGCGTTGACAAAAACCCTTCGATGCCGCCATAGGCGTCAGCCGACCAGGATTTATAGACGTGCAGGACCCGCACCGTCGGTTCGGGCGCCGGCCGCGCCGGAAACAGGCGGGAGACTCTGGCACGCGATTCGACATTGTCTTGCGCTACTCTTGGGACTGACATGGCGGCTCTGGCCTCAGGTGCATTGCCTCAACGTGATAGAGCGTTTAAGACGAGAGTGGGCCCTAGGAGTCGATGCGGGGCGAACCGAAGCCTAGGGAAGACGGCACGCCTCAGCCTCAAACGACCCGCGTGATAAGTTCAGTGCACTCTAGGGTACTGAGGTGATGTGGACACACTAGGGCGAACCCCAGACTGGGCAGGGGGAGAACATTGATTTTGTGGCTCGGGGGTGTTCGGCTAGCGAGTGCTTCACGCACAAGAAGGTGGGGGGACACGAAAACCATCAACGCATGGCTCGTTCCAGATTCCAGGCGCGAAGCGATCGAACCTGCCCCATGCCGCCCTCCGCATAGAGGTGCGTGCCCCGGCTGCCGGGAGACGGCAGAATCAAATCGGTCAGCGTGACTTGTCCGTCCTCCGTGAAGACTTCTACGGACGAGTGGTCGACGAGCACCGTCAGGCTGATCGCACCGGAGCGATCCGGAGCATACGGCGCTTCATGCCGGGCAGGCAGCCGGTCGCGGAGCAGCCGGCCGCCGGACGCCGTGCGGTCGAGAAAGACGACGCCGCGCTCGGCGCTATACCCGATTGAGGTCTGCTCGGTGAGGCCCCGCCGGACGACCAGCCCGACTTCACGAGCCGTGCCCGGCTCCAGGGTCAGGTTGATCTCGAGCGCATCGCCGGCCAGTTGATCGAGCAGCGTCGAGGGACCGGCGAGCGGCTGGTTCGATACCTCGAGGACCGGTCCGGCGGCGCGCAGCGTCGTCAATTCGGTGACCGGGTGTTGTGTCAGCACATACGTGCCGTCGTCGAGGCGGATCAGTCCCAGCTCGCGAGGCACGGTCATCGCGCCACGCCAGGCGCCGGTCGGAAGGAAGGGCGCATAGAGCAGATTGCTCATCCATCCCAGCCATATTCGGCGGCCATCGCTCGCCGGTATATTGGAAAACGTGGTCGCGGCATAAAAATCGGCGCCGTAGTCTGCCCATCGCGGCGTGGTATTCGACGGCGTGAACGACGTGCCGTTGAAGTCTCCCACCCAATAACGCGAGCCTGATCCGCCGTAGCGTCCGCCGGGGTTCGTGTCGAACTTCAGGACCCATCGGCTGACCCCCGGTTGATTCTGAACCGGCAGATCAAACAAATCCGGCACCTCCATTACGCCGCCGCTCATGTCTTGACGCGGCCCGAAGTCGGACAGATGGGTCCATGTCTCCAAATCCGTCGATCCATACAGCATCACCTTGTCCCCGCCGGCCAGAACCAGGACCCAGCGATTCGTCGGTGCATGAAAGAAGACCTTCGGATCGCGAAAGTCGTACAGGCCCGGATTGGGGATGACCGGATTCGCCGGGTGTGGCTGAAAGCTTCGGGCACGATCCGTGCTGTAGGCGACGCTTTGCACCTGTGCGGCCCCGCCATGCGTAAAGATCGCTACCACACATTCAGCGGTGGAGTCGGCGCACATGCCGCTGCTGCGAGTATGGTCTACTACGGCGCTGCCGGAAAACGGCATACCCAAGGCCGCGTCCGGAGCCAGGGCGATTGGTAAGTCGGCCCAGCGCACGAGGTCCGTACTGACCGCATGACCCCAGTGAATGAAGCCCCAGGTCGGTTCCAAAGGATTGTGCTGGTAAAACAGGTGATATTCGCCGTCGAAATAAATCAGCCCGTTGGGATCATTGAGCCAGTTCGCGGGTGCCGTGAAGTGATACGAGGGGCGGGCGGCGGTCACACTGACCTCCAGCGAATACGAAGACGAGGACGATGAGTTTGAAGAGGACCCGGTACAGCTGTTAGCCATGATATAGAGACAGGCGATGGCAATGAATCGGGCGTAGGAACCGGGATTGAAGGACGGCATGCTGGAGGAAGACCATACCATTTTCTCCCTTAGGTAATACCGAATCGCTATGTAAAAAATGTGGAAAGAACATGTTAAAAGAATGTAACGCGAGCGGGGCGGAAAAATCTCATGGCGGATGAGTCGGTGGACATGATCGTGATCGGAGGCGGCGCGGCCGGGCTCGCAGCGGCCATTGCGGCCGGAGAGACGGTCGGCACGGCCGGCCATGTCGTCGTATTGGACGGGGCCAAGCGCTTGGGCGCCAAGATTCTGGTATCGGGCGGGGGGCGCTGCAATGTGACCCATCACGCCGTGACACCTCAAGATTTTTTCGGGAACCGGCACATCATTAAAAACGTGCTCGCCGCCTTTCCCGTGGAAGCCGCGGTCGAGTGGTTTGCCTCGCTCGGGGTGCCGCTGAAACAAGAAGACACCGGCAAGTTATTTCCGGTGACCGATCAGGCCCGGACCGTCTTAGACGCCCTGATCAGCCGCTGCCGGGCCGTGGGCGTCGATCTCCGCCCGAATCATCGCGTGACCGGTATCGAGTCCCTGGCCCATGGCTCGGGAACCTCCGGCTTTATGGTCCGCCACACGGAGGGCACCATGACGGCGCGGCTCGTCGTTCTGGCCTCGGGAGGCCGTTCGTTGCCCAAGAGCGGAAGCGACGGCTTCGGCTACGAACTGGCGCGCAGCTTGGGGCATGCGGTGACGCCGACGGTCCCGGCCCTCGTTCCGCTTCGATTGGCGCCGGCCTCGTTCCATCCCGTTCTTGCCGGTGTGTCACAGCAGGTGGAATTGACCACCATCGTGGAGGGCCGCGCCGTCGATCGCCGGACCGGCAGCCTGCTCTGGACGCACGTGGGCATCAGCGGTCCGGTGGTCATGGATGCCAGCCGCGTCTGGACGGAGGCCACAGGCCGGGGCGCACCGGCGGCGATTTACGGAAATTTTCTCCCCGGTCAAACTGCAGAGCAGGTGCGCGGCTGGCTGGGCGAGCAAGCCGCAGCCCATCCACGCCGGTCATTGCTCAAAATGATGGCCGGGCTGTTGCCTGAGCGGATGGCGGAGGCCTTGTGCTGGTCCGTCGCGTGCGATCCTCAGCAGCCCATCGGGCAGCTGTCGAGAGCGGCGCGGCAGCATGTCGTCGACGCCTTGACTCGCTATCGGTTTCCCGTGGAGGCCGATCGGGGCTGGAACTATGCGGAGGTGACGGCGGGCGGGGTGCCGCTGGAGGAGGTGAATTTCCGGACGATGGAATCCAAACTGGTGCCCGGTTTCTATCTGGTCGGTGAAATCCTGGATTGCGACGGCCGGATCGGCGGGTTCAACTTTCAGTGGGCCTGGGCGACCGGTGCGCTGGCGGGCCGTGCAGCGGCCAGGGTGCTATCGATGGCTCCCGGCGCGGGGCACCTTCCTGCCGGGCCACAAGTCCATGAGCGTGGGGCGCCGCCAGCGGCCTCATCGGACTCGGGTGGGCGGGGACGGGAGAGTTCTTGGTAAATTGATACCTGTGCGTTCGTCGTGACGTCACTCGACGGGCCTGCACAGGGTCTCGGCATGAGGAGCTTGATCATGAGGATACGATGATCCGCCTGTTGACCCGCCTTCAGGCCTCTATCGGCAGCAAGGTCGCCGTGGCCCTGACCGGTCTGGGATTGGTCTTCTTCGTGATTTTCCATATGTTGGGGAATTTGCAGGTCTTCGAGGGACCAGAGGCGATTAACGGGTACGCGGCCTTTCTTCGGGACATGCCGATTGCGTTATGGAGCGCCCGGGCCGTGCTGCTGCTGCTGGTCCTCGTTCATGTCGCCGTGGCGATGACATTGGCGCTTCAAAACCGGCGTGCGCGTCCGACCGGGTATGCCGTCCGGCACTATCGCGAAGCGTCGCTGGCCTCCCGCACGATGGCCGTCTCCGGTTCTCTGCTTCTCCTGTTCATCGGCTTCCATCTGTTGCATCTCACCTTTGACGTGGTGGACACCTCTTTCGTGGACCGGCTGGATATCCACGGCCATCGCGATGTGTACGGAAAAATGATCCATGCCTTCCGCAATCCGCTGTTCGTCCTGATCTATCTGACGGGTCAAATAGTATTGGGGCTGCATGTGAGCCATGCCGTGACGAGCAGTTTCCGGACGCTCGGACTTGAGCATCCCGCGTTGAACCCCTTGTTCAAGGCGGCGGGACCGGTCATCGCCCTGTTGCTGGTCCTGGGCAATGCGGCGATCGTGCTGGCGGTGCTGGCGGGAATGGTGCGGGCATGAACCTGGATCCCAAAGTCCCCTCAGGGCCCTTAGCGAGCAAGTGGGACCGCCACCGGTTCGGTGAGAAACTGGTGAGTCCCAACAACAAGCGGCGGATGACCATCATCGTGGTGGGCACCGGTCTGGCGGGCGCGAGCGCCGCCTCGACGCTGGGGCAGCTCGGCTACCGCGTGGAATGCTTCTGCGTGCAAGACAGCCCGCGGCGGGCGCACAGCATTGCGGCCCAGGGCGGGATCAATGCCGCAAAGAACTATCAGGACGACGGCGACAGTATCGCCCGGCTGTTCTACGACACCATCAAGGGCGGGGATTTCCGTTCCCGCGAGGCTAATGTGTACCGGCTCGCGCAAGTCAGCACGCAAATCATCGACCAATGCGTGGCGCTCGGGGTGCCGTTCGCCCGCGAGTACGGGGGACAGCTGGCCAACCGGTCGTTCGGCGGCGTGCAAGTGTCGCGCACATTTTATTGCCGCGGACAGACCGGCCAGCAATTGTTACTCGGTGCCTATTCGGCCCTCTGCTGGCAGATCGAGCGGGGCCAGGTCCGGATGCATCCGCGGACCGAGATGCTCGACCTTATTGTCGTGGATGGCCATGCCAGGGGCATCGTCGTGCGGGATCTGGTAACCGGCCGCATCGACACGCATACCGCGCAAGCGGTCGTGTTGGCGACCGGGGGATACAGCAACGTCTACTATCTGTCCACGAATGCCAGCAGCAGCAACGTGACGGCCACCTACCGGGCGTGGAAACACGGCGCCGCTTTCGCCAATCCCTGTTTCACTCAAATCCATCCGACCGCGATCCCGCCGACGGAAGCTCATCAAGCCAAACTGACGCTGATGTCCGAGTCGCTTCGTAATGACGGCCGTCTGTGGGTGCCGAAAGCGCAGTCGGACCGCCGGCCGCCGGATCAGATTGCCGCCGGCGAGCGGGACTACTTCCTTGAACGGCGCTATCCGTGCTTCGGCAATCTCGTCCCCCGAGACGTGGCCTCGCGGGCGGTGAAAGCCATGTGCGATGAGAAGCGGGGTGTCGGTCCGGGAGGGCATGGGGTGTACCTGGATTTCGGCGAGGCGATCGAGCGGTTGGGTGTGGAGGTGGTCCGCGATCGGTATGGCAACCTGTTCGATATGTATCAGCGGATCACCGGCGAGGACGCGTACCGGGTTCCGATGCGCATTTATCCCGCGCCGCACTACACGATGGGCGGGCTTTGGGTCGACTATAATCTTATGAGCACGATTCCGGGCCTCTTTGTGATCGGCGAGGCGAATTTTGCCGACCATGGAGCCAACAGGCTCGGCGCCAGCTCCCTCATGCAAGGGCTGGCGGACGGGTATTTCATCTTGCCGTATACGATCGGCCATTATCTGGCGACGACCGTCAGCAAGCCGGTGCCTCAGGATCATCCCGACGTCAAGCGGGCGGTCAGTACGGTCATGGGCCGGGTGGCGCAATTGCTCCAGGGACAGAAAAAGCGCACGGCGGCCTCCTTTCATCGCGAGTTGGGTCGCATCCTCTGGGATTACTGCGGCATGGCGAGAAGCCGGGAGTCGCTCAGTTTGGCGCTCAAGCTGATTCCTCCATTGCGGGAAAAATTTTGGCGGGACGTGGCCGTCCCGGGAACCGGCGCCACGTTCAATCAGGAATTGGAATATGCCGGACGCGTCGCCGACTTTTTGGAATTTGCCGATCTGCTGTGCCTGGATGCGTTGGCGAGGGAGGAATCCTGCGGCGCTCATTTCCGGGAAGAATATCAGACCCCCGAGGGCGAACCGCGCCGCGACGACGAACGGTTCGCCCATGTGGCGGCGTGGGAATATGCGGAAGGCAGCGCCCCGCGGTTGCACAAAGAGCCGTTGACGTTCGAATTCGTGGCGCCGTCGTCCAGAAACTACCAATAGGTAATTGACCAGGGAGCGGAGAGATCGTGCGGGACGCGATGGACGAACAACGGAAGAGCTCACAGGCATGACCTTTACATTGAACATCTGGCGGCAGCCGGGGCCGAATGAACCGGGCCGGTTCGTGACCTATTCGATCACGGACATCAGCCCCGACATGTCCTTTCTCGAAATGTTGGATGTGCTGAACCAGCACCTGGTGCTGAAGGGCGAAGAGCCGGTGGCCTTCGAATATGATTGCCGCGAAGGCATCTGCGGCAGTTGCTCGCTGGTCATTAACGGCGTGCCGCACGGACCTGAGCGCGGCATCGCGACCTGCCAGTTATACATGCGGCGCTTTGCCGACGGCGCGACGATTACGATTGAGCCGTGGCGCGCTCGGGCCTTTCCGATCGTCAAGGATCTGGTCACGGACCGCAGCGCGTTCGACCGGATCATTCAGGCGGGCGGCTATATTACCGTCCATACGGGCGGCGCGGTGGACGGCAACGTCATTCTGATATCCAAGGACCGCCAGGAATCCGCCATGGATGCCGCCTCCTGTATTTCCTGCGGCGCCTGCGTGGCGGCCTGCAAGAACGCGTCGGCCACGTTGTTCGTGGCGGCCAAGGTGTCCCACTTGGCGTTGCTGCCTCAGGGAGAGCCGGAACGCGCCCGCCGGGTGACCGCGATGATGGACGCCATGGATCAGGAAGGCTTCGGCGCCTGCGGCAACCAAAATGAATGCGAGGCCGTGTGTCCGAAACAAATCAGCGTGCGCTTCATCGCCCAGCTCAATCGGGAATATCTTCGGGCCGGCGTGATTCAATCCGGCTCCCGCTTCCCTCCGGAGCCTCCGCACGCGGAATCCGATTAGCGGTGTCCCCGTCCCCCACCGGTCCCACCGCGAGACCCGCGGCAGCACACGGAGCTGCGTGAGACGGCAATCCGCTTGACTGGTGGAGAAAGGCCTTTATAGTCCCTGTGAGAGTGCCTGACGCCTGGCCCTGAGGGTCCCGCCGCTTGGGATGTGATTTCCGTAAAGGAGCCTGATGAGCCGCCAGCTGTACTGCCCCCGGTGCCAGAGCGAGGGGGTGCTCCGATCACGGCAGCAGTCTCCGCGTGAACATGTCGCGGCGCTCTTCTTCATGGCGCCGTTCCATTGCCAGCATTGCCGCCACCGGTTTCTGGTTTGGCGGCCCGGGTTGGGCCAGCCTGCGCTGTCGAGGGATCGCCGGGAGCATCTGCGTATTCCGGTTCGCCTGTTCCTGTCATTTTCGGGAGGCAAAGTCCGCGGGGACGGGATGGTGATGGATCTTTCCATGGGAGGCTGCGTCATCAAGAGTTCGACGCAAGTGCATATCGACGATATCTTCTATCTTGAAATCGCCATCCAAGGAATGGACGCGCCGATTGAAGTAGCGGCGATAGTCCGGTCCATCAGCGCGCGGGGCATTGCCTTCAAGTTTCTCCGCCAGGCGCAGGACAACAAACGCCTGTTGACCTTTATTCAATGCCACTCGCCCGCGGGGTCCGGCTCGCTCGCCAAAACCGCCGACCCGGCCTCAGGCCCCTCTGCTCCATGATCCATTGATCGGTTCCGGCAGCATCGGCTCGATGGCTAGAGCGGAGTTTCCCAGGCTGAGGGAAGCGGATGGTCGTCGAGCAGGCGTTCATGCTGGGTCAGGTCGTAGGCCTCAATCGTAAGATCCGCCCGATCCATCGGCTCCGCGCACTGGGCCGAGCAAAGAAAATCAATGAAGGCCTGCGCTTTTTCTTGCGTGGCAAACCGGCAGAGTCCATGTTCCGGCATGCCGGAGGAGGGATGCCAGAAGGCCAGGTGAATCGCACTGCCCTGGTAGATGCCCAGGGTCCGGTGCCGGACCTGGAATCCATCCGGTAAGAACGAAGTCCGTTCGAGCGACATAGGGCTTTCGAGACCGCCGTTTCTTCAGTTCAACACCCATGATAGCATGAGAGCGCCGAGTGCTCTACACCAGAGAGGAGTGAGCTATGCGCCAAAGACCTGAGCTGGCAGCGGGGGTGGTCGTCATCGTGCTGTCTCTTCTGACCGGGTGCGGATATAACGATCTCCAGGGCTTGGACGAAGACACGAAGGCGGCCTGGAGCGAGGTGGTCAACCAGTATCAGCGGCGTGCCGACCTCATTCCCAATCTGGTGCAGACGGTCAAGGGCTATGCGGCCCATGAGAAAGAGACGTTGGAAGGAGTCGTCGAGGCGCGGGCCAAAGCCACCAGCGTGCAGGTGACTCCCGAGACGCTCCGAGATCCCGCCAGCTTCGAGCAGTTTCAAAAGGCTCAGGCCGGTTTGTCGTCCGCCCTTGGTCGCCTCATTGCCGTGGCGGAGAACTATCCGAACTTGAAGGCCGATCAAAATTTTCGGGACCTGCAAAGCCAATTGGAAGGGACGGAGAACCGCATCGCGGTCGCCCGGAAGCGCTACATCGACCGCGTGGCGGAGTTTAATAAAATGGTCCGCTACTTCCCGACGAATATGACGGCCAAGTTTGTCCTGCATATGGAAGAGAAGCCCAATTTTACGGTCGCCGATGAGAACGCCGTGGCGAAGCCGCCGGTGGTCAAGTTCTAGCAGCGTGAAGAACCAGTCCGCCACCGGCGTTCCCACTCGTTGGGCCTCTCTCCTGGCAGGGCCGGCCGCGGCACGGCGGACATTGTGAGGGGTCTGCGAGACGTCCGGCGATGAGGATGGCAGCCACCATGAGCCGTGTCGGACCAGGGCCGGCGCGGCTCATCGTGTTCCTGGCCTGTCTCTCAGCGACGGCGGCCTTGTGGGCGCTGGATGTTCCGCCGTTGACCGGCCGTATCGTCGATCTCGCACAGATCCTACCGGCCGACATGGCGGCTGAGCTGACCCGGGAGCTGGAGGCCCATGAGGCCAAGACCGGCAACCAGGTCGCTGTGCTGGTGCTGCCCTTCCTCGATGAAGAACCGCTGGAGCCGTTCTCGCACCGCGTGGCGACCACCTGGGCCCTCGGGCAGAAGGGCCGGGACAACGGGGTCTTGCTGCTCATCGCGCTGCGTGAACGGAAAGTCCGGATCGAAGTGGGCTATGAGTTGGAGGGGACGCTGACCGATCTGCGCTCCTCCCGCATCATCCGCAACACGATGGTGCCCCGTTTTCGGGCCGGCGATATGTCCGGGGGGATCGCGGCAGGCGTGCGGGCGATTGTGCACACGCTCGATGGCACCGGGGCCCCGCCGGAACGGCTGCCTGGTGAGCCGGCGACCGGTGACACGCCGGAAGCCTTCCACTATGTCGTCATCGGCATCGTGGTCGGCACGGTGGCCGGTCTGATCCTGAGCCACGGGCTCGCGCGCACCCGCAGTCTGTTAGGCAGCGTGCTGGCCTATCTGATCGCACAATTCGGCAGCGTGTTTTTGGGCATTGTGGCGGCCCTTATCACCGCCTTCCTGCTCATGCTGTTCTTGCAGGGCGGGCGAGGCGGCCGGCGAGGAGGAGGGCCGATCGGGTGGAGTGGACCGGATCTCACCTGGTCCGCTGGAGGATTCGGCGGCGGCTGGGCGGGTGGCGGCGGATTCAGCGGCGGTGGCGGGGACTTTGGGGGCGGCGGCGCCTCGGGAGACTGGTAATGCTGTCATTCACGGAGGCGGAGCGGCAGCGCATTACAGAGGCGGTGGAGCAGGCGGAGCGGCGGACGACCGGCGAGATCATTCCCATGATCGTGCCCTCATCGGCCCGGTACCGGGAGGCAGGCTATCGCACAGGGCTGATTCTGGGGTGGCTCACCTTGGCGCTTCTGCTGACACTGGAACCTCTGTGGTTCCCCTGGGGCTGGCATGCGGGGAATGCCGGGTGGCTGTTGCTCGCCGTGCTGGTCGCGTACGCGGCGGGTGAATGGCTCGGGAGGCGTCCGGCGGTGATCCGGCTGGTTACGTCACGCGAGCGGATGGCCTACAAGGTCCGGCTGCGCGCGCAGCAGGCCTTTTACCAGCACGGACTCCAACACACCACAGGCCGCACCGGAATCATGATTTTCATCTCGCTCTTAGAGCATCGGGTCCAGGTGTTGGCGGATAAAGGCATCAATGAGTGCGTGCCGGCGGGAACGTGGGACGCCGTCGTGGCGGGCGTCGTGGAGGGCATCAAAAGCGGACGCCCGACGGACGCCCTCTGCGGCGCGATTAGACGATGCGGTGAATTGCTGGCCGAGAAGTGTCCTGCTCCGTCGGCTGACAACCCGAACGAGTTGCCCGACCGGTTGATCGAGGGGCCGTAGCGCTGAGCCATCATGCATCCGATAGACTGCCCGTCGAGCTTCCGTTAGAATCCCGTCCCATGTCTGAGCCCACTGCTGCGCCGGCGTCACCTGCGGCGGCGAACGATGAGACCGGTTCGGTGTTGAAGGCGGCCGGCGTGGTCGGGGTGGCCACGTTCTCCAGCCGCATCCTCGGATTCATTCGCGACATGGTCCTGGCCCGCCTGTTCGGGGCGACGCCGTCGGCGGATGCCTTTTTTGTCGCCTTCCGCATCCCCAGTTTATTGCGTGAGTTGTTTGCGGAAGGGTCCATGTCGTCCGCCTTCATTCCCGTCTTTACGGAATACCGGACGCAGCGCGGCAAGCCGCAAGCCTGGGAACTGGCGAGCGCCGTTTTTACGACCTTGCTGACACTGGTCATCCTAGTCACCGTCGCAGGCATTTTGGCGGCCCCCTGGCTCGTGCAGCTGCTGGCGCCGGGCTTTCAGGCGGCCCCCGAAAAGCTCGCGTTGACGACGCTGTTGACCCGCGTCATGTTTCCCTATTTGGTGTTCATCAGCCTCGCGGCTTTGGCCATGGGCATTCTGAATTCGGTACGGGCCTTTGCCGCGCCGGCCTTTTCACCGCTGTTCTTGAATCTGTTCATGATCGGATGCGCCCTGTACCTGTCTCCCCGGTTGCAGGAACCGATCATCGGCGTGGCGATCGGCGTGGTGGCCGGCGGGGCGGCGCAGTTTGCCATGCAGCTGCCGAGTCTCAAGCTGCGCGGCCTCCTCTTCGGCTTTCGGTTTCAGCCGGGCCATCCGGGCCTGCGGCGGATCGGGCAATTGATGATTCCGTCGCTGCTGGGCCTCTCAGTGACGCAAATCAATCTCACCGTGAGCACGATCCTCGCCTCATTTTTTGCCGGAGGGCCGACCTATTTGTTTTACGGCATGCGGTTGATCCAATTTCCATTGGGCATTTTCGGCGTGGCGTTGGCAACGGCCATTTTGCCCACGCTGTCGGCCCAGGCTTCCCGCGGCGCGCTGGGCGAATTGCGGACGACGCTCGGATTCGGGCTCCGCATGATCCTCTTCATCATCCTGCCGGCGATGGTCGGTCTGATTATGCTGCGGACGCCGATCGTGCATCTCTTTTTCGAGCACGGCACGTTTACGTCGCACGATACCGCGCAAACGGCGTTAGCCGTCTTGTGCTACTCCGTGGGCTTATGGGCGTTCGGCGGCGTGCGCATCATCGTGGCGGCGTTTTATTCGCTCCAGGACACCAAGACGCCGGCCATGTCGGCGGCCATTGCCGTCGCCGCGAACATCGTCTTCTCCCTCGCGTTGATGGCCCCCTTAGGGGCGGCAGGTCTGGCGTTGGCCACCGCGCTGGCCGCCATGGTCAACGGGGCGATTCTGGTGACCGTGTTGAACCGGCGGCTGGGAGGGATCGAGTGGGGTTCGGTCGGGCGCTCGTCCGCGCGGGTACTGCTGGCGTGCCTTCCTCTCACCGCGGCCTGCTGGTGGGTGGCCGGCGCGCAGGTGTGGAGCCATCCGGCTGATTGGCCGGCCAAAGCGATCATGCTGCTGGTCGGCATCGGACTGAGCCTGACGGGATATTTGGGGGTCCACGCGCTGTTACGCTCGGAAGAACTCGATGTGCTGTGGGGCATGGCGGTCCGCAAAATCAAACCTGCGTCCAAGAGCTAGGTGTATGAAAGACAACAAGACCATGCGTCCAGCCGTACTGATCTTCCGGACCCCCTGGGGATGGATGGGCCTGTCGGAGACCGCGAAGGGCATCGATTCCGTGGTGTTGCCGAAACGCTCCAAACAAGCGGTCCTCTCCAGTCTGAACGGGCAGTCCGGCTTGGGGGGAGAGATCTCACCGAGTCCCCGCTTAGAAGCCGCCCGACAGCAGGTGCAGGACTATTTGAGCGGGATGAGACGAACCTTCGATCTGCCGCTCGATTTGTCCAGGGGGACCGTGTTTCAGCGGCGGGTCTGGCGCATTCTTCAGCGGGTCCCCTACGGCAAGCTGCGGTCCTATCAATGGGTCGCCACCCGCGCGGGAGGCCGGCATTACGCCCGGGCAGTGGGGAACGCGGTCGGCGCGAATCCCTTGCCCCTCCTCGTCCCTTGTCACCGCATTGTCGGGCAGGATGCGTCGTTAGGCGGCTTTTCCGGCGGCCTCCCCACCAAGCGCAAATTGCTCACGCTGGAAGGCACGCTCCGCTATCTGCAGGTGCGCCGCTCGTCCGCGAACGGCGCTGGTCGGTTGACGGCGCGGGCGCGGGTCAAGGTCCCATGAAAGCACTCATTCAGCGTGTGACGCGCGCCTCAGTCGAAGTGGATGGACGCATCCGCGGACAGATCGGGGGAGGGCTGCTCGTCTTTCTGGGCGTTGCCAAAGGGGACACCGACCGGGATGGACAGCACCTGGTGGAGAGAATCCGCACCTTGCGCATCTTCGCCGATCCACAGGGAAAGATGAATCGATCTCTCATGGAGGTCAGCGGCGGAGTTCTGCTCGTCTCGCAGTTTACGCTCCTGGGACGCACAACGAACGGACGCCGGCCGAGCTTCGATGAGGCGGCGCCTCCGGATGAAGCCCGCCGGCTCTATGAGCAAGTGGCCGCCGATTTGCGGAAGCAGAACCTCCATGTCGAGACCGGCATATTTGCCGCTCATATGAAGGTGGAACTCATCAACGATGGACCGGTGACGTTCATGCTGGATAGCCGTGACGCACCGGGGTGAGGCGGCTCAACTCTCCCAGGGCACGGCCGATAGAAGGATCAGGAAGACCGACGCGAGGGATTCGGAAAAAACTCTGGTATAATCGGCTCAAGCGTCTTAGGACTTTTTGAGGAGGGAGTGATGGGGACTCAAGTTCCTCCGCGACATCCGCTCCGACAACTGTTTGGCGCCTTGACCGAGAAGAGTTTTACCGAACATCTCGGATGGCCCGACGTCAACGTCACCGCCTACGTTTCCAACCTGCTCGTCGAATTTACCCACAGCGACCAGCTCTATAAAATCCGCAATCAGCAGGAACAGCGGCTGGATACCGTGGTCGATCTGCTGTTCGAGTCCGAGGTGATGTATGGGGCGGAGTCACTGGACCGTGAACAGGACGTGCATCGCCATATCGGCGACTTCACCCTCTTCATGGCCGGGCTGTTCCCGGAGTATCTCCGGAGGCTCAAATCGGCGGGATTGATCTATCATAAGGATTTCCTGGTCGACTATGTGAAAACGGGGAAACGGTCCTACGGCATTGTTGCGCAGATCGGGCGCGAGGACGCCCAAGCGGATCCACCGCTCTTTCGCAAACTGTCGGAGAACTTTGAGTTGTGCGTGACAGGTCTGGGATTCGTACGGTCCGACCTGGATCGCCTGCAAGACCCCGTCTATCAAAAAGCCAGGAATCTTCTGCTGAATTGAAACCCGCGTCTCCCGTCATCCTGGTCCACGGAGGCGCCGGCCTCCGAGCCATGACCCGCGCACAGGAGGACAGTCTGCGTGCGGCCTTGCACGTGGGCTATCACTTGCTCGATCGCGGCGTCGGTGCGCTGGCGGCCGTGGAGCAGACTATTTGCGTTCTTGAAGAGAGCGGTGTCTTCAATGCCGGCCGGGGAGCACGTCTGCAGCTGGATGGGGTGCGGCGGATGGATGCCTCGCTCATGGAGGGAGACGAATTGCGGGCCGGTGCCGTGGCCTCTATTGAAGGCATTGTGCATCCCATTACCGCCGCCCGTCTGGTCATGGAGCACACCCCTCATGTGTTGCTGGCTGGTCGGCCGGCCACCGCCTTTGCGCGACACTTCAAAGTAAAGCGGCAATCAGGGAGGCGGGCCCAGCCGGCGAGACCAGTCAGTATGGCAGGGCTGTTGAAGGCCTACCACGCACGGATGAGCAAGGACCTGGCGATCAGGAAGCGGTCCGGGCAGGAAACGGTGGGCGCCGTGGCCCTGGACCGTTGCGGGACCGTCGCAGCCGGCGCCTCGACCGGAGGGATCGAAGTGATGCTTCCCGGCCGGGTCGGCGACACACCCATCATCGGATGCGGGGTGTATGCTGATAACGAGAGCGGAGCCGTGTCCATGACCGGGCTCGGAGAGGGGATCATCCGTGTGGCCGTCGCCAAAGACATTTGCGATCGGCTCAGTGCCGGCGCCCAACCGGCCCGGGCGGTGCGGCAGGTGCTTCAGAAACTGGTGACACGGGTTGACGGCGCCGCCGGCGCGCTGGTGCTCGCCCCGAACGGGCGGTTTGCCATGGCCCATGTGACGCCTCGCATGGCTGCCGGTTGGTGGAACGGGAAAGGACAACCGACCATGGGAGACGACTTTCGATGAGCGGCGTGCTGTTTCACCTCGCGTTTCCCATCCATGACCTGGCAGCGGCCAAGCGCTTTTATGTCGAAGGCCTGGGCTGTAGTCTGGGGCGGGAATCCGCCCGCGCCCTTACGTTAGGCCTGGGGGGACACCAACTAGTGGGGCATTTGGCCGAGGCGCAGGAGGTCAAGCAGGGAGGCATTTATCCGCGGCATTTTGGATTGATCTTTCTGTCGAAGGACGATTGGCAAGGGCTCGCCGATCGTGCGCAGTCCCAAGGGCTGAAGTTTTTTCAGCACCCCCGCGTGCGTTTTCCGGGGACCCCGATCGAGCATCATACCTTTTTTCTCGAAGACCCCTCTCACAATCTCCTCGAATTCAAACACTACACATCCCACTCCGCGATCTTTGGCGAACGCGATTTCACAGAAGTGGGAGACAGCAGCGGGAGGTAAGACGGCCGGCTTTACGGCCTGCGGCCGTCGTCCGGTAGGGAGGTCCGGACGGGACTCGGCACGTGCTGCATCGACCGGAGGATACGTTGGTGCCGCCGGACGAGGACTGTGGTGTGTCGAAGCGGATCATATCGCTGCGGTGACGGCAGGATAGCCGCCAGCCAGGCCGCTTCCTCGACGGTGAGCTCGGCGGCCGATTTCCCAAAATGATGACGGGCCGCGGCTTCCGCGCCGTAGACACCCCGGCCCCACTCCGCGACGTTCAAGTACAATTCCAAGATCCGCTCTTTCGTCAGCCGGTGTTCCAGCGATCGGGTGATCAGGGCTTCCCGTGCCTTGCGGAGCAGGGACCGCTCGGAAGACAGATAGAGGTTCTTCGCCAGTTGCTGAGTGATGGTGCTGCCGCCCCGCTTCATTTCGCCCGCTTCGAGGTTGTGGCGGGCGGCATCCTTGATGCCCTCCCAGTCGAAGCCTTCATGGATAAAAAAAGACGCGTCCTCGGCCGCAATCACCGCTCGCGGCAGATGCGAAGACATGCGCGACAGCGGCACCCACGTCCAGGCGCGTGACAGCGGCCGGCCCTGCTCGCGGGCGGCCGCCAACCGGCTGTCCATGAGGGCCGTGGAGGTCGGATTCGATTTGGAAAGCACCGCCACATCGGGAAGCGTCATCAGCCAGACGAACGCCACCGCGCCGACCGGCAGGCCGACGACCACCGCCACGCCTACCATCATGCGCGCGAGGGTCCGGCTGGTTGACTTACGCATGAGCCGCTGCGTAAGACTGACGCGTCAAGGCCAACGGAGACAATAGTGGCACGCAGGTGCTCTCCAGTGAGGATCGCAGATGAAAATCATGTCGGCGGAGTTTATCAAAAGTTGCATGGCGCCCGAACACTTCCCGAACGGCGATCTGCCGGAAATCGCCTTCGTGGGACGCTCGAATGTGGGCAAGTCGTCGCTCATCAATTCGCTGCTCAATCGGCGGGATCTTGCCAAGATCAGCCGGACTCCCGGAAAAACAAGAGCCGTGAATCTGTTTCACATCGCGACGTCCGATCCGCATCTCGCCCGCTTTTACCTCGTGGATCTTCCCGGATATGGATTCGCACGCGTGTCCAAGTCGATCCGGGCAGAATGGGGTCCGCTGATCGAGTCGTATCTCACCGAGCGGGCCGCCGTCTTGGGCGTGGTGCTGCTCGTGGAGAGCCGGGTCGTGACCGAACAGGATTGCCAGACGCTGGCCTGGCTGCGCACCATCGGACATCGGCCGATCCTGGTCGCCACCAAGGCCGACAAGCTCAAGGCCAGCGAACGGGTGCGGACGCTCCGGCAGACCCACACGGAGCTCGGGTTGCTCGAAGGCGAGACACTCATTCCCTACTCGGCCACCACGGGAGACGGACGAGATCGGTTGTGGGCCGCCTTACGCGATCTGGCTAAAACTTGATTTCAATATAGGCTTTGTTCTTCAGGTCGACGAGCCAGGATTGAAACACGTCCTCGCTCTTTTGCTGAAACACGAGGCCTTGAATCTCGAATTTGACTTCCTCGAACGGCCGGAACTGCCTGGGCTTTTTTTCTTCCACGCGGATGATGTGAAACCCCTCGGCCGTCTCGATGATATCTGAAATCCCGCCGGGCCTCAGCGGCGCGATCGCCCGTTCGATCGCCGGGATGAGTTCTCCCTGCCGCACCAGGCCAAGCCGCCCGCCTCGCGAGGCGTTCAGTCCTTCGGAGTACTGCACCGCCAAGTCCTCGAATTTCTCGCCTCGCTTCAGCTCCTGCATTACGCGCCGCGCTTTGTTGAGCGCGTTGGTGGAGTCCTCCGACGAGCGTGGCTGGATCAAAATCTGGCTGAGGGTGTATTCCTCGGGGAGCGCAAACCGATCGCGGTGCTCCTGGTAATACCGTTTCATCTCGGCGTCGCCGACCATGACGCCGCTTCGCACTTCCCGGTCCACCACTTTCAGGAGCGTGAGCTGGTCGCGGACATCTCGAGCGTTCACCGGGTTGGAAGCCTCGACTTGCTCGCCCTGCCGTTTCATTTGCTCGACGGCTTGCTTTACTTCTTGATCGGAGACGTCCACCCCGCGGGCTTTCGCCTCCTGAAGCTGGAGGCGGCGCTCGATCATCTTGGTCAAGGCCATGTACTCGGCGACTTTCAACCGGTGGGTGAGTTCGTCGCCCCGGTGCTGGCGGCGGATGCGCTCCTGCTCGGGTGCGAGTTCATGTTTGACGTCCGACAGCATGATGAGATCGGAATTGACCACGGCTACGATGCGATCTTCGACCTTTGCCGCGCGCGACGCGACGGGCGCCAGCGCCACAGCGCAGCACAGGCCGAAGCTCAGTAATCGTGCAAGCAGTGCCGGAGTGCCATCTATCATGACTGATCAACCAGGCCTGGATTCACGAGCGAAGCCACATGGAGCCGTTGGGGTGATTCTACCGAAATCGATCGTCCTTGAGGAGAAGGGGCGGAGAAATCGTTCAGCGTTTGACGATATCCCCGGAGACGTAGCGGGAGCCGTCGTCGAGGCGCACCGTGGCCCGTGCGCGAATGTCGGCGATCACGTCATCGAAGCGCTTCTTGCGCTTTTCGTTGAGCAGCTCTTGCCGCAGTCGTTCCCGTCTGGCCAGGTCGGCCTGGATAATTTCCGGTTCCAGGGCGGTGACCATCACCAGGTAATAGCCGGCCTCGGTCTTGATCGGCGCGCTGACCATGCCGGGTTTCAACGTCTGGATCGCCTCGTCCACTTCCGGTACGACCAGGCCCTTGCGATAGGGCCCCAGATCGCCGCCTTTGGCTTTGGTCTTGGTATCCAAGGAATAGCGTTGCGCAAACCGCCCGAAGTCGGCGCCCCGGTTGACCTGAGTTTCCAAATCCTTGGCGGCCGGATAATTCGCGAGCAGCATCTGCGCCACCCGTATTTTTTGAGAGGTGAGGAGCTCACTGGCGTGCTTCTCGTAGTAGGCGTCGAGTTCCTCTTTTGTCAGCTCGACTTTGGTGATGAAGCGGTCTTTGAGCAGCTCCTCGAGCATAAGCTTTTCTTTATACCGTCTGGCCCGGTCTCTGATCTGGTCATTCTGATCCAGCCCCTGCTTGCGCGCTTCCTGCATCAGCATTTCATGGTCGATCAGGTCTTTGAGCAGGGCGGATTTGCCGCCTTCCTTCTCGTACCGGGCGCGAGTCGCGTCCGGTAGGTCGGCCCATTCGTTTTCAAACTCCGTTTGCGTGATCGGTCTCCCGTTCACGAATGCCACCACGCGCTCTTCCGGAGTCTGTTGGGTACAACTGGTCAGCAGCAGGAGCGTGCCGCCGATCGTCAGGGTGACGAGCAGGAGCAGCCGAACGGCCAGCATGTTGACGGAATGGGTGCGTGCTCGATTCATGGATGTCGAAGCCTGGGCAGTGTTGGGTTATGGCGCCACGGTGTTGGTATCACAGAGGGAGAGGCTTTGCAAGGTTGTGTTGAGTTCCGAGAAGATGGATGACCAGTCTTCATGCGGCATCTGAATCTCGAAGGACAAAGGACTCACAAAGCGGAGGCGCTTCTTGAGCCGGTCCATCATCCGGTGAACGGAGGCCTCGGCGAGCGCGGCCTGCGGTCTGGCGGTCACCGTCACGGAGCGGTGATGGACATCGATGGAGGTCAGCTTCAAACGCTTGGCTTGAATCCGCAACTGCATCACTTCCAGCAGGCGTTCGACCGGTTCCGGCGGCAGACCGTACCGGTCCTGGATCTCACCGTGCAAGAGCGCCAGTTCACCGATTTGGCGGCACGCGGTCAACCGTTTGTACAACGACAGGCGCTGATGGGGATCCACCACGAACTGCTCGGGTATGAATGCGGACACCGGCAGTTGCAGGGTGGGCTCGGGCTCCTCTTCCACCAGGTGGCCTTTGAGGCGCTGGACCGCTTCTTCCACCATTTGCATGTAGAGGTCGAGGCCGATCGCGGCGATATGCCCGGACTGCTGTTTGCCTAACAGGTTGCCCGCCCCGCGAATCTCCATATCCGCGGCCGCGATGCGAAAGCCGGATCCCAATTCCGTGAATTGCTGGATGGCGATCAGGCGTTTTTGAGCGTCGCCCGTGAGTGCGCCTTCGTCGGGTATGAGGAAGTAGGCATAGGCCTGCCCTCCGCCGCGACCGACCCGCCCGCGCAGCTGATAGAGTTGCGCCAGGCCGAACATATCCGCCCGGTTCACGATGATGGTGTTGGCATTGGGTACGTCGAGACCGGACTGAATAATCGCGGACGCGATCAACACGTCGGCTTCGTGTTTGACGAACTTGAGCATCACCGCTTCGAGCAGCTTCCCGTCCATCTGGCCATGCGCCATGACCATGCGCGCCTCAGGGACCAACTGATGGAGCCAGGCGCCGATCCGCTCCATGGTTTCCACCCGGTTGTGCACGAAATAGATCTGGCCGCCGCGGCCGAGTTCCCGCAAGATGGCATCGCGGACCGTCTTGTCACTGGCCCGTACGACGTCGGTCTTGATGGCCAGGCGCCCGGCCGGCGGCGTATCGATGATCGAGAGATCGCGGACGCTCGACATGGCCATCTGCAGCGTGCGCGGAATGGGCGTGGCGGTGAGCGTCAGCACATCCACCTGTGTGCGCAACTGCTTGAGCCGTTCCTTATGCTTCACGCCGAACCATTGTTCTTCATCGATGATCACGAGACCCAGATCCCGGAACGCCACATCTTTTTGGAGCAACCGATGCGTGCCGATGATCACGTCCACGATGCCGGCCGCGACATCCTTCAAGATGGCCTTGGACTCCTTCGGCGATTGGAACCGCGAGAGCAGGGCCACCCGCGCGGGAAAGGGCGCAAAGCGCTCGGCGAAATTGTCGTAATGCTGATGGGCCAACAGGGTCGTAGGGACGAGCACCGCCACCTGCCGTCCATGCTCCACCGCCTTGAAGGCGGCGCGCATCGCGACCTCGGTCTTGCCGTAGCCGACGTCGCCGCACACGAGACGATCCATCGCGCGCGGCTGCTCCATGTCGCCGAGCACGGCGTCGATCGCCTCCTGCTGATCGGGCGTCTCGTCGAACGGGAACGTCGCCTCGAGCTCGCGGAACGAGTCGTCGGCGGGCGGGAACCGGTGGCCGGGCAGCGACTGCCGCTGCGCGTAGATCTGCAGCAGCTCCTCGGCGAGCACGCGGACGTGGCGCTTGACCTTGCTCTGCGTCGCCTCCCACGTGACGCCGCCGAGCTTGTCGATCCGCGGCTGGTGACCCTCGGCACCGACGTAGCGCTGGACCTCGCCGAGTCGATAGACGGGCAGGTACAGTGTGCCGCCGTCGTACTCGAGGTGGAGCGCGTCGATCTCCTGCGCCTTCGGTGTCGGCGCGCCGACCGCGGTCGTCTGCAGGATCGACACGGTGCCGACCGCGATCTTCTTGAGCCCGTGATAGCGCCCGACGCCGTGCTTCTGGTGCACGAGGTAATCGCCGGGCGCGAGCTGGCTCCAGTCGGACACCCCGCCGAGCAGCGCATCTTTGGCCCGCTTCTTCTTCTGGCCGCCGTGGTGGACGCGCTCGCCGAAGATGTCGCTCGTCGTGACGAGCGCGACGCCGTCCTTCGGCGACGCGAACGAGTTCGCGGGCGTGCCGGCGATCAGCATGACGCCGGGTTCTGCGGTCGGACGCTCGCCGGGGGCCGCGACGCGCACGTCGACGCCGCGCGCGGCGAGCACCCCGAGCAGGCGATCGGTGCGGCTCTGCGAGTCGCTCGCGATCGCGACGCGCATGCCGAGCCCGTCCCACTTCTTCAGCGCGGCGAGCAGCGGCGTCACGTGCTCGGTGTCGCCGAACGTGCGCGCGTGATCGAGCTCCTGGCGCAGCACGCTCAGTGGATCGACGTCGACGCGCAGCTTCTCGGCGTCGCTCTCGCCGTGCACTTCCAGCGTCGGCAGCTCGACGCGGCGAGGCGACGACAGCGCCGCGAGGTCGGTGACGTAGTGCCGATCGGGCGGGAACGCGAGCATTTTCGTGTCGCGCGCCTCGTAGCGCTGCTCGGCATCGTTCCAGAGGTCGTCGAGCGTGCGCCGCGCGGCGTCGGGATCGACGAACAGCCAGCGCGCGTCGGCAGGCACATACGCCTCGGGGCCGACCATCTCGTCGTGGAACGCGGGCGTCAGGCCCTCGATGCCGACGAACACCTCCCCTGCGCGACCCGGCGATTGCCGGGACGTGCTCGGCGACCGTCCGCACCGCCTGTTTCCCGGGCAGCATCATCCCGCAGAACCGGATCACGGCAGACGGGCGCGCCATCGCCGAAGTCCTGC
>CBDIWP010000052.1:0-4944 GCA_965285945.1 uncultured bacterium | reverse complement strand
GTTCTCGGCGTTCCCGCCGGAGCGTTGATCGGTGCGGTGACCGGCGCCGCTGTCGTGAACCGGGTCGCGCCCGGACAAGGTGCTGCGTCCACTCCGACGTGGATCCGCGTCACTGGGCTCATTCTGCTGGGATGCGTCGCCGGGGCCAGGCTGGACCACGCGACGCTGGTGAGTCTCGCCCGCATGATGGGGCCGCTACTTGCAGCCGTTGCCGGCCTTCTCGTTCTCGACCTGCTCCTGGCTTGGGTTCTGGTTCGTCGCTACGGCGTGGATCCGCTCACGGCGGTGTTGGCGTGCGCTCCCGGCGGAGTCAGCGAGATCGCCCTGACGGCCGCCCAGACGGGTGCCCGCATGGGCGTCGTGATGGCGATCCACGTCGTCCGTGTGCTGCTGGTGGTCACGGTGGCGCTGCCCCTGCTGCTCTGGATGGCGGACCGATGACCACGTCGCTGCTCGCTGTCGTGGCCGGAGGTCTGGTGGGGGCATGGCTGGCGTCGCGGCTTCGCCTGCCGTTCTGGCCGCTGACCGGCGCGATGGTGGGCGCTGCCCTGGCACACCTCGTGGTCGGTGGTGAGGTGTTCTTCCCCACATGGTGGAGCACCACTGCCCAGGTGCTCGTCGGAGCCGCGGTTGGGTCTGCGGTCACCCCTGGCATCTTCCATGACTTCCGGATGATCCTCGCTCCGGGCGCTGTCGCGGTGCTCGCCATCATCGGCACGGGCCTCGGATTCGGGCTGGTCATCGCCGGGCTGGGCCTGGCCGACCCGATCACGGCGGTCTTTGGCATGGTTCCCGGCGGAGTCGGAGAGATGGTGGCCGCGGCCACCGTCTCGGACGCCGACCCGGCCCTCGTAGCAGGCATGCATGTCGTGCGGCTGCTCGTCGTGCTTTTCTCGCTCCCTCTGCTCGTCAGGCTCGCCCGGCGGATCGGTGCCGAGGGGCGCGGATCGGTGGAGAGGTGAGGCACTCAGGTGCCGAGCAGCACCGACAAGCGGATCTCCCGGGCGCGATGCATGTGGGCACGAGCGGCCTTCTCCGCCGCGGCGCCGTCACGCGCCTCGATCGCCCGGACCACTGCGTCGTGCTCGGCGAGCACCTCCGCCGGACGCCCGTGGTGGGCGAACGTCGAGACCGGCAGCCGGCGTACTGCGTTCTCGACCTGGCCGAGGAATCGGCCAAGGTAGATGTTGGCCGCGGCCTCGCGAAGCACCCGGTGCCACTGGAGGTTGAGCTGGGCCAGCTCGTTGACCGCCCGCCGCTCAGCCGCCGCGGACATCCGTTCGCCAAGCTCATCGAGTCCCTCCACCAGGCCGGGGGGGCACCGGACCGCAGCAAGCCGGGCGGCCAGACCCTCGAGGTCCTCACGGACCACGTACAACGCGACGATGTCCTCCAGGGACAGCGGCGCCACCACGGTGCCGTGGTGGGCGGTCTTCACGGCGAGGCCCTCGTCGGAAAGCCGGCGCAGTGCCTCCCGTACCGGGGTCCGGCTGACCGCGAAGGCCCCGGCGATCTCGTCCTCCCGCAGCCACGCCGACGGCTGGAGCACGCCGTCGAGGATCGCCTCCCGCAGGGCGTCGGTGACCGCCTCGCTGATCCGGCCACGGTTCGCGCCGCGGTCGAAGTACTCGGCCAAGGTGCGCGGGAGCCCGTCCGCCGGGTCGTTCGTGGGGGTCACGCACAGAGGATACAACGCTGTCCCAACTTGGATTCTCATTGCGTACAAATATCCAACAGTTGAATGCAAGGAATGGAGTGAGACATTGTCATCTCGGAGAGTCGTCGTGGTGGGTGCCGGAAACGCTGCTCTGTGTGCTGCGCTGGCAGCCCGGGAGCAAGGTGCCGAAGTAGTCGTGCTTGAACGCGCTGAGAAGGATCAGCGGGGAGGTAACACCGCATTCACGGCCGGCGCCATGCGAGTTGCGTACAACGGTGTCGAGGATCTCCGTCAGCTGATGCCGGAGCTGACCGACGACGAGATCGCCAACACAGACTTCGGTAGCTATGGAACAGACAGCTTCCTCGACGACCTCGCGCGGGTGACGGATTATCGAACCGATCCGGAGCTCGCCAGTGTCCTGGTGCATGAGAGCTTCCCGACGCTGCTCTGGATGCGGGAGAAGGGCGTGCGGTTCGTCCCGATCTACGGACGGCAGGCGTTCAAGGTCGACAACAAGTTCACCTTCTGGGGCGGCCTGACCGTCGAGGTGTCCGGCGGCGGGCCTGGCCTGGTGGACTCCCTCGTCAAGGCAGCCGAGCGCGAGGGCATCACGATCGAGTACGGCGCTCGAGCCATGTCGTTGATCCACGACGACTGCGGGGTGCATGGCGTGCACGTCCGTCAAGGTGGCACGACCCGAGAGGAGAAGGCGGACGCAGTGGTCCTGGCCAGCGGGGATTCCAGGCGAACACCGAGATGCGGACCAAGTACCTCGGCCCGGCCTGGGATCTCGCCAAAGTACGCGGCACGATGTACAACACCGGCGACGGCATCCAGATGGCGTTGGACGCCGGCGCCAGCCCCGTCGGCAACTGGTCCGGCTGCCACGCCGTCGGTTGGGAGATGAATGCCCCGGAGTGACAGCGGCCGGGCATTGCTGACGACATACTCCACGGGGGCACAACAGGAGCCGTCTGGCAGGGGATCGAAGGACGCCAGCCGCACGACGACATCGCCGCTGACCGCATGGGCCGGAATGGGCACCTCGATGGACGTGTCTGTCCAGCGCTGCGCGCGTACGACCGCGTCACCGATCATCACGTCATTCACTCCAAACATGGTGTTGGGATCGCGACCGCCGGCCGTCACGCCGAAATGACGGCCGCTGATCGTCAGCAGAGTCCCGCGCTCCGCTTCAGTCGGTGTGATCGAATCAATAGTCGGTTTCACGACGGTAAGGGTGCCCACCGCCAGAAGCTTCCTCCCGATCTCAACTTGAACTGGTCCGGTGGTCGCGTTCGAGGGAACTCTAACCTCGATCCGGTCGGACTCCCACCGCTGGATTAATGCGGGGCGGCCTGCAACGGTCACCCGATTGAACCGGACGGACTTGAACTCTCCCAGGCCCTTGCCGGTCAACACGACCGTCGCCCCTGGCGGGGCAGTGTCTCGTTGGAGTGTGACCTGTGGTGCGGACGCGATGGCCGAGGGCACTCCCGTCAATCCGAGCGCGGTAAGCAGTGTGAAGGCCGAGAGCCTCTGCCACACTCTCAGCGACCGACTCGTCGCGCACGCCTGCCTGCGATCACGCATGGTGTCTCCTCCCTTTGTCTTCGGCATAGATGTTCTAGGCGCCGCCTTGCCGGACTCTCTGTATGAGGACAACCTGCCGACCCGTCCGTCGCCTACATGCCAGAGGCGCTTTTCAGCTGCCCCTGGGAGGGGGCGCCGACCACCCTGGTGAGACTGTCGGGCGTCTCCGCAATCACTTCCCAGCCTCCGGCGCTCAGATAGCGGTAAGAGCGCTGCTCCAACGGCTCATAGGCGATCAGGTGGAGCCACTGATTATTGAACAAGCGTGTGAGCAATGCCTGGCGAGTGATAATGGCCGTGATCCGGTCACGCGGGGCTTCGATGACAGCGGTCAGGCGGAGGGGTTCGTGATACGGCCGGTCACCCTTCCTGACGGTCTGGACGGGCAGTCCCATCCGGAGATCGCTCTGTCCGCCCATCATCACGCCCAGACGACCCGTCACATTGTGATAGACCTTGCTGCCGCTGCCATAGACGTCGGGCGCGACTGTGGAAAAGTAATATTCCATATTGATCCACTGCGCCACGATCAGCGGCGCCGTCATGATGATCTCCAGGAGCTTCCCGTCTCGATCTGGACGATAATCGTAGGAGTGGAGGAAGGCGCGTCCTTGAAGATCGATCCCTTGCGTCAACCGGCGCCTTGCGATAATGAACACACTGTTTCTCGCCAAACCCCATTCGGGACGCACTTGGGCCCAATCCGTGCTGCGGCGCTGCACCTCCTTAAGCGAAGCGGGCCGGTGGTTCCCGCCAGCCACGGCCGTCAGCGCGACCCCGCGTTCACCGGCTGCCAGAGACCCGGTTTCATGCACGTCTTCCAAGACCCGGGCCAGTTCCTTGCGATGAGTTGGCGGCACATCTTCGAGATCGGCAATGCGGACCCGATCCGTCGTCGTATCGTGTAGGGCGGCCAGAAAATGGGTGTCCGACGGAATCACCAGGCCTCGCTTCGCCAGCCGGTCGCGCACCTGCGGCCGATTGGCGATCATGGCGAACGTCCGTGCGTTGGGAAGCCCGTGGCTCCCTCCGCAGGCGCCGCAGTCAAGGGCTGATGCATAGGGATTATTTTCCGAGGTGCTGCCATGGCCGCAGAGGATGACGAGGCGCGACCAGGACTCCGTCATGCCCATGAGCCGAAGGGAGGTCTCCACATAGTAGGCCTGCTCGCTGAGCGTGAACCCGGTTTGGGTGATCCGATTCAGGCGGGCCGCGGTACCCCGCGGGGTGATGCGGCAATCGACGCGCAGGCGTTCAAGTGAGGCCTGCTCTTCATCCGTCGAAAGACCGAGGAGCCGGCCAAGAGTGCCAGGTGCAGAGATGCCCTCATGGTCTATGCCCAAGGCTTGGCGCCGGAGGGCCTCGAGCCGGTCAGCCGATAGCTGGCTGCCTATGATCTGGCCGCGCATGCGCAGCCAGCGGGCGATCTCCATCCGTTGCTCGACCGCGACCATCTCTTCCGCTTCGGTGGTCGGCAGCTTGTCCACCGTCAAGGTGGTCGCCACGGTCGGGATCAATTTGTGCTGGAACCGGGTGGTCAGGCGGTGGTACCCACGAGGAAACAGGGTTTTGCCGAGCAGGGGCACTGCGAAGAACCATCCAATGGCTTCGACCATCACATAGGGCGTGATCACGTTGTGCTTGAGATCCTGAAATAATCCATGCCCCGCTTTGACGATGCGCACGCTCGA
>CBDIWP010000051.1:0-2833 GCA_965285945.1 uncultured bacterium | reverse complement strand
AGAGCCTTTGGGTCGAGTTCCGCCTGCTGAGTGGCAAAGATAAGAAAGGGCGTTGTGGTTACACTTCTTGCTACAGCGAGAGTCGTGATCGTAACGGGCGAACTGAGCGCAACGGCTCCTTAAACAGATGCCTGGTGCTGCTTCTTGCAGTATGGGAGCACTTCCTTCTCAAGTTCTTGGGCATAGAATACAACCGCATCGCACTCCTCATCACTCAGCCCACCGTTTTGATGGGCAAATCCAATAAGCTTCTCGCAGACGCGCATCAGCTCTTCAATCTCTTTTCTCATTGTAGGTCTCCAGAAAATAAATCTGTGTCTATCTCGTCACGAGGAGCGAGCTTGTATCACTCCGTGAGATAGAAAGGGACTGGTAAGTCCCCTAGCCGGAGATGTCGACTGGAACTATATGTGAGACAGCTGTGTCCCGTGCCAGGCCGCGCGGTTGAATCGTCGGCGGAATATGTGGAGCTGGCGAGAGGAATCGAACCTCCAACCTGCGGTTTACAAAACCGCTGCTCTGCCGATTGAGCTACGCCAGCCCGCTAAAGATTATGCGGAGTTATGTTTTTAACCTCTCTCAGCTTCTAGGTCAAGTGTTCCGGGCGTGTTCTGTTGCAGATACTTTCCGAGGTGTTTGCTGCCTGGGTCAGGTCCTCTTCCCGGATGTGATTGTACCGCTTCCACATCTGCGGGGAGGTATGGCCTACTATCTGCATAGCCGTGGTGGTATCCACACCGGCTCTCCGCAGGTTGGTAGCGTCACAGTGCCTCAGGTCGTGAAATCGGAAACCGCTGACGCCTGCATCACTCATAGCCGTTCTGAAGGCCGTTCGGAAGTCTCGCAGTGGTTGCTTCTGGTACAAGAAGACATGGCGGGTAGCGAGGCTTCGAACCTTTGCAATTTGCTGCAAGGTCAGTCTCACATCGGGCGTCATGGGGACTTGCCTCGGCTTCTTCGTCTTGGTGTCTTGGCTTCGGAGAGTGACAAACCCGCGCTTGAGGTCTACGCGGTCCCAGGTCAGATTGACTATCCTCACTCAACCTCTGTCCGAGTTGGTAGGCGAGGAGTAGCACAGGCTTCAAGTGAGGCTTTGCCGCCTGATACAACTTGCCCCGTTCTTCTTCACTCAATACTCTGTCGCGTTCGTTGTTAGGATTCGGCATTGGCACTCGTGCGGCTGGATTGCTCGCCAGTAGTCCGCGTCTGATTGCCACGTTCAAGGCGTGCTTCAAAACAATGTGGTCATTGTTGACCGTCTGAGTGCTGGCCTTCGTTCCATCCCGCTTGAGACGCTGCGCTCGGAAGGCCTCCACATCTGACGGCTTGATCTCTGTGAGGATCTTTCGGCCGAAGTAGGGGATAAGCTGCCGTTCCATGATCTCTACGCGGTCCTGATAGCTGCGGAGGGTGCTGACCGACTCCATAGCCAGATAGGTCTTCGCCCATTCCTTAAACAGGACCGGCTTCGCCTGCTCACTAGAGACCTTGCCCAAGAGGAGATTGGTCTTGATTGCGGCTTCCATCTCCCTGGCGACTGTCTTGTTGAGACACCCGACTTTCCACCGCTTCTTCTTGGCTCCAGGCACCCCACTTGCCAGCACAAGCGCCTTCCCATCCTCACTGTCAATCACACGGAATTCCACGTAGTAGCTATCAGGTCGTTTCGTCAGCCCGATTGGTTTGCCCTCCTACGCGGTTGCCCGTGCCTTGACGGTGTGCTGTTCGATCCATTTCTCTAGATGCTCGTGTTTGAACTTCACCAGGCGTCCAACCTTCACATAGCTGAGTTTCCTGGAAGACACCCAACCATAGAGGGTCAATTTTGAGACGCCTAAATACTCCGATGCTTGATCCATTGTCAAAAGGTTGCTGCTCATGGGTCTCCTAGATGTGCGGTCTGCGCCTCGCCAGAGGAGGACGGGCCGCTCTGTTCATTAGATCTTCAACATGTTTGCCCGATGTCTTGGTCTGCTAGGGTTTTTCCAGATGGTCTTGGGTGGTGTGTGGACGTTATAAAACGACGACGCCAAAGGAACATCGAAGACAAGGATTGCCACCACTGATGGGCAGAATGGCGAAGTGGGTGCGTTTGGTTTGCGTCTGACCTTGTGGGTCGGGGAGGTAGGATGCGCGAGAACTGCATGCAAATTCGAAAAGAGGTAAAGGAATTCATTACAGCTTCAGAGAGACTCCATAGAATCCTTTCTGGAGGACCATCGCTCAATGTGCATGAGGCCGAGACCGTGCAATGTTGTTTAGATCAATTGATTACTAAAGAAAGCCAACATTTTGGCCGGAGGAACTGGATGCACTGATCAGCAACTGAAATCCTGGGAGAACCAACAGGCATCACGAGAGGACCTGAAAGACTCCCCTCGTGCTCTGTGTTGTGTATTAGTGAAGAATCGTTCTGACTTCAGTCGTAACTCACAAAAAGTCGCTGTACCGTATCCACCCTTGGGGATGTGAGGTCCTTGCCTCCCTGGGTTTGTCTGGCTCATATGGTACGCCAACTGCCTCATCTACTCCCCGTGTCCGTGCCGAACCCAAGAAGGTGTTCTGGCCGGAGGCTTTAAAGTCTTCCCTCTTGGTCGGGTTCTGTCCCGATTTTGCGGACACCTGACTTAAGGCCCATAATGGGCCAGGAGGGGTGTCATGGGAGCACGACGGAAGTTTTCAGCCGAGTACAAACGTGAAGCGGTGGCGATGCTGGACGCACCAGGGGTGACGGTGAGCCAAATCGCCGCGGATCTTGGGATTGGGGCCAATGTGTTGGCACGCTGGCGACGCGAGTTACGCCACCACCCCCAGCAGGCTTTTGTGGGCAATG
>CBDIWP010000050.1:0-7495 GCA_965285945.1 uncultured bacterium | reverse complement strand
TCAGATCACGAGGTGCAGTGATGAGCGAGGGGTCGTGCCAGCCGCACAAGAAGCCTGAGCGGTTGACTGATGGTGCGGTCGAGATCGTACCGGCAGAGATCACAAGATCGGCATCCATGTTGCCGTTGATTATCCTCTTCCAGCGGGCATGGGAATTGGCTCACAGCACGCAGCTGTCACTCAGTCGGTTGGAACATGCCGCGGAAGCGGCAGCCCTTGCCGATGCGGTGTGGCATCTGCTGGCGGACGCAGGAGACGCGGACGGTTTGGAACGCTGGGCCGTCCGGTTATCGGAGGCCAGGCATTGGTGCGCCGCGGTGCACGACGCGCTGGCGTATGAGGAGGAGAACGAATGACGACGGGCACGACCAAAGCCGGTGCACCAGTCTCGGTGGCCGTCCTGACAGTATCCGACACCAGGACGCCGGAAACCGATACGAGCGGGAACACGATTGTCGATCGCCTCACGCAAGCCGGACACCGGATCGCCGATCGCAAGATGTGCAAGGATGATTTCCAAGCGATCCGCGACACGATCGCGGCTTGGGTGGCAGATCCGAAGGTCGAATTCGTCATCGTGACGGGCGTGACGCAGCGGGATGTGACGCCTGATGCCGTGCGGTCTCTCTTCACCAAGCCCATTCCAGGATTCGGCGAGTTGTTCCGCTGGCTGAGTTACAGCGAGATCGGCACGTCGACGATTCAATCGCGGGCCGACGCCGGGGTCTGCGGCGATACCATCGTCTTCTTGTTGCCCGGCAGCACCGGCGCCTGCCGGCTGGGAATGGAGAAGATTATCCTCCCGCAGCTCGACCTTCATCACCGGCCCTGTAACCTCGCTGAGCTGCTGCCGCGCGTGAAGCAGGAACTTCCGCCGGCGATTAAACACGTGACAGACAGGGGGCAGGATGGCCAGCGTGACGAACCATGATCCTTCCTGCCGAGTCGACCTGGTGGTTTGCCATCTGGATGGGCCTGCTTGGCAGCCTTGGCGCGCTGGTGCCGGCCTGTCTGGTGCTGTTCATTTCGGATGGCTGGCGGAATCGCGTGATGCCCTATCTGTTGAGTTACGCCACCGGGACCATGCTGGCGACGGCGCTCATCGGGCTCATCCCGGAAGCCCTCGAGCACATCTCCATTTTTCATGTGGGCATCACATTGTTGGGCGGACTGGTGTTGTTCTTCGTGTTGGAATGGACGGTGATCTGGCGGCATGCGCATGGAGAATTGCCCGATGAGGATCATCGGGATCACGACCATGCCCACGGTCAGACGCATGCGCGACGCTCGCACACCGGCATGCTTGTGCTCATCGGTGACGCCGTGCACAACACTGCCGATGGCATTGCCATCGGCGCCGCCTGCGTCGCCTCTCCCGGACTCGGGTTCGTGACGACGCTGGCGGTGTTAGGACATGAGGTGCCGCAGGAATTGAGCGACTTCACCATTTTGCTCTCCAGCGGGTTTTCCCGCTGGCGAGCGTTCTTGTGGAACACGCTCTCAGGGCTTGGAACATTGGTCGGCGTCGTCGCCGCGTATGGGGGGCTGGGGTATGCCGAGGCGATTGTGCCGTATGCCCTGAGCGTGGCAGCCGCGAGTTTTCTGTATATCGGTCTGGCTGATCTCGTGCCCGGGTTGCACGGGCGAGTGGGCGCGGCCAAAGGAGTGTGGCAGTTCGCGATGATGATCGCCGGGATGGTGACGATTGCGATGTTGACCATGTTGCCGCATTAGCCGGGCGGTTGAAGCCACGAAGAGGGGGTTGCGGTTCAGGGATGGAGCACAAGAATGATATGACCAGAACGGCGCAACTCGGCACCGATCGGATTCGCCTGATAGGGCGGGTTCCCTGTCGCGGCGACCGGCTCACGGGCGATTTCGTGATTCCCGCCGCGCGTCTAGCGGACAAGCCGCTCACGGCTGAGGACCTGGGGCGAGGCTTGGTCGTGGTGTCCACGCTGCCGAATATACAAAAGCATGCCTGTCTGGCGCAGATCGTGGAGCTTGAGGAGCGGGGACACGAGCGGCTGCCGGGCCTCAGGATCGTGCACGTCTCCGCTGACCATGCGGAATATTGGCAGGAAGTCGACCGATTTCATCCCACGATCCAATCGGCCGGGTATTCGCTCTGCTGCGCGGAGGGTGCAAGCCGGGAGGCCTTTGTCCGGGCGTTCGGGGTCGGCGTGGAGGACCATCATCGCATTGCACACGGCTTATTTGCGCTCCGGGACGGCCTGTTTCTGGCCGCCGAGGTGCCGGACGATCAGATGCGGCCGGCGGATGTGGAGGCGTTTCTCGAGAGGCTCGTGGAACGGGTTGGGGCACCTCAAGACCGGGTGCCCGGCCGAGGCGACGATAACTAAAAATTATGCGAGCTGCACGGTTCCATGATCGTCGCAATGAGCGCCGTGGGCAAAGTGCAGGTGCCCTCCGACGACATAGTCCACATGGTCGCCATGGGGGATGGCGGGATGCCCACAGCCCGCTTCGTGACGATGGCCGGCCTCATGTTCGTTACAGGCATGTGTCGGAGTACAGGCAGTGGGATTCTGGCTGGTGACGGCGAGTGCATGTTCGTCGACGTGGTCCTCATGGAGGTGGTGCAGGTGGCCGTCGTGCAGGTAGTCGGTATGGTCTTCGTGTGTGACCGCCTGGTGGCCGCAGTCTGCTCCGTGACGGTGGCTGTGTTGGTCGTGGACAGAATGTCCGCTCATTATAGGACTCCTTCCGTCAAGGTGAGATGAAAGCCGGTAAGTTATGAAGAGTGTAGAGCGTTTCATGGATCAGGTCAACGTGCGGGTGCGCGGAGCGGAGGCGCCCAGCTTGGTCATTGCCGGAGGGTGGGTGTTGGATCCGGGGCGCTGGAGCGGAGAGGCGGATGTGTGGATCCGGGAGGGGCGCATCGTCGCCGTGGGCCCTCCCGATGCCGCGCTCCTGTCAGATGTTCGGCGTCTGGATGCGACCGGCTTGATCGTTGTGCCCGGTTTTGTGGATTTGCACGTACATCTCCGCGAGCCTGGCTTTGAGTATAAGGAGACGATTGCAACAGGAACGACGGCGGCGGTGGCGGGGGGATTTACGTCGGTCTGCTGTATGCCGAATACCAACCCAGTGAACGACTCGGTCGAGATGACGAGGTGGATCGGAACCCGTGCAAGGGCGACCGGTTTGGCGCACGTCTATCCCATCGGGGCTATTACGAAAGGATCAGCCGGCCGTGAGTTGACGGACTTTCGAGCGTTGAAGGAGGCCGGCTGTGTGGCGGTTTCCGACGACGGGCGGCCGGTCATGGCCGATCAGATCATGCGTCGCGCGATGCAACTGGCCGCCGAAGTGGATCTGCCTGTGATCGATCATTGCGAAGACGCGGTGCTATCCGGATGCGGATGTATGAATGAAGGGCCCGTATCGCGTGCAATGGGATGGCGGGGCATCCCCGAGGATGCGGAGTTTCGAATGATCGCCCGCGACATCCGGTTAGCCAAAGAGACCGGTGCCCGGCTCCATGTCGCGCATCTCAGCACCGCCGCCGGGGTCGAGATGGTGCGGCAGGCCAAGGCCGATGGGGTCATGGTCTCGGCGGAGGTGTGCCCGCATCATTTTACCCTCACGGAGAAGGCGGTGCCTGTGTATGGGGCTCATGCCAAGATGAATCCGCCCTTGCGGGCCGAGCGGGATCGAGCCGCGTTGGTCGAAGGTCTCGCAGACGGGACCATCGATGCCATTGCGACAGACCATGCACCGCATGCCGAGTATGAAAAACAATGGGGGATGGATCGGGCGCCGTTCGGCATTGTGGGACTGGAAACGGCCCTTGCGTTGACGCTGCGTCTGGTGCAGGACGGCCGGGTGTCGCTGGAGCGGGCGATGACCTGTCTAACACGCGCTCCGGCCGGGCTGCTTCGTTTGCCGAAAGGTACGTTGACGCCCGGGGCGGATGCCGACGTGACGCTGGTCGATCCTGAGGCGAGGTGGACCGTCGATCCTGAACGGTTTCGCTCGAAGGGGCGCAATACGCCCTTTGCCGGATGGCAGATGAAAGGCTGTGTCGTGCGGACACTGGTCGCAGGACGCGTGGTGTTCGAATCCGATGCACCGAGCCCATAAGGGAGAGGCTATGAACGATACGTCGACGCCTGTGTCAGGGTTTGCGGCCTTTCTGCCTCCGGAGTATCGGGGCGAGTGTTCGCGCGCGTGGCTGATGGGGCTGTCACCATTTTCGGACGACACCTGTGCGAGTTGTTACTCGGTGCGGCAGGGAGCGTGGGTGAGCTTTGGCGAGCGTCCGGCTGACGAAGGATGGTTGAAGTGTGAACGGACTGCGTAGGGGACGAACACACATCGGAAAGAGGAGGATGGTATGGCAAAGCTCAGCAGTCGGTTACGGAATGAGAAACGAAAGCAGTTGGTGGCGCAGTATGCGGAGCGGCGCGCGGCGCTGAAGGCGACCATTAAGAATAGCGTCAGCAGCGATGATGAGAAACAGCAGGCGCAGAGCGCTTTAAATAACTTCCCGAAACACTCAAGCCCGGTGCGCGTGCGAAATCGGTGCAGGATTTCCGGACGGGTCCGAGGGTATTTGCGGCGGTTCGGTATGTCGCGCATCGATTTTCGTCTGCTGGCGCTCAAGGGCGAGATTCCCGGCGTACGGAAATCCAGTTGGTAAGGAGGAGGAGAGAGTATGTTCGGGGAACGACGACGACGGATCATCGACGATACCACGCCCATTGATTTCAAACACGTGGAGTTCCTGCAGCGGTTTCTTACGGAAACCGGGCGGATTGTGCCTCGCCGGATATCGGGAAACAGTTTGCAACGGCAGCGCGAACTGACCAGAGCGATCAAGCGGGCCCGCCATATTGCGCTGCTGCCGTTCGCCGGGCCGGATTCGCACTGAAGCGGACCCGTCGTGAGGAGGTGGGCGCCGACTATCACTAGAACGTATCGCGCCACAGGCGCGAGAGGAGGCACTCATGTCGTCTGAGTCGGGTCGTGTATCTCTGCAAGAGGTGTCGGCAGCGGCGCCGTTGCGAGTGACCGTGCTGTGCGGGTTTGTCGGTGCCGGTAAGAGCCGGGTGCTGTGCGAGGCAGGGTTCTCCGAAGAAGAATGGCAGTCGCTGATCAGTGCTGCCAAGTTCCGCAACGCCTGCTGGATTCGCCGGGATACGCGGATGGTTAACGGTAAAGTGCTATTGGCTTACGATGATCGGATTCACCCACGGAGGAGGGAGTCTGAAAGGCTTCTGCCAGCTGGATGATAATTGTGTTGGTGCGGGACCTCAGATCGAGCTGTGACATGATGTTGCGCGTTTTCATGCCCAGGCAGGCTTCCAGTTTGTCCCGCAACAACGACTCCCCCGTCTTGAAGAGCGCCCCATGCACTTGCTCTAAGAGCGTCCGGCCCTCCGGGGATTGAGCCAACTGCTCTTCCGCGGGAATCGACGAGCTGCGCGTCAAGACGACTTCGATGAACTGCTCATGAATATGAACCCGCGCATGGTTGTAGTGAGACTTCAAGAACTCGGTCTGGAAGTCCAGCACAGCCAGCATGACGACATATTCAGCGTCCGCCATGTTTCGATCGCTGTGCATGGGACAAACCTCTTGCTGAAGCCACGTGAATTACCGCAGTTTGCGACCAGTCTGGGGATCCTCGAGCTTCGTCTGGAAACGGTCGAGGATGAATTCATCAAGTGACACCCGAAGGGGCTCGCTCGTATCACCCTCCTCAGACGGCCTGACATCAGCGAATTGCTGAGGCGCTTGGATCGGCCGTCGGTCTTCTCGAAACTGTGCCATATGTTTTCCCTTGCAGGCAGACGCGTGTCTCACCTTGGCGAGACACGCGTCACTGTTCGTCAGGAGTCTTCGTGTTCACTTCGGCGTCGGTCACCTCCCGGGTCGCCATGAAGCGACACCGATACCAGTTCACCATGAGTAGATCCGGACTGACGAACCCGGGCCACACCTTTGTCCCCCGGTTGGAGATGAACTCGCAGCGAAAGGGGCCGACATCTTCGCATTTCTGAATACCGTCTTCCGCGATCAGATACAAATCGACACCGACCAATTCGATTTCGATTGCTTAGTGCTCCCCAATCCCTACGCCGCTGGCATCAATGACCATCCGCACTGCTTCGCAGATCTCCAGACCGGTGCCTTCTCCGGGGATCATCGTGACCACGTGCTGGGGTACCCATTGAGCAACCTCCCTTAAAGCAGCCGAGGGACCGGACTATCCGCTATTGCAAATTAGGTTCCCGGATGGCGGGGCGGGCACCCGAAGCATGAAGACGTGACTCTGCCGTGCGAACAGCGGACAAATAAGGGCACCAGTGACGGCGAGACTTAGGCGGTATGGGTTCGCGCGCATGTCCCGTGCAGCGACACACTCGCTGCACGCGCTGTCCGTGCGCAGATGCTCGACGAACGGCGAGCGGCTAGGCGAGGAAGTGCCTGAGGCGGTGATACGGGCAGAGACTGGTTGATAGGCCGCACGCCAACGTTCTCTGACACGTCGGGGAGATGGAGAGAAAGGCGCTCGTCACGATTCCACTGCGGATGGAAAGCACCAGGGAAACAAGGTGACGGCGAGTTCTTTGCGCCCTGTCGGTTTCGCGAGGCAGGACTGCGCACCGATTTCGCATAGATGCCGCCTGAGATCAGGCGTCATCGATGTACTCATCATGACAACGGGGAGGGTCGGCATCCGCTTCCGGATCTCTCGCAGGGTGTCGGCTCCATCCATCTCTGGCATCACCAAATCACACAGCACCACATCGACCTGCCGACGGTTGAGAAGGGACAGCGCCTGACGGCCTGAGGCCGCTTTCAGTGAGATGCAATTCCATGAGGTAATGGCCTCGCACATGGATTCCAGCACCTCCAGATCATCATCAACAATCAGGATGCGCGGCTTACGTCTGGAAGATCGGATGGCCATGGCGAAAACTCCTTTTCCTCAGGCAATGGAACGATCGGTCACCTGGACCATGATCCTATTGTCGGCGCCGCACGCCCACGATTGATCCGGCGCGGCGCAGCGCCGGAGCCGGTCCATGATCGCCAAGCCCAGCCCATGTTCCTCACAGGGGAGGGCATACAGATGATCCAGGCACTGCGCATCCAGGCGCCGCAGGGCGGCAAACAAATGATGGGCGGCTTCACGCAACTGGCCGGACGGCGCCAGCACTTCGATTACGGCATATCCATCGCTGGTTCTCGGAGGAGAGATGGCCAGCAATCCCGCGCGCTCCCCGGGCAGTGGCCTAGGCGTGATTCCGGGTGGAACAAGGGTGAGCGGCGTTCGTGTCGCATAGTGACGGGTGAGTTGACCAGGCGCCAGCGGTGTCTGGTGCGCCTGGCGCAGGCGGCGCAGGACCGGGCCCATGACGGCCACGATCTCCGGCAGGGAGAGGCTGCCGGGCCGCAACACTTCGGGAGTGGTGCCGGCCGTCGACACAATGGTGGATTCCAGCCCTAGCAGGCAGGGCCC
>CBDIWP010000049.1:0-68007 GCA_965285945.1 uncultured bacterium | reverse complement strand
GCCGGCGTTGACTCGAGCCCCGCTCGCTGTTGCGGCTCAGGCCCGGCACCTTCAGAGTCGGCAACGGACTCAACCGGCAGCGGTGCCGGCTCGGCCGCTGCCTCAACAATGTGGATCGTCGCGTCTTCCACCTGGTCCCATGGCATGGAAGCCGGCGTTGACTCGAGCCCCGCTCGCTGTTGCGGCTCAGGCCCGGCAGCTTCAGAGTCGGCAACGGACTCAACCGGCAGCGGAGCGGGCTCGCCCGCTGCCTCAACAATGTGGATTGTCGTCTCTTGCACCTGGTCCCATGGCATGGAGACCGGCGTTGACTCGAGCCCCGCTCGCTGTTGCGGCTCAGGCCCGGCAGCTTCAGAGTCGGCAACGGACTCAACCGGAAGCGGAACGGGCTCGGCCGCTGCCTCAACAATGTGGATTGTCGTCTCTTCCACCTGGTCCCATGGCATGGAGGCCGGCGCCGGATCGAGCCGGCTTGCTTGCCTTTGAGAAGGCTGTAGTTGCCGGGCCGAATCATCCTCTGTCGTCGCATGAGGTTCACCGACTGAAGCCCCATCCACGTCGGAGGTTGAACGAAGAGGGACATCGATCGGCTCGGCATGAATTAGCGAGAGCTCCCCCGCCGACACCGCTGTGTCCCCACGAGACACCCGCGCCTCTTCCCCCTCCCTCTCAGTCCCGCCGCCGATTACCGCAGGTTCCGACCCTAAAGACGATTCAGGTGGAAGGGTTGATGGAGGCACGGCGGAGGTCCTATTGGCGGGTACCGGCTCTGGGAGATCATCTATGTTGTCCCATGGCATGGCCTCATTCGAGGGCACCGCAGGAGCCGCGTTGACCGGCTCATTGAAGACCGGCATCTCAGTGGGAGGCAGAGTCGGGGACGCAATCAGTTCTCCCGTTTGCGCATTGAAAAAGGAAGCCAGGCGGAACGCCACAGGACTTGCAGGCGCCAGTTCCCGGATTTTGGCATAGAGTTGAGACGGCCGTTGAGGGTTGTCCGAATCCGGGTCTTCAAGGAGGATATCGATGGCCTTGCCGTATTCGGTCGCGGCCTCGAGCGCATCGCCCTTTTCTTCAAACACACCGCCCAATTTTTCGAGAAACGGAACGCAGCGGGGCCCCGCAGCCAGGTACTCGCGTAACAGTGACTCAGCGAGCCAATAATCCTGCCGCTCCACTGCCTCGTTGATGAGCGAGTCGAAGGCTTGTCGTGCTGGAATCAGGCTCCCCAAGCGCAGATGGAGCGTCGCAAACAGCCGACGGGCCTCCATGTTATGCGGATCAAGGTTCAGGAGTTCTTTGAGTGCGGCCGAGGACCGGCCATACTTGCCGGCATTCATTTGGGTGATGGCTTCTTCGAGGAGGGCCGTCTTCTTGCTATAGCCCATGTGAACCCGCTTCGGGCTGCGGGGTGCCGTTTTCTTTTCCGGCTTGAGATGGGATTTCTTGTCTGCTCGCACGCTTACAACCTTACCAGATCATACGCAGGGCAAATCCTTGCCGGTGGCCGATTTGCCAGCTGAAGTGAAGCTCTCTTCATGGTCACAGAGGGGAGCGGAAAGGAGACTGCAATGTCAGTGCCCTGGTGACGGGATCGGCCATCATTGGAGGACCCTTACAATTCCAGAGCTTACCTTTTAGATCATTTGTATGCAGGGGCGTAGGCACGTGCCTTTTGGAACATTATCGACCGCCTGAATACATGACCCCGTCCATTGCGGTGGTCATGAACGAGCCACGCCGTATCGCCACCATCCGGGAGACGTGAGGAGAATCGCATCCATTAAGAGAACAGGCCGACGGTTTGAAGGGAAAGTGTGTTCGTCAACGACGGCACACGAGGGCTCAATAGCGAAAGCACAGTTCCGACACACCCGCCTTAGGCACAGGCCTCAAAGTCGTCGCAGTCTTCCATCGTCAACCAAGGACCGATTTCGTAGATATAGCCGCTCAGAGCCGTCTTGCCGTCATGCCGCAGTAGCTTCGCACATCGCAGGCACTGCTGAACGCCTTCCCACGACACGGCGCCAGCGAGATGTTGAACGGGTTTTCCCATCGGCAGGCGCTCTTCATGCAGAAGCGCCTTCTGTACTTCCACCATCAGACGTTGCCCATGATCCCCAAATTCGAAAGTAGGTCCATCCAAGACGAGGACAAGCAGTCCTAAAGCTCGGATCGGGTCACCGCTGGCCTCATGAAGAAGCCGTCGAGCGAAGTCTTGCACTTTTGCTTGGAGTTGCTTGGGGTCCATGTCATCTCGTGGCTCCAATGGGGGCATCGGGCAGACTTTCATGCACACATCTGCTTGGATGCCCACGCAGGATTTATGCCCGTTAAAAGCACTCGTGCATACAATGCAGTAGGGCTATTAGGCCGTTGAAACTAGAGCCGAAAAACGATGTCCAGCCTTATTGACGGCCTTGGTCATATGGTAAACACTGCCGCCCATCGTTCCTTCACGACTCAAATGGTGACGTTCTCGTTGGCACAACGGTTCCCAAGCTCTGCCATGGCACGCTGTAGATCACAATTTTTCACCGGTCCTGTATGGACATCCATCCATCGCTCCACTGTGTGCTCCCATCTACCGAAAGAAGGTTATGTATGGAGACGTCTCAAGCAGAGCTGCTGAAGAACTTTACCCTGGTCACCCGCAGATTCGAACAATTGAGTCAACGGCTCACCGAGGTGGCTGAACAGGCCACGATGGCGGGCATGCTTCCTTCCGAGAACCTGATTGATCACATCACCACATCACGGCGAAGCTTCAGCGAATTGCGTGATCAAGCACTGGAGTTGGTGTGTCTGCTCGCGGCGTCGACCGCCAAGACACCGGGCGAAATTGAATCGATTAAAGACATGGAATCGGTCCTCCAATTCATCGGAGAGGCGCAACGCAAGAAGCTCCAGGAAGAAAAGGACCGTGTCCGGGCCCTCACCATCCTTGACCGACTCTTGTCATTAGTTCACCGGGACCAAGCGGACTTCCGTCCGCTGGAGGAAGTGCGCGCCAAAGCCAAGACCCTCCGGAATGAGCTTCGGGCCAATACAGAGATCCATCCGGAACTGATGCCCTTAGCTCAAGGCCGGCACCCGCTCGCCGAATTGCTCACCTTGGCCGAGGGCTACGACGACTTGGATGATGATTTGTGGCTTCTACTGAAACACGCGGTAACGGAACACTTCGGCAAGCCCCTCGCCCTGAGCGCCGCGCGCGGCAAACTCGCTCCCGGCCGGCTGCCAAGCGACCACTACTCCGGCCGCGATGGCCGGGACGGCCAGTAATCCTCTTTCCCATCTTCCTATTTTTGCTGGATAGGAACCGCGCCCTGCGGTACTGTGCCCGCCGATGCGGGGAATCCTGACTGGCATGGTCGACACCTTTGGCCTCCGGGTTACGCGACCCTTTATGTTGTGTCCCACGGGTCGCTATGGTACGGTCGTACACCGTCTGGTGATGGAACTCCTCCCAGATCCATTCACTTCATCGCAACACACAATAGGAAATATGCTCACTGTGCCACCTTGTCCGCGAAAGCGACCTTCCCACTTGTTGAGGCGAGCCCTCGGCCTCGCCTGCTTACTGGCGTCGTTGCTGACTTCTCCGTCCCTCTTTGCCGAAACGCAGCCAGCCAAGTTTGCGCTCGACTTCAATGACGTGGAGATTCAGGTCTTTGTGCGTTTCATCAGTGAGCTGACCGGCAAAAACTTTGTTCTCGACGACACGGTCAAGAAGCAAGGGGGAAAGATTTCAGTCTACTCCCCCACGAAAGTCACCGCCGACCAGGCGTTCAATATGTTTGTTGCGGCGCTGGAAGTGGCCCGCCTGGCAGTCATCCCGAAAGGCAGCGTCTATCAAATCGTTCAAATGGGGGACTTGCCGCCTGAGCGAGGCGTCTTCGTCTACAAATTGAAGCATGCCAACGCCACGGACCTGGCCGCCGTGCTGACCAATCTGGTCGCTCGCTCACAGACCGTGGCGCAAGCGGCCCCCGGCGTTCGGCCGCCGATCCGGCCCCTGACCGAATTCGAAGCCCCGGTCCAGGTGTTCGCCGACAAGGCGACCAACTCCATTATCGTGAGCGCGACGAAGCTCGCGTATAGCCGCATCCAGTCCGTCATTCGTGATCTGGATTCGCGGCGCAAGCAAGTCTTCGTCGAAGCGGTCATCCTGGAAGTCGCCGTGGACCGCCTGAGACAAATCGGCTCCGATCCTACCCAGATCGTGGGAGCGGGAAAGTCCGGCTTCTTTCAGGGCATTGGCGGAGTCAATCGTCCCCCTGAAGACCTGGCGGCGATTGCGCAGACGATCAGCGGGATTGCCGCGGGGGGCGCCACGGGCGGCACCGTTTCGGTACTCAATACGGTCAACGTGCGGGCCTTTCTTCAATTCCTATTGAGCATGACCGACACCAATATCTTGTCCACTCCGCAGGTGTTGGCTGCCGATAATCAAAAAGCGAAAATCGTGGTGGGCGAGAACCGCCCCTTTCCAACCGGCCAAGCACAGGGGATCACCGGTGGAACGCTCGTCACGATCGAGCGAAAAGACGTCGGCGTGACGTTGGAATTGACTCCGCAAGTCTTGGAAGATGACCTCATCCGTCTGGAAATTAAACAGGAGATCACCGCCATCGCGGAAAACGTCGCCCAAACGATCGGATCCGGCACCGCCACGGTTCCTGTCGGCCCGACCACCACGAAACGCTCCATGGAGACCACAACGATCGCCAGAGACCAGCAAACATTGGTCGTGGGAGGCCTGGTCCGGGATAACATCACGATCAGCGAACGGAAGGTGCCTCTCCTCGGAGACATTCCTTTTCTCGGCTGGCTCTTCCGGTTTCAAAGCCGTCAGGTCGAAAAGCTCAACCTCTTGGTATTCCTGACGCCGCAGCTCGTCCGGGACGAAAGCGACATGATTGAGCTCAATGCCCGCAAGGCGAAGGAAATCAATGTCCTTCAGCGTGAAAATCGCATCGAAGAATCGACCAAGTTGAAACAGGATGTGCTGGAACGACTGGGACGCGCTCCCGAGACCGCTCCTCTTCCCTCTGATCCGCCTCCGGCAAAACTGCCCTAAGCCGCATGGACCTGTCCCTCATCCGAGGGGTATCGTCCATTGTGACAGCCGCGATAGACTGCCGGTCCTGGAGGCTTGCCGATGCACGAGCGTCGAGCAGTGATACGAGCGCATCATCGGTTTCCCGTCGCATATCCCGTCATCTTTCAAGGGGCCCCTTTCGTGGCAGAAGGGCAACTGTTCAATCTGTCCCTCACCGGCTGCTCGGTCGTGACCGATCGAACCGTGCTTCAGGGCAGCTACGTTAAATTAAACGTGTTTCTATCCTCACCTCGCCTCTCGTTCGTGATTGAACTCGGCCGGGTCCGATGGGTGCGAGAACGGACCTTCGGTGTAGAATTCATTCGGCTGCCCACCGTCGCCCGTCACCGTTTGGACCGTGAGTCCTGGGAACGCCTGACGACTTCGCTCCAGACATCGTGATCTGATTTTCCCTGCCGGCACCTCTCAACAGGGATTCAAGGGCTCCACTGCTCAATCTTCATCGGATCACCGGGTAGACTGATCTCATACGCCAGGGCCATCTTGTCCGGCATTCTTTCGAATTGGGACAGGTTGTCCCGTCCAAAAGCGCAACTCCAATGTTTCACCATCCCTGCGCGCTGGCGCTCCGATTGCTTACTCTCGGGCCGATATGTCTCCAACAGAGGACCGATCACACCGCTTCGCCTTGCCCCGAGCCGCCGCTACGGTGCTCTCTGTCGGCCTGTGGTTCACCTTAACCGCAACCGCTCTTGTCGACCGGACTTTCGCGGATGTCGCTACGCCGACCGTCCCGAGCAGCGACGCGGAGAAGAAGGCCGCAGGCGCTTCACAGACCCGTGATGAGGCGCTGCTCGCCGAACTGCGGGACAAGCGCCAGAGAGCAGAGGCCGAACTCAACGCCGTGAGCCAGCCGTCTACGCTGGGGCATGGAGCGCCCCCCGGTGTACCCCAAGAAGAGCTGCTCGAACGGCGCTCCCTGCTTCAACAAATCGCCCGTGGCTATGATGAGCAGATTGACGATTTGCAGCGACTCAAGGAGGCGCAGCAACGCCACGAGGAAATCTCCCGAACCAGTCAGGAGTGGAAAGGGGTTCCCGAGTCCCCGCCTTATTCGGTATTTCTTGCCGACCAACTTTGGGGCACGCTGTTTTCCCTTCGGCTGGCCGATGAAGGCCTTGAGTCACAGTTGAGTCTCATTGAACTGCGTTTCGACCGCGCGCGCGACGCTCTCAAAACAGCGGAGGAACGCCTTCGCCAGGCGTCCGAACGGTTGGAAGCGACCACCGACCCGGCACAATCCAGCCGGCAACGATGGATCAGGGATCTCGAAGACCTTCGCAGGCGGGCCGCCTCCGTGGCGGTCACTGCGGCCGAATCATCAAAAACCCGAGTGGAACAAGAGCTGGCGGACACGCAAGCCCGTCTGGCCCTCGCCCAGCGGCAGCTCGCGGCGGTCGAACCTCAGGTCGAGTTTACGGAGGCGGATCTACACAAGGTGCGAAGTCGCTTGGCGCAGGAGCGCCGCGCCCTGGAGGCGGAACTGCAACAGGTCATCGCCGACCGGCACGCGTTAGTCCAAGACTTGCGGGAGAGCGAGCGCCGCCTCGAGGCTCAGATGAAAAAGGAGCCGGGCAAAAGCTCATCCGGCACCATGCCCCCTCGAGCGCTGCAGGCTAAACAAACCGTGGAACTGAAGCGGGCGCAGCTGGACAATCTGATTTTAGCCGGCGACCTTCTGAGGCAGTTGCTCGATATCGTCGAGGGGGAGCGCCAATTATGGGAAAGCCGCTTTGCGCTGGCGCATGCGCCGGAGCGAGCCAAAGCCCGCGAGATCTACGAACGATTCACATCGCGCCTCACGAATTTCGGCGCATCACAGGAGTATCTGCGTCAGCAACTGGGGGTGGTCTCCGGGCAAATCAGTGAACTCGACAATCGCCTTCGCAACGCCAAGACCCCCATGGAACGCAATCATGTCCGCGAGATGCTTCAGGCGCATCAACAGCGGGCAGCGGCCTATACGCGCTCGCTTCAGCGAGTGGAGCAGGCCACGCGGTTTCTGGAGCGTTGGAAATCCGAATTCAAAGAACAGCGCAAGGAATTGCCTTTCTCAGCCCGGCTGGACGAGTGGCAGCAACGAGCCTGGGACCTGACAAAGAGGGCATGGCACTTCGAAATTTTTTCCGCCGAAGATGCGATCGAGGTCGAGGGCAAAACCATTACGGGCCGCCGGAGCGTCACGGTGGGCAAAATCATCACCGCCCTCGGCATCCTGCTGGTCGGCTATTGGATCTGTCTGTACCTCGCCCGATTGATCGGCCGCCTGGCCGTCAGCCGCTTAGGGCTGACGGAGGACGTGGCGAATCTGGTGCGCCAGTGGAGTCAGGCGTTTCTGATCACCATCCTCATCGTGATCAGCCTAGTCTCGGTCAAAATTCCACTGACTATTTTTGCCTTCCTGGGCGGGGCCTTTGCCATCGGCGTCGGATTCGGCGCGCAAAATTTACTGAAGAACGTGATCAGCGGCATCCTCGTACTGATTGAACGTCCCATGCGCGTCGGGGATCTGATCGAGGTGGACAATGTGCGGGGCCGCGTCACGACGATCGGCCTTCGTTCGTCGACCGTCCGGGATGCGAAGGGAATGGAAACGTTAATCCCGAACAGTAGCTTCCTCGAGCGCAATCTGACGAACTGGACCTACTCGAGCCGTTACAGCCGCTTTTCCTTGCGGATAGGTGTGGCCTATGGAACGTCGCCACATCAGATCGTCGACTTGCTTGACGGTCTCGCGAAGGAACATCCCAAGATCCTCAAGGTACCGTCTCCGCAGGTATTGCTGGATGACTTTGGCGGCCAGGGATTTATCTTCACGTTAAACTATTGGCTCGAAATACGGCTGGATACCGACCCGGGGGCAGTGGCCAGCGAACTGCGTTTTCTGATCGAGAAAAAGTTTTCGGAAACAGGGCTCAAGGTCCTCCCTGCCGGATGAGCAGCAGGCCGATGGCATGGCGTCGCCTCGGCAACTTGCCCTGCGATTCATCGAGCGGACGTTGTTCCCCGGACGCACCGGTCATGATGGTGGATGCCCGGGAGCGGACCGGCTTGGAACAGCAGGCACAGCCGCATGCGGCAGAACCACGCTGATTTCTCTTAGGCTGACACCCACCCAGCGCGGCCGCCGCCCAGGGAAACTCACCATGCCCGCCACCGACGACACCATCCCGCGATCGCAAGACTCCTGAGGATACGGCCCTGCGTCGGCATCAATCCCCAAAGCACCCATCCGCATGAGGGCCGTGAACATCGCGGTGGCCCCCGACCATCACAAAAGCTCCCAGCCACCCTCCGACAGCCAAATTCACCCCACCAATGCGCCTTATGGATACTGGACAAATGCAGACGGCTTGGTCCCGCTTTGTCCAATTGTGAGAGTGATCGGATAGTGATAACGAATAGGGAGGAACCATGTCCTCTTTCAGGCCGGCCTTGGCAGGAAGTAAGCCTACTGTCAGCCGCAGACAATGGGTATGACACGACCATCCGATCAAGCGCGATTAATTCCCCGTTGGTTCCTCATCATGGCGGCGCTGATCCTCCTGGCGCCCGCCGCGACGCTCCTCGTCAACCACTCGGCGGTTCAAGGACCGATCCTGCAACGGCTACAAGCCGAGACCGGGCTTGAAGTGGGTCGGATTCGCATTCACCTCTTCCCCCGGTTGACGCTCGAGTTCTCGGATCTGATGCTGCGCGACGCTCGGCACAAAGACGTGACGGTCCGGAGCCGCCATGGATCGCTCACGCTTCGATGGCTACCGCTTTTCAAGAAGCGGCTGGCGGTCGTGAAAGCCGTGATCGAGGAGCCCCAGGTCGTGATCCGGAGAACCGGCCAGGGCGAATGGCGCTTCGCCTCCCCGTCGCCAGCCCAGCCGGGCCGACGGGAAGGAGGCTTCGTATGGCAGTGGGGGCTGCCCGATCTTCAATTGACGGGAGGCGAGATCCTCCTGATCGACGAATACGATCGGGCCGTGCCTCATGAGGTGAGCATTAAAGATGTGGCATTGTCAGTAGACAGCGATGTCCTTCGGACCGAGGCCGACGTCTCCTTGACCGGCCACAGCGAGGAGGGCGGCCTTGAACTCTTCGGTTCCTTGACCTTGGCCCGATTCCCTTCCGGTCGTGAGCCGGATCACGCGGTGCCGCCGGTGCGTTTTGAGGGTTCCATTCACCTTGACCGGTTCAATCCCGCACCCTGGTTCAACCCGCCTAACGGCGGAATTCCGGACGAGGAACCGCAAGGACGCATTGATGTGACCGCCCAGACCGTCATTGAACCGGGGAATGCCGGCTACACCATCACAGTGCCACAGATGGAAACCCGGATGGATTGGATGGTGGTTCGCGGCCAAGGCCGGCTGGAGGGCGCGGGCGCCGAAGCCCCCGTGTTTTCCGCAACCGTCTCGACTTCGCCGGTCAGTGTGGAGACGGCATTGCGGCGCGCCCCGGCAGCCTGGATCTCTTCAAAGATTCGATCGGCCGTCAGCAGCCATGACCTCGCGGGAACCCTCGAGCTGGTTTCGGCCACGGTGAGTGGACGACTGGATCAGCCTGGCAAGCCGGACTGGAAAGGGGTGATCAAGCTGTCCCAGGGCCGCGGAGTCGTCGGGACAAAGCGCATTTCGCTACAGGATCTGTCGGGCACATTGTTTGTGACACCGGTGCACGTCGAGGGGATGAACCTTTCCGGGAGGCTTCAGGCGGTGCCGTTGTCGAACGGGAAACTGGTGCTGTCTCACCTGGACATGGCGCCGAACCTCGATCTTCAGTTGACCGGCACGAGCCAGGCCGAGGACCTGCTTCCGCTGCTACATGCCTTTCAGGGGGCCGGAGCCGGCGAGACCGCCGCGGCAAATCTGCGGAATGTGACCGGCGAGGTACAGTTTTCCATCCACGTCGCCGGTCCCTTGACGCCGGAGCCGCAGATCGCCCTTGTGTCAGCGCAGCTGACGGGGCACGGACTCGGTGCCCGCTTGCCCGAGTGGAACCTTTCTGCCGATCACCTCAGCGGCGCCGTCAACGTGACGCCCGGCTTCATCGAGTTCCAACATGTGCGGGGCCATGTCGGACCCGTTCGATTTGACATCCAAGGGGCCGTCGCCATGGGGGCCGCACCCAGCTTGGAGGATGTGAAGGTAGAGCTTGCTTCGGACGGAACCGACTTGATGAACTTTTTGCGCAACAGGCTGCCGCTCGTCACAGGAGTGGCCCTTGACGGTATGACTCGTGCGACGGTCCGGCTGTCGGGTTCCGCACGCCGGCCCGCCTGGAGAGGCTCAATCGATTTGGCGGAGGCCGAAATCCGAGTCCCTCCCCTGATCGCGAAGCGTCGCGGCGTGGCCTCCTCGCTGGAATTCGAAGGCACGATTCTGACGGATACGCGGATGGCGGTGCGCCGCCTCGCACTGCTCCTGCCGACGGCGCTCGTGGAAGGCCGAGGAGAGGTCCGGCTGGGGGCAAGGCCCGATTTCAAAGCGCACGTGAACATCGAGCCGCAGAAGCTCGCCGGCCTGGCCGATGGATTCTCCATCGGTCCGTCCGTCGAAGGAGTGCTCAAAGCATCACTCTCCATCCAGGGTCAGGGCGCCGATTGGGCTCGGTGGACGACGTCCGGCTGGATCGAACTCGCACGCGGAGCTCTGAGCCTGGAGGGGCTGAAAGACCCGCTGCGGGCGCTGTCGTTCCGGATCCTGCTGGATAAGCACGACGCCATGATTGAACGATGTGCCTTCAAGGTCGGGGACAGCGAAGTCCAGGTGCGTGGCCTCATCACGACCTGGATGACCAGTGCCAGGCCAAGGTTGACCGTCGAATCCTCGAAGCTGGACATCACCAGGCTGCTTCCGACTCCTGACAGTGACGAGAAGGGACCACCCATGCTTCCACGGATCCGGCATTGGGTTGAATCCCGTCAAGCAGAGGTCACCGCCCTGATCAGTCAGGCCTATTATCACCGCCTCCAATTCCGGACGCTGTCCGGTCACCTCAGGGTCGAAGCCGGCAAGCTGGTACTCAGCGAGTTGGTCGGAGAAACCCCTAAAGGCCGATTCTCGGGCCGGATCGAAGCCGCTCCGTCGGCCGGGGAGACGATGAAGATCGTAATGGAGACGGAGGTCACCGGCATGCCCGTGCATCAACTGATTTCGGTGATCGATCCCGACGCGGACACGTTGCGGGGATCGTTGTCGTGGACCGGAAGGCTGGCCGCGACGATGGGCGGGACGTCTCCGTTTCTTCGGACCTTGCGCACTCTCACCCCGATCAAGCTGCAGATCGTCAAAGGCCGGATCCTTCACGGCACGGTGCTCCCCAAGGTGTTGAAGATCCTCAATCTGCCGTCGCTGCTCGAAGAACGGGTGGATCTGGATCGTGACGGCATGCCGTTCGATACCCTCTCGGCCACGGTGACCGCCGGCGGCGGCCTGCTGGCCTCAGAGGATATCGTCTTCGACAGTCCGGTGATGAAGATCAGTGCCGCCGGCACCCTCGACATGGTCACCGATGAACTCGATGTAGCCGTAGCCGTCAGTCCGCTCGGTGCCTATTCAGACCTGATCGAGAAGATTCCCCTGTTCGGGACGCTGCTCGCCGGCGATCGCCCGGGCTTATCGACGGCCCTCTTCGAGGTGAAAGGCCTGCGCCGCGATCCGGACATTCGATACTTGCCGCTCGAATCCATCGCCAAGGGGCTGACAGGCTATCCACGGCTTGCCATCGACGTGCTGATGAATACCATCACTCTTCCCCACAAGCTGTTCGCTCCATCGGCACCTGAGTAAGTCACTAATAGGCGTGATCACTGACGCCACTCCGGCGACTGTGTCATTAGCCACGATTGTGCATTTTATGCAGCACAAGAAGCCTATAAAGGACGTATCAATCCTTACAGTGAATGACCCGGCGAAGGTCCCAATGTGAAGCCGGTCACGCTGGTTTATGGAACGCCCGGCCGCATGGCCTCACCCTTGCTTTACTGTGGTAAATGGGGGTAGGCATATCCGGTTAGGAAGCGTTTTGACAACACATCATGCTGCCGTAATGGAGGTTTTAGATGCATAAAGAATGGACGTTGCGTTCATGGAACAGGGGTCTCGCCGTCGTCACCGCCGCTTTGGTGATCGCCGCCTGCGCCGGTCCCTCGACCTCCAGGACCGGGTCCGTCCACGACATTAGAATCGCTGAAGGACCGGACCCCGCTGACTTGATCGTGCAGACGGGGGACGAAGTGCGGTGGGTCAATGCACGGACACTGCCGGTCAGAGTCGATCTGGTCAACGTCCCGCCGGACGGCCTGTCCTGTGAACGAGGGTTCTCCAATTTCTTCGCCAGCATTCAAGAGTCGGCCACGATCAAGCCGAACCAAACGACCAGCGCCTGTTTCACAAAGCCCGGCGTGGTGAATTACAACCTTCGAATGGAATCGGCGTTGCCGGGTGGAAGCGTGGTCGTGCCCGGCGTCATACGTATTGGCGGCAAGCCGTAAGCATGATTTACACGCCCATCGACGACCGAGCCGTCTTGGCTCGGAAAAAAGGCTGAACGACCGGCCGTGCTTACCATCGGGCCCTGCTCATGCAAGCAAGAGCCTGAAGAAAACCATGGAAGGGAGCCTGTGATGCGACATCACCTACTGGCAAGCGCCCTGCTCATCCCCCTGCTGGCGGCGGGTTGCGTGAGCACTGAGACCCATACCAAGGCGGTCGAAGAGTTGGAGGCGGTCAAGAAAGCCGGGGCGGCCGGACTGGAGGAAGCCAAGAAGCAAGCCGACGCGCGGATCCAAGCCCTGGAAGAGGAAAAGGCCAGGCTCGCGCAGGAACTCTCGACTGAACAGACGGCCGGCAGCCGGACGCGGCAAGCACTCGTCGCCTCCAACGAGACCCTGCATCGAGCGCTGGCGGCTCAGCGCCAGCGCGAGGAAGAGGCGGGAAAACTGCAAGAGGATACCAGGCAAGCGCAGATCACGGCCGGAGAATTGCGCCGTGAGCGCGACCTGCTGCGGGTCAAATCCGACGACCTCGAGAGAAAACTCCAGACCGCGCAACAGGAACAGGCCACCACATCAAAAGCGTTGACTGAGGCCCATCAGCAGATCGCAGCACTCGAACGGGACAAAGAACGAGTGGAGGCGGCGCTGAGGGAAGCCCAGAACACCGCGCGCGACTTACAGACGAAGTTGCAGTCCGAGCAGAGTCAGGTCGCCGCGCTCCAGCAGGACAAGCAAAAGCTTCTCGGCGGCACCACGACGGCACAGGAAGAGATCGCCAAGCTTCAAAAACGGGCGGGCGAGCTGGAAACCGACGCCGCCCGCGTGAAGGATTTGGAGGGACGGCTCTCGGAGCGCGATCAGCAGATCGGCACGCTGCGGCAGGAAGCGGCTGACCGGAACGTACTCGCCGCGAAAGCGGCCTTGCTGGCGGAGGAATTGGACAGGAACAAACAGCGCATCTCGGCCCTAACCGGCGAGCTGGCGGGGCTCGGCGAAGAAGCGGTGCAGGCCAAGCAGGAACGCGAGCAATTGGCGGCCAAACTGGAGGAAGAACGGAAGCGCCTCCAGGCGGAAGAGGCCAAGAAGGTCCAGCTCGAGCAGGACCGGACGGCGAAGGAAGCGGAAATCGAGCGGTTGACCCGCACCCATCAGGATCTGACCAACTCGCTCAAGGCCGAAATCGAAAAGGGCGATATCAAGATCAAACAAGTCCGCGACCGGCTGACGATCAACATGGTGGACCGGGTCCTGTTCGATTCCGGGCAGGCTCAGGTCAAACCGGCCGGACTGAAAGTGTTGAAGCAGGTCAGCGACATCCTCAAGAAGATAACCGACAAGCAGATTCGCATCGAGGGCCATACGGACAATGTGCCGATCGGCGTGAAGCTGAAGGACAAGTTCCCGACCAATTGGGAGCTTTCAACCGCCCGGGCAACCAGCGTCGTCCGCTATCTGATCGAGGAGGGCGGCGTCGACCGGATGACACTTGCTGCGGGCGGGTATGCCGATACCAGGGCGGTTGAACCCAATGACACGGAAGGCGGCAGGACGGCCAATCGGCGCATCGAAATTGTGCTGTATCCCAAAGATCTGGCTGATCTTGTCCGCCCTGTTCAGGAGCCGTCACTGAACTCCCGATGAGCGGTTTCGCCGGAGGGAGACCAAGGAGCGGCCCGTTTCACCCTGTCGGTCGCCGCCTTCCCACCAGCGCTGGAGAGCGCGTGAGGGTCAGCACGGGTTTCCTTCCGGCCTTTGGCCTTTCGCCGGCGGGGGAGTGTCGAACGGCAGCGTGATCGGATTGGCGCGGAGAACGGGCGTCTGCCCAAACAGCACTTCGGCAGGCACTTTCACCAGGAAGGCATCCAAGCGATCGCTGCCGATGTTCGACGTCCACAAAAAATATTTTCCGGTGATATCCAGATTTCCTTTCGGCATCTTGCCGTAGTCATCGCCCCCGCCGGCGGCATTGAGATCCGACATGACCGGTGCCACGACCAGTCGGGTCCGTGAGCCATCCAGTCGAAAGCACACAATTTCATTTTGGGCGAAGGGGTATCGGTCGGCGTTGCTTCCGCAGGCATATTGGTCCGATGCCGGCGCGCCGGGTTTGGCATTGGTATGGGACGGGTGGTTCGCATGATTGATAGGCCAGTCAAAGTTATAGTGGACCACCGGTCCCAATGAGGCCGATGGTTCGAGGTTCCAGAGAATCGTCGCGCAGGGGAGCGGATGAAAGTTGTCCGCGCCCAGCATGTAGCCGTATCCCGTATCCATGTGCCCCAGGGTCGTATAGGGGCCCTTCAGCCGCGTCTCTTGCCCCGTCGAATTGTCGAAGATCCGATTGGCGATGTCGAGCCTGACGCCAAGATCTTCGAGACTGATCGTCCAGCGTCCCGATTTATCGAGCGTGCATTCGTCAAAGGTGCCGATTTTAGGATAGTAGCGATACCGGCCTGTTCGTTCGAAGAAGACGAGACATCCCAAGTATTCGCCGCTCCCGGTCTCTTGCAAGGTCGCGCTATGCACCCGATCGTCGTCGCTTGAATGCGCTTGCCAGATTGTCCGGGTGCGGCCGAACTTCGCCGTCACATCGAACACTTCTTCAAATACGCGCGTGATCACGTCGTATCGAAGCAGCTTCGGCCCATCGGGAATATAGAGCTTGGTGGGCATAGTGCCGCTGAAGTACCACCCTTCGCCGCTCTCTGCGGAGAAGCGACTGGACGGCTGGAAGAGCGGCCCGACTTTGGTGATGTGGCCAGCGGTCTTGTCGTACCGAAAGAGCGTGGGCCCGCCGCCGCCGAAGGACTTCATCAAGGTCAGGAAGATCAGCATGTGGTCGCTGCCGGCATGGTTGTTCATGTTCCGCCAGTAGGAGTAGGCGACATACCGGACGCAATCTCTCCCCCCGCAGTCGCCGGCTGTCGTGAGACGAACCGCTTCCGTGTTATAGGGGGCAGGAAACGTGAATGGGCTCCGGCCGGCTGGAATGAACGATTGGACCTGCGAATGGGTCCAGCGCGGTCGGGGTGAGGCGTCGTCCTGTTCTAGAAAGCCGCCCGCAGCCTGCATGCCGGTATTGGCCGAGAGCCTGAGGTCGAAGGACGCCAGGATAAGGGTGACGCCGAAGAGAAGCGTCGGCACAACGGTCCATGGTCGAGCCGGCATATCTGGAATTCCATTCGATAGGAATCTGTACCAGGAGGTCTAGGCCGCAAGTGTGACCCAGCCGTGTTTGGGAGCATCAGTATAGCTTGTGGAATCCAAGAAGCGGACTAGGGGAACTGCCAGGAGTGGCGAGACCGACGACCCGCTAGGATTTCGCAAGAGGGTACGGGACAGCAGGGCCTATGAACCCATGGGCATCCAGGAGAGTGGAGGAGAAGGTATAGGAGGCTGCCATGCGAGCGTCGACTGACACCACCAAGGAGTTGCTGACCGGACATGCGGAGGAAGTGCAGACCGGCAGGCGATTCACGTTCGGTGAAAACTGGAGCCGCTTCCTCGACGTCCTGAATGAAGAACGGATCGTCTCGGCCGAAGAATCGCTTCAACGCATGCTGGGCCTGTCCACATTAGCGGGCAAGACGTTCCTGGATGTGGGATGCGGGAGCGGTTTATTCAGCCTAGCGGCGCATCGTTTGGGAGCCACCGTCCATTCCTTCGACTATGATCCGCAATCGGTCGCCTGTGCCAAGGAATTGCGGCGCCGGTACGCGCCAGGCGACTCGAACTGGTCCATCGAACAGCAATCGGTCTTGGATGGCGAGTACATGTCTTCGATCGGTCCGTTTGATATCGTCTATTCCTGGGGTGTGCTGCACCATACCGGAGCCATGTGGCAAGCCCTCGACCATGTGCAACGTCCCCTGGCCGAAGGCGGATTGCTCTTTATCTCGATTTACAACGATAAAGGATCGCTCAGCAGCCGGTGGCGCCGTCGCAAACACCTCTACAACCGCCTGCCCCGCGCGTTGCGGATCCCCTTTCTGCTGGCCGTCTCCGCACCGTTTGAGATTCGACATGCCCTCGGATCAATCAGATCGGGAAATCCAGGTCCCTATTTCAAAACCTGGTGTCACAGCGGAGAACGAGGCATGAGCCGGTGGCGGGACATCGTCGATTGGGTCGGAGGCTATCCCTATGAAGTGGCCAAGCCCGAAGAGATTTTTGAGTTTTACAAATCGCGCCACTTTTCTCTCGCTCGCCTGAGATGCGACGGCGGATTAGGGTGCAACGAGTTTGTGTTTGAAAAGCAACGATGAGTCCAAGCGGCGCCGGTATATGTCTGCGCGTATTCGACTCATGGATTCGTTGAAGCCCGCAAGCGGCAGCGGCTTTTTTTCACTAGGGCATCTCAACGGTTATCATCGCGCCATCCCGGGTCCTTGACGGCGCGGAATCTATTCGGGCCTGTAAGCTTTCGCCTATAGACAGGCCCACAAATGCGGCTATGATCCTCGCGATGCCGTTCACGAAAAAAACCAAGGTCCTCAAATCCTTCGGAGAGGCCAGCACGGCTCTGGCCAATTACATGAGGGAGGGCGAGAAGCTCGACGTGGACGATCGAGCCTTCATCGAAAACAACATTCTCATTGTTCAGTTGGCCTACACCACGTGGAAGCATGTCTATCAAAAGAAACAGCGCAAAGATTCGGATAGTGCATTCCCCTCCAAAACGTCTACCTGACCTCCCGCTTGATTGCCCACTGTCAGCCGTCGTCAAACCAGGAATCGGACGAGCATAAGAATCCGACTCGGGTCCTCCGCAAAGCCACTTCTGCATGGTGGTGAAGCGGATCGGTCGCACTAAGAACCACCCGTCGTCACCCGCTGAAACCTCGCGGGGTGGAGGGTGACTTCGCAACCGCCGCGCAACCAGGCCAGATTACCAAATCGACCATGTCGTCGGATCGTGTGAGGAGCAAGCGGATGAAGAGAAGGAGTGGGGTGAGTGACGGGTTTCGAACCCGCGACCTCCGGATCCACAATCCGGCGCTCTAACCAGCTGAGCTACACCCACCATGAGGCCTGCGGAAGAAACCGGATCTTAGCAAAGGTACGATCGCTGCCGCAACAGCAGCTAGGCGGGACGCGCATCAAACGCAGCCTGCATTTCCGCCACGATGTCGGTGACGGTCGCGATCGGGTCGGCCGCGTCGCGAATGGGACGGCCGATGACGAGATAATCGGCGCCGGCCGCGATGGTTTGGGTGGGAGTGGTGGCCCGCGCATGGTCGTCCACCCCTTTACCGGCCGGCCGCACGCCGGGGGTCACGATCAAGAACCGCGGACCGAGCTTCTGGCGGATGGCGGCCGGTTCCTCCCCGGAGGCCACCACGCCGTCACAGCCGACCTCCGAAGCGAGCAGGGCCCGCGCTGTGACCAAATCCTGGACGCTTCGTTGAACTCCCATCTCCCGCAAATCGTGGCTATCGAAATTCGTGAGCACGGTGACGGCCAGCAACTTGAGCGACGACCCTTCCCGCCCTTGGACGGCGGCACTCAGGGCTTTCCGGTTGGCATGGATGGTCAAGAAATCCACCCCCATGGCGGCGACCCGCGCCGTCGCCCGGCGGACGGTCTCTTCGATATCGAGAAACTTGAGGTCCAGGAAGACGCGCATCCCGCGCTCCACGACCCGCTTGATCATCTCAGGTCCGGCCGCCGTGTAGAGTTCGAGCCCGACTTTGACGAATGAAACCTGTCCCTGCAGCCGGTCCAGCAGCCGGTCGGCCTCGGCAACGGACGGCACATCCAGCGCTAAAATGAGTCGGTCTCGAGCAATAATCTTCACCATATCGAGTCTCCTCCGCCGCGCTGATCCTTGACGATCAACAAGACACTATGATACATGTCAGATCCTTTTTCGAGGAGGAATGTACGATGCCTGTCATTCATAAGTCCACTATTCGAAGTGCCCGCCAGGCCGAAAAACGGCATGATCGCAACCGCGCGACGATCAATACGGTGAAAACGTTGATCAAGAAGGTGCAGTCGGCGGTGACGGAAAAAAAGTCCGACGAGGCCCGGACGTTTTTGCGGGAAGCCTCATCCGCCATCGGAAAGGCCGTGACCAAGGGCGCCTTGAAGCCCAATACCGGTTCTCGCCGCATTTCCCGCCTGACGCTGCGCGTTAACGCCCTGTCGAATCCCCGCGCTTAATCGTCCGCACGTTCGATACCACGCGCGCCGTGCCACGTCCTGCGGGCGCAGGCGGCCGGCGCGGTGACTCCGGCGTCGTCGCCGTATCGTGCACGGTCCCACAGAGACGGAGCAGCAGTCGTTCGAGCACCATCTTCGGGTGATGGCTGCCCATTCCTTTGAGCTGGGCGTCGCTCTGGAGAAACAGGTGAAGGGCGCGCTGCAAATGCTCATCTGAAAATCGCCCCAGGAAGGCCCTGACCTTGCCGGGATCCATCCGTAACGTCCGGGCCGCTTCGCCCTCTCGGCCGCCATCGCGGACCGCCTCCTTCACTTTCCACAGACGGCGATATTGCCACGCCAGGGAACCCAGGATGCGCAGCGGAGCTTCACCCGCTTCCAGGTTCCTTGCCAGGATGGACAGTGCGCGCCCTCGCTGGCCATCCGCGATGGCCAGCGTCAAGTCAAACACCGACGCACCCGGTTCCATGCCTCGCAGGAGATAGACATCCGCCGCGGTCACGGCACGCCCGGAAGGGACATAGGCCGCCAGCTTTTCCAGCTCACGCCGGATGCCGGAGAGCGAGCCGCCGCTCATTTCTTTTAAGAGGTGACTTGCCTCCGGCTCAAGGCGCACCGTCAACTGCTCCGCTTCCTGTGCAATCCACGGCATCAGTTGCGCGTCACGAAGCGGGCCACAATCGACCACCACCCCGGCACGGGCCACGGCCTGCGAAAATTTCAGGCGGCCATCGAGCTTGGGACTCACAAAGGCCAGCGTGGTGGTGTCCATCGGGCTCGCCAGATACTTGAGCAGCGGCTCACCATCCCGAGCGGACAATTTCTCAGCCGTCTTAACGATGACCAGCCGGCGTTCGGCAAACACCGGCATTTCGGAGGCACACGTCAGAATGTCGACCCCGCTGGCTTCATCGCCATAAAACACATCCCAATTGAAATCGTGATTGTCTCCCAGCACCGCCGCTTTCAGCGCCCCTACGGCGCGGTCGCGCAAGAGATCTTCCTCGCCCACAATCAGATACACCGGAGCCGGAGCCTGCTGCCGTAAGATTGACTCGAACTGCAATGAAGAAAGACTCGAAGCCATGGTCGTGTTTCCGGTTATTCCGCGGGAGGCGTCCCCGCGGGGGGCGCGGCCGGTTTGGACAGCCCGCCGGACTCAACATACAACAGAAAGCGAGCCGCCAAGTCCGACGCCGCAAACCGGCCGGCCTGTTCCATGGCTCGATTCTGCAGGGCCCGGTTAAACTGAAGATCCGGCGTGATATAGAATTCGGATGCGCCCTTCGCCGTTTGGATCCAGACCGGTTTCTTAGTCCTGGTTTCTTCCACCTTCACCAGCACGATCACTTCGGTGCGGCTTTCCAACGTCGTGGTTTGTGTAAAGCTGAGCGTCGGCAGGATGACGGAAAGAATTTGACCGGTCAGCACCAGGTCCGCCGCTTCGGAGTCCGGCACCACCTGCGCCCCGCTGCCTGATGCAAACTCATGGCGCAAATAGTTCGTATACCGGGTTTCGAGATTGGGCTCGAAGCTTCGGTTTTCCAGAGTCCTGATGACGAGCCGTGGCGGCGGCTGCGAGGACGCCGTCGAGGTTCCGCCGATGGTGGGACCGGCTCCTTCGACCCGAAACTGATATCCGCACCCAGCCAGAAGCCCGCAGATCAGCACGGCAGCGAGCGATGGGATCCGCATGACCGTCATCATGCTGCGGCGTGACCGGGGCTCGTTTCGACAGGATTGCGCGTTCCTCTTCACGCCATCCCGGTGACAGCGATCGTGCCGAATACCCACCGTTCCCCAGCACTCCTTCATGGCGCTATACGACGAAGTTCATGAGCTTTTTCTCGACGTAGATTACTTTCTTGGGCTCTTTGCCCTGCAGCCACTCGGCCACCTGTTCGCGGGCGAGCCGTTCGATTAACTCGCGCGGCGCCTCATGGGCGACTTCGATCTTGCTGCGCAACTTGCCATTGATTTGAACGGGGATCGTCAGCCGTTCGCTGACCGTGAGGGCCGGGTCGAAGACCGGCCACGGCTGCTGCGCGACGCTGGGCTGGTGGCCCAGGATCGTCCAGAGTTCTTCGGCGACATGCGGGGCAAAGGGCGCCAGCAATAATACGAAGGGCTCGATTAACGCTCGCGACCGCTGCTCGGCTTTGGTCATTTCATTGGTAAAGACCATCATCTGGGCGATGGCCGTATTGAAGCGCAGTTCCTCCACATCCTCCGTCACCTTCTTGATCGTCTGATGGAGCAAGCGTTGATGGTCGAGGCTTGGCGCTGCGGAGACAATGGCGCCCGAGATCCGGCCTTCTTCATTGACCATCAGGCGCCAGGTGCGCTCCAGAAAACGGGTGATGCCTTCCACGCCTCTGGTGCTCCACGGCTTCATGGCTTCCAGCGGACCCATGAACATCTCGTAGAGCCGCACGGCATCGGCGCCGAACTGATCCATCATCTCGTCCGGATTGACCACGTTGCCGCGGGACTTCGACATCTTCTGATTGTCTTCGCCCAGCACGATCCCTTGATGGACGAGCTTTTTGAACGGCTCCGGGGTGCTGACCACCCCGATATCGTAGAGCACCTTGTGCCAGAACCGCGCGTAAAGCAGATGCAGCACGGCATGCTCGCTGCCGCCGATGTAGAGATCGACCGGCATCCAATGCCGCTCCTTCACCGGATCGACGAGCTGCCGGGAATTTTTCGGATCGATGAACCGCAGGTAGTACCAGCAGGAGCCGGCCCATTGGGGCATCGTGTTGGTTTCGCGCCGCGCCGGCTTCCCGGTCAAGATGTCCGTCGTCGTGAGCCACGCGTCCAAATTGGCCAGCGGGCTTTCGCCATTGCCTGACGGCTTGAAGTCGTTGGTCTCCGGGAGTACCAGCGGCAATTGCTCTTCCGGAAGCGGACGCGGCTCGCCCTCCACCCAATTGATCGGAAAGGGCTCCCCCCAATACCGTTGCCGCGCGAACAACCAATCGCGCAGCTTATAGTTGACCGCTTTGGCTCCCTTGCCATGCTTCCCCAGCCAGTCGGTGATGGTGGGAATGGCTTCGGAGGGCGTCAGCCCGTTCAAGGACAAGGTCCGGTCAGGTGTCGCCGAATTGATGACCGTCCCGCGATCGGTCTCGGTAAAGGCCGCCTCGTGAACATGGCCTCCCGCAATGACCTCGCGGATTGGCAACTGGTATTGACGGGCAAAGGCCCAGTCGCGCGCATCATGGGCAGGCACCGCCATGATCGCTCCCGTGCCATAGCTCATGAGCACATAGTCGGCAATCCAAATCGGCAACCGCTCGCCGTTGACCGGATTGACGGCATAGCCGCCCGTAAACACGCCGGTCTTCTCCTTGTCCAATTCCTGACGCTGCAGATCGCTTTTCCGGGAGGTGGCCTCCCGATAGGCGGCGACGGCGGGCCGCTGTGCCGGGCTCGTAACCACATCGACCAGCGGGTGTTCCGGGGCCAGCACCATATAAGTGGCGCCGAAGAGCGTATCCGGCCTCGTCGTGAACACCCGGATGGCGCCCGCGGTTCCCACCAGCGCAAACTCGACTTCCGCGCCGATGGATCGTCCGATCCAATTTTTCTGCATCTCGAGCGTGCTGGCCGGCCATTCGACCAGCTTCAAATCCTCCAGCAGCCGGTCCGCATAGGCCGTGATCTTCAGCATCCACTGCCGCATGGGCTTGCGGACCACGTCAAAGCCGCCCACCTCACTCTTACCGTCGACGATTTCTTCATTGGCCAGCACGGTGCCCAGGGCCGGACACCAGTTGACCGGCACCTCCGCGACATAGGCCAAGCCCCGCTCAAAGAGCTGCAGGAAGATCCACTGGGTCCACTGGTAATAGTCGGGGTCCGTCGTGCTGAGTTCCCGTTCCCAATCGTAGGAGAGGCCGACCCGTTTCATTTGACGTTTAAACGTCGCGATGTTTTGGGCGGTGGTGATGGCGGGATGCACCCCGGTCTTGACCGCATACTGCTCCGCCGGCAGGCCGAAGGCGTCCCAGCCCATCGGATGCAGCACGTTGAACCCCCGCATCCGTTTGTAGCGCGACACGATATCGGTGGCGGTATACCCTTCCAGGTGGCCGACGTGGAGACCCGATCCCGACGGATAAGGAAACATGTCGAGGCAGTAGAATTTGGGCTTGGAGGGATCGTCGGCCGCCCGAAAGGGCCGATGCTCGTCCCAGTAGGCCTGCCACTTCGCTTCAATGGTATGGTGGTCGTAGGTTTTGCTCATACTCGCGTCGTTCCCAAAAACAACGGAGGACTCTAACACAGGCCCCCCGGGGTCACAAGATTCCGAGGCCGGTCTCCTCGAGCTCTTTGTTATACTGCGCTCACGATGGGATTGTACGCGCGCTACATTTTCCCCCGCCTGATGGAGTGGGTCATGGCTGGGGAAGAATTTGTCCGCCTCAGGACGGCCGTGCTTGCTGAGGCCCACGGCGAAGTGCTGGAACTCGGCCTCGGCACCGGTCTGAACCTCCCCTACTATCCGAAAACCGTCGCCCGGCTGCGCGCCGTGGATCCTGTTCAGTTCCTCCCGGAGGTGGTCGCTCAGCGCCGGGCCGCGCTTCCTTTCCAGGTCGTGATTCAATATGTCACCGCCGAGAGCCTCCCCTACCCCAACGGCACCTTTGACTCCGTCGTGAGTACCTGGACACTGTGCTCCATTCCGAATCCTGTCCGAGCCCTCACGGAAGTCCGCCGAGTCCTCAAACCAGATGGCCGCTTCCTGTTTGTGGAACACGGGCGAAGCGACGACGAAAAGGTCGCCCGCTGGCAAGACCGTCTCAACCCCATTCAACACGTCCTCGGCTGCGGCTGCCACTTGAACCGGCGGATCGATCGGCTCATTGCCGAGGCGAGGCTGACCATCGTCCACCTGGATCGCTTCCGGATGCCCAACGTGCCGCGTTTGGGCGGCGAAATGTATCGGGGGGTCGCCGTCGCATCGACGGCAGAAGAGTCGGGCCCGGCTAGACCACCGGCCGGTCATTGAGCAGAGCGGAGAACCCCGTGACGGACCGAAACGCCGGCAGCGGAGCGGGGGGCAGCTGCGAGCTGGATTTGGCGCTGTGGATCAAATGCGCCACACCAAACTCCCGGGCGGCGATCAAACAGCCTTCATCGTCATCCATGTACAGAGAGCGGGCCGGGTCGAACCCCAGCAAGCGCTGACAGGTCGGCCAATATTCGGGACGCATTTTCAGGTAGCCCACCTCGAACGCATCGACAATACGATCCACGTGGCGATCGAGTCCCGTCTTGGCGGCCTTGAGGGCGACGCCGGCCGCATGGGCATTGGTCACAATGGTTATGCGCTTCCCCAGCCGCCGAAGATGGCGCAGGAATTCTTCCGCCCCCGGCAGAAAGCCGATCATGTGATCCAGTTCCTTGTGCAGGGCCACCACATCGATGCCGACCCGCTCGGTCCAATAGTGCAAATCGGTCCAGGCGAGTTCTCCCTCGACCGAGCGGTACATCGCCATCAGGCGCTCACGCGCCTGGTCCAACGGCAGACCCTGGAGGGCCGCATACCGGCGGGGCAGCTCTTCTTCAAAAAAATGGTTGTCGAAATGCCGGTCCAGCAGGGTGCCGTCCATATCCAGCAACACATCGTCGATGTCGGTCCAGTTCACAGGCAGCGCCGTCATATCGCGCAAGTGTACCGTACGCTGGTTGTGTTTGCCAAAAATCCTGTGTTACGGTCCCGCCTACATGAAACACACGCGCGATTCACCTACGACGACGAGTACGTTGCCCTTCTCGTCCGACGCTCCCATGCCGCTCGTCGCCATCATCGGTCGGCCGAACGTCGGCAAATCGACGCTCTTCAACAAGATCCTCGGCGTCAAGACGGCGATCGTGGACGACGTCGCCGGCGTCACCCGTGACCGGAATTACGCGGACGCCTCCTATCGCGGACGGAAATTCCGGCTGGTCGATACGGGGGGACTGGATCCCTCGGCCTCCGACGGGATGTTGGCGCTCATTCGGCGCCAGTCCGAACTGGCGATTGCCGAAGCGGATATCCTCCTGTTCGTGATGGATGGACGATCCGGTCTCATGCCGGCCGATCATGAAGTCGTCCGCCTGCTGCGGGGCACGACCAAACCGGTCTTTTTTGTGGTCAATAAGATCGATACCCCCAAAGCGGAGCCGCTCGTCGCAGATTTCTATCGGCTGGGCAAGGACGAATTGTACCCGGTCTCGGCGGAGCATGGCGTCGGGGTCTCCGACTTGCTCGATATCCTCTACCCCTTGTTCCCGGCGGCCGATGAAGCCACTGAGCTGACGCACCTGCCCCGCATCGCCATCGTAGGCCGGCCGAACGTCGGCAAGTCCACCCTCGTCAATGCGGTCCTCGGGGAAGAGCGCGTCGTCGTCAGCGATATGCCCGGCACAACGCGAGACCCGGTTGATTCCCTCGTCACCCATGACGGCCGGCGCTATATTTTCACGGACACGGCCGGTATCCGGCGGCGGGGGCGTATTGACGCCGGCATCGAAGGCTATAGCGTCATGCGTTCTCTTCGGGCAATCGGCCGCTCCGACGTCGCGGTCCTCTTATTGGACGGGGAAGAGGGCGTCACCGAGCAGGACACCAAAATTGCCGGCGCCATTCTGAAGCAGGGGCGCGCCTGTCTGCTCCTGGTCAACAAATGGGATCTCCGCACCGGGGACGCCGAGGCGCGGGAGGCGTACGAACTCGAGCTGCACCGCCGGTTTCCTTTTCTCACGTGGGCGCCGGTGTTGTACGGCTCGGCGCTGAAGCCGGAGTCTCTTCGTCAGTTGTTCCCGACGATCAATCAAGTCCACGGGACGTTCACCAAACGCATTCCCACCGGAACCTTGAATACGTGGCTGCAGAACATTCTGGCCACGCATCCATTGCCGGTCCGCAAAGGCAAGCCGTCCAAGGTGACGAAGTCCGCCTTCATCACCCAGGTGGCGACCAAGCCCCCGGTGTTCGCGTTATTTGTCGGCCATCCTCAAGACATCACCCCGGCGTACATGCGATACCTCGAGAACCAGCTTCGCGAGAGCTACGGCTTTACCGGAACGCCCATGCGCCTGCTCGCGCGAAAAAAATGAGGGGAATATCCTGCCCTGCGTCACCCTGTGTGCCGGATAAGGCAGACCGTTGACTCCCCGGCGGGCTCATGTTATTCGCTTACCGACCGCCTGGTGGGGTTGCAGGAACAGTCGCACGGAGCTCATCACACACTCTGACCACTCCTGACGTACCGACGTGACCATCTCAATGTTGAGCAATCGATTCCGGCCCGGCCGACGATGGTTTCTCAGCCTGTTTCTCGCGGGAGCCTGTGTCGTCTTCACCCCGCCGCCGAGTTTCGCGCAGGAGGGCCTGCCGTCTCCGGACTTCTCCGACCGGATCCCATCGGAGGCCGCCGCGGCCACGCCGGACGAGGTCAATCCGTCCGTCGCCCTGAAAGGAGCGGTCTGGCGGACCAAACCGGGCATCGTATTCCTGAAGACGCCGATCGGGTTGCTGACCCTCAGTTCCAAGACCACGTTGAAAGACTTGCGCGCGTCCCAGGAAGTGATCTTCCTCATTCACGGCCCCGATGTCGCCGTCGACATTCGGAAACGGACCGATGGCACGCTCGTGCACCGCTATCTCAGCGGGCCCCTGAAGCCGGGTGACAGAGACGGGAACGCCGTGCGGCGATGGACTCCGGAAGGAGAGAAGTCGTTTCAGTATGGGACCGGGGCCCGGGCGGTGGATGCGCGTCATGACGGCGAGGTGATCACCCTGGAAGTCGACGAGACCGATACCGTCATCAAAGCGCAGGACCTGCAATTCGACCTGCAGGTGGGACAACTGGCGGCTGACGGCTCCGACGCCCATCTCTTGCTGACCGGGACGGTCTCCAAGCTGAAATCGAATTTTATTTTCTTCCGCACGCCGATCGGCGTCGTCAACGTGAATGCCAAGATCGGCATCAAGAACGCCAAGGTCGGACAGGTGCTGACTCTGCATATCCATGACCGCCATGTGGTCGCGGATCTCTCTTCCCCGCAAGCCACGACTCCGGCGCGCCGCTTCGTGACCGGGCCGCTCCAGTTTACCACGCCCGAGCGCAGCAACGTGATCCTGTGGACTCCGGACGGGGAGCAAACTTATCCGACTGAACGGGGCAAGAACGCGCTGACGGGGACCAAGGAAGGCCATCCGATCACGGTGGAGCTGAACAGCCAAGGCGGCGTGGTCGCGTTTCATCGAGTCAATTAGAGCTCACACGCCTCGGGCTCTTCCGCCCGGTTTCTTGACTCTCTTTTACATCCATCCGTACACTGCCCCCGCATGAGCGCTCCACCGCCGACCCATCAGCCTAAAAGCCGCTCCCCTCTCCCGTCCCACACGCCGGAAAATTTTGATAGGCTGTACCGGGACCATGTCGATCTGCTCTACCGTTTCGCCAACCGTCTCTGCGGAGAGACCGAAGCGGCCAAGGACCTCGTGCAGGAAACATTTCTGAATGCCTACCGGGGGCTCGATAAATTTCGAGGCGAGGCTCAGATTTCGACCTGGCTCTATACGATCGCCGCGCGGGCCTGCATCCGGATGCGACGCAAACGAAAGGGCGAACCGGAGCGGGAACTGTCGTTGGATGAATTTATTCCAACCTCCGACGGCGAGTTCCGGCTCCAGGTCCCGATGGAGGGACAGACCCCGGAAGAAGCCCTGCAGAACAAGGAATTGCGTCAAGCCCTTGATGCGGCCATCAACAAGTTACCGAAGAAGTACAAGATGGTGCTGGTGCTGCGGGACATGGAAGGTCTCAGCGCCAAGGAAGTCGGCACCATTATGGGCCTGAACGAACGAGCCGTGAAATCGAGGCTGCACCGGGCGCGGTTGTTTGTGCGGCAGGAATTGAGCGCCCGCGGCGTGGCGGATTCCACGCCGCTCCCGGACGGTGACCAGGCCTAGGGGGAAGGAGAGGATGATGGCGAAACGCAGGGCTCCGGGGCGGACGCGAGGCAGCGCGCGGCCTCATGACCATGACAAAGGCCGGTGTCTCCTGATCCTGCGCCAACTGTCCGCCTTTATTGACGACGAACTGACGGCCGATATTTGCCGCGAGATTCGCCAACACCTGGGAGCCTGCCCGAATTGCGAGGAGTTCGTCGCCTCTCTGCGTCAAACCGTGGCACTCTGCCGGCATCAGCCGGCTCCCACGTTGTCGCCGGCTGACCGGGCCCGCATGCGGGCCATGATCCTCAAAGCAGCCGCAGCCCGGTAGTCCGCGCGCCTACCGCGAGGACCCGGATCGATTCGGACGGAGGACATCTCGAATGCAGGTCCGGCTGAGCTTCATCACCTTCTGCCTCGTCTGGCTTTTCGGCGGCTCCTGTATGGCCGACGCGCTACCAACGCACCTTCCGGACGAGGAGACCGCCCGGGTCGTCATGCGCGGACGCGCCTTCATCCCGGCACGAACGATCCTTCATCAGGATCGCAAGACGCGGCTGGTGTTCCAAAACCAGGACTCCGAACTCCATGCCTTTGCACCGATAGGCCTGTTCACCGGAGCCAGCTTTCACGTCTCGGGCAATGGGGCGCCGGAATTTGGATCCCAGGGCTTGAAACGGGTCATCATTCCAGCCGAAGGCAGCGCTGAAATCCATTTTACGCCGACGAAGCCGGGTGAATATCGTTATACCTGCGACATGCCGGGCCATGAGATGAACGGCGTCATCGTCGTGGAGTAAGCGCGAATGAACCGCACCGCCATGCTCGCCGGCAGCCTGATGGCGATGGCCGCGACCGTGGTCTCTCTGCGAGCCGCGGCTCCCGCTGCGCCGCCCCCCGATGCGGGCCGGCGGCTCTACGAACAGCATTGCCTCGAGTGTCATGGGCCGCAGGGTCGCGGCGATGGCGTGAAAGCCGCGTTCTTATCGCCCCGTCCCGGCAACTTGATCTCCGCAGCCACCTCCGCGAAGTCCGACAAGGATCTGCTCAAGATCATCGACCAGGGACGCCCGCGCACGGCGATGCCCGCCTGGAAGGACCGGCTGTCGGACGAAGAGCAGCGTGAAGTCCTCCGCTACATTCGGTCTCTCGTGCACTTCCATCAGTCCGCGACGCCGCCCCCGCCCGGGTCGTCGGGTCCCTAGCCCTCAGTCCTGAACCCTTTCAGATTCTCCGGACCCCATGGTAGAGTAACGGGGTTTTTTATCATGTAGGCCTTCTACAGGGATGGAACTATCTATGAAGTGCATCAGACTTTTCACGCACTCTTGGCTGTTCATCGGGACGCTCACCGCTGTCCTGTCCGGACTGGCCACGACCGATCACGTCATGGCCGCCGCGTCGAAGAAAGCTTCTAAAGGCATCGCCGTTGACACGGCCCGTCGCTACGCGGAGGCGGTGGCCAAAGGCGACCGGGTCACGGTCGGACAATTGGACTTCGCCTGTCAATACCGGCTCCTGGCGGCGTCACCGAAAGGGCGCAAGGCCTTCCTCCCGGCCTCTGATCCGTCATACGAAACCTGCTGGCAGGAACTGACCGCGGCGCACGCGTCCGCCACCAAGCGGACGGATATCGGCATGAACGTCCTCTGGCCCAGCGCCGGACCGTTGGTGTTTTACGGAGATGACCTGCCTCGGCTCCCCGCCTCGGCCTTCGTGATGGATGCCCTGGGCGTGTCGCCCCCGGGAACCGGCCTCCGGCTCACCGTGGCCAAGCACCAGACGATTCCGGCCGGCTCCTTCCGGCTCAAGCCGAACGGGGCCGTGATCGCCGTTCCCACGACGCTGGTGCAGTTGACCGTCCATTATCAAGATCCCCTGACCTCACCGGTGACCTACGCCGCCGGAACGGTCAAGTGGGCCAGCACCGTCAAACGCGCCCGGCGAGCGGTGAAGTCGGTCACCACGCAGTGGGTGGTCTTCACCGGACTCAAGAAACACGGATTCCCTGGTGATTCAGCGGTGTTCGTCCTCCCGGTCGAGACGCAGCCGGAAGTCGAAGGGATGGTAGCCGACAAGATTCCGTTTACGACCGAAACGAGCCGTGCCTTACCCGAGACGCTGGCCTGGTGGGGACCGGAGGATCAACCCGGCACGCTGACGGCGGCCGCGGCCCGCGCCGCGACGTATCCGGACCTGCGTGATCGCGTGGCGCTGCTGAACCGGGTGCTGATCATCGACCCCAACCAGGTTGACGCCCTCATGGTGCTGACGAGAAATCTCTATGGCGTGTTGTTGCGGGAAGCCGCCGATGAGCACAAACTGATCGTCAAGGATCCGGCCCTGTCCCTCGTGGTGAATGAATTCTACTGGAACATTTATGCAGGCGCCGCGCGGCTGGACCTTTCCAACGGGATGGAAATGGGCGGATTCTCTCAACCGACGCCGGCCGACTTCCTGTACCGCATGCTGCCCGCGTTGGAGACGCTCACCCGTAACCATCCGGAACAACTGGACAGCCGCTTTCGTCTCGGCGTGGCGTACCGATGGAACAACGACCAACAGCCGATGATTGAAACGTTTGAAGCCTTGGTCAAGGACATCCCCGACAGCCGGAAGACTCCCAAGGCGGAAGCCCTGCTTCAGCTGGCCTGGTCCCGCATCAACAAAGTGGCCTGGAACCGGATTCTGCACGATCCGGAAACCCTGCGGGCCTACGCGGACGCGGAAGCCTCGCTGGCCTATGCCGAACTCCCGCTCGATAAATTCCTCGCGGAATACACGATGGCCTACAGCATGATTTTCATGCCGGATTACGGCGATAAGGCCAAAATGCTCCACCATCTCACGGAAGCGAAACGGTATTTTGACGAAGTGTCGGGGAAGAACGACGACGTCTGGCGCTACTTCCTCCACAGCGAACTGCTCAAAGCCGTGTTGGATGCCGACCCGGCCTTCCAGCCGATTCTGGCTTCCGCGGAAGCGAAGGCATGAGCCCGCTCCTCCGGAGGTCGCCGGGTATCGCCAGGTATGGTGCGGTTATCCGCTAACGCGGCCGATCTTCGCTTCCCGCCCGTCGAGCGGGCCACGCCGGAGGGCTTGCTCGCGGTCGGAGGTGATCTCCGGCCGGAGCGGCTTCTGGAGGCCTACCGGTACGGCATTTTTCCTTGGTACAACGATGACCAGCCGATCCTATGGTGGTCCCCCGATCCCCGCACCGTTCTCTTTCCCAATCGCTTGCACGTGCCTCGCAGCGTAGAGAAAATCCTCCGTCGCCGGCAGTTCAGCGTCACCTTCGATCGCTCCTTTCGTGAGGTCATGATCCAGTGCGCGGGGCCTCGACCGCAGTACCCCGAAGGCGGCACCTGGATCACGCCCGCGATGATCGAGGCCTACACGAGTTTGCACCAACTGGGATTCGCGCACTCTGCCGAAGCCTGGGAACACGACCGGCTGGTCGGCGGCGTCTACGGAGTCGCCCTCGGCGGGGCCTTCTTTGCCGAGTCCATGTTCACGCGAGTGGATAATGCCTCAAAAGTGGCGCTTGCGTTGCTCGTGCGGCAGCTGCATGCCTGGGGATTTCGGATCATGGATTGCCAGCAAGCCTCGCCGAACGTCATGCGTTTTGGAGCGGAGGAGATTCCCCGCCGCATGTTTATGGAGCGCCTCGCTGAAGCCCTCGCGCTGCCGGATCGGCGCGGCCCCTGGCAGTTTGATCTCTCCTAGAAACCATCCGGCCTCACAGACCCCGCCCACTGGTTCGGACACCAAAGGATGCAGCTCCTGCATCAAACCGCATTTCCATACCGCTTCCAGCCGTCTCGCGTTATCGTCAGAGGACTATTAAGCAGGCATCCGGCATTCTCCGAGATGGCGTCCGCTTCAACGCCGCCCACGATCATGACGCACTGGCACACGGCAAGCCGCTCGCCTCGAACCAGCAGGGTTCCAGTCGGACTTCTCTTCACTCTCTCCATCGCCATAGTGGCAATAGCCTCGTCGGCGGCGGCACTGGAACCTATCGAGCGCCGAGGGCACGGCACTGCTTCGAGAGCCGCCGACATTGCCGACAAACTGGCTTTCAAAATGTTCACAGGACGAGACGATGCGGGGGCATCGCGTCGGAACGGATGAGCACACCGTGGTGGAATCGAGCCGGGAAATGCTCTGGACGCTGCTCGGCATAGGGTCCGCCGCCCTGGTCCCTCTGACAGGGCGGCTCTTGTGGGCGCGCCGCCGACGAGCCGCCGGTAAAGCGCACATCACCGCGGCGCGATCGACCCTGGAGGCCAACCAGGCCCGCCTCCGGGCCATCCTCGACCATGTCCTGGACTCGGTAATCTCCACTGACCGCGCAGGAGTCGTGACCGAATGGAGCGCGCAAGCGGAGCAGACCTTCGGATTTACAAAACAAGACGCGGTCGGCACGCCATTGCACAGGCTCATCATCCCCGAAGGAGACCGGGAGGCCCATCGGAAGGACCTGTCCACATACATGCACACCGGTCAGCCTGCGATGAATCGCCGGTTCCAGGTCACGGCCGTCCATAAGGACGGTCATGCCTTTCCTGTTGAAATGACGGTCATCCCCCTCCCGCTCGGGGACACGCTCTCATTCTGCATCTTTCTACGGGACATCACCGAAGAGCACCGTGCGCAGCAGGCGCTGAAAGATTCGCAAGCGTTCCTGAGCTCCATCGTCGACAACCTTCCAACCATGGTGTTCGTGAAAGACGCTCAGGATTTGCGGTTCCTGCGAGTCAACAAAGCCGCCGAAGACATCCTGGGCTTGTCAGAAGCGCAACTTATCGGGTTGAACGATTATGACCTCCTCCCCACAGAGCAGGCGGATCTTGTGAGTACCATCGATCGGGCGGTCTTGGAAAGCGGGCAGCTGCAAGACACGCCGGAAGAACCGATTCATACGAAGCACAAGGGCCTGCGCATCTTGCACACGAAGAAGCTCGCCATCTTCGACGGCCAAGCCCGTCCCCGATATCTCCTTGGGATCTCGGAGGACATCACCGAGCGGAAAGAAGCTGAAGATGCGCTTCGTCGCTCGCAGCATTCCGCCGAAGCGGCCAACAGGGCCAAAACCGAATTCCTGGCCAATGTGAGTCATGAGATCCGCACGCCGCTCAATGCCGTGCTCGGTATGCTGGACCTGTTATCCAAGACCGCGGCGAACCCGGAACAACGGGAATATGCAGAGGTCGGCCAGCGCGCGGGGCGGGTTCTGCTGCAGCTGGTCACCGACCTGCTGGATATGGCGAAAATGGAGGCCCGCACGCTGCAGCTGTATGTGCAACCATTCAATGTCAAGGAATTCCTGCTCAGAACTCAATCCTTGATCAGACCCCGCGCTCATGAAAAAGGATTGGCGCTTGACCTGGTAGTCTCTGATGAGGTCCCCACGCGGGTGGAAGGAGATCTGACCAGGATTCAGCAGATACTGCTCAATCTGTTGGGCAATGCCATCAAATTCACCGCGCAGGGCGGCGTTACCCTCACCGTGCATCTCGTGCCCGCGCAGGGCTCCGAACCGTGCCAGCTCCAGTTTGCCGTCAAAGACACCGGCATCGGCATTGCTGTCGAGCACCAAGACCGGATCTTTGACCGCTTCACGCAGATCGAATCAGGCGACAATCGGACATATGGAGGAACTGGACTGGGCCTCCCCATTTCGCTGCAGCTCGCTGAACTGATGGGAGGCACGATCCAGGTCGAAAGCCGGGTCGGTGACGGGAGCACGTTTCTGTTTCGCATGCCCTGTCGTCCTGCGGCGGCCGACGTCCCATCACCACCGGCTCCCGGTGGCTTCTGCATGCCGGCCGCCCAACAAGTGAGCGCCCCATCGGAACCGCCGCTTCATCTCCTGGTGGTGGATGATTTTGCCGAGACCTTGCAACTTGTGAAAGCCTATCTCAAAGACCGGCCATACACAGTCGATCTGGTCAACTGTGGCGAAGCCGCCATCGAGCGCCACCGCGCCTCTCGGTATCAGCTCATCCTCATGGACATGCAAATGCCCGGAATGGATGGCTACGCCGCGACCAGGGCGTTCCGCGAAACTGAACGAGTCCAGGGTCGGAATCCGGTGCCCGTGATCGCCATGACCGCCGATGTATCGGATTCGGCCCGCACCCGCAGCGTCGCCAGCGGCTGCTCGGGTTTTCTAGGCAAGCCATTTACCCAGACGATGCTGGTACAAGTGATTCAACGGTACGCCCTGCCCCGGAAGGATGCCGATGCCGATGGGCTCACGGCCGCCTTGCCTCAGGCGGCCATCTTGGATTCCGATCTGCAGAACCTACGCCAGGCATTTATTAGCAACCGCCGCGGTGATGTCGGCGTGCTGAAGGCCGCACTGACGCGGTGTGATTTTGAAACCATTCAGACCATCGGACACCGGATCAGGGGTTTGGCAGGATCGTATGAATTGGAGGAGATAGGTACCGTCGGATCGAGCATCGAACAGGCCGCCCAATACCGCGACAGCGAGGCGGTCGGTCGGCACATTGAGGAACTGGAGACGCTTCTTGCCACGCTGGGCTGACAAGAGCCGGCAGCTCCTGAGGCGCAGAAGCTGTCACTCGGAAAGGACATCAATGGCCATTTTGATTATCGACGATTTCGAGGAACAGCGCGACTTCCTGAGAGCCGTCCTGGACAAAGCGGGGTACGGTCCGGTGGTCGCCGCCCGTTCGGGCCAGGAAGCCTTGGAACTGATGGGCTTATCAGGGCGACAAGTCACCCGTTGCGAAGCGGATGTCATCCTCGTGGACCTATGCATGCCGAATATGGACGGCCATGAAGTATGCCGGCGCATTCGCGCCATTGAGCATCTGGAACAGGTGCCGATCATCATGATCACGTCCAAGTCAGACACCGCAGACCTACAGGCCGCCTATACGGCCGGCGCCACCGACTTTCTTCGAAAGCCTGTCATACCCGCGGAACTCGTCGCCCGCGTGTCCACGGCACTAAGCTTGAAACAGGAATTGGATGCCCGTAAAGCGCGCGAGCTGGAGCTGCTTCAAAAAACCGCCGAGTTAGAGCAGGCGTATTGCGATTTGAAAACGCTGCGCAGCTTAATTGCCATCTGCGCCAAGTGCAAACGCGTGCGGACCAGCGGGTCCTATCGCATGCGGATCGAGGATTTTCTGGAGGAACAACTGGGCGCCAAGATCGAACGCGATATCTGTCAGCCCTGCATGGAGCAGGCCCTTACCAAGGCGGGATGATATCGTAGCTATCTCAGGCATGCCTGCGGTTCTGATGCTTTCTCCAATCCTTGGAGCCTCACTCTCTGCCCATCTTGGCCAGCTCGGAAAAATAATGTGCGAACGCCTTGATTCCGGAGGCGGCCTGGCCCCAGTCAAAGTACTCGTTCGGCGCATGGTACCCGTGCTCGGGCAGGCTGAGTCCCATGAAGAGGATCGGCACCTTCCATGCCTTCTGCATAGTCACCACCGCGCCTATGGACCCGCCCTCCCGAATGAATGCCGGCTCCTTGCCGAATCCGGCTTTGGCCGCTCGCTTGACCGCTTCCACATACGGGCCCTCGAATAAGCCCTGAAACGGCTGCAGCATGCCTTCGGACTCGACTCTTACACTGGGATTGAGTTTGGCCACATACTTTTTGAGCAGGGCAAACGCCTTTTGCGGCGTCTGCTTGGGCACGAGCCGCATGCTGACTTTCAATTCCCCGTGACCCGGCACAACGGTCTTCACGCCGGGACCATGATACCCACCGGTGAGACCGTGAACCTCAAAGGTTGGCGCGGCCCAGATCCGCCGCATGATTTCAGCCGGATCCTGTGTGCGAAGCGTCTGGAATCCATAGGCCTCTTTAAACCGAGTCACCTGGAACCCGGACTTGAGAAAACTCTTGATCTCGGCCTTCGTCGGTTCGACGACGTCCTCGTAGAATCCTGGTATCTTCACCGTGCCCGTCTTGGCATCCACACAGGCATGCGCCACATCCATGAGTTCCGCCAGCGGATTCCGGGCCGCCCCACCGGTGACACCCGAATGCGCGTCCTTGGTGCCGGTTCTCAATGTCAGGCGGGCACCGATCAACCCGCGCAAGCCATAGGGCATCGCAGGCCGGCCTTTTGCGATCCAGATCGTATCGGAAACGAGCACGGAATCCGGTTTGGGAATTGCCGCACGATTTTTCAGTCCGACCGCAAAGTGTGGGCTTCCGATTTCCTCTTCGAGTTCCCAGAGCACGCGAATATTGAGCGGCGTGCCTTGATCAAGCGCGTACCGTGCGCCCAGCAGCGCCGACAGGGCAGGCCCCTTGTCATCGGTGGCGCCGCGGCCCCGATAGAGCCCGTCGGCGTTCTGGAAAGCGAATGGAGCCTGCTTCCATTCCGGTTCCTGCGCCGGCTGAACATCCAGATGGTTATAGATGGTGACCGTAGGATACTGGACACCCGTCGTCCATCCCCCTGACACGATCGGATAGCCGCCGGTTTCCACCACCTGCGCCTGGGCGCCGAGATCGGTCAGATATTGGACCGCCAGGTCGGCCATGCGGCGCATGTCTCCCGAACGCGCCGGGTCCATGCTGATCGAGGGCACCTCCACCATTTGCCCAAGCCGGTCCTCGAATGTCTTGCGAGACGCGGCAATGTAGTGTTTGAGCGTCGCTGCGTTCACCATGTCAGGACTCCTCTCGCCGTGAAAAGGGAACCGGATTATAGCATCGCATCCCTGAAGAGAAAGCCCTGTGACAATGGTAGAATGCCCGAACTGATCGCGATCGACGACCGTGGATCCCATGCGACGACCACACACAGGGCCCGTGATAGCCGCCATAGCGCTCGTTCTCACGATGCTTTCGCCCGCCTGGGGTGAAGAGCCCGTCAGCATCCGCCAGATCCTGGACGAGCCGCGGACTTTTCATCTCCACCATGTCACCTTGCAAGGGATCGTGCGGGACGTCCAACCGCTGGCCCCCTACACCTTGCCGAATGGCACCAACTGCTACGGCGCCTATCTGTTTCGCCTGGAAGACGACTCGTCCGCCTTATCGGTCGCGGTCCTCGGCCTCTGCGGCAAACCGCTGGTCCGTGATCCGGAAGTGGAAGACGGCGCGCGTGTCGAAGTCAGCGCCGTCATTCAAGCCCCGAGTCATGGCGGGTATTACTTGAGCTTCCGCGGATTGAAGGTGATCACCGAGACGGAAGGCCTGGTACAGGCCGTGGCTGACCGCATTCTGCCCTTGCTCGACTAGCACCATGGCCGACACCACACTGCCTTCACGCACATCGGTCGGATGGATCGGCACCGGCGTCATGGGCCGTTCCATGTGCGCCCACCTGCTCGCCGCCGGCTATTCCCTCAGGGTCCATTCCAGAACACGAGCGAAAGCCCAACCGCTCCTGGACGGGGGCGCGCTGTGGGAAGAGACTCCGCAAGCGGTGGCGGCCCGCGCGGAGATCATCGTCACGATGGTGGGATTTCCGGCTGACGTGCGGGAGGTGTACTTCGGTCCGACAGGGGTGATAGCCGGGGCCCGACCGGGATCCCTGCTCATCGACATGACGACGACGGAGCCCTCCCTCAGCCGGGAAATCGCGGCGGCGGCGGCCGTTCGCGGCCTTCAGGCCATCGATGCGCCCGTGTCCGGCGGCGATGTCGGGGCTCGTAACGCGACCCTCTCCATCATGATGGGCGGCGAGCGGGGGGCCGTCGCAAGGGCGCGGCCGTTGCTCGAGCGGCTTGGAAAGACCCTGATCCATCAGGGCGGACCGGGAGCGGGCCAAGATACGAAGCTCTGTAATCAGATCGTGATCGCCGGCACGATGATCGGGGTCTGTGAAAGCCTGCTCTACGGCCACCGAGCCGGACTGGACCTCGCCGCGATGTTGCCATCCATCCGCGGCGGGGCCGCGGCCTGCTGGACCCTGGACCAACTCGCCCCCAAAATCTTGCAACGAGATTTCTCAGCAGGATTTTTCGTCGAGCACTTCGTCAAAGACATGGGCATCGCCCTCCAGGAAGCGACGCGGAGGGGTCTCACCTTGCCGGGCCTGTCCTTGGCGCATACCTTATACGAAAAGGTCATCGCGCTCGGCCATGGCCGGAGCGGCACCCATGCACTCATGTTGGCGTTGGAAGAACTGTCGCAGTCTCATGTCGCCACGCCGCGGGAGCGGCCATGACGCTGCCCCTTCCGCTGTTTTTCGCGCTGCTCCTGAGCGGCTGCGCCGCCGCCAGCCAGGGGTTTGATCGGGACGCCATGCGGGCGGTCATCCAAGCTCCGGCTGAGCCGGCGCGAACAGAGGTCGCCGGCTCTACCCCGGCCGCCGCACACCCTCCGGCCCTGCCCTTTCGGCTGGCGCTGTATTTTGTCCCTCAGCCGTTCCCGGCCCATCGGTCCCTGCGCCCGGCCGAGTGGGTCAGCAGCGACAAGGAACGGCTGACCGGGTGGCTGGCGCCGCTGCGGCAGGAAGGCATCCTGAGCGAGATATTGCTTCTCGTGGACCCCACCATCCGGAATGCCGAGATGGGAACGATCCGGCAGGCTGCCGGCCGCTATGGAGCCGATGCCCTGCTCGTGGTCCAAGGCGTCGGAGGGGTGGACCGCTACGACAACGGCTACGCGGCGCTGTACCCGACGCTGATCGGCGCGTACATCGCTCCCGGCACGCACAGCGATGCCCTGTTTCTCATCACCGGCATCCTACAGGATGTCCGGTCCGACTGGCGCGAGGAGACTCAGACGGTTGAAGGTCACGCAGAAGTGGTCGGCCCGACGATGGCGGTGGAAGACCGGCAGGTCCTGGCGCGTGCGAAACAGGCGGCGGTGGACGAGTTGGGGCAACGAATGGCCACGCGGCTGCGGCGGCTCAAGCCGTAAGGCCGCCGCATTCCCTACGGTGAGTCGAAGGTCATCAGAAGGCTCAGCAGCAGCAGATGCTGGGTGGGGCTCAGACCTATCACACCCTGGTTGATGTCTCCCCGACGAAAGAAGCCGCCCCCCGCACCAGTCGATTCGTCATACCGGTGTTCTAGCCGCGCCATGGTGTTGGTCCACCGGTACGGAAACTTGTACTCGACGGTGGAGGTGACGGCTTTGACGAATTGTTCGGAACCGGTCCACCGGCCGTTCCGGTCCCAATAAAACTCCGGTCGCACCGCCACGGACCAGGGACCGGCCACGTGCCATCTGGCGGTGATATTGGCACCCATGGCGAATGTCCGGGGGCTTCCGGGCTGATTGGCGATACTCTCGGTGCCAATGTCGTACGATCCGGCAATAGTTACATCGTCGCCTTTCCATTCGACGATGTGATTGCCGTAGAGGCGCCAGAATTCGAGCGAAGTCTTGGTCTGATCTGGTCCCCAGTAAATCGTCTGGGTCGCCGTCAGGCGTGGTGTCGCTTTGTACGTCCACTGGGCACCATATGACGGCTGGTCGTTCGGGCGGGAGAGATGGGAATAGCCGTTGATGATAAACGCGGCGACCGTGAGTTGCTCGTTCACCGGATACTTGGCGTTGACGCCGAACATCATGTAGGGGGTATTGTCCGCGATCCAGGAACGGGTGTAGTTCAAATTGTCTTTTGCATAGAGAGATTCATAGCCGATCAAGCTGTTGAAGAGCCCGGCCGTGACCATGAGGCCATGGCCGACGGGCGCCAGATATGAGGCATTGGCGCGATGCAGATGCCGGAGGGTGTCTGCTCCGTCGACCTTCTTCTCGCCCTGCAGAAACGCAAAGTCTTTGGAATCGTATCCGCCTTGTAAGCCGAACTCCATCCCCCAGCGGGACGTCTCGATGGCCTCCTTTCGCACATACACCAGCGCCATGTTGGGGGCCAATTCATTGTGCCGTGACGCGGTCGAGCGGCTGCGCCACAGGTGATTTTCAGGCTCATTGAAATTTTGAATGTAGCTGAGATCGAGATAGGCGCCGTAATGCCACTCGCTGGACGAGGTGGAAGAGGCTGGACGCTCCACCGTCCCGGGACCTGGAGTCGGCGTCTCTCCGAAGGCCGGAGCCCAGACGGCCCACAAGACGACGATCAAGAGGGGAATCATACGGACTGGCGCACTTACTTCGGCGGCTCCCGGAGCACGCACCAGAGCCGACGCGTGCCGGATTTCTGGTCCGTGACCGGTTCGCCGCTGAAGAAGCTGACTTGCCAGGCCACGATGTCGTCGGTGGGATGCGGCGTAGCCGTCCAATAAATCTCCGACTTGATGTTTGAAAAAGGGTGTCCGGCCGGCAGAGCCGGATCATGTTGCGAGGTGTCGATGAGCGTTTTGAGTTCGTCCACTGAAGGGGCGCGCCAGCTTTTCTCTCCACCGACGTCTTTGGTGAGGCAGCGTTCGACCGACGCGCTCCAGACGTCATGAATGCGGTCCGGCTCCTGTTCCCAAATCAACCCGGTCAGATTGTCTTTGACTCCGGCCCCATCGAGCACCAGGGAAAAGCGAGGAGGGGCCTGGTCGGAACGGCTGGCTGCAGGCCAGAGGACTGCGGCGAGGGAGATTCCGAACGCACAGACCGCAGTTCCCCATAGCGTCAGGTGTGTCATGCGTCCTCCTTGACAGGATTCCGACAGAACGGCAGCAGTCTGACGGAGCCCGCTTGTCTTTTCAATAGTCCTGGGGCATGCTCTGCGCCGGTTTTGCAGGGCTGGTTGGCGGCATTCGCCCCGCCCAACCGCCACAACGCAAGGAGGCCGTCATGAGCGAAGTGGAGCATCATCGGCGCATCGATGTCCTGGCGATCGGGCTCTTCGGTTTGGCCGTCGGCGCCTTGACGTTAGGCGTAGCCCAAATCGGAGGGATCCCGGACTCGAACAAAGTCGGCACCTTGGTCATCGCGCTCATTTTCGGAGGCATCGTGCAGATCATGGCCGGCATCACGGATATCCGTTACCATGAGCAACTGGGCGGCACCGCGCTGACCATGTACGGGTTCTTCTGGCTCACGGTGTGCATCGCCAAGCTGGTAAGCGCGAGCACCTCTTTCCACCTCGATCTGGTGCTCTTCGCACCCATCAATTTCGTCTACGCCGCCTTTTCGTTGGTCATGGTCTATTTGACGGCCTATCGGAATAGCACGCTCTGCATTCTGCACATCGTCATCACCGTCACTTTTGCCTGCACCGTCCTCGCCCATCTGGGCCTCATCGGAGAAATGTCCCCCGGGTTTCTTCATATCGTCGTGGGGCTGATGGCGTTCTATCACGCGGTCGCCAGTTTGACGCAGGCCTTCATGGGACGACAGCTGGTTCCGCTCGGCCCGGCGTTCCTCCGGCATGCCGAACCGGCGCTAAAGTAATGACCCTCCGCGTGGCTCCGGGGAGGGCCCGCCTCTTGATGTCTGCCGGCGGCGATAGTGCCGGCGCAGGAGCAGACCGCCCCATGCCATAGAGGCGAGCATGAGCAGGGTTCCCAGATGGTAGGCGGCGTGGGCCAGACGATGATCGTATTGCAGCCAACCCAGCATGGTCAGCAAATTGTTCCAGTCGTGCCCGTCCGTTTCTTTGCCCGTCACACCACCGAGTAACAGGAGATCCAGGGCGCGCGCATCGTTGATATAGGGCGCGACGTCCATAATGCTCTCCGCCGCCCACCACAGGGCCACCGAGGCGCCGAACGGATCGCGGGTCTGGACCAGAAACACGCCAAGACAGATGAGCGGCATCAGGACTTGTCCGAGGCTGCCGCCCAGGATCATCATGAAACGGCCAAAGGGCATGAACAACAGATGACCCGCCTCATGAAACGGCAGGTTGACCAGATGCAGGAATGATTCGCCGGTATAGTTCGTTTCGAGCGGCGTCACGATGAACCGGGCGCCCCACCCGACCAGAACCACCCACAGGAGCGCACGACCGTAGAACGTCATCGAATCAGTAGTCGTATCGGCTTCAAGCAGCCATCGTCTGGCCGTTTGAAACCACGCCGGCTCCGTGAGTGATCGAGCACGCGGGCGACCGGTGACCAGCGGGGCGGGGCGGTACTTTGCGAAGATAATTCCGCATTTCAGGCATTCGGTGGCCAGCCGGTCCGCTTCCGTCCGGCATTTCGGACATGCGGAACCTGATGGTGCGGCCGCGTTCATGGCTCCATGCTAGGAGCGCCACCCTGATCGGGCAAGGGTTTGTTGGAAATCTACTCGCGAGCCCGCCGTCGTCTTCACGGCGGCCCCCGCTCATCAGGGCGTCATCGCGACATGATGGGAAACGGAGGGAAGATGAGCACGAACAACAGGACGGTCGCCCGGCCGAGCCAGGTCCGGGTAGCGCCGAGCGCGGAATCCGGTCGCGGGATGGAGGGATGGGAAAACCCGAGCAAGCCTGCCATACAGACCCAGACGATCCATCCATGCCAGCCGACATACCCGAGCAGCAGAAGGATCGGGAGCGCCGCAAAGGCGATGGTCCGCTGCCGGTCCCCCCACATCGCATAAGCCACATGGCCTCCGTCCAACTGCCCGATCGGAATCAAATTCAGACAGGTCACGAAGAGCCCGAACCAGGCCGCCTCGGCCATGGGGTGCAGGTTGATGCTGGACCCTGCGGGCATGTCCCCCATCACCAACGAGATGACCAGATCCAGGAGGAGCGACCGGCCGACGAGAAACGGGCTATCGGCACTGATTCCTATTTCTACCTGCGACCAGCGCAAACCCGCGACCAGCGCCACCAGCGCCACCAGGAACCCGGCGAGGGGCCCCGAGATGCCGATGTCAAAGAGCGCCTTCCGCTCCAGAATCGGTCCGCGCAGGCGAATGATAGCTCCGAACGTGCCGACGAGGATGGGAAGCCCGGGAATAAACAACGGCAGCGACGCCGGCACGCCATGCAGTTTCGAGCAGATGAAATGGGCCAGTTCATGGGAGACGAGGATCAGCAGCAGAGTCAGCGCGAACGGAATTCCGTTGACCAGTTCGCCCGGCCGCTCCGTCAGCAGCGTCCAGGCTCCGAGAAAAGGATGAAACCGGTCCGGATGGTCCTGGTACGCTCCCGCCCAGAGTGTGGTGAACACGGTCAGGGCAAAGAGCGCGGTCGGCAGAACATACTGTGAGAAGCGTGATTCCTCTTCATCTTCGTATACGCGCTCTTCGCCCTCAGCGCCTTCCGGCTTGGATCCGCAGCTCGCCTCCGCTTCTCTCCGCCGCTCCTGATCCATCCGGTCCTCCGCTCAGATCAGGTGTAGAAAGGATTGTGGTCGAGTTCTTCCTCGACTGTCGTCGCAGGACCGTGACCCGGCAATAACCGATAATCAGGCGCCAGTGTGAGCAACCGGGTGCGGACCGAGTCCAGATGCGTCTGATAAAGCCGACTGGGATTCGACCGGCCGATGGACCCGGCAAAGAGTGTGTCGCCGACGAAACAAATCGGATGCCCGGGATCGTCCAGCCGATAGCAGACTCCGCCGGGAGTATGGCCGGGGGTCGGCATGCACCGGACCGTCAGGCGTCCCACCGTGATCTCCCGCCCGTCCACCGGTATCTCGAGCAGGTCCGCCCGGGGCCGCCATGCGAGCAACTCAGCATCCTCCGGCCCGAGATACACCGGAACTTCACGCTGCCGTAGCAGCTGGTCGATGCCCTCGGCATGATCCGTATGTCCGTGAGTCAGGCAGATGCCGATCAGCGACAGACCCATGCGGCTGAGCGCCTGCAGCATCGCCGGCGCATTGTAGGCTGTGTCGATCACGACCGCGTCACGCCGGTCATGGACGATATACCCTTGGACCCCATAGCCGTGAATCGAGCCGTGAATCATCTCGACCCAGGCCGTCGGCTGCTGTGCGACCGGCTCCCATCGGTCAAAGGCAATCTGCTCGAGCGCCGGAGCACGCAGGTTGAGGGCCTTGGCCAGCGAACGCACTTCCGCGCGATCGCGGGGAGGATCCCCGCGCTCGATGGCCGTGATATCTCCGCCCGGCAGCCCCGTGACGCGGGCCACATCGCCGATCGACAGGCCTTGCCCGGTACGGGCTTTTTTCAGGATGTCCGCAACCTCGTCTTCAAGCGGCATGCTGGCTGTCCGTCCCTTTCGGCGCCGACCGGGTCACCCCTCCGGCACCAGGCGGATTTCTTTCACGTCCCCGAACGTCGACAGCACCTTCGGCAACGCATCGCCTGACCCCACCGCCACGATTTTCACGCGCGTCGGATCGAAATGTTTCTTGGCCGCCGCCAGGATATCCTCCTTCGTGAGTTTGACGACCTTCTCTCTGAGCTGCTGGAGGAAGTCTCTCGGCAGTCCATCGTACTCGAGTTCGACCAACCGGCTGACGATCGCCGAGGGACTGGCAAAAGAAAACACGAACGAGTTGACGTACGCTTCCTTGGCCTCCGCCAGCTCTTCATCCGTCACCAGCTCGGTGCGCATGCGCTCCATATTGGCGACGAACCGGCTGACGACTTCCTGCGTGGACGCGAGCTTCGTCTCGGCGCGCATGAGCCAGACGCCTTGATCGTGCACACCGGTGTTCAACCGGCTGCCGACCGAATAGGCGAGACCGCGCTTGGTCCGCACGTCGTTAAACAGCCGGCTGCGGAAGGAACTCCCGCCCAGGATATCGTTCGCGATGGCCAAGGCCACATAATCCGGATCTGTTTCTTTGATCGACAAATGGCCGAGGCGCAGATGGGTCTGCGAGGTCCCTTTATTGATGAACCGGACGGCCGATTTCGCGGCCTCCTGCTCCGGCACATCGCCGATGGTCAACTCGGGGACAGGCCCCTCTTGCCAATCCCCGAACACCTCGCGCAGCGCGGACAACATCTCCTCTTTCTTGAAGTCTCCGGTGATGCCGAGAATGATCCCGTTGGGGCGGATGGTCGCCCGATGGAACGCGATCAAATCCTCTCTCGTGATGCGCGTCACGGAAGCGACCGAGTTCTCCCGGGCCGTCGGATGATCCGCGCCGTACAACAATTTGACGAACTCGCGGCTTACGACGGACCCAGGGTTGTCCTGACGGCGACGGATGCCCTCCAGCGCTTGCAGCTTCGCCACTTCAAACCGCGCGGCATTGAAGGCCGGAGCCCTGAGGAGGCCCGCAAAGATCTGCAGCCCGCGGTGCACGTCTTTGCTCAACACATCGAGGGAGGCGGAACCGGATTGGCGGCCCATGGAAATGTTGACGTCCATGGCATATTGCTCTAGCTCCTCGTCGACCTGCTCCGCCGACAGCCCGCCGCCGCCGCCGGTCCGCATGACGGAACCGGTCAGCGCCGCAAGCCCGACCTTGTCCGCCGGGTCGAGCCAGCCGCCGGTCCGCATGCTGGCCGTCACCGTAATCAAAGGCAATTCATGGTCTTCCAGGAGATACACCACCATCCCGTTGGCGAGCACGGCCCGTTCGGGCTCCGGCGGCGTAAACTCCACCGGCTGGAAGGTCATGCTCCGTGGATCGCTAACCGCGGGGCCTCCCGCAGACGCCGCGACGGCGGAGGCCAAGAAGATCACCGCGAGGCCGACGAGGCCCAGGCCCTTCACGCCCTTCAGCACCTTTCGTTCACGCCTGGACCGCATCATGGCGCCACCTCACCGACTGCCGCCATTGTCTTATCCAAAGTTTTTTTGACCAGCACGCCGACCGTACGATTCGCCTTGGTCAAATACTCGGCGGCGACGCGCTGAATGTCCGCCGCCGTGACCGCCGCGATCTTATCGCGCGACTTGAGGACGTAGCGCCAATCGCCCGCCACGGTCTGATAGAGGGCGAGCTGAGAGGCCAGCCCGCTATTGGAACGGAGCGCCCGCACCAGATCGGCATCCAGATTGTTGATCACTTTTTCCAGTTCCTTCGGAGCGACCGGCTCGGTCTTGAGCCGTTCGAGTTCCTTGTAGATCTCGGCTTCCACTTCAGCCGTACTATGGGGGGCCAGCGGCGTCGCCGTCAGAATGAACAGGTTGGGCGCCCGTACCCCGGGATAGTTGGCGTCGGAGTTGACCGAGCCCGCGATGCGCTTCTCGCGCACCAGCGTGGTATGCAGCCGTGAGGTGACGCCATCGGTTAAGACGGCATCAATCACATCGAAGACGTCGTCGTCGGGATGGCCGAGACCCGGCTTATGATAGCCGATGGCCAGCATGGGTTCGGCGGCGAACTCCACTTCCACGCGCCGCTCACCGCGTTGTTCGGGCTCCACCGTCACCAGGGCCGGCGGCTCTGGAGCGGCAGGAATTTTGCCAAAGGTGTTCTCGATCAACTCCATGACCTCCGTCGGACGGATATCACCGACCAGGGCAATCGTCGCCCGGTTCGGACCATAGTACGTTTTGAAAAAGGCTTCGGTGTCCGCCGGCGTCAGGGACAGGATATCGGAGCCCCAGCCGATCGTCGGAATGCCGTATTGATGGGCGCGGAATGCCGTGGAGGTGAAGGTTTCAAACAACAGCCCCTGCGGACTATCGTCGTTGCGCAGGCGGCGCTCTTCCATCACCACACCGCGCTCCTTGTAGAACTCGCGCAGGACCGGATTGGCCATGCGATCCGCTTCGACGGCCGCCCAGAGGGGAAGGCGATTGGCCGGAAGGCTGATCGTATAGCGGGTGAGGTCTTTTCCGGTCGAGGCATTGAGGCCGACGCCGCCATGGCGCTGATAGAGGAGGGCCATTTCGTTGCCCACGACGTACTGCGAAGCCTGCGCCTGCAACTCGGTGAATCGCTTCTGAAGCGCCTCGATCGCGGCTTGCTCTTCGGCGGTGGCCGGACTGTTCCTGGCACTGAGCCCGCGCTGCCGCTGTTCTAATTCGGTACCGATGCGCGCCAACTCCTCGAGAATCGGCTGTTCTTCCTGATAATCCTTCGTGCCGACGGTGCGCGTGCCTTTGAAGGCCATGTGTTCATACAAGTGCGCGAGGCCCGTCTGCCCCACCTGTTCATTGACCCCGCCGACCGCGAAGGTAATGTTGATGGACACCACCGGGGTCTCATGCCGCTCGACCATGAGGACCGTCAGGCCGTTAGCCAATTTGCGCTCGATCACACGATCTGCCAGGCTGGACGATCCGGCCCATGCGTGATTCAACAGAGGGCTCAGAGCGAGAGCCAGGCACACCAACAGGGCCGTGGTTCGTGGACCGACCGCCCCTTTCTCAGAAACCATACTCGCCTTGGTGTTCATAGAAAAAGCTCCATCAGGTCTTCCGGTCGTTCAATGAACCAGTCCGGTTTACAAGCCGCCATTTTCTCGCGATTCCCCATGCCATACCCGACGGCGCAGACCCGGATACCGGCGTTATGGCCGCCATTGATGTCATTCGTGCTGTCGCCTACCAGCACCGTGCGCTCCTTCGACGCGCCGACTTGCTCCATGATGTGGAGCAGCATCCCCGGCTCGGGTTTCAGCCCGAATCCGTTGTCCCCTCCAACGACGACGGGAAAATGATGAGGGCCCAGTCCCTGCAGGATCACACGGGTGTATTCGATCGCTTTGTTGGTGGCCACGGCCTTTTCTTTGCGGCCGAAATGCCGCAACATGGGCTCAATGCCGGGATAAAAGACGGTGCGATCCAGGCAATGGGTCAGGTAGTGGCCGCGAAAGATCTGTAACGCCCGTTCATACCGATCCAAATGCTCCTCTCCCACGGCCAGCCGGAGCAGCCGCTTCACGCCGTCACCGACGAATCCGAAGATTTCCTCCAGGGATCGTTCAGACAGGCCTAACTCGGCCAGCGTCAGGTTCACGGAGTGCGCGATGTCCCACTTCGATTCGATCAAGGTGCCATCGAGATCGAAAATCAATAAATCCACCGGCGTCTTGGTCATTATTTTGCCTTTCGCAATGAGTCTTCCAGCGCGACGAGCGCGCTCCGGTTCGCCCCGTCGGTTTCCTGCAGCAGGGTCTCGCGGACAAAGTTCACCATGCGTTTGAGACCGACATGAGGCGGAATCACCGGTTCGACGATCCGCCATTTATTGGCGACGGCTTTGACGTGAAAACGCACTTCTTCGACCGTGGCCTCCGGCTCGGGGACAAACGCCGCCGTGTCCAGATAGACAAATCCGAGAACCCGGTACGAGACGGGAATCACGACCTCCAGTTTATTGATCACCTCCCACTGCCGATAGTCTTCGGGAACGGTCACCTCTTGAATGATGACCAGGCGTCCCCAGGCCGGCTCCTGCCGCCAGTCGATATAAGGCCGGAGCGTTTCAAAGGAGCGGGCGTCCAACCGAGCGCCCTTTTGGTCGAGCGTCACATAGCGGCGGACGATTTCGGTGGGTGGGTGATCGGTCGAACCGCTCTCGGCCCGGACTAGTTCCCAAGACAAGACTAGCCCCGCCACAACAAGCGGAAGCCACCAGCCAAGGGTACGGATTGTACGCCGCGTCACGTCACGCCTGCACTTCATGAAGTTTCATGACGTTGGTTCCGCCGGGACGCCCCACCACCGTCCCTGACAGCAGCACGAGCCGGCTTCCGGCCTGAAGAAGTTTATCTTGTTTGAGACGCTGTTCCACTTCCGCGACTTGCGCGTCGGCATTATCGATCAGGGGCATCAGACGGGGATCGACTCCCCAGAGTAAAGCCATGCGCCGACGGACCGCCTGATGCGGCGTAAACGCGACGATAGGTGCCTCCGGACGCTGCTTCGAGACCAGCCGTGCAGTGGTGCCGGACTCGCTCAGCACAGCCAGGACCGAGCCCTTCAGGGCGGCGGAGGCCGACGCCGCAGCCGTACACATGGCGTCCGGAATGCTCATGTACCGGAGCGGAGGCTCGCCGGTGGCGACCCGATACCGCGGTTTGGATTCCGCCGCACGGACCATGCGATCCATCACGCGCACCGCTTCGACGGGATACCGGCCGCTGGCCGTTTCGCCCGACAGCATGACAGCGTCGGTGCCGTCGAACACGGCATTCGCCACGTCGGAGGCTTCCGCCCTGGTCGGCACGGATTCAGTCATCATCGATTCCAGCATTTGGGTTGCAGTAATGATAACACGGCCGCAACGGTTCCCTTCGGCGATGATGCGCTTCTGTAACAGCGGCACGGCTTCCGGTCCCATCTCGACCCCGAGATCGCCGCGCGCGATCATCACACCGTCCGCAGCGTCCAGAATGGCCGCGAGGCAGTCGATGGCCTCCGCCCGTTCGACTTTCGCAATGATCGGTTGGTCACCGCCGCATTCCCGCACGAACTGCCGGGCGGCCTGGACATCCTCCGGTCCGCGGACGAATGAGAGGGCGATGTAGTCGACCTGGTGGGCAATGCCGAAGCGAATGTCGGCCCGGTCCTTTTCGGTCAAAGCCGGCGCGCTGATGATCGTGCCCGGCACATTGATGCCTTTGTGAGACGTGACCGGCCCGCCCCGTTTCACGCGGCAATCAATGGCCCCATTGGCCACCGTCATCACGAGCAATTCGATGCGCCCGTCGTCAATGAGAATGCGCGCCCCGGGACGCACATCCCGGGCGAGATGGGGATAGGTTACAGGCAGTTCAATCGTTGACGGTGGGCCGACGGCCTGCGCGCCGATCTGGCCTCCCGACCTAAGCAGGCCGCCGACCAGCCGGACGTGCTGCCCCGCCGCGAGTTCCACAGGTACTGAAGGGAGTCGTCCAAGACGAATCCGCGGTCCCTGCAGATCCTGAAGAATGGCGACCGGTCTGCCCTGCCGGTCCGCGGCCTCCCGAACGGCCCGGAGGGCCGCTCCATGCGATTCATGGGTGCCATGAGAAAAATTCAAACGGGCGACATTCATTCCGGCATCGATCAGGCGCTCTATGATATTGGCCTCCTGGCTCGCCGGGCCGATGGTGCAGATAATTTTGGCTTTGCGCATGAATCGGGTCGTGCGGTGCGAGAAAAAGCTGATCGCGCGGGCAATGCCGACAACGCTCCGCGGGCATTCTAACAAAGGGTTCTGCAAGGCCGCAAAGCAACCGTTCGCTTCCGGCCCACCCCCATTTGACCTCGCCTGGCAGCCATGGTACGGTCCCACCCTCTCCCTCCTCGGGCCGCCGGTATCCGAGGCCCTCACATGCATCTCAACGTTTCGGGCAGAGTGGTCCCTTATTTATTCTGTTGCGCCTGCTATGGTGATATGGCCCCGAGAGCGCTTTCCCCAGCCCGGAAGATTGCCTCACTCCCAATGCGCGGACTGCGCCGGCCGGAATCGGTGAGGCGCCACAGAAAACTCGGGATCTCTTGAGGCCATCCCGGGACGAGACGGAGCGCCTTCACCCGGTATGTCAGCGAACAGGAACTTTCACAATCGCGATACGGTGCTTGCCAAGAGGACGCGATCGGGAGTATGACGTAAACTCCGGGATGGAAATGCATGGTCATCGAGCAACGCACCGGCTTACGGCCGACCGTTACCAAACGTTTATTCCACTGAACTAACCCCACATACCAATTGCCCAACACCACCATGACAACAAAACAGACGCTCCATACGCATCTCCAAAATGCGACGGCTCCCTGGTCATCGCTGCTCGTCGTCCCTCCGGGGATGACGGCCAACGCATTGGTCAAGCCGCCCGCCGGCTTTGTGGTACGTCAGATCAATGGCAAGAAATGTACGGCACCGTCCGGTGTGTTCGGCGAGTTTTCACGGGCGCTGGCCTTCCCCGATTACTTCGGACACAACTGGGACGGGTTGGAGGAATGTCTGGCCGATCTCGAATGGCTGCCTGCGAAAGGCTATGTCGTGCTCGTGACCGATGCGCAATGTGTGATCCCCGATGATGCAGAGGAGTATGAAACGCTGCTTGAGGTGCTGAGCGACGCAGGTGAAGCCTGGAGCCAGGGACATACGGCCGATGGCCGACGCGCGCCGTTCCATGTCCTGTTCGCCGTGTCCCCGGAAGACAAGATCAAACGGAAGCATTGGGGATTGAAAGAACTCCCCTTCGGAGAAGCCGATACCTCGCCTTCGAAAAGGCGCTCGGCGGCTGGCGCAAAACCAGCGGCGAAAAAAAAGTAGGGGGTGGACGACCTGCCGGGTTTACTGACGGGTTTTGCGGGCGAGATTTTTCAGACCGGTCCACAAGTGGATAAAATGACTGCCCCTGGCCAACTCCAGATCGGGCTCGATCACCAGTCGCTTGCTACCCCGGTCCGGCGCAAGCGGGTTCCAACGAGCCTGCTCAGAGAGACGATGGCTGGTGCAGATGCCATGCGTTTCACGGCGATCGTCCAACGGGGCTTTTTCCCCGACGATGCCGCTGCGGCCCTCTCCTCGACACCAGGAACAGATAATAGTCATTGTGACACTGTTCTCCTTTGAAGCAAATACAGAGCGAGCAAGAAGCACGCCTCAGTCATCATACCTGGTTCCTGAAGGCAATAGCGTGATTCTTGTGGCCGCTTCCGCAAGTCTGTGTATCTAAAAAGATAGAGATGAATCATTTAAGACATTATTGGGCCTCACGTGAGGCGCACAACGGCAGTTATGAAGTTTGCAGGACGGTTTCTTGACCCACTCTCCCCCTGCGTGATACCGTGCGCCCCCGTTATGAAGACTACGCGGTCCTCCAGACTGTTTGCTGAAGCCCAACAACTCATTCCCGGCGGAGTGAACAGCCCCGTCCGTGCGTTCCGCTCGGTAGGCGGACATCCCCGCTTCATCGCGCGGGCCAAAGGTTCCCGGCTCTATGACGTCGATGGGAACACCTACCTCGATTACGTGCTGTCCTGGGGACCGATGATTCTCGGGCATGCCGCTCCATCCGTGATCAGCGCCATCAAGAAAGCCGCCGGACAGGGCACCAGCTACGGCGCCCCCACGGAATTGGAAGTCACGCTGGCCAAGGCCATTCGGGACGCCTTCCCCTCGATGGAAAAGATCCGGCTGGTGAGTTCAGGAACCGAAGCGGTGATGAGCGCCATACGGGTCGCCCGGGGGTTTACAAAACGTGACGGCATTCTGAAGTTTGAAGGCTGCTACCATGGGCATAGCGATTACCTCCTGGCCAAGGCCGGCTCCGGTTTGGCCACGCTCGGCATTCCGGATTCTCCCGGCGTTCCGGCTGATTTTACCAAACACACGCTTACGGCTCCGTACAACGACATCGATGCGGTCCGCCAACTGATCAGCCGGCATCGCAACCGGCTGGCCTGCCTGATTCTCGAGCCGGTCGCCGGGAATATGGGCGTCGTGCCTCCGGCTCCGGGATTCTTGCCGGCGCTCCGGCAGCTGACCGCGGACAACGACATCCTGCTCATCTTCGATGAAGTGATTTCAGGATTCCGTGTGGGTTACGGCGGCGCACAGGCGCTGTATGGCATCAGGCCGGATCTGACCGTGTTGGGAAAAATCATCGGCGGCGGACTGCCGGTGGGCGCCTACGGCGGGCGGCAGGATATCATGGACTTGATCGCGCCGTCCGGGCCGGTCTATCAAGCCGGAACCTTATCCGGTAATCCCCTGGCCGTGTCGGCAGGCTTAGCCACGCTGAAGGAGTTGAGAGCCAGAGGGGTCTACAAGAAACTGGACGACCAATCGGCAGCCTTGGCCAACGGCATCGGCGAAGCGGCGAAAAAGGCCGGGATTCCGCTGACACAGACCAGAGTCGGTTCCATGCTGACGGCTTTCTTCACACCCAATCCGGTCGTGGATTGGAGTACCGCGAAGCAATCAGATACCAAACGGTATGGTCAGTTCTTCCATCATATGCTGGAACAGGGCGTCTACCTGGCCCCGTCTCAGTTCGAAGCCGCGTTCCTGTCAACGGCTCATACCACGCGCGACATCGACCACACCATCAAAGCCGCCGCAGCCGCGTTCAAGAAACTCTAAGCTCGTGTGGTAAGGGGTTCATTTGTATCTCGACGGATACAAACCGGATCCGTCCAGATACTGCCAATCACACGTGATCCTCATAGTTGATTTCCAGTCGGCGGGATCGGTTCATTCCAGGATGTTCAAAGCTGTCGTCCAGCAAGGCCGCAGCGGAGGTCTTGGGCGATGCGAGAACGCCGCTGGCGGCAGTTTTCAACGTCCTGGTCTATTCGTCGTCCTCGTCGTCCGCCTCGAGCGCCTCCTGCCGTTTCTGCTCCTCCATCGCATTGTGCAAGAGCATGCGGATGAACATGGAATAAAGCGAACCCTTTTCCAGCGTACCGCCGGGCGGAATCGCGATCTTGCCTTCTTTTATCATCCGATCCATCCACACCTTCTGATCGGGTGCGATCAGAATCGGGATTTCGACCAGTCCGACTCGACCAAACATCTCCATGATACCCGCCTCCCCGTAACGTACTACGATTGGCTCGATGACAACTTGTGAGGGGCCCATTCCAGCACGCCATTTTCATCATTGTCAACCGGGCTCCCGCTGGCACAACGCATGCTTAACCGACTGCCATGCATCTCACACGAACTTCCCTCATGGCCGGCAGCCTGATCTGTTTCTGCAGCTCAGCCCTGTGGTGGGAAAGCGTGGACGCTTCCAGGCTCCCATCATCCGCCGGAGAATCAACCATTCAACAGCATTGCGACCTCTGCCGTCCTCCGTCGATCACTGAAACCGCTCCGCCAACGACCCTCCAACCGTATCGCCGGCAGCCTCCGCCCCGTCCGCCCGGCAGCCGTCCTCATCGATTGCCGAAAGGCCACTACAAGCTCACGCCCTATCAGAAACAGGCCGCCCGGGCTTTTCAGGGACGACTGTTCGGCAGACGGCTGCCGGCCGGCCAACCGATCTACACGATTGACGGCGATACGATCCGCCTGGGGGCGGACCGCATCAGACTCCGAGGCATCGATACACCGGAACTGAATGAACCGGGCGGGCAAGCGGCGCGGCAACGGCTGGAGCAATTGCTCACAGCCGGCTCCATCCGCATCGTGCCGCACGGACAGGACGTCTATGGACGCACCGTCGCCGACGTTTTTGTCGATGGCAGAAATGTGGCTGAGGTTCTGAACCAGGAAGGCTATGCAAAACCTCCTTCGTAGACCAAGAGCCCTCCTGGCCGCTCTAAAGGCGTCTTGCGATCTGACAGCAGAAGCGGAACGACGAGATAGAAGATTACTTCTTCTTTTTCTTATCCGAGGGATTCTCCGAAAACAGCAACCAGCCCAGCACGATGAATCCGATGGCGACGCCGGTGATCGCGAGCCAGGTTCCGATCTTATCCATCTCATGACTCCTTAAAAGAACCGGACTCTAGCGCGGCGGTGACCGCCTTGTCGAGGCGTTTCACCTTGCCATTTCCGTCAGTGGCGGCGAGCCGGGCGGAGCCCTCCACGATCACGCGCCCGCTGCCCTTGTCTTTCACGACATGCGCACAGGTGAACGAGGCAGGACCGATCTCCGATACGGCGGTGTCGATGGCGAGGGTGTCGCCGTAGCGGGCCGGAGACCGATACGCGATCTCCGCATGGACCACCACAAACACGGTGCCTTCCTTCATCAGCCCCGCCACCGACAATCCGCGCGCTTCCAAATACCCGGTCCGGGCCCGCTCAAAATACTTCAGATAGTTGGCGTAGTAGACTACGCCGCCGCAGTCCGTGTCTTCATAATAGATCTTGATGTCCATGAGAGCGGATGACCGGCCTGGTCGCCTAAAGGTTCAGCACCGGGAACCTGGGCAGGGAAGCCTCCGCCACACCGGTGAGCTTGAGGGTGACGTCATACAGCTGCTGAACCCGTTCGGCTTTGATCGGTTCAAAGCCATGACCCAGGACAGCGTGGTTCGCCGCATCCAATAATGGTTTCATGGTCGGCCATGCATGGAGGAATGCCTGACCCAATTGATCGCCCAAGCCGGCGAGGGCGCGAAACTGGGCTTGGAGCGGGAGCTTGTACTTGCCGTCAATATCCTCCAGATAGCTCGTGCGGCAGGTTTCCTGGAGCTGGGGCGGAAGTTGCTCCGGCCGGACGTCCCAGCTCTTGAGCTTATGCGCCTTGAACAATTGACGCTGCGCGAAGGCCTCCAGCGCACGGACCAGCGCGACCATCGCCGCCTCCGGATCATGTGTGACATGCAGGCGTCTGGCGGCATGCGCCAGCAGGTCCAGGGCCAGAGATTCTTTGACGTCGGCCGGATCGAGCACCAATTTTTCCAGGAAACCCGCGTTGCCTTTGATAGGAGGCAGCACCGCCTTCAGTCCCGGCGGACCGCCCCAGAGCGATGCCATCTCCAAGGCCTTGGTGGCCGTCTTCAGTTTGTCCCACGCTTGGCGGTAGTGAAAACGTTCCCAGAAGTCATAGCCGTCAGCCAGATCCGCGAACGCCCGATAGAGGGGCTTCTGGCCCCCGCTGACCCGCACTTCCACGTCGCGGAACAGCTTAGCCGCAGCCGGAAAGAGGCCCCGGTTGAACAACTCGAAGCCTTCGCGGCGGGACGCGATGGCGGCCTCGTCCCAAGGATTACTTTGCGTCCAAACGACCGTGTGCCCCTCCACCTCGATCGTCTCGCCCTCTTGTCCGGTTCCCGGAACCAGCGACACGATGCGGGAACTGAGCGGCAGGGTCACGGTCGTCAAGGCGCCGGCCATGGCCGGCGTGGCGCCGGTAAGATCCAGCACCAATTCACCGGGCTGCACCTCCCAGGTGCGCAGCAAATCGGGAAGCGACCGGGCCAGCGTCTCGTAGCAGTGCGTGAACTCGCCGACTTTCTCCAGCACCACCCAGTCCCAGCGCCGCGGCATCTGCTCGATCTTCGGCTGCACCGCCGATTCCACCAGCTGCTTCCCGGTATCCGGCAACACGAAGCAGAGCGCTTCCGGCCGCAGCCGGTTAATGACGTACACGGCGGCGGCCGCATTATCGGTCAGCGCGACAACTAAGGCTTTCATCGATTGATCATGTGCCATAATATGCGGACTATATCATCGGCTCTGTGGGTGATCAATTTCATGTTCGCCCTCGCCTTTCGCTTGACCGTCTGGGTGGAGGCGCCTAGACTTCGCTACGGGTTTCACCTGTGATCCTTCGTAGCAAGACACGACATCGAGGTGCGCGATGATCTGGTGGTATTGGATGCTGCTGGGCCTGCTGCTGCTCGGGGCCGAGATGATGACGCCCGGCGGCTTTTATATGCTCTTCTTAGGCTTGTCGGCGTTGATCGTCGGCACGTTGGCGGGGCTGGACGTCATCGAGGCAGACTGGCTGCAATGGCTGCTGTTTTCCGGGATCGCGGTCGGCGCCCTGCTACTCGGCCGTGGACCACTCGCCGCCATGATGCACACCCATGCGGCGGAAATGCCGGACATTGATTCGATGGCGGGCGAGCTGGCGATTCCGCTTGAACCGCTTCCGGTCGGCCAAACCGGCAAAGCCGAATTGCGCGGCACCACCTGGACCGCCAAGAACGTCGGCAGGGCGCCGCTCGGCAAGGGACAACGGGCCAGAGTGACGCACGTCGAGGGGCTGACACTCTGGATCACCCCCGAGTAATCGCGGCTGAAAGGCATCACACCATCATGGAGGAGATAGGCATGTCAGGCGGATTTCTCGTCGTGTTGATTCTGGCGCTGTTGGTCATCTACGTCATCGCGAAGACCGCCGTCGTGGTCCCCCAACAGAGCGCCTATGTGGTGGAGCGACTGGGACGCTATTCCGCAACGCTGGACGCCGGTTTTCATATCCTCCTGCCGTTTGTCGATCGCATTCGCTACAAGCACTCGCTCAAGGAAACGGCCATCGACATTCCCGAGCAGGTCTGCATCACGCGCGATAACGTGCAGGTCTCGGTCGACGGCATCTTGTACCTCAAAGTCCTGCATCCCCAGCGCGCCTCGTATGGCATCAGTGATTATCATTTTGCCCTCATCCAGCTCGCGCAGACCACCCTGCGAAGCGAAATCGGGAAGATCGAACTCGATCGCACGTTCGAAGAACGGACGAACATCAATATCCAGGTCGTGAACGAACTCGACAAGGCTTCCGACCCCTGGGGCGTCAAAGTGCTGCGCTATGAGATCAAGAACATCACGCCGCCGAAAGATGTGCTCAACGCGATGGAAAAGCAGATGCGGGCCGAGCGGGAAAAACGCGCGGTCATCCTGACGTCGGAAGGCGAGCGCGATGCGGCGATCAACCAGGCCGAGGGCGAAAAGCAGCAGGTGATCAAGGCCTCCGAGGCGAAAAAGCAGCAGCAGATCAATGAAGCGGAAGGGGCGGCGGCGGCCATTTTAGCCATTGCGCAAGCGACCGCCGAAGGACTGCGCCGAGTGGCCGAAACGATTCAGATGCCGGGCGGCCAGGAAGCGGTGCAGCTGCGCGTCGCCGAACAGTACATCACGAAATTCGGCGAACTGGCCAAGGCGAGCAATACGCTCATCCTGCCGGCCAGCGTCTCCGATGTCGGATCCATGATCGCCCTGGCGATGAATGCGGTCCGGCAGACCAGCCCTCCGGCTCCCGGCAAATCCTGATCCGGACTCCGGCTCGTTTGACAGGTGGCCGACGCTCACCTAAAATCGCGCTCCATGAAAGACGTCGTTCTCAGAGCCTTTGCGGACAGCGCGAACGTAAAGCAACAGTTCGCGCGGGAGCACGCCGACCGCATCGTCCAGGTGGCGGCGCTCCTCGCGGCCGCCTTCCGCGAGGGGCATAAAGTATTGCTCTTCGGCAACGGGGGCAGCGCCACGGATGCCGCCCATATTGCGGCCGAATTTGTCGGACGATACAAGCGGGAACGCATGCCGTTGGCGGCCATCGCCCTGGCCACCGACATCGCCGCGATCACGTGCATTGCCAACGATTACGGATATGACGAACTCTTCGCCCGGCAGATCCGCGCCCATGGCCGGAAGGGCGATATCGCCATCGCCATCAGCACCAGCGGCAATTCCCCCAATGTGCTCAAGGGCGTGGCCGCGGCCCGCGAACGTGGATTGACCACGGTGGGCTGGACAGGAGGAACCGGAGGTCAACTCGCCGCGCTCGTCGAATATCCGTTTATCGTGCCCTCCCCTGTGACGGCCCGGATTCAGGAAAGCCACATCACGCTCGGCCACGTGTTGTGCGAGCTTGCAGAGGACCAGCTCCTTGGCCACGCGTCCTAATCGGACTCCCCCGCAACGTCCTGCGCCCGCGCCGATTCCGCCGATCAATGTGTCGGACCTCAAGACCTATCCGCTGAAGAAACGCCAGAGCAAAGTCAAGGTGTCCGACTTCGCGCGGCCTTGGCAGCCGGGCGGCTCGTTCACGCGCTTTGTCGACACGCTCCCCGACATCCTGGCCGTGAAAACGCTCCGGGCCGTCGCGCAGGCCGTCGCGCAGGCCCATCGAAAGAAACGGCCCGTGATCGTCGGCATCGGTGCCCATGTCATTAAAGTGGGACTCGCGCCGGTCATTACCGACTTGATGGAACGAGGGATCGTCACGGCGGTGGCCATGAACGGCGCCGGCATCATCCACGACTTTGAACTGGCGTATATGGGGCACACCTCCGAAGAAGTCGATGCCGAAATCGACGCAGGCCGCTTCGGCATGGCGGAGGAAACGGGGCGGATTCTGAACGCCGCGATTCGTGAAGGGGCCCGCGAGAGAACCGGACTCGGCGAAGCGGTCGGGCACTACATCAATCGGTACAAGGGCCAGTTTCCCCATCGCGCGACGAGCATTCTGGCCACCGGGGCCCGGCTCGGGCTGCCGGTGACGGTCCATGTGGCCGTCGGCACGGATATTATTCACATGCATCCGTCAGCGGATGGGGCGGCGATCGGCGCCACCTCGCTCTTCGATTTCCGCCGTCTGGCCGCCGTCGTGGCCGGCATGGAAGGCGGCGTCTATCTCAATATCGGCTCCGCCGTGATTCTGCCGGAAGTCTTCCTCAAAACCGTCTCGCTCGGACGGAACCTTGGCCATCCGCTTTCCAACATTACGACCGTGAATCTGGATTTTCTCACGCACTACCGCACGCAGACCAATGTGGTCCGGCGACCCACGCAAAAAGGCGGCAAGGGCTACTCCTTGATCGGCCACCACGAAATTATGCTGCCGCTGCTGGCTGCCGCCGTCACAGAAGAACTCTCATAAATCCACGCACCGGTACCGATCATGGTGATGCCGTCACACGAGGAGTTACAGGCCCGCTGGCGCGAACTGAACGGGCGATATTTTAGCGGGATGTTGCCGCCGATTGAGATTCTCTGGAGCCGTCGCCTGACGGCCTCGGTGGGCATGTTCGTCAGTCGCCGGGGTCCCCGCATGCCGGCCGACGGACCGGGTCCGCAGCGCGAAATTCGCCTGTCCCTGCCGCTGCTCGAGCGCCTTGCCACACGGACACCTCATGTGCAGCAAGAGCTGCTGAATACGCTGGCTCACGAAATGATCCATCAATGGCAATTCGACGTCCTCAGGCGGCGGCCCAATCACCGGCTCGATTTCCTGCGGAAGATGGCAGAGATGAATCGCTCCGGCATGGTCGCGGTCACGACCTACCACTCGTTGCATAAGGAAGTCCTGGCCTTGTCCCGATTCGCCTGGCGCTGCCGGGACTGCGGACGCATCTACCGGCGTCACCGAAAGACCATTGAACCCAAACGCCACCATTGCGGCCAATGCAGCGGACGTCTCCAAGAGCTGACCACGCCGGCTCCTGATCCGGGGCCCGGTCCAAAGGCGGGCCTCTCGCCTTCCCCCTGGCCCCTTCAGTTGACCCTCACCTGGTAGCCGGCCACACTTGGCCGAATTCCTTGGCGAGGGATGCCTGGACCTGCACAAAATCCGTCTTCAGTTCCTGGATCCAAGGGGCGCAGGCCTCGGCCGTCTGCGTCTCTTTGACCACCGCTTGAATCTGCTCGCAGCAATGGGTCATGCGGAGCGCTCCTAAGTGTCCGGCGCTGCCTTTCAGTCGGTGAGCGAGGCGGGCCAGTTCGGCCAAGTTGTGAGTCTCGAGGGCGCGCTCCATCCCCGTCAACGAGGCCGGCGTATCTTGTAAAAAATGCCCGACCAGCGTCGTCAGAAAATCGGGGGCCTCCGCACCGGCCAGTTCCCGCAACTCATTGAAAATCAGCCAGTCGATGGACGGCCTCAGAGCGGGCGCCCCAGTGCCGTTTGAGGGAATGCTGTCCGCCGGTATCGGAAGCAGGCGCTGCAGGATTCCCATGACGGCTTCTTGTGTTATCGGCTTGGACACATAGTCCTCCATCCCCGCAGCGAGACACCGCGCCCGGTCGCCCTGCATGGCATTGGCCGTCATGGCCACGATCGGCGTGTGCCGCCCGCCCGCTTCGCTGGTTCGAATGGCCATCGTCGCCTGAAACCCATCCATGTGCGGCATCTGACAATCCATGAACACGAGGCCGTAATCCACACGCCGTAAGGCTTCCACGGCTTCCAGGCCGGATGCGACGACATCCACGCGATACCCCAATCGTTCGAAGAGCCGCACGGCGACTTTTTGATTGATGAGATTGTCTTCCGCCAGCAGGATCCGGCGGCCCGCATTGGCCTGGGCTTCCGCCACGGTATGGCGGGTGACCAATGCAGGCGCCGTCACCGGGCCCGGCCGCGGCGCCTGCATCACGGCCATGAGGCCGTCGTAGAGTTGCGCTTCCCGGATCGGTTTGGTCAGGTAGGCGGACAATCCCGCTTGTCTTGCCGTGCCGGCGTCTCCGCGCCGGCCGACGGACGTCAGCAGCACCACCGGGATGGCGGCCCAATTCGGTCGGCATTTGAGCGCCTTTGCCAGCTCCAGGGCATCGTCCGTTTCCATATCGACATCCAAGAGCGCCACATCATAGGGCGGCGTCCCGGCATGGGCATCCAGCATCCCTCGCAAAGACGCCCCTCCGTCAATGAGCATCGGTTCCATGCCCCATCGTCTGGTGAGCTGTTCCAGGACCGACCGGTTCGTCACTTTATCGTCGATGATCAAGACCCGTACGCCGACCAGCGCCCCACGGGAAGAGGCCGCGGGGGATGGCGCCTCCGCCGCTTTGCCGAGGCAGACCGTGAACCAAAAGCAGCTGCCTTCCCCGGGCCGGCTCGTCACCCCGATGGAGCCCTGCATCAGTTCCACCAATCGTTTGCAAATGGCCAAGCCGAGTCCCGTGCCGCCATACTTCCTGGTGGTCGAGGCGTCGGCCTGACTGAAAGATTGGAACAATCGCTGCTGCACGTCCTCCGCAATGCCGATGCCGCTGTCGGACACGGTGATGCGGATGGTGGCATCCCGTTCGGTCTGCGCCTCGAGCGCAACCTGAATCACCACTTCTCCCTCTTCCGTGAACTTAATGGCGTTGCCCACGAGGTTCATGATGATTTGGCGGAGCCGTCCCGGATCCCCCGTCAGGGTTCGTGGAACGTCCGCATGAAACAACGAAGCCAGGTTGAGGCCCTTGGACGAGGCCCGTTCAGCCAATATCTTCAGGGACTCCTCAATGGCCAGGCGAGGCTCGAACGGAATGTGTTCGAGGGTGAGCTTGCCGGCTTCGATTTTGGAGAAATCCAAAATGTCGTTGATCAGCATCAAGAGATGATCGCCGCACTGGCGCACCGTTTGGCCGTATTCGCGTTGCTCCGGCGTCAGATCCGTATCGAGCAAGAGGCCTGTCATGCCGATGATGCCGTTCATCGGCGTCCGGATTTCATGGCTCATGGTCGCCAGGAACGACGACTTGGCCTCCGTCGCGGCTTGCGCTTGCGCCAAGGCGACGTCGAGTTCCCGATTGCTCTGCTCCAATTGCTGGGCATAGGAGGTCAATGACCGCTCCGCCTCTTTTCGGGACGCGATGTTCCGGATGAAGGCACTGAAGATAACGGCGCCGTCCAATTGGAGCGGCGCAATCGATAGTTCGACCGGGAATTCCTGTCCGCCGCGGTGCCGGGCCGTCCATTCGACTAATCCTGCCTGGATGGGGCGGGGACCGGTATGGAGATACCGCGTCAAGCCCTGACGGTGGGCCTCCTGCAGAGCGGGCGGGATGATCGTCTCGGTGAGATCGCGGCCGATGACTTCATGCGACGACCAGCCGAACATCTGTTCCGCCTGCGCGTTCCATTCCGTAATGACTCCCGCGCTGTCCATGGTAATGACGGCGTCCAGCGCTGTGTCGATGATCAGCCTGGTCCGGCTCTCGTTTTCGCGAAGGGCGGCCTCCACCTCCGTGCGTTCGATGAACAAGCCGATTTGGCTTCCGATGATGCCCAACGTGCGCAGGAGATCGGGGTCCGCCGCCTGCACATCGCGACTGAAACATTCCATCACCCCGTAGACGCTGGCCCGTAACCAAATGGGAAACGCACTGCCGGTATGCAAGCCGTTCATCGCCGCGGCCGGTCCACGGGAAAAGTCGGATTCCTTGAAGGCATCGTCCATCCACAGCGGCTCGCCCCGAGCCCAACAGCGACCGGGAAGCCCCCGGCCTGAGGAGAAGCGTTCCCGGCGGCTGGCCTCGACGAACTCGTCCACCGTCGCGCCCGCGGAAAACCAGTCATGCAGGCAACGGACGGCTGACTGATCTTCCTGCACCAGCCAGAAGAGCCCGACCTGGCCCTCGAGCACCGTGGTGACAACCCGCAGCAGTTCCGGCAGCGCTTGCTCAACGGAGGTGGATTCGGCCAGCACGTTGGCGACCGCATGTTGCAGCGCTTGCCGCCGGTCGCTGCGCCGCTGTTCCGTGACGTCCCGAACGACCCCGAGGACGGAAGGTTCCGTGTCGGCCTCATCCGGCAGCAAGACGGAAATCATCTCGACCCACCGGACCTGCCCGGAGAGACCGATCAGCCGTCCCTTGGCGACGGCGCTGCGGCCTTGCAAGGCAACCTGCTGCACCCGTGCGAACCCATGGCGGTCATCCGGATGGACAAACGTCAGGAGATCTTGCCCCAGGACCTCTTCCGGAAAAGCCGCCGCAAGGAGTGCACAGCCGGCAGGGTTGACCTGCACAATACGGCGATCGCCCCCCAACACAACCATGCCTTCCGGATCGACCTCCAGGATGGTCTGGAGGCGGCGTTCATTGCGGCGGGACCGACCGCGTTCATCCTCCGCATCCCGCCACTGTATGTGCGCCTTGTGCGTCGCGCGCAACAACAGTCCGATCAACGGCCCGGCCAGCAATACCGCGGCGCCCGCCACCGTCCGGATGAGCGTGGTAATCGGCGCGAGCATTTCCTCACGGTCGACCCGGATCAGGACCGTCCAGCCCAGACCTGCTTCCCGCCCCTGCGCAAGGGTGCGCGCATAGCCCGTCACCACGCCCCGGCGACGGCGGAGCTGGTCTTCTTCCACGAAACCGGCCATGCCGGAAGCAGCGAGCCGGAGCGACGGCAGCCCGAGCCGCGTCAGGTTCACATTTCCTTTGTGTTCCAGATCCGAATCGATGAAGACGGAGCCGTCCCGGCGCACAATCTGATATTCCACCTCGTGACGCATGCCGCCCCGGCGCTGGAAGTCCTGAAGGGTCTCGATAATCAGTCCTTCGACGGTTTGAAATCCCATCCGGGTCGACAGCACGCCCATGGGCACGCCGCTTCCCGCATGACGTTGCGGCGCCACGGCGGCCGAGAATGCGATGCCCTCGAATCCCTGCGTCAGCTGATCGGATGTCGCGTCGCCGACATAGCCCCCCGCAGGGCCTTGTGCGGCGAGATACCACTCGCGTTGACGGACGTCCTGTCCCACTGTCGATGGGTCGGTGGCGTCAGACACACGGCCTGTGTGATCCACCAGTCCGATCCACAGGTATGCTGGCTGCGTCCGCCGCATCACGTCCATGGCTGCCGCCGGCCGGAGCGATGAGGCGCCGACCAGGGCCGCCATCGTCTGCATCTCCCGATAGCGTTGGGCCAGCAGCAGGTCGATGTTCGACGCGACGGCCGCCGCCACCGTGGCAACGGCGTCTCCCGAAGCCGCGATCAGCCGGCGCTCGAGGATGAGCAATCCCATCCATCCGGCCGACATCAGGACCGCCGTGATGAGTCCAATCCACACCAGCTGGCGGCGAGCGGTCCGTGGCCGGGAACCGCCTCCAGTAGAGGGGGCCGGCGCTGTGAGAATGGTCATATTGCGTCGTGCCGATGGATCCATGCACCTGATTCGTGTGCGACGAACACTGCCCCACGATCCGTTATCCTGTATCGGTCCGCTATTTTCTCGACTTGAGAGAGCATCGGGCCCTCCGTGACTCTTCCCTTCCCATCGCAATCCCCCGCCAGGTATGATGGACACCATGAGAGGGCCGGTCCTGGCAGAAAAAGATCTGATCGACGTGCTGGCGCAGGCTCGCGCACAGGGACAGCGGATCGTGTTTACCAACGGGTGCTTCGATCTCATGCATGTCGGGCACACGCGCTATCTGCAAGCGGCCAAATCGCTGGGCGACCTGTTGGTCGTCGCGGTAAACTCGGATGCCTCTGTCCGAAGTCTGGACAAGGCCGCTGACCGGCCGATTGTTCCCGAATCGCAACGGGCGGAAGTAGTCGCCGCCCTGCGGTGTGTCGATCACGTCGTCGTCTTTTCCGAATCGGACCCCGGTCGGCTGATCGCCGCCCTACAACCTGATGTGCTCGTGAAGGGAGGAGACTGGCCTTTGGAGAAGATTATCGGCCGCGACCTCGTCGAAGCGCGGGGCGGCCTCGTCACCACCATCCCGCTCGTGCCGGGCCTGTCCACCACAGCCTTGCTTCAACGCATCCGTTCAACCCCAGCGTGATCCGTGTCTGAGTCAACAGATCACTCGGCGCCCTGGCTGACGCCGCTTCGTGCGGCATTGCGCGACGCGCGGGCGCGAGCCTGCCTGGTGGGCTTGCATGGATCGACGCCGGCATTGGCCCTGGCCTTGCTGGCCCAAGAAGACCGGCAAGAGTCCGGCGCGCCTCGGGACTGGGTCGTCCTGACGCCCACCGACGAATCGGCCGAACGGCTCTTCAACGATCTTCGTTTTTTCCAGGAGCTCATGGGCCTTCCGGTCGAGGCGGTCGCCTGGTTCCCGGAGTGGGAAACGCTGCCCTACGAAGCCACGGCGCCGCACGTGGGATTGATTGCCCGGCGCATGGCGACGCTCCATCGCCTACGCACGGCCCCTCCGCGGTTTCTCGTTACGTCGGTCGCCGCCGCCATGCATCGCCTGATGCCGCTGAAGACCTTTGAACAGGCAGTCCTGCGCTTCCAAACCGGCGCAGACTTTGAGCGCGAACCGCTCATCAGCGGTCTCCTGCGCCTCGGCTACCGGCGGGTCTCGGTGGTCGAAATCCCCGGCGAGTTCAGTCTTCGCGGCGGCATCATGGACATCTTTTCCACCGCCTATGCCGATCCGCTGCGCGTGGAATTTCTCGGCGACACGGTCGAGTCTGTCCGCCTCTTCGATGTGTCCACTCAAACCTCCATTAAAAAAATGGCTGAAGGCTGGGTCTTTCCCGCGAGGGAATTTCTCCGCCCGCCGGAGGCCGCCGAAGCCGCAAGCATGATTCCCCCGGACGCCGAATGGCGTGCGCCGGATGTGTATCCGGAAATGGACACCTTGTTCGACTACCTCACGGCGGCTCCTTGCCTGGCACTCGATCAACCGGCGGTCTTGAAGGAGACCTCGGCACGCGCCTGGGAAAGAATCGACGACGGCTACCTACGGCATGTCGACCGCAATGCCGCTACTCCCTACCCGTCACCCGAGCGGCTTTTCATGACCTGGGACCAGCTGCAGGAGAAAGCACGAACCTATCCGATGCTGGCCTTGGAACCGTTGACGGCTCCCGATGCCACCTGGGCCCCGATCGTGCCATTTTCGGGTCAGACGCCGGCGAGCGTGGGGCTGGGCACTAGAGGCACCCCCTTTGCCCAAACCCTCGGCATCCTCGAACGGCTGCGCGAGGAGCAGCGGGTCGTGCTGGTGGCGCGGAGCCGCGGGCAAGTTGAACGTCTGCTGGCGCTCCTGCGCGAGCATGATCTGCCCGCGGACGAATGGCGGCCTTCGGCCTGGTCCCGCCGCTCCGGCGGGAAACAACCCTTGTATGTCGTCCATGGCGATCTCTCGGCGGGCTTCCTCTCGAGCGATCTGCGCCTGGCTCTCCTCACGGAGGAAGAACTCTTCGCCAAAGGCGCGCGCCATAAACCGCCGGCCAAGAGCAAAACGGCGACCTTCCTGTCCTCGCTGGAAGACCTGAATGTCGGCGACTATGTGGTCCACGTACAACACGGGATCGCGAAGTACCGGGGGCTCAAGCGGCTGGCGGTCCAGGACTTCGAGAGCGATTTCCTCATCCTCGAATTTGCGGGCGGCGACACGCTGTACGTGCCGCTGGACCGGCTCAATCAGGTCCAGCGTTACAGCGGCGCGGAAAGTCACGTCCCGCGGCTGGACCGGCTGGGCGGCACGAGCTGGGCGAAAACGACGGCGCGCGTCAAGAAGGACATCGAGGAGATGGCCCAGGAACTCATCGAACTCTATGCCAATCGGGAACTGGTGAAACGAAACTCCTACGGCGCAGCCAGCACGCTCTACCATGAATTTGAAGCGGCCTTCGAATATGAGGAAACGCCCGATCAGTTGAACGCCATTCACGACATCGTGCGGGATATGGAATCGGCCAAGCCGATGGACCGCCTCGTGTGCGGCGACGTCGGCTACGGCAAGACCGAGGTGGCGATGCGCGCGACGATGCGCGCGGTCGAGGCGGGGCGGCAGGTCGCGGTGCTGTGCCCCACGACGGTGCTCGCGTTCCAGCACCTCCAGACGTTCCGGGAGCGGTTCGCTGGGCTGCCGGTGCGGATCGACATGCTGTCGCGCTTCCGGACCGGCGCCGAGGAGCGGGAGATCCTCGAGGGCCTGCGCGAGGGCAAGCTCGACGTCGTCGTCGGGACGACCCGGCTGCTCGGGCGCGGCGTGCGCTTCCGCGACCTCGGGCTGATCGTCGTGGACGAGGAGCACCGCTTCGGCGTCAAGCAGAAGGAGCGGCTGAAGAAGCTGCGCGCCGAGGTCGACGTGCTGTCGATGTCGGCGACCCCGATCCCGCGCACGCTGCAGATGGGCCTGTCCGGCATGCGGGAGATGAGCGTGATGGCCACGCCCCCGCGGGACCGGCTGTCGGTGCGCACCACGCTCGTGCCGTTCTCGGGCTTCGCCGAGTCGACGATCGACCAGGTGAACAGCGGCCGCGGTCACGCCCGCGTGCGCGAGGCGATCCACCACGAGCTCGAGCGCAAGGGGCAGGTGTTCTTCGTGCACAACCGCGTCGAGGACATCGAGGAGATCGCGGCGCACCTGCACGAGCTCGTCCCCGAGGCGAAGTTCGCGGTGGCGCACGGGCAGATGGAGGCGGAGCAGCTCGAGGACGTGCTGATCGACTTCATCGACAAGCGCACGGACGTTCTCGTGTCGAGCGCGATCATCGAGAGCGGCGTCGACCTGCCGAACGTCAACACGATGATCGTCAACCGCGCCGATCGGTTCGGGCTCGCGCAGCTCTACCAGCTCCGCGGTCGCGTGGGGCGCGGCTCCGCGCGGGCCAACTGCCTGCTCCTCGTCCCCGAGGAGATGACTTCCGACGCCAAGCGGCGGGTGCGCACGCTCGTCGAGAACGCCGATCTGGGCGCGGGGTTCCGCATCGCGATGGCCGACCTCGAGATGCGCGGCGCCGGCAACCTCCTCGGCGACGCGCAGTCGGGGAACATCGACGCCGTCGGCTACGAGACCTGGCTCGAGCTCCTCGAGGAGGCCGTGCACGAGGCCCGCGGCGACCTCGACCGCCAGCGGCTCGATCCGGAGATCGAGGTGCCGGTGAAGGCGTTCCTGCCGGAGTCGTTCTTCCCGGACGTGCAGGAGCGGCTGCAGCGCTACCGCGCGCTCTCGACCGCCGTGACCGAGGGCGAGGTCGACGACTGGGTCTCGGAGATGGAGGCCCGGTTCGGCGACCTGCCGCCCGAGGTGGTCAACCTCGCCGGTCTCGCGCGCACGAAGATCCTGTGCCGCGATCTGGGCATCCAGCGCTGCAACTGGCTCAAGGTCCGCGCCGTCCTCGAGCTCCACCCGCGCACGCGCATCCGCGAGGAGCGCCTACGCGGGCTGGTCACGGCCTCGCCGAAGCGGTGGGCGCTCGGGGAGAAGGCGGGCGTGCGGCAGCTCGAGGTCCGGTTCCTGCCGCAGGAGGCCGAGCACCCGTTCCGGTTCCTCCGGTGGGTGCTCGCCCAGCTCGCCCAGCGGGAGTAGCAGCGCGGATCAGCGCAGGAGGCGCAGGCGCGGGAGCCGCACGCGCGGCCGCCGCCCCCGGATCAGCCGCAGCGGCGTGACGGCCACCCGCAGCGCGAACGCGGCGAGGCGGACGGGCAGCACGGCGAGGCGGACGAGGAGGCGGATCATCGGCGTCTCCAGGGGCCGGGGAGGTGAGCCGAAGTCGGAGGCCAAGCGGTCTTAGGA
>CBDIWP010000048.1:0-3615 GCA_965285945.1 uncultured bacterium | reverse complement strand
CCCGGTTGAAGTCCATGAAGCTATAGGGCGTCGAGCCACTTTCCGAATAGAACCCGAAGTGTTGACCATTGATGCGGAGCAAGGTCCCGAGCGGCGCGCTCACCGGACTGATCGCCGTGGCCTTGGGGACATGCACAGTGAACTCGCCGACCTTGCGCACGCGCCCCTGACTCTTCAACACCAGCGGACCGGTCTGCGCTCCCAGCGGCACATGCGCGACGATCACGTCGTCATTCCATTGCGCAATCGTGGCCGGTTCACCGCCGATCAGCACGGCGTCGGCCGGTCCTCTGGCGGGACCAAACCCTTGACCGAACAAGACGACTTTGGTTCCGACCGGTCCGTTCAAGGGATCGGCCCGAATGGATGGAATCAAGGACAGCGGCCGGGCATTGCTGACGACATACTCAACTGGGGCGCAACAGGAGCCGTCGGGCAGGGGATCGAAGGACGCCAGCCGCACGACGACGTCGCCGCTGACCGCATGGGCCGGAATGGGCACCTCGATGGACGTGTCTGTCCAGCGCTGCGCGCGCACGACCGCGTCACCGATCATCACGTCATTCACTCCAAACATGGTGTTGGGATCGCGACCGCCGGCCGTCACGCCGAAATGGCGGCCGCTGATCGTCAGTAGAGTCCCGCGCTCCGCTTCAGTCGGTGTGATCGAATCAATGGTCGGTTCCACGACGGTCAGGGTGCCCGCGGCCAGAAGTTTCCTCCCGATCCCGACTTGAACTGGTCCGGTGGTCGCTTTTGAGGGCACTTTGACCTCGATCCGATCGGACTCCCATCGCTGGATTAATGCGGGGCGGCCTGCAAAGGTCACCCGATTGAACCGGACGGACTTGAACTCTCCCAGGCCCTTGCCGGTCAGCACGACCGTCGCCCCTGGCGGGGCAGTGTCTCGTTGGAGTGTCACCTGTGGTGCGGACGCGATGGCCTGGGGCACTCCCGTCAATCCGAGCGCGGTAAGCAGGGTGAAGGCCGAGAGCCTCTGCAACACTCTCAGCGACCGACTCACCGCGCATGCCTGCCTGCGATCACCCATTGTGTCTCCTTCCTTTGTCTTCGGCATAGATGCTCAGCTCGCCGCCTTTCCGGACTGCCGGTATGACAGACATCCTGTCGGCAATCCCGTCGGCTACATGCCCGAGGCGCTTTTGAGCAGCCCCTGGAGGCGGGCGCCGGGCACCCCGGTGAGACTGTCGGGCGTCTCCGTCATCACTTCCCAGCCTCCGGCGCTCAGGTAGCGGTAAGAACGCTGCTCCAACGGCTCATAGGCGATCAGGTGGAGCCACTGATTATTAAACAAGCGTGTGAGCAATGCCTGGCGAGTGATAATGGCCATGATCCGGTCACGCGGGGCTTCGATGACAACGGTCAGGCGGAGGGGTTCGTGATACGGCCGGTCGCCTTTCATGACGGTCTGGACGGGCAGCCCCATCCGGAGATCGCTCTGTCCGCCCGTCATCACGCCCAGACGACCCGTCACATTGTGATAGACCTTGCTGCCGCTGCCATAGACGTCGGGCGCCACCGTGGAGAAGTAATATTCCATATTGATCCACTGCGCCACGATCAGCGGCGCCGTCATGATGATCTCCAGGAGCTTCCCATCTCGATCCGGACGATAATCGTAGGAGTGGAGGAAGGCGCGTCCTTGAAGATCAATCCCTTGCGTCAACCGGCGCCTTGCGATAATGAACACACTGTTTCTCGCCAAACCCCATTCGGGACGCACCTGGGCCCAATCCGTGCTGCGGAGCTGCACCTTCTTGAGCGAAGCGGGCCGGTGGTTCCCGCCAGCCACGGCCGTCAGCGCGACCCCGCGTTCACCGGCTGCCAGAGACCCGGTTTCATGCACGTCTTCCAAGACCCGGGCCAGTTCCTTGCGATGGGTCGGCGGCACATCTTCGAGATCGGCAATGCGGACCCGATCCGTCGTGGTATCGTGCAGGGCGGCCAGAAAATGGGTGTCCGACGGAATCACCAGACCTCGCTTCGCCAGCAGGTCGCGCACCTGCGGCCGATTGGCGATCATGGCGAACGCCCGTGCGTTGGGAAGCCCGTGACTCCCTCCGCAGGCGCCGCAGTCCAGGGCTGATTCATAGGGATTATTTTCCGAGGTGCTGCCATGGCCGCAGAGGATGACGAGGCGCGACCAGGACTCCGTCATGCCCATAAGCCGAAGGGAGGTCTCCACATAGTAGGCCTGCTCGCTGAGCGTGAACCCGGTTTGGGTGATCCGATTGAGGCGGGCCGCGGTGCCCCGCGGCGTGATGCGGCAGTCCTTGCGGAGTTGCTCAAGCGAGGTGTGCTCTTCAGTCGTCGAAAGACCGAGAAGCCAGCCAAGAGTGCCGGGTGCAGAGATCCACTCATGGTCTATGCCCAAGGCTTGGCGCCGGATGGCCTCGAGCCGGTCAGCCGATAGCGGGCTGCCTGAGATCTGGAAGCGCAGGCGCAGCCAGCGAGCAATCTGCATCCGTTGCTCAACTGCGACCATCTCTTCCGCTTCGGTGGTCGGCAGCTTGTCCACCGTCAAGGTGGTCGCCACGGTCGGGATCAACTTGTGCTGCAACCGGGTGGTCAGGCGGTGGTACCCACGAGGAAACAGGGTTTTGCCGAGCAGGGGCACTGCGAAGAACCACCCAATGGCTTCGACCATCACATAGGGCGTGATCACGTTGTGCTTCAGGTCCTGGAACAATCCATGCCCCGCCTTGACCATGCGCACGCTCGATTTATGCCGCAGTGCGGCCTCACCCTGATAGGTCCTGGGAATTTCTCGAATGATGTGCTTCGCCTTGAGCAGCACCGGACACAGATCCATCGAGCTGTCCGCGCCTAAGGCACGGTAGGCCACGGGCAACCCGAAAAATCCGGCAAAGCCATAGGTGTCATAACCGCCGCGCTGTTCCAGATGCCGGCGAAAGATTTCGGAGCGCACATCGATGCAAAAGGCAAATTGTGCCAGCTGGCGCACGGGGGGTCGGTCATCTCCCTGTTGGCCGCCGTCGTGAGACTGGGACGCGGTGAGTTGCTGCACGATGGTGCGCTGATGCGCGAGTTCCTGTGCCGCAAGCCAAATCGGGCCGTGCTGCGGTTCGGGAACAGCACGAAGCCAGCCTATCAGCGTCTGCACATCACTCGGCGCTGTCGAGGAAATCAGTTCCCTTGGAACGTTGAGCGCCGTGGCGAGCCGAACCAAGAGGAGGGCCTTATCGGCGGGGACGTGCTGTCGGCCCATCAACCGGTGCTCGCCGTACCACCGTCGACCCAGTCTTTCCCAGGCCAGGGCATCCGGCGATCGCCACCACCTACCGAGACGCGCGGCTTCCAACGCCGCTTGCTTCGGAAGCTGGCCCTGGAGGAGCGCACGGCGGACCCAGATGGCATGAGGAAACTGCTCCCCGTAGGCGTGAATCGCCGTGAGATCCCCTGAGCAGCCCAAGATCTTCTGGCAGGCGGCTTCCACCCATTCACGCTCGTAGAACAACCGCACGGCAAGGTATTTGACCAAGTCGATGCGATAGGCCTCCTGCCACGGATAGTCTGTTTGTTCGGCGCGCCACTTGATAAAGCCGGCCCATCCCGGCAATGCCGCCACATGGC
>CBDIWP010000047.1:0-5280 GCA_965285945.1 uncultured bacterium | reverse complement strand
GGCGGCACCTCAGCTGCCAACAGAGGGAGGTACGGAGATGGGTATGACTTCCGGGGGCCCTGAAGATGTCCAGAACCCGAGACGACGAGACCTCGGTTGGGAATACCTCCCTTTGCATTCTGGAACGTCATAACATGCCGACCATACTTCTCATCGATGATGAAAATTCAGTCCGCATGCTGCTTCGTATCGCGCTGGAAGGCGAAGGATATGAAGTCGTTGAGGCGGTGACCGGCCGTCAGGGATTGGCGATGTATCGCGAGCGGCTACCTGATTTAATCATCACCGACATTACCATGCCGGAGATGAATGGATTGGAAATGATATTAGAACTGATGCGCCACTATTCCAACGTCAAGGTGATCGCCATATCCGGAGAACCGGATAATCTAGCGTTCGCCAAACAACTGGGCGCTTGCGCGACGCTTCAAAAGCCATTGAGCATAGAACGATTATTTGAAGTAGTCCGGTACCATTTAGGGCACTGATTCGACACATCGATGCCCGACCTTCACGAACCACACGGCTTTAAGCACGAATAACAAACCGAGTCCTATTCCCGGTGAGTGACTTAACCGGAACATCATCGTTGCATCACCAGGCCTGTTACGCCACTTTCTTAAGCTTCGGGCGGCCGGGCCGGCGTTTTGCTTCGCCCGTCATGCCGACCGAATGCATCGACGGCTTGGGTTTATTGCGGGAGCCGATCGGACGCCCTCTTCGTTTGCCAATCGACCGCCCGTTTGCCGGAACAATCTGATATCCCATCGTCTCAATCGCGCGATTCACTTTGCCAATCACTTCCCGTTCTTTCTCCGACATATTTTTCTTTTCGGCCATAATGGTGGAAAACGCTTCGAGGGCTTTTCGCAAATCTGGTGTGCGCATTATTTGCTCCTTTGTTAGACGGCTATTTTTAATTTAGCGGCCGCCCAACTGAGATGCAATGAAGATTCTGACCGCAACTTTAGATCTTGTCGTCACACCAACCACTCTATAAAATGTTTGTGCTTTTATCTCTGTCAGAATATAGCTGGCCTTCTTTTCCTCCCTTGAGGGTGCATCGTGATCGACACAGCCACCAAGCCGCCTCATCGGCTATCGCCCGCTTACTCATGACGGTTCTGTCTGCTAGAAGCTCTTATTCCTTCGCAGAGAGAATGTTCCCATGTTAAGAAAGTTTACGCCTCGTCCTTCCTATCCATGCCGGTTTCTCCCGGCTTGGGGTCTGCTGCTACTCTCCCTGCTAGGGAATACCGGATGCCTGGCTGCTCCGGGTCATCTGGCCTGGAAGCAATCTCAGCTTATCGATCTCTCCCATGCCTTCGACAGCAACACCATCGTCTGGCCGACCGAACATGACTTCCGCCTGATAATGGAGCGGGAGGGCGAGACGGCACACGGCTACTACTACGCTTCCAATCGTCTCGAGATGCCGGAACACGGGGGCACCCACATGGATGCGCCGATCCATTTCATCAAAGGCGCCCAGACCCTGGATAAAGTCCCGCTCGATCGATTAGTGGGCGCGGCGATCCGGATTAATGTAGCAGCCCGCTGTGCCCGTAACCGGGACTATCTCATTGCGGTTCAGGATTTTGAAGAATGGGAAGCGGCACATGGTCGCATTCCGGAAAAGATGATCATCTTGTTAGACACCGGCTTTGGCCGATTCTGGCCGTCACGGCGATCCTATTTAGGAACGGAACTGAGGGGACCGGAAGCCGTGCGAGAGCTGCACTTTCCAGGTCTGCATCCTGACGCAGCAGCCTGGCTGGTGCGGGAGCGAGCGGTGAAGGCGGTAGGCATCGACACCGCCTCAATCGATTATGGGCAGTCCACGGGCTATGAGACTCACCGGGTGCTGCTCTCCCATAACGTGCCGACTTTCGAAAATCTAGCCGACTTGAGTGTCCTCCCGGAACGAGGGTTCGATATCGTCGCCCTGCCGATGAAGATTGCAGGTGGCAGCGGAGGACCACTACGCATCATCGCAGTGGTGCCTGCGCCCCGCTGACCGGCTTGCCCTATCCAATTTTCCTGAACACGCCACTGCTTATTGGCCTATTGCGCATCAGGCACTCCGCTCTTTGCGATTTCTTTTGTGTTTCTTCTTTCGGTTGGTTATGTAATCGAGTCGTCCCTACGCTTAGTTGAAGACAACACATATGGCTAGAATCCTGATCATTGACGATGAGCCGCCGATCCGCACCCTGCTCCGCCTTGCGCTGGAGTCGGTCGGCCATGAAGTCGTGGAAGCGCAAGACGGACGCATCGGGTTAACGCTGTACCGCCAGAACCCGACCGATTTAATCATCACCGATATACTCTTGCCCGAACTCAGCGGCCTCGATGTCATTCTTGACCTCGTCCACGAGTTTTTAAATGTCAAAGTCATTGCGATGTCCGGGTGTAGGGAGCAAGGACATTACCTCAATACGGCCAAGCTTCTTGGCGCACGGCAGACCTTGCAAAAACCCTTCACCATCGAAAAACTTTTGAGCGTGGTACGGTACGAGTTAGCCCACTAAGAGCCGAGCGCGCCGCCGTTCCGACCTGCACGCCCGAACCCTCCCGGACCCGGACAACTCTAAAGAAACCTCGCGAGGATTTCGAGAAGCGTAGTCAGCACATCCGTATTGAAATCCCGATCAACGCGAAACCGGAAGAGGCGGCCGGCGCACCCAGCGGCGGCTGAGCTGTTTCGGCGATGCGGTCTGCCCCAACAAGCTGTCCTGTCGATTTTTGGATATCGTGCGATCGATCATGGCGCCGCAGTTGTAGCAACGCCACACATGGAAGATGAGAAAGAAATCGGAGTGGCGCTCTGACACCAGCAGGCCGTTGCATCTAGGGCAGTCCATCGAAGTTTCCTGAATGGGTTCGCACGAGCCGTCTTGCTCGCTGTTGGCTTAATGCCTAAAGAGATGTACCAGAGTCTCGATGCCGGTGAGTGAGGAGCGCGTTAGCGAGAAGTAAATTTCTTGTAAGAACCGGAATGGGGATAATTACAGCCGCCTGAACAAGGAATGCTGCAACGCCTTCACCCGGTTGGCGCCTACGTCCTGGCTGGTGTCGGCACTGGACCGCCCTACACGGCGGCGTGCTCTAATTCGCGTGGTCTTGAGGTAGCCGGATACCTGCATAGCGGGCGATGCCCACTTGAAGAAGTATGCGAGGCACCGGCTGAGTGAGGATCAGCCTAAGCCCGCGTCCGGATTCCTAGCGGAGAGGTAAACGGCTCATCATGGAGTGAACAGCACAGCAAGGAGCCGCGCCCCGATGGCGCGGCTTCTTGGCATTGGAGGTCATCAACTGCTTGCGTCTACCGTTCCGCCTCAGTCAGGTTGCCTGCTTCCTCTTCGATCTCTTCCAGCTCGGGGTCGGCCTTGCCCTTCGTCATGGAGGGATGAAGACCGTACTTCTTGAGCATCTTGTAAAAGTCGGCCCGATAGCGGCCGGCGAACTGGGCGGCTCGTGAGATGTTGCCGCCGGTGAGCTGCAGCACATTCTTCAGGTACGTCCGTTCGAACTCTTCCTTCGCTTCGGTGAGCGGCTTGAGAGGCGCTTCCGGCGACACGCCGACGGAGGGCAGGAGATCGGGAGTGATCATGTCCTGACGCGACATAACCACGGCCTTCTCGACCGCATTTTCCAATTCCCGCACATTTCCCGGCCAGGGATTCACGAGAAGGCGATGCAAGGCCGCCGGCGTGAACCCTTTCACTTCCTTATTGGCGCGCTTGATGCTGTCCTTTAAAAAGTGTTGGGCCAGGAGCGGAATATCGTCCCGTCGATCGCGCAACGGCGGAATGAAAAGCGGCACCACGGAAATGCGGTAATAGAGATCGTTGCGGAAGCTCCCGTTCTTGACCGCCTCACCCAGATCCTTATTCGTCGCGGCGATGATCCGCACATCGATCTTCGTGATGTGCTCCGCCCCTACTTCGCGCACCTCGCGCTCCTGCACCGCGCGCAGCAGCTTGACCTGCATGGATAACGGCATCTCGCCGATTTCATCGAGAAACAGCGTGCCGCCGTTCGCCATTTGGAACAGGCCGCGCTTGGAGCCGTGGGCGCTCGTAAAAGCCCCCTTCACGTGCCCGAACAATTCGCTTTCGAAGAGCGCTTCCGGAATGGCGGCGCAATTGAGCGCGACAAACGGCCCTTTGCTCCTCCGGCTATTGGTATGGATGACCCTCGCCATCACCTCCTTGCCCGTGCCGGTCTCGCCAAAGAGCAGAATGGTGGCGTCGGAATCCGCCACTTGCGCGATCTGCTGAAACAGGCGTTGCATCGCCGGACTGCGCGCGACGACGCTTTCAAGGCCGTACAGCTCTTTGACGAGCGATTTCAGACGCACGATTTCCCGGCTCATCCGCTGTTGCGCCAAGGCCTTTTCAATGGTCGCCTTCAGTTCTTTATCGTCGAACGGCTTGGTCAAATATCCGAAGGCGCCGCGCTGCATGGCCTCCACCGCATTCGGGATGCTGCCGTGGGCGGTGAGAATAATGACCGGCAGCCCGGGATGGTTCCGCAACAGCTCCTCGGTGACATCCAATCCATCCTCGCCGCGCAGCCGAAGATCCGTAATCGCCAGGTCGAACATCCGCTTCTTCGCTTCCGCGACCGCGTCCTTCCCCGTGGTGCAAGAGGTCACGGCGAACCCCATCGCGGACAGCCGCATCTTGAGGAGGTGGAGGAGGCCTTCATCATCGTCAACGAGAAGAATCTGTTCTTGGTCCATTGGGGTTCCTTATGGTGTTGCTTCCGGTGTCGGCGAGGCACCGGATGGCGGGCGAATCGGCCGCACTTTCTCGCGCATTTCCTGATCAATGCGCTTCAGCGCTTCCAGCTGCGTCGACAGCTCTTCGATCTTCTTGTCCCGTTCGGTCACTTGCTTCTGCAGGTTTTGAATGGCCGCCGGTTCGGGTACGAGCTTCGCTCCGTCCTTTTTCGAAGTCAGCGCGTCAATCCTGCGCTCGCGATCCGCCAATTCGCGCTGCAACGATTCGACGGTTTGCGACTCGCCATCTTTCGTCGTGCGCAGCTGTTGAATCACCACTTCCCTATCAAGCAAGTCTCGCACCAGACGATCCATCGTTTGCCCGAGGGAGGCATTTGCCTCGGCGACAGACGGCGCCGTGAGCAAAGCCTGGTGCCACGATTTCGTTCCAGGAGGAGCATGTTCCTGGAGCAGCTGAATCCAGGCTCTACTGGAATACGCCAGGTGACTCTTGGGAGCGACGGCCAAGACTTTACCGAAATATTTTTCAGCCG
>CBDIWP010000046.1:0-21413 GCA_965285945.1 uncultured bacterium | reverse complement strand
CATCACGCACCACAATAGCCGCCCGTGCGTGTTCAGCTGGGTCGCCAAGGTGCACGACATCCTGGCCAAAGTCGGCCGCGCTCGTGCGGTCCTGTATAAGACGGCATCTGTATGACACGCTACACTAGTCCTCACGGGCGCCTCATGACCACCGGCCGACCACTTGCGAGTTTTCTTCGAGCGGGCAGCGGATGACCTTGTGCTTGTTTTGCCGTTTCACGTAGGAGGGCCGGATCTACATCGCTACCCATCCCATAGGTCTCCCATAGGTCGCGTTTCCCTTACGCCATTCTTTCGTCTTATCCGGACAGCCCTGCAGGTGAAGGAGAACGATCCGCAATTACTACTTATGGCAGCCGCCCGGGTTGATTGCCGAGAAGATTTCACCTCCGTGTAGAGAAGCGGCTCTTGAAGGGTATTACCGGATCGACGCCATTCTATCTGCAGGATCAACATCGAGCGGAATGAAAAAAGATCGACGGTGATCTATAGAATTGACGGCGTGCCCTGAAGTTGGGAGGACGGTTCCCATGCTTCTACGGGTCGCGATCAAGGGACGACCAACTACCATGCACCGGCTCCACGGTGCCGACAGGAGACAGGTCCATCGGAAGGAAAAAAGGACGAGCCGGAATCCACTGCGTGGAATCCGGCTCTTGTCGGAGAAGAGACTTGTTACTCATCCGAGCTGCTTAGTACTGCAGCTGCAAACCCACGAAGAACGCATTGACCTTATTCCCGACCGTATTCGGCCCATAGTTGCCGTTGCCCTTGGTATTGATATCGCCGTACGTGTACCAGGCAGCAATGCGAGCATCGAAGCCGGAGATGACGTAATTGATACCGGTTTCCCATTCCGTCCGCATGGGGCTATACAGTGGATCGATACTGGTGTACCGCACATAGGGTTGGAACCGCCCGATGCCGATCTCATGTGGAATCAGGTACAAACCTAAGAGCGACCAAGAGTGGCCGTTAAACACGCAGAAGCAATCTCCGGTCGGGTTTGCTGCAGCAGCGATACCATAATTGGCGAAGAATCGCTTGAACTCAGCATCAAAGGTGAAGACACCCATGTCGTTCGGAAGGAGCTTTTCAAACAATAGGTCGACGGAAAGACCGGTGAAATCACTCCGTCCCGCAGTGAGGGAGCCGGCGCCATCCTTTTGGTGTTGCACGCTACCAGCGATCGCAAGGATGTCACCGGCAGTGCCGTAGTACGTACCGTTCGTGTAATAGCCAGTGTTGTCTTCGTCGTTGAGCAGGTTCCACTGCAGGCGTCCCGCATACATCAAGCTGCCGGTGTCGTTCGGTCCGCCTCGCAGACCCGAGAAGACCGACGCCACATACAGGAGATGCGTGCCGAACGGATGGACTTTGCCGTAGAACACCGCGCCGTTGGAACGGCCAGCAAGACCCGAGTTGCCTGCTGGGCCATCCGTCCCCCCGGCTGGTCTGAAGTCTTCCGGGAAGAACGGAGTTCGGAACCCATCGTGGGTCGCATGCCCGAACGGACCGTTCAACTCACGACGCTCATTCGGGACCAAGGTTTTTCCGACCCAGAGGTTGATCTTCTCGTTGAACTCGAATCTCCCGATCGCATCGAGTAAACCAATGCTGACGTTGCTCACGTTGAACCCTGGTTGATTGCAATTGAAGCATTCAGTGTTGACAGTGAACTTTATATACTTGTGGATTTGACCATTGATGTAGAAACGCTGGTGGTTAATGTGGAAATCGTTGCTATAGTGAGTTCCCGGCGTAGTACCGGAAGCCGGCGGCGGCCCGGCAAAGTTTTCAATTGCGTTGAAGCTGCCCCGGATACCCATGCCAAGGGAGATCCACTTGTCATCCTCGCCCTTGATCGTGCCGTCAGCATAAGCACTGGGTAGCGTGGATCCCATTCCAGCTACCAGTGCCGTTATGACTCCAGCAATTACAAACCTTGCCCACCGCCTTCTTAAATGGTCCTTCATGCGGATCCCTCCTTGATGGGTATCACAAACCGTGCTCCACCATAGTTAACTGACCCTGTGCCTAAGCCGTCGCAACTAGGATGTGTACTGGGTCGGTGCGGCATCTTCTCTGTGTAAAAGACATAGGTATACGCTCGGGCGCTGGGGTTCGGCCTACAGCGGGCGCCGCGACGTCGAGTGTCCCTGCTGTAGTTCTTCACTTCAATCGTCGATCAGATCGAGGCTGTCATCATCGGTTTCACAAATGCCCGCCGCATTGCGATTCTGTTGATTTAACAGGGACTCCACTGTGCGGCTAGATGCGCGAAGAAGTACCTCGTGACGACCAAGGGGCGATGATGGCGCAAGGCAAAAGCACTGTGCCGACATGGTGCGGCAACATTTTGACGGTGTAACGATGGCTAGTACGTGCGTTTCCTAGGGTAAAGCACAGCTAGACTGAATTTGCCCTGCATCTTAATCTACGTTCACATTTTCTCAGGAAGGGAGGGCTCTCATGCGTTTGGTACCAAGAGAGCAAGACAAGCTGATGGTTTATGTCGCGGGGCAACTCGCAGCCGATCGCAAGAAGCGCGGCCTCAAACTCAATCACCCAGAGGCTGTCGCATACCTAGCAGCGGCAGTTATGGAGGGTATTCGAGATGGGAAGTCTGTCGCAGAACTGATGACCTACGGGACCCAGCTGCTTTCGCGCAAGGATGTGATGCCTGGTGTGCCGGAGATGATCAGCGAGTTTCAGGTCGAAGGAACGTTCCCGGATGGTACCAAGCTCGTGACGGTCCACAATCCCATCCAGTAGACCTGTGCGTGCTCTGGTGTCGGTCGAATAGAGCAGGCCGACAGAGGGTGATGCCTGGGGGATGGCTTCGTACACCCGTGTCCCGTCGGGAAGTTTGCCGTTTACCGCTATACGAAAGGAGTGAAGGCACATGAAATCCAAAGCACCACAGGGTTCTAAGGATGCCAAGGCAGGAGAGGATGCTTCCAAACCGGGACCATCCAGACGAGAGTTTTTCATACAAGGTGGTCGCATCGCGGCAGGAATCGGGGCAGCATCGCTACTGGGAAATGGGAGGCAACAGGGCATCGCGCATGCTGCCCAAGAATCGCTGGCCCCCAAGGTCGGTGGTAAAAAGAAGAAACAGGAGGGGCCGGAGAGGTCAAACGAAGCCCTGGCGGCTGCGGTGAAGGCGGAGCTGTCTGCACCGGTCATCCCCGGCGAGATTATGGCGGCGGCCGGCGATATCGAGGTCTTCAAGGGGCGGGAGACGAAAGAAGTGACGGTCAAGAACGCTGGCGATCGACCAATCCAAGTCGGTTCTCACTGTCACTTCTTTGAAACCAATCGCGCCCTTAAGTTTGAGCGCGAACCAGCATTTGGGTTCCGGCTTGCCATTCCAGCCGGCGCGGCGGTCCGCTTCGAGCCAGGAGAAGAAAAAACTGTGATGCTCGTAGCCTTGGCCGGTAACCGACTCGTACAAGGTATAAACGGATTGACTGAGGGAATGTTGGATGATCCGAAGGTCAAAGGCAAGGCTCTTGATCTCGCGGCTGAACGCGGATTTGGAAAAGGAGGCGCCCGGTGAAACTTCCACGCAAGCAATATGCATCTCTGTACGGGCCCACGATCGGCGATCGTGTTCGGCTTGCCGACACGGATCTCATCATCGAAGTCGAAGAAGATCGGATCGTTCCTGGAGAGGAAGCGGTCTTCGGCGGCGGCAAGACCATTCGTGACGGGATGGGACAGTCTGCCAGGGTTTCGAGCGCAAGCGGCCAGCTCGACGCGGTGATTACCAATGCGCTCATCCTCGACTACACCGGGATCATTAAGGCCGACATCGGCATCAAGGACGGCCGCATCGTCGGGATCGGTCATGCGGGCAATTCCGACCTGATGCCGAATATTACGCCGGGTATGGAGATCGGGCCAGGAACGGAAGTGATTGCCGGAGAAGGCCGTATCATCACGGCCGGCGGGGTCGATTCGCATATCCACTTCATCTGTCCGCAACAATGTTGGGAAGCGCTGTCTGCCGGCCTGACCACGATGATCGGCGGCGGGACCGGTCCTGCTACTGGGACCTATGCGACCACCTGCACGCCGGGACCATGGAACATCCATCGCATGCTGGAAGCATCAGAAGGCCTTCCGCTCAATATCGGCTATACGGGAAAGGGCAACGCGTCTCGACCCGAAGGGTTGAATGAGCAGATCGAAGCGGGCGCGCTCGGATTGAAGTTGCATGAAGATTGGGGCACCACCCCGGCCGCAATCGACAGCTGCTTGAATGTGGCCGAGCGTTACGATGTGCAGGTGGCGATCCATGCGGATACGCTCAATGAGGCCGGGTATATAGAGGATACCATCAAGGCCATCAAGGGGAGAGCGATCCATAGCTACCATACGGAGGGCGCAGGCGGTGGTCATGCGCCGGACATCATCAAAATTTGCGGTGAGCCGAACGTTCTGCCGTCTTCGACCAATCCCACGATGCCGTTTACCGTCAACACGATAGATGAGCATCTCGACATGTTGCTGGTGGTCCACCATCTGAACCCGAAGAATCCTGAAGATATCGCGTTCGCAGAATCCCGCATTCGGCGGGAGACCATTGCAGCCGAAGACATTCTGCATGATATGGGCGCGATCAGCATGATGTCGTCGGACTCGCAAGCCATGGGCCGCATCGGGGAAGTCATCACCCGCACGTGGCAGACCGCCCATAAGATGAAACTCCAGCGGGGGCATCTCGCACCGACCAGCGGGAAAGATTCCGCTCACAACGACAACTTCCGGGCCCGGCGCTATGTGGCCAAGTACACGATCAATCCGGCCATCGCCCACGGCATTGCCCATGAAGTCGGTTCGGTGGAAGTCGGCAAGATCGCCGACCTCGTCATCTGGAAGCCGGCGTTCTTCGGTGTGAAACCGGAGCTGGTGTTGAAGAGCGGCTTCATCGCCCAAGCTCAAATGGGCGATCCCAACGGGTCGACCCCGCAGCCGCAACCGATTGTCAGCCGGCCGATGTTCGGCGCATTCGGCCGCGCGTTGTCCAGCACCAGCTTTACCTTTGTGTCGCAGGCCGCCTTGGACCGGGACATTCCGAAGCGGCTTGGTTTGCAGAAGCGCGTGGTGGCCGTCAAGAACTGCCGGAATGTGAAGAAGCGCGACCTCAAACTGAACGATGCTCTGCTGAAGATTGAAGTGGATCCGGAGACATACATGGTGACGGCGGATGGCGTGCCGCTCACCTGCGAACCAGCAATTGTGCTGCCGATGGCGCAGCGATACCAATTGTTCTAAAAACCGGCCTGGTTCGGCTACGAGGAGCGGAGTGATCGTGAAGGTAGCCGCCGGCTGTTCTGTTTCATCGATGATGTATGAATACTCCCGCATTACTTGAAGGCTTGCGGTTCATCGATACGTTCTTTCCTTCGGGCGGGTATGCGTTTTCCGCTGGATTGGAAGCGGCCGTGCAGGGGGGAGGCGTGAAGAATTCCGATCAACTTGCCCGCTACGTGGGGGATCTCTTGCGCGGCGGCATGAGCCGGAGAGAGGCCTTTGCGGTTAAATGGGCGAATCAAGCGGGGGCCGAGGGAAATGTTTTCCTTGTTGCCGACGTCGACCGAGAGTTGGATTCGACGAAGCTGAGTCGTGAGTCGCGAATGGCCAGTCGTCAAATGGGTCGTCAGGTCATACGTGTGGCCGCGGATCAGCTCAGGAGCAAGCCGGTTCTCGGTGAATACCGTGATGCGATAGAATCCGAACAAGCGCCCGGTCATCTGGCGGTCTGCTTTGGACTGACACTGGGTGTCGCCGGATGGGAACCTGAAGCGGCCGCCGCGGCCTTCTTGTATCAGACGGCGGTCGGGTTTGTGTCTGCCGCCATGAGACTGAGTCCGATCGGTCAACATGAGGGTCAGCGCATCCTCAGTGAATGGCTTCCACTGATCGATCGGATCAGTCGTGAACCGGGCTGGGAAGCCACGATGAGCTCGTGGTCGCCTATCCAAGATATTTATGCGATGCGTCATGGTGCTTTGGAGTGGAGGCTCTTTCGGTCTTAACGGGTGAAGCCCCCGAGCATCGGTACGCAGAGACAGCCAAGAGAACGGCGGTGGTCCTCAGCTACCCGTTCGGGAGATTACCATGCATGATCTCAATCGAGAGCACAATCACAATTGGGCTCCAACGCAAGCGCGAAAACAAGGCGTTCCGGTCATCGGTATTGGAGGCCCCGTGGGATCAGGGAAGACAGCACTCGTCGAGGCTCTTTGCCTGAGATTGCGTGATCGGTATAGCCTGGCTGCCGTGACGAATGACATTTTCACCACAATCGATGCGGAAATTCTCACCAAACGCGCGGCTCTAGCGGTCGACCGGATTGTGGGCGTGGAAACCGGGGGGTGTCCCCATACGGCCATCCGGGAAGATGCCTCGCATAACCAAGAAGCGATTGACGATCTCCTTCGGCGCCATCCGGACGTTGAATTGATCTTTCTGGAAAGCGGAGGTGACAACCTTGCCGCGACCTTCAGCCCTGAACTGGTGGATCATGTCATCTATGTGATCGATGTGGCGGGAGGTGACAAGATCCCACGAAAAGGTGGACCTGGCATCACTCGCTCCGATCTCCTCGTCATCAACAAGATGGATTTGGCGCCGCACGTGCGGGCTGATCTGTCGGTCATGGATCGCGATACCCGCCGGATGCGGGGTGATCTTCCATTCGCGTTCACGAATATCCTTTCCGGTGAGGGGTTGGATACCGTCGTCGTCTGGGTAGAGCAGCGCATACCGCAACGAGCTAGGCGATCATGACCGTGTCGATTCGGGAGGGACAACGAAAGAGTGTGTCTAGGAGAACGGGTGCTTCTCTTAAAACACAATCCTCTGGACGAAGAAAGCCTTCTCAAAAAGGGAACACTCCCGGACGGTTTGCGACGGAATTGGTCGGACGGGTCGGCGAGCTCAAGCTTGACTACGCGAGGCGCGATCAGAGAACCATCATCTCGCATTCCTATTTTACAACGCCCTGGAAACTGCTACCCCCTATCTATCTCGATGATACGGGTGCCGCCTATACGTTGCTGATCAACCCCTCCGGCGGTCTCCTCGGAGGAGACCGTCTGTCCCTCGACATGAATATGGCGCAGGATGCACATGTGCTGATTTCTGCACCTTCCGCCAACCGCGTCTATCGGACGAAAGGCCCGATATCTGAACAGCACGTTAAGATCACGGTCGGGCCCGGCGCGGTTCTCGAATGGTTCCCTGAACATACGATTCCCTTTGCCGGTTCACGATTTCGGCAGACACTCCGCGCCACTCTAGCGCCTGGTGCTACCCTTCTCTTGTGGGATGCCATCGCGTCGGGGCGTATCGCCCGAGAGGAACGATGGGCGTTTACTGATCTGGAGAACGAAATCCGAATCACCACGGCATCCGGCCGTTCCCTGCTTGAGCGGTACATCCTTGATCCGGCCAGCGACTTGAGCTGTGTTGGACTGGCGGACGAATGGGACTACGTGGCCTCCTTCTATGTGGTGAACGATGCTATGGCGCCAGAGGTCTGGAGCCGACTGGAGTCGAAGATCGCACTCATCTTGAATGAGCGGCCATCCCAAGTGTTGGGAGGGGTCTCAACACCAAACGTTCCGGGGCTCGCAATCAAATTGCTGACGCGGAGAGCCCCTGATCTCACATACATGCTCGATGCCTTATGGGCGGTCGTTCGCCAAGAGGTGTTGAATCTGCTGCCGGTGTCATTACGAAAACACTAGAGCTGAGAAGGATCGGCCATTCGCGGGCAATGGTGGAGCGGTAATAAGGACTCTCAGGACAGAGCCCCGTACGCTCTAAACCCTCTCTTCCTCCTGGCTATAACGTGGATTCTTGATCTTGATCCACAGTGACCGTCCCGCTTCGGCTCCTAGCAAAGCCATCGCGACCCATCCCGCGACAGCGCCGCCTATCGTTGCCACACCGCTTGGGAATTAGGCCGATAGATGAGATCGACCAGTTAGGGGCTCTGCACCCGAGTCAGCATGACCAAAGGCGAGTTCGGTATTGGCGAAGGGGGAGCAGGTTACTTTATGCATACACCCACTGACCTTCGTAAAAATAAAGGGCGCAGCTTGCAACGCTGCGATTAGCGGTTCGACTCCGCTCGGCGTCTTGACATGCCAAAACTGACTAACGAAGGAGAAATTAGCGTCCAGCGACTGGGGATGCGAGCACAGGAAACACCTTCGCGGCGAGCCTTATGGCGCACGAAGGGATTTTGAGAGAAAAGGAAATCAGTGGTGAACCAACAGAGCTGCAACGCAGTTTGGTCCTCGGACACTAATGAGCGCTTTGAACAAAGAGCTCGTCTGTACCTGCCGGTCTTTTCATTCTGGCATGATAGTAAGCCACACGATACACCCCCGGATCCCGCGGAGAAGTGATAACAACGTTCAGCTTCTCCGCCGATAGCCCAGCATAAGTAATTGCGTGTTTTTGTTTGGTCTGGAACTTTATCACTTTTCCACTTGGACTCATGATCGCTCGTTCAATTTGTAAGACACCTTTGAGCTTCGTCGTTCCCGTCGTGAACGTCAGTGCAATATGAACCGTGTCCGTTGGATTACAGACTCGCTCGCGTATCGCGACTTCCACCTTCTTCTGTAAGTCTGACTCCGCGGCTCGTAGTAGGTCAGCGCCGCCCAGTAATATGCCAAGAGTTCTACGCAGTTCAGAATTACGATAAATAGTCCCGTGCTCGCCGCCCACGACTTGTCCTTGGATGCCAGTGAGTCCCGCACTCCAGAGTGGGACGGTACCGTCACCTGCATCTTCGGTTTCAAACTTTTCCACAAACCTTGACTGAGCAGGCATACGCATAAAGAGATGTGACGCCATCGTTTGCCGCGTCCCGACAAACGTAAAGTACCGGGTGCCAACCGGACGTTGCCGATAGTCTAACTTGGCATGAAACTCTTGGGCCGCCTTTAAATTAGCCTGAACCAGTCCCAGGTTCCGTGCAACAGCTGCATCATAAATCTCGATCGGGGAACATCGAGCAGCCGGATCACGATTCCACGCAAATGATTCTCCTGGAGGCGGCAAGAGTTGGTACGTAGAAGGATAGGAAGGATTGTTCACCAGTTCAGAGACTTGTTGCTCGTTCAGCCAGAGCCGCCTCTCGAAGCCTAAAATGGCCGTTAAAGCCTCGGGAGACCCACGGTGCGGCGTTCCTAATGTGATAAGCATCCGCACAGATTTATAGCCGGAACGATCCTGAAAAAGCCCGGACTCCAGGAAATAACGGGCAATAAGACCTCCCATGCTGTGCGCGACCAAAGCAATTTCAGCCACTTCACCGTGCACTGCGACTATTGCGTCTAGCAGTTCGGCTAGTTTAATAGCGGTTGTTCTATTATCCAACCTCCAATCGTAAGGCAGGGTGTACAGGGTAGGCGGCTGGCTTTCCTCTCTAAATTTACATATACGAAGGTCCTCGATCAAACTGTCATATTGCGCTGACAGCGAGACTGAACCAATCAACCTGGTGGGCACCAAGTTAGGCTGCATGAGTTCCTTCATATATCTGTACGGAAAAAGCAGATCCGAAACAGGACCAGGCCAGATTACTTTCCCTTTATAGGTCAGTTCCGTCCCCATAATTCCAGGAATGATGACGGCAATCATACGGAGCTTTTCTCTCGTTTCGGATACGACTGAAGCTCTTTCACGAAACCCAACGCGGCCTCTCTGTACTTCTCATCTATTTTCGCTAGACACTCGTCGTCGATGCGAGGATTCTTCATCGCCTTTATTATCGTCCCACGATCGATGTTTTGATCGAAAAGACATCCATTCGTTTCTACATGAAAATCCAGTCTCCGATTCATCACTGCGAGCAAGGTTGCAACGATGATTCCTCCAACTGCGGCTGCAAAAGGCCTCTGCACCTTTCGGGCATACTCTCTGACACCATACGTTGATACCAAGAGAAGATGGCCTTTCCACGTCGAATAATAATTCCAGTAGACTTTGTTCTCTTCTTCAAACGCGACCATGCTGGACGTTAACCCGACCAAATAATCTAATTTCAGGTCAGCACGAACTTTACGTGCTCGACGATAGAAATCGTCGGCAATCATATTGTCTTCTAAGTCTCCCAAATCTCTGCGGCTGAATCTGCTCCCTCTCTCGCGTGCCCACGCAATCACTCGGTCCTTATGACTTATCATGCCAGCAGGAATCGCGGTCTCGAGTTGGAAGAATACGAAAGCGCTCTGCGCCTTATTCAGAATCTCGACCAATTGCGAGAGGCCGCCGATTTGAGCATTTAAGTCCCATACGCCCACCTGCACGACTTGTGTCTGCCTGCCATACTCCTTTGCCACCCGATTCAACAGTTCAATAATGGCCCCTGGATCAAGCTGCCCCGATAGCTGCTGCCCAAATTTGGTCGATAAGAGCGTCTCGACCACTGTAGTCGGTATGGATTTAACAACTGAACCAATACGAGGATCGATAGCCGAGGCCAGTTTCAATAGCTGGGCCGCCAACTTGGCGCCTTCGGCTAGCGGCTCATGGATCAAGAGGAACGGTTTGCTGGTCATGGCTCACGCGAACATGATATTGCCAGCGATATGCCGATACACCACGGGAATGCCCCACTCCAATGGCGCTTCCTTATTATCCGACAGTTGAACAGACAGGGCGACACGACCCTCACTGACTGCATAATCGATGTCCCCATGTTGCAACAGACTCGCATACATGGAAGACATAAAGATGGCCACCGAACTGTTTGGCATTGGAAACTGGTTGGCAATCACAGCCGGTGCCACGCCTTGTCGCACCAAAGTGTCAGCTATATTCGCAAACTCCTTGGAGTAGTGGCCTGAAGCAGATTCGCATGCGCTTAATACAACTAGGCGCAACGCACGGCCGGATAAGAGCTGTACCAGTGTTGCTGCATCAATGCGATCGGATTTCGTTGCTTGCCCTGGTTTGGATTTACGTTGAGTAATGATTAAGTGGCCGTGTCCATTCACTAATTCACCATGCCCTGAAAAATGCAAAATATCGTATTTTTGACCTGTGGTAAGCGCTTCCTGGAAGGAAGCCCTCGTCGTTCCGTCTACGGCATTGAAGTCCAGCTTGGGGATCCGTGACAAACGAGACTTAAAAGCATCCTCAATGATCTGTTTCTCTTCTGGCCAACTAATGCCGCCTTTTTGGTCCAAGGGTTCAGCAGAGACAAAGAGAATCCGCACCGTGCCTATCTTGGATAGCGGTTTAGGACACGTCTGGCCGATCAGTGGAACAATGCGAGCCACAGATTGATCGACGCGCGGTGATATTCTTTGCGGCTCCTGCATATACTCCCATGGAATTTCTTGGATCTCATCTCGATCACTTAATATCTGAATGCGCACTGTCTTCGTTGATGCTGCTCGATAGAGGTCCAGAACATCGCCAGCCATACAAAAGGTGAACAAGCGACGCCCGAAATCCGCTAGTTCTGAGGCCGTAGGCCGGTGCCCTTTGGTTCTTCCTTGAATGGTATCGCTAATCCGCCGCTGGAAGCTTCTAATTACACCGAGATCTGATTTGGGGTCGGCTTTTCTTGTGAGCGAGAGGCGTGAGACCGCGATGTCGGAATTGTAACGACCGTAGATGAGGACTTCATCCGGGTGAGCGTTTAAGATCGCAAGCTCAAGCGCATCATCCATAAGCCGGCGTTTCTCACCAAGACCCAACAGTGAATAGCACGATTAAAGCCGAGACAGTGCCCCAAGAAGGACCGTCCAACTCCATCAGCCAGCCAACAAAATAAGCCACCCAGCTCCAATCACTGCTCGCGCAGCATCACGCCGTCGTGGACCCTCTTCCGATGGAAGGGAGACGGTCTCTACCGATTGCGCGAGGACGACACCAAATGACGACGTCAGTACCTAATAACGCCTGAGAAGCACTCAACAAAAGCTTCCTTTGATGGGAACCAAGTGCGCCGTCGAATGCGGTTTCCACGTCTTTCACCCCTCATCACGCTGAAACAGCCACTGTGGGTACTAGGCGGTCGCCAGTCAAAATGCTTCCCACGACTACGAAGACCTCATTTTGTTTTGCCTGATGTGAGGGCAGCCGGTAAGTCTGGAGCGGTAACCCCGACTGTCCCTTTATTGGCGAGTCGCTCGGTGGCTTTCCGCGTGATGTCAACATTATCTTTATAATGCTGTACGACACGTGCCAGCTGAGCATACGTCTCTTTTCTGTGCGCGCTCAACCGCTGAGCAGCGGCCTTATCGATTGGGTCTTTACTTTCCTCGTATAGAGACACATCTTCAGCCTGACGACTTTGCCAAGTGTTTTGAATCTCAGCTGCAGCATCTCGCTGTAACTCTTGCAGCCGCTGCCCGGCTTGGAGACCAACAGATTGGCTGCCAATAATTTGCGATTCAGCCACTCGGGCCGCGTTGATGAACTCCTTTGCAGTCTTCAGCGCTTCGCTGGTGCCGCCCGTGAAATACGCTGTCGCGATGTCGGTTCCTTGTTTCGCAATGGAGGTCGCAAAAGTGGTATAGGCCGATAACAGTTCGCCAGGCGCATTGTCCATATTCTTCAGATCCCAGTTGCCGATGTCGTCCTTTACGAACGCCATACTGACTTTGCCTTTCCCGCTCGCATACACCGTGTTGATCTTGGACCAATAGTGATCAGCAAAGAGCCTATCCACGGCCTTTGTGCGGTCACCTACGCTGGCGGGCCAATGGCCGGTCATCAGGAAGTCGGGGACCTTATAGCGCAACGCATCAGTCGATCCGCCCAGCCAATCATAGAGACGGACGAAGTCTGTAGGCTGGGAATCTCGAATAAACGTGCTCAACGATAACTCCCTCCGATCAACGTATCCGCCATCACGCTGTTTCAGTAAGGCGTCGGCCCGCGCCTGTAACTGGTTCCCGTATTCGCTCGCCAAAACGACGAAGTTGAGAACGGCCATCCGCACCGAAAGATCGAACGATTGCCCAGCCGTCGTCGACACAGCCCACCGGAATGCCTTTGCTCTTAATTCACTCGACATCTCGGCAACTTCTGCGAGTATTCTGCTGGCTTCGGCTGGCTCCAGCTTTGGTTGCTCGTGAATACGTGTGCCGTACTTCTTGAGGAACTCGTTGACCTCGCGAATCAAATCCAGGCTATCAGTATAAATGCCGCGTAACGCCACGCAGTCAAAGTAGTCCAATTGATCCCAGAGCCCGCTCGGATCAAGGCCGTTACACCAATTGAGCTTAAAGGAATCCTCGCCTGTGGTTTGCGAACGGCCCGAGTCATTCCCATCAGAGACGGCGAATGCCGGCGTTACCTCAGCAGCGCCTTTACCGCTGGAATTGCCGGATGCCGTTGTGAGGTTAGGGGCAGGGCGCTCATTGGATATGGTGTCGCTACCGGGCTTTGTAGGGTTACCGGTGGTCTTATTAACCGCATTGTCTGATGCCGTTGGGGCTTTCGTCGTCTTTGACCGAGAATCGTCGTCATCGGCTTGCACAGCCGAGGAGCCGAATAAGTTGTTCCAAAACCCCCGCTTCTTTTTCGCGATCATGGGTTCATACAGGTACATCGAGACTAAAGGTTCAGAGGCGGCACCCGATGCCTCAAGCGAACTGGAAGTCCGTAGGAGAGGAGATGAGGCTCTAACCTCTGGCCACAAAGCGTTCACGTCTATCGGACGCAATAGACTGCTGTTCATCGTTTCAAAGTCTTTGTTGGCAACCACAGCAAGGGTGAAATTGGCATTTTCCACCATCGAACGCTTCGCTTCTTCCAAGTACCCCACCAACTCACCCCACTGCAACTCCGGTTCCTGGGAAAGCGGTCCTTTATAGACTTCCACCTCAATCCGCATCGAGCCGGAACCAGAAAAGGGGCCAGTTTGACAGGCAGCGAACAAAGTGCAGAACGCCAATCCGGCAGTCAGAGAAAGGAGCTGACGCGTGTTCATTGTGCTCCCTCCTTGTGACTGCCCGCAGCACTATGCGTTTTGATGTCGAAAGAGGGGCTTGCACCCTTTTGGCCTTCGGGTTGCGTACTCTCAGACGACGATTCGGATTCCTTTGAGAGGTCTGGCGGGGTGCTTGGAGGATTTCCTAAAGCCGCTTTGGAGTTCAGTTGCCTACTAAGAGTTTCGCCTCGGTCCGCCTTTTCGTCTGGTGGAGGGATCGGCAGGCCGAACAACGGCAAGAGACGGATCACCACACTGTTGGGATCCGTACCTACCAGATTCGACTCGCTGTCCTTAAGAATCTGTAATGCTTGATCAGCCCGTGCCCCGCTCGTTTCCAACTCAAACTTGACCCTCCCGTCGGTCGCCTGGTGGTCTTGCTCGCCTGACAACCGCTTAAGCGCAGCAATCAGCGGCTTGCTGTCCGTGTACATAGCCATAATCAAGCGATCGTCTTGCTTCAGTTTCCGGACACCCTGCGGCCCCAGGAGAAAGAATTGCTGTTCGCGTTTCGAATCTGGACACCAACGTTTGTCTCCGGATGAAACGCTCAATGTGTCACTACTTCCAGTTGCACCAAACCGCTTGGTGGAGTCGTCGTAGCCAATGGAATTGCCAAATCCGTCGATCTCGTGAGCTTTCAGTACTCCGGATTCAAAATGGAGATTTGAGTAGAGAGCGCTTGCTTGCCCTGTCATGCGGAAACGATACAACGTATCGTTAATAATATGCGGGACACCCTGCGTCAAAGATGTCAACATCGGTTGTCTGAATTCATAATCCCGCCCTGACCCTTTGACAGTATCCACTTTGCAGGTTTCATACACACGCATGTAATAGGTGGTGCGAAACCTCACCTCATCATCCTGGTTGGCAGGGTCGAGGCCTCCGTCCACGCGATAGGCCGTTGGGACGTCCGAACATCCTGCCAACAGGACTGCACCCCATAGAAATGGCGCAACAAGAGCTCCCCTTACTGAGGATCCGTTTTTCATGGAGAGTACCTCCCTGGTGATGGCGTGTAGGAATCCTGACCAATGGGTGCGACGCGGGTGCAGAGGATACCAGCTTAAGGACAACTGCTCAACGTATTATTTTACGTATGTCCACCCACTTTAGAAATGTCCGCTTCCTGCCACAATAGAAATGTCCGGTTCATCGGGTCGCCTCGCGAGGCCGCGGGCGGGCGAACGTGCCGACTCGATTCCAGGGATGAGTGGCCGGCGGCTTGACCAAGGGTCGTGGGCGTCGGGCCGGCCTCGGCGCGACGACCGGGCGGGGCCGATGCAGAATCGGTTGATAGGTCAAGGGACGGTCCTGATGAAGGATGCGCAGCGTCCCATCCACTCGCTCTTCGACCAAGACATGCGACGCCGGCAGGCGGTCCTGGATTTGGTAGAGCTGGCCGCCGTGGGCCACGGTCCCATCTCGCCGGAGCACCCGCCGGGTCTTCAAGGCGAGCACCGCCCGCAGGTCCGTGCCGGTCGGCAGGGGGCGATGCAGATCGGTCGTGTGCGCCGGGTGAACGGCAAATCGGCGATTGTACCGCGCCAGCCAGGGCAGCAAGAACCGATTCGCCTCTGCCAGGGTCGCAATGCCCGCGAGGCGCATCTCCTTGACCAACCGATCTTGCAGCGTGTGAAACAGCCGTTCGATGCGGCCCTTGGCCTGCGGCGAGTGGGCGGCAATCAGCTCCACGCCCAGCTCTCGCACCGCCCGCCCAAACTGACTCGCGGGGGCCACGCCGGTCAGTTGCTCTTCGACGGTCGGCTCGGCGGGCGAGCGATAGGTCGTATGTTTATCCGCATAGACGGCGAGCGGAATCCCGTACTGCTTGACGTACCGCTGAAAGCTGTCGAGAGCCGGCCTCGTCCCTTCATACTCATAGAACCGGCCAAACACCCGGCTACTGGCATCGTCGATATACGCCATCAGGACGCACCGCGGGCCGCGGCCCTCGAACCAATCATGATGCGAGCCGTCCAGTTGCACCAGCTCGCCGCGATGGGCGCGCCGCGGCCGCCACGTGCGGTGTGGACGCGCGCGACGTGTGAAATGCGCCATCCCCGCGGCCCGCAGCCAGCGCCGCAAGGTCTCATCGCTGAGCTGGAGCCCATGGCGGTTCGCGAGGTGCTCCACCGCCAAGGTCGGCCCAAAATCGTCATAGTGGCGCGCATAGAGCTGTAGCACCTGGCGCTTGAATGCGGCGGGGGTCCGCCGATTGGACGGCTTGCCCCGACTCCGATGCGCCAATCCCCCGTTGCCTTCGGCCTGCAGCCGGTCGCGCAGGCGCCGAATGTGGCGCACGGTGACCCCTAAGGCCTCGCCAGCTTTCCGTTGCGTGAGCTGGTGTTCAATGACCTGGCGGATCACATGGACCCGCCGCAGTTCGCTCCCACTCATCACGACTCTGTCCTCTCTGACCATCCCGCCCTCCTGGTGAGAGCCGGCAGTCTATAGAGGACATTTCTATTGTGGGGAAAGCGGACATTATCATTGTGGGATTACACGTATTATTTTACGTAAATACGTGTATTTCCAAGATGGCGCTCATTACCAGGCGGCCGCGTTTAGCCCTACGTTCTGGATTACTTGAAATTAGAGATTCCGCAGGGTCTGAACTCGAGTAGTAGTAGAGGCTTCGCTCAGGCATGCTGCTGGGTGGAGTCAGCTGTCGTCCTCAGGGAATGAACAAAGAGGGTTTGCGCAAGGGCGAGAGGTCAAAAAAAAAGCCATCAGCAGGTGCTGATGGCCGAGGGAGTGAAACCTTAGATTCTTTGGAGTTGCTGAAGTTGCTGGAGCTGCTCGGTGCCACGATCTCTCATTCGTTCCATCAATTCCGTGAGCCTCGCCGGTCGATGTTTTTCGATCAATTGAAGAAGCTCTTTCTCCCGGTCCTCCGGAAGAGATTGATCAACCGGCGTCTCGATGTGGACGATGGCAGGTGAGATGCTGAGTTTTCTCTTGTCGGAATTGCTGGTCGATTTCATAGGATCACCTCTGGATATACTGTACTGGCTGGTGTCGAAGGTGTCAAGCTGGCTACCTAAATGGATTTTGCCAGCTCATTAAAACAGTACCGATTCAGCGTAGCATAGAGTTCTTTTCTGCCTGTGTTCTGTTCCGGCGTGTCGTCGGACGTTTCTTGTAGGCTGAGCAGTTCAGAATCGGCTCGAGCAGATCCGATATTGAGGACGCCGTACACCAGGGCAGCATTTCCAGGATTTGTGAGGGGAAGACACAGTAAGACTTCATGCGGGATGCCTGAGGGATCGGGAAAGCCGTGCCATGGTAAGTATCCATAAGGCCTATGCCTATTGCCTAACGCTTTGATAAACATGCGCATCGCATTTGTTTTGTAGCTAACGCCCGCCAGTCCATCTCCGTATTCAAGTGTTTTGGCCGCACGCGGGTCATCGACTGGATAATTACCCCCAATCGTCCGCAGGCAGCGTGTGTCCTCATCATAGATCATGAGGCTGACTTCTATAGGATCGCGGGGCAGGGCATCTCGCGGCGTGAGAAATTCCCGGACAAAGTCCTCGGCCATTTGGGCAATTAACTGCACGGGTTCCCACATTTCCGGAACCAGGCCGCTCCGTGTTGGGCCCCAGGTGATATTGAGCAGGGTTCTCTGCAGTTGTTGCGTTCGGCCGCTGAGGCTGGCGATCGGCCGCGCTTCTGGAGGCCCCGCATGACACAGCCGCCATTGAATAATAAATGCGGTCTCGGGTGGGGGTGCTTGGACCCGACATCGGATGGTGTTCGTGACGGCATCATAGAAGAGCGCTTGCCGATACTCTTGCTCGATCAAATGTAGGCGCTGGCTGTTGGCATTTTCGATAGTGAGTTCCGGGTCGCCGGAGATTTCAAACCCCTTGGGAAATTGGACGACGATGTCCAACCGGTCGATAGGGAACACGGGGGTGGTGATAGTGGTGCGCTCCGTCCGCGGTTGCGGCTCTTTGCCATAGCGTTGTTCATGCTGTTGGACATTCATGGACACGCTGTTGAGCGCGTGAAATTCGGTGTAAAAACTAAAGGGAGGATTTTTGGCATAGATGGGGCTGCCAAATGACACTTCCCCGTATTGGGTGCGGAGGGTGTATTGCGTGGCATCGGGGGAGGGAGAGAGATGCAGTGCCGGGGGACAGTCGTTTCCAATCGCGCCGGCCGTAAAGCCTTCAATGTGACCCTTATCGACAATGGCATGGCAGGGTTTGGGAAGCCCAGTATAGTGGCGGTTCGGATCGGTGACTTGAAAGGTGTGGTATTCGACTCGCTCAAGGGTATCGCCGTCCGGAACGATCGAGGTGAGGGCCTTGATGCTCTCAGCTTTGATGCCATGCGTTGCCTCCGCGAAGGCGCGCTGACGTCGGATGGCTTGATGGACATCTTCAATATGGAAGGCGGGCTGCGCATGAAACGCCCCTCCTTGGCTGACATAGGAGGTGGCTCGCATGCTGAGGTTGCCGTCGAGTTCAAGAAAGTGGAACTGATACCCTGACGGTTCCCGGCTCGTGGTCCCTCTGGCCACGGTGCCGGCGCCAAGCACGCCGATTTCAAACTCATCGGGTTGATTCGCATTCACCGTCAACCGTGAAAAATTGGCGTGATGTTTGTGACCGTGGAGCACCAGGCGGATGTGTTGCTGCGTCAGTTCGCTGAGAAAGGCTCCCGAATTACGGAGGATCATCCGACTTTCATATTGATGATCGTGCGGAATGCCGACGGCATGGTGATGTGTCATCGCGATGCGATAGGTCAATTGTGGCGTCGCCGGTGCGGGGCCTGCGCCCGCAGCAAGACGAGGCGCCACAGGATTTCTCGAGGCCGACACAAAGTCGAGCGTCCGAATCATCCCGCCGGCCCACCAGAGACACGCGCTCGCCGAGTCGAAAGAATACAGGTCCACGGTGATGTGATTGGCGGTAAATTGTTCCGGCGCACAGCCGATGCGGTCATGAAAGAGGCTACTGAATTGACCGATGCAGCATTGCTGAATGAGCCAGCATAGGAGCAAGGTGATGCCGAAGAGTCCAAAGCTCCAGAGAGGAGATAGGAATTCAACATGCCAGGCCAAACCCAGGATTAGTCCGGCCAAAGCCATGACGACGGGGATGGTGATCCACGGCTGCACGGGGATCAATCCCATAATCCGGACATCATGATTCCCCGGCGTCATGCGGATGTGGCAACGGTCGTCGAGCGAGCGCCCGTCATTCACCTGCTGGTCCAGGTCGTCGATGTCGCGTTTCGCGGCCCGGAATCTCCAACGCCAGGGGGTATCGACGCAGTCTCCGGTGATGAGGATTAGATTGGGGCGATAGGCGACCGTTTTGGCGACGAAGTCGTCCCAAATGTCACGATTGAATTGTCCGCCCCAGTGAGGATCTGAGCAATGAGCGATCCGAAAGGTATCGGGCAAAGGCATAGAGCAGTTCCAAACTGGGCCTAAGGGTAACGTGTTATAGCTGAAATCTCAATCCACGGTGTGGTCATGCCGTTTAACGGGGTAGAAGGATGACGTGCCCCTGCTTGTTGGATCATCTCAGGATGCTATGCCTGCCATGGAGCAGCTAGGTGGAATCAGTGCAAACAGAGTGGCGCGTTCTTGTGGGGAAGTCTTATCGGAGTTCTTCTTCATGCCGGCTGCCTGGCTTACCTTGCTCATTCAGCTCCGTGACGCCTATCATTATGCCAAACAGTGCGGATTGGAAGGATGCTTAATCGGAGGAGACTTTTTCGGGAAAGTCTTTGAGATTGTACGTGACAATCACATCGGCCCTGCCACGGATGGTGGCTGCCAAAACGTGCCGGTCCTTTAGATCCGGCAACTGGAATGCGGGGATGAGGTCTTCGAGGTTCTCGACCAGGCAATCGCGGACGTGCATATCCATCAGTTCTCTGGTGTGCTTCAGAACGTCGGGAGATAAATCCGGGCGGTTCTTCAGAACCGACCGGATCCACTCATCGTGAATCATGGAAGACCATTTCGCCCGGGAGAGGTCAGTGATCGCGACCTCCATCAGAAGGTCACGCAACGGTGCAGGATAGAGAACGCACGCATCGTATAATGCCGTGAACGCAGCCAACTTCAGTAACCCATGCCCAGTGTTTCTGATTGTTTGACGAGTTCATCGAGGCTTTGTGGCGTTCCCTATCAACGCTCAAAGCCGGATTGCCGATTCTCCAAGTATGGGACCTTTTGATTGAACGGGCGGAACATCCTACCTTTCAGCAGACCATTCGCACATCCGACCAGTCCCATTAAGACTCAGCAAGCGGGCGGTGTACGCAGAGCCGAAAAAGGAGAATGAAGTTTTCGCTCGGATCATCGAAGCTGGGGCCGACAGGAGGCCTTTGAATGGAATGACTAAACTTGTGAGCCAGTTCTACGGTGCTCCAATTACCATTTTTAATCGGTAGATTCACGGCGATAGAAACTGCGTTTGTAGCAACCTTCGTATTGGCAAGTTGGCAGGGCATGCGAGCGCAGTCAGCATTGCAGTGACGGACAATGGAGTTTGACGATAGATATTGCGCGCTCTGGTGGGACGGCCATGGCATGAGCGCATGCGCCTGCCTCTCTATACGGCAATGTCCGGACTCATCTGGAGAGGAGGGGGTAGGGAGGTCGAAGCTCTGGCCGGCCACCATGGCCATGTTCGGCCGACATGAGCGACAGGATTCGGCGGGGACTTTACCCCTCCCACGCCTCCCTTACAAACGGGAGGAGATTTTGAGATAGGTTCTAGTAAGGCGGCGGATCAGAGGCGTAGCACCAAGCTCAGATAAGATCCTCGACGATGAGGCATTCAATGTCCTTCACCTTCCGAAGCCCCCGATCGTTCCCATAAAAGCGTGTGGCCTTGCAGCCGATGGCCGTCGCGAGTTGGATCGCGTCCGGCGTGCTGAGGCGATACCGGGCGCGCAACTCGGCAGCCCGATCTGCGAGTTCCATGCCCATGGCTACCCATTCAAGTTTTGGGTAGGTACCGGCGAGGGCGAAAATCTTCTGCGCCAGTTCCTCTCTATGTTCGCGGTAGGGCTGGACCAGCAATTCCAGAAGGGTCACCGTCGATGTGACGGCCGGGTTGTATCCCCGCTCAATCAAATCAAACAAGGAGGCGCACCAGGCACCGTATCGCGGATGATCTTCAAGAAAATAGATGAAGACGTTGGTATCGAGGCCGATCCGTTCACGCGCGGCGGGGAAACCTTGGGCGGGACGATCCGCTACCACGATTGGCGTTCGCGCTTAATATAGCCGGAAGGGTACGTACCCTTGGCCATTCCTTTTAGTGTACGCGCATACCGTTTGGGCTTGGGCATAATAAGCGTCAAATTTTCCTTCACGACGACCAGCAATTCGTCGCCTCCCTTGACTCCCATCGCTTTCCGAGCCTCCTTGGGAATCACGATCTGATTC
>CBDIWP010000045.1:0-15271 GCA_965285945.1 uncultured bacterium | reverse complement strand
TTCTTACCGGCTGAAGGAGAAGCTCAAAGCCGGCCTGGTGCGAGTCGAAGAAACGTCACCAACAACCTAAACCAGGTGGGGAATTTTCGATGACCATAACTGGGGAAATTTGGGTGACCCTTGACAGTCAAGTCCTTCCATGCGGCCGGAGGATTAGGAATGGAGTAAAAGAGTGGCTCCTCCTCAATTAGGAGCTGCTTGTCATCATCATGTAACAGGTCATGAGCCGGCCTGCGAGCGATGGCGCGATGAACCGTCTGGCGCGATGGAATCGATCCATTTGGGGTAGGTTGAAGAATACGCCATGTGCCAAGTGCAGACCAGTAAGTCATGCTGGGAGGCTGAGCTGTAGGACTTGGATAACTGCGAATTCCAATAACTCCTTTTTGTGTCGTTTTCTTAAGACGACGCGTCAATTCCAATTCTTGATTTTCCAACGCAGTTGCAATCCTTTGCCGGCCTGCTTGATTGACGAGCCTTTGATAAATCCAGGGAACAAAAAGTGCGTAACGGAGGCGAGTGTGCAGAACTGATGTGCCAGGAAAGAAACGATCCGCATAAGCCTGATGCAGGGCTAGGAAGCCAATCTCATCCCGCACGCCTTCCACTTCGTCTCGCAGCAGCTGAGTTTCTGCACGACGGAGGGCGTCACGCGATAATAGTGTCCAACCAAAGGTAGACTGCATTAGCTTGGCTTACCTTTGAAGATTATGGAGATACGTTTCGGAAGAGCGAGGGTACGACGACCCAATAGACGATGCGGCAAGCAGGTTGAGTGGTGGTCGGGCTGTCCGAAATTCAAACATGGAACAGTTCGATAGTGAGGCGGTATAAGTGCGGCGTAGAATACGCCTCTTCTCTAAGATAATCATCCCAACTTGTGAGGTATTGGCACTGCATTTGGTGAGCCTTAATTGGCTATGTGGGGCGAAGGGGACTAACTCGCGAGAGCGGGGATCATATCTAAATCGGTACTGAAAAATTCTTTAGGATGGTTACAGGGGTTTTCTGGTCAAATTCCTGCTTGTCCATCTGCTTCCGCATATGCTCGATGTCCAACTGTTGCTGCCGCTGCCGAAAAAAGTCGTATTGTTGCTGTTGTGGTGACCGGGGGTAAAGCTCTTTGCCGACCAGGACACTGCCAGCTCCTGTCGGCATGGCATTCCTTCCTGGCATGCTCCAAGCCACGACGGCCTGATGATGGTCTAGTTAATCCGCGGGTCGCTGGCACCTCTCTCTCCTTTTCCCTTTACGTTCCGCTTCTTTGGTGAACACTTCCAACGCCATGCGGTGAGCTGCCCGAATTTGTAACGGTTTCATCCATAAAAGTGTTAGTGGAAGACACGTTTTAGTCCCTCGAAGCACGACTCTCGTATAGCTTCTGACGATAGCCCTCGATGTAACCTAGACGCTTCTCGAATCACATCGTTGACGCTTCCGAATATCCGTTCTGCGCCGCTTTCAATCTTTCTAATGTGTCTGGCGTGCAGTTTGTCCTTAAACTGCGTATTCCAATCTTGGTTCAGGCTATTGAGCCCCGCACCGAAAAGCTGCAGGGTGTCGTAGATGTACATCACATCTTTAGCAACTTTGGCCGATGCTCTTCTGTCATGGATTAATAGCTTATGAGCGAAAAAGCTTACAGGATTCGCAATTCGGATTTGCTTTGGTGTCCCCACGGGGAAGCCTTTCGCTTCATCCAGGTTGAGCGGCCAGGGGGCAATGAGGAATATTTCCAGATGGCGCAGCTGTTGAGAGACTACCCCTCCAAGCCTTCGAGTTACTTTTGATTTGCCACCTCGATCGTATTCGCTTCCTGACAGAGGGCTTAGGAATTCGGCATAAAAGCCTGAGCTCCCAGAGAGCTGGTAATGGGTTTGAGGTGGAGTATCATCACCACCTCTTACTTCCTCGAACCCATCCTGCACCAGCCTCTCCCTTATATCTCCTCCAGACCCGAGGCCGGCCGGCACGGCAATGTCAGCATCTAACGTCATTAATAGAGGATGGAGTGGCTCCTGAGACTGTGGCGTTAAACTATACAGCCGATAAGCCCATCCACCGATAATGACTACTTCGCTAAGCCAGGGTTCGATGCAGTTAATTAGTCGCGCAAATTCACGCTCCCCACTATCTGGCATGCTTCTCCTGCAATATTGAAGGACCTAACGCTCGCTTCCAGATTACGGCGGCTTGCTCTTTCCCTCTGCCGGGTTCAGGTGACACGTCGAGCCAGACTTGCACGATGTCGGAAACAGGAACGCCTTCCTTCATCACTAGAGGACGAAATACTGCATCCGCATTGGCCGGGATTCGGATCAAGACGTCTGGGGCGTTGGGGTCACAGTCCAAAGATAGCCCAAGCTCATTCAATGCTAGGGGATCTAACCGCTCGAGGTATAGCTCGGGGACTGCTCCGTGCACAAAGCCCAGACCGAGAAGGTGAGCTGCCGCGAAACCTCTAACGCAGATCCGGGGACTTTGGTTTCGCGCTATATCGTCGAGGGGCTTATCCTTTGATTTGGCTGACTCTTGCCGTGCAATATATGACTTAAGAGCAGAAGGAAACTGCTCTCTTCCACCACGGATGAGCCAGCGGGCCGGGATATCCGGCCTACTCTTAACATTTGCACCAACCCAACGTTGCATCAGTTGCTCAATACGTACCAGCTGTAACCAACCCGAATGCTGCTCGAGAAAGCCTTCATTGGATAATTGTCTAATGAACCGGGAGGCGCTCATTACCGAAACCCCGGCCGCTTTTGCGAGTTGAGATCCGCTTTGATACCGTTCCCTTGAGGCCGACAGGAATTCGTCGGCGATGCGCGGTGCAAGAAGCAGCTTTAGCATCCACTGATTCAGGTTTGAGAATAATTGAGGCGATTGGGCGCGCGCGCGCCCAACGTACGATAGCCAGTTTGCGCGCCCACCTACCCGATTAGCGTTCAACCTCTCCAGCCCGTATCCTTGGAAGTAGCGAAACCCATTCGAATCTACTATCCCGATGGCGACATCGCCTGCATATTTCATTGCGAAATCCTTTAGCTGATCCGCTACTACTTCCGGAATATGGGGTGCGGCAACCACAGCGACCGGAATAGCCCCATTTGACTCATATGCTGCAGCTTTAGCCTGCAGAACCGCCTGTGAGAGCAGCGGGATTAAACGGTCACGGCGACCTTCGGCCGATTGTTTCACCTCAATGACGTATTTTTTATTATCCAACTCAGCAATGATGTCGACGCTGCTTTGCCCATGCGGCTCCTGCCGGACATGCTTCCAGCCTTGGCTGGCTAACAGCTCGGCTATGAGAGGCCCAAAGGACTTAATTTGTTTTGATGACATCGCTTTACCTCGGCCATGTTACATAACACGGCCATGTTATATAACATGGCCATGTTAGATGTCCACTTTGGCCCTCTTCGTTACTTCACTGCGAAATAGTGGCTACCAGCACCTGCTGTGTCCTGCTTTATCCTGTCGTGCTGAGCAGGAACCGCTTTTAGTGGCGGCCTCGAGATGGTCTGGGGGATCCGCGGGTCCTATCCCGGCGGCTCCCCCCAACGCCTTGTCGTTACGTTGCTTTCTGTCCGCTGCAGCGCGCTCCCATGGGTCGGTTCCGGATTTCGCCCGGTTGCCTCCCGGCTCAGGTGTTGGCTGACTCGTCCGGGTACAACCAGGGGAAGTCCTTTTTGATCTGCTCAGCCGAATCGGCCGACGGCTGTACCGGCGCCGCATCCGGCTGCCGACACGCGTCCGGCCACTGCTCCCTCAACACGCGGTCAATGTACTCGCCGACATTCATGATGTGATATTCAGGCATGGGCCGGCCCTTTCTCCTCCACGTCCGGCAGCCCCAAGGCCTTCAAGATGGCCGGCCGCTCTGCCTCCAGCGTCAGGGTCAGGAGCACTGGGCTGCAAAGGCAGAATCCCAAGGGTTCTGGCGTTCGATGTACGCGGTTTCCGCTCGGGGCAAGACCTCACCGGAGATCCACGGGCCACCAGGACCAGTCTGCAACGCGCGCATGACCTCAGCATCACCCCGTTAGGACAACGCGGTGAAACGCTATATCGCGGTCCTGTTGTGGCTTGGCTCGAAGGTCGTTCCGGACCTCGAGTTCCAGGGCGTACTGCTCCGCTGCATCGCCCTTCGGCCGTGCCATGTAACCAAGCAAGAGCGCCTTGTACCGGGCCGCGGCCGTTTCGGCATCGGTCAGTTTGGCACCGAGCCACTTCACATCCTGAATGGCGGCTTTTCCCAATTCTGCCTTGGCAGTCTGCTTGCCCTCGTTCGACAGGCGGGAATTCCGCATAATCTCGCCCTCACGCTTGCTCCAATCCTCCCCGTTCAGGTCAAGGGCTGCACTATTTCTACCCAGGCCGCCTTTGTGCGGGCCGCTTTTTCCGCTTGCTCGCTGTCCTGGAACCCCACCCGCCGGCTGTCGAACGCCTGCTTGTACGTCGCCAAGCTGCCCTTAAATAGCTCGATATCCACGATCACCTCCTGTTGTTATTGTCCCGGCCGGATCCATTCCGACGGTGGCTGCTGTTCCTCGATAGGCCGGCCCTGCCTCCCACGATGCCTCAAAAACTGAAGCATATTGCAACATACGGGTGCATCTGCCTCCCGCAAGACTCAAAATCCCGCCACATAACGACTCATACCGGGCCCGTTGTCCTGTGCAGACGACTGCGCTCCGTTTTGGTCCCTCGCCGGACCATCGCCGTTCAGCGGCCGCGGTCCCAGTGCCGGCTGATTAGGGCACTCGTAACATTGATGCCGATGCGCGTGATCGTGCAGGTAGAGCGTGTGACAGTTTGGACAGCGGTAGCGTCTGGTCTGGATCCAACGATTCGCCATAATCAGGCCTCCTGCTCGATGGGGTTGGCTTCATTCCCGATCATGCGTTCACCTGTGCAAGTGACTGCACCCGCTCGATCGTCCGAACCTTCAATGCTGAGTTCAGATCTATGCCTTCTTCTGGCATGCTCGCGATGAGCTCAAAATAGGACAACCACCATACCGGCTCCGGATACTGCGTCTTTAGTTTCTGAAGTCGGGTCTTCATCTTCTCCGTGAGGCCGCGCTCCCACCTGGGGAGACCTTCGGTAGCGTTCCACTTTTGACGGATCCACGAAGCATTAATACCGGAACCCGCCTGGCTGGAGGGCGTGTGGGCATGGCCGACAGTCGCCTCGGCTGCCGGCACTATTCCCCGATCGATAAACGCTGTGTGGCGGCTCATCGGTTTGCCGTTCGGGGTTATGGTGCCGGTAAGCTTCTCCTCTACCTGCCCATCCGGTTTCTTCTTCTCCGGGGGCAAAGCCAAAACGTTCACGCCTGACGGATCCGGCCCACCCGGCTCCGACTTCTCACCGTCGGGAAAATCACCACACGCCCCTGGGGGTTCTTTTGGGTTCTCTTCTGAGGGTTTGGCGGACGATTTCGACCTAGGTTTTGACCGAAAACGACCGGTCGATGGACCGAAAACGTCCGCTCTTGCATCGGGGCCATTACCGTTTTCGTCCTGGGCGGACGATTCCGCCGGGGCGGACGATTTCGTCCGAGGTTCGATGGTCAAATGATATAGGTGAACGCCGTGCGGCCCGGCGTACTTCTCGACGTGAAGTTCCCCAAGCGCCTTCAAGCGCTCCAGCGCGGCCCGGACTCGACGGACAGAAGTGTTTGCCATGGCCGCCATACGTGCCTGAGACGGCCAACAGGTCCCCGCGTCGTTTGTATGGTCACCGAGAATGATGGCGACAACCCGAGCGGTACCGCGGGATCTTGAGTGGAGCAAGACCGCCTTCATGGCCGTCAGGCTCACGCCGCGTCCCGCGGCTCCGTGCCGGCCGCTTTCCCAAGTTGCTCCAGCGCTGCTAAGACCTCGCTCAGACGGAAGCGCACGCCGGTGGCCTTCGCCCCCACGCGGTAGGTCTTGAGCAATCCAAGCCGGGCCATCCGATAGGCTGTCCCGGTCTTAAGAATCCGCCTCTCTTCAAGTACGCGCGCCTTTACCAGTTCTTCAACCTCTTGCTGCGCCATGTGTTCCTCCTTGGTGTTGTTCGAGTCAACGAGGCATGACACTGCTCCTCATGGAGCCGCGTGTCACTGAGCAAGATAGAAAGTCTCGGAAGTGCTTGTCCTACAAATGGAAATGAGGAACCGACGTAGAGCGAGGGTGTGTATCTTGATGGGTGCCTGTCAGGATACAGGCCTTAGATCACGGTAAGCTGTGAGTAGCGCGGCTTGATCGACCGGAGACTTTTTAAGAAACCGTTCCTGAGCTTGCCTCTTATTAATTTTCGTACCGTTCCGCTTCAGCGCCCGAAACTTTTTCCAGAAATACTCGAAGCGCGCCTTGGCTTCAGACTGCGCCTGCTTATCGACGGTGGGAAATTTGGGCAAGGAGGTGAGAGGGTACCGCTTCAGGTATTCATCCTTATGATCGGTGAGCCAATTCCGCCTGTGCTCTTCATACCTCTTGTTCATCTGGTCATTAGACGTTTCCCACGCCCTGTAGTGTTGACGAAGGTACTCCGCTGTGCCGCTCTTCTTACTCTTTCCCAGCCTCCAACGACCAACTACCTTGCGATCTTGCTCGGCCATATCTCGTTGATAGCGTTGCGCCACCATCCGGCAGGCCGATCGAACTGGATAATGAAGTAAGGTGAGGTCCCATATTTCTCTAAACAGTTCGTTAAGCCGGACATATCTCACGCGCGCTAACGCCTCAGGTGTTTCTCCTTCAAAACCTTCAAACCCAAAGGCTTTGTCTAGGGAATACTCTTTTTTATTGAGCAGGCGGGCATTGCCAATTTCTTCAAAGTTTTTTACTGCCCACAGCGGCGCCTTGATGCGTGCCTGGCCGCTCAAGAGCATGGCAAGCCAGGTGTCGAATAGATCTTTCTTGACCTTCGACTCGAGAACACAGAGAGCATTAAGGAGCTCGACACGCCTTTGGATGTTCGGGTCAGAATAAATCGCCTCCAACTGTTTGAACCGGGCTGGGTCATCATGATTCAGGACAGCTTCCCAAGCTTTGCCGTCTATCTTGTAACGGACACGTTCCAGAACCTTATGGTAGGAAGTCTTCTTCATCCCCGCTCCTGTCCGGATCCTGGTGAAGGGTGGGAGGGAACGGGCGCCAGGAAACGCCCGCCGCTCCGGGGATCAGCCGAAGCGTTGCCTCCCATGTCTCAACCAAACAGAAACAGCCCTCCGCGACACGATCGCCGATCAGTCCGACCCTCGGGCTGCACCGGCCGGCAAAGTCGGCTCAGAAGTCACGAGACACAGCCCGGCGGGGTCTGGTCCTCGATCGCTCTGCCGGTCTTAACGGCCTCCTCAATCTTCCTCAACATGTCGTCTTCGTCCTCGTAAAAAACCCCGAAGACTGGCGCCCATTCCCCGAACCGTGCGTGATAGGCCTCGTGGAGTTCACGCACGCGCTTTTGCTCGGGCGATTCTGAGCGGTCTTCGTCGTCCTCCGGAACTGATTGGTCCTCAGTCACGGCAGGGCTTTCCGATCCTGCGTAGGCGCTCCTCGTCGGCCTGTTCCCGCATGGCGCCGATGTCGAGCTGCTGTTGGCGTTGGCGGAAGTAGTCGTACTGCTGAATTGAGCCCCGAGGCGCCGCTGGCTGGCCGTTGCGGTCGTACAGATTGCCGGCAAGCCCAAGAGAGGCCGTCATGACGATGCCCAGAATCACGCCGCTGATGAAGTGTTTCATGGTGTCCTCCGTTTCCGGTTTTTTTCCGGTTCGACAGAAAAACACAGCAAGATAACAGGTGCCACACCATACCACAGGGAGCAAGCCGGATCAGGCGAATCGCCTTGACTGGCTTGCTCTTGGCGTGGCGTGGTGTGGTCTGTCATGGTACAGCGTTTTTACCTAGATGGCCTTCCTAAACCGCGGGTCGTACGTTCAATTCGTATCGGGGGCACCAACCACTACAACTGCTTGGTCATCTACTTGGTCATCGGCCATCGCGTTAGGCCGCGCCTGGGTTGCGGTTTGAGGACTTCTACCACTGTATTGCCGGCACTATCGAGCTTGGTCACCCTGATGGGCATTCGGGAAGAGAGGTCCTTAGATATCCTGCATGGGACCTCGCATACTTTCATCCCATAACGCGGATTCTTTGCCATCCCACCATTCCGGCTCCCCCTCCTAAGTACGATTGTACGGGTAATCGCACCGCCGTATGGTTGCAATAGGAGAGTCACAAAATGACCCCTGGTCTAAAAATGCTGCATCAGCACGAATCGCGCCATTCCGCTGAAGCCTAGGCATTGCACTCTCATTTTGGTGTTCTTTTTTCTGCCGATAAGTAGCTAGCTTGGGCATCCCGGCCAGGAAGCGAACCGAGAACGAGGCGTGCAGCAAGGGTAATCCCTAGGCGTGGCGGTAATGGTTACTCGGTACAGTGACGCACATCGAACGAGTTCACCCCGAATGGTGATGGTGAAGGAGGTGGGCATGATGGCAATCCTACAAGCACCGACCAGCCGCTTAATTGACCGAACCCATCGGCGCTTTCCCGTCTGTTACGCCGTGACATATTCGAACGGGTCCACTATGGGACAAGGGGTCGTGGTGAACGTCTCAGGCGGCGGCTGGAAGGTCAGTGGAGATGTGCCGCTCAAGGCGGGCATGACCGTGCAACTGGAGATGACGTGCGGCCCCTATGAGCCACCCATACGCATTGAACGGGCGATTGTGCACTGGGCTCAGGGCCGGGATTTTGGAATCAGGGTTGCCCGTGTCAAAGCGTCAGCTCAGATGCAGCTGAAGCAGCTCATTACGCGGTTGGCCTGCCAGTAGAGTGCATGGCACACTGACTCGAACCTTTACACGCCTAGGGCCAAGTGCGCGTGGCGAATGAATTGCGAAAGCAGGCCCTCACGATCTCTCCGGCCAGCGTTCGGTATATCTGGTTGCGCGCGGCATGACCTGGAGATGATGCGGTAGCGGTTGAAGGCGTTGGAAGCCACGGTAGCCCAAGAAGGGCTGGTGTTGACGGAAGCCCAGGTCATGGCGTTGGAGAAAGCGACCGCCGATAAAGAAGCCCACGGCGAATTCAGGAGCGAATGTCCGGGGTACTGCGGGGCGCAGAATACCTTTTACGTGGGGACGCTCAAGGGCGTCGGCCGGATCTATCAGCAGACCTTCATCGATACCTGCAGCAAGGTCGGGTTTGCCAAGCTGCATATCACTCCTCCTCGGACATGCCTGATTCAGCGCCTCCGAGACCTGTCCCAAGCGTCGGAGAGCTTCATCAAAGTGATGCACTATGCTGCGCTAAGGGAACGCTTCCAAGGTCATAGGCCACTGGTGGTGTCTCCCGTTAGCCCTCTCATCGAGATTCTAGAGGTACTCATCAATATACGCGCATTAACGCTTCACTTGAAGCACTGGAACGATAGGATCACTCTATTAAACAAGCCGATTCGATTGACACTATACCCGTCCCTTGGATAGCCTTGTTACCGTACTACGGCGTGGAAGCATCGCTCGGGATGCGCTCGTGACATTTGGTTCAGGACACCGAAATCGCACATCGGTCGCCCTACCTGCTTTTGAGGGTGCCTATGTATACGCAGTTTTACGGGTTTACAAAAGAACCATTTCAGACTACGCCTGACATTGATTTGCTGTTCCTGAGTCACAGCCACCAAGAGGCGTTGGCCTGTCTGGAATACGGGATTGCTCAACGCAAAGGATTCATCGCCATAACCGGTGAAGTCGGTGTTGGCAAAACGATGATCCTTCGTTCCTATCTCCAGAAGGTCGACCAATCCAAGCAGAAAACCATCTATCTCCTGAACCCCGTCTTAACATTCGATGAACTGCTGCGCTCTATTCTCAAGGAATTAGGAGCCGAACCCCTGACTGGCCCGATCACAGAAAAGGTGGGACTGCTGCAGGACTTATTGATTACGGAGTATCGCAACCACCATACCGTCGTACTGATAATCGATGAGGCTCACAATATCCCTGTTCAAACCTTGGAAAGTATCCGAATGCTTTCCAATTTGGAGACGTCCACAGAAAAGTTGATTCAGCTAGTCCTTGTTGGACAACCCGAGCTCGACGCACTTCTTCTCCGCCACGAACTACGTCAAGTCCGCGAACGAATTGTGCTTCGCGCCAGAATTGCGCCGCTCACCAAAGAAGAGAGCCGGGCTTACATACAGCATCGGCTTAACAGTGTGAGTCGAGAACAGCGCGCCGTGTTTTCAAAGTCCGCACTCGATCTTATCGTGAAAGCGGCGAACGGGATTCCAAGAAGACTGAATATTCTCTGCGATAACGCGCTCATCACCGGGTATGGCTATGAAGAACGGGTGATCTCTGACAAGATCATTAAGGAGGTCCTTGCTGACTTGGAGGAACCACCACCCTCGACCCCCACGTGGAGACTTCAGCCACGGCACGCCGTAATGATGCTGAGTGTAGCGATACCTATTCTACTTTATGTAATCTATGTCACCGACCAGACGGCTGCAATCCGAAGCGTGTCGTCATCCAACCCAGCCTCGTCAGAGGATGCACCCGCCATAGATACGAAATCTCTGCCACCCCGACACGGGCCGGATCCAGATCCCGCAGCACACCGGGTTGCTGACTCGCAGGACAACGGCAATGGAACGGAGCTTTCTCCAGCAGATCGAATGGAATTGAGTGAAACCGCCAGGCTTTTGGCCGTCCTCTTAGATTGTGGCCGGGTAGTGGTGGGACGTGCTCAGCCAGCGATTAATAATCCGAGGCTTGAGGACAAAGGCTTTTCTTCGAGCGCTTTTGTCGCTCAACTGAGAAAAGAATTTCAGGGGCGGACTCGCCATGACTTGCACAATTTAGCAGTCGCCACGATGCCAGAGCCTGCCAAGCCATTGCTCGTCAGGCTATCCTTTTTCATGCAAAAGGCAGTGCAAGACGTGCAGCCCGACATCAACAAAAAGGGTATTGGGTTCAAAGGGTTTATTCCCGCAACATTCGCCACGCAGGTGTCCGAGCGGTTTTCAAAAGACACAGGTCTAAAATTGAGACAGATTGGGCCGCCCGGAACAGATCCGCGCAATCCCAACAACAGACCGGACGAACAAGAAGAGCAAATCCTTTTCGCCATACGAAAACACCACCCGAGGGTGGGCGATCACATAGTCGAAAGCCAGTTAGGACAAGGTGCGGGCGTCCGCGTGTTGCTACCACTCTTCTACAATAAGCAATGTCTCAGCTGTCATGGGACCCCCAAGGGCGAAGTGGACATTTCTGGATATGAGAAAGAAGGCTTTAAGGATGGTGATCTCGCGGGTGCAATTTCAATAACGGTTCCGATGAAACACAAGGGCTCGTCCAGCGGAAGGGGAAATGGTGAATGAGCCGGATTTTCCAGGCTCTTCAGCACGCTGAGAAAGAACGGCTTGCGCTTGCCACACAAGCGAACTCTGTCGCTGAGCACGCAACAAGTTGCCAAAGCAACAGCTCCGAACGTACGGACAGCGGTGAACAAAAGCGATGCGCTCACCTCTGTTTTGAATATGCGCACCGCCTGCGTAGGGAAGGGCTCATTGATTTTCTCGGTTCATGTGTGGGTTTGTATCCCTGGCAGTGTAGTCAATGCAATCGCCGCTTTCGTTGGTTTCTCCGCTATAACTAACTCCCGCTTGAACCGCCCGGCGCGTTTTCGAAGCTAGTCCGGAGTGGATTAGACCGCCCCCTTATAGCCTCTTGCGCAATTCCGAAAAACAGCCAGATGATAGCCTGAGTCACCTTCCGGAGATTCGCCAATCAGCCCTTCAGCAGGACGCCGGAAGCAGTCATCAGCGAAGCGGTGTGACGTCTCCCGGAAAACGACGCCACCTCACAACTAGAGTAAGATGAACAGGGATACGGACGCACAATCAGCATGACCATCCAGGAAACACTGACCCAGCTAGACTGGAAAGCGATTGAAGCATCGCTAGGACAACGGGGTTATGCCGAAACTGACCCGTTGCTTACGGCTGAAGAGTGCGATGCCCTCGGACGGCAAGAACTAATTGTTCCGGATCCGAATCGACATGAAGCGCTTTCGGGTTGGCCAGGGGGAGTACGATACTTTCTCTATCCGTTGCCACCGCTGGTCCACATGGCACCACAGCAGGGTGAAATCGTGGTCTTTGCGATGCGGAACGGTGTGAGGACCGTTTGCTCCGGTCCACGCTTCACGCCGGCGTCATCTTCCGGATGCGCAGTGATAACCGTCTAATGACTCGCCCCTGATGGGATAATCTGTAGGCATGCGAATCGCCACTTGGAATGTGAACTCGCTGAAGGCTCGCCTGGAAAAGGTCCTGTGGTGGCTGGATCGGGCGAAGCCGGACGTGCTGCTCATGCAGGAAACGAAGCTGGCGGACAGGGACGCGCCTGTCGACACTTTCAAGCAGGCCGGATACGAGCTGGTGCACCATGGCGAGGGTCAATGGAACGGGGTGGCCATCGCGAGCCGGTGCGGAATTCGCGACGTGATCACGAATTTTGGAGAGCCGTTACGGCGGGCGCGGACGACTGAAGTCGATGACGATGAACCGCTGGCTGAGGCCAGGATGATCGCTGCGGATTGCGGCGGTGTGCGCATCATCTGTGTGTACGCGCCGAACGGCCGGGTCGTGGACTCGCCGTTCTATGAAGCGAAACTCGTGTGGTTCGACAGGCTGGCTCGCTGGATCAACGAAGCCGTCACTCCCGATACATCGGCCGCCATCGGCGGTGATTTCAATGTGGCGCCCGAAGATATCGATGTGTGGGACCCCCGCGCCTGTCATGGCGGCACGCATGTTTCCGAGCGCGAGCGGCAGGCTTTCGGACGGATTTTGAGCGCGGGATTCGTCGACGCATACCGATTGCATCACCCGGAACCCGGGCGGTACACCTGGTGGGACTACCGCGCCGGTAATTTTCATAAGAATATCGGCATGCGCATCGATCACCTACTCGTGACGGCACCGTTACATCGTCGCGTTGTCTGGGCCGAGATCGATCGCGAGGCGCGGAAGGGAAAGCCGATGCCCTCGGATCACGCCCCGCTGGTCATCGACATGGACAGCCCCGGCCATCCGTTCGACGCCGGCTGGTCTTCAGCGGAGTCGCGAATTGCAGCGCGCGTACACAAGCAGCAATGAGCCCGTTGCATCCCCTAGATTCATTCCGTATGCTGAAATAATGCGACTGGCCTTTCTTCTGTTCGGAGTGTTTGCCGTCTCCGGATGCATGTTTTTCGATCTAGACGAAGAGCCCGAGCAGGATCCGGTTTCAGCGACCTCTCTCACACTCAATTCCTCGTGCAGCGATCTCTGGAAGCACTACACCGACGAGCTGCAACTCATCAATGACGATGAAGCTAACTGGGGCGTGCACGACGACAATGCCGTTCAGTATCTTTCGCAGTTTAACGGCAGCTGCAACGCCGCCGACACACGGGAGAACGCAGCATCAGACCTTCGATGCAAGGCGCTGTGGAGTATCTACGTGAAAGAATCCGGCCGCATGACTAAAGACGACCAGCTGTGGCGGGAGCACGACCTTCAGCAGGCCGAAGCCATGAACCGGATCAGAAGCAACTGCGCCAGCACCGCCTGCAAGTTTCTGCCAGGTATTCGCTGTCTCGTCCCTACCAGCCCATCATAAAATAGTAGACACGTGAGGGGGATCACGCACCGCTGGTCATCGACATCGACAGCCCCGACCATCCGTTCGATGCCGGCTGAGCTTCGGCGGAGTCGCGAGTTGCGGCGCGCCCGCGGAAGCCGCGATGAGTCATTCGCACGGGGCCTGGATGGCTCTAAAAAATGGCTTGAGATGCGGGGCAGAAATCCTATTCCCTATTGACCGGGGCCTTCGAGATGGGCGACCCCTTTGTCACCTACGACGAACCGTGGAAGCGGCGGTGTAAGGCGTGCACCTGTTCAGCAAGATCAGGAACTGGACCGTCCACCACTAGATGAGGAACTATTTCACGGATTGGCAGCGGTCGGATGGGAGCGGCTGGAACTCCCAGTTCGGTGAGCCATGTTGTCAATTGCTCGGCGGAGCTTATGTACACGATACGACCTAGCCCGACCCATCCGTGCGCCGCGGCGCACATCGGGCAATGCTCACCTGAGGTGTAGACGCTCGCCGCCGCTCTCGCCTCCGGAGTCATGTTGGCCGCCGCCCACCGCGCAATCTCAAACTCTGGATGTCGGGTTCGATCTCCGGAGGCCACGCGGTTGCGATCCTCGAAAAGGACATTCCCGTCCGCTGCGACGAGCACAGAGCCGAACGGCTCGTCGCCCGCCTCCAGAGCCTCCGCCGCAAGTTCGACGCAGCGGTGCAGGTACTGCATTTCCGAATTCTTCACCATGATTGGTTCTTCGAATTCTACTATCGGCGCTGGAGAATAGCGAACGACCACACTTTTGAGTACACCGACCGAAATCGATCGCGAGGCGCGGAAGGGAAAACCGGTACCCTCGGATCACGCACCGCTGGTCATCGACATCGACAGCCCCCGACATTCCGTTCGATGCCGGCCGGCTTCTTCGCGGAATCGCGAATTGCTGGCGCACTCGCGGAAGCATACCGATGAGAAATGACTCCCGACCCCTTTTCTTTCACGCACATACATTGCTTGACAACGGACTCAAATACTCACAAAGCAAGGGCAAGGTAGAGGTTTTCTTATCAGATGAAGATGACGGAGTACTTGTTTCAGTTGAATCTTATGGCCCACTGCTACTTGAGGGAGAGCACGAGAAGATCTTTCAACCATTTTACAGGGGTGCGAACGCAATCCAAGTTGCAGAAGAGGGTTCCGGGTATGGCCTCTACGTTAGCCAGATGGTTGCCGTTAGCCACTTGGGAACAAGAATATCGGTCGAGCAGAATGTCTCACGACATGATTGGAGAGGCTATTTCACAGCATTCAGCATAAAGTTTCCTACAAAAGCCAGAGTTCTTTTCTGAACTAGATCTCTCTAGTAGGCCCTTTTGAAACCCCGGCAGAGGTACATACCACACGTCGTATGTACCGCCGGATAAAACCGACCGACTTTCTTCGTAAACGCTACTACGGGTTACAAAAATAAAAGAGCCCGCTCGATTGCTCGAGCGGGCTCCTCTTTGAAACCCGGCAGCGTCCTACTTTCCCACGGCCTCGCGGCAGCAGTATCATCGGCCTTGGAGGGCTTAACTTCCGTGTTCGGGATGGGAACGGGTGGGGCCCCTCCGGTAAGGCCACCGGGAACA
>CBDIWP010000044.1:0-257255 GCA_965285945.1 uncultured bacterium | reverse complement strand
CTGATGGCATGAAGGTCGACAGGGCCGGCAACCTGTTCGCCACCGGTCCGGGCGGTGTCTACGTCTTCACCTCGGACGGTACTGCGCTCGGGCGGATCGATACGGGTGGGAAAGCCGCGAACTGTGCGTGGGGTGATGACGGCTCCGTGCTCTACATCGCCGCCGACACACACTTGTGCCGCATCAAGACTCGGACCAAGGGTGCAGGCTGGTAGCTACGCAACGTGCCCTGTTGGCATCCAGCATGGTGGCTGGAGCGACCCTACCTTCTGCCGCTGATCTCACCCCTCTGGGGCGCACGATCGAGGTGCCTAAATGTGTGCCTCGGATTCGACCGCTCGAGACCGACTATCGCCTCTTCACCGCCGTCGTCCCCTTCGCTGCCCTCTATTTTGGCCATTTCTGAAAGTCATCGACGCCGGTGCCCTCTACCCTTCTCTCGGTGTGCTGTTGCGTCCGGATGGGCGGCTCTGGCGATGCGGGTTTCGACTCTGACGCTCAACGCCCTGCTATTAGACAGGGTGCCCATCGACGAACCGGTATCTATGCGTGATCGAACGTGAGCCGCTTGCCGTAGGCCGCCTCCGTGAACGCGCCGATGGCTTCCCGCAAGGTCAGACCGCGGAACTCGATACGATCTAGATCACTTTCTCCCACTCCCAGCTGTGCCGCTTCCCAGAGATGTCGCACCCCTTGAACTGTAAACCCTAGCAACCGGGCGCCCACGATATCCGCAGCCAACGGATCGCGGCTGGCAATGACTAACCCGGTTTCCACAACATGGTCCCCCCAGCGGCCCGGTGCCGATCATGGCGGGATGGCCGACTGTCACAGCCAGATCAATGGGAAAGCGGCGCGCCATCGCGGCAATGAACGAATGCATATCGTCAAAGAAATGATGGCGGTGTTGTTGGCGAGAACGAGGATGCCCGTAATAATCGGCGGCAGGATAAGACATGGCGATGTTCTTGAGCGCCAAGGTCACGGTCGCCGTCTCGTGCAATTTGAGCTGGTTCACCGCGACGAGCGTGTCGTACTCCAGGACCTGCGGATTGACCATCACCTCGCGCTGCGGCCCCGCAACCTCGCCGGACCGGCCGTAATCCAATGGCACCGGGACGAACGGCGGTCGGTTATGGTCGAAGAACCGCACGCCTTGCTCCTCGACGACCGCCATCAAACCCGCGATCCGGAACACCTGATCTGTTTCCGCCGCGCCCGCCCCTCCCGTTATCACGAGGTCACGCGGAGACCATTGTTTGATATACCGAATGACCGCCCGGAGCGTGTCGGGCTGTGTCACGGCGGTACAGTCCTCGGCAGAGGCCCAGGTTTCATTCGGCTTGACGGCCACCAGTTTGCCGGTAAACAAGGTGCCCAGATCGAGCGAGGCTAAACCTAGGCTGATGGCCGGCTCGATATCAGCGTGTCGGGTTAACGCCACGACGCTCATGAATCTTTTCCTTCCGCAGCCTACGACTCTGGACCCCGCAGCATTGGGCAACGACTAGTAAATGCCCCGGTTCCTAGAATTCAGCTCGCTGAGACCGGATCACTTTTCACGAGGCAGAATCCAATCCGATTCCCGGGAAGAATTCTTTTTGGTACGTGGTACTCCGGCGAAGACAGGCTGAGGAGCGGCACCTGTTCACAAATGCCCTTTGCTAGAGCGGCATTTCACATAGGGACTAGACAAGAATCTTGCAGTGGACCACTGGTCTGAGCTTTGCAAAATTACCAGAGCACAAGGCCGTCACAAGCCAACGAGGACGGGCAATCAGCGGATGGGAAGGGAGAATATTATGGATTACGCTTTCATCCTCCTGATCAGCAACACGCTCATGGCCATCTTTCTGTACATCCTGGTGAGGATGATTTGGCAGGACTGAGCACATGCCTACCCAACAGAACCACCACAGCGTCGACGTGCTACCGGCGCGGCATCAACCGACATGGAAGGTCCGGCCTATTCGCCGGCTTCGGTGGCGGATATCCCCTGTCACCACCACGACAACCGCCTGGACGCCGGTGGCATGGCAGCCGCCTCTTCAACCCATCACTGAAAAGGCGGCTGCCTCTAAAAGCAGAATAGAGCGTAGATCTATCAGAGCAACAGCCAAGGTTGCTCGCACTGCATACGAGTTACGGCGTTCCCGCTCATCGCTGGCACCGTGTCGGCATCTTCCCGTACCTGCTCTGTCAAGGCACCCTGCCTCTATCAAGAATCGGTGTCGCATGGCCAAGTCGGATAACCTTCACCATTGCGATGGCCGAGTGTGGCCGGCCGTAAGCCTTCGCACCAAAAGAACAGCATGCGCCTTGACCATGCAGAACCTACTTCCGCCTAGAGCCGATTCTCTGCCTTCCTAGATCAAGATGACCTGGATCCTATTAGATCCAATGAGAATTCTTTTGGATACCGCTCGGACCTCCATTAGTTGAACGAAAGAACCTTACCGACTCGAAACCTTCCTCGCGACTGAGCAATTGTTTCGGTGGTTTACCTGCATCCCATGCTTACGTAGTACTAATTGGTCCGCGGATTGCAAAATTGTTACGCAAATCACTACCGGCCCGATCGGATCGGGAATGAAGGAGGTGCCGTGGATTTGAGAATCGTTTGCCTCTACGGCCAGCGTGCTCATGGCAGCTCTCCGCTTATGCCCCTAAAATTTACATTGGCCTCCTCATAACGGCGGTAAACGAGATTTGATGCAAGGTCAGCCAGCTAAGTGAAACATTCTGTCGGGACACAACTCCAATGCTGCGGCCAAATGACCAATGTCCAAGCCGCTTCGGTTATCTAAAACCCCGTCTGCTGAGATGGGAGCAATTCATAGTACAGAGTCATGTCGGACTAGAACTAAGCAAACCACCTATCTATTCCAGCAGGTTATACGCATTGCAGCGGAAGCGTGAGGACCACTAGCCGGCAGGAGGGACTAGGCTAGCCAGCTTTTGACATGTGACACAAAATCCCATGCCCCCCTCCAAAGTGTTATTGCAAGGAAGAGCCATGAAGCATAGTGATCGTAAGGGTACAGATATAGTTACGTAATCCTGCCGTACGAATGGCTGTCGGATGCAATTGGCTTCAAACCAATGGCGCCTTAGCTACTCATGAGAGATCCTGCCATTCACTTCTTAGGCGGTTACTTCGCCGTCCTGGCAGGTGTCAGACCGAAGATGGCACATCGCCCTAGTACCCTTCCACAGTCCTCCAGAATACTGATTCTCATGACGTTGACCACCCTGCTCGCACTTGAGGATCCACATATCGCAATGCCTCAAAGTGCAGGACAATCTGAAAACAAACCACAACCACCACCCGTCACAGTCGGCGATCAGGAAAGCGACATTCTGCTGCTTATGAAAGAAGAGACAGAAAGTGTCTCCAGAGGTCTTGGCAAGGAGCAAAGAATTTCAGAAGCCCCATCTAATGTATATGTGATTACCGACGAAGATATTCGCCATTCAGGCGCTACCGACCTACCAACCGTCCTTCGACGTATACCCGGTCTCGAAGTCATCCAGATGTCAGGTGCTGACTTCGATGTGAGCGTTCGTGGCAATAACCAGCTACCGGCGAATAAATTGCTCGTAATGATTGATGGACGCTCAATCTACGAGGATGCTTACGGGAGCGTCTTCTGGACCACACTGCCAATCACCTTGCCAGAGATCAAGCGTATTGAGGTTCTTAAAGGACCGGCCTCAGCGGTTTACGGATTCAATGCTTTTGATGGCGTGATCAACATAATCACCAAATCCCCGGAGGAGATGAAAGGAACAACGCTTCAGGTCGGGGCCGGTGAATTGGGGACGATCCGTACAGCCGCTATACAAGCGGGAACTTACGACAAGTTAGGCTACCGTCTATCTGTCGGGCACGATCAAAACCAACAATGGCGGGATAGGAGCGCCCTGGCGCTGCGCCAAAGCAAGGTCAACCTGCAGACAACCTATGACTTACCGGCTTCTTCAAAACTGACAGTTCAGGGTGGGTTTCTTGGCAACAACCGGTTTGACGGCCAAATCTATGAAACGCTGACTGAGACAACCGACAAAATTAATACCTCATACGCTTACGTTTCATATGATCGTCCCAATTTTTTTATTCGTGGCTGGTGGAACCAATGGACGCACAATGCGGCCGAAACCGTCATTCCTTCACTCGCTAGATTTTTTCAAATAACTGATCCTACTGGCAATATAAATCAGGGGCGGGAACGCAACACCTACAATGTTGATGCTCAGCACACCCTTGAATTGGCAACTACAAATCGATTCACCTATGGAATTAACTACCGTTTTAACCATTTTGAAAGCAATTATGTTTTGGGCAATACGAGAGATGAAAACCGCTTGGGTCTATACATTCAAGACGAATGGCGACCGATACAACAGTTCACCGTCCTGGCAGGCGTTCGCTATGATGTCCACAGTCAGATCAACCCGACCATAAGCCCCAGAATCACTATTTTATACATGCCGACCGCAGATCACACTTTTCGTGTGACAGGTGCCGTAGCCTACCGCCCTCCAACGTTATATGAATCATCTATCGACTCGCGTGGAAGGATATTCCCATTAGGCTGTCCGCCCACTTGTCAGGTTAGCGTGGGCACCTCGCTGGTGGGAAATAACGGATTACAGCCCGAGCAGATGATCTCGTATGACGCGGGCTATCAAGGATGGTACTTCAAGCATCGGCTTAGAGCACGTCTCGATCTCTTCTACAATCAAGTGAGCGAACTGATTGCTTTTAATGCTCCGAGCCCCACCAATCTTGGGAAAGCGGACATCTATGGAGGCGAGGCCGGTTTTGAGTTTCTTGCCACGAAGTGGCTCACCGGTTTCGCAAACGTCAGTTATGTGGACATAGGGCAAAGCGTCACCGGGACGGTCAAGCGTGGCGCTCCGACATGGAAAGCTAACGGCGGGCTTCGTGCAGAATTCAACAATGGCCTGAATGGAGAAGCTGCGTTCCATTATGTAGGGGCCGCGACCTATCCAATTAGCGGTTTTTTTTTGGCAGCCCAGAATTTTCCGGGAGGACAAAGGGCTCCTGACCAGACCGTAGGAAGCTATATTCTCGTGAACGTAAGAGTCGGCTATCAGTTCTGGCACGATAAGGCGGAAATAGCACTCTCCGGATTCAATGCATTGAACGACAAGCACCAAGAGCATCCGCTTGGGGACGTGATTGGAAGCCGGGTTATGGGATGGCTGACGATCAAATACTAGGTCTCTTGCAAAGGAGGTGTCAGGAATCTTAGCCAAGCGACCCAAGAAGCTCGCAATCAATCAACCTAGGAGGTGTCAGATGCCAGAGAAAAGAATTGGAGAGATTCTTTCTGACGAAGACCTAAGGGCCTATGATCTGGATCCCGCCAAGGTAAAAGAGCTGTCTGTTGATGATATGAACAATCTGTCACAGGTCATGATGGAAGCCGTTCGCAAGAAAAAACCAAGCGGAGGTGGGTGCGCGATGTGTTGCTGTGCAATGTGTTGTTGTGCGGCAGCGACACGACCTGTGGCTTGAAGCCTTCCTAATACGGACGGGGACGATCGGGTCCCCGTCACAGGCTTATGTCGTTCATAACTTGAATGACGCCTTCGCCTAGAGACACATATCATGCGCGCATCTCCAGAACCTGAGAAGCTTAGATTACTGCCCGTGCAGATCATCGACCTCAATGGAGCCATTCTCCTGAAAAGAGGCTGCATTGAGGTCAAGATTGGTGGTAATGCGATTGCCGATATAGTCAAAACGATAGCGTCCCTACCTGAAGAAGGCGCCACGAGACAAGATATATGCAAGCGGTTTCTTCCTGTGGACCGTCCACGAGTCGAGCAACTGCTTGATGCGCTATTAGCAAGACGTCTCCTTGTGTCGCAGCATTCTATAGAAAGAGCGGAAGCAAAACCTGAAACTAATCTTGATGTCTTCTATTGGCATTTTGAGGAAGATGGTTCGCAGGCAATAGACCGCTTAAATGCACTTGAATTCTGCATAGTAGGAGTTAATCGAATCTCCTACCAGCTTGCCACCGCATTGTGTGCTTCTGGTGTTACGAGATTGCGAGTTCTTGATCATCCAATGCTTCGAAACATTAGCTTTTTCGACCATCACGGCAATCTAAGGCCGAATAAATGGCCAACAACTTTACCGATACCCTTCAGATTCTCTGATTCGGCTGCAGATACTGAGAATGACTGCCTGATAGCGACATCGGATTTTGGCCCTGCTCTCGTGCTGCGCGATCTCAATACGTACTGCATAAACAATTATGTGCACTTCCTTCCTGTAGTCCTCCATAACATGATTGGACACATCGGACCGTTCGTGATTCCAGGAGAGACCGCTTGTTACGAATGCATGAGATCGCGGCTTAATTCCCATGTCCTAAACGAAGAAATGAGACAGGTTAATGCAGCGGTAGAACAGGTCGCTTGCGAAGGGCAATGCATGAGCGGATTTCACCCATCCATGGCATCTATCCTGGGAGAGTTTGCAACCTTCGAATTAATAAAATTCTATAGTGGGATAGGAAATTGGCGGGTCGGTAATTTGATTGAAGTTAACTTGCTCACCACGCGCCTCACATCACGCAAGGTTCTCAAGATCCCACGCTGTGCTTCCTGTAGCCCTTTAAGGACACGACCTTCAATGGGCATAAACAAAGAACGACTTCCTGCCTCGGATGGAGTCAACAAGTGAAGGTCACCGACTTTCAGGCCACGCCGCTCCATCATGCTTTGGAATATCTCCTCGATTCTCGTGTCGGAATAATAGAAAGTCTGGAGGAAGTGCCACGCCAGCCCGGTGCTCCGGCGTTTTTTTATTTCTTCGCAAAAGCCTGTGACACAGGAGCCTTCTGCCAACAGTCTAACTTTAGCGACACGGGCGGGGCTTCTATATATCGAGACGTGGCTATGGGAAAGGCCATCGGCGAGGCAGTAGAACGGTACTGTTCGGCAATTTTCGTCGCGGATGAATGTCCCCTGTCGTCCTACCGCTCTGCCGGCTTTCCATGTGTGCCTCCGGATGCCTTCGCCCTATACAGCTCAGCGCAATATGACAGTGCTGGGTTCCCATTTGCACCCTTCAACAACGAAACATTGCTTCATTGGACCCCGGCACGGGATCTTGTAACCGGAGGGACTTATTACGTCCCAGCCTCCATGGTGTACGTGCCCTATTTCCATGACCATGACAGTGAAGAGCAGCCTATTGGTCAGTCCATTTCAACCGGTCTTGCTTGCCATTGCAGCTATACAGAGGCTGCGGTCAGCGCCATTTGCGAAGTGATCGAGCGGGATGCCTTTACAATTGCCTGGCAAGCGATGATTGAACCTCCACAAATCCGGCTCAACTCCCTCAGCGACCTGAACCGTGACTTGGTTTCCCGCATTGAAGTCACGGGCGGGTCGGTGAGACTGCTGAATATCACCATGGATAATGGTATCCCGACAATTCTTGCGGTCGTAAAAAGATCTTCACCAGAATCACCGGCGCTTGTCTTTGCTGCCTCCTCCCACCCTGATCCTGAGCAGGCCACAAGAAAAAGCTTGGAAGAAGTCGTATACACGGGCGTACTCGCTCAGCACCTGAAAACCAATCGGCCATCAATTATTGCTCATCCGCTGCATGAGACGGTTACGGACCAGGATGCTCATGTCCGCTTTTATGGCGACCATGAAAATGCTGAGCTCGCTGATTTCATGTTCCGGTCTAGCGAATGGATTCAGTTTCGAGATATTCCTAGCCCCTCGACGGGCACTCCCGAAACTGATCTAGAGATGCTGGTAAAGAAGCTGTCCTCTATTGGTCATGAAACGTTGATCGCAGATTTGACGACCCCAGATATTGCCGAAATCGGCCTCACGGTTGTGCGTGCCTTGGTTCCAGGATTTCACCCTCTGTTCTTAGGTCATAGGATTCGAGGACTCGGAGGGGCTCGCCTTTGGACGATCCCTCAAAAGCTCGGCTATAAAGGAATTAATCGGCAAAACGGTGACAATTCTGCACCCCATCCATATCCCTAGATAAGAGGCGCCTCATGAGAACGAGTAAATGGCAAGAGGTTTTACTATCTAGAGGTATTGAGGATCACGTCTGGGAGCTGTTCCATGAGAACTCAAAGACCGGAAGATACGACAACTCGCTTTCGGAGAATGAAGTATTCAACCGAATGCAAGAACTTCAAGAGTCATTACCGTTTCAGGGATATCCGGTGATCACGCTGCCGCCGACACATACACCGCTAGCCTGTCGGTTCGATGAAGTGATAAGTAAACGCACCTCGGTTCGTGATCTCATGCCTTCCCCGTTATCCCTTGAAACTCTCGGCACCATACTCCAACACTCATACGGCGAGACCAGAGACTTCCGGTCACATGGCTTTCCCCGTGCCTTTAGAGTAGTCCCATCAGCAGGAGCTCTATATCCCCTAGAACTGTTTTTCTATACGGCTCAAATCGCAGGGCTTGAGCCAGGCATCTATCACTACAATCCAACCGAAACGAATCTTCGGCTTGTGATTCCTGGTGACAAGACAAAGACAATCGCTGAGGCTCTCGTTCAGCCACACCTTGCCGAAGGAGCCTCGCTCATCCTCTTCATCACTGCAATCTTTGAGCGCTCCGTATTCAAGTATGGTGATCGCGGGTACCGTTTCGTTTTTCTTGAGGCCGGACATGTGGCCCAAAACATCAACCTCGTGGCGAATGCTTTTGGTCAGGGCTGTATCAATATTGGTGGTTTTTTTGATCGCGAGATAGATGATTTACTTCGGCTCGACGGCGTTGTCCATTCAACGATTTACATGTCGGCCATTGGCACAATGAAGGAGCGGCACAATGAGTAAATCGATAGAGTCTAAAAACGAGAGGTATGACATTCCGGTCGAGGTCACCGCTCTTTTCAAAATATTCTTAGAGTCATGTGACCTTTTTGAAGATGATACAACCGTAAAGCCGAACCCAACAATTGATGAACTCAAGAAGCTAGGCATAGGTAGGGTTATACCACTGCTAACAGAGGGGAAACCGTTCAAACCACTATCTGATAGTAAGCAGGACCGGGAAGTCGAGCTCATACACAAACTGGCAAAGGACTTGATGTTGAAAGCCAAACACCTGCCCGGCTGTTATCGTAAGCAGTATTCTGATCTACTTATTAGCAACTTAGCGTCCGTGCAAAACCTATCTCCGGGCACTCTAGAAACGCTAGCATCAGCGGTCTTGGATCATGCCATTGGCAATATGGCAGCCGACGTTCGAGGATTCCTTGCTCTCGTCTCCAACTCATACCGTTCATTCCTAGAGCCCGAAAAACTTCCTCAGTCTAACTTTCCGCAGCCAACATCAACTCTGCCTGCATTGGCTACCTTTAGGCGCAAACTCGATCTGGATACTGTTAGCGGTCATTTGGATTTTGCACCATTCACCTTGCCCGCGAATGAGGTAGAAAGGTTATGTGGAGCGCAAGTTGCAATTGTTAGTCTTCCTTCCTGCTACCGCTCGCATCCAGTCGTTTCATGGGGATGCGTTGCCCATGAAGTTGCCGGCCATGATGTATTGCACAGCTATCCGGGACTCTTATCCGAGCTTAAGCAGACCGTTCGGGAGTTATTTTACCAAGGACCGGACCCTGATAGTGGAAGGCCAGATAGCGAACAGCAGTTCTTAGGACTTCTCTGGCAACATTGGACAGAGGAAGCGGCATGTGACGTATACGCAGTCATGAATTTAGGGCCGTCCTATGGCATAGGCCTCACAATTTACTTTGCAGCTTTGTCAGCTCAATTCCGTACATACTATTATCGTAAAACTCCAAAGGGTCCTTCGCTTAGCTTCTCACCCGTGCCTACCTTGCCAACATCTTCACGTTATGACGATGAGTATGTGGATTATCACCCTACTAAGATTTTGAGTCTCTATGTCGTCATGGGAGCGATACAAGCGCTTTACGCTTTAGAGGAAAACAAAAAACAAGGGTATCTTGAGGCTATAAAAGGATGTGCACAAATTTGTTTGGACGGAAATAGGACGCTTATTTCAGAAATGCTAACCAAGTACAAGGTTCCACAAGATCTCGTTAATCACTACAATCCTACTCATGTGAGTATACATGGGAAGATTCGCATTAAGGCTGGCGCTTGGGTAGATATGGAATCCCGTAAGATTGACTTGAGCATCATGGGAGAACACGCGTATCGGGTCGGCTATCATATAGCCGCAGCGAGATTACGAAGCCTTAATGATCATTCAATTCAAGATTTAGAGACCTGGAATGATGCAGATGAGGCGGCTGCCAAAACGGTTTCAGAGAATATTCTAAAGTCCGGAAACAGGATATTTGAAATGGGCGACGATGCACAATTGTTCGCGGGCGCGATGTTAGCAATCAGCGCTCATCCAGACGAGTATATATCTATTAATGAAACTCTTCGTAAGGCATTGGAACTAAGCTTTTGGGACGATGAAATATGGGGGCACAAGGTCTGGCATCCAATTGCAAGTCCACGATTGGAGACAAAGATACCTGACAACATCATCACTGAGATGCAAAGTTCATTCTAGAGCAAACGGCGTGAAAGAAAGACGGCTATGAGCGATTTCGTTATACGCCGGCGCTTTTCAATAGGAGCTTCATCATGACGGCGGCCCTGACTAACCATCCACGGATTGAACCTCATGCCGACCGCATACAAATAGGCGGCGAGTCTCGAAAGAAGATCATTATTATCGGAGCGGGTCTCTCAGGCCTATCAAGTGCCCACCAGCTATCGCGGAAGGGGCACGAGGTCATTGTGCTTGAAGCTCAGAATCGCGTGGGCGGACGAGTTCAGACGCTCAAGAACAAATTTTCAGATGGGCTATTTGCCGAGGCCGGTGCTTTCTTTGTATCCGACCAACACAAGTTATTAAATTATTATATTAAGATGGTCAAAACGAACATCTTCAAGCTCAATCTCGTCCCTCTCTTGCCGAATGGAACAAACGATCAGCCAGTGCCTTCGTTGTACCATCTCAGCAACGTCAACCCCTCATATATCGACATAGACATGAAAAAGGGTCTGGGCGACCTCACGGGCCCGCTCACAGGGAATCCATGGCCCCTGGGGTTGGATCTTGCAGATGAAGAAATCAAACTTGGTCTTTATCGGTTTTTGGGAAAGTATTTCTATCTTGAGGATCCTTCACGGCTTGGCGATCCGAGCGATGGAGCATGGCCACCTGTCGAGCTTGCGCCATACGACAATATGTCCTTCCATCAGTTTATGAAGACCCGAGGTGCATCTGACGGAGCCATCCGCTTGTTGCGGCCGTGGCTTGCCCCCTTTCTCGATGAGTATGACAAAGTGTCAGCGCTCGCCGTTCTCCGCGAGGCATTCATCGCGAGAACATTTCATATTAAAAATCGAGAATGGTTTACGGTTCAGGATGGGATGGACACCTTCCCTCAAGCACTCGCAGCAACACTTCCACCCCAAGTTATTCGTCTCAGATCACCGGTAGTCGAAATCACCCAAGCGGCCAAAAAAGTCATGGTCACCTATCGGGATAACGACGTTCTCTCGCATGAGACAGCCGACCATCTAGTCTGTGCAATTCCCTTTTCAACACTAAGGAGGATTAAAGTCTCCCCCCCGTTTTCGCCTAACAAACAAAAGGTGATTTCAGAATTGCTCAACACGAGAATTGCGCGGGTCTATATACAGTGCAAGGAGCGAATATGGGAAAAGGTCTGGGATGGCAAATCCTGGAGTCGAAACGAGTGGAAAGGCATGGTGTTCACAGACTCAATCGGCGGATTCCTGGACTCGACATTTCAACAGACTGCCGAGGTGCCCGGCATTGTTCATGCGTACACATCCGGGGATCAGGCCGATGCGATTAAGGCCATGACGGAGGACGAAAGGGCTGACTTCGTGGTCGATCGCATGGACAAAATATATCCGGGGCTAAAAAACAGTTACGAGTCAGGGGGACGGAAACACGATTCGAAATGTTGGGATGAGGACGAATGGGCACAGGGCGCCTACGCATACTTCAAACCGGGACAGATGTTTGAGTTTATACCACACCTTGCAGCGGCTGAGTGGAGAGATGATACGGTACAGCGCGTGCACTTTGCTGGTGACCATACATCAATCATGCCCGGCTGGATGGAAGGTGCTTTGTTATCAGGCCATCGCGCAGCTGCCGAAATTGACCCAAGTGTCCCCAAGAGTCTTGAAGAAAGTACTGTCAAGACAGACGCAGGTAATTAATCGATTCGCGGAGCGAGCAACTAATTTAGGACGGAGGGAGACCTATGACAAAACTAAGCGTGCTCTGTAGTCTGCTCACGGTAGTATCTATGCTAGGTTGCGCGGCAGATTCTTCCATGAAGACTTCCCAGATAGCCGGGACATCTAAGAATGCTACATCGGCCAACTGTCCTTCGGTTTCAGGCTTCGAAGATGTAATCAGTCATCTAAACAGCATGATTGACGGCTATAACAGGCAAGATGACGCTCCTTTTCATCAATATCTCGACGACAACGTTGTCATGACAGTATTCGAAATCGGTGGGCGCGTAAGACAGACGGCGGGCAAAAATCAGTATCTAAGCGATCTCTCTCAGTCTTGGAAAAGCACCAATCCTCAGTGGACAAGAGTATGCATTTGGCAACCAATTAAGCTCTCCAATCTTGTCAAAGTTCCGGTCACCTATGACTTCGGCATTACTCCGCAAAGTCAGGCAAGGAGAATGATTCCCAGTATGGCGGTACTACATTTTACTAATGCCGAAGGTAAATTAATTGACGCCAACTACAGCACCCGTTCTCTCCAACCATAATTCGTTTTAGACAGGTCTAGCGACCGAGAAAAATAGCAGGCCATGCCAAAATAGTGAGCAAAAGATGATAACGGGAATACATAGTTCGTCTGCATTAGGTCTTTACGAAGGCTGTTCTTGAATTCATAGATTAAGACCAGGACCTAATGTAAGGAGCCACGACTTGATGGCCCAAAATATTCACGAGATAGAGAAAGACAGATCATGAACAATACGCCGGCTGGAGCGATTAGGTCTGAGCCGGACCTTCAAAGTCTTCGCCGGTTTGCTCTAACAGCAGGCAGCCTCTGGTTCCTCTATGCCGTTTCCTTTATTGCTATCGAACCTTCTCAACAGGCTACCGGATTCTCGATTACTCTAAATGCAGACAGTATTGACCTAGTTAGCTGGGGACTTTGGCTGGCCTCGGTCTATGGCGCGACGCGTTATAGTTACTTTGCTATAGCAACTGTTTATCCACCATGGAAAACTCGCTACTGGTTGGAATCAGGACCAATATTATCTATCCCTGTTTCCGAAACTAAAAGGCTAGTTAGCATCCATTTCCCTTATAGGCAATACACACTGGAACCATCCCAAAACAGTGTCCGTCTAAACTTGGGCACTCTTTCTCGAAAGACGCGTTTACTCTCACGAATAGGTGATATTGATTACACTGCGCCTATTTGGGTTAACATATTGCTATACTTTGCTTTTATATTGAGGCTGCTCTGGAAGACTTGGCTCAAATAGTGAGAGCAGCAACATCCTGAAGGAGCGGAGGCCTTTCTAACCTGATATTCACCTAGGCTATACGTGCATCCTTCTTCCCTATCTTAATCACCATGGCCTGCCTTAAGGCAGCGTAAGCTCCCCGCCAACGAGACACGGTCAAGGAGAACTTCGGGCTTGGGCCCGATACGTGGCAGACCCGCCAATGCATCATGCGGCCGCTCTTCGTTGTAACTGCAACCATTCCGCACTGATCTCTTCACCTGATCCAACGACTCGAACACATAGGCAATGAACACTTACGTCCGATACGTCCGGTTGTAGCGCTCGATAAAAGCATTCTGATCCGACTTCCCCGGTTGGATGTGCCACAGCTGAATCGCCCGCTCCGCACACCAGGTAAGGATGAATTCCGGACCATAGTCGAGCCGAATCGCCTAGGGCTGCCCGCGTCACTTCACCACCTCCAACCCGCGTATCACGCCAGCGGGCAGCGAGGTATTGATTTCGATCGCGAGGCCTTCGCGCACCCTTCATCCAGAATGTTGAGGGTGTGGAGTCTCCGCCCGCCGTACAACGTGTCGCTCATAAAATCCACCGCCCACACGGCATTGGGATGCGGCACCACCACGAGCGGCTGACGGACGATCTCGAGCGCTTTAACGCCGGCGCTCTTTAAGAGCCGGTGCGGACGGCAGTTCAGGTAATGTCAACGTCAGCATCAAGTACGACCTCTTGCGGTGAACAAGATCCAATCCGATTCACCAGCGGATCACATTGGATTCACTATCTCCCGTACGATTTCTCGTAAGTCTCTCCTCTGTACAACTTCGGCTTACTTTTCCTTAGCTTGATGTATCCCCATGAGGCCTCCCTCTTGGCATACGCCTTGCTCAATCACACCAATAGGTATCGAAGTTGACGAGAAAGAGAGGGCCTCGTACATGACTCAAGAACTCATACTCTGGGTGTTGTTGTTCGGGTCGGTCGGACTGCTGTGGGTCTTCACCTGCGCCATCCTGACACAGGATCGTTCAGCGAATCGGCAAAGGGATGAGAATGTAACCGAGGACCAACAGAAGTCCAACACGGCAGGAAACTCTTCAAGGAGAGTGGCCGCATGACTGATCATTCACTGAACGCTCGGACAGCGGCGGGAGCCATGAACGGCACAGCGCCCAAGCCGATAGCGACACGTCCCTCACGACAACGCCTGACCGTGTTCCTGCCCCGGCCGTTGATCGAACGCCTGCGCAATGCGGTGTATTGGACGGAACAGCGGCCTCTGGCTCAAATCATTGCGGAAGCGATCAACGATGCCGTTTGCGAGATGGAGCACGCCAATGGCGGCGTCTTCCCGCAACGCCTGTCAGCACTCAAACCCGGGCGCCCTCGCCGGTCCCGTCCACCCTCGCTCCCTACCCGCTCGCTAATGTCTTGACCACACGACCATCCCTTACCATCCACATGGCATTCTGAAGTCCTAGGCACAGTGGAGTGCGACCTGTCGCCTTTTCTTTAGCACATGTCTTGCTTTGAAAGGGCATGGGCGACGCCTGCACCGGCGTTTGGGGACTCGCGCATGAGGGAGGAAGTCACACGAATTGGACCGTCACTGGTGGCAACCGTGCTGACAGCCTCCCTCTCCTCCTTCGCCGAGGCGGAAGGGCCTCCCCTCCCAACTCCCACGCCGGACGGCGATGTCAGTGTCGCGGAAGAGCTGGCCCTGATCAAAGAAGAAGAAACCGTGAGCATTGCCTCACGGCATGAACAGCCCATCTCCCAAGCCCCTTCCAACGTCTATGTCTTAACGGACGATGACATCCGACACTCCGGAGCCACCGATATCCCGACGCTGCTGCGACGCATTCCAGGGCTGGAAGTCATGCAAACGACCGGCGCCGATTTCAATGTCAGCGTCCGGGGGGACAATCAGCTCAACGCCAACAAGTTGCTCGTCATGGTCGATGGACGCTCGATCTATGTCGACATGCAGGGCGGGCTCTTTTGGAAGAACCTGCCGGTGACCTTGCCGGAGATCAAGCGTATTGAGGTGCTGAAAGGGCCGGCCGCCGTGGTGTATGGCTTCAATGCCTTTGATGGCGTCATCAACATCATCACCAAATCTCCGGAGGAGATGAAAGGGACGACGCTGCAGTTCGGGGGCGGCGAACTGGGCACGATTTCCAGTGCGGCCGTCCATGCGGGCAGACAAGGCAAGTTCGGATATCGGCTTTCGGTCGGCCATGATCAGAACGAGCAATGGCGCAATCACGATGCCCTGGCTTTCCGAACCAACAAGTTTCAGGTGCAGTCGGACTATGCGCTCACCGGCGATTCCCGGCTCCGGGTGGGAGGTGGCATCGCCGACGCGAACCGTTTGGACGGGCCCGTCTTCAACCTGCAGACGCCGTCCACCCCCGTGACTCAGAGCTTTGCCGATGTGGCCTATGAACGTCCCAATTTCTTCGTGCGCGGATGGTGGTCACAGAACGATCTGCTGGCCGATCTGATCATGCATCGCTTCCTGAACAACCGGCTGCAGGAATTCAATCAGTTCGGGGAGCCGCGTCTGGGCTTCCTGGCCAACACCTACAACATCGAGGCTCAGCACACGGTCGATCTCTGGCCGGCCAATCGCCTGACGTACGGGGCGAACTATCGGCTCAATACGGTCTCCGGCAGCGGCGTCATCCGTGACAGCGAGGAACATCGCCTCGGCTTGTATCTGCAAGACGAGTGGAAAGTGCGCGAACAGACCAGCATCACCGCCGGGGTCCGCCTGGACCTGGATTCCTTTATCAATCCGACCGTTAGTCCCCGGTTGACCCTGCTGCACACGCTTGCTCGTGATCATACACTGCGGGCCACGGTCTCCGTGGCCTATCGTCCGCCGACGCTGTTTGAACGCGACACCATTGCGCGCTTTGTGACCACCCTTCCGACGCCCTTTCCTTCTCCTCCCCCGTTTCCCCTGGTGGGATCTCAAACACTCAAACCGGAGCAGATCATTTCCTACGACCTGGGTTATCAGGGTTGGTGGCTGAAGCACCGGCTCAGGGTGCGAGCCGATCTTTTCTTCAATCATATCTCTGACCTCATCGGTTTTACGACGATCGGAACGACCCGAACGTTCATGAACGGGGGGGAGGCGGATATTTATGGGGGCGAGGCAGGGGTCGAATTCTTGGCCACTCAATGGCTCAGCGGATTTGCCAACGCGTCCTATCAGCACATCGGGCAAACCTTTGAAGGGGCTATCCGGAGAGGCGGCCCTAATTGGAAGGTCAATGCGGGTCTACGGGGGGACTGGGACAACGGATTGAGCGGTGAAGCGGCCGTTCACTATGTGGGGGCGGCGACTTACCCGGTCGTCGAGACGTATGAGGTGTTGGCTCCATTCGGAGCCGTCGTACCCAATTCGCGGGTCGGCAGTTACACCTTGCTCAACCTCCGGGCCGGTTATAAGTTCTGGAAACAACAGGCCTCGGCCGGATATCTACGCGAGGCCGAACTGGCGGTCTCCGCCTTTAACGCACTGGGCGACAATCACGTGGAACATCCATTGGGCGACACGATCGGCCGTCGCGTCATGGGCTGGCTCACGGTGCGGTTCTAAGTCAGGACCAGGGGTAAGCCGGACATCGCTGTCGGCATCGCTGCTCGCACACGAGCAATGGTCTGTTGAAAGACTTGATCGGATGGCCGCCGTTTCGGTGGTCCCGGTAGGCGGGGGATCGGCCGATAACCGGGCGCGGGGCTGTGGACGGTACAATCGTACGCCATCGACAGTGGATCCGAAGAGGCCTTGGGCGACCTCAATCGTATGAATGATGCGGCCACCAGCTGGGTAAGAAAAGGCGGAGGGAAGCCATCACTCGCCTGGTCCATCGGGGTCCTGCTGCAGGTCTTGGCGGCCCTGTCCCTCTGGAACACAGAGGCCGCTGCAGGCATCGAGATCGCCATCCTCAATTCATCGGATATCGCCGCGTATCAAGAAGCCATCGCGGGGTTCAAAGCCACCGCTCCGGTGGGCGCGCTCTACAGCCACTATGACCTACACGGGGATTTGGAACTGGGCAAAAAACTCGCTCGCAAGATCCGCGCATCCGATGCCGCGCTCGTGCTGGCAGTTGGTCTGAAAGCGGCCCTGGCCGCCAAGCTGGAGATCGTCGATACCCCGGTAGTGTATATGATGATTCTCGACCCCTTGAAACATCAGCTTATTGCGCCCAATATGACCGGCACGATGCTGGAGGTGACGACCGATCGTCAGCTCAAACTCATCCGCACCTTCCTGCCCTCCATTCATCGCGTCGGCGTCCTCTACGATCCGAATAAAAGCGCGGCCAAAGTAAAGGAAGCTGCACAGCAGGCCGCCGCGGTGGGTATGACGCTTCGGGGATTCCCTGTGGAGAGCGAGAAGGACGTCCCTTCCCGGCTGCGTCAACTCCTTGCGGAGACCGAAGCCCTCTGGCTTCTGACGGACTCCACCGTGCTGACGAACGAGTCCATCAACTTTCTGATCCAATCAGCCCTGGCCCAGCATGTGCCGGTCATTGGGTTTTCGCCGGAATTCATCCGCCTGGGAGGGCTGCTGGGCATTTCGGTGAGCTATGGCGAGGTGGGGCGTGAAACCGGCGCGCTGGCGAAACGTATTGTCGACGGCGGCCGGATCAATCCGCTTCGTCCGGTGCCGATTGAGCGGCTTACAATCAGCGTCAATCTTAAAACCGCACGATTCTTAGGGCTGGCGCTGCCGCCGGAACTCAACAGTATGATCGATGAGACCTACTGAGCGAGGCTCACGATGAGATCGACCCATACCCCAGTCCCTCCCTCATTCATGACCACGTTGCGCTTCGTGAGCCTGCGCACGAAGTTCGTCATGTTTTTTGCGCTCATTTTGATTGTCACCTGTTCCACCTTGAGCTGGTACTTCCTGGATAGCCGACGGGTCTTCATGACGGATAGTCTCCACCAACTGGGCCGCATCCTCATCACGAGCATCGTGAATAACGGACAATTCCGGTACGGCGCATTGATCGCTGAGGACCGGATGACGTTGCAGCAGTTTACGGAGAGCTTAATCGCGCTCGACGATGTGGTCTATGTGGTGATCCGTGGCGCCGACGGCATGATCCTGGCTCAGCAGAATAAGCTGGTGCAGGAATCTTCGGGCAACCTCACCTTCACGCAGGAACGGCGCTACTATCCCGACGAGCAAATCGCACTCCGCTTGTATGAAGCCCCGGTCACCGTGCCGCTGATCACGCCGGTGCGGCTGTCTCCCGACAAGATTCTCGTGATCGACACCGACTCCTCCCCTACTTTCCCTTCCCTTCCTTCCGTGACGGCGCAACTCTACGACATCGCCATGCCGATCCTCAGACGCGCCGCGACGGATCCATCGCTGTCGGCCTTGCCCCTGGAACTCCAAGAAGGCGGTGCCTCGTCCGGTGCAGAGCCTGTCCCGGCGACAGTGCAAGGCATTCTGCAGATCGGCTTGAGCGATGCGCAGGCCAAACAAGCGCTGCTCTCCGTGATCCGCAATGCCCTTATCCTTACGGCGTTCATCATCGGTGCCGGGATTATCGGAGCGCAAATCCTCACCCAGCGTGTCACGACTCCTCTGCGCAGCCTCGCCTCCGTGGCGCGTCAGCTCGCGGAGGGAGAAACCCCCCAGCCGCTGGTCCCCACGACGAACGACGAAGTGGGCCAATTGGCCGGTCTGTTTAATACGATGACACACACCCTGCACGAACGGAACCGGGCCATCCACGCAAATCTGACGGTGATCCAACGGCAGATCAGCCAACTCTCGGCGGTGCATCAAACGAGTGCGGCGATCACCAGTACGTTGGATCTGCATCAGCTGCTCGATACGGTCCTCCAACTCCTCATGGCGAACTTAGGATTCGCCCGAATGCTGCTCATGCTCCGACGGGATAACCAGCCGATAGCGTACGTGGCACAAATCGCCGGCGTCCCCCCCGACATCGCCGAGGCGGCGCGGGCGATCGAGATTCCGATTGAAGAGGGCAATACCCTGACAGCCGACCTGCTCCTCCACGCCAAGCCTGTGCATGTGCATGATCTGGAGGCCTTCGCAGCCCATATGCATCCGCACGTATTGGCTCTCGCGAGACAGGTGCACGTCACCTCGTTCGTCGCAGTTCCGCTCCAGACACGCACCGGAACATTGGGATTCCTGGCGGGCGATCGTGAATCTTCAACGTGCACGGTGGACGACCTGTCTATTCTGGTCACCATCGCCAGCCATGTCGCCTCAGCGATTGACAATGCCCGCGCCTACAGCAGCCTCACGGAACTCACCCAACATCTCGAACAGCGCATCCGCGATCGTACGCATGAGCTGTCCCTGGCGAACGAACGGCTGCAGGAGCATGATCGCCGACGCTCCATGTTCATTTCAGTCGCTTCGCATGAATTGCGCACGCCGATGACGGCCATTCGCAGCTTTGCCGACAATATGTTGGACGGCGTTGCCGGCGCCCTGACCGAGCGGCAATACACGTACCTTACCCGGATCGGCCATAATCTGAACCGCCTAACGCGCATCATCAATCAGCTTCTGGATTGGTCGCGGCTCGATCTTCACAAAGAGGAGATCCTGCAGCTGGAGCCGGTTTGTCTCCGCCAGCTCACGGTGCTGGTGGTGGAAAGCCTGCGGACTGTCGCCGACCAGAAGCAGGTGCAGATTGAATTGCATCTGTCCCACGACGTGCCGGCCATGCAAGGGGACCGCGATAAACTCGAGCAGGTCCTATGGAACCTCATCGGCAATGCCGTCAAATTCACACCCGCCGGCGGACACGTCAGCGTGCACGTCGAGCCGGCGTCGGACGGATTCGTACAGCTGTGCGTGGCCGATACGGGATGCGGCATTCCCCCGGAGCATCTCGATAGAGTATTTGACGAATTCTCGAAAGTGCCGTCTCCGATGCCGACAGCACAGGGTGCCCAGCTCGGCCTCTTCATCACCAAGACGCTGGTGACGATGCATGGCGGACGGATCCGGCTGGAAAGCACTCAAGCGATGGGCACACGGGTGCTGGTGACGCTGCCCTGTGCTCCGATGGATGCGGCTGCCCATGGCAGTCCCGGCCATCCATCCTGATTCTCTGTTAAGGCGGGAAAGAGTATAGTTGCAATGATCCATCGACCGGGAGGGCTCCATGCAAGCCAAAATCCTCATTGTCGATGACGACCCTGATATCGTGCTGGCGCTCGAGAATCGTGTCACCTGGATGGGACATGAACCTCTGACGGCGGACAACGGGAAGGACGGCTTGCGCCTTATTCAGCAGGAGCAACCGGATCTCGTCCTGCTCGACATCCAATTGCCCGTCCTCTCCGGACTTGATCTGCTGCAACAGCTTCATGCTCTCGCGCATCAGAACGAACCGCCCTCCCGCTGGGCTCACGGGTGCATACTTCCCCCCGTGGTGATGCTCACCGCCTACGGCACCATCGACCTGGCCGTGAAAGCCATGCAACTGGGCGCCGCCGACTTCGTCACGAAACCGTTCACCGGCGATCACATCAGCGTCGTCATTGATAAGGCTCTCCACCAACTTGCCCTCTACCGTCGCGTTGAGATTCTTCAGCAGGAATTAGACGCCCGCTATGGGCCGATCGTGGGAACCAACTCTAAACTGCTCGCGGAACTCAAACTTGCCAAACAGGCCGCGGCCTCGACGGTGACGATCCTGATCCTGGGTGAAACCGGTACCGGCAAGGAAGTCGTCGCGCGCGCCATTCATGGATGGAGCCCTCGGCACGCCAAGCCCTTTGTGGCGGTCAATTGCGCCGCCATTCCAAAAGATCTGCTCGAAAACGAGCTTTTCGGTCATGAGAAAGGCTCGTTCACCGGAGCCGTGAAGCGGGAAGCCGGAAAGATTGAGATCGCCGAAGGCGGCACCCTGTTCTTGGATGAGATCGGCGATATGTCCTTGTCGTCCCAAGGTCATCTGCTCCGTGTCCTCCAAGACCAAACGTTTTATCGCGTGGGCGGCACACAACCCGTAAGTACGGACGTCCGGTTCCTGGCCGCCACGAACAAGGATCTCAAGCAGGCGGTAAAGCAAGGAACCTTTCGTGAAGATCTCTATTATCGGCTGGAAGTCATTTCCGTGACCCTGCCGCCGCTGCGGGAGCGTGTAAATGACATTCCCTCTCTGGCCGACCATTTCCTGAGCCGACCGGACAAATTTGGATTGCAGAAGCGGTGTCGGCTCAGTGAGGCCTCACTGCGCCTCTTGGCAAATTATCATTGGCCCGGCAACATCCGTGAATTGGAAAATGTCCTCACACGGGCCTCCGTGCTGGCCCCCGGCGAGATCATTGAGCCGGAGGTTCTTCACTTGTCGAACAGTCCCTCATCCACTACCTCGGAGAGCGATCCCCTGCCGGGAGTGCGCCTGTATCATGAAAAGATGGAAGCGTACAGCCGGAAGGTGCTGGAAGATGCGCTGAAACGAAACGACTGGAATCAGACTAAAGCATCCGAAGAGCTGGGTTTGCAGCGTACCTACTTCACAAAAATGCTAAGACAGAAACAGATCTCAGGCCGTCCGTTGAGAAGTCCGTCAGATTCCGCTCATGAATGAAGCACGCGGTTTCGATCGCCTTTATTTTCGACAGCAGGCCAGCGAGACGATCTCTCTGTAGACAGTTCCACCCCTGCTCAGGTATCATTCGCGGTCCTTTTGCACATAAGGCAGCGTGGCGGTGTAGCTCAGTTGGTAGAGCAGCGGACTCATAAGCCGCGGGTCACCCGTTCAATCCGGGTCACCGCCACCAAAAACAGCTCAAGATCTCCCCAGCTTATGAGCCGGCTGATCATCGGCCCTCGTTCCCCTGTCCAGCCTTTCCGGTTCCCACACAATCCCCGGCAGCGTCGAAGACTGGAGATGCAGCAGCCGGGGGCCTCTTATCTCAACTGTCCGTGGAAACGGGGCAGAACCCGACACCCCACTCGCCGTTTCTGGTAGGAAGACGGTTCGATGGGATATGGGTCTGAGCCTGCTCCTCCTACACGATGTGATGGAGCAGCGCGATACTCTGGCGTTCCTTCGGGCGGAACGGCTTCGAAGGCCTCACATCTGATAGGCCTACTCTTTATGGATCTGCTCACTTAAATACTTCTCAAGTCCAACCTGCTTGATCAATTCCAACTGGGTCTCAATCCAGTCAATATGACCATCGGTATCTTTTTGCATATCCTCCAGCATATGCCGGGTGGTGTAATCTCCGACCTTCGCGCAATGGGCTGCCCCTTCACTGTAGAGAGCGAGCATCGCCTGCTCAGCTTTCAAGTCCAGAGTCAATTGCTCCGGTACCGTTTCACCCACTTGCACCGTGCCCAACCGCTGCATGTTTGGCACTCCTTCGAGGTACAAGGTATGCTCGATGATCTCTTCCGCATCCTTCATCTCGTCGAAGCTTCGCTTACAGACATGATGATGCAAGCGCTCATAGCCCCAATTCTCACACATCTTACCGTGAACGAAATATTGGTTAATGGCCGTTAAGTTAGCCGTTAAGATTCGGTTCAGCAGGTCAATGATTCCCTCTTTAGGTTTCATCAGAAGTGCCCTCCCTTGGTTTGATTGTTCCTCACGAGGAACATTGTCGATTAAGTGTCTTACGTAGGGATACCCATTTCTAATATCGGTATCGCCTCAAACCTGAGACCCAACAGTGAATGGCATGTCGGCTAAAGGGTCACAGAATAGGCACGAGCGGGCAATCATCATGCGAGGCAATAGAGCACCACACGGATGTGGTGATCTTACCTTGCCACCGATACGTCCCGCTTACAAGATCGCCCTGGCAGAATCGCATAGGCGGCAGGAACCAGAAAAAGAGTGACGATGGTGGAGATGGTGAGCCCTCCAACCAGGACAACGCCGATCTGGCGCCGACCGGCTGCCCCTGCCCCTGTCGCAAACACGAGTGGTAATGCTCCCAGAATGGTGGCGAAGGTGGTCATAAGGATCGGACGAAGCCGTAACGCGGCCGCTTCAATAACGGCGTCCACGTGGCCCATTCCACGCTCACGAAGCTGATTGGCAAACTCCACTATCAGAATCGCGTTCTTAGTCACAAGCCCTATCAAGATCACTAGCCCAATCTGGCTATAGATGGTGAGGGTGCCCCCAGTGCCCGCTAAAGCCACCACCGCTCCGGAGATAGCCGGAGGGACCGCAAGGAGAATCGTAAAGGGATGCTGAAAACTTTCGAACTGCGCCGAAAGCACTAGAAAGATCACCACCAGTGCTAACGCAAAAGTGACGTACAGATTCGTGTTGCTCTCCACAAAGGTTTTCGATTCTCCGTTATAGGCTGTCCGCATGCTGGGCAGAAGGATTTCTTGTGTGGCCTGATCGAGAAAGGTCAATGCCTGCCCCAGCGTATACCCGTCCGCCAGCCCGGCGCTAATGGTGACCGCACGCATGCGATCGACATGGTTCAATGACTGAGGCGCTGGAGCCTCTCTCACAGTGACCAGATTGCCGAGTTGGGCCAACTCTCCGTCTTTTCCCCGCACATAGAGCGAACTGATATCGGAGGGCCGCGCGCGCCGCTGGTCATCCACCTTAGCAATCACCTTGTATTGGCGACCGTTTTGAGTGAACGTGGTGACCGGTCGTCCGCTGAGCAGCGTTTCCAACGTACGTCCCACCGTGGAAACCGACACGCCAAGATCAGCGGCTTTCTCCCGATGCATGTCCACGGTGACGTGCGGCGTATTCAGCACCAAATCCATATCAGGGGCGACGAAGCCTGGATGCGCGGACAATTTTGAAAGCAATTGTTCAGCGGCTTTTTGCAGCTCCTGATAATCCAACCCCCCGATGACAAACTGCACGGGGGTCTTGTCCGACCATTCTTCGATGGGCGGCGGATTCAGCAGATAGGCCTTCACACCGGTCAAACCGCCGAGCTCTCGATTCAACGCGGCAACTATTTCTTGTTGGCTCCGTGAGCGATCGTTCCAGTCCCGCAGCGTCACATAACTGGCCGCACGATTGACAATGGTCGGCCGATCTCCGCGCGCGACAACCGTGTAGATCATCGCGATCTCGGGAACAGCGCTGATCAAGGACTCCAGCTCTCGGGCATAGGTATCGGTATACCGGATGGTCGCGCCTTCGGGGGCGGTAATGTACCCCGAAAACCACCCGGCGTCTTCGAGTGGTGCCAGTTCGGACGGCAGCTGCGCCAACACACTCAGGCTCGCCAGGCTCGCTCCCACTCCCACAATTACCACTGTCGCTCTTGCCTCCACAGCCCACCGCAAGGCACGACGATAGCACTTGCCCACGCGCTCTGAGAGGAGGTTTGTGGCCCGAGTCCAAAACGAATGCTTCACGTCGGCGCGAAGCCACCGCCCGCACATCATGGGCGTCAGCGTCAACGCCACAAAGCCAGAGAGGAGCACAGCCGCCGCGACAGCAATGGCCAGTTCTGCAAAGAGCCGGCCGACAAGACCGGTCAGAAACGCGATTGGCACAAACACCGTGACCAGGGCAATCGTGGTTGTCACAACGGCGAACCCGATTTCTTTGGTGCCCTCGATCGCCGCTTGAAGCGGCGGCATGCCGTCAATAATCCGCCGCTGGATGTTCTCCAGCACAATGATGGCGTCGTCGACTACGAGACCCACGGCCAATACGAGCCCGAGCAGCGTCAACACGTTCAACGAACATCCCGTTATGGCCATGACGGTAAAGGTCCCGATGATCGATGCCGGGATTGCCACAGCCGGCACGAGCGTGGCCCGCGCGCTGCCTAGAAATCCGAAAATCACCACCACCACCAGAACCAGCGCGAGCCCCAAGGCCACATACACTTCATGCAAAGATCGTTCGATAGGTATTGAACTATCCCACGCAATCGTGAGCGTCATCCCGTCCGGCAAGCTGGCGGCAATAGCTGGCAATTGTTCCTTGAGACCCCGAGCAACAGCCAACGTATTGGCCTGAGACTGTTTGGTGACGGCGATACCGATGGCGGGAGTCCCGTTGAATCGTCCGAGCTTACGGTCATCCTCGGCTCCAAGTTCGACCCGTGCAACATCTCGAAGCCGGACCGGAAAACCCTCTCGATAGGCCACGATTAAGTCTTTAAATTGAGCCGTCGTATGCAGGGTGCCTTTGAGTGAGACGCCGAACTCCATCTGGTCGCTCTCAATCCGTCCGGCGGGAACCGACGTGTTCTGATTGCGGATCGCCTCTTCCACGTCTTGCACGGTTAACCGGCGGGCAGCGAGGTGATCGGGGTTCAGCCAAATGCGCATCGCATAGCGCCGTTCCCCATCCAGATAGGTCGTCGAGACGCCCGGCACCATCACGAGACGCGTTTTAATCAGTCGGTCGGCAGTATCAGACAGTTCCAGTTCGGAATGCCGGTCGCTGGACAGTGCCACCCACATCACTTCGGTATTGTCCGACGCCGCCTTGTAAACGATGGGCTCTTGAATGCCCAGCGGAAGCAGTGCGCGTATCGAGGCAATCCGATCCCGCACGTCATTCGTGGCATTGTCCAGATCGCGACCCAGCTCGAACTCAAGGGTCACCGTGGAAACTTCTTCCCGGCTGGAGGACGTGATCGTTCTGAGGCCTTGTATCCCGCTCAGCGCGTCTTCCAGCGGGGTACTCACATCCGATTCAATGACGGTCGCGCTGGCGCCCGGATACACAGTCCGGGCTGACACGACGGGAGGCTTGATATCCGGATATTCGCGCACAGAGAGACGCATGAAGCTCAGTCCGCCGAACAACACCAGCACGAGCGTCATGACAAGGGCGAACACCGGACGGCGGATGGACGTCTCTGAGAGACTCATAGCGCCAGTGAGGAGAGCGGTCTGACGTGACGGGTCATAAGCGGGATTCGCTCGCTTGGTTCAGGTTACTTGATTGCGACGCGCATGCCGTCATGTAGCTTGTGGGTACCGGTCCGAACCACGTGATCGCCTTCTTTCAACCCAGCGCGCACCTGGACCATGCCGCGCTCGCGAGCAGCCAGGGTGACCTCGTTCAACCGGACCACCTGGCCTTCAACCAGAAACACCATCGTCTTCTCCCTCTGCAAAAACACCGACTCTTCAGGAATCAGTAACGCCCGGGCCTCTTGCCCCACGGTCACACGTACGGTGGCGAACAGACCGGGACGGAGCTCCCCTTGCGGATTGGGTACTGCCGCCCGTACCGCAACCGTCCGATTGAGGGCATCAGCTCTCGGGTCGATTGCCGAGACCTGACCATCGAAGGCGGCTTCAGGGAACGCGTCCGTGGTCACCACCAATCGCTGGCCCGTGAATAATTGACTTAGCCACACCTCAGGAACCTTGAAATCGACATGCAGGGTGCGGAGGTCCTCTAGATTAACAATATCCTGTCCGGGTTGAACGTAATCGCCGACCGATACGCGGCGGAGGCCCACCACCCCGCTGAAGGGCGCCCGGATAACGGTTTTCTTCAGCCGGGTGGCGTACAGCACACTGTTGGCTGCTGCGGCTTGGAGCGCCAACCTCACTTCATCAACTTGTTGCGCAGGAACAATAGTCGTCTGTTGGCTGGAAAGCCGCTTCAGGCGATCGTAGGTCACCTGCGCAATTTTCTCCTGCGCCGCTGCCTGGTTCGCTTGCGCGAGAAGTTCCTCCTGATCCAGCTCGATGAGTGGGGCTCCACGTTCGACCAATTGCCCATCCGAAAAATCGATCCGACGGATGACGCCGGCGATCTCCGGCCTCACCACAATAGAAGCGATGGCCTGTAAGGTACCGACCGCCTGTATCGATTCCGTCATCGAGCCAACGGTGACCGGCACAGCCTCCACCAACATGGGCAAGCCGGCCATGTCCGTTCGCACGTTGGATTCGACGGCCGCCCGATCCCCAAGCTTGAGCACGAGAACCACTGCCAAGACAGCCAGGCCAAGACTGATGGTCAGAACGTTTCTTCTCATTCCCCCTCTTACGGCGCCAAGGATCTACCCCTCTGCCGCTGGGTGAGAACATCGCGATGTCACACCTATCCGATGTATGACGTACGAAGGAGCGTGAACCACACCTGCTTACGGTTCAGAAGAGACGCGAAATCTCGTCAGAGTCGGGTCGAGAAGAGTGGAAGGCCGGATGAGATACCGAAGGCACAGCAGAACCGGAACGCCAAGGGAGATCCAGGACAGCACATCCCATATGCCGTCGCCGAGCAACGCCGCAGACAGACCGATGGCACTGCTGACCCCCAACAAGATAGGCATCGCCCAAATCCGATGAGCCGGCAGCTGCCGGCTCATCGGGCGCCCGCCCTGACAACCGGCATCCCTGGACCATCGCTGTTGGAAGCAGTTTCTACCAGCAGTTGCTCGGCCGATACCGTGCGTTTCTTCCACCACAAATACAGGCCGCTGATCAATACCACGATCGTGATGAGATCGAGGAGCGCCCACAGAATTTTGAGTGGGACGCCGCCATAGTCTCCAAAATGGAGTGGTTGGGACAGTAATAAGACGGTGAGATACCACGGAAGGTCCCGGGAAGCCGTGAGCGCCAACGTGGTGGATTCAACGAGGACCGGCCTTAACAGTCGTGCCGTCAACGGCGTCGTGCCGCGCAGGAAAAAGGCGTAATGGTGCGGCCCGGAAAAGGACGTTCCAGGAAGAGCCACGATGCTGACGGTAAGATCGGGCGCTGCACCTTGGGCGACAGACATCGCCTGATCCAAGGAGCCCCTCGCGACGGGGACCGGTCGGCCTGCCGACGGCTTCGTCATCTCCGCAAGCTCCGTCATCTGCCACAAGCTCATAAGCGGTCTCGCCAACGTATTAACCACACCAGTGGCGCCTACCACGAGCACCCAGAGCGCCGTGATAATTCCGAGCACATTATGCAAATCAAGCCATCTTAACCGTCTGCTGCCCCCATACCGCACCGTTCCGAAAGACAGCTTTCGCATAAACGGACCGTAGATCACGATGCCGGACACGACCGAAGCAATAAACAGCACGCCCATCAGGCCGACAAACAACGTACCCGGCAGCCCGGCGAACAACTCCACGTGCAGCATCAGCAACACGTACAGCAGTCCCTTCCGAACCGGCAGGTCTTCTAGAAACGCGCCACTACGGGAGTCGTACAAATAAGTCGCGCTGTTCTGAATCGCATCGAGGGTCTCACCGAACGTGACGACCCAAACGGGACGATCCTCTTCTTGCGTGAGGAATTGAATGGCGTCATGAGGTCGGCGGGCCTCCGCATCGGCAAGGATTGCATCGACACTCGCATGACCTCCCGGTCCAGCCGCGGCAGAAAGTGCGACAGGCGCGTGCAACCAGTCCGACAATTCTTCGTGAAACACGAGGGGGAGCCCTGTCAGACAGAGCAGCAACAAAACGGCCGTGCAGACCAGACTTGTCCATTTATGAACTTCGTAGAGGACCTTGAACCAGTATGTCGTCATGGCGTCGCCTACTCATTCCTCGCTAAGCCGCTTGCTGTGATCCCTTACCACCGATAGGCGACAGACCCGACCACGGTGCGGCGCTGGCCAAAGGTGCAGAAATTGGCCCCTCCCCGATCGAAGCAACCGAATGCGTCATGATTCAAGATATTGACCACGTTGAGCGCGAAGCGATATTGACGCCACGTATAATCCACCATGGCATCGCCGACGACAAAACCGGGCACCTTAAACGTGTTGCCCACATCGGCATACGTGTTGCCGGTATACCGCGCTCCTCCTCCAACTCCCAGACCCTTTAGAGTCCCGCCGGGAACCGTATACTTCGCCCATAGAGACCCGAATTGCGCGGGCGTCTGGGGTAACCGCTTTCCCTGCTCCGTAGGCTCTGTCGTGTCGACGACCTCATTTTTCATTAACGTGTAAGAGGCGATCAGTTCCAGCCCCGAATCGAAGGCCGCCACCCCTTCCAGCTCGACCCCTTGTGAGCGGACTTTGCCCCGCTGCACCGGCTGAAAGCTCCCGGGATCGATCTGCACCATGTTTTCCCTTGTGAGGTCGAAGACCGCGGCGGTGAGGAAACTGCGGGAACCCCGCGGCTGGTATTTGATGCCGGCTTCATATTGCCGTCCGGTTTCCGGTTTGAAGGACTGCCCGTCGGCGCCAATAAACCCGATGGAGGGAAGAAAGTGCGTTGAATAACTGACATAGGGTGCCAGGCCGACGTCGAAGAGATAGGTGAGTGCGGCGCGGCCGGTGGATTTGCTGTCATCTTGCGGAGTCGTGATCCCCGTCAGGTTGTTGGTCGGCTCGTTCCTCGCCCAATCATGGCGGCCGCCGGCGGTCAGCAGCCATCGGTCGTACTTGACCTGATCCTGCACATACACACCGGTTTGCAGCTGTGTCGTGTCTTGGTTCAGGCTCAGACCGGGCAACGGGATCGTGTCCAGCGTGCCATAGTCGTGGCGATTGAACACATTGATTGAGGACGCGATTGCAAAGTCCTGCGTCGAGCGCGCGCTGATGCGCTGAAAGTCCACACCCCCCAAGACGATATGGTGGAGCGGGCCGGTCGAAAATCTCCCGTTGATCTGATTATCGATCGCGACGGCGGTCAATTTTCCGAATGTGGCCTGCTCCGCCCGGTCCAACGTGGGGAGGGCGGACCCGAGCGGGAAGCCGAACGTCGAGACATCGTTCAACTTCGTCTGGTTGTAGCGAAATTTTTGGAGAAAATTCCAGTTGTCGGCCAGGCGATGACTCAGTTCGTATCCGATCGAATGTTCGTGCCGGTCATACTTGTCGACTCCCGGCCGGCCGACAAAACGATTCGCGTTCACCATGCCTAAGGGACTGGTCCGGAGCGTCCCCTCGACCGGCACACCCTGAGACATGCCCAACCGATCCTTCTGGTAAGTCGCAAGGAACGTCACGCTGGTGCTGGGAAGGATCCGCCAGGTCAGCGCCGGGGCAATATAAATCCGGTCGTTGGGCACGTGATCAATCTGCGTTCCGCTCCCCCGGAACAGTCCCGTCAGCCGATAGGAGAATCTATCGCTGTCATTGATGCGGCCGCCGAAGTCCAGCCGGCCTTCGTAGCGATCGAAGCTCCCGGCCAAGAATTGGACTTCACGCAACGACTCCTGGGTCGGCCGCTTTGAAATATAGTTCAGAAGCCCGCCCGGACTGCCTTGCCCGTACAGAAATGAGGCAGGGCCCCGCAGCACGTCGATCTGTTCGGCCCCATACGGTTCCAGGTTATAGCTCACCGCAAACCCGGGGTTGCGGAGCTGCAGCCCGTCTTTGAACAGTCCGTTGGTGGTGGAATCGAACCCACGGATCCTAAAGAATGTCAGCCGCGGTTCAAAGCCGACCGGCTCCGCCTGCACGCCGGCCGTATACCGTAAGGCTTGCGTCAGGGTGTTGGCCTCCTGATCGACGATCCGCTTGCGGGTGATTACGGTAATCGACTGGGGGGTCTGGATGAGCGGGATGTCGGTCTTGGTCGCCGTGTGCGTATCCTCCGCCACATAAGACGTGCTCCCGTCCCGCTGGCGCACGTCCTTCACCATGATCTCCGGCACCTTGACCGGCTTTGCTTTTGAAGGGTCGCTGCCTTCGAGTTCCGGTTTGGGCACGATCCGGCTTTCCGTTGATGGCTGCGACAGAACAGGCGGCGCTGACGAGCCCAACATCAGGGTGAGAGTCGTGGCGTCGGTGAAGCGATAGGTCAATCCTGTTCCGCTCAATAGCACCTGCAACGCTTCCTCCGGCCGGTACGTTCCCACCAAGGTGGCGGACGTGACGCCGGCGGCCAGTTCCGAGGGAAAACTCACCTGCAATCCGGATGTCTCGGCAAACGCGTGCAATGCCGACGTGAGCGGCTGTGACGGAATGTCGAATGTGATCGGTGGCAATTCTTCACGTTGGGTCGATGCTGTGGGCTGCGCCGAGGCCGGCAGGGCTCCAATGAGCACGGTCAGCAGGGCCACGAATTGCGGTACCCATGAGCGATAGGGCGCTCCGTTAAGCGCACGAAGGACTCTCATCATGATGGTCGCTCCTCGTCCGTCTTGTCATTGATGCACCCGGCCAGTAAATGGCCGTGGCCATCTGTTGACGGAACGAGACCCTCGTCCCTCACACTCACGCAAAGATTTTCTTAGAAGACGCGTTAGAACAGAATGACGACGCGGTCCGTGAACCGCGCCATACGAATGGGAAGGGTCTGCGCCAGCGTCATAAGCACGGCGGTGGGATCGGCCAGATTGTAGCTGCCACTGACCCTAATGTCCTTGACCGCACGATTCCATACCTGAATCGTGCCCGGATGATATCGACGAAGTTCCTCGATGACATCGTCCAATCTCACATCGTCGATAACCAAGCGCCCTCTCAACCAGGCTGTGGCAGGACTGAGATCGATGTCCCGCACCGGTCCTGGCCCCGTGGGACCTACAGCGACCTGCTGGCCCACAGTCAGCTGAAGCGGAGTCCAGCCAGGCTCACTCGGCGCCAATTCCACCACGCCTTCGGTGACTGTGACCCGAATGCCGTTGGAATCTTCACGCACAAGAAAGGCGGTCCCGACGGCGCGGGTGGTGATCTGACGGCTTTCCACCACAAACGCCTTCTCCTTGTTGGAAACCACTTGGAAAAACGCCTCTCCCTTCAGCAAATGAATTCTGCGGGCCGTCCCATCGAAGTCGGCATCGATGGCGCTACGCGTATTGAGGGTAACTGTGGAGTGATCAGGCAGCTGAACAACCTGACGTTCTCCCGTGGACGTCCAATAATCAGAACCAAGACGGAGGGGCAGGTCCAGAAGCCCCGCAATAATCAGCAGGCCGGCGACTGCTGCTGCGGCTCCGGCGTACATCCACCATCGAGCGGCGGCGAACGGAGTCCCATCGCGCATGCGGGCTGCCTCCACGGCAGCGGCGTGCAAAGCGGGATCATTCCACAGAGCACGCACCTCATCGAAGGCGGCCGCATGAGCGGGGCTTCGCGCTCGCCAGAACTCAAACGCCTGCCGCTCCTCGGACGAGCACTGTTCAGACCGAAGCCGCGTGAACCATGCGATCGCATCCTGTGAAATGGACGAGAGCTCGCCCAGAGGGCGGGTATGAGGTTCGTCGGAGTCTGACATGATGGCAGTCGGAGTAAATCTGAACACAGCCAAGGGGCAACGCAGCGCCGAGTATATCTTCTGACGGATTACCCTGCCAATCCCTCACATCAAGCTCCGTCATGCTGTCCAAGAGTCGCACGGCAGTGGACCAGCGCCCGCATGATGAGCTTTTCCACGGCACTTTGCGAAATTTCCAATCGGGCGGCAATATCCCGGTAGGAACAGTCATGAACCCGATGCAACAGAAAGGCTTCCCGGCATCGCGGGGGAAGCGTGTGGATGGCCTGCAAGAACACCTTGAGCCGTTGCTTGTCGAGCACCGAACGCTCGGCCGAGGGCGCAGCCGAGGGAACATCCATGGCGGCTTCTAATCCTTCGCCGGTGTGCCGTTCGTGCTTCCCCTTCCGGAGATAATCAATCGCCAGATTGGTGGCAGTCCGAAACAGCAGCGCGCGAGGATAGGTCACAGATGTCGTCTGTGCCAGGTTGACGAGGCGCATGTAGGTTTCCTGCGTCAAATCTGCCGCCGTCTGGTCGCATCGAACCATCCGGTACAGACACCGCGTGAGCTCGTGCCGATGCTCGTGAAACAAGTGTTCGAGGTCCTGGCAAGTCAGATTCATGCCTGATACGTCTCCATAAAAAGCCCACGAGCATCGTCGAGATGCCGTGGGCTCTGTCCTTGGAAGACTTTGGCCTCTGTCTCTACGCGGCTATTTGATTTTGAGAAAAGCTATCAAGACGGGAGTATACGCCCGTGGTGACCGGAAAGTCGAGACCGGTTTGGCGTAGCCATGTGTAGGGGCACTTTCGGCGCGGCCTGCCCGCAAGCCGCTCATGCTTTACGGAGAGACATCTAGCTGTGGTTTCCTCCAAACAGCGTGAGCAACATCCCGGTGATGTACATGAGACTGATGCCGGCGACCACCCCGATTGCGACCTGCAGGCGGCGTGTGGCCGTATAAGAAACGGTCGTAAGAGAGAAGATCACGTAGAGCAGCGACCCCGCCGCGAGTGTGTAGAACGACAGTGAGACGTAAGGGGGTACACCCTGCCCACTCAGCAACGCTCCGATACAGGTCGGAACACCGGCCAGCAAACCGAGAAGCAACACATCCACCTTCTGCACCGGCGTCTTGCCGGCCGCGGCGACGATACCGAAGCCCTCTGTACCATTGTGCAAGGCAAAGCCGGTTACGAGCAGCATGCTAAGGACCCATTCTCCGTTCGCATAGCTCGCTCCAATCGCCAATCCTTCGCCTAAGTTATGAAAGCCCATCCCGATAGCAATCATATAGGGCAAGGAGAGCAGCCGGCTTGCCGAACTTCCTCCAAAAATCTGACTGGATTCCAATGCCACCAGGCCAACCAAACTTGCGCCTAAGCTTCCAAGACACACGAGCCACGAGAACATGTCCCGAGCACTGCTCAGTTCCACCGCCTCGTGCATCAGGTCGAAAAACAGATACAGCAACACACCGGTGGCCACGCCGATGAGTCCGCCTTCCCAGGACCGGGGCAGCACCTTTCCCAGCAGTAGGGCGACGCCGATGCCCAGATAGACCGGTATGAGACCGGCAATTATCCCTAATACGATTAGATCCAGCATGGTTGTGAACGCCCCCTAGGCAGGCACAATTCTGCGGTCGCTATTCTGTCCATGAACGGTAGACGTCTGAGCGGCAAGTATCCGCACTCTTGACTATTTGCACGGGTGATAGAGAGCCGTGTGGGAACGCTGCCTAAGTAAGGCTTGTTTCTTCACCCACCACATTCGGAGAGCCGTCACATACAGTATAAGAGGGACGAATCCGCTGATGAACACCAGGAGGCGGCCCGGTAAGCCGAACGCCTCACCATTGTGCAAGGGAAACATCCAGGCCACGAAGGTTTCTCCTGCCGTGAACTGTCCCCAGTCCCGCACGGCCAGCAGTTCCCCACTGTACTGATCGATCCAGACTCCACTGGAGCCACCCGTCTTCAGCACCTCATTCGGCTGTCGCATCCCGACCGCATACACGGCAGCGGGACCGTCAGGCAGCATGATGAATTTGACCTCGGCGTCGGGAAACCGCTGGCGTGAAAGATCGATGGCCTGCTGCGCAGAAATCGGCGTGTGTCCTGGCCCTCCTCGGCTGAATACCGAGGGCTCGCCCTGAGTGACGGGTGAGAACAGATTGATGGCGGGCGTAAGCCACTCATGAAATTCGATGAAGATACCCGAACAGGAAACGAGCACCAGTACCACTGCGCTGCTGACTCCTGTCATTTTGTGCCGGTAATAGTATTCTTGGAGCCGGCTGGTGATACGCGGTCGGCGGAACGCGTTGTACAACTGACCTGGCTTCGGCCACCAGAGGTAGACACCGGTGCCTATTGAGAAGACCAGCGTGATTCCGACAATTCCCACAGCGGTCTCACCGACATTGCCGGATAGCCATTCGCGGTGCAGTCCATAAAGGATGCTCATGATATCCGCTCCATATTCTCGGCGGCCCAGCATCTCCCCGGTACCCGGATGAAGCAGCACCTCAAGCTTCCGTGGTTCTTGGCCGGGATCTGCGCGTAATCGATACCAGGCATGCACCACGTCCGTCTGGCTCTGCGGCATATCGAGATAGCTGGGGGCGGGAAGTTCCGAGGCCGCCTCTCTCAGCGATGCTAATAGGTCATCGAGCGGGCGAGTTTCAGTGGGCTCGGCAAGCGTGAGCATCGCCGGATTCAGCCATGCGTCAATGGCGCGATGGAAGACCAGCAGGCTCCCCGTCAACCCGGCAAACACAAACAGCAGCCCCAGCCCCATGCCTATCACAACGTGCAGCCGAAGCCAGAATTTTTTGGCGGTCATTCGGTTCAGGCGCCTGCCTCATCACAATGGCATGCCGTTACTTATACTGAAGCGTAAGGAGCGGAGCCGCATACAACATTCGCAGACGGCTGCCCTCATGACTTCGCCTTGAAGGCGTGGAAACTGCTCAGGTCTCCACGTATCGCAACGCGGCGCCTTTGCACATTTTTATGCGCCAAGCCGCACTGGGTCACAATTCACGCTGCGTTTCTCAGTGAAACTCCAGCTTCAATGATCCAATCACGGTGAGCGGCACTCCTGCGTAGATCTCTCTTCGATTCTCGCGTGAGCCCTCGTAATATTCGGTGTCGAGCAGATTCCGGAAATTGAGGGAAGCAATCAAGTTGGTTCGCTTCGTCACTTCCGGCTTGCGATAGTACAGCGCGGCATCCAGGCGGACATAGCCTGGCATCTCATAGGAGTTGGCAAGGTCGCCCAATCGCTTCCCGGCCGCATAGGCGCCTAATCCGAATCCCACGTTTTGAAGGATCCCCGATTGGATCGTATAGACTGACCACAGACTGCCGCTGTGCAGCGGCACGTTGGCGAGTGTATTGCCAACGGTGAAGTCTTCATCGCGCGTGATTTCCGCATCGATGTAGGCATACGTGGCAATCAGATCCCAGCCCGACATCACGCGCCCTGCGACGTCCAATTCAACGCCCTGGCTCCGGCGCTCGCCGGTCGCCACGACGAAGGCGCCAGTGGGATCACTCACATCGGTCGTGGCCAGACCGCCCTGCTTAATGTGAAACACACCCACGTTGGCGAAGAGGCGCCCCCCCAGGGGCTCCAATTTCATGCCCGCTTCGTACTGCGTGCCGCTTGCCGGCCGGACCATCTCGCCGTCCGCCGTCCGCAGGCCGAATTGGGGCGTGAAAGACCGACTATAATTCGTGTAGAGTGTCACCGGTTTCGCCACCTGGTAAGTTAACCCGGCCATCGGGCTGAAGAAGTTTTGAGACAAGGTATCGGTGACGCCGCCGCTGGCTTGTTCCTGCCGGAAGATGTCGAACCGCCCTCCCAGGGTCAGCTTCAAGTTTTCCAGCAGAGCGATTTGATCGACGAGATACGGCGCCACAAAGTTCGATTGATTGTGGCCATCAAACAAGGTTGCCGGGGCAGCGGTCGGCGTAAACAGCCGTGTCGGAGCAAAAATATTGGTCCCGCCCAGCATCGTACTCGTGATCGTCTGGCTCAACCGCTCATGAGCCAATTCGACACCCGCCAGGAGCCGTTGCTCGAAAGGGCCAAGCGAAAAGACGCCGATGACCTCATTTTGTAGATAATAGCTCTGCCCCAACGTGGGTTGCTGCAACCGCTGCAGACCAACGTCGCCTGCCGACGTTGGTGTGCCACGCTGCTCGATGGAGTCGTAGTCTTCACGGCCGATACTGGCTCGAAAGCCCGTCCGCCAAGTCCAATTGCTGTTCAACTCATGCAAGAGCGTCAGCGTCGCCTTCCCTTGATTAAAGGCCGTGCGGCGAGTGGGATCACCGAGGAAGGTTGAACGTGAAACGGGCGCGACGCCCCGTCCAATGGCGACTAATCCACGATCGATCACCCGGTCATCATAGAGATACTCACCTTCGAATCGTAGGCTGGTGCGCAACCCGAGTTCCCACGTCACGGTCGGGGCCAGGAAAATTCTGTCCGAACTGACCCCGTCTCGGAAACTGCCCGCGCTCTCATACAGCCCATTGAACCGATACAAGACGCTCTTGCTCTCGTTCAGCGGACCGGAGATGTCCACCATCGGGCGGTACAGATTGTAACTCCCGACAATGAGCTCGCCGGAATAGTACGGGTCGGCTAACGGACGCTTCGTGATGAGGTTCATGATACCGCCCGGATCGGCTCGCCCATAGAGGAACGACGCGGGCCCTTTCAGGATCTCGATCCGCTGCAAATTGGAGGTCTCTCTGAAGACGCGATTCGCAAAAAAACTGTCGTCCCGGAACCCGTTCTTGAAGATGTTGAGATCCGCATTGAAGCCCCGAATATTAATGAACTCTTGCCGTCCCCCTCCTGTTGAGCTGATGAAGGTACCGCTGACATTCCGAATGACGTCCTGAATGCGGACGGCCTTCTGATCATCCATCAACTTCCGCGTAATAACCTCGACAGATTGCGGCATATCCCGAACCGGAGCGGGAAGCCGGGTCGGAGAAGACACCTCCTCGTCTGTCTTATAGCCCCGTTCCGTCCGCTCTCTGACCGTAATCTCGGGCACCTTGATCGGTCTGAACGCCGTTGTGTCAGCCGCAGCAGCCGGCTCTTCCTGAGCCATCCCCGGCAGGCCACGTTGCTGAAGCGTCACCGTCTTTTCATCAGTAAAGGTGTACTGCAAGCCCGTGCCGTCCAGGAGGCGTTGCACGCCTTCTTGCGGTGTGACAGCTCCGACCACACCTTGCGTGCTGTGCCCCCTCGCAAGTTCTGACGCATACAGCACCTGGACGTTAGCTTGCTGGGCGAATGTCGATAACGCGGCCGACAGGTCTTGTGGTGGGATGTCCAGCATCACGGTGCCGGTTTGTGCATGCGCCGGCCCTGCAAACCACGGCATCACCCCTGTTACGAGCAGCAATATGGCCATTCCGATTCTGATATCGCGCACAGTGATCATAGATCGTCCTTCCCCGCTAGTGATCCGCCCCGGTCTTCAGATGCAAAAAGAGCCCATGGCTGCGAAAGCAGCTATGGGCTCTGGACTCAAGTTCCGTTGGCCTCTGACTGCGCGATATACCCGTGGACAGGAACTACCGGCGCTGACGAGGGTTCAGATCAGGAGGCGTCCCAAGGATGGCCGAATGAGGAATGGCGACGAAGCCTCCGCAGCGCGTGCACTTAATGACGAGACTGCTTCCCTGCCATCGGGCAATCAACTTCCCGCACTCACATCGAACATCCGCTGAGGGTTGCACCATCCTACTCCGTTCTCTCGTCGCCAGCCTCAGGTGCGTGCTGTGCCGATGCGCTCCCTGAAGACCTGACGCTCGATGCCTGTCCACGGAACGTGTGACGCATCAGTGCAATGGAACCTGACATGCGATGAGACACGCGGAAGAGATTTTCGTTGGACGAAGCCGATCAGCCCTCTGGTGCTGGGCACGCTACCGCACGCGGCTGCTATGGGAATCTGGAGCGGAACTTTCTCGGATACTTCTTTCGAGGACTCTTTATTTGAACGTCAATTTTTTGATTTCTGCAGCGGGCAGTTCGACTTCACCAAAGTCAGATTGCCCCTTGAAGCTGCCGGCAATGGCGAGCACGAAGTCTCCCGTTTTGCCGTCATTGAGAGTAATGGAGACGTTCGGCGGAGCGCCGTTTCCAGCGGTTTTCAAATCGATTTGCTTGATGCTCTCGAATTTAATTTTGACCGTCGCGGTGCCGCGTTTGACCGGCACTTCCCTCAACTCGTGCGGAACAAATGCGGTTTCGCTGATTTTCTCTTCCCAATAAAAGATGACGTTTTTCACGTCCGTTTCAATTCCCTTGGCATCGGTGGCCACTGCGTGAAAGGTCTTCTCCGCTTTGGTTTGCGCCCAGGCGGGCGCCGCAAACAGACACAGCATGACCATCCCAGTCACCGTAGAAAGCAGTCCGCCCGTGGCACGAACGATCGTCTGGCGATTCATGAGTCTTTCTCCTTTATGTGGCTCTCGGCGTGATCCGTCTACTAGCGCGGATGAATCAATCCCGCTTCGTCTCTTACCCGTCCAATCGATAGCTAATGGGGACCAGAATAGTAATCTGCGGCTTGCCTAACGGATGTTTCAACGTCAAGGGCGAGGCTTTCTTCATAACCGCCATTGCGTCCTCATCCAAAATGGCGCGGCCTGAGCTTTCAGCGATTTTGACCCCGACCACTTCGCCGTCGTTCCGAACAATCGCTTCCAGGACCACCTTGCCTTCCCAATGATTGGCCCGAGCCAGTGACGGGTACCGCTTCAACTCCTGGATCCGGCCCCAGAGAGCGTCTCGGAGCCAGCCATAATCCGCTTGAGTCTGGCGATACTTGACCGGCCGTTGCTGGACGATGCGATGCTCGACCCCGGGTGAGACCGCTTCCACGACCGGTGACGCTCGCTCAATCGGTTCAGAGGAGATGGCCTGGGTGGACGGTCGCGCTTCGACGGACTCAACGCGTTCCACGGCGGGTGAGACGGCAGTCTGTGAGGAAATCGCCTCGACCGCTGATACAAGGCTCGTGGTGACGGCCCGGGCAATGACTGCGGGCGTTTCGGTACTCTCTACCGCGGGACGTTCCAATACGGCTTTGGCGGTGGTCACCACTTCGGGAGCGGCCTGTGGCACCGTTTCTACTGCTTCGACAGCCGGGGCCACCTCATGAACGACTTGCTGGACGGGCTCCTGTGCTTCGACAGCCGGGGCCACCTCGCGAACGACTTGCTGGACCGGCATTATGGGCTTTGCGGCCGGCTGACGATCCGGCACCGGCTTGACCGGAGGATGTGCCGGGGGAGCCGGCGCTGGGTCCACCGGGGACGGCTCGTCCGGTGCCGGGGCCTCAACTAGCGCCACGTCCCACTGGAACGATTCGGGGAGAGCAGGTTGCTCAATCTCAGCCATCAGCATAAGAGCGCATCCGACGGCCAGTAGATGGCCTATCATCGAAACCATCCACCCATGCGCCCCATGCGGTTGCCTACCGCTGGTCGACCGAATGAACTCCTGTGTCGTCATGATCGAACCACCTCAAGGCTAACTTGCCGGAACCCGAGCCCTCGGACTTCGTCGACGACGCTCACAAACCGCTCCAGGACCGTCACACGGTCGGCTCGCACCACTACCGATGATTCTCTTGGGTGTGGGGTGAGCACCGTCTCCAAGCCCCGCTCCATAACCGGTTCGTCGTTCAGAAACAGGCGTCCGTCGGCCGTGAGTGTAATAACCAGCGGCACGTCTTTGTGCTCGCCGGCTTCTTTGGCCTTGGCCAGCTCAACCGGGACTTGACCGGTCGAAATAAATGTCGCCGTCGTGAGGACGATGACGAGTAAGACCAGCATGACGTCCACAAGCGGAATGACGTTGATTTGGTTAAGCTCACGCTCCATGCTGGATCTTATAGAGAGTTAAAAGCTCCGAGACCCGGCGACGCAGCACGTTATTCAGCACCACACAAGGAATCGCCACCAACAGTCCTACCGCGGTCGCCTTGAGCGCCAGACTCAAGCCCACCATGATGGCGCCGACGGCCATCGTGCCGGACGTTCCCATCGTGTGGAACGTCAGCATGATGCCCAGTACTGTGCCGAGCAATCCGATATACGGAGCATTGGCCGCCACCGTGCCGATAACGACGAGGCGTTTCGTCAGGGCCATTTCCATCGTTTCAATATCGTTGAATTGCTTCGGCGTCACCCGATGATAGTAGAGCCACCGCTCTATCGCTACAGCCAGAGCCCACAAGCTCAGAACCATTAGCAATCCAATCACCCCGTAGTCGACCAGATGTTTGAGTGCATCCACGATCATCCACCTCATGACACACAACAGCGAGAGCTTGCCGATCCCGCCGTCTTAGTAAGAAGACGAGCAAGGTTAATGAAACCTCACCTCTATCTAGATTGGCGGCCTTTGTGCTCTAAGACGACCAGGTTCTTGTTGACGTAAGACACGGTCACGGGCACCGCACGTTCCAGTGCTCTCAAGAATCCATCGCGATCGTTCACCCCAAACACTCCGCTGATCTTGAGATCTCCCATGGCCGGATCGAGCATGCGGATTTCTCCCGGATGATAGCGTCCAATGACTTCTAGCGCTTCCGATAGCGGACTGTCCTCGAATATGACTTTTCCGGTCACCCACCCCGTAATAGCCGCAAGAGACACCGGTTTTGTCGGAGACAACGCACCGCGCTGGTCATAGGATAGTTGCTCACCGGCCATGAGTAATTGCCATGGCTCCTTCGATGCCGCCTTGGCAAGCCCGGACACTTCGACCGCACCTTGCACCACCGTGACGGTCACCCGCTCATCTTGACGACGCACCACGAACCGCGTCCCAACATCTCGGACGACTCGGTTTCCCGCCGTGACCTCGAACGGTCGATCGCTCGAATGCGACACCGCAAACAATGCCTCCCCCTCCCGCAGCACAACGGCTCTTCGAGACTGAGAAAACTCCGTGGCGACCACCGTCCCGGTGTTCATCGTGATCGTTGATCCGTCAGTTAACGTCACCGTCCGCCGCTCTCCTTTGGCGGTGTGATACTCCATCAGATCAACTCGGGTGGCGAACCACCAACCACCTGTAACGACCACCACAAGAAGGGTCGCTACCACTGTGACCCATCGACGGGTATCCCATCGCCAGGTCTTTTCTGGTGGAGGAGTCTGCCCGGCGGCTCGCCACTCCACCTCCAGACTGGTCAATACATCACGCAACAGCGGCTTGGTTGCATTCAGATCAACCCAGATGCGTGAGAGTTGCTCAAACTGCACCCGCCGGATCGCGTCCTCCTCAAGCCAGGATTGGAAGTGCCGGTGATCCGATTCGGTGGCATTCCCGGATCGCAGCAGGACAAACCACTGCAGCGCCTCGTCCGCCCCCGACAGACCCTCATCGTGACCGGTCTCCCCTCCCGTTGTCCGATTCATTCTCTGCCCACAACGGACACCTGTACCCAATAGATACCCATGTCGGTAAGACGCAGGAACCCTCGGAAACCTGACTTAGCCTTAAGACGATCCTATAAATTCTCGATATTGCTCCGCCCTTCTTCGAATTCGACACATCGACGACAATGCGCCATGGCTTTCATCACATGCTTCTCCACCATATTCTTGGAAATGCCAAGACGAGCGGCAATCTCCGCATGGGGAAGGTCCATGAATTTGTGAAGCAGAAACACCTGCCGGCATTTTGGAGGCAGCTTTGCAATGGCTTCGTACAGGAGCCGGACTCGTTCCTTAGCCTCTACGGCGTCGTCTTGACGGGGTGCCGCGGAGGGAACATCATCGGTCATATCTAACTGAGTGATCCGTTCCGATCGAATCCGCTGTCGTCGGAATAGATCCACCGTAAGATTCAAGGCCGTTTTGTACAGGAACGCCCTGGGTTGAGCGACAGCTGCCAGATCTTTGATGCCCCGCACTCTCAGAAAGGTATCTTGCACCACATCCGCCGCCTGGTCGCGGCATCCTAATTTGGCCGTGAGGAACCGGAGCAGCTCACCATAGTACTGCTGGAACAGCGACGCTTCGAGAGTGAGCCGTTGATCATGCATCCGTGTTACTCAAGTTGATAGTTCAATGGGACCGACATGACCAATGGCGGCCCCTCCACGACGTGCTTCAATTCCAACGGCGACGCCGCCCGTAGGGTATCCAGCGCCGCTTGATCCAGCACGGGATGCCCCGAGCTTTCTTCAATTTCTGAATTGGTCATGCGACCATCACCATGGATACTGACCTGCACGACGACCCGCCCTTGCAGTTCATTGGCTCTCGCGGACGCCGGATATACCTTTACGCGCTCCAGTTTTGTGCGAAGCGCGTCCATTAACCAGGTGTAATCAGGAACGGTCGAGCGGGTTACGATAGGACGAGAGACGCTCTGCGGACGCTGCAGAACGGTCGGACTGTCAATGTGGGTCTCCACCTCGAGGCGGCTGCTATCGAACGGATGCTCCATTTCAGGAGGAGGCACAGGCGAATTGGCGGAGTTTGCGGCAGACACAATGGCCGCGCGGGGAAGCTCATCGGCTTCGCGGGCAAGCGTCTTTGGAGGGAGCGCCGCAGAAGGAGATGCGGGGCTCTCTTGCACAGCCGCCGCCTCGAATGACTGCTCAAAAGGTGGCGCCTCAGGAGACGTTTGAAAAACGGACTCTGCCGGTGAGGCATCTGTGGAAGCCTGCAACCCCTCTGCGACCGCAGCTTCAGTGGGCGGCGCCGCCAATAGTGACACCTTCCACTGAAATGGCGCCTTCTGCGGCACGGCTTCCGTCTGAGGCCAAAAAAGGCTGAAGCCGGTGAAGGCAGCTAATATCATGCCATGGACGAACGTGGATACACCCCATCCAAGATAAGACGTATAGCCGAAGCGCTGGAGAGCATATCCCTGGTCAGCCGGCATACCGCGTCCTGAGAACTGAAGCACCTTGGTAGGGCGCGAGTACAGCTGCCAATTCGCAGCAGTCATTCGTGGTGACATCGGATCCGGTCGACCATGATTTGCGGCTCGCTTTTCCTCGCAACAATAAAAAAGCCCATGGTCATCGACAACCATGGGCTCTGGACCTGAGGGACTCTGGCCTCTGCGGTGAGTTAGTATGTATCTAAGTGAAGATGATAATTGATATCAATACACGCTCACGGACGCCGATGTCAAGCTCCGGGATCTCCTCCTAACGGAAAAATACCTCTGCTCTGTTGGGAGTGGTTCTACCGATGTCCGTAGTGGGGAATTGAGCTGCGTTGGTCGCTGCCCTACTTATGGTCGATCAGGCCAACCGAGCACGAAGCGACGACCATCACTGTTCAAACTCGATCCATCCATCATGTCGTTCGACCGCACTGCCGGATCAGGATTACAAGAGGCGGGTTATCAATTGGGCACGCTCTGCTGGTCCCTCCGGCTCTTCCCACAGTAACCGGTACCGTTTAGGTTTACTTGAAAGGAGCCGCGTCCGACCGCTTGGCCGGTGGCCAATCAGGCAGGATGCGAATCCTGGATCAAAGACGCTCTACTTGCGGTAGGCACCGTCCAGGTCCGCCAATGTACCGGCAATCTGCGCAAGGAACTCGGCACTTTCCGTAAGACCGAAATGGTCACCCGGAATAAGGCTATTTGCAACAGTCCCAGTGGTGTAACGAGACCAGTCGATCAGCGGCTGCTGACCCGGTCCAACCGTCATTGTTGCCCACCAGGCGTGAATCGGAGCAGTAAGGGGACATTCCTGAGCCCCCAGCAACGTTGCCGCATCTTTCAACAGGGTATAGCGGAGCTTTAGCATTTCAATCGGAACATCTTTAGGCAGAAATCCCTTCTCCATTGCCCACCGGCCGGCATGCTCGACTCGTTCCTCTAGCGGCAAGGCCATAAGCCGGCTCCTCAATGCACCTCGCTCGGAATCCGGAAGTGCACGAAACTCTTCACGGCGGTCACCATGTAAGAATGCCTCCAGTTCGTCCAGCACATCGACCACCTTCTCTTCATATAGTTTGACCCTGGCCTGAGTATCAATGATGCCAAGAAAGGCGACCTGTTGGTTTAATTTTTCCATCTCACGGGCAACGGCAACGGCCATGACGCCGCCAAGCGACCAGCCGAGCAAGTAATAGGGCCCTGTTCCCTGTGCTTTTCGAATGGCGTTTGCATAGTCCTCGGCAATCCGATGGATCGATGCGTCGTTCCAGTCCTGATGAAATACATATCCCAGATCGAGGCCATATACCGGTCGTTTGCCCCGTAAATGATCGGCGATAGCCTGATAGGCCGAAAGGTGCCTGCCAGTGGGGTCAAAACAGTAGAGCGGATAACCAGGCCCCGACTCCTGAAGGACCACCATGGGCGAAGAGGCCGGTGCTGAAGCCGATGATATAAGGCCAGCCAGCTTGGCCACCGTGGGAGCATGAAAAATGGCCGTCAACGAGAGACGGTGCCCCACCGATCTCTGGACACGATGTAAGAGCTGGATGGCGAGCAACGAGTGCCCGCCCAGATCAAAAAAGTTGTCGTCGACGCCAATATTGGGGACCTTGAGGAGATCAGTCCATATTTCTACAAGGATCCTCTCGGCCGCATTTCGCGGCGCAACATAAGGGGTGCGCAAATGATGCTGCGTATCAGGAGGCGGTAATTGCTGCCGATTCACTTTCCCATTCGACGTCAAAGGGAACGCTGCTAAGCAGACGAACGCTGAGGGCACCATGTACTCCGGTATACGGTCTTCCAGATAGCGTCGGAGCGCGGCCACGTCGACCCCACCGCCGCTCCGTGGCACGACATAGGCCACCAATCGTTTCTCGTCTGAGCTATCCTGTCGTGCCATAACCACCACCTCCCGAACCTCTCTGTGCTCCAGCAGGTGGGCTTCGATTTCGCCCAGTTCTACCCGATAACCACGAATCTTCACCTGATGATCGAGGCGGCCTAGGTATTCGAGGGCACAGTCCGGCCAACATCGCACCAGATCACCGCTCTTGTACAACCGGCTGCCCGGCACAGCGGAAAATGGATGGGGAAGAAAGCGCTCAGCCGTCTGCTCCGGAGACCGAAGGTAGCCGCGGGCCAGGCCCATCCCGCCGATGTACAACTCTCCCGGCACGCCGACCGGCACCTGCCTCAAGTGTTCATCAAGGATGTACACGTCGGTATTGGCAAGAGGACGACCGATTGGGACCGTTGAAGACGACAAGCGCTTGAGTTGCTCTTTCACCCAGGGGAAGGTCAAACATCCGATCGTGGTCTCTGTAGGGCCGTAATGGTTCATAATTTGGCAATCCGACAGTTTGGCCACCTGCTCAGCCAGTTCGACTGAAAGCGCTTCACCACCCAAAATCAGGATCTTCCGTGGCAGAACGTTCCTGCCATCGGATGAGCCTAACAAGGCGCTCAAATGGGACGGTACGATTTTCAGCACATCAATGGGATGGTGCGCGACATAGTCGGCGAAGAGACGCCCATTCGTCGCCGTGCCGTAGTCGATCACGTGAAGGTAGCCGCCAGACACCCATGACGCAAAAATCACGGTGTTACCCAAGTCTGCGCCAATCGTCGACACGGTCGCGAAGCGCCAGCCGCGCTCCGCACCGACCCGGCGATGTATATTGCGCGTGTAATTGACGGCGCTTTGATGCGTGACGGCGACACCCTTGGGTACACCAGTCGACCCGGACGTATAAATGACATAGGCCATGTGGTGTGGAGATACCGCTCGACCCGGATCGGTACTACTTTCCCGGTCCAGTAGAGGACGGTCCCGCTCCAGGCAGACCACCGTCGCATCGAGATCCGGGAGTAGCGGCAACAGCGCTTCCTGCGTGATGATGACCGGCGCACCGGCATGCGTCATCTCGTAGGCCAACCGCGAACGAGCATTGCCCGGGTCAAGCGGAACGTACGCTCCGCCGGCCTTGAGAATGCCCAGCACGCCGATCAGCATCTCCACGGACCGTTCCATACACAGCGCCACCAGAACCTCCGGGCCGACTCCTCGCCGAATCAGGAGGTGTGCCAACTGGTTGGCTCTTGCGTTTAATTCGGCATAGGTCATCGGCCGCTCGCCGCAGACAACCGCAAATCCCTCGGGATCTTGCTTTGCCGACGCTTCAAACAGCTGATGCAGGCACTCCTCGCCGGAACGCTCTACAGCGGTGTCATTCATGACGCTCAGCAGGCGACGGCGCTCAACATCGCCAAGGATTTCCAAATCCCCAACGGCGACCTGGGAGTCTTTCGCCACGCTTTTCACAAGTGCGCTAAACTGGGCGGTCAGAGAAGCAACATAATCCTTGGAGAAACGCGACGCATCATAGTGAATGTCAAACAGGAGTCCTTCCGGACTCTTCTGGCATGCAAGTTTGAGCTTCCATCGGTCAAAACGGACGGTTTGATCCGCTAAAAGAAAGGAGAGATCACCCGCCTGGCAAGCCGGCGGCAACACATCGTATTCGAACCCGACGGGGTCAGCCAGCGCCGTTCCCGCTGGTCCCTCCGATGACTCCCCGACATAGTACTCCTGCCATTGAAGGACCTCGCCAACGGCCACTCGTGCCCGCGATACCAGGTCGGTGAAAGGCTCTGTCGCTTCGATATGGCAACGAACTGGCATCCATTTCGCCAGGAGTCCCATGGTTCCATGCAGCTCTTCGAACTTCCGCCCGTCACCCAATATGGCAACGAGGACATCGGCGTGATTCGTGAGCCGAAACAGCAGCGCCTGCCAGCAGGCGAATAAGATCACCATAAGAGAGGTGGAATGGATGCGAGCCGCCTCCTCTAGCCCAGCCGCCACCTTCCCGTGAAGGGGAGCTCTGACCGAGCAGAAGCGTGACCCGTTGTCGGTCTCCACCATCCGAGAGGCCGGCTCTTCACAAGGAAGAATCACCGCCCGGGTTTCCGCGAGACGCAACTGATGCCAATATTGCGTGCCCTTTTCCGCCTCCTCCTCCACAAGCAGTTCGTTTTGCCATTCGGAAAACTGCACATACTGAACAGGTTCCTCCGCCGGTTCACCCTCTACTCCATACGCGGTGCTGATCTCTCGGACCAGGTTGTGAAGCGTGATGGCATCCGCGCACAGTGCCGGCAGGCACAGCAGCAACACAGACCGGCGTTCAGCGCACAGAACAAGCACGACATCGAAAAGCGGGCCCTGCTCAAGAAGAAATGGCCGGCGCCGCTGGTCGCCGGCCAGTACCGCGAGGTCCGCTTCCTGATCGGATAGACCGCGCTCACGCATGTCCACCGTCCGCCAGCGTAACGCCCGGTCTTCTCCAATCACTTGAAAGGGCACCTTGACGCCCGCCTCTCGACGAAACGTGGTCCGGAATATCTCATGGCGGGCCAGGACGCGCTCGACGGCATCTTGCAAGGCTGACGGATTGATCGGGCCGATCATGAGTACAGCGGCTTGAGCACAATACCCGCCATCGTCGCCCTGCAAAAGCCACAGGCGTTTTTGCTGCGGGGAGAGCCGTATTCCTTGAAGACTGTCTTGCATGACTCTTTTGCCTCACACGGTTAGGGTCTGGAGGTCCGCTTGGCGAATCATCTCACCCATGGCGACCACGATCTTCCGCGGGCCCACGAATGGTTCGCGCGCATGCGCGACCAGCATATTGTCCACCATCAGAATGTCCTGCTCCTCCCAAGGGAAGCGAACCGCAAACTCGCGGCTTTGCTGCCGGATTTCATCGATGATCGCGTCTTCGATGGGAGAGCCGTCACCGTAATAGACGTTGCGGGGCAGCCATTCTTCTCCCAGCATAGACAGTAATGATTCGCGGACTCTCGGCTCGAGACACGACACATGATGCAATTGCACTTGGTTGAAAAAGGCCACCTCGCCGGTCTTCGGATGTCTGGCGACCGCCTGGCATTTCTGCCGTGTCCGCAGCCGGTCCTGCTCCATCCAAATAAACTCGATGCCTGATTGGCGGCACCGTTCCTCAACGACGCATTTGTCGCCGGTTTGGAAAAACTCCTGCCAGCTCACGTCAAACCCCGGTGTGAAATTGCGCACGTACAGCAGCTGCTCCGAGGCAAAGCGCTCACGAATGTCGGGCCGGAGGCGCTGGTACAGCGTCCGGCAATCCACGATCGGGGTTTCTCCGCCTTCACGCGCAGCTTGGAGACAGAAAAACCATTGCTTCATGGGCCAGCGTTGCAGATGCGAACTTTCGTTATGAAAAAGGATCGCTTGATCGGGCGGGTACGGGGTTGAACGATAGGTTTTGCTGCCGCTTTCTTCCTTGGGCAGATCGCCGTATTCCCCATACAGCTCGGGGCAAATCGCCTGCGCGAATCGCTCGAACTCGGCGACCGACCCGATTGGGAACCCGCGAAATAACAGCGCCCCATGTTTGTGCAGCTCGGTTTCAATTATCGGCCGACTGCTCTGCGCCCATGCGACCAAGTCGACATCATCCACGGCAGGCCGGACCACCAGTGGCAGGGCCTGGCCCGCGTGCAAGTAGCCCATGTCGATAAGTTTGCGTTGGGACAATGTCACGGCTTTCGGCTTAATGCTCTTCAACCTTTTCAAATTATTGGCTTCACGCCGTCTCTCGTCTATCACACGCTCCTCCTTTTCGGATGGTGTCCGCATCTCGATCTTGCTCACCGGCGCCGAGGGATCGGACACCACGTGGTGCAGTAAGGTCGTGAAATGGCCGGCCATGCGGGTGATCGTGGCGGCCGTAAACAGGTCCGCATTGTATTTCCAGACCGCGACTAGGCCCTGTTCGGTCTCCTCCATGAACAGCCCCAAATCAAATCGGGACACGTCACTGTCAATGTCCAGGATCTCCACCCGCAGACCGGGGACTTCGATGGAGGCGGTGGGCGCATTCTGAAGAACGAACAGCACCTGAGCCAGCGGGTTTCGGCTCGCGTCCCGGGCGGGCTTCAACGTTTCAACGAGCTTGTGGAACGGCAGGTCCTGATGCGCATACGCTCCAAGGGCCACCTCGCGCACCCGTCCCACCAATTCCGTAAACGCCGGATCTCCGCTCAGGTCTGTACGCAACACGAGCAGATTGACAAAGAACCCAATCAGCCCTTCCGTTTCTTCACGCGTCCGGTTAGCCACATCCGTCCCCACCACAATATCCGTCTGGCCCGTATAGCGGGATAACAGCACCTGGAACGCCGCCAGCAGCAGCATGAACATGGTCACATCCTGCGCGCGGCTCAATGCCAGAAGCCCCTCAGACAATCCGGCTGGAAGGGGGCACGCACAACGGGCGCCGCGGTAGGTCTGCACCGGCGGCCGGGGATGATCAGTCGGAAGCGCCAGCACCGGGAGTTGATGCCCGAGCCGGCCGCGCCAGTAGGCGAGCTGTGCTTCCAACGCAGGACCTTGCAACCACTGCCGCTGCCATTGCGCGAAATCCGCATATTGAATCGGCAACGGAAGCAACGGTGACGGTTGCCCTGCATGACGGGCCGCATAGAGGGCGGTCAGTTCGCGGACCAGCACAGTGAGGGACCAAGCATCTGCGGCAATGTGGTGCAAGGTCACCAGAAGCAGCTGCTCGTCGGCGTCCATTCGAACGAGCCGGCCCCGCACCGGGGGATCCTTCGCGAGATCGAAGGGCCGTTGGGCCTCTTCCAGCGTCAAGCGCGTGGCCGCCGCGTCGCGTTCCGCCGGGGAGAGCATCGCCAGATCCTCCATCGGCAATGAGAACCGGGGCTCCGGGGCGATCACTTGCACGGGCTGCCCCTCGACTATCGCAAACGTCGTTCGTAACGTTTCATGACGCTGTATGAGTTCACGGAAGCTTTCCTCCAGCGCCGACACATTCAGCGCGCCCTTCAGTCGCAAGGCAAACGGCAGATTGTAGAACCAGCCATCCGGCTCCAACTGCGCCAGGAACCAAAGCCGCTGCTGCGCAAAGGACAGAGGGAGCGGTGCATGTCGCGGGACCGGCAGCAACGGAGTGGCCTCCGCTGTTCCTGGCTTGAGCCGCGCCGCCTCCACAGCCTTGGCCAAGGCTGTGACGGTCGGACCTTCGAACAAGGCGCGCAACGGCACCTCGACCTGAAAGGTGGACCGGACTCTGGTCATGATCTGCGTCGCCAGGAGGGAATGTCCCCCGAGATCGAAGAACCGGTCCTTCGCGCCCACCGGGCTCAGTCCGAGGACTTCGGACCAGATGGCCGCGATGATTTCTTCGGTGGCCGTCCGTGGCGCGGCGGCGGCCGAGGAAGATGGACGCTCGATATCCGGGCGTGGCAGGGCTTTTCGATCGACTTTATTATTCGGGGTGAGCGGCAATGCCGGCATGAATACAAAAACCGAAGGCATCATATACTCGGGCAGGGCCTCTAACAGAAATTGGCTGAGCTCCGAGCTCGTCGGAACCGGATCGTGCCCCACGACATAGGCTGCCAGCCGCCGGTCTCCCGGCTGGTCCTCACGGGCCACGACGACCGCGTCCCGCACTTTCGGATGCCGTGCCAACCGCGTTTCAATTTCCCCCAGCTCGATTCGAAAGCCCCGGATCTTTACCTGATGGTCCAGCCGGCCCAGATAGTCCAAGGTCCCGTCGGCGCGATAGCAGGCCAGATCGCCGGTCTTATACAGACGGCCGCCGGGAGTTGAGCTGAACGGATCGGGAATGAAGCGTTCGGCGGTGAGGTCGGGACGATTCAAATAGCCCCGCGTCACGCCGCTGCCGCCGATGTACAGTTCCCCGGGCGTCCCGATGGGGACGGGACGGAACCCGCGATCCAAAAGATACATCTGCGTATTGGCGATCGGGCGTCCAAGTGGAACGGCTCCTTGGGCCTGCGTCACCCGATGGATGGCCGACCAGACCGTCGTTTCCGTCGGGCCATAGAGGTTCCACGGATTCATCCCCTCGTCGAGGAACCGTTCTGCCAATTCGAGCGGGAACGCCTCCCCGCCACAGAGCACCCGCATCCCCTGGTGTGGGAAGCAATCCGTCGCGAGCAGCATTTTCCAGGTCGCGGGCGTGGCCTGAACCAGCGTAGCCTGAGACTCTGCCAGCATGGCCGCCAGGCGTTCGCCGTCGGCGGCGGTCTCCCGATCGGCCACAATGATCCGGGCGCCAATCAGCAACGGAAGGAAGAGCTCGAGAACCGCGATATCAAAGGAGAGCGACGTGATCGCCGGCACCACATCGCCGGCGGTGGGCTCCAGCTCGTCGATCATCGAGTGTAGAAAGTTGACGACGTTCCGATGGCAGACCATCACGCCTTTGGGTTTGCCGGTGGACCCGGACGTGTAGATCACATAGGCAAGCGACTCCACGTCCACCGCCACGCGGGGCGCCTCCGTCGACTCGCGGGCGATCACCGGCCAATCACGGTCCAGACAAAGCACGTGCGCTTGGCTGGGCGGCAGATCGCCCACAAGGCTCTCTTGTGTCAAGAGCACGGGTACGCGGGCATCCTCGAGCATGTAGGCCACCCGATCTTTCGGGTAGGTCGGGTCCAAGGGGAGATACGCGCCGCCCGCCTTCAGAATACCGAGCAACCCAACCAGCATCGCGAGCGAGCGCTCGACGCAAAGTCCGACCAGGATATCGGGGCCCACGCCATGTCGCCGCAAAGCTTGCGCGAGCTGGCTGGACTGCCGGCTCAATTCCCTGTAGGTCAGGCGCTGACCTCCGCACATCACCGCGATGGCTTCCGGCGTCCGCTCGGCCTGTGCTTCCAGGAGCCGGAGAAGAGAGTCCGAAGCGTAAGGCCGCTCCGTGGAGTTCCACTCCACCAGTAAGCGGCGGTGGTCGCCGTCGGTCAGCAGGCTGAGCTCGGCGACTCGTGCATCGGGCTGGGCCGCCATGGCTTCCAGCAAGACGGTCCAGTGCTCGGCAAGGGCCTCCGCCATCGACGCGTCGATGCGCTGGCGATCATAGGAGAGGGCCACCGACAAGGTCGTTCCCGGTGTCGCCACGATGGTGAGCGGATAATTGGTCCAGCCCTCCACGTCGAGGACCTCGACGCCCAACGTTCGGCCGTAGTCAGCGACCGCCTCGTCCATCGGATAGTTCTGAAACACGAGGATGCTCTCGAACAACGGGGTGCCCCGAGCCACGTCGCTCCAGCCCTGCACGTGTGCGAGCGGGCTGTATTCGTACTGCCGCGATTCGACATTCAAGCCCTGGAGCTCCCGCAGCCAGTCCGCCAGCCGGACGCTCGGCGAGACACGGACGCGCACCGGGAGCGTATTGATGAAGACGCCCAACATGGACTCAGCCGTCACGAGTTCGGCCGGGCGTCCCGCCACCGTCGCGCCGAAGACCACGTCCTCTTCGCCGCTGTGGGCCGCCAGGAGCATCGCCCAAGCCGCCTGGATCACCGTATTGATGGTCACACGCTCCGTCTGCGCCAGCCGCTCAATGGCACGCGTCGTGGCCTCGGACAGCTCGATCCGTTGTTCCCCGTACCCCGCTTGGTCCTGCCCCCGAACTTTAGCCAGGCCCTGAGGCAACTTGGTGGGCGACCGAAACCCATGGAGCTGATGCCGCCAGAAGCGCTCGGCTGCCGCACGATCCTGTTGTTGCAGCCAGGCGATGTACCGGCCATATGACGCAGCCGGCTCCGGGGCGCTGGACGGCGCACCCGCTTGGTAGGCTGAGAGGACTTCCCGTACGAGGAGTCCCTGACACCAGCCGTCGAGCACGGCATGATGCAGTGTCCACACCACCCAATAGGTCAAATCATCGAGCCGCATGAGCGTCAATCGCATGAGAGGCGGACGCTCGAACTCAAACCCCCGCCGACGATCGTCGGCTAGAAATTCCTGCAGAGCCGGACGGCGCGCGTCCTCCGACAGGCCGCGCCAGTCCAGATGGCGGATGGGGGCGCGAACCGACCGGTGCACCACCTGGAGCGGATCACCCGTTCCTTTCCACGAAAAGCCGGTGCGGAGGATCGCATGGCGGTCGATTGCGACCTGCCAGGCTCGCTCAAAGGCATCGGCATCGAGCCCGCGCGTAAACTTATAGATTAATTGATTCATGTAGGCGCTGGAATCCGGCTCCAGCAGGCTATGGAACAGCATGCCGTGCTGGACAGGCGACGCCGGATACGCGTCCTCGACTTCATTCCCGCCCGTCGCCACCAGCGCCTCCAGCTGCTTCGGCTTCAACCCGGCGAGCGCAAACGGTTCCGGCGGCGTGACATGCGGCATAGCTTCTTGAACCTCGGGCAACGCATGCGCCCCGAGCGCACTGACAATCGCACCAATCGTATGATGGTCAAAAAGATGTTTCGGTGTCAGCTTCAAGCCCTCGCGATGCGCGCGCGCAATGATTTGAAGGCTCAGGATGGAGTCGCCGCCCAAATCGAAGAAATTATCGTGGATGCCGATCCGTTCCCGTCCGAGTACGTCGGCCCAGATGCCCGCCAGGATCTGTTCGGCTCGAGTGCGTGGAGCGGCCCAGGTCGTCGCCAGATGCGTGGTACCTGCATCTGGATCCGGAAGGGCTCCCCGGTCCAGTTTTCCGTTCGCTGTCAAGGGCCACGTCTCCAATGAGACGATCACGCCGGGCACCATGTAGTCAGGCAACCGTTGGGACAGCCGTGCTCGGATGTCCCCTACGTCGAGATACACACTTGTAGGCACCACATAAGCGGCGAGCCGCTTCGTTTCTTCCTGGCCGCCACGGACGATCACCACCGCGTCCCGCACACCCGGCTCCGCCCGGAGCTGCGCTTCGATCTCGCCCAATTCGATCCGAAATCCTCTGAGCTTCACTTGATTGTCGGCCCGGCCGAGAAACTCGATCGTGCCGTCCGGCAGATACCGTACCCGGTCTCCCGTCCGGTAGAGTCGCGCGCCGGGACGCCGGCCGAAGGGGTCGGGAAGAAAATGCTCGGCCGTCAGCCCGGGCTGTCCCGCATAACCGCGAGCCACTCCTCCCCCGCCGATGTAGAGTTCACCGGGGATACCGGTCGGCACAGGCTCCAGGTATCGATCAAGAATGTAGGTTTGACTGCCGGCGAGCGCACGACCGATCGGGACGGTCTCTCCCCTGGGCGACTCGGGCGCCACATGGTACGTCACCACGCCGACCGTGGTCTCGGTGGGACCATAGTGATTGACGATCGTACAGTCGGGTGCGAGGGCGCGTACGCGGTCGACGACGTCCCAGCCGAGAGCCTCTCCTCCTAAGACCAGACAGCGCGCCGGCAGGACATGCTCCGGATGTGCCGCATCCAAGAGTGCTCGCAAATGGCTGGGGACGATCTTTAAGACCTCGACACCGTGCCGGTGAATGTAGTCAGCCATCCCGTCCGGATCAAAGGCTCGATCGGATGACACGACATGAAGCGTCCGGCCGGAACAGAGGGCGCCAAAGAGCGCCGTATGGCCGAGATCAGCCGCCACGGTCGAAACCATCCCGAGGCTGGCATCGTCTGCGAGTGCCAGCCGATCCAGGACGCCCTGGACATAGTGAACCAGCTGTCGATGCTCGACGGCGACGCCCTTGGGCCGGCCGGTAGACCCGGACGTATAGATGAGGTACGCCAGATTGTCCGGTCCCGCCTCGCTTCTGATCGGCATCTCGTGTTGCGGCTCATCCAGGGACCAGTGGTCGTCGTCCAACATGACCTGCTCGGTCTTGATTGCTCCCAACGTCTCACGCCACTTGGTCTGTGTCAGCAGCACAAGGGCCCCGCTGTCTGCCAGGATGGAGGCGAGACGCGCCGGTGGAATCTTCGGATCGAGGGGGACGTACGCGCCGCCGGCTTTCAGAACGGCCAGGATCCCCACGATCATTTCGAGCGAACGGTCGACGCAGAGCCCCACCCGGACCTCAGGGCCGACGCCCAGAAGCCGGAGATGCCCCGCGAGGTGCTCCGCGCGTGCGTCGAGCTCCCGGTAACGCAACACCTGATCTTCCGACACCACTGCAATGGCGTCAGGTTTTCTCCTGACCTGCGATTCAAAGACCTCATGGATACAGCACTCCGTGGGCCGCTCGACCCCGATACCGCTCCAGTCAGCCACGAGTTGCCGCCGCTCATCATCATTGAGCAGCGGCAACTCGGATAGCCGGGCATCCGGACGCATCGTCATCGCATCAAGCAGCGCTGTGTAATGCCGCAGCATCCGCGTCATCGCCTGGTGCTGAAACCGGCGATGCTCATAGCAGAGGATCGCCCGAATCTCGGTGTTGGGTTCGACGATCACCGAGAGGGGATAATTATTGCGACCGGCCGTGAGCGACACACCCTGCGTACGTGAACCGTCCAATGGGATGATCTTGAGCTCGCCCGGCTGCGAGGCAGGCATAGCGTCTTCTGGATAATTGTCGAAGACGACCAGGCTATCGAACAGGGACTGGCCGCCCGGTAACTCGCTCCAACGCTGGATCGCGTTCAACGGCGTAAACCCATACTGCCGCAAGTCGCTATTCTGTTCCTGGAGGCGTTGCAGCCAGGCGGCCATTGACATATCGCCCGACATCCGGACGCGCACGGGCAGGGTATTGATGAACAGACCGACCATCGCCTCCGACCCCGGCAGGTCAGGAGGACGGCCCGCCACCGTCGCTCCAAACACAATATCCTCTTCCCCGCTGTACCGGTGTAACAACAGGGCCCAGGCTCCCTGCATGACCGTATTCACCGTCACATGCAGTCCCTGCGCAAAGGCCCGTAACGCGTCGCTTTGCGGCTTCGACAGTCGCAGGTTCTGCTCCGCATACCGCTGCCCTCGATCTTCCGAAACATCGGGCGCGGAAGGTTCACGAAGCGGGAGCGGCAGCGTCTCGACCACCAACGGCGTCGGGGCGGTCACACCAGCCAATTGCCCGCGCCAGAACTGTTCGGCGACAGTCAGATCCTGCCGCTGGAGCCAGGCAATGTACTCGCGGTACGGCCGAGGCGGCGGCGCTATCGTCGGCCTCCCGTCTTCGATCAAGCCACGGTATGAGAGCAGCGCATCTTTTAGAACCAGGGCAAAACTCCATCCATCCAAGAGGATATGATGGTGGCTGTTGATAAAGTAAAATCGTTCATCGGCAACCTGGATCAGAATCAGACGCATGATGGGGGGCCGGCTAAAATCAAACCCGGTCTCACGATCCGCCTGCAGCAGGGCATCCAGCGCCTCACGGCGCCGGTGTTCTTCATACCCGCGCCAGTCGTGGACCTGAATGGGCACCGTGACGCTGCGCCGTACAATCTGCAGGGGTTTCTCCACGCCTTTCCAGATAAAGGCGGTGCGCAAAATCGCGTGCCGGTCCACCACGGCCTGCCAGGCGCGCTCGAACGCTTCGATCCGAATCACCCCTTCCAACAGAAAAACCGTTTGCGAAAAGTACGGATCCGCTCCCTCATCGGACACCGCATGAAACAGCAGGCCATGCTGCAACGGGGAGAGGTAGTACATGGCCTCGAGATCTTTTTTGTTCTGCATTGCCCTCAATCCATTTGTTCAAGGATGGTGTCGAGCAGATGCTGCTCGATGTCGATATCAGGAAAGTCCGACGGCGTGTACCCGCCGGCTTCCGGAGAGAGACAGTGCGCAATAAGCCCGCGCACGCCCTCCAGATGTCTCTCGCTGAGTGTCTCGACCGTCGTCCGGTGGTAACGCGCCTGACTGTATGTCCACGTAATTTCGAGCCTGCCGCCAAATACCGCCGCGTTGATGTCCAGTTCGTATGGAAGCGGGCTGTGCGGGTCATGTTCCAGGCCCGGCGATTCTTTGGCGACCGTAAATAGTCCGGCGCCCGAGAAGGCCTGATCCCACTGCCCCAAGTAGTTAAAACCGATTTGCGCGGGCGGAGCCGCCGCTAACCCGTCCGCGACCGGAGCCGGTCCTCCATACCGCAGCAGGCCATACCCGACGCCCCGATTCGGTAGGCGCCGCAACCGTTCCTTTGTCGCTTTCAACGCAGACCCCGGTGCTCCGTCCCCAGGTACCGCCAACCGCACGGGATACACGTTGGTGAACCACCCCACCGTCCGCGACACATCCACATCGTCGAAGAGAGCCTGGCGCCCATGCCCTTCCAACTCGATCAGGACGGACTCCGAGCGCGCCCACGTTGCCACCGTCTGCACCAAGGCGGTCAGCAAGACCTCGTCGACCTGCGTCCCATAGGCCTCATGAACGTTCTGGAGCAACGCTCGCGTCTCGCTCTCGCTCAACGCCGCCGTCACTGTCGCCTGGTGCGCCTCCGTCCGTTCTCCGGCCGGATTATCGACTGGCAGCGGCGGCTCTTTCCGCCCGACCGCCAGCCAGGAGGCAGCCTCGGTTTGAAGGGCCTCGTCCTGCGCATACCCCTGTAGCCGCTCAGCCCACTGTTTGAACGCACTGCTTTTCGCCGGAAGCCGGATCGGCAGACCCTGCGCGGCCTGCTCATAGGCCGTCTGCAAGTCCTCCAGCACGATGCGCCACGAGACGCCATCGATCACCAGGTGGTGAATGACCAGCAGCAGCCGGCCGGGTTGCCGGCCGCCGCAGTCGAACCATACGACGCGCAGCAACGGGCCGTCCGTCAGATGCAGCGTTCCCTGCCACTCTGTGGCCGCCTGCTCCAAGGCCGCCTGCTGCTCGGCATCCGGCATCCGGGAGAGATCGACACGGTGCACCGGCGCCTCCTCTCCATCAGGCGCATGGACTTGCAACCAGCCCTGTCCGTCCGGCATGAATCGCAACCGCAACGCATCATGGTGCCGCTGCAATGCCGAGACCGCCGACTCCAACGGCCCCATCTCCAACGGCTGCCTCGCCGAAAGCAGCAGGGATTGATTCCAACGGTGCACGTTGGGCCAGGCTTGGTCGAAGAACCACTGTTGGATCGGTGTGAGGGGCACGGTGCCCGTCACCAAGCCCTGCTCGGGCACCGGCATATCGGGCGGTTTGGCCCCACCGGTACCCGTCTCGATGTCGGCGGCTAATGCGGCTATGGTTTGATGCTGAAAGAGTTGCCGGGGCGTCAGGCCTAGGCCCGCCTCCCGCGCTCGGGCAATGACCTGCAAGCTCAGGATCGAATCCCCGCCGAGTTCAAAAAAGTTGTCATGGATGCCGACCTCTTCGAGCCCCAACACCTGGGCCCAGATCGCCGCGAGTTGCGCCTCGTGATCGGTGCGCGGGGAGACCTGCGGCGCCTCCGAGTGGCTGCGCTCCGGCACAGGCAACGCCCGCCGATCCACTTTGCCGTGCGGCGTCACCGGAAGAGCATCCATTAGAAGGATGGCCGTCGGGACCATCACCTCAGGTACGCGCGCAAGCAGCCATTGGCGCAATCCGCCGGTCGAGAGGGCAGCTCCGGTCTGAGGCACCACATAGGCGGTCAGCCGCTTTTCGCCTGGCTGGTCTTCTCGAAGAAGCACGACCACTTCACGCACGTCCGGATGCATGGCCAGACGCGCTTCGATCTCTCCGAGTTCGATCCGCACGCCCCGCAGCTTGACCTGCTCGTCGAGACGCCCGAGAAATTCGACCGTCCCGTCCGAGAGCCGGCGGGCCCGATCGCCGGTTCGGTAGAGCCTCGCGCCAGGGATCGGACTCAAGGGGTCGGGAAGGAATCGCTCCGCCGTCAGGTCCGGCCGCTGCCAGTACCCACGCGCGAGGCCGGCTCCACCGATATAGAGTTCGCCGGGAATTCCGACGGGCACCGGCTGGAGCGCCGTGTCGCAAATGTACAGTTGAGTGTGGGACAGAGGTCGGCCGATGGGCACCGCTTGCGTCGGGGCAATCGCGTCGTGCGGCGCTCCCTCAAAGTACGCACTGTCGATCGTCGCTTCCGTGACTCCATAGGCGTTGACAATCCGGGTCGCCGGCCCGCACAGACGCCGCAGCGCGTCATATTCCCGCTGCTCCCAGACATCCGACCCCACAATCAGGAGCCGCATACCATCCAGCCGCTGTCCGGTCTGCTCCAGCGAGCGGATAAGAGGCCGCACAACAGCGGGCACGAAATCCGCCCCATTCACCTGTTCTTGTCGCATAAGGGCATGGAGTGCCTCCGGTGCGAGCAGGATCTCGGTGGGACAGAGGACCAGTTTTCCGCCGGAGCAGAGGGCTCGTATCCAATCAGCCGTGAAGACATCAAAGGCGAGGTTGGCCATTTGCAGGAGACAGAGGTCCTCAGTCAGCTGGTACGCATGCTGCCATGCCTCAAACGTCCGCATCAGACTTCCATGGCTGACCATGGCGCCCTTCGGCCGGCCCGTCGATCCCGAGGTATAGATGAGGTACGCCAGATTGAGCGGAGTCGTCACGATGGCCGGGTTCGCCTCGGACTCCTGCGCCACCTCCGCCCAGTCGCGGTCCAGACAGAGCACCCGCTGCATGGCACCAGCGGGCAGTCCGCGCAACAGAGATTCCTGCGTGAGAAGCACCGGCGCCCGCGCATCCGCCAACAGATACGCAATGCGGTCCGGCGGATAGGCCGGATCGATCGGGACATACGCCCCGCCTGCCTTCAGAATACCGAGCAGCCCGACAATCATGTCGAACGAGCGGTCCACGCACAGCCCCACCCGCACGTCAGGGCCTACGCCTTGCCGTCGCAGCGCATGCGCGAGTTGATTGCTTCGGGCATTCAACGAACGATACGTGAGCGACCGTCCTTCCAACACCAGCGCGACGGCCTCCGGGTTCCGCGCGGCCTGGGCTTCAAACAAGGCATGAATCCCGCCCTCGGCCGGCATGCCGACCGGAGCTGGATTCCAGGCCACGACAGACTGCTGCCGCTCCAGCTCGGTCAGGAGCGGAAGGTCCGCGAGGCGTGTCTCGGGATGCACGGCCATTCCCTCCAGCAGCACCAGGAGATGCTCGGTCATACGCCGGATCGTCGCTTCTTCGAACAGATCCGTGCTGTACTCGAAGGAGCCGCTCAATCCCTCATCGTCCAGGATCATGTCCAGGGACAGATCGAACTGGGCGGTACCTGGGTCCACTTCCAGGACGTCGATCTGCAAGCCCTCGGCGCGGGTCGTCATGGCGGAGGGCGTCTGTAAGGCAAACATCACTTGGAAGAGCGGCGAGCGGCTGAGATCGCGGGTGGGATGCAGCGCCTCGACCAATTGCTCAAACGGCAGATCCTGATGCGCGTGCGCCGCCAACACCTTTTCACGAACGCGTGCCAGCAGGTCGGTGAAGCGCGGATTGCCGGCAAGGTTGGTCCGCAGGACCAGCGTATTGACGAACAATCCGATCAGGCCCTCCAGTTCCACACGGGTGCGGTTGGCCATCGGCGTGCCGATGCAGAGGTCGGTCTGGCCCGTGTAGCGGAACAAGAGTACCTGGAAGCTGGCCAACAACGTCATGAAGAGCGTGACGCCCTGCCGCCGGCTCAGCTTGAGCAGCCGGCCGCACAGGTCGGCAGGCACGGTGAAGGTGTACCGCGCCCCGCGGTAACTCTGCACGGCGGGCCGAAGCCGGTCCGTGGGTAAGTGCAGCGCCGGCACTGCCCCGCCCAGATCTCTCAGCCAGTAGTCCAGCTGTCTGTCCCGAACGGCGCCCTGTAACCATCGCCGCTGCCAGACGGCATAATCCGCATACTGCAGCGGAAGCGGAGCCAGAGTCGACGGCTGTCCGGCCATGGATGCGCCGTACAGCTCGGTCAGCTCCCGAATCAGCACGTTCATGGACCAGCCGTCGGATACGCTATGGTGGAGCGTGAGCAGCAGCACATGCTCGGACGGATGCACCGCAAGCAGGCGGACACGGAACAACGGCCCTCGGGTCAGATCGAAGGGGCGCTGCGCCTCCTCCGCTGCCAGCCGCCGCACGATCATCTGTCGTTCGGACTCGGGGACGGATCCAAGATCGACCACCGGCATCTGCAGTGCAATGTCAGACGCAACCTGCTGAACCGGCTGACCACCGATGACGACAAAGGTCGTCCGCAATACGTCATGCCGGCGCAGGACGCCCATAAAGCTCTCTTCGAGAGCCTGCCGATCCAACGACCCGATGAGTCGCACGGCGGCAGGCACATTGTAGGAGGCGGCGGTGGGCTCCAACTGTGACAGAAACCAAAGCCGTTGCTGAGCGAATGAGAGCGGCGGGGCCCCCTCCTGATTCGCGGGCGCCAAGGGCACCGCATCCGGTTCGGGCACGGTCATTCGCGCCTTCTCGACCACCGCGGCCAAGCCGGCAACGGTCGGCGCATCAAACAGCGTGCGGAGGGGCAATTCCAGCTGAAATGCGCCGCGCAGCCGGGAAATGACCTGCGTGGCCAGCAAGGAATGCCCACCGAGGTCAAAAAAATGGTCGTGCACGCCGATCCGCTCGAGGCCGAGCACTTCAGCCCAGATCCCCGTAATGATGTCCTCGGTGGCTGTTCGCGGCCCGACATATCGATGACCCGTCTGGCCGCTCGCGTCCGGCGCCGGCAATGCCTGGCGGTCGGTTTTGCCGTTCGGCGTTCGCGGCAGCGTATCGAGAATCAGCAAAGCTGACGGCACCATGTACTCGGGCAGCTTCTCGCGCAGAAAGCCACGCAGGCCCCCGGTGTCCGGCACCCGGCCCTTATGACCGACAACATAGGCCACTAAACGTTTTTCGCCCGGCCGATCTTCCCTGGCGAGGACCACGGCGTCGTGCACGTCAGGGTGATAGCGAAGCTGGGCCTCGATCTCGCCCAGCTCGATGCGGTAGCCGCGCACTTTGACCTGATGGTCGCGGCGCCCGAGAAACTCGATGGTGCCGTCCGGCTGATAGCGAGCGAGATCCCCCGTCTTGTACAGGCGTCTCCCCGCCTCGGAATTGAATGGATCAGGGACAAAGACCGCCGCCGTCCGTGCGGGGTCGTTGACGTACCCGCGGCCGACCCCGACCCCCGCCACACAGAGCTCGCCCGGCACGCCGACCGGCACCGGTGCCAGGAAGGCATTCAAAATGTACAGCCGGATGTTGTCGATCGGCCGCCCGATCGGCACGTGCACGAGGTCGTCGGGAAAAGGGGGACGGATCGCATGGACGGCCACGTCATCCGAGCATTCCGCCGGTCCATACGCATTGAGGAGCGGGACGGCAGGGTACTGTTGCAGCCATCGGCGGCACAACGCCGCGGGCAGGGCTTCACCGGTCGGGAGGAGCCATCGGAGTCGGGCCAGGGCTGGCAAGACGCCCAGCACCGCTTCGGCATCCAGCATGCCCTGCATCAGGGCAGGAACGGTTTCCACGATCGTCACGGCCTGTTCCTCGATATAGAGCAGTAGCCGTTGCGGATCGTGGGCCACGTGGTCGGGAATGATATGGACGCGTCCGCCGCAGAGCAGCGCGGCCATGAACTGCCACACCGAAATATCGAAACATTGAGACGCCGTCTGCGCGATCACATCGGCGCCAGTGAGTCCCAACCCGGACAGTTTGCTCAGGAAGTTATTGAGCATGCCCTTGTGTTCCACCATGGCCCCCTTGGGCACGCCGGTGGATCCTGAGGTGTAGATCACGTAGGCGAGATGATCGCGCGTGCAGCGCGCCTCCGGATTACCGGCCGGCCACGGCTGCGCCAACACCTGTTCGATGACGAGAATTCGAGGCCGCCGTTCCGGTGCGATCAGTTCAAGCGCCTGCACAAGATGGGGCACCCGTCCTTCCGCCGTCAGAATGACCGGGCTCCGGCTGAGGTCCACCACCTGAGCCAGGCGTTGTATCGGGTGTTGCGGATCGAGGGGAAGATAGGCGCCGCCGGCCTTGAACACGCCGAGCATCATGGTGAGCAGATCAATGCCGCGCTCATCGAGCAGGGCGACGACGGTCTCTGCCTCCACGCCTTCGGCCATTAAAGCCCGCGCCACGCAGTTGGCCCGCTCATTCAAGTCCGCATAGCTCAATTGTCGATCATTGCAGACGACGGCCGGCGCATCGGGCGTTCGACGCACTTGCTCCTCGAACAAGGGCGCGAAGCTCTGTTGCGCGGACCGGCCGCTTCCGGTCTCGTTCCAGAGGACCACGAGTTGCTGTCGCTCTGCATCCGTCAATACCGGCAACTCGCCGAGGCGCGCGTCGGGCCGGTCGGCCATGGCGCTCAACACCCGCTTGAGATGCTCAAGCATGCGCGCGATGGTCTCCGCATGGAACAACCGCCGGTCATACGACAACTTGAGCCCAAGTTCCGTTCCCTGCCAGGCCACGACGGTGAGGGGATAGTTGGTATGGACCCGGTACTGCACGTCGCGGACCTTGAATACGATTTTGCCCTCGCGCAGAGCCGGATGGATCGGGGCGTTTTCGAAAACCAGCAGGCTATGAAAGAGGGTTTGGCCCCGAGGCACCTCACCCCATCCTTGGACCTGCACGAGGGGCGCATACTCGTACTGCCGCAAGCGGATGTTGTCGTCGAGGAGGTCGGTGAGCCACGGCACGAGAGGCCGCTCCGGTTCCACCCGCACACGCAGCGGTAGCGTATTGATGAACAATCCGACGGTCGCTTCCACGCCCGGCAGCTCGGGCGGACGCCCGGCCACGGTGACGCCGAACAGGACATCACGCTCGCCGCTGTAGTGGCTGAGGAGCAGGGCCCAGGCGGCTTGCACCACGGTGTTCAGCGTCAGTTGGTGCTGCCGCGCGAGCGCGACCAGCCGGCGCGTCGTGTCGGCGGAGAGAGAGGTCGTGTCGCCGCCTGCATCGGCATTCTGATCGGTGAGCCCTTCCGGCAATTGATCGAACGCCACGGGCGTGGGGCTCGCAAACCCTTTCAGGTAGTGGCGCCAAAAACTTTCCGTCGAAGGCAGGTCCTGCTTTTGCAGCCAGCCGATGTAATCCCGATAGGGCCGGGGCGCGTCCCGCTGCAACGCCTTGCCCTGAGCGAACGCTTCGTAATGCGCGAGGAAATCCATCATCAGCAACGACGTGCACCACTCGTCGAGCAGAATGTGATGAAAGCTGTGGACGAACTCATACGTATCCTCAGTGAGCCGAATCAGCCGAAACCGCATCAGCGGAGCTTTGCCGAAGTCGAATCCGGCTTGCAGTTCGGCATGCAATATTCCATTCAGCCGCCCGGCCTGCTCGTCCACCGGCACTGTTCTCCAGTCCAGCACCTCCATCGGCAGGTCAATGTGCTTGTGCACGACCTGAAGCGGTTGCTTCTGCGTCTTCCAGACGAAGGAGGTGCGCAGGATGGAATGCCGCTCCACGACGCGTTGCCACGCGCGCACAAACGCGCCGCTATCGAGATCACCTTGCAGCATGTAGCGATTCTGCATCAGATAAATGCCCGAATCCGGCTTGAGAAGCGTGTGGAACAACATGCCCTCCTGCATGGGCGAGAGCGGATAAATAGACTCAATATTCGCGGTCGATTCCGCCGTCCTGGACGTCTGCACCTCAGTCACCTCTTGATGTTGCGATGGCTATTTCATTTCTTCGAGGAGGTTGTTGAGTTCCTCGTCGGTCAACCGGGCTTCAGGATCCCCGGCGGGATCAGCATCCGGCGTGGAGACCGTCGCTGCTTGGAGCGTCGCGACCGCGGCGGCGCGCCCGACCGTGGGATGCTCGAACAGCTGTTTGGGCGTCAGCCTTAAACCGCTCTGATGTGCGCGGGCAATAATCTGAAGGCTGATGATGGAATCGCCTCCTAACTCGAAGAAGTCGTCGTTTACGCCGACGCGTTCCACATGCAGCACGTCGGCCCAGATATCGGCGAGGACCTGTTCGGCCGTCGTGCGCGGCGCGACATAGTGCGTCGTGAGCTGCGTAGCGGCGTCAGGAACGGGCAAGGCACGGCGATCTACTTTGCCGTTGGGCGTCAACGGCAAGGCGTCCAGGATTACGATCATGGCCGGCACCATGTAGTCAGGCAGTTGTTCGGCCAGCCATTCCCGCAGTTCCTGCCCATCCGGTGCGGCACCATCCAGCCGGACGGCATACGCCACCAGGCGTTTCACCCCGGGATGGTCCTCGCGCGCAAGCACGACCGACTCCCGCACCGACGGATGCCGGTTCAGCCACGCCTCGATCTCCCCGAGCTCGATACGGAACCCACGGATCTTCACCTGATGATCGAGGCGTCCGAGAAATTCAATGGCCCCGTCAGGACGATACCGGGCAAGATCGCCGGTCCGGTAGAGTCGACCCCCCGGGACCGGGCTGAAGGGATCGGGAACGAACTTCTCCGCGGTCAAATCCGGACGGCGATGGTACCCGCGGGCCAGTCCGACCCCGCCGATGTACAACTCGCCCGGCACGCCGATCGGAGCGGGATGTCCCTGCCGGTCCAAGAGGTAGATTTCCGTATTGGCGATCGGGCGGCCGATCGGAACGGAGGAGGCCCTCTCCTCGGACCGGCAGGCCCAGGCGGTCACATCGATCGACGCCTCCGTCGGCCCGTAGAGGTTATGGAGGCCGGCGCTCAACCGTTGGAAGAACCGCCGCTGCAACTCCAGCGGCAACGCCTCTCCGCTGCAGAGCACGCGACGCAGCGACCGACAGCGGTCGACGCCCGGTGTATCGAGGAACGCCTGCAGCATGGGCGGAACGAAATGCAGCGTCGTGACCTGTTCTTCCACGATGAGCTCAACCAGGCGCGGAGCATTCTTGTGCTCGCCCGGCGCGGCCACCACTAGACAGGCGCCCGCCAGTAAGGGCCAAAAAAACTCCCACACCGACACGTCAAAACTGAACGGCGTCTTCTGGAGCACCCGATCGTCGGCGGACAATCCGTACTGCTCTTGCATCCAGAGCAAGCGATTGAGCAGGCCAGCATGAGGCACTCCCGCCCCTTTCGGCCGGCCCGTCGAACCGGATGTGTAAATGGTGTACGCCAGGTGTTGGAGCGAGAGGGTGACATCGAGTTTCCGACCAGGCTCTTGCGCGATCTCGGACCAGTCGCGGTCCAGGCACAGGACGCTGCACTTATGTGCGGGAAGCCGCCCGGCCACAGCCGCCTGGGTCAATAGGACCGGCGTATCGGCGTCGTGAAGCATGAACGCGATCCGCTCGGACGGATAGTCCGGGTCGATCGGCACGTAGGCGGCGCCGGCCTTGAGAATGCCGAGCAGCGCCACGACCATCTCCACCGATCGCTCCAGACAGACCCCGACAAGCATGCCGGGGCGGATCCCCTGATGGCGCAGGTACCGCGCGAGCTGATTCGCTCGGACATTGAGTTCCTTGTAAGTCAGGCGCTCCTCGCCGAATACCACCGCAATGGCCTCGGGCGTCCGCTCTGCCTGCGCTTCAATGACCTCATGGACGCACCGTTCTTGCGGATAGACCTTGGAGGTGGCATTCCATTCCGTGACGAGCGTCCGGCGCTCACTCGCAGTCGTCACCGATAGTTCCGACAGGCGGGCATGAGGCTGGGTACACAGCGCATGAAGCACCTGTTCCAGGTGCCCCGCCAACCGTTCCATCGTCACAGCATCAAACCGCCGTCGGTCATAGGACAACCGTACAATGAGTTCCGGTCCGGGGTGCACGTTCACCGTCAACGGATAGTTTGTTTGATCGTCGCACCGGACATTGCGAACCGCCACACCCGAATGCGACTGCTCCAGGGTACGGTCCAACGGATAGTTCTCAAACACCACCACGCTCTCGAACAACGCTTGGCCGCGCGCGATGTCGCTCCACCTTTGGATGTGCGTCAATGGGGTGTGCTCATGCTCGCGGAGTTCAACGTTGCGTGCGAACAGCTCCTTGAGCCACGGCAGCACGGTCTGATCGGAAGGCACTGTCACACGCACGGGCACGGTGTTGATCACCAGCCCCACCATGGTCTCGATGCCGTCCACGGTCGCCGACCGGCCGGAAACGGTGGCGCCGAACAGAACGTCTTCCTCTCCGCTATAGCGATTCAACAGCAAGGCCCAGGCCCCTTGGACCACCGTATTGAGGGTGAGTTGATGGTTCTGTGCAAACGCCTGCAAATGGGTGGTCCTTGTGTGAGAGAGTCTCAACACGAACGCGCCGTAGCCGGGCTCGTCTTCGGTTATCGGCTCGGCGGACTGATCGACGATGAGCGGGGTCGGCGCCCTAAGGCCCGCAAGCGCGGTTCGCCAATACCGCTCCGCCGCGACGAGATCCAGTTTTCCGAGCCAGGCGACATAATCCCGATAGGGACGCGGCCGCGACATATCGCTCGCGTCCCGGCCCGCGCCGGCGGCATAGGATGCGAACACGTCCTTGAGAATCAATGGCACACACCACCCGTCCAGCAGGATGTGATGGTGGCTCCATAGAAAGTGCCAAGAGCGTTCTTCCGTTCGGATGAGCGTCAACCGCATCAGCGGCGCCGCGGATAAGACAAAATCGGTCCGGCGGTCTGTGGCCAGCAGCGCTTCGAATCGCGAGCGCTGCTCGACGGCGGCAAGGCCTCGCCAATCGAGGTGCAGAAGCGGCAAATCCACCTGCCGGTAAACGACTTGCAAAGGTGCGTCCAGACCCTCCCAACAGAATCCCGTCCGCAAGACGGCATGCGTTTCGACGATCCGGCGCCAGGCTTCCACGAACGCCTGAACGTCAAGCGGCCCTTCCAAGGTACAGCTGACCTGTTCCAAATAGGCGCCGGAGTGCGGCGTGTAGAGCGTGTGAAAGAGCACTCCGTGCTGAAGCGGCGTGAGTGGGTAAAGATCATCGAGTTCCCGCTGCCGGCCTGCAACGTGATCAAGAATCAACCTGTCCAACGAAGGCTGATCGAGCATCGCCAGTGGGAAGTCGGAGGGCGTATAGCCGCCGACGTCAGGAATCAGGCAATGGGCAATCAGGTCCTGAAGGGCGGCCAGATAGCGCGCACTGAGCGCCTCGATCGTCTCCCGCCGGTAGCGGGCGCCGCTGTAGGTCCAGCTCACCTCCAGCCGCCCGCCCACCACCGCCGCATTGACCTCTATCTCATACGGTAACGCCGCCTTCGGGTCATGCTCCCGCCCGACGGATTCGCGGGTAAACGCCCAGGCCGCGCCGTCGTCAAACGTTTGATCGAACTGCCCCAGATAATTGAAGCAGACCGGCGGCGTGGGGCTTTCCCAGAGTGGGCGCGCCACGTCCGATGCGCCGGCCCCGTAGCGCAAGAGCCCATAGCCGATCCCGCGGTTTGGAATGCGCCGCATCTGCTCCTTGATCGTCTGTAACGCCTCCCTCGCTCCCGTCCCTCGCGGCAGGGTCAGCACGACCGGATACAGGCTGGTGAACCAGCCGATTGTCCGGGATACATCCAATTCAGCCGACAGTGTCTCGCGGCCGTGCCCTTCCAGCGCCACGATGAGTTCATCGCGATCGATCCAGGCGCCCAACGTCTGCACCAGCGCCGTGAGCAGGACCTCGAGGATCTGGGTGCGGTACGCCGCCGGCACCCTCTGCAGCAGGGCTTGCGTGTCGGCTTCGCTCAACGCGCCCGCCACGGTCTGGGCGACCGCCTCCGTTCGCGATCCACCCGGAGCCTCCACCGGCAGCCCCGGAACCATGGCGTCCTGCACCGCCCGCCAATAGCCGGCCTCCTGCTGCACCGCCGCCGACGACGCGGCAGCCTGCAGCCCCGCCGCCCACTGTTGAAACGACGTCGTCTTGGCCGGCAACCGGATCGGCTGCCCCCCGATCACTTGTTGATAGGCCGTCTGCAGGTCCTCGAGCAGAATCCGCCACGAGACCCCGTCGATCACGAGATGATGGACGACCAGTAACAGCCGGCTCTCGGCCGCGCCGGTGTCGAACCACACAATCCGCATCAAGGGCCCCATGTCGAGGTGCAAACTGGCCTGCCACCGGTTGGCCGCGCTCTCCATGGCGGCTCGGCGCTCGTCCGCGGGCACGGTGCTCAAGTCCTCCCGGTGCATGAGCGGCTCATCGGATACGGCGGCGTGCTCCTGGCGCCAGACGCCGTCGTCCGCGGTGAACCGCAGCCGCAATGCGTCGTGCTGCCGCACGACCGCCGCCGTGGCGGCCTCGAGCGCGGCGACGACCAGCGGCCGCCGCACTTCCAGGAGCACGGACTGATTCCAGTGATGCGGGTTTGGAACGGCTTGCTCAAAGAACCACTGTTGAATCGGCGTCATCGGCACAGGCCCGGCCACGAGCCCTTGCGTGGCCGTTGGTAGGGCACCGGTCGCCGGCGAACGGCCGGCCACGGCCGCCAACTGGGCGACGGTCTGATGCTGAAAGAGTTGGCGCGGCGTCAGCACGAGGCCCGCCTCCCGCGCCCGCGCAACCACCTGTAAGCTGAGAATCGAGTCGCCGCCAAGCTCAAAGAAGTTGTCGTGGATGCCGATCTCGGAGCGCCCCACCACCTGTGCCCAGATTTCCGCGAGGCGCTGTTCGGTCGGTGTCCGCGGCGCCACGGGCGGCCGCGTTGCCGACCCCGGCTCCTCAGGCACCGGTAAGGTCCGGCGATCCACTTTGCCGTTCGGCGTCAAGGGAAGTCTGGACAGCCACACGATTGCCGACGGCACCATATAGTCCGGCAGCCGCGCTTGCAGATGCCGCCGCACTGCTTCGGTTCCCGGCGCCTCGCCCTCCCCCGCCGCCACATAGGCCACCAGCCGCTTGTGTCCGGGGCGGTCCTCCCGCACCTGCACAATGGCCTCCTGCACGCGCGGATGCTCCCGCAGCTGCGCCTCAATTTCGCCCAGTTCGATCCGGAATCCACGCAATTTGACCTGGCGATCCAGCCGGCCCCAATATTCAATGTTCCCATCAGCCCGATAGCGGACTCGGTCGCCGGTCCGATACAGTCGTGCCCCCGGCTCCCGGCTAAACGGATCCGGGACGAACCGCTCCGCCGTCAACTCCGGACGCCGCCAATAGCCGCGCGCCACCCCGGCCCCACCGATATAGAGTTCCCCGGGCACCCCGATGGGCAGAGGGTGCCCGGATTCATCCAACACATAGGCTTGCGCATTCGGAATGGGGCGGCCGATCGACACTTGACGCAACGGATCAGCATTCCCGCCGGACAGCTGGCAGAGGGTGGCTACAATGGTCGTTTCCGTCGGCCCGTACGTATTAAGCAACGTGGTGTCACCCGCATACTGGTTCCAGATCCGTACACGTTCGGATAAGGCTTCCTCCCCTCCGATGATCACCAACCGTACCGATGGGGGAATCCCGCGAAGCTCTGTACCGAGCCGCGCCGTGATCTCATGCCAATACATGGTCGGGAGGTCGAGCACAGTGATGCCCCAGTCCTGGCAGGTCTGCATGAAGGTCGAGACCGATTCGATCATCTGATCGGTCCGCAGCACCAGCGTGGCTCCGCATCCCAGAGTGGGATAGATTTCCTCGGCGCTCGCGTCGAAACTGATCGACGCAAACTGAAGCACCCGGTCGCTCTGACTCAGCCGAAAGGCGTCGGCTGCGCGCATGACGTAGTTGACGGCCGCTCCGTGTGAAATCACGACGCCTTTGGGTTGACCGGTAGACCCGGACGTATAGATGAGATAGGCCGCGTTGTCGGGCCCGACCGTGCAGGCTGGCGGGATGGTCTCTTCCTGCGCAGTCAGCGGCCAATCACGATCGAGACACATCGTCCGGTTGGGCGCGATGGGAAGATCCGCCGCCAGACGATGCTGCGTCACGACGAGACGAACCCGGGCATCCTCAAGGATGTGTGCAAGCCGCTCACGGGGATACGCGGGATCGAGCGGCACGTAGGCGCCGCCGGCTTTGAGAATTCCCAGCAGGCCGACGAGCATGTCCGGCGATCGTTCGACACAGAGTCCCACCCGTTCCTCCGGGCCGACGCCGCGGCGCCGCAAGGCATCGGCCAGCCGATCGGCCTGCCCGTTCAGGGCGGCATACGTGACCGAGCGGCCGTCCGCGAGAACGGCAATCGCATCGGGCGTGCGCTGCACCTGATCTTCGAACAGTTCATGGAGGCATCGCTGGGGGCAGGCGGCAGTGATGGTTGACTGGTGAGCGGCGAGCCCTGCGCCGGCCGGGGCATTCCATTCGATGAGCAACTGTTGCCGTTCCTCCGCCGATAACAGAGGGAGATCGGCGATCCGTGTTTTTGGCTCCGCCACAATGCCTTCGAGCAGAGTCTGGAAATGCGACGCCATCCTTGCGATGGTCCCCTCGTCGAACAAGTCGGTGCCGTATTCGAAGATCCCGCAAAGGCCTGCGCACTCAACGCTCATTTCGAGTGATAGATCAAACTGGGTGATGCCGTGGTCCAGAGGGAGCGAATCGAGCGCTAGCCCCGGAAGTGACGGCAACGTCGGGGAAGGCGTCTGCAAGGTGAACATAACCTGGAACAACGGCGCGTGGCTGAGGTGGCGCGCCGGCTGAAGAGCTTCCACGACATGTTCAAACGGCAGGTCCTGATGCGCCTGTGCGCCGAGCACGACCTCCCGCACCCGCGCCAGCAGGGCCAGGAAATCAAGGTCATCCGAGACGTCCGCCCGGAGCACGAGGGTGTTGACGAAAAATCCGATCAACCCTTCCAGTTCCAGCCGACTTCGGTTGGCCACCGGTGTCCCGACGCAGAAATCCGCTTCCCGCGTATAGCGGAACAGCAGAATCTGAAAGGCCGCAAGCAGCGTCATGAACAGCGTCGCTCCGTGCCGGCGGCTGAGCGCGGTGAGCCCGGCGGTCAGACCGGCCGGCAGCGAAAAGGCGTACCGGGCGCCGCGATAGCTCTGCATGGCCGGACGAGGGCGGTCGGTCGGAAGCTCAAGGAGCGTCGGCGCGTCGGCCAACTGCTTCTTCCAGTAGGTGAGCGCCCGGTCCAGCCGGTCGCCGTGCAGCCGTTCCCGCTGCCACTGCGCAAAATCCGCATACTGGACCGGGAGCGGAGGCAGAGAGACGGGGCGCGGGCCGGAGTCTGATGGCTTGCCCGACAAGGCGGCATAGCCCTGCGCAAAGTCTCGAATCAGGACATCGGCGGACCAGCGATCGAAGACGATGTGGTGAATGATCATGAGCAGGACGTGCTGCCGCTCGTTCATCCGAAGCAGGGTGACGCGCAGCAACGGGCCCGTCGTCAAATCGAAGCAGGCCCGTGCCTCTTCAGTCGCAAGGCGGCGCAGGATGGCGGCCTGCTCCTCTTCAGAACAGTCGCCGCATTCCTGCACCGTGAACGGCAAAGGCTGACCGGGCCTGATGATTTGGACCGGTTGTCCATCGATCAGGGTGAATGTCGTGCGCAGGACTTCATGGCGGCGCACAAGCTCCTCGAACGTAAACCGGACGGCCTGAACGTCCAGCATTCCGGTCAGCCGCACGGCCAGCGGAATGTTGTAGAAGGGGCTGTCGGGCTCCAGTTGGGCGAGAAACCACAGCCTCTGCTGGGCAAAGCTCATCGGGAACACGTAGTCGTCGCCGTCGACGGCCGGCATGCTGTGCGGGTCATTCATCGTTGTCCGGCTCCCGGGACGTCCGCCGCACGGATCGCCCCGAACGGCTCAGCCATTGCCACGAGCACTTTTCGCGGGCCTTTGTAGGGTGTCCGCCCGTGGGCCGCCAGCATGTTGTCGAGCATGAGCACGTCTCCTTCCTGCCAGGGAAACCGCACTTCGACACGCCGATAGACCGCGCGGATCTCGTCGAGCACGGATGTGTCGATCACAGTGCCGTCACCGTAGTAGACATTGCGGGGAAGATCATCTTCCGTCACCACCGATAAGAGCGCCTCGCGTACACGCGCCTCCAGGTTGGAGACATGAAAGAGATGGGCTTGGTTGAACCAGACCTTCTCGTCGGTATGCGGATGAACGGCCGCCGCCTGGCAGATTTGGCGGGTACGCAACTCTCCGTCCGGTTTCCACTCAAAGGCGATGCCGGCTTTTCTGCAATACGCTTCCACGCTGGAGCGATCGGTGGTGTTGAACACCTTTTGCCAGGGGACATCGAGCCCATTGCCATAGTTCCGCACGTACATGAGCTGTTTCTCGATGAACCGCTCCCTAATCGGCCGGGGAACAAGATTGAACACCTCCCGACTGTCCGCGATCGGCGTCTCACCGCCTTCCAGCGCGGCGGTCGCGCAATAGAACCAGATCTTCATGGGCCACTCAGCGGTATACGCCTGTTCGTTGTGGAGTGGGATATGCTGATGGGAGGGGTACTCTGTGGAGGTATAAATTCGATTGTCGACGTGCGACCGCGGCGTAGACCCGAATTCATACTCCAAGAGCTCGGGCGCAATCCGCTTTACGAAGTGCCGGAAGTCAGTCGCGGATCGGACGGCGAACTGTCGAAATAGAATTCCGCCATGAATGGGCAAATGAGCCGCCACGAAGGCTTTCAGCGCCGCCTCATCCTCCGGCAGGTGTCCGGCATCGCGTGGCCGCACAACGAGCGGAAGCCGCGATCCCGAACAGAGCAGCTCTGTCTGCACCCGTATCAAGTCCGGCATGATGTCCTCACTGTTTTCGGATCCTCTTCAATCGACACGGCACGATGGGCGCCGCCATCGTGCATCCCTCGCGCACCATAGCCGGCGGAGGACCATCGCCAGCACGCCAGGCGCACTCCCGCCCCTCGCACGGCGACCGCCCCGGTATACCCGTGACTCGGCGTCAGTTGTCGGATGGACCACGGTGAGCCTTCAGCGGGCCGGCCTTCGATCCGCACTCCGGCCGGACCGCCCTCCGCTCCCACATCCACATGGATGCATTCGAGCGGCACGCACAGCCCCGTCCCGATCGCCTTGAGATACGCCTCCTTGCACGTCCAGTAGAGAAAAAACCGTTCGGACCTCCGGCCGGCCGGCAGGGTACGCAGCGCAGCATTCTCATCAGACGAGAAGAATTGCGCGGCAATGTCTTCATAGGGAAACGCTGCACGGACGTGCTCCACATCCACTCCGACGGCGCGATCGAGCGCCAGGGCGTAGAGCGCGAGTCGATGCGAATGTGCCACATTGAAGTGCAGCCCACGGAGACCCGCCGGATGCGCCAGCCGCGGCTTCCCATACGCATCCCAAGCGAAGCGCACGGCGCCGGGAGCGATGTGGAGGTAGTTCCCTAGAAGCTCCCTGAGCACCGCGCGGGCCATCATGAAGCGGCGGCGATCGTCTTCAAAATGGAAGGCGTCGGCTCGCCCACGTTCATCTTCGGACAGCAGCGGCTCCAGCCGGAGCGCGACCGAATCCGCCTCATCCAAATTCGCACACCAGACATGCACCTCGCCCTGACCCAGGACCGGCAGGCCATTGGGCCGAGTCCAGTCGACGCACGAACAAGCAGCACAACCCGTGATCATCGCCGCCCTCCGGCGTTCAGGCTGAGATCCGCATACACGCCCTGGAGAAGCTCGGCCTGCGAGGAATGAAGAAAAAAATGGTTGCCGGGCAACATGTGAAGACGAAACGAACGGCTCGTCTGCGCCTGCCATGCCAGCAAGGCCGCCTCGCCCACGTCATGGTCCTGCACCCCGCCGAAGACCGTAATGGGGCAATCAAGGGGCGCGTCCGACACGTAGGCATAGGTTTCGCGCAGCGCAAAATCGGCCCTGAGGACGGGGCCCATCATCCCCATGAGTTCCTCGTGCTCCAATACGGCTGTCGGAGTACCGTTGAAGCGACGTACCCGCTCTCGGAAGTCGGATTCCGGAAGGGTATGAATCGGCGCATCGGCATCCGGGAGCTGAGGTGCGGGACAGGCGGCTGCCCAGAGGTGAACCGGGCGGATGCCATACTGTGCGCGAAGGTGTCGGGCGAATTCGAACGCGATCAGGGCACCGACGCTGTGTCCAAAAAGCGCAACCGGTCGATCGAGAGAGGGCAGGACGGCGCGAGCCAGTTCCTGCACGAGCGGTCCCAGCCGAGTAAAGACCGGCTCCTTGAGTCGCGTCTCACGACCGGGCAGCTGGACCGCACAGACCTCGATCGATGGGGGCAGACGATTGGGCCAGTCTCGAAACACGGAGGCGCTGCCGCCGGCATAAGGCAAACAGAAAAGACGGACTGCCGGTTCGCTCTGGATCTTCCGATAGGAGATGGCCCAGGGCTTGAGAAGCGCTGCCGTCATGCTTGGACGTCCGGTCGAGCCGCTTCCATCTGCTTCCGGAGGCTGAGCGGTCTCATGTCGGTCCACACCTCTTTGATGTAACTCAGGCATTCGGCCTTGGGCCCGGACTTCCCGGCATCCTTCCATCCAAGCGGATTATCCCGATAGGCCGGCCAGATCGAGTACTGCTCCTCGTGATTGACCACCACCTTGTACGTGGTCGTGTCTTCTCGCTCGTCGGTCATGGTGAACTCCTCTTCGCTGATGGTGAAGGTGAACGTGTGCTTCGTGAATACTAGGCGGCTCTCGGATCACCGCGGCTCATCGCCGGCATGCTCCCGACAACAGGGTGCAACGTGAGGGTATGAACTTTTGGCCCGGGCAAAAATGGAAACGGGCTCCCGCTGACCCAGTGGCCGTGCTGGTCACGATAGTGCGGCGAGAGCGGATGACCGGATTGCCCCCCGGGCATATGCAGAATCGCGTCATTGGAATGGCCCGGTGAGATCACAAGCCGTTCGCTGGCGCTCAACGTGCCGGTCATAAGCCGGACACAGAAGCCGCAGCCGGGCAGCTCATCGGCCGGCATATTGACGATCCAGCCGAGGCCCGGCAGCACGGTCGCGAGGGGGTGACTGATCTGAGCGCGGTTCATACGTCCCCACGTCAGCCACCGGATCGAGCCTGTTCCATGCTGGTCTTCCAGCCGACGTGCGGTTTCTTCGAGTTTCGCGACGAGAAACGCGTCCCATCCGGGGTAGGCCGTCGGTTCAGGGAGGAGTCTCGGATCTCGGTCAAGAAGTAAGCGTTCTAACGGCGTGTCGATGTCGCCTCCATAGCTGAAACTTGCGTCCTGCTCGCGACACTGCTGGAGGTATGGACCAAGCACGGAGTGGGCCAATGTTTTGCGGTATCGAACTAACAGGCCGAGGCCCATGCTGTGTACATCGGCCTGTCCATTCCACGCTTCAATCGCGGCTCGGACTTCAGCCAACAACGGTCGTCGCTCGAGCACGCGCTCGGTCAGCAACTCCAGCGCCAGCCGCCGGTACAGCTCATACAACTCTGTGGTCGTGTCGAGCTGGAGACGCAGCATATCGGGCTCGGTGATCCGGCTCATGTGCTGCAGGCGCTCGGTGATGCGATAGGCCCGGTAGCCATGGGCGAAGGTGCGGCCGATCAGAAACGGATAGTCCTTTCCTGTGGCTCGGTGATTCGCCGAGACCAGAAAGCCGGAAGGAGGATCAACAAGGCGTGGCAATTCGTCGGGGGCGATGTAGCGCGCCCACCCGTTCCGTCCGTCTGCCCACGACACCGTGGACGATCCATCGTACCCCTTGCGCACCGGAATCCGGCCCATGCAGGTCCAGGCAATCCGTCCATGTGTATCGGCGAGCATCACATTGCTGGCCGGAGCACCCGCGCGATTGAGTGTCCTGACGGCCTGCTCCAGCGTCTTCGCCCCGTCCATATCGAGCAGACCCAGATCCACAGCCGACGGATCGAGGGCGGTCCAGTGAACGGCAACGGGGCGTCCCCCAAGCGGTTTGGGAGCAATCGGACCCCACACGGTGCGCCTAACCTGCACCGCGACATCGGTACCGCCCTTCACCTGAATCGTCTCCTCTTCACGCTCCATCGCCACCCAATGATCCCCGACGCGGTACTCATCGGGGGCATCCGGACGGAGGTCGACCTGCACCAGATCCAACACGTCGGCATCAAGATTAGTCACACCCCATGCGACGTGGCCGTTCGTGCCCGCGACGATGACCGGGAGGCCCGGCATGATGACCCCGCTCAGGACAGTGTCGTCATACCGAAGCTCCACCCGATACCAGATGTTGGGTACCGCCAGGTCCAAGTGCATGTCGTTCGCCAAAATCGCACGGCCGTCGGCGGTCTTCCTTCCACTGACCGCCCAGGCATTCGAACCGACAGCGGCATCGGTAAACCGGACCAGGCTCTCCTGCTGCTCCGGCGCCGCCTCCGACGCGTGACGCAGTTGCGCCAACGCGTCGGCCGGAACGGGTGTCATCCGAGGGTCGGCTCTCTCTCCCCGCACCGCCAGCGTATACCGATCCGCTTCCGGGGCGAGAAAGGCCACGACGTCGGGCGGGAGCGTGGCGGCCATGGTACTCCGCATGCGTTCGTCTTCCTCGCTCCACGTGAGCGTCTGAAACATCGCCAGAACAACCAACAGGCTATCTTCCACACGCCAGGGCGCCGGCCGGTATCCGAGGAGGAGGAACTCGAACGGCAGCGTTCCTCCACGTTCGACGAACCCATTCACTCCGTCTGCATAGGCCTGAAGGACTTCTCGCTGATCGGATGGCAGGGAAGAGGCAATTTCGTGCGCCGCCCGCGTCAAGCCGATCCACCGCTGCGCCACATCGGCTTCGAGCATGCCTCGGCCTAAGACTTCCGCCAGCGTGCCGGCGGTTCTCCGCCGCAGCAGGTCCATCTGGAAGAGGCGGTCTCTCGCCGTGAGATAGCCCAACGCTCTCATGGCATCGAGCCGCGACCCAGCCTTGATCACCGGCACGCCGTACTCGTCGGACTCGACCGTCACGGATGTGGCGAGCCCCGGCATGTCGGCTGTCCCCTCTAAGACCGGCAGGGAGGCACGCCAGGTCAACACTCCATACCCCATAACGGCCACCGCGATCAGTCCCAGACCGCCCACGGCGCTTATCAGTCCCTTCCACATACCTTCCCCAGATCCCCGAATCTCCAGCCAATCAGCGAACGGATGCTTCGCAGGCATCCCGTTCCGCCGCCTTCACGGCCTCGGCAAATATTGCCCCGACGGTTTCGATCTGCTCGGCTGTGACAAGTAAGGGCGGAAGGAACCGGACGGTGCTGTTGTGCCGTCCGCCCAATTCGAGGATGAGCCCGAGTCGCAACGCTTGGGCCTGAATTCGCTGCGCCATGGCGGGATCTTCCGGATATCGGCCTTGACCATCCGGCAGGGCTCCGCGATTAATAATTTCCGCACCAATCATCAGGCCGCGTCCCCGGCAATCCCCGATGCTGGGCGCCTCGCTTTGTATCCGACGCAAATGCCCCATCAGGCGCGCGCCCATCTTCTCTGCATGTCCCGCCACTCCGTGCTCCTGGATGAACGCAATCGTCGCCGTGCCAGCCGCCATCGCCATCTGGTTGCCCCGGAACGTCCCCGCGTGGGCCCCCGGCGCCCATTGATCCAGATCAGACTGATACACAACGACACTGAGCGGCAGACCGCCACCAATGGCTTTCGAGAGAATGACGACATCGGGAACAACCCCCGCATGCTCAAAGGCGTACATGGCACCGGTGCGGCCCAGTCCCGTTTGGATCTCATCAACGATCAATGGAATTTTCCGTGCCCGCGTGATCCGACGAATGTCTCGCAGCCAGTCATCCGGTGCGGGAATCACTCCCCCCTCCCCTTGCACGACCTCCAAAATGATCCCCGCCGGTGGGAGGATGCCGCTGTTCGGATCGTCGAGCAGATGCTCAATATAGGCCGCCGACATGCGTGCGCCCGCCTCTCCCCCCATGCCGAACGGACACCGATACCGGTGCGGAAAAGGCAGAAAATGGACATCGGCCATGAGGCCGCCGATCGCGGCCTTTGGCGCAAGATACCCGGTGAGGCTCAGCGCTCCATGAGTCATGCCATGGTAGCCGCCTTGGAACGACAGCATCGTTCGCCGGCCGGTGGCCGTTTTGACCAGCTTGACGGCCGCTTCGACCGCATCCGCTCCTGAGGGACCGCAGAACTGTACCCGCGCATGGCGGCTGAATTCGTCCGGTAGACTTGCAAACAGGGTTTCGACGAAGCGATCCTTGACGGGTGTCGTCAGGTCGAGCGTCTGCATCGGCACACCATCGGCCAGCATGGCCCGGATGGCCTCGAGCACCACGGGATGGTTGTGGCCCAGAGCCAGGGCGCCGGCGCCGGCTAGACAATCGATATAGGTACGACCGTCCGTGTCCTCCACGTAGATGCCGCTGGCCTTCTTCAGCGCAATGGGAAGACGCCGCGGATAGCTTCGGGCGTTCGACTCGCGGGCGGCTTGCCGCTCCAAATATCCGTCGGGATGGCGGCCGGCGACAACACGGCGGCCGCGTGGTGCGGAATGCCCGTTCTCGTCGCAATGCGTGTCCATCAATGACCTCCTTGGTGCTCATCCTGATATGTCATTCCACAACCTCATTCGCTTGGCGCCACGGAGCCTGCGCCACTTCCGGTTCGGCCGTCGGACCAGGAAGCATGGTGATCTGTCCGGTTTCCATGCGGATGCATCGGTCAGCCAGGTGAAAGTACCGATCGTCATGCGTGATCACCAGGATAGTTTTGCCTTTGGATCTCAAGGCCGGCAGGAGCTGCGTGTAGAACACGTTTCGAAACAACGGATCTTGATCAGCCGCCCACTCGTCGAAGACATAAAAAGACCGGTCCTCGAGGTAAGCAGTCAGCAGAGCCAGGCGCTTGCGCTGCCCTTGCGAGAGCGACAAGGTGGACAGTGTGCCGTCCTCGATGCGTACCTTATGATGGAGTTGAAGTCCGACGAGATAGTCCCGGGCCTCGTCGTCGAGCTGTGACTTCTCGATGCCGAGCAGGCGCTCGAAGAGATAGCAATCTGCAAACACGGCGGAAAACAGCTCGCGATAGGCTTCTCTGTTGGTCTCGCCGATCAGCCGTCCATCGACCCGGATCTCGCCGGCTTGAGGCGGATAGAGTCCAAGCACGAGCATCGCCAATGTGGTCTTGCCGCTCCCGTTGCCCCCTATGAGAAAGATTAACTCCCCTCGATGAAAGGTCAGATCGATCGGCCCCAGAAGAAAGCTGCGATCCTCCTGCTCACGATGGTAGCAATGGGTGACCCCCACCAAGTCCAGACGCTTCCAGTTTCCGATTTCCTCCAAGCGGTATTCATTGGGCCCCGAATAGGTAGCGGCCAGACTGTGTTCATCTGATGTCCGATCGGCGAGGGACAATCCGAGGCTCTGCACTTTCTTCAAGGCCACATTGGCGCGGCCAACGAGAGGCAGGATATCCACGATCCGCTCGACCGGCGTCATCATATACAGCAGCACGAGGACATACCCGGTCAGCGTCGGCCCATCGACGGCTTGGACCGCCGGCAATGCAAAGAGCAGCAGACCGACCACTGCATAGAACAAGAGGGTACCCGATCCTCCTGCCACCGCGTATCGTGTCATTCCCGCCACGAATTGACTCCGGTAGGTGTCAATCGTGCCCTGAAGGATCTTGAGCAGAAACTCCTCCCTCCGCCCGCGATGGAGCTTCAGTTCCTTGATCCCCTCGAGGAGCGCCCGGAAATCGTGGAAGAGACGGTCGTTCGTCTCGCGCGCCATCCGAAGCGCACGCAGGGCTTTCTCCTGCTGGACATGAAACCCCATGACGCCGAGTCCCATGACCCCGATGACGCTGGCAAGCACCGGCCAGGACAGCCAGCCCAGATAGACGAGGCATCCGGCAACCATGGCGGCATTCATTCCCAGCATCGGAAGTTGGACAAAGGCCACCCCGATGGCGGCCACGTCGTCAGTTAACGTCGCGAGCAGCCGATGAGTCCCGAGTTCTTCCAGCCGGCGCAGCGGCACGATCACAATTTGCCGGCTGAGTTGTAGCCGTAGTGCCGCAATCGTCGCTTGCCCGAGCCGGACGAGCACGACTTCAGAAACCATCCGGCTGACAAACATCAATAGGCACAGGCCTGCAAAGCTCCACGCCCACAAAGCCGTCGAACTCGATGGCCGGCTGAGCGTCGAATGAATCACAGCGATCAGCACCGCCCCGACGAGCCCGCTGACCAGGCCGGCAAGCCCGGCAAGCGCAACCAACCGCCAGGATGCCGTGAGGAGGCAACGGACCACATTCATCGGGGGGACCTTTCCAGGCAAGGGGGCATCGCGTCCGGTGCCGATGCTACACGGCGATGAGATTCCCGCCGGCGCGGGACGATGGCATCCAGGGCATCCCCGCTTTCCTCTCCTGGCGCCTCGAGGAGCGATGCGACGCCCGCAATTGAGGGACGCTCAAAGAACTGGCGCACGGACACTTCGACGCGGAAAGCCTCACGGATGCGATTGACAATTTGCAGCGCGAGCAGCGATTCGCCGCCCAATGCATAGAAATCGTCCTGCGTGCCGATGCCTTCGATACCGAAGACCTCGGCCCAGATGGCGGCCAACCGTTCCTCCACGCTCGTAGCCGGTGCGACATACAGCCCCACGGCGGAGGGCCTGGGATACCGGCGCTCCGAGCCCATGGAAGGTGGAGCGGCCTTCAGGACCGCCGCGCTGAGCTGAGCCTCTGCCTCTTCGGTGGCAGAGGGAAACAGCCCTGTCGAGATCAAGACCTGAGGATGTGTTGCCTGACACAAGAGGCGATGAAATACTTCCTGTCCCTCCTCCCCCGTCATCCCGCGATCGGATTCTTCAATACCCAGCGCCTTTAACCGCAATTCCGCGTCGACAGCCATTCCGACTTGCCGCCAGCGGTCAGAATTAATCGATAGCGTATAGGAGCATCGGGCCGCGGCTCTGAAATGGGCAAACGCATCGAGAAAGGCATTGGCGGCACAGTAGCCGACCTGCCCGAATCCGCCGGTCACGGCGTTCAGCGATGAGCAGAAGGCGAGGAAATCCAGCTGCTGGTCCTTGAAGAGCTCGTCCAGAACTAAGGCCCCTCCGGCTTTCGATGCCAATTCCTCTTGCACGGCGGCGACCGTTTTCAGCTCGATCATGCCGCCACCCGGAATGCCGGCGGCATGAATCACCCCATGGATCTCTCCAAACCGTTTCTGGGCGCTATCCATGACAGCCCGCATGGCAGCGAAGTCGGCGGCATCCGCCCTCGTCAGCAATACTTCCGCGCCCAAGCGCTCCAACTCATCCACTCGCCGGCGCTGCTCTGGTCCTGCTTCGGAACGACTTGTCAGGATGAGTCGCGCCTGGACCGCGCGGGCCAGATAGTCCGCCAGCAGCAGCCCCACCCCGCCCAGTCCTCCTGTCAGGAGATATACCCCCCGCGACCGTAGCAGCAGGGGACGTTGCTCCCCGCGCTCAAACGTGATGGGTTCAAAGACCTGTACCCATCGGTGAGAACCACGGTAAGCAACGGTTGTTTCCGCCGTCCGGACCCTGGCCTCCGTCCGAATCCGCTCGGCCAAGGCAGCCCTTGCCTGCGTGTCTGCCAAGGGAAGTTCAATATCGACGTTGCGGCACGTCACGTCGCGATACTCCTGAGGAATCACTCGACAGGCTCCAAGCAAGGTTGCCTTTTCCGGTCGTAAGGTCTCCTGTCCCGTCACCGCATGCATCCCATTGGAGAGCGCGATAATGGTCAGCGGACGCCTTGCAAATGCCTGGGCGAGAAACAGCAGGCTGTAGAATCCCCGCTCTTGTGCCTGCTCGAAGACGGCGGCCGGCCGGCGCGCCTCTTCGTTAAGAGACCAACAATGGACAATGACATCGGGATGCTTGCCCAGGCTCTCCAGGTCTCGACGTAACGCATCGTAATCATCGCGATATCCGGGGCGGATCGAGTAGGCGCCGTCGCCAACGCGCTGAAACCGCTCCCCGATCGCAACGGTGGTCACCGTATGCCCGTCCCGCTCCAACCAGCCGACACAATCCTCGGCGACGAGACCGTCATCGAGTAGAACGATCCAGGACGACGGCGCGGATCTCTCCGTAGAGTGATCGAGGGCTAGGACTGAGCGTTTCCAGGACGGGACATAAAACCAATCGGCAATGTCGGGCTTCCGGCTGGACAGAGGTCGGCTCTCGGAGTGTTGCGGCGGCCGATCCAGCCAGTACCGTTGTCGCTCAAATGGATAGGTCGGCAGCGGGACGCGACATCGTCGTTCTCCGGCATGCAGCCCGAACCAATCCACGGGTACGCCCGTTAGCCACAAACTTCCAAGCGTGTTCAGTAAGAAGGGGATTTCCGTCGTGCTTGAGGCCACCCGTTTGGGCCGGCATAGGGATGAGAGCGGTTTGCGCTCGAGTGGCTCATCGCAGCGTTGCGCCGCTAGGGTTCCCAGCGTCTGACCGGGGCCCACTTCGAGGAACACATGATCCGATTGCCCGCGGAGTGTACGGACGCCGTCCGCAAATCGCACAGGCTCGCGAAGGTGCCGGCTCCAATAGCCGGGATCATCGATCTCTGCCGGGGTGATCCACGTGCCCGTGATATTCGAAATATAGGGAATCTGGGGGGGGCGTCTCATCATCGCGCGGACGTGATGTTCGAACGTGTTCACGATCGGGTCCATCATGCCGGAATGAAACGCATGCGACGTCCGCAAGCGGCGCCCTTCGATACCGTCCGCCGCGAGCGTCCGTTCGCACTGTTCGATAGCCTCGGAGGGGCCCGACACGACGCATTGCGCCTGCGCATTCACGGCAGCGAGTGAGAGTCCATCATGAAGGTAGGCCGCGATTTGATCCTCGGAAAGGGGGACGGCCAACATGGCGCCGCAGGGCTGCTGCTGCATTATTCGGCCCCGCACTGCCACAAGTCTCAACGCATCTGAGAGGGACAACACACCGGCAAGGCAGGCGGCGACATACTCTCCGATGCTGTGGCCGATCATCGCCTGCGGGCGCACCCCCCAGGACATCCAGAGCCTCGCCAACGCGTACTCGATGACGAATAGCGCCGGCTGAGTGAGCGCCGTCTGATCGAGCTGCTGCTGCGCGATGTCAGCCTGTCCTTTGGCGGGATACATTATGTGCCGAAGATCGAGCCCCAACTCCGGGCGCAGAATATCCGCGCAGTGATCCACCTGCTCCCGAAAGGTCGCTTCGGAGCCGTAAAGTTCCCGCCCCATATTCGCGTACTGGGAGCCTTGACCTGGAAACATGAACACGACTGCCGGCTCGGAGGTCACCGGTCCGCCCGTCAATAGATGATCCGCCGCCGAAGGCGTGAATAGCTCCACCGCTTCTTTCCCGGTGCGGCACACGAGCACTCGGCGATAAGGAAGGGCCTTACGGCCGACTTTTAAGGTGAATGCGGCGTCGGCAAAGCTGTCTTCGCTGCGCCCCTGCAAGTGTGTGGCGAGCCGATCCGTCATCGCCTCAAGCGCAGACGGTGTTTTTGCAGACCACGCCAGCAACTGCCACGGGCGCGTGGGACCGGAGGGCTCGCGTGTCGGGGCTTCTTCCAGCACGACATGCGCATTCGTCCCTCCGATGCCAAACGAGCTGACGGCCGCCCGGCGCGGCGTTTCGCCGCTCTTCCAGTCGACCCCTGCGGTATTTACGTAAAACGGGCTGCTGTCCAAAGGGATCTGCGGATTCGGCTCGGTGAAATGAAGACTGGGAGGAATGAGGCGGCGGTCAAGCGCGAGGGCTGTTTTGATAAGTCCCGCGATCCCCGCAGCGGCGTCCAGATGTCCGATGTTCGTCTTTACCGATCCGATCGCGCAAAACTGCCTGTCGCCGGTCTGACGCCGGAAGGCACGCGTCAGCGCTGCAAGCTCGATCGGATCACCCATGGGCGTGGCCGTGCCATGAGCCTCCACATACGCAATAGACCGCGGATCAACGTCCCCCGCTGCCTGCGCAGCCACAATCACCTTTGCTTGCCCTTCGATGCGGGGCGCGGTATAGCCCACCTTGTTCGCCCCGTCGTTGTTGACGGCAGAGCCTTTGATCAGCGCGATGATGCGATCGCCATCCGCCCGTGCATCCTGGATTCGCTTCAGCACGACGATACCGACCCCGCTGCCCCCTACCGTGCCCTGAGCTTTGCTGTCAAAGGTACGGCAATGCCCATCCGGTGAAGCGATTCCGCCCGGCTGATACAGATAGCCGACGGTCTGAGGCACGTTGATCGACACCCCGCCGGCCAGCGCCATATCACATTCACCGCTCAGAAGCCCCTGGCAGGCCAGGTGCACGGCCACCAATGAGGTGGAACAAGCGGTTTGCACGGTCAGGCTCGGCCCCTCAAGATTGAGCTTGTATGAGACCCGGGTAGACAAATAATCTTTGTCCGCGGCGAGCACAGCGGCCATATCGGATGCCGATTGGAGAAGGAGCCGGTCCGGGACGAGGTTAAAGAGATAGCCGCTGAGACTGGCCCCTCCGTACACGCCAATTTGCCCCTCGTAGAGCTCCGGATTGTATCCCGCGTCCTCCAACGCCTCCCAGGCGCACTCGAGGAAGAGCCGTTGCTGCGGATCCAGCAACTCGGCTTCCCTCGGCGTAAAGCCGAACAATGCCGCGTCAAACAGGTCGATATCATCAAGGACCGCCCGCGCCCGTACATAGCTGGGATCGTGGAAGACCTTGGGCTCGACTCCTGCCGCGAGCAACTCCGGCTCGCTCAATACCCTGATGGACTCAATCCCATCCCGGAGATTTCCCCAAAACGCTTCAAGATTGTTGGCACCCGGAAACCGACCGGCCATGCCGATGACGGCGAGTTCCAGGCCGGTCAAGCCATGTCCCGTTGATTCGTTCGTCACTGTGTGCCCCCTTCTCCAGATGCGACCGTGCGCCGCTGCGCAAACTGCTTTCGCAACCGCTCCTGTCCCGCCTTACGCCGCTCGGACTGAAGGTTGGCGCCGAGTCCCACGGAGTTCGACGTCTCCTGATCGGAGATCGATCGGGCAAGGGACGCGATCGTCGGATATTGAAACAGATCAAGCATGGTCAGCTCCCGGTGGAACTGGCCGCGAAGCTTGCTCCAGACCTTGGCGAGGAGCAGAGACTGGCCACCGAGGTCGAAAAAATTATCGTGGATGCCCACCGTCTTCACGTTTAAGACGTCTTGCCATACGGACGCGATCGCTTGCTCGACGCGTGAACGTGGAGCTTCGTAGCCGGTGTCCGGCTTCACACGCGCCTCTTCTGGTGACGGGAGCAGGGCTCGGTCGACCTTTCCGTTGCCAGTGAGCGGCAGGGCATCGAGCATCACAAACACGGCAGGAACCATGTAGTCCGGAAGTTGCTCTTGCAGGAACCGACGAAGAACCACGGCGGTCGTGGCCTGTGCTTCCTTCAGCACGACATAAGCCACCAACCGTTTCCCTTCCGGCTCGGAGCGCGCCAGGACGACCGCTTCACGCACATCGGGATGCTGGCCTAACACTGCCTCGATCTCTGCCAGCTCGATCCGATAGCCCCGAATCTTTACTTGATTATCGTTTCGCCCCAGAAACAGGATGTTGCCGTCCGGGAGAAACCGCGCCAAATCCCCGGTCTTATAGAGCCGGGCGCCGGGTCGTTCGCCAAAGGGATCCGGTATGAACCTGTCAGCAGTCAAATCCGGACGATTGAGATAGCCGCGCCCAACCCCATGGCCTCCGATATACAGGTCGCCCGCTACCCCGATCGGGACTGGCTCCAAGTACCTATCCAATAAATAAATTTGGGTATTCGCAATCGGTCGCCCGATGGGAACGAACGAGGCCGGGTCTTCGCGTTTGCAGGCCCAGGCAGTCACATCGATAGAGGCTTCTGTCGGCCCATACAAGTTGTGCAACTCAGCATCGAGTCGTTCATAGAACCGTCGCTGAAGGTCAACGGGCAGGGCCTCTCCGCTACAGATCACACGGCGGAGCGAGGTGCAGCTTGCGATGCCGGGCGTCTCAAGAAAGGTCTGGAGCATGGGAGGCACAAAATGCAGCGTGGTGATCTGCTGCTGCCGGATCAACTCGATGAGTCGTTCTGCATTTTTGTGATCTCCGGGACGGGCGAGAACGAGACAGGCACCCGTCATCAAGGGCCAAAAGAATTCCCAAACCGAGACATCGAAAGTGAACGGCGTTTTTTGCAGCACCCGATCGTTGGGCGTCAGCTGGAAGTGTTCCTGCATCCATTGCAGGCGGTTGAGGAGTCCCTCATGAGGAATGCAGGCGCCTTTGGGTCGGCCCGTCGATCCGGACGTATAAATCATATAGGCGAGGGTTTTGAGGGATTGACCACTTTGGCCCTGGAGTGGCGACTCAAGGTCTATTGCCGAACGGTCACTGTCCAGACAAAGGATGCGGCCCCCATAGACGGGAAGGCGCCCGGCGATCTCGTGATGTGTCAAGAGCAGTGCGATCCTTGCATCCTGCAGCATGAAGGCCAGGCGTTCCGGGGGACTGTCCGGATCAATCGGCACGTAGGCGCCTCCTGCGGTGAGGATCGCCAATAATCCGATCACCATGTCCAACGACCGCTCAACAGAAATCCCGACCAGCACATCCGGTCCTACGCCCAAACGGCGCAGGCGGGACGCAAGTCGATTCGCCCGGTCAAAGAGAGCCGCATAGGTCAAGCATTCCTCATCGAGCATCACCGCGAGCGCTTTGGGGGCCCGGCGCGCTTGATCCTCAATCAACTGGTGGATGCACCGGTCTTGGGAATACGCTCGCCTTGTTGCATTCCACTCCTGTAGCATCTCTTGACGCTCCCGCTCTGTCAGCAACGGAAGCTCCGACAGACGCCGGTCTGGTTGTTCAAGGATGCCCTGGAGTAGGATTTCGAAATTCGATGCCAGGCGCCTGATCGTCGGCTCCTCGAAAAGATCACTGCTGTATTCGATCGAGCCGGCCAATTGACCGGCCTGGTCCGTCAATGAAAGGGTGAGATCAAACTGGCTGGTCCCGTTGTGGCTCTCCAGCCGAGTAACAGTCAATCCGGACAGGGCCAAGGCGGGTGGCGGCGCGTTATGAAGAACGAAGGACGCCTGAAAGAGCGGCGTCCCACTCGTGTTCCGTTCCGGCTTGAGCGCTTCGACCAGCATCTCGAAGGGAAGGTCTTGATGGGCATAGGCGCCCAGCGCGGTGTCCCGCACCACTCCCAGAAGCTGCGCGAACGTCGGATCTCCGGCCAGCCGGGCCCGAAACACCAGCATGTTGGCGAATAAGCCGATAAGGTTTTCTGCTTCGATCGAGTGTCGGTTCGCCACACTCGATCCAACACTGATGTCCTCCTGACCGCTGTACCGGTGGAGGAGCACCTGGAATGCCGCGAGCAGCACCATGAACAGCGTCGCGCCTTGCCGCTCAGCGAGGGCCTTCAGTCCGTCCACTACTGACCTCGTCAGCCTCACGGGATGACGCGCCCCGGTGAAGGTCGGTCTCGCCGGGCGCAAGTGATCCGTCGGGAGCATCAGCAAAGGCGAGCTCCCCTCCAGGCGCGCCTTCCAATAGGAAAGGTGCGAGGTCAGCCGCTCGCCTTGTAGACGCTCATATTCGTTGCGAGCGACCTCACGATAACCAGCAGGTACTTCAGGAAGCGGTGATGAATGCCCTGCGGAGAAGGCCGGATACAGTGCGGCCAGCTCACGACTAAAGATGGCCATCGACCAATCATCGGCAGCCGCGTGATGAACGGTGACCAACAGAATATGATGCTTCTCGTCGATATGGACCAGCTCGATCCGTAACGGAGGCTCCAACGCCAGATCGAACGGTTGCCGCGCCGCTTCCCAAATCCGTCGTGCCGCCTGTGCCTCCCGGTCATCGCTCGAAAGAGCGCGAAGATCGATGACCGGCATGTCCACAGGCGACGGCTCCCCGATGATCTGCATCGGTTGCCCATCGGACAGGACGACAGTCGCGCGAAGGATTTCATGGCGACGCACAATTTCCGTAATCGCCCGTTGAAGTGCGCCGACGTTGAGTGGCCCGTATATGCGCAAGGCAACCGGAATATTATTCATCGGGAGGCCGGGCCTCAGCTGATCGAGGAACCACAGTCGTTGCTGCGCGAATGATAAGGGGACCGGCTGGTTGTCCGGTATGGGACCCGGCTTGACGGCGTGTGCTTTTCCCTCATTCTCGTAATCGCCTCCTGATCGCCGGCTGATCTCCGTCTCAATGAACGCGGCCAAGCCTGCGAGCGTCGGGAAATCGAAAAGACAATCAATGTTCAGCTTAACGGGAAAAGCTTCGTGCACCCGGGAAATCACTTGGGCCGCACGTAAGGAATCACCTCCCAGCGTGAAGAAATGATCGCCTGGCCTAATGTGTTTCCGCCCAAGAACGTCTGCCCAGATGTCCGCCAACGTCTTTTGCAGCGGCGTCCATGGCGGCTGGACTGATGCGCCGATTGTGGAGGGGCTGCTCTCAGCTTCACCGATTATCTCCAGCGTCTTCGCCAGATATTGCCCGCGGCACGCTTGGCGCTGAACCTTCCCGCTGGACGTCTTAGGAAGAGTACCCGCCTTGATGAGCACGATTGAATCGATATAAACGTCGTGCTCCTCGGCGACAGCGGAACGAATCATTGCTGTGACTGCCTCCATGTCGAGGCGCGATCGCAACTCGACTTCCTGCACTACGACGAGACGCTCCTCCTCATCGACGTCCACTGAGAAAGCCGCCCCGCACCCCGGCCGTAACGAGGCATGACAGGTTTCAACGGTGAGCTCGATATCCTGCGGGTAATGATTCCGGCCCCGGATGATGATCAAGTCTTTCAGGCGGCCAGTGACAAATAAGTTGTCACGCCGCAGAAAGCCGAGATCCCCGGTTCTCAGGAACGGGCCCTCCCCACTGTCTAAATGCGCTCCAAAGATATTCGCCGCCTTGTCGCGTTGATCCCAATAGCCTCGGGCCACGCTCGCCCCCTGGACCCAAATTTCGCCGACCTGGCTGTCCGAGCAACGGCTCAACGCCTTTGGATCTACGACAAGAATGCGCTGATCTAACTGTGCGCATCCTGAACTCACCAGCGTCCGAACTCCCCGTTCCCCAGCCAGTCCTTCCACCACACGATGCTGCTCCAACGCCGATTCATGGACATGGCATAAAGTGGGCGCGGTCGACGCCGCACCTCCCGCAACGAACAGCGTCGCTTCGGCAAGGCCGTAGCATGGATACAAGGATTCACGGCGGAAGCCGCAGGACTGAAATGTGTCGGCGAACCGTTCTAACGTGCCAGGCCGGACCGGCTCCGCGCCGTTAAATGCAACACGCCAACAGCTCAGATCTAATGTGGCACGTTGCTCAGGCGTGATTCGCCGCACGCAGAGGTCGTAGGCAAAGTTCGGTCCGCCGCTGGTTGTGGCACGGTACCGGGAGATCGCTGCAAGCCAGCGGAACGGCTGCTGCAGGAAGTGATAGGGAGACATGAGGATCGCAGGCACGCCCAGATATAACGGCTGCAGCACGTTCCCAATAAGACCCATATCGTGATAAAGGGGTAACCACCCCACTACAACCGTCTGCTTGCCGTGTCCAAAACCAGACTGGATCAACTGCTGATTGTGAAGCAGATTGTGATGACTCAGCATTACACCCTTGGGGATCCCCGTTGACCCCGAGGTGTATTGGAGAAACGCAAGAGTCCCTGAGGTGATAAGCGGCTCTTGCCAGCGCTCTGCGAGGGCTTGATTAATATGATCTGTATCGAGGTACTGGAGGTGGTGGAGACCTGTTAGTTCAACGTCTTGAGATAGCAGCCGAGAGAACTTTGCTCGGGTCTGTGAATTGGTTAAGACAACGGCAGGCTGAGCGTCGTTCAAGATGGCTTTGACCCGTCCCAAAGATCTTCGCCGTTGAGGCGGATAAACCGGCACGGCGACCCGCCCCGCATAGAGGCACCCAAAAAACGCGGCTATATATTCAAGACCCGGCGGATACAAAAGAAGGGCTCGTTCTCCGCTGCGGGAAATACGTTGCAGCTCCGCTCCGATAGACCGCGCCCGACTATCGAGTTCCCGATATGTCAAAGTCGCCGTTTGACGATCACCATCGATAAGGAAAGTGTATGCCTCTCCGTCGGGCTGCTGTTGGGCCCGCCGTTGCAGCAAGTGGAGAAGAGTCTCGGACTGGTGCGCATCGGGCGGATACAGGAGCGCGTCCTCGGTATTCATCGCAGGCGTCCTTTGAGTGGTATCGATCACTTGAGACTTACGACTTGACACTTCATGAGACGAGTCTCGTGGCGACAACCTGACTGATGTTGAGAACTATTTTCATTAAATATTCTAATATACTCCCCTCAAAAAGGGCCCAAGAGATCAGTAATATCTTGGACGACCTTTGGCCTCGGTATGGAAACGACGTCTAGATGGAACTTCTAACTACGGCTGCATGCTGATTCCCGGTCGTCACTCGTTTACGGCGGAAACCCATGGCCGTAAGGCGTAGGAAACCGAGCAAACCTGAATTTCCTCTTGGCTGCCAGCAAAAGGAATCGGTCGCACGGCCTAGATCAGATGTCTCCTGCTTCCGCTCCAACACATCGACGACTCATCGCGTGTTTTTCATGACATCTTGGAATGTCGAGACGAGCAGCGGTCTCGGCATGAGAAAGGTCCACGACTCTGTGCAGGAGAAACACCTATCTGCATTTGGCAGCAAGATCTGCAATGGTTTACTGCAGCCGAGCGGCTTGAACTAGTCGTCATATCCGTTCTTGACAGGCTCGTCACCACGGCTTAGCATCCCGCGCGTTGTGAACCGCCGATGTCATAATACGATTATGTATGAGCCGCCATGGCTACAGATCTGAACCAGGCCCTGAAACCGCATACCCGGAACCGGACCGACCCTTAGAAGCCAGTCCATGAAATCCGAACAGCTCGCTTTGTCCACCGGCATCGGCATTGTGCTTCTCGCCATCTTCGCTGTGGACAGCCGTATGGCCTTGGGATTCACGCCTTGGCTGCTATATGTTATTCCAATCGGATTGAGCTATTGGCTGAGGACGTACTATGCCCCTCTTGTGGTGGCCGGTCTTTGCACAGTCTTGATGGTCGCTGATTATGGCCTGTCTCCTCCGTTGGTTCCCCAGGAGCTTGCCCTAACCAATCGCGTCATCGGGACTGCAACTTTCTGGGGCCTGGCTTGGTTGATCATGAGTTACCAACTCCTGCTTCGACGTCAATCGGCACTCACGGAACAGATCAAATTGGAATTACGGGAACGGACGCAGGACCTTGGTCGCATGGTGACTGCCCTGCGATCGCCGGGAAATCAGGAGAGTCCCGGCACCGAACCACCGCCGGTGGTGGTCCAGGGATTCAAGCGTCATGTGACGGACATGTTGGAAGCGGAGCGTCGCCGTTTGGAGGAGAAGGTAGTAGATCTTGCGGAGAATGAAGAGGCTTCAGGTGCAGTGGACAAGGGCTTGGACGCCACGATTGAGGAACTTCAAGCACTACGGAAGCAACTCGAACAGGTGCAGCGCGATCTCCTTCTTTAAAGGCTTACGTTTTAACCCTGAACTCAAGGGCCGTTGCAAGGTCCTTGTTCACCGTTGAACTGCTTTGAGGATGATAAAGCATAACGCGGGCATACAGAAGCGAAGTCATCTCTAATCTTTGACGACGAAACGGACGCTCCTGTTCTGCTGCAAACAATCGCTACCATGTTGGAAATGCAGTGGACGATCCTTTCCATAGCTCATAGGTTTGAGGGTAACTCAGAGCAGCCCTAACTCTGTACCAGCTTCATCACCAGGACCTTCAAGAATCACCCTAGAGACACCCCCATTGTTGAGCCGTCTGCGGTTGCCTGCAATATAGGCAGCGCTTCCGCCCGAAGAGTGGCTTCGTCGAAATCGCAGCACATCCGACAACGCCCCTTGAGGCAATCCAATCGCATTACGCGCTGACAATTCCGCTCGTGCGTATTCCGACCCAATCCGGCCCACGTTTCCAACGTGAAGCCGGCCACTGTTTCGAGCCTGCTCGGAATCGGTGGCCGACATCCCTCGGACTCAGGGCGGCGGCCCGCCGTCCGTTCATGCCGGAGCCGTCCGCGACGCAAGTCCTCCTTCACCTTCGTATCGTTCCGCCTCTATTTCATTGTGGAGGAGGGACGGATGCCAGCGGAGCGAGTGACCATGCGGAAGATCAAAGACATACTCCGACTCAAATGGGCCTGCGCCGCTTTTCCGCGGCGCTTTCTGATCCAAGGTGGTAGCGAGGACCCACACCAAGGCTGTCATGGTGCCTAAACCGATTAAGATTACCGCTACCATGTGACAGCTCTCATCAATCGATTTCTTTCGATTTGCATCACAATCTTCCCACTACCCCACCGGTCAAACAACCGCGCTGCAATCGGAATGCCATCTATTGGCGCTGAAATTGTGGATTTGCCCTCTCCCTTTCAATTCTCACTCAATGAGTGCTCTGGGTGTGCTCAGTTTTTGCACTAAGTACGACAAATATTGGGCAGCATCCCACTGTCATGGCTCATGATTCCGAATGCCGAGCGTGTAATCGCCAGACTTCGCTCTCCCCCTTACGAAGTACCTCCTCCAGGTCTTACAGATTCGCTCGACCCTTCTAGACTTCTCTACAGAATCATGACCACAGCAGATGAATCGGAGGAGGCCCACATGAAGTGCGACCGATGCGAAGGCTTAATGCTCGAAGACCATATCCTGGATATGGACGAATCCTTTGAAGGGATGTGGTTACGCCTCGCAAATCGGCACCGTCATGCTCGTCTGAAATGGCCCGATGTGAGGCAGGAAGAAGTCGTTCTGGAAGCGCTCAGCGGCGCTTGTACGCCGTTGGCTGCCTAGGACCCTCATTCTTCGGGTTTGTTGACGATTAATGATCCGTCACAGTGAACATAGCCTGAACGAAGGGAACCGCGACTGTGGCAACGATACTGGTTATAGACGACGAAGAACCGATCCGCAGGTTGCTCCGCACTACCTTGGAAGCAGTATGGTACACCGTCTTGGAAGCGTCAAATGGACGCGAGGGGTTGGAAATCTGCCTGACTCATCCGGTGGACCTGGTTATCACCGATATTGCGATGCCCGAGATGAATGGCTTGGATTTGATCTTAGAATTGACCCTGGGCTTTTTGAATGTGAAGGTAATCGCCATGTCGGGTAAACAAGGAAAGGAAGATACCTTGGACGTCTCAAAACTGCTCGGTGCCCGGCAGACATTACAGAAACCCTTCGACATGGAACAATTGCTCAGCGCGGTACGTTATGAACTGGCGCATTAACAGCCAGTCAGATACTCTTGATGAAAGCGAATCGATAGGCCCCGGTTTCACGGAATAGCAGGAACTGAGATTCAAAGAGCTGTTGGGGAACTGGCGTGACGGCACAATACCAATTGTACGTTAGTGAATCTTCGCATCGGCAAGGCTGCGGCTCTGTGCCGGACAACCGGGGGATGTCATTGATCGAGCTCGTCATAGTCATCGCCATCGTCGGGATATTGGCGGCGCTTAGTACAACGTCCTATCGCCACTTTACTCAAAAGGCGCACACGGCAGAAGCTTCCATGGCTTTGGCAGAGGTGAATCGACTGCAAGAGCTGTATCGGTTTCATCATGGCCGATATACGAACGATTTGGCTCTCATCGGCTTCCCGGGAACACTCACGCTGAAGCATTACCGCATAGAACTGCACTTACAGAACAACGGTGCCGCCTTCCAAGCCAGCGCCATTCCACTCAACTCTAATCAGACTGGATCAGTGCAAGTGCGTTCATCCGATCCGTTGTCCCCTGCGACGGCCCCGACGAATCCGCAACAGACAGATGTCTCTTCCTCAGATCACGCCCAGTCCAGTCCAGCTCCATTGCCTTGCCAAAACGGTGGAGAAGCGACCGTCTTATCGGACGGGGCGCTCGATATGAATTTCTGCTATCAGCCGCCGCCACCACCCAGCCGTCCACGCTAGAAGCTAAAGACTTCCCTCGTCGCCACGCCGCTCCCTGAAACAGTTCAGCTCTTCTTTTTACGCTGATTCATGGGGCCGCTGAACCGCAGAGCTATGTGGAAACATTCCGATGCAGTCAGAGACCAAGATCATGTATAACCTCAGGCGCGCAATCGGCCCGGCTATCTTGGGAGCGACTTCGAACATACCGGGATAGTGGGGCAGCATCTAAGCAATTAACGAGCGCGGAGGCGCACAACGAGACGAGGAGCCTGCAGTGAACGACAAAGACCGATGGCCATTATCACAGGATGGAGAAGATGAGTATCGTCGAACCTTATTGGCTCGGGCCACTAAGGGAGATGCACAGGCAAAAAAAGAGTTAATGGAGACGTACAGCGTCCGGATTTACTCAGAAAAAGAGAAAGCGGGGCTGTATTACGACAATCCGGAGGCAGTACGGGTCGCCAAGCGGAAAGAACGTAAGGACAAAGTACAAAAGCAGAAGGATCAGAGCACCAGACCTTCAGTAACACACACCCAGATCACGACTAACGATTAGGTGAGGGTGCTCTGGATGTAATGGCCTTAACCAGTGTTGACGATTCATACTGAAACCCGGCAGAAGGCACCCGAACTAGGAGTGGGCTGCGTCTTGCATAATAGCGTTTGAGAGTTACTGTTCCTCTTCGAGCTTCACATCATCTTGAACCGCTTTGGCGAAGATGCGGCGATCGGCCAGGCTTCGCAAGCGGGTGAACAACCGGTGACCGACGGCCGTTTCCATCGGAATGGAGGGACAAGGACACAACAGCGCGTAGCCTTTCTGAGTCAGCTCCTCGATCGATTCCACTAAACGGTCGGTCATGCGGGCCATCTCGCGGTCGGACACCTGCTCTTCAGCCAGAGCCTCGAACAGTCCGGTGATGACGGCGGTGCGGGCCTCATAGCGGGCGAGCGCGCCAGACAGGCAGTGTGACACCAATCGCTCCATTTGATGCCAGCTGAATGCACGGGCAACGTGAACCATGCCCAACACTTTTCTCGGTTGTTGCCGGCGTGCTTTGGCAAACCTCCCCATGATCAAGGAGTCAAAGGTATGAGCGGCGTCAAGATAGATCACCGGATTGCCGGATAGTGCCCGGTCTGCCGCTGCTTGCAGCGCCAAATGAATCACCATAGGATGACCGTACAACATCACAAGCCGGTCCCCCTCAGCCAACAGAAAGCGCGCATCGCTAGCGTTGCCGTCCGGGACCGACTCTTCCCCGGCTCGTCGTTGTCTTCTCCTCCGGTGCTCCAAACCAGGCCATAGTAATGGCTTCTTGTCCATTCTTGCTTGAATGACCGCCATGTCTTCCTCCCTTCAATCGCAGCATCCACCGGCGAAGATTTGCCGCTGACGAAACACATTCCAGCACCGCTCGCACAGAGCAAGCCGTGAATGCGTCACTGCGTCCCAGCATTCAAGACGTTCGGGAACGAGCATCCCACAGTCCCCGCAGGACCCGGCAGCGATATGTCTCCTATCGAGAAGCGGCCGCAGCATCATGTGTCACCTTGGTGTTGGGACGGATCCGCCGATTGCATACCGCCGACATATAAATGCGCCCTTGCCGCGGCGCCATCCAATTGCCCCACAGCCGTTCTTTGATTGTTGCGCCTTTGGTCTGCTGGAGTTCGCACTGCATTTCTCGCAATTGCCCATTCAGAGCGCTCACGGTCCGTTCCAGTTCTCTCAACCGGTCTTTTGCCCTGCTCGATTCTGACATGATCATCGAGACCTCCTGGTTAGACAGCACAATGCCGAATGATGCCGATGACAAGACCTTCAATATGAAATTCATCCGTGGGGCGGACGAGAATCGGATCCATCGCCGCGTTGGCGGGGTGCAACTCAATATGTGAATCCTTTTTGAAGTAGGTCTTCACGGTGGCTTCTCGATTGACTAACGCCACAACCGTTTGCCCGTTCCTCGCCGTCTCCTGTTTCCGGACGATGACCAGGTCGCCCGGAAGAATGCCTTCATCTTTCATGGACTCACCCTTCACCCGCAAGGCAAAGGTGTCGCCGCCCCGCAGCATGCTCGGCGGCACATCGATGAGTTCCGCTTGGGGGACCACTTCAATCGGCGAACCGGCGGCGACGAGCCCGGCCATGGGGATCGCCGTCTTTCTCTGCAGTTGCTCCAATGCCACACGCACCATGCCTGGAATTCTCCGCATATCCGTCTCATAACGGGCAATGGACACGCGAGTAGTGTCCAAGGCATCAGCGAGCTGTTGCTGGGTGAGCCCTAATCCTTCACGAATGCGCTTGAGATCGCTTGATGTCATCATGTAGCCAATGGTTACATAGGTGGCCCTATGCTGTCAAGAGCGTTTTCGTGCCATCTGCGGTCTGCGCCGTCGATGCTGACATCAACCGTCACGGGTAGAGCAAATCGCCCAACTGGAGACTGATCCACAAGAAAGTCAGAGGGGAACCGGGATAAGAGGGGCACCGCGAGGGCCGCACGAATTACTGCCGTGAAATCAGATGGACCGAACCAGCCTTGAATAGGGCGCGAACGGACGACCCCACCGTCAATCCCAGTTCGCTGAGAGCCGACCGTGTGATGACGGCCGTCAGAGGGAATCCACAGTCCAGAGTGATCCGGGCCAGAGCGCCGAGTGAATCAATCTGACGGACGGTGCCAGGCAAATGGTTACGCGCACTCGTTTCACCGGATGCGGCCCTTTCCAAAGTGACATCTTCTGCCCGGATGCACACAAAGACATCCGGACTCTCCTCCTCTGTTCCAACCGCCGTGAGAGATACCGATCCGACCTCTACGGTCGCCAACCCTTCTGCCGACTTGACGACCCGGCCCCGGACCACTGTTTCCACACCCACCACGCGCGCCACCTCGGCATTGGCCGGACGCGAAAAGACCTCCTGCGGAAGACCTGTCTGGAGGACGTTTCCGTCGGCGATCACCGCTATGCGGTCACCCAACGTGAGAGCCTCTGCCCAATCATGCGTCACGATGATCGTGGGTAACGCCAGTTGTCTCAGCAATCCGCGCAGTTCGCCGCGCAGGTGGAGACGTGTCGGCCCATCCAATGCCGAAAGAGGTTCATCCAGCAGCAATAATTGCGGTCGTGGCGCCACGGCTCGAGCCAACGCCACCCGCTGCTGCTGACCGCCCGATAGTTCCTGGGGCTTCGCCTTTTCCAATCCTTTGAGCCGGAATAGCCGGACCATTTCTTCGACGCGCGCCTGCTTGCCGATGGCCGACATCTCGCTCAATCCATACGCAATGTTCCCGGCCACGGTAAAGTGGGGGAACAGGGCATAGTCTTGCGCCATATAACCGATGCGCCGGTCTTGTGGCGACACTCTGATGTGAGAGGCGATATCCAACCAGGTTCGTGAGATGAACCGGATATGGCCCTCCTCGGGCCATTCGAGCCCCGCCACGGAGCGAAGGATGGTCGTCTTGCCCGAGCCGGACGGGCCAAACAAAATCAGGACGGTCGAGGCCTCGACAGGATAGACAATCCGGGCACGAATGGGCGCACGGCCCGGATAGGTTTTGGTGATATCGATGCTTATTTCTGCGGCCATACGGCCCAGACTTTCCGATTCATCGCATACACGACGAGCAACACCACATATGATATGACCAACAGAAAGCCGGCCGTCTTCGCGGCGCCGGCATAATTGAGCGCCTGCACTTCATCATAGATATCGATGGACACCGTGCGCGTGACGCCCTCGATATTGCCGCCGACCATCAAGACCACGCCGAATTCCCCCAGCGTATGGGCAAAGCTCAACACGAATCCCGTGATCATACCGGCAGCCGACAACGGGACGATCACTTTGAGGAAGGTCTTGAGCTTGGATGCCCCGAGCGTCCAGGACGCTTCGATCACACGGCGATCCACCTGATCAAACGCCGCCGAAAACGGCTGTACGGCAAACGGCAGGCTGTACAGGATAGACGCCAGCAACAAGCCTTCGAACGTAAACGGAAGCGGATGCCCCACCAGATCAGCGTACCATTGGCCGAGTGGACTGTGAGGACCGATGGCGACGAGGATATAGAAGCCCAGTACAGTCGGCGGCAGAACCAACGGCAGCGCCACAATGGACTCGACGATGAACTTCCAGCGCCGACGCGAAAAACTCACCCAGTACGCAATCGGCAGTCCGATGACCACGAGAGCCGTCGCCGTGAGGCTCGCCAGTTTAAACGTCACCCAGATGGCGGTCCAGTTCACAGTCCCGTTCTCATGTCGTCGTACAAGTCATGTCCGGCAGCGTATGGTGAACCAATGCCGCCACAAGTCGCCTGCACTTACTTGCCGATCATGACTTCCGTGGCCTTCACCGCCACCATCACAGAGTCGTTGACCTTCAAGCCCATGTTCTTGACCGACCCGTCCGTGATGGCCGCTACAAATTCCAGATTCCCGATCTTGACGATCACTTCGGCCATCGCCTGGCCTTCCTTGATGCTCGTCACGGTCCCCTGGAATTGATTGCGTGCGCTGAGTTTCATGATGGCCTCCTTCGTCGAATAGACTCTCCACTTTGATCAATCGATCCATGACGACTCACTTGCATGTAAACTGAATCCCCCATCGCCGACCCGTCACTTCACCTTCCTGCCCCTCGACGCTGGACATACTGCCGTAGGATGGCACTTCCCCATCTTTGATGACCGTATAGCCTGATGGACACTTCTTCTCCATCGCTTTCAGGGCTTCACGACGGTGTCGCGAGCCCATTGGACCGCCTCGCTCTTCGTTGAAGAGGTACGTGACGACGCCGCCCGTATCGGTTTCACGGCTGAACGTGACAGCATCCGAACAGCCGCTACCCAGCAAGGCCGCGAACATGATGAGGATCATACGTGATCTAGCTCGGGAGGGTAAACCCATAGCGCTTCATGACCTCCTGTCCAGGCTGACTCTTGAGGAACTCTATAAACGCCTGCGCCGCCTCGGGATGTTTGGACCGCTTCAAGATCACCGCCCCCTGCTCGAGCGGCGGATAGTAAGAATCGGGTATCTCCCAGTACGCCCCTTTCGTTTTCATGGTCGGCGCCAGCGCCAGGGAAAGCGCAATAATCCCGATGTCGCACGCCCCCGATTCGATGAACTGCGCAGCCTGAGAGATATTTTCCCCCAACACGAGGCGATCCTTGACCGCCTCATAGACGTGAGCCTGTTCCATCGCCGCGACAGCGGCACGCCCGTAGGGTGCATGCTTCGGGTTCGCAATTGCGACTTTCTTCACATGCGGGTCACGGAGCGCCTCGAACCCTTTCGCCACATCCAGACGCGATTCGTTCCCGCTCCAAATCACAATCCGGCCGAGGGCATAGCGATAGAGCGAGCCGGGCACGGTAAGACCGGCTTCCTCCAGCTTCCTGGGATAGCCGATATCGGCCGAGAAGTACAAATCGAAGGGGGCTCCGTTTTGAATTTGTGCATAAAAATTGCCGGACGATCCCAAGGTCAGCTTGACGCGATTTCCCGTTGCCCGTTCATATTCGGCCGTCAGCTCCTTGAAAGCGAAGTTAAGATCCGACGCCGCCGCAATGGTGACCTCCTCAGCCGCGCGCGCGTGAAGTGAGCCGAATAGCAGAATGAGGACCGCAATGATTAGACGTCTCATGACAGTGTGTCTCCTCAGAAAAAGATTTGATATTGGATACGGATGGCGTGCTCGATCAGCATGCCACCGACCGCGTCCAACGGAACGGTTAGTGCCGCTGAAGGCAGCGGCGCGCTACGGCCGATGGCGAACCCGCCGGTGCCCATCTGAGTATGGCTGTACCCGACCATGATCTGATGGTCATAAGTCCCGTTCAGGAACCAATTGAGCGACGTGTCGACCTGATGAACCAGATCGGCGGCTGACCTGGTGTCGGGATCCCAATACGCGTAGCGTGCGGCAAATTCCAGCTTTCGCGGAATCAGATAATAGCCACTCTGCACGTACCATCCCAGGGAATTACCCAATAAGCCGGGCGCAAATGCCGCACACCCCTGAGAGGGGTCGTTGGTGGCAGGGTTAGTCGCGCGGACGCAAGGAACTGATTTATCGTGTCGAATCACATTCTTATAATAGAACTCGCCCTGAAGCGAGAAGCCCCGATACTTGAAGACGGCATCGGTCGCCCAGGTCGAATAGTCGACCATCCCCCAGCCCAGTTGACGCGCATTCCCGAAGGCCGCCAATTGGCGTCGGATATTCAGATTGGCTAGATCGGTGCCGACGAAAGCGCTGTTCGAACTCGTGTTGACCGAAGGATTGAAGGAGTACCCCCCGCCCACTGCGAGCTGCGGGGTTTCGGAATAGGCCAAATCGCCTTCGCCGTATCCGGGACGGCCTACAATGTTCCATTGCAGGCGGGCGGCCAGCATGAGCTGATTGAGATTCGAACGCAGGTTGGCGTTTATATTGCGCTGCGGACTAGGACATCCGGCGGTCGAGGGAAAGGGATTTTGCCCCGTCGTCCCGCCGGGACACCCTGCAGTCGGCTGCTCGCTCTCATAGTTCCCGAATCGATTGAAACTGGGACCCGACCCGTTAAACACTCCCAGATAGTAGTTCACCGGGTAGATCTCTTCGTCGTTCATGATTGTGAGGCCGATATCGCGGCGGTCCAATCCGCTGGCGGTGAAGGCATCCATCACGAGGGCACGTTCAGGAAACTGCATCGACGCCGTGGAGTTGATCTGCGCGCGATTGAAAAACACCTTATATTGGCCGAACTGAACATTCGCCAGCGGGTAGTGCGTGCTGGTGAAGGCCGCATCCATTAACCCGAGCCCCCCGGGAGATTGCGCGTTTTCCGCCGTTTCGGCACGCATCTGAATATAGTATTTGAAATCCGGATTGAAGAGGTGGCCCATGAAGTACATCCGAACGCGCCGCAAGTTGAATGTACTGGCCGTTTGATCCGATCGATTGGCGCGATAGTCACCGAACACGCCCAACAGTTCAGGAAAATTTTTGGCATCCCCGGGATTTCGCCAGGCCTCGTTGCGATAGCGTTGCGTGAACCGCATCTGGGTGCGAAACCGGATCTTTAAGAAGAAATCATTGTCGTTGAGCGAGAAATTGAATCCACGGTCGTACCAGGCTTTGAAACTCGGTTGCAGGAGATATTGGCGTTGCTGCGATTCCTTGACGACATTGTTATATTCCTCTTGCGTGATGGTTCCCTGCTTTATCGCCCGCTGCAGCAAGAGTTTGGTCGCGGGATCCATACTTTCAACAAAGACGTATCTTCCGTCTTTCTCGACGAGCTTGCCGGCGTTCGCCGCCCAGGCCTGGCTGGCGATGGCGACGGCAATCAACAATCCTATCCAGGCGACTCGCATGCATTGCACGGCAGTGTTGAAACTGTCTACCTGTTCATGGTGAATCCAGCGATTCATTCGATAATCTCCTCGCTCTACAATCCGAAGCGCATTGTCAGTTATGGATATCCGGGGACACCTTCGGGGCTTTTAGCACTTCCTTGTATTCCAGAGCGGGGACACCTTGTTGATCGGTCAGCAGAAACCGCCCGGGCTCATAGTAGAGAAGATAGTCGGCTGGAAGCTGTCGCGGAGTGGGATAGTTATAGTCGTAGAGATCAAACTTGTGGGTCGGAAGCTGCACATGCACATACTCGAGCGTCAGATAGAAATACGGGTCCCGGACCGCCACCCACCCACCGACCACATCCTGCCGGTTGTGGGGATTGAAACCTGGACCCCGCAATTCGAAATAGACCCGCTCTCCCGGCCCAGCGGTGGCGAGTCCTTCTGACAATGCCCCGGTGAGTGCCTCCAGTTCATCGACACGAAACACGGGCTTGGGAGGGCTTTCTTCCGCAAACCAGCGAAGCGGCATCCGCTGCTTCGGTCTATAAGAAAATCCTTCAAGAATGGCCATCAGCTCTGCCCCGCTCAATTGTGCGGGGTGCGAATAGGACTGATCCAACTCCCGCTGCAGCGTCACGACAGCACGGGCATCTTCGTGCACGACCTTAGTGGTATACGGAAGACGCGCGCATGAGACGAAGAGTCCGAAAAAGCCCAGCGACATCATGGATGCGATCAGGAAGCGAACATGTGGAGCCTGCATACGTTGAACTCCCATGAAATTGGATGATGCGACATTACGGATGAGGGATATGCAACGGCGTTACCGGTGGTTTCCCCGGCCCATAGCCAAGACGTTTCAACACCGACTGTCCCTCCGGGCTCGTGACGAACTGCAAAAACTCTACGCAGAGCTCCCGGTCAGGGCAGTATCGCTCCATGGCGATGGAGTGGGGAATCGGCTTGTAGAGGCCCATGGGCGCCGTCGCCACAATGCGCACCCGTTGGTGGAAACGGGCGGCATCCTGTCCGAACATAATGCCGACATCAGCCTGACCGCTCAGCACATGATCCAGAACTCCCGCCTGGTCCCGGGCCACGTCGAGTGGCCTTTCTTTAAGATGCAACGCCGACAGCAACCGGTCGGTCTCCACACCGAGTCTCGTCGTATGATCGGCGACCGCCAGGCGCACGGTTTTCATTTCTGCCAGCGCCTCAAAGGACTCGGGCGCCTCGGTCAGAGATTCAGGAGCCACGAGCACGAGCTGTTCCGACGCATACAGGGCTTTGGCGTCCGGCAGCACATAATATTTCTGCTCTAAGCGAGTGATGAGCTCGTCGCCTCCCGGTGCCACCAGATGAATCGGTCCGGATCCGATGAAAAACTTGCCTTGGTTTTCCATGCCGGCGATCGTCCTGCGAACGTCCAGCGCCGTTTCGACCGCTACCTGGACGCGCACGTCGGGATGCGCTTGTTCGAACGCCTGTCCCAATGCTTCGATCGCATCTTTCACTGAGGGAGAGGTGACAATGACGAGAGGACGAGAGGCATGGGACAGAACCGGCAGGAGCAGCAGGAGCGCAAGCACTACCGCGACCAGGGATCGTCCGCTACCGTTCATGCTCGTCTTGTCACAACGTGTGATGTTTGCCGGTGTCTCGCGTGTCATATCCACCCAATGCCTCAATCTCCGACCGAAACGGACGGCTGACGAGCGTCTCGAAAAGATGTGCCAGCGTGGGATGCGAGGTCAGGTACGCCTTGGGAACGACGAGATCGTATCGGGCTGTTTGAATCGGCACAAAATCGAGTCCGAACGATTGGGCTGCCGACCGGATCCCGATGCCGACATCTGCCTGCTGTCCCGCGACAGCCCGGGCCACTTCCACATGAGAGAACACCACTCGGTCATAGCCGCGCACGCGTGGCGCCTCGATAGCCGCCGCCCGCAATCGCTGATCGAGCAAGAGACGAGCTCCCGCCCCCTCCTCCCGGTTCACGAGTCTGACTCCGGGTTCCGCAAGGTCGGCTGCCGAGCGAATGGACTTGGGATTTCCCGGGCGGACCAAAAAGCCTTCTTCCCACGTCGCGAAGGTCACCACCTCATAGCCTGAGCCCTTCAGGGCTCGTCTCAAAAACGGCAGATTCGACTCGCCGGTTGACACATCGAAGAGGTGCAACCCGGCGACATGGACCTCTCCCTCTTGCAAGGCGCGGAGTGCGGCCATGCTCCCCATCGACCATCCCACCACCGACGTGTGATCTTTCTGGCGCCGCAGATGTTCGCCGGCAAGAAAAATGGCCGGATCACAACCAGCGACGGAGATCTCCTGTTCAATCGCTCTGCGATCGCGCGAAAGCCGCACGCGAACCGTCCTCGAGGAGGGCCGAATCTGATCCACGAGAAAACCGTCCGCCGGCACCGTGAACGACAACACTTCGCCCAATCCGGTCATAGGTCGCACAACGGTTCGTTTGCCGACCATCGACACCTTCACGCGACTAAGCTTCGTATTTGCTGACGAGGGGCCGACCAAGGTGCCCTCCACGATGTCATCCGGTTCTGCCAGGCTGAATAAGTCCTCGACCCGGCATGCCAACACGGAGGCGAGGCGCAACGCCACGGCGGTCGTCGGCAGATAGAGATTCAACTCAATCGACGAGATGGCCTGCCTGGTTATTCCAGCCCGAGAAGCCAGTTCGCCCTGAGAAAAACCCTTCAAGGTGCGGAGCGACTTGAGGTGATTGGAAAATATGGAGGGAGGGTGCGTGGCCGTCATGCCAGGGTGATAGCAAATATAATTGCTTCATGTCAAGTATACTTTCCACACCAACCAGCGATGTAATGCACTCAAATCTAGACGTCCTACCCATCAAGTGTGAAACAATCGTATTGTTGACAAACTGACTACACTTACTTTATAAAAGCATCACATTATCTCTATCGATTAGGTAGTGATTGAATTGGCGGATCCAAGACATTGAACTGACATGAAAAGGATGGGTCATGGATTCATCGAGATCGTCAACCGGAATTCAAAGGTCACCCAGATCGAGGGCAGAGAAACACTGCGCTTCAATACCGCTCCATCCCACCCGTTCAAATAAAAGCGCCATGATCGCCTGCCGGTGTTGTCGCAACTGATTCAGTAACAAGCCGCCCGGACCCCCGGCGGCGTCCCGGCTTACTCAGTCGGCATCATTGGAAGTTCCGACATCACAAAGGAACGCGACATGAAGATCTCTCGGGTGCTGGTTCTTATTTTGGTGGGAGTCGCCTGGTTGGCTGATCCTGGACCCGTCGTCGCCGTCGAGGAAGGGCAATTGGTGAAGAAAGAGGGCAAATGGGAGTACTACTCGGGTGAAGATCCCGGGTTAAAGTACCTGTTTCTGAAGGGCATCATTACGCATGACGAATATGAAAAGGGTCTCAAGGTCCTTGAAACCAAGGAACGCGTTGCCAAGCCCAATTTCAACATCGACGTGAATAACGGATTGAACATCCGCGTGGGAGAAAAGTTTCTCTTGAAATTGCGGCTGCTGACGCAGGTGCGCTACACCCGCAGTGAGTACAACGAGGCCTGGGGCACTATCGGAGACTCCAGAAACCCGGAAATCCTGGGCGGTCAGGTGGAATACCGGGCCGTTCGAAAGCAGAGCGATTCGAACCAGTTTTCCGTGCCTCGGCTCCGCCTCCAATTCCTCGGCTATGCCTTTGATCCTGATTTTCGCTACAACGTTTCGTATGCCTTCGATCAGACCACATGGAATCAAGAGGGCGGCAGCGGAAGAGGCGCGATTCAGGATGCCTACCTGTCTTCCTGGCATATCCCCTGGGCGACCATTCAGGTGGGACAACAGCGAGTGTGGTTCAATCGTGCCTTGATCAGCTCGATCGCCACGTCGACCTTTGCGGATAATCTCATCGTTCAGCAGGCGTTTGCCGCAAATCAAGTCAACAGTCGGGACGTCGGCATTACGATATTGAGCGATGAGGATCGGTACAAATTCAACTACGCTTTTGGGGTGTGGGGAGGAGTCGGGCCGAATCTCGCCCGGGAAGGCACGGCCGTGAGCCAGGCGCTTCCCGACAATTCGAGCCTTCCCCCCTCCCAACGTCGGACTTTCAATTATGACACCCGCTTCATGACCGGTGAAATGATGTACACCGCCCGACTGCTCTACAAGATCTCGGGCAATCCCGGTTATGGCCAGGGAGACATTCTCAACTCGCGTATTCCCCAAGCGGCAATCGGCTTTGGTTATGCGTATAACCCGGCTCAAAATTATCTCAGCTCAATCCGCTCCGACATCGTCGACCGTGCCTATCGCCAAGCGGTGGCCAAAAATTTCAACGGGCGGCTACTCGGCGGCGGCGTCTACGATTTCCAGACCTATGAAACGGATTTCATCGCCAAGTATCAAGGATGGTCCCTGCAAGCGGAAGGGTACTACCGGCACCAACGGGTACGAAATAGCGACTCCGGTTCCATCGCCTTCGACCCGGCCACCAACGTCATCTTGGGACCTCCCGTTGCCCTTGGTCATGCCTGGGGATGGTATGTGCAGGCGGGCAAGTACATCATTCCCCGGAAGCTCGAAGTGGCCGTTCGATACGGCGTCATGGATCCGTCCACCAAACAAAAGGACGACCTGATCAAAGAGTTCGGGGCGGCCATCAACTACAGCTTCGACGGCACTTACAATAACCGTCTGGTCATCGACTACTCCAATATCACCATGGGCAGCGGTGGACGAGCGCCCGACCGGTTTCCATTTGAAAGCCTGCCTGGATTCGGCCGCGACCTCGTCGAAAACAGGATTAACGTCCAGTACCAGTTCTTTTTTTAGAATGGCGATTCCCAGGAGGTACCCGATGACACGCCCAAAGCTGCTGTATGAAGGTCTGATCTTTTTCGCCGCCGCCCTCGTGACAAGTTGGACGGCCCTGCCGGCTTACGCCCAACCGGAGCCTCTGACCATCGCCGCAGCCGGCAGCCTTCGCGATGCATTTCGCAAAGTGCTGCCGCTCTTTGAAGCCGAGCATCCTGAAGTCACGGTGCGGGTCATCTACGGCCCTTCCCAAAGTCTGCGGAAGCAAATTCAAGAAGGGGCGCCCGTCGATGTCTTCCTCCCGTCCCTGGTCGAAGAAATCGACGAACTCGATAAGAACGGCCTGGTGATCCCGGGGGCCAAGCGGGTCTACGCCGGCTCATCCCTGGTCTTGATCACCGGCACCTCCCTCCCTGCTCCGGTCTTCTCCGTTCAAGACCTTCACACAGTCCGGGTTCGCCGCATTGCGATCGGGGATCCTAAGACCTCTTCCGTGGGAAAAGTCGCCGTTCAATTTCTCAAATACACGAAGCTGGAGCCGCAGTTGAAGTCGCAATACGTATTGGGCGAACATTCCCGCGCCGTACTCGATCTGGTCGCCAACGGCGAAGCCGAGATCGGCGTGGTCTACCGAACGGACGCCGTAGGGAACAAGCGCGTGCGTATCCTGGACATCGCTCCGCCGGACTCACACACGCCGATTCTCTACGGCGTCGCGGCAGTCTGGACCGCCAAGAATATTTCTGGAGCTGGTGATTTTATCGAATTCCTGCTGACACCACAGGTACAAACCCTCTTACAGGAACACGGATTTGATCGCGTGTCATCGGATGTCGGCGTAGGCCAACGGCAGGAGGGACAGCGATGAGACCGATACGGGTTAGGACAAACCCAATGAGCCGGTGGCAGTTGCGCGCCATGGTTACGATCGTTGGATTGTCAGTCGTCACCGGTTGCACGAACCAGCCGGCCGGTCCCATCAGGGCAATTCACCAATCAGGACAGAATACGGTCTGGCTGGAACCGGATCCGGATTCTGCGGCCAATACGCATCCCGTCGCGTTGACACCGACGGAAGTGGGCACCGTGCTCCGCGGAGTTCGCACCTGGGAACAACGGAATTTCATCCATCGTCTGTTTGCCGGCAACGCTGATCGAACGAGAGCGTTCAGAGATGAGGAAATTAGGATTCTCGCCCCTCCGCTCTCGAAGGCGCTGACCGAAGCCTCACCGTCGGAACGGGTCCATTTCCGGTTGAGTCATGCAACGGATCGCGGGGATCAGGAAACCACGACGGGCTGGTTGTCGGTGCGCGGTGAACTCCTGCACCTCTCATTAGGCGAGGTTCACGATCGGCATGGCCCCAGGCCTGACATTAGCAAGTACGACCGGACCATGCCCGACGTTCCGGAAGCCTCCGCCCCCTTTAATGCGACATTCGAGCCAGAAGAATTTCTGGTGAAAGTCAGATCGGCGGGCCGGCTGTTCGCTCCCGATCAACGGGAAGAACTGCAAATTCGCTATCGAGAGGCGTTGAGGGCCCTCCCCGCGCAGCCGGGCCTGGAGCCACGTGAAAAGAGCACACGGCCGCAGCCTTGAGCGCAGACAGCGGACCGGCGGCAGGACCGTCCTGCCGCCGGTCATCGAATCTTTGCGGAGGCTCCCATGAGCCTTCTGGTTGTGGTGAAGATTCAGGGAAACCTTCGGCAGGGGGCCGCCCGGCGGTATGGGCAGGTGGAACATTGGAGACCCGGGATGACCAAGCCGATTACGCACAAGCGGTCTCGACACCCTGGGATCGGATCAGCCGTGCGCTCGCAAGAAAGATCCGCACAGAGGCGGTTCAGCGGGGCTTCCTGTCTTTTTTTAGGGGCGGGCGCCAATACAATGGACGGACGACGAACCTCTCGATCCCGCACAAGGGATCAAGCGGCAGGCCTGAGAGGTCAAGAAAAAAAACCGGCTTGCACTCAAGTCACCCTTATCCATGGTAAAAGGACCTACGACACACGATGAAAACGATAGCACACAAGCTCCTGTTGTTGTTCTTAGGACTGGTGACGTTCCCGCTCACAGGTTCGATTGCCACCGCAAGCGACACTGTCCGGATCGGGCACTTTCCCAACGTCACGCACGTTCAAGGTCTGGTGGCGCAGCATCTGTCGCGCACCGGCCGCGGATGGTTTGAAGAGCGCCTCGGCAAGGACGTCAAAATCGAATGGTACGTCTACAACGCCGGACCGAGTGCGATGGAAGCGATTCTGGCCGACTCCATCGACCTGACCTACGTAGGCCCCAGTCCAACGCTCAACGCCTATGCCAAGTCGCAGGGGGAGGAAATCCGAATCATCGCCGGCGCGGCGACCGGCGGCTCCGCGTTGGTGGTCCAGCCGGACTCCCAACTCAAACAGCCGGCCGATTTCCGCGGCAAAACCATCGCCACCCCGCAACTCGGCAACACGCAGGATGTGGCCTGCCGGGCATGGCTGGCGAATGGAGGGTTGAAGATCACGCAGACCGGCGGGGACGCCTTTATCATCCCGACACCAAACCCGGAGCAGTTCGCGTTGTTCCGGAATAAGAAGCTTGACGCCGTCTGGACGGTCGAACCTTGGGTGTCCCGCTTGGAACGCGATGCCGGAGGCCGGATCCTGCTCGAGCAATCGAAGGAAAGCATCACGGTCCTCGTTTCCAGTGTGAAATTCCTGAAAACGAAACGTGACCTGGCCAGGAAGGTTGCCCAGGCCCACCGCGAACTGACCGAGTGGATTCTCGCCCACCCGGAGGAGGCCAAGCGGATGATCCAGGAGGAATTGGCGGCCGAGACGCAGGCCAAAGTGTCAGCGGAGTTGATCGCGAGCGCATGGACACGGATCACCTTAACGACAGAGGTCTCATCCGACGAATATCGGCAATTCGTTGAAAACGCCCGGCGCGCCGGCTTCATGCGCACCGCCCCGGACTTGTCACGGCTGATAGAGAGGCTGCACTGATATGCTGGCGACCGAACAGGCATCCATTCAGACGCCACCGACGAAACTCGTGCTTGAGCATGTGTCGAAATGGTTCCAGACCAGTTCATTGCGGGTCCACGCCCTTGATGACGTGACGCTCGGGATTGCAGAAGGAGAATTCGTCTGCTTCGTCGGCCCGAGCGGGTGCGGAAAATCGACCCTGCTCAACATCATCGCCGGTCTTGAACGGCCCGATCGCGGCGTGATCCAGGCCGACGGCCAGTCCGTTGTGGGACCCAGCCATCACCGTTTGATGATGTTCCAGGAGGCCGCGCTCTTTCCCTGGCTCACCGTCCTGGGGAATGTGCTCTTCGGGCTGAAGCTCAGCAACGGGCTGAGTGCCGCAGAACGCCGGGACAAAGCCGAGTACTTTCTGGAACTCGTGGGATTGAAGCGGTTCATGCATTCCAATGTCCACGAATTGTCCGGCGGCATGAAGCAGCGCGTGGCGTTGGCGCGCGCGCTGGCCCCGAACCCGAGCGTGCTTCTGATGGATGAACCCTTCGGCGCGCTGGATGCCCTTACGCGCGAGCAGTTGTACGGGGATATTCAGCGCATCTGGAGCCAGCATCGAAAAACCATCGTGTTCGTCACCCACAACGTACGGGAGGCCGTCTGTCTCGGAGACCGCGTCATCCTGTTCTCCCCCAACCCGGGGCGCATTCGTGAGGCGTTCACGATTCCGCTGCCTCGGCCGCGCGACATCAATAGTGTGGAGCTGGCTCGCTATGCGACCGAGATTACCCGCGTGTTGAAAGGCTACGTGCAAACGGAGGTCGCCGGATGATCACCCGTTGGTTGGCCGCCTCGCTGTTTTTCGTGTCCCTCGTCGTCTTGTGGCATCTGGCCGTGAAAGCCCGCCTCTGGTCTCCGCTTCTGCTGCCTTCCCCTCTCAGCGTCTTGGAGTATCTCCAATCCGCGGCGCAAGACGGCACGCTATGGGAAGCCACGCAGGTCACGGTCCGCAGATTGCTCATCGGATACGGCCTGGGGATTCTGGCGGGCCTTCCGTTAGGCCTTCTTACCGCCTCATCCCGATGGTCTCAAGACACGATCGGTGTGCTGGCCTTGGGGTTGCAAACCCTTCCCAGTGTCTGTTGGGTGCCCCTGGCATTGCTCTGGTTCGGCCAGACGGAAGTCGCCATGTTGTTCGTGGTCGTGATGGGAACCGTGTGGTCGGTGATCATTGCCACCGAGAACGGGGTCAAAACCATTCCACCCATCTATACGCGCGCCGCCCGCAGCATGGGGTCCACGGGATTGCACACCTGGACACACGTCGTCCTTCCGGCGGCGCTGCCCTTTCTGCTGAGCGGCATGAAACAGGGGTGGGCCTTCGCATGGCGCTCGCTCATGGCGGCGGAAATCTTCGTGACGATTCTGACCGGATTCGGCCTCGGACATCTGCTGCATTATGGTCGCGAGCTCAATGCGATGGATCAGGTCATCGGCATCATGTTGGTCATCGTGGTGATCGGATTGGCGGTCGATAAAACGCTCTTCGCTCCGATCGAACGGTTTCTTCACCGCCGCTGGGGAACGGCGCGGGCCTAGGCGGGATTCTTCCCCTCCGATCGGAAGCCGGCGGCTGGCACCCCTTCCTAGGCTGTGCTAGGCTACGCGCCATGCTCGTCAGATGGCTCGGCCGACTCTCCATCGGAAAGAAACTCGCACTGGCGTTCAGCTTGATTCTGATGCTGCTCATCGGCAGCCTGGTCGCCTCCCTCTTCTATCTGGCCCGCGTCAACAGCTATGTCGAGCGTCATCAGCGCATCACCATTCCGGGCGTCATTACGGCCTCCGAGATGTTGCGCAACCTGTCCGACCTCCAACTGCACCTCCATCATCTCCTCGACCATCAAGAGACGGCGCGGAATTCCACCTTCGCCATGATGGCGGACATCGAACGCCGGACCCTGACGGCGCTAGATACCTATCAAACGACCCATGCCGCCCGCACCCACCCCGTGCTCCATGGCATGCTGCAAGCCCATGGACAGGGCGAATTGGCGGAAGAGGAAAGCCGGGCAATCGTCGCCATCGCCGATGGTCTGAGCGCCCTCCGCGCTCAACGGGAAGACTTCGCCGGCGGGGCGCCGCGCCGCACACCGCGTTTTTCCGCCCTCGAATCGGCCTACGACCAGACGGCGGCCAAAACGGAAGAGGCCATTGTCTTGCTGATTGACGTCCATCGCAGGATCGACGGGGAAATGAAAATCGAGGGCGATCGGCTCGTCGAGCAGGCTCGACTCCTGATAATGGGAATCGTCGGCGTGCTCGCCGTCCTCATCGCGTCCATCTATGTGATGATGCAGCGCCTCGTGGCCCGTCCGCTCCGGCAACTCGCCGACACCGCCGATCGCGTCGCGCACCATGATCTTACCGCGCATTTTACGGCCTGGCCGACCCGTGATGAGGTCGGCACCTTGGCCGCCTCCCTGGCCACGATGCTCGCCAATCTCCGCGAACGCGGCACGGCGTTGATGCGCAAAACCAAGGAACTGGAAGCCTTCACCTACTCGGTCGCGCACGACCTCAAGGGCCCGTTGCGGGAGATTGAAGGGTTTTCATCGCTGCTGGAAAAACAGTTCGCGGACTCGGGGGACCCGCAGGTCAAGCACCAGATTGAGGTGATCCGCCGGTCCGCCTTGCGGCTCACCCATATGATCGACGCCTTGCTCAAATATTCCCGGCTGGAGCGGCAAGACCTCCCGAAACAGCACTTCAACCTCTTGGAAATGGTCGGCAGCCTCGTCATGGACCGCGTCCCGCATGCGGCGGGGCCGAAACCCACGATACACGTCGATTTGCCGTTCGCCGACCTATACGGAGAGCCGGTGAGCATTCGCCAGGCGCTTGCCAATCTGCTCGATAACGCCGCCAAGTTCTCCCGGCCGGAGACCGCCGGTGACATCAGGATCGGCGGAAAAACCACCGACCGGGAGCGCATCGTCTGGGTGAAAGACACCGGCATCGGGTTCGAGACGGACCAGGCCCACAGGATTTTCGGGTTGTTCGAACGGTTGCACGGTCCGGGCGAATATGAGGGCACCGGGGTGGGCCTGGCGATCGTGGAGATGGTGATGGACAAACATGGCGGCCGCGTGTGGGCCGAATCCAACCCGGGCCACGGGAGCACGTTCTTTTTGTCGTTTCCGAATGGCGAAGAAGCCGTCAGCGGGGAACAGGCGACGACCCGGACGGCCCCGGGGACGGCTGTCTGAAGTGAAGACGATGCGGGCCTTGATCATCGACGATGAAGAGTTCGTCCGGTTGGTCCTGACCGAGGCGCTCAAAGCCGAAGGCTGTGAGGCCACCGCCTGTCCCGACGGCCAAGCCGGCATTGAGGCCCTGCGGACCGGCACATTCGATTGCGTCATTTCGGATCTCCGCATGCCCCGCATCGACGGGCGGGCCGTATTGGCCTGGGTGCAAGAGCATCAACCGGATGTTGATGTGGTGATGCTCACCGGACATGGCGACGTAAAAGACGCGGTCGAGGCCATCAAGAAGGGGGCCGCGGACTTTCTGATCAAAGACACCCCGTTCGACGGCAGCGCGGTTAGCGCTGCCCTGGCGAAATTGCGCAACGTCAAAAGTCTTCGACGGGAAAATCTGGCGGCGCGCTACGGCGGCTATCGGCAGGATGTCATCGTCGAAGGACCCAGCGCGGCCTGGCAGGCCTTGCGGGCGCAGATTGCGAGGGTCGCCCCTTCTGATGCGCCCATCCTGATTCAGGGGGAAACCGGGTCCGGCAAAGAAATCGTGGCCCGCCTCCTCCACGAGCTCAGCTCCCGATCGTCAGGACCCTGTATCGCCGTCAACTGCGGCGCGGTCAGCCGGGAGTTGTTGGAGAGCGAATTGTTCGGCCATGAAAAAGGTGCCTTCACAGGGGCGATGATGTCGAAACCCGGGCTGATCGCCGCGGCCCAAGGCGGCACGTTGTTTCTTGACGAGCTGGGAGAAATGTCCCCGGCGATGCAGGTGAGTCTCTTGCGGGTGCTGGATCGGGGAGAATATCGCGCCGTGGGCAGCACCCGGACCCTGCACGCCGACGTGCGCATCGTGGGCGCCACGAATCAGGACCTCGGGCGGTTGGTCTCAGAGGGCCGTTTCCGTGAGGATTTTCTGTACCGTATCAACACCGTCACCCTGCTCGTCCCGCCGTTGCGTGAACGCAGGGAAGATCTTCCACGGCTGGTGGACCACATCCTGCAGACAGTCCGGGTACCGGGAACCGGGACGCGGACCCTGACGCCGGACGCGCTCCGGTCCCTGGCGGCCTATCGCTGGCCCGGCAATATCCGGGAACTGCGCAACACGATCGAGCGGCTGGTACTCATGAGTCCGGACCAGAGCCCCATCGGGCGTGACGAGGTCGAAAGAGCCGTCCCCGCAACCGCAGACACCATGGCGACCCGGGACTCCGCCCGCCTCACGCTCGATGAGGTGGAACACCGCCATATTGAGCGGGTGCTCGCCGCCTGCGGCGGCAATAAAACCCAGGCCGCCCAGATCCTCGACATCGACTACAAGACTTTGCTGGCCAAGGTGAAACAACTCCGGCCGGCCTAACATCTGGACTTTCGGTTTCTCCGGCGCTAGCATTTTCGTGTCTCGTCCTGCACGTCATCCGAATCAGCTCTCACAAAGGAGGCCGATCATGATCGCACGTATGCTCACGGTTCTCATGGCTCTGTCCCTGTGCCTGCCCGCCGTCAGCCCCGCCGGCGAGACAGCGGAGAAGTCAGGGGCCGGCGCCAATGCGGTGAAGTCGATGTCGGAGAAAGAGCAAATCGCACTGGCCCTCAGTGCCGCGCCCGCGCATATTGCGAAAGACGCCGCGGTGATGGTGTATGGCGGCGACGGCAAACTCGTCGAAGTGAAGCCCGGCACCAATGGCTTTACCTGCATCCCGACCGTGATGAATCTCCCCGAACCCGATCCGATGTGCATGGACGGAGCCGTGCACCAATGGATGACCGATCTCGTGAATCACGCACCGAAGCCAAGCAACACCGTCCCGGGCATTGCCTACATGGCCCGCGGAGGATCCCACTTTGAAAAGGACGGCAAGGTCGTGATGCAGCCTGACGGGGCCACAGTGGTGAAGGAGCCGCCGCACTGGATGGTCATGTGGCCCTTTGATGCCGCGGCCACAAAGCTGCCGACTCAGCCCAATCCCTCCGGCGTCTACATCATGTTCGATGGCACGCCCTACGCGCACCTCATGGTCTATCAAGATCCGCAGAAAATGAAGTGAGCCGGTCCGCTCCGGGCCGGATCCGCCGGTCCGGACAACGGGCGCCGTTAATCGCGCACTCCGTAATGAGGAGGTTCGCGGCCCAGTTCGAGGACACCCAAGTCCGGGGCCCTGCCCGTATAGGCGTCGTTGATGTTGGGCAACCGGAGGCCGGCATCGACCGCGTTGCTCCGGGCATGCAGGCCGACCCCGGAGGGCGGGCGCATGAAGGCCGAGAAGTGCGACGGAATGCGCACCGGCTCGTGAAAGACCGGCGGCTGCAAGAGCACGCCGTGCCGCTCATAGGGCGATTCCTTTCGCAACGCTGAAAACCCGTTCCAGCTCTCGGTGAAGACGAATTCCCCGTCGGGGGACCACCCGTTGTAATCGATGCGGGCTGACCGAATGACCGGAATGACATTCACCGCATGGTCGGTCCCGACGGTCAAGTTGTTCAGAAAGGAAAAATTGGACAGATAGACCCCATGTTGCACCCAGGCCCAACCGGGCCGGATCGCCGTATTGTGAAAGATATGAAATCCGCTCGGATCCTGGTTCAGCTTGTACGGCGCGTTCGCGGTGTTGTAGATCAGATTGCGGAAGGCGTACACCGGCCCGCCCCAAATCGGCTGGAAGCTGATACCCATCCCGACGTTGCCGATGCGATTGCGAAAGGCCCGGACATTCCGCTCGCTGAAGTCCAGCTCGATCCCGTCGTCGCCTCCCCACAGCACGTCATTGCCGAAGATATCGATCGCGCGGTTGGGAATCTCCGTCTCATGCGAGAGGCCGAGCGCGTCGCCGAACCCCGACAAGGTATTGTGGCAGATCACGTGGCCGGTTCCCGCCACGACGATCCCTTCAAAATTCCAAGTCCGCCGGCTGGTATCCGGCCAGGTGACCCCGTTCCCGACCAACACGTTGTCGCAGATATAGAAGTTCCGGTTGGCTCCCCCCGTCGCATCAATCCCGTATCGAACGCCGCTCATGCGCATCTGCCGGACCACCACGTCGTGCGTATTCCTGATGCGCATGCCCCAGGCGCTTCGTCGCAGGGTGAGTTGTTCGATGATGATATGAGCTCCCGTGACACGGATGGCCTGCTCCGCACCGGCGGCTTCAATGATGGTCCCATCACGATGGCTTCCGCGGAGAACGATGGGGTTGGCGGCGGTCCCGCTGCGATCCATTGCGATCGGTCTCTTATAGATGCCGGCAGCTAATTCAATGACATCGCCAGGGCTCGCCCGGGATAACGCCGCAGCCAGAGCCGTATCAGATTCGACTCTGATCGGATGCGGAGAGGCGGGGCCGTCCGGCGGCAACGGCCGCGTGCGCACCGCGCCGATCTTGGTGACGATGCCGCCCTTCGGTTCGACGACCTCCAATTTGATGTCGTAGGCGGAGTCCGGCTGAAGATCGAAGACGCTGCCGGCAAACTGCTCGGCAACGGGGAACGGAGTCGGAACCGGGCGCGGCAAGGTGTCCGTCCGGACACGCTGCAACGGCAGTCCTTCTTTCCAGCCCGGTTCGCCCGCCGGACGATAAAACAGGTTCACGGCGGCGGCGTGATTCTCGTCGCCTTCTCGAATCGGCAGACTGATCCCGATGGTGTGGATCGTCGGCGGATCGAATTCGATCTCTCCGACTTCAAGCGGATGCACCGGCGGCTTCGTCAACACAACGCAGCCACCGAGCAGCATGAGCCAGAGTACGGAATACCGCAGATGGCAGCGCATGGACTGAAGCATGCGGCGCTGGAATCCCCCAGCCCACTGGGGCAACCCCTAGTTCAAGTCCCCGCCCTCCAGGCTTCCGCTGGCAGATATCTGCCTGAGATGAAGAAACTTTCATGGTTCGTTTCTAGAACGTTCATTTGAAACCGGTATCCTAAGGAAGTCTAAAGCAGACCCGCCGTCAGGTTTCCGTATGAAGCCGTTGTGAGGAGGTGGTGAAATATGGAACAGCCCCTACGAGTGGCTATCTATTTCCCAGTGATCTTTGCCGGGATGGTGCGTGTCATCTTATGGGGCATGAGCGCCGCCGGGCAGCGGACGCGCTGAGCCAGAGTGTGAACTAGAGAAAGCGAGAGGCTCGGAAGGGATCCCATAGGCGTAAACCAGACCCGGTACGGATGACATGAGGACACAGATTAAGCGCATCTACGCGAGTCCCAGCAAACGAGACGGTGTCCGGATCTTGGTCGACCGGGTCTGGCCTCGCGGGTTCAGCAAACAGCAGGCGCGAATCGACGAGTGGCGAAAAGATTTGGCGCCCAGTACGGCACTCCGCCGTTGGTTCGGCCACGATCCTGCCAAGTGGACGGGCTTTCAGGCGCGCTATCGAAACGAGCTGGCCCTATCCGGCAAGATCGAGGCGCTCAAGGAACTGGCCGCTCGCTCCCGCCATGAGGTCATCACACTGATTTACAGTGCAGCCGATGAGCAGCACAACCAAGCACGTGCGCTTAAGGTGTTCATGGATGAATGGACCCGATAAAACGATACGTGAGGCGAACCCGTTCAATGACCGGCGTTACCGTGGAATGTCCAGCGCACCGGAACAAACCACTTGCGGCCTGCATGAGACATAGGGAGGCGACGCAGAAGATGTGCAGCAGCGAGGAGGCCTGAGCCTCCCGGCGGAGGAGAGCCGGAGTTGCAAAGGAGATAACGATGAATCTTCCAGTCGTCGCCATCAACATGTATTCGGTGCCAAAGGATAAGGAAGAGGAGTTCCTCATGTGGTGGCATGAGATGAAACGGACTATTATTGAGGTGCCGGGATTCATCAGCGGCAGGCTACACCGAAGTCTTGAACCCGACGCAGAATTTAACTTCGTGAACGTGGCGGAATGGCAAAATTCGCTCTATTCCCAGCGGTACGAAGATAGCATCCGGGCGATGAAGACCAAGCTGGCTGAACTAGGAATAAAGGCAAGACCGGCCATGTTTGGAATCTATATGGATTACTAAGCCTTCACCGCGCGCCATGGGGTCATGAAGGCATTCGCAGTGTCCTGGCACTTGGATCATATCAGGGTATCGTAAGTCTTCAGCTCGCGTGCCGGTCAATGTCGGTATGAACAATATGAACATCGGCGCCATACTGCTATGGGGCTTGCTGGCCACCGGCCTTCTCACCACCCTCCTGCGGGCCGGCCAGGCCTTGCATCTCACTCGAATGGATGTGCCCTTCTTGCTGGGGACGATGGTCACGCCGAATCGGGATCGAGCCAAAGTAATCGGCTTCGTGATTCACTTCATCAATGGATGGTGGATGGCGTTGCTGTATGCCGCGTTTTTTCACGGCTTCGGCTTTGCTACCTGGTGGCTCGGCGGACTCATGGGCCTGGCTCATGCCGCTTTTGTTCTGATCGTGGTCCTGCCCCTACTCCCCGGCGGGCATCCTCGGATGGCGTCCAGCTACCATGGGCCGAATCCCACCCGTCTTCTCGAACCGCCCGGCTTTCTAGCTATGAATTATGGCTATCAAACTCCTCTTGCCACGGCCATCGCCCATCTTGCCTACGGCATGGTCCTCGGCGCGTTTTATCGACCATGATGCACTCGCAACACCGCACCGATATGCGCCAGGTGAGTCAGCGCCTGGGGAAAGTTCCCAAGCATGGTTCCCATGGACGGATCCATCTCCTCCGAATACAGGCCCACATCGTTCGCACGTTTCTGAAGTCGTTCAAGAAGAAGCACAGCGTCCTCTTTTCGACCTGTCATGGCTAAGGCCTCCACCAGCCAAAAGCTACATGGGAGGAAGGCGCCCTCGTCTCCTGACAACCCATCCTTCCCTCTATACCGGTATACAAGGTCACCACAACCGAGACGTCCGCGCACCGTCTCAATCGTCGAGATGAACCGGGCATCATCCGGTGCAATGAATCCTGTCTGAACAAACGTCAAGGCCGTAGCGTCGATATCAGTGCTTCCCAGGGTTTGAACAAAGCTCTGTAGGGCATTCGAATATCCTCCGTCTAGCACGGTTCGCTTGATGGCTTCGCGGGCATGTCGCCACCTCTGCACGTCGGCCTGCATGCCGAGCCTCCGCGCAATCCGTTCGGCACGGTCCAGCGCGACCCAGCACATTACTTTCGAATGAACATACTGACGGCGCTCGTGAGGAATCTCCCATATGCCGTGATCCGGCAACGTCCATCGAGCGCTGACGAACTCGGCCATCTGAATAAGACGGCGCCGCACCTCCTTATCGAGGCTCTCTCCCGCTTCCACGTACAGGCAGAGCGCGTCGAGCACTTCTCCGTACAGATCCAACTGAAACTGCGCATGCGCTTGATTGCCGATCCGCACCGGCCCCGATCCTTGGTATCCCTCAAGGTACTTCGCGTCATGTTGCCTGAGAGACGTCTCTCCGTAGACATCGTAGACAACCTGTAGTTCCGGATGCGTCAGGGCCGTGGCATGGAGTAACCATCGCAGGAACGCTTTCCCTTCAGCCGGGTACCCTATTCTGAAGAATACCTGTGCAGTGTACGAAGCATCACGGAGCCAGCAATAACGATAGTCCCAATTGCGCGCACCGCCTATCACCTCGGGAAGCGACGTCGTCGGCGCGGCGACAATAGCGCCCGAGGGTGCAAAGGATAACAATTTCAAGGTCACTGCACTACGCAGCACGGATTCGCGGTACGGACCGTGATAGCTGCCCTGCTCAGCCCACCGCTTCCAGACATGGACAGTCTCTTTGATCGCCGCTTCCGCTTCTCCCACAATTGGATAGACCGCGGGGGCGTCTTCCGAATAGGCCAACCACAGGACACGTCGTTGGCCTGCGCACACGCGGACATGTCCTTCCAATTGTCCCGGCGTGACGGACAGCGTGACATCGGTCGCCAAGAGGAGAAGACAGCTTCCCAGATCGGCACAGTAACCCAAGGGGCTGCGGACGTGAAAGGAGGGAACGATACGGCCATCGTCGGGGCGCAGTTTGAGTATGAGCTGTAGATCGACCCTTCCTTCGATGGCATGAATGTATCGAAGGACACTTCGAAAGGGAAAGAGTTGAGTGGCCTGTTTCTCTTCCGACATAACCGGCATGCAATCGATCACCTGCACGATCCCTTCATCCGTCTTGAATTCTGTCATCAAGACAGACGTCGAGTTTTCATAAGAACGGCGGACGGAAAAGGGATGAATGGGCGTGACCGTGAAATGCCCGCCGCGCCAGTGATCAACCAACCGATTCAGCATCGATGGGCTGTCGAACTGTGGAAGACAGAGCCAATCAATCGACCCTGCTTTCGAGACCAATGCGGCGGTCCTGGAGTCCCCGATCATCGCATAGTCTTCAATGTTCGAGACCGGCACGATCATGTCGGTATGAGACCTGGAGGTGAATCTTCATTGTCGCGGCAGACGGTTCATTCTGCTGATGACGGCGTCACGCCTCGCACCTGTCATTCACTATGGCGCCATCGAGGAACCAGTCGGAATCGGGAGGTGCAACGTGAAGATAGAACCTTTGCCGACCTGGCTTGTGACGGTCACGGCTCCACCGTGAGCCTCCGCAATTCCTTGCACGATCGGAAGCCCGAGCCCGGTGCCGCCGGAATCTTTCGCGCGTGCCCAGTCCGTCCGGTAGAACCTCGCAAACAGATGGGGAAGATGTTCCGGCTCGATCCCATGTCCGGTATCCTCGACCGAGACGGCGAGCTCGCGCCCGGACTTATGCAACCGAACCGTGACAGCGCCGCCCGGCGAGGTATAACGAAGAGCGTTGTCCAGTAAATTGATCAGCGCCTGCTTGAGCCACTGTGCGTCTCCAAGGATCGACGGGACGGATTCGGCCTCGCACGACAGCCTGACACCGCGATCCTCGGCCAATACGGTGAGCTCGTCCACAAGCTCGTGGACGAGGAGTTCCAGGTCGAGAGGAACCAGTTGTACAGGGGGCCTATCGCTCGTGAACTTGGCCAGCGTCAAGAGAGACCGCGTGAGCGCAATGAGCCGCTCCACCTGTTCCACGTTGTTGAGCAACGCCTCCCGATATTCCGTCGCAGTCCGTGCTCTGAGGAGCGCGACCTCAAGATCGCCCCTGAGGACCGTCAAGGGGGTCTGCATTTCATGGGCCGCGTGGTCCACAAACCGTTGCTGACCTTCAGCGCTCCGTGCAAAACGGTCCATGACGGCATTGAAGGCAGACGTGAGATGCCGAAATTCCTCATAGGGTGAATTCAAGGCTAATCGCGTTCCCAGATCCGCTCCGCCCATCGCTTCGGCGTCGTTGCTGAGCACCTGAATCGGCACCAGCACCGTCTTGGCGAGCCACCGGCCGGCTGTCCAGACGACGAGCAGGAGGATCGCAGAGCCAGCGGCCAGAACGAGGGCCAAGCCTTCGAGCGCCTTGTGATAAAGCCGCAACGGCGCTTCGGCCTGCAGGACGTATCGCGGCTCTCCTTGCACGACAAGAAGCATGGAGAGATATCTCGCGGACTTGCCGTCGGCCAACTGAACGGTTTTCAATACCGCGCTTTCCCGGCGGTATTCCGGCAACACCATGTCGGCAACCGGTGGCCGGATGACAGCGTCGGATCCGTTCCAGAGCAAGCGACCGTCCACCGAGAAGAGCTGAAGAGAATGGACCACCTCGTCGTCATCTGCGATGCGTACAAGGGGCAGCAAGTCCTCGCCCCCCTTTTCCAGGAGAGTGGGTTGCCGCTCGATCATCGTGGCGACCGCCCTCGCCACGCCCAAGAGCCGGTCATCAATAAAGTGCCGCACCAAGGTCTCTCCGATCAGGTAGCTTGAAACGGCAAACACCAAGAGGCACCCCGCGATGAAGATCAGTATCGAGCGGCGGATGAGACTATCAAGAGACTTCATGCGGCGGCGTCCGGCTCCTCCAACATGTATCCCGCGCCGCGAACCGTCGAGATAAGCGGGGGTGAGAACTCCCGGTCGATCTTCGCGCGCAAGGCCCGGATATGCGCATCCACAATGTTGGTCATCGGGTCATAACTGATGTCCCAGACATGTTCAATGATGGCGGTGCGCGTCAATACCCGATTCTTGTTCCGGAGGAGAAACTCGAGCAGCGCATATTCTTTGTTCGTGAGCGGGATGACTTTCCCCGCCCGACAGACCCGGCGTGAAGCCGGATCCAACTCCAGGTCGGCCGCTTTGAGATGCGTGAGTTTTTGGGGGCCTCCCCGGCGCAGGAGGGCGCGTACGCGGGCCAGCAATTCGGTAAAGGAGAACGGTTTCGTCATATACTGGTCGGCGCCGGTATCGAAGCCGGAAACCTTATCCTGCACGGTATTGCGCGCCGTCAATAACAACACAGGCGTGGTATTTCCCCTATCGCGCAGGCGACGGCATAGGGTGAGGCCGTCCAGCTTGGGGAGCATGATGTCAAGGATCAAGAGGTCGTAGGGGTTCACAGAAGCGAGTGCAAGCCCTTCTTGCCCATCAGCCGCGAAGTCCACCGCATACTGCTCTTCCTGCAACCCTTTGCGAATGAACTGGGCCAGGTTGACGTCATCTTCAACGAGCAAGATTCGCATGATCGTTCCCGGGTGAAGCAGACTGACTCCCCTATGATACTCTTCATCGACTATCATTACCTTCTCCTTGACGAGATTTTTGTTCGTCGCCCTCAGAACACCCACTGCGTCAGTCCCTGCAACGGTCCGCCCTGCGGTTCCAAGCTCCGCTTGCCCTGATCGATGGCACAAGACGCTGGGAAGGCGGCTGCATCATCGGGAGCACGAGTGTGGTCGTCGTCCCCTTGCCGGGGGCCGTCTGCAGTTCAAACCGGCCGCCTAACGCTCGCATCCGTTCTCCGATGCTATAGAGCCCGAAAGAGGGAGCCGTCTGTGTCGGCATCGTTCGCCTAGACAGCAACGAGGGATCGAAGCCATGCCCTTGATCACAGACGCGAATATGTACGGAGTCGGCAATCTGTTCAAGGATGACCGTGGCGTGGGGCACACCCGCATGTTTGATGCAGTTGATCAGGAGTTCCCGAACCGACTGGAATAAGAACACCGCGTGATCCTTCGGCATAGGAGGAATCTCGTTGTTCAATCGCAGGGAGACGGACAGGCCGCGTTGCTCCATCTGCTCCGCCAACCATCGCAGAGCCATCGGAAGACCGCCTTCATCCAGAACGGGCGGGCTGAGCTGCGGGACTAAGGTTCGAATGTAGGCCAACGCTTGATCGGTGGCCCCCAGCACATCGGTCAACAGATGTTCGAGGGTCGGCTCCATTGACTGCTTCTGAACCTGAGTCAGCTTTATGCGGCTGAAGGTGAGCAGCTGCCCAAGATCGTCATGGAGATCGGCCGCCAGGCGTTGACGTTCGCGCTGTTCCGTCAGGTTCAGTTCCGCCGCCAGGGCGCGTACCCGTTCCTGCCACTCCTCTAATTCCCGAGTCTGTTCACGGATATGCCTTTCCTGGTCAGCGAGTTGCCGTTTCAGCTGATTCATGGAGGACACCGTGTGATAGGCAGTCGATGCGACATCGCCTAACCTGCGCATCAGCCGCTCATCCTCTCCGTCGAATTGGCGACTCTCATCATGCGCCACCACCCACATGGTTCCGACCGGTTTCTGAGCGACCTCGAAAGGGATCAACAGCATCTCGACAATACCGGGTGCGACCTGAGGCGGAAACGGGAACCGTCGTCCGGACTGCGACAATAATATCGTGCGGTTCTGATCTAACACGGTGCTGGAAGGACTGCTCTCCCATGGCATGGCCAATCCACGCAATCCGGCCCATCGCCCTGCGACGGCGCGCCATCGGAAGACTTTTCGCTCATGGTCTTCCTCCAGAAGACTGATTCCCGCCGAGTGTGCCCGGCATAGGTCAAGCGCGGTTTCAGCCAGCCTATCCAGCAGGCGGTCCGGAGAGTCGGCCATTTCCGGCATGATCAATGCCATCGCTCGACTCTCAGCGTGATAATCCGGAGGCCGTGACGGACGACGACTAAGCCTGGCGCTCGTATCCATCGAGTCCCACGGCGCGACGCCAGGCTGCCGTGGGGCTGAACCCGTGACCTTCTCATCATTGGTCTCCGCTCTTCCCGATCCGTACATCATCGAACGCCTTTCTTGAGTTGGTGAATTAGAGTAGGAACCTGGTCACTGCGTGACCGGCAACGATCTGCCCTCCATCCGGTTGTCCTACATATCCGAACAGACCGTAGGGAGCTTGCCCCCTATCGCGCCCGCTCACTATCCGACCCGGGTAGGATCGCCACATCCGCGATGTGAGCCTCGTCGTCCACCAAGAGCACCGCTGAATCACCATCGACTAAAGTGTTCAGCCTCGGCTGAATCAAGGGCCGCGCCGCGTACGAGTGTGTGCGGCCATCCTCCGTCCGGACGGTAATCCTATTGTCCTTGAGAGGCTTCACGATTCGACCCACCACCCGGTTGAGATTGCCCTTTAACGGACTCTTCTCCTGCGACAGCGCCGCGGCACAATGGACGGCTTCGGAACTGCCCAAGGTCACATCTACGACTTTGTCCAATTCATCGATCAGAACAATGACGTCCGCCCCCACATCCGGGTCGCGCGCCGAAATAAACGTGAGCGCGACAAAACTGCCAGCCGCCGTCTCGACGTGCTGTGGCTGCAAGAGCACCATGCCCGGCGATCTTCCATCGAGTTGGCTCCAGACGTCCTGCTGATGGTGTCGAGCCGCGCCCACCACGACTCGTTCCCAAGGGGTGAGCTCTCCAGTGTGGGGCTCAGTGTTTGCATCCGCCGTGCGACTCGCTTCTTGTAACCATCTGCACGATGCCTGACGTACATGAGTTACATATGAAGGGTTGATGAAGATTGTCTCATCAAACTGCGGGGAGGGCTGGCCCTGTGAACCGGATGGCTGCGGTGTTTGTGGGGTCGTTGCTGTCGCCGCCGTTGCGCCGCCTGTTCGGCGGCCCTCTTTTCAGCTTGTCCGGAAAATCCTCCGCATGTACGGGGATAAGGCATCCGCCGCGCAGAAGACGGCGATCGAACCGACGATGAGCCCACCCAGGTCGCTCTGGCGCATCGCTCGCTCCTTTCAGAATCGATTCCTGTTTCTCAAGGACACACTCGCAGCGCATCAGGTGGACGCCACGATCAAGCGAGGATGAGCACAGACAAAAGTAAGGGTTCCTAGCCATCTCATTAGACAAGGGTGCCGGCTCTGATGGACAATGATCCGGACACAGGTGGACCGGATGAAACAGGTAGACCTAACAGGTGAGCAACGGGCGCAAGCACGCTTCGGGACGGCACGACGGGCGGCGAGCTTCATTGCCGGCCAACGGCTGGATCACGTCAATGCCGCCATGCAGGCCTTTATCGCGCGGCAAACGATGGTGTCCATCGCGACGGCCGACCGCGCAGGCCGATGCGATTGTTCGTTCCGCGCGGGCGAAGCCGGATTTGTTCATGTCCTCGAGGCCAAGACCCTCGCGTATCCCGAATATCGCGGGAACGGCGTCATGGCGAGCCTCGGCAATATCCTGGAGAACCCGCATATCGGAATGATCTTTCTTGATCTTTGTCAAACGACGATCGGCCTCCATGTCAACGGCCGGGCACGAGTCGTCGAGGCACACGACATGGCAATCCTGCCGGATCTCCCGTTGCCGCTCCTCGAAGCCACTCAACGCAAAGGCGGCCGTCGTCCGGAAGCCTGGGTCGTGATCGAAGTCGAGGAGGCGTACATCCATTGCTCCAAGCACGTGCCGCTCATGAAACGGTTGGATAAGCACATCGAATGGGGCACGGATGACGACACGATGAAGGGCGGAGATTTCTTCCGAATCAAATCCGGTCGCCCTCGCGACGCCGGGTGATCACGTGCGGAGGCCGGAATGGATTGATTCGGTCAGGCCGCGCGGCTGGCATACCGTTCGGGATCCTGCTCAAACGCCTGGCGGCAGGTTTCGGCGCAAAAATAATAAGGTTGCCCCTTGTAGTCGCTTTCCGCCGCCGCTTCGCTCGGCTTGATCTGCATTGAGCACACCGGATCTTTGACCGTCTTCTCGTCCATGGTCCCTCCCTGGTCGACCGCTCTCAAAAACCCTACGCCTTCCACAAACAGCCGGTAGGGGGAAACCCCCTCGCTCACCGGCGTGAAATCACTCAGGCCGGCATCGTCGCCGCTCTCCTTTGCCTCACAGAGCTAGGACCTTCCCCAGTGCCTCCGGTGACGCCTCCACACCATCCTTTAACTATGCCGTTGAGCCAACCGTCATTACGAACCTGGATAGGCCCCGCGGTTTCTGCGGGCGTCGGTCTGCTCCGTTGGACGGTCATGCTGGGCGTCGTCTGGGGTCTTCCCGTGACGACCGTGCAGGCGGAAGAGCCGACGCCTCTGGCGGGAGAAGAGTTTCACACCGACGTGCTGGGCGAACCCGTGGACGTGCCGCCTCGCGACCGCAACAGAGTCACGGCCGCCAGCTTCGGCATGCAGTTCCTTCCCAATGGCCCGAGCTTTTATCAAGTCCTGCCGTTCGGCGCGTTTTATGTCTGGCGTCACTCCGACGATCATAAGGAGCGATTCAGAGGCACCTTTTCCGTCGCCGTCAACGACCTGGCCTACAACGTGGGGTCCCGTTCGTCGAACGGCTGGGAGCTGCGGTTCACGCTGAACAATATGATCATTCCTCTCGGACGGTCCGAATACGTCGAAGGGCAGATCATCCGGGACGTCGATGTGGAATGGAATTATGTCTTTGCGGGTTTCGGCCTTGCCTACCGCAAACTGTTAGCACCGGGCCAGCAGGACAACGCGTTGGAACTGTCGCTGACGTACGAGCCGGGCTATCGGTGGTTCAAGCGCAGCCACGACACATCACCCAATTTCGTGGTTCCCAGCGATACCTATGAAGGCCGGGTCCATGCCCGTGTCCGGAAGGATGCGCTCGAGCGGAACCTCATGGAGCTGCCGCACCGGGGGTATGCCTTCGGCGGTGATTTCTTCTATGGGCATCGCGCAAATTGGAGTCAATGGGGCGGCGTGGCGTTTGATTCACCGGATGCAAGCCGCGAGCGCCAGTATCTCATGGGCAGCGTCTTCGCCGTGACGGCCAGCGGGCTCCCCTTCCTCGACAGTGATCATCATCGGCTCATCACCTCCTGGTATGGAGGGATCGGCCGGAATCTCGACCGGTTTTCCACCTTCCGCCTGCCCGGCCGGCCGACCGGATATGAATGGGAGGCGCTCGCCCTTCCGCTGCTCCCGAGCGTCGCCTTCAATGAACTGTTTCCCACGCGCTATGCCATCGCGCATGCCGTCTATCGTTACCAGGCGATGTTTTTCCTCTATCCGTACATTCGCGCATCATGGGGGCTGATTGAACAGCCGCGCTTCCAACCCGATGGACGCATCAAAAACAAAATGGATTCCATGCCGGCCTTGAGCGGCGGAGTCGTGAGCGGAGCCCCGTGGAATTCCCAAATTGAACTGAACTATAGCTATAATTTCGGCATCTACAGCGACCGGGGCGGCGGTCCGCCGCTGCCCGGGCGGCACGGGTTCTTCGTCTTTTGGTCGAGAGAGTTCCGATGATCCGCCCTCCGAGGCACGCGCGTTACCGCTGCAGCTTGGCACGGGCGAGCGCCTGCGCCAATGCCCCCATCGGTTGCGGGGTCCGGGAAGCGGCTTGCGAAGGTCCTCCCGGACGTCGATCCTGCGCCGCCTTCTGAACCGCCTGAGCCTCGCCCTGACTCGAGCGCGAGGACGGCCCCGCCGCGTCGTCCAGACGCATGGTAAGGGAAATGCGCTGACGCTTGGCATCCACTTCCAAGACCTTGACCTTGACGATTTGGCCCGGCTTGACCACGTCGTGCGGGTCCTTCACGAACCGATTGGCCAGCGCCGACACATGCACCAGGCCGTCCTGATGCACGCCCACATCGACGAAGGCGCCGAAGGCAGCCACATTGGTGACCACCCCTTCGAGGACCATGCCCGGCTGGAGATCCGCCAGCGCTTCCACGCCTTCTTTGAAGACGGCGGTTTTGAATTCGGGGCGGGGATCGCGTCCGGGCTTTTCCAGCTCCGTCAAAATATCGCGGACCGTCGGCAGGCCGAATTGCTGATCGGTGAACTCGTCGGCCGAGAGCCCCTTGACCACCGCCGGCTGCCCCATCACCTCGCTGATCCCTTTGCCGAGCCGGGCGAGAATGCGTTCGACGACCGGATACGCCTCCGGATGGACGGCGGAGCGGTCGAGCGGATTGTCTCCCCCGTTGATGCGCAAAAACCCCGCGGCCTGCTCAAAGGTCTTCTCGCCCACACGCGGCACCTGCCGGAGCAGGCTGCGATTGGAGAAGGGACCGTGGCTGTCCCGGTACTCGACGATATTCTTGGCCAGCGCCTGATTCAAACCGGAGACGCGGGAGAGGAGCGGGACCGAAGCCGTGTTCACATCCACTCCCACCGCATTCACGCAGTCTTCGACCGTCGCCTCCAGCGACCGGGCGAGCGCACGCTGATTCACATCATGCTGGTATTGCCCCACCCCGATCGATTTGGGATCGATCTTCACCAACTCGGCCAGCGGGTCCTGCAGACGGCGGGCGATCGAGACCGCCCCCCGCAGACTGACATCCAACGCCGGAAACTCGGCCGCCGCCAAGGCGGAAGCCGAGTACACCGACGCGCCCGCTTCACTGACGACGATTTTGAGCAGCTGCCGTTCCGGATGCGCCGCCGCCACCGCCTTGATCAGGTCGGCGGCCAGCTTGTCCGTCTCCCGGCTGGCCGTGCCGTTGCCGATCGAAATCAATTCCACACCATGCTGCCGGACCAACTGCAGCAGCGTCGCCAGGGACCCCTGCCAATCGTTGCGCGGTTGATGCGGGTAGATCGTCGCGGTCTCAAGGAGCTTGCCGGTGGCATCCACCACCGCCACCTTGCAGCCGGTGCGGATGCCCGGATCGAGTCCGAGCACGACTTTCGGACCGGCCGGCGCGGCCAGCAGCAGTTCGTGAAGGTTGCGCGCGAAAATTTTGATCGCCTCGGCCTCCGCCGCTTCGCGGACCTGCACGAGGAGCTCGGTGCTGAGATGCAGATGCGCCTTGACGCGCCAGGTCCACCGGCAGACATCGGCCAGCCAGGCGTCGGCGCGCCGGCCGCGATCGTCGATGCCGAAATGCGAGGCAATCGCGGCTACACAGGGATGCGGCACGGCGGCTTCCAGCGCCTCGCCCAGGCCCAGTTCGATCTTCAAGACACCGAGGTTCCATCCGCGAAACAAGGCGAGCGCGCGATGCGACGGGATCGTCCGAATGGATTCCGAATAGGCATAATAATCGCGAAACTTTTCTTCCTCCGCCGTTTCCTTTCCTTTGACTACCGTGGAGGTGAGAACACCTTGTTCCCACAGACGCGTGCGCAGCTTCGCAAGCAGGTCGGCGGTCTCGGCAAAGCGCTCCACGAGAATATCGCGGGCGCCCTCCAGCGCCGCTTTGGCGTCGGGCACATTGATCCCCTCCACCCCCTCGGCCGCCGGCTTCACGATCACATACTTCGCCGCTTCCTGCTCGGGATCGAGCGTCGGATCCGTCAGCAAGGCATCGGCGAGCGGCTCCAGGCCCGCTTCCCGCGCCATCATGGCCTTGGTGCGCCGCTTGGGCTTAAACGGCAGATACAGATCTTCCAGAACCTGTTTCGTCGAAGCCGCCTCGACGGCCGCGCGGACCTCGCTGCTGAGTTTGCCCTGTTCCTCGATCGAGCCGAGGATCGCCGCCCGCCGTCCTTCGAGTTCGCGCAAATACACCAGACGTTCTTCCAGCGTGCGCAGTTGCGTATCATCCAGATTGCCCGTCACTTCCTTGCGATAGCGCGCGACGAACGGCACCGTGGCCCCTTCGTCCAGCAAGGCCACGGCCGCCGACACTTGCTGCGGGCCGACCGACAGTTCTTTGGCCAGGAGTTGCACGATTTTTTGCTGAGCCGTTTCTGAAACAGGAGGAGTGACGGAAGCTGCCATGTCTGTGATACCGGACTTTCCGAAAGCGCGATGGGCGCGACCGTGGGCCGCGTGCCTGCGCTTTCTTATGAGTGATGGCTTATGAGTTACGGGTATGAACGGTGTCGGCTTGCGTGAGTGATTGGTATTTGTTTCCCTGGGCGCGATGCGCCGGCCGCACGGCCTCGATCGGGTGAGACTGTACCAGAAGTCCACGGTGGCTTCCAGGTCCGCGTGATAAAACCCTGACGTGCCGGAGGCACGGACGCAACCCGCGGCGCCACCCCTTTCAATCTGGCGCTTCTCCGTCCACTCCGTTACACTCCCATTCTTTTCAGAGGAGCCTGTGATGCGGGAAGACCGGACGATCAACTACTATGCCCTGCTCGAACTGTCACCCACCGCCAAAGACGCCGACATCAAAAAGGCCTGGCATGAACAGATGCAGGTCTGGCACCCGGACCGCTTCTCGCATTCACCGGCGCTGCAGCGTAAGGCGGAGGCCCGCACCCAACAGATCAACCAGGCCTATCAGACCCTGAGCGATCCCAACGCCCGCGCCCGCTACGACAGCACGCTTCACCCCGCTTCCACTCCGACGGCCACCACCACGCCGCCCACCCGTCCTTCGCCTCCGCCCCGTCCGCCGCAAGCCCCGCGCTCACGCCAGGACCCGCGGGGGCCGCAGTCCTTGATTATGATCGCGCGCCAGGACCTGCCGAAGACCATGGTCCCGGCCATCCACATCCTCGTGGACCGGAAGGAACTCCAGCCCTATGATTTTCAGGGTCTGGTTCGTATCGCCGGGACGCTCCGGGAGGACCTGCCGGCGGGAGACTATGCGATTGCGGAAGCCCCGGAGATTTTTTGTGTGGAACGGCGGCGCGTCGAGGACTTCAATACGATTTTCTCAAACCCCTCGGACAACCGGCCGCGCTTTCTGCGGGAACTCGAACCGCTCCTGGCGTACCCCCATCGTTTTCTGGTTGTGGAGGGCACCATCCAATACAGCAAGGGCGGAGGGCGGTTGGGTCAATACCACAAGAACGGCTTGTTGGATTTCATCGATGCGCTGACGGCCCGATTCGGGATCAAGATCATCTACACGGAAAGCCGGGACGAGGCGGAAGAACGGGTCGCCAACCTCGCCGCCATGCATTACGCCTACTACTACGCCGAACAACAGGGATTCGGCCGCTGCCTCGCCGAAGACGACCTCTAGAAGTCATCGGTTCCGGGGCTCCCTTGCTCGGCACCGCCTGCCCCACCGCCACCGCAGGTGGCACAGGCGCAACCCATCACCGCGCGCTTTTGTAACGAGGTTGAACGGCCTTACCGGCCTCGCGTGAAATCCAATTGCCGCCAGGCCTCATAGGCGACCACGGCGACGGTATTGGCAAGGTTGAGGCTCCGGCTTCCTTCCACCATCGGCAGGCGAATGCGCTGCTGTTCCGGGAGACTCGCGAGAATCTCCGGCGGCAGGCCGCGGGTTTCGGGACCAAAGATGAACGCATCGCCGTCCGCATAGGACACCCGGTCATAGCGTTGCATGCCTTTGGTGGTGACGGCAAACAGCCGGTGCTCCTTGAAGCGATCGAGGCATGCTGGCCACGTGTCGTAGACCGTCATCGAGGCGTACTCGTGATAGTCCAGCCCGGCCCGCCGCAGCAGTTTATCTTCGAGGCTGAACCCCAAGGGCTTCACCAGATGGAGAGCCACGCCGGTATTGGCGCAGAGGCGGATGATATTGCCGGTGTTCGACGGGATTTCCGGCTGGTAGAGGATGACGTGGAGCATGGACCGGCGGCAGTGTAGCATGAGGCGGACGTGAGCCGAGCCGGGATGGCTGAGGTCAGGTACGCCCCGGCAACCGTCTACTGATATCCATCAGGGTTCTGACTTTGCCACCGCCAGGCATCGGTGCACATCTCGCTGAGCCCCCGCTCCGCCCGCCACCCCAGCAGCTTGAAGGCTCGCTCCGGATCGGCATAGCACGCCGCCACATCCCCGGGCCGCCGCGGAGCCAGAGTGTAAGGGATCGTCCTCCCGCAGGCTTTTTCAAACGCTCCCACCACTTCCAGCACGCTGTGGCCGGACCCGGTCCCGAGGTTCACGGTCAGGCACTCACCCGGTTTCTCCGGTGCATACAGCGCCTTCAGTGCCTTGACATGGCCGGCGGCGAGATCGACCACATGAATGTAATCCCGGATACCCGTGCCGTCCGGCGTCGCATAATCATGGCCCCAGACGTTCAAGCGCTCGCGTCGCCCGACCGCCACCTGTGCGATGAACGGCAGCAAATTGTTGGGAATGCCACGCGGGTCCTCGCCGATGAGGCCGCTGACATGCGCGCCCACCGGATTGAAGTAACGCAGAATCCCGATCTTCCAGGAGCCGTCGCTGGTCTGAACCTCGCGCAACATCTCTTCCACAACGAGCTTCGTGCGGCCATAGGGATTCGTCGCGGAGAGCGGATGGTCTTCCGTGAGGGGAAGCCGGCGCGGATCTCCGTACACCGTGGCGGAGGAGCTGAAGACGAGCGTGCGGACCCCGCACTCCCCCATCGCTTCGAGCAAACGCAGCGAGCCGACCACATTGTTGTCATAGTATTTCAGGGGCTCCGCGACCGACTCGCCCACCGCCTTGAGGCCCGCAAAGTGGAGGACCGCATCGGCGCCGCTTTGCCGAAGCGCCGCGACGAGAGCGTCGCGGTCGCGACAGTCGCCTTGAATCATAGGCACGGGTTTCCCCGTAATTCGCCGCACGCGCGACAACGCCTCCGGATGGCTGTTGGACAGGTTATCGAATACGGTGACCTCCAAGCCGGCCTGAAGCAGCTCAACGCACGTATGGGACCCGATATACCCGGCGCCGCCCGTGACGAGAATCATGGCATCTTCTCCTAAACAGATACAGCTTCGACACTGTAGGCCGGGCTGATCGAGTCGCCTTCCGATGGTGACTCGCCCGGCGCAATCCTGCTGTCCCACGGAGAGTACACGAAATCCGCAGCGACTCACCAATGATTTTCGTTTCGTTCCGGACCGGGGCAGCCGGATCAGGGGGCCGCCCGGAGAGAGAGGCGCGGTTTCTCTGACCACGAGCGTACCAACCCACGGCCCTCCTGTGTTGTTCCCCACCACCCGGCATGGCGGCCACGAGAACCTCCCATCGGCAGACCGGCTGCATTTGCATTATAATGAACCTGCATGCTCGACCGGCTCACGGGCACCCGACTATGACTGTCCCCTCCCACGCCAGCGCGGTCCTCCTGGGCACCTGGTTGCTCGTCACCATGACGCTGAATGCCTATGGGTCCGGCCTGCCGGAACAGCAGGTCGCGGAACAGGCCCAAGCCCTGTGGGAAAGCGGAACCATCCTGCCGGCGCTGGACCTGCTCGAGGAAGGACTCCGGCGCCATCCTGATTCGCTGATGCTCCACTCGTTGCGCGGCGATATTCTGTCCGCGTTCAGAGGTCCGGAGGAAGCGGTGCAAGCCTATGACAGCGGTCTCGCGGCACACCCCGCCGCGTTGAACGTCCGATGGGCCAAGTGGAGCGTGCTCGCCCGCGGGGGGCAGAGTGAGGAGGCGCTCGAGGAACTGCGCCGGATCGCAACGATCGACGGCTCGAATCCCTTGGCGCAGTGGCGGCTGGCGCAGGAACTCCGCAAGCTCGACCGTCTGGAGGAATCACTGGAGGCCTACAGCAAGGCCGTGGCACTCGCGCCCGAGCTGCTCGGCTGGCGGCTGGCGTTGGCGCGGGCGCGGTTCGATGTGCTGGATTATCAGGGTGCCGATGCGGAGGTGCAGACTGTGTTGGACCGCGTGCCGTCCGCTTCTCCCCTCCGGCTGCCGGCGACCAATCTGCGAACCGTGATTTATGAATCAATGGACCGGGGCCGGCGGTTTGCACCGACCCTCACTCCGGAGACCACCGCGACGCAGCTCAAGCAATGGGCGGCCCTTCGCGGCGAGGCCTGGAAACTGTTCGCCGCCGGCCGTTATCAGGAAGCGGAGCCGGTCTACCGGAAACTGGTGGCCCTCAATCCCACCGATCAACTGGCCACCCACCAATTGGGAATCACGCTCATGCAGTTGGGCCGATGTCAGGAAGCATTGGACATCTTCGGCAGCGTGCTCAACTTGAATCCCAGCGAAGAAGACTATGCGGATACGGTGTTCCGCATGGGGCAATGTCTCGTGGAATTGGAACAGTGGGACGATGCGTTCGTTCACTTTCAGATTCTCTATGACACGGCCGTCGAGTTTGAACAAAACAATCAAGATGTCCCACTTCCTGCCGGGACCCGTGTCCTCGATAAGGACAAGATCGCCCGCTGGCTCGACAAAGTCCGTCCTCATGTTCCCGAACCGGCGGGCCAGAAGGCGGAGAAACCGGGAGCCGGTGAGCCGTCGCAGGATGCGATGCAGTCGGAAGAAACCCTCCTGGCCCCGGCGCTTGAGCGGATGAAACCGCAGACAGCCCTGGATACCGGCACAGCGCTCATGGGCCGGGATGCGGACTTCAGCTGGTTTCGATTCGTCGTCCCGGCCGGTAAAGTCGTCCGGGACGATTTTCCTACCGGCGCCCATGACTTTATTCCGCTCGGGCCGAACGACACATTTTCCGCAGGCCAGCCGGAAATCTACCTGGTATTCGGCCTGGTTTCGGCTTCCTATGATGCCGTGCCGCTCACCGCGCGCTGTTTCATCGAATCATCGGAACTGACCGGCGAGTCGCGTCCGGTGGCCCAGGACCAGGCCATGACGGCCATGAACGATCAATCCGGCTATTTCCTGCTGGCACGCCCTCCATCCGGATGGCCCCCCGGCCTGTATCGCTGCGGACTGTTTGCGGGCGAGCGGACATCGGCCTATACCCAGGTCGATGAAATCCGGTTCCGCATCCTCGATCCCCGGGACATGTTTTAGCGGACAAGAGTGAGTTTCTGCCTGGGCCGGACTGTCACACGCCGGGCGCCGGGGCGTAGAATCCCCCATGGCCCTGGTGCGCACCAAAGAAGCGCAAGCCGAAACCCTCGCACATGCCCTCGACGATATGTTCCGCATACCGGGCACCCGCATCAGGGTCGGAGCGGACCCGCTGCTGGGTCTGATTCCGGTCGTCGGAGATACCGTCGCCGCCTTGCTGGGAATACCGATCCTGGTGATCGCCCGGCAACTGCATGTGCCCTGGCGCATTGTGGCCCACATGGCCTGGAACCAGCTGAAGAACGGATTGATCGGCGCCGTGCCCTTTATCGGCGACGCCTACTCGTTCCATTTCAAGTCCAATGCCGTCAATGCGGCCCTCCTGCTCCGCACGGTCAAGCGAGGCGAAGAAGGCACCTGTGCGCTCACCACGCCTTCCGTCCCGATCCTGGATGCGATGGGCGTCGCCGCGCTGACCCTTCCCATCCTCGCGCTCGTGGCCTTCGTCAGTGTCTGGTTCTGGGCCCAGAACATTTCATACATCTCCCTCTTCTTTCCGACTCCGTACCACAGCCGCTAAGCCGTTGCCCGATCGCACCGCCTGCATTTCGGCAGGCACAAGCCGAACACAATGTTTGCTTGCTTCAAACGCAACCGCTTGTATACTGCCCGATCAGAAATATGCCGAGGCACCCCGTCAGCGGGCCCGCGGAACACTCATCGTTCTATTGGAGGTTTCATGAAACGATCGTCTCGCCACAGCATTCTGGCCCTCTGCACCCTCGCGCTCCTGACCGGATGCGCGGATGATCCCTACCAAAAGACCAAGATCGGCGCGACGCTCGGTGCGCTGGTCGGCGCAGGAACCGGAGCGGCCATCGACAGCAAGAACCGGGGGCGGGGCGCAGCCATCGGCGCGGCCGTCGGCGTGCTCACCGGCGGCGGCGTCGGTCTCTATATGGATAAACAAAAGAAGGCCATTGAAGAACAGCTCGCCAAAGAACTGGCCAACCATGACGTGGAACTGAAGAAACTGCCGGATAACTCGATTGAGGTCGATCTTAAGAGCGAAGCCTCATTCACCAGCGGGAGCGCCGAGGTGAAGCCGTCGTTCAGCAACGCGTTGGCCAAACTCGGCACCGTCGTCAAGCAATATGACAGCACCATGGTCCACGTGTTCGGCCATACCGACGACCAGGGCAGCACGGCCTTCAATCAGCAACTCTCCGACCGCCGGGCAAGCGCCGTCGGTCAGGCGCTCACCGCCGCGGGAGTGGATGCGAGCCGTGTCCGCACAGAAGGCCGCGGGGAATCCCAACCGGACACCAGCAACGCGACCGCCGACGGTCGCAGCAAGAACCGCCGGGTCGAGATCTACCTGAAGCCGGTCGTGGAAGGGAAAGAGCAGGAAGCTCTCCAGGCCCCGAAGTAGCGAATCAGCCGGGGAGCAGTCTCGGAGGGCTGCTCCCCGGTTCGCCCTGACCGCCGGTCAGCCGGTTCCGAATCTTCCCATCATCGCGGAGGCGCACTGAGTGCATCCTGCGCCACGTGGCCTGTCATGGATTTCTCCACGATGTTCTGTTCAATTTCCCGGGCGATGACCCAAGCCAACTGGTCGGCGGAGAGCGCCCCCATCGGCAGGCCCTGAGTCTGCCCATAAAACGGATCCTCCGGCGAGGCTGTCCGGTACAGATTCACCAGGATCGTCGCCGGCTGAATCAGGCGCCCTGATCTCCCCACCGCCACCGCCTTCTCTTCCGGCAGAACCCGCGTGCGCGTGGCCCAATCGCGCTGATCGATCTTCACGAACGTCACCTGCCAGATCTTGCCGTTGAGCAGGCTGCGAACGGCTTTCGGAGTCCGCTCCATGAATACAGGCTCGCTCACGATCTTGCGCAGCGCTTCGCGCACCCGGCTATCGTAGAGCTTGATCGTCGAATCCGGCTGCGCTGGAGGCCCCGGCGCCGTGGAGCCCGTTTCATAATACGGCTGCCCCATCAGGCTCCTCTGGTCGTCGACCGTTCTCAGATAGGTCTGGAACAGTTGCTGAAGAAGGTCGGCGCGTGTCTCGCCGGAAAGGCTCGGGATCTCTTGGTCCGTGCGGATGGGCGCCTGCGCGGGGTCGCGGACGGCCGCCACGGAGTCGGATTTCCTGGCCATCTCGGCTTTGCTCACGACCCATTGAAACTCTCGCGCCAGCGCGGGGACCAATTGCTCGGGGTCATTAAGATAGCCCTTCTCCGCCAACGACGAGGCGCTGATCAGGAGGTTGACGCGTCCCGGCTCCTTCGTTCTGACGACTAAGAAGGGAAACGCCTTGCCCTCCTGGTTGACCACGGTGGGCTCAATGAGGACCTGCCGAAGCGCGTCTTTCCTGAGGCTTTCGTCAAACCGGGGATAGTCCCTCCGATGCTGCACCAGATAGGTGAGAGCGTCGATGACCGTCTGGAGAGCCGCGTCGGCCTGGGATCCGGAGACCGCTCCGCTGCTTGCGGCTTGCTCCATGAACACGTGAAAGGAGGCCCCCGGAATCGCATGGCCTCTCCCGGAGGCCTCGACGCCGTCCTGAGCCTGATGGCGTTCATGTCCTTGATGACTGGCCTGGACCGGTTCCCCCGCCATCGCCAAGCAGCCGGCCAGGAGAACGGACGACAATCGGTTCCTCACATCTCCCTCCTTGGACTCCACGTTCGAACAAGACCCGCCCCTTCATTCTACACATTTTTGTAAGACGGAACCCGTCAGGCCAGGGGTTCGCACGGCCCCAAGAACCGGATCGAGACTCGCCGGAGGCGACCATACGAAATCCAAGGTCATCGGACCCTTGATGGCTTGATCTTCGGAAACATGAAGCGCACAGTATCGATCATCGATATGGTCAATCCCGATCCAGCCGTGCAACCAGGGTCCGTGCTCATCGTGGACGACGATGTGGATATCGCCCTGGGCCTGCATGATCTGCTGACGTTCATGGGGTTTCATGTCTCGGTCGTGCATACGGGCGCCGAAGCCATCGCGACGGCTGAACGCACGAACTTCGATGCAGCGCTGGTGGACTTGATGCTACCCGACATGGACGGTCTCGCCGTGCTGCCCGCCCTGCACCGGATCGATGCCGCGCTGCCGGTCATCATCCTCACCGCCTTTGCCGATATCCCCAAAAAGCACGGCTCGCTGACGGAAGGGGCCTTCGGGTACCTGACGAAACCGTACGATACCGAAGAGCTCAAAGCGCTCGTCCGGCGGGCGATCGGAGTGAAACACCTCTCGGGCGAGGCCGCGGAAGCGAAGCAGGCCCTGACGGCCAGCGAGGAACGGCTTCGTGAGGTGGTGGAGACGGCGCCCGATGCCATCGTGTTAGCCGACGGGCGGGGTCAGATCCTGTCGTGGAACGCCGCCGCGGTCCTGCTCTTCGGCTTTTCACAAGAAGAAGTCCAGGGACAGCCGCTCACGATGCTGATGCCGGCCCGCTACCATCGGGATCATCTCGACGCCCTGGACCGCGTCCGTGCCACGGGCGAAATGCGCCACAAAGGCAAGCTGATCCGGGTGCACGGGCGCCGGAAGAACGGCGATGAATTTCCGGTCGAAATGTCATTGAGCAGCTGGATCTCGCGGGGACAACGGTTCTTTTGCGGGATTCTCCGGGATGTCACCGCTCGGGAGGCGGCCGAAGAGCTGCTGCGACGGCAGCAGATCGAGCAGCAGGCGCTCTTGGATTTGATCCCCGCGATGGTCTGGTACAAAGACACGCAGAACCGGATCCTTCGTGCGAATCGGCTGGCCGCCGAGTCGATCGGCAAAACGGTGGGCGACATCGAAGGCCAATCGACGTACGATCTGTATCCCCATGAGGCTGAGAAGTACTACCAGGACGATCTGGAGGTCATCCGAGGGGGGCGGCCTAAACTCGGCATTCTGGAGGTCTACCGGCTGCCAACCGGGGAAACGCGATGGGTCCAAACCGACAAGGTGCCCTATCGCGATATGAATGGGGCGGTCCTCGGCGTCCTGGTCTTTGCGCAGGACGTCACGGAGCGCAAGCGAACCGACGAAGCGTTGCGCATGAGCGAAGAGCGCCTCCGCTTCGTGATCGAATTGTCGCCGGTCGGCATGGTCATGGTGAATGAAGCCGGGACCATGATGCTGGTGAATTCGGCGCTGGCCCGGCTCTTCGGCTATGAGCCGTCCGACCTGCTCGGACAATCGGTCGACCTCCTCGTCCCTGAACGGCTGCGCGCGCAACACCTGGATGACCGGCGACACTTCTTCGCATCTCCGAGCCGCCGCCGGACGGGAGCCGAAAGGGACACGATGGGAGTACGGAAAGACGGCACGGAGTTTCCGATTGAGATTGAACTCGAACCGCTTCCGTCCGGGGACACCGGATGGGCCGCCGCTTCCGTCGCGCGCGTCATGCCGCGCGCAGAATAGTTCCACCTCGACCGCTGCCGGGACTTCTATGGCTGGTTGGCGGCTATCGGGAATTCCGCGACAAACCGGCTGCCCTTTCCCAGGACACTCTCCACCCGGACCCGTCCCCCATGCAGCGTGACCAGGCGTTTCGTGATATAGAGGCCGAGTTGTGCGCCTCTCGCGGACGAGGCCGGAGTATTCACTCCGGAAAACTGGTCAAATACCCGCGGCAACTCTTCCGGCGCGATGCCGCAGCCGCTGTCGCCGACCACGAACAGAACGGCGGCGCCGACGCGCCGGCATTCGACCGTGACCTGCCCGTGCGCCGGAGTGAATTTGATGGCATTCCCAATGAGATTCCACAGCACTTGCTCGAGCTTGTCCGCGTCGGCTTGGAGCGCCGGAAGATCCGGCTCCAGGCGCGTCGAGAGCAGGATGGACTTGGCGGACGCGAGGGACTGTGCGTTGTCGCACACGGCCTGCACGACGGAAGCCGGAGACACGCTCACGCGCACGAGCGGCAAGCCTCCCGTTTCCAACCGGGACCAATCCAGGATCTGCGCGATCAGCCGGGTGAGCCGATCGATGTTCGAGCGTATGCGGCTGAGATACGTCGCCTGCTGGTCCGTGATCCCGCCCGTGACGCCGCTCAACATGTTGTCCACGAATCCCTTGATCGCCGCCATGGGCGTCCGGAGCTCATGCGACACCACGGACAGGAACCGGGTCCGGATCTCATCCCGTTCCGTGAGGCGCTGATTCGCCGCCTGCAGCTCCTGCTTCGCCCGCTCAAGCGTGTCGCGATTGCTGCGCTGCTCGGTGATGTCTTCATAGGCGTCGATGAGCGCCAGATCGCCGCCCTCGCCGAGAATGGCCGACGTGCAGCGTACCCACAACAACGAGCCGTCCTTCCGCTTGTACTGGGTTTCGAACACCTGCCGGCCGGCGCGGAGGGCCGCGATGCGCCGGCACCGGTCTTCCGGGTCGATGCACGGCGAGCCCGGCTCCTGAAACAATTGTTCTTTCGATTCATACCCCAGGAGGGTCCAGCCAGCGGTATTGACGTCGAGTACACGGCCCTCGGCCGTGCTCAGGGCGATGCCGATGGGAACCGTTTCCATCACGCGCCGCCACTTCGCCTCGGATTCGCGCAACGCGTCTTCCGCCTGTTTTCGATCATCGATATCCCGAATGTAGGTCAGAAAATGCAGCAGCCGCCCGTCTTGGTCGTACACGCCGCAGCAATTCAGGTACACCCACACGGCGGTGCCGTCCCGCCGGATGTACCGTTTCTCAAGTTCAAAAGACTTGATTTCTCCACGGATCAGCCGCTGGCACTGACTCCAGTCCGCCTCGATGTCCTCCGGATGGGTGACCGTCATGAACCGGTCCGCCAGTAATTCAGCTTCGGAATATCCCAGCAACCGGCATAACGGAGCGGGCACCTTCAGCCAGCGGCCATCGAGCCCTACATGAGTCACCATGACGCGGGAAAAGGCTTCCGTCCTGGCCAGACGCTCCAGGCTCTCGTGCAGCGACCGTTCCGTTTCCCGCCGAACGGCCACTTCCGCCTCGAGCGCCTGATTGGCCGCGCGCCATTGAGCGGTCCGTTCCTCCACGCGTCTTCCGAGTTGCGCCTGGCTTTCCCGGACCGCCGCCTCCGCGACGCAACGATTGGCGACCAGGAGCGCGGTGAGGCCCAAGGCCGCTGCCGTGATCGCCCGGTTCACTACGATGGACCAGTCCAACGGATCGCTCCAAAACAAGGCCGGAGGAATCGCGATGAGCACGAGGGCCGTCCCGGCCGCCACGAATGGAGCCGGTCGCCACGAACACCGCAAGAAGAGCAGAGGGACGCACATGTAGAGGATCGGAATATCCACCGAGGGGCGAGTGAACACATCGAGCAGGAAAATGCCCCCGACGTGAGGATCAGCAGCAGCGCAAACCGGATCTGGTCCCGCCGGCTCGACCTGTCGATCGGTCGATCATCAGGCTGGGGCGCTGGAATCGTCATCCCGCCACCGCTTGGTCTGTTCCGTCGAGTTTCCACTCAGTCGGCACCGGAGGCTCTACTGTAGCATGGTTACACGCATCGGCCCATCCGGTTTTTCCAGGGGTCCGGCTGACAGCCGGCCGCGCCAACGCCGGCCGAAAGAAATAGCCGCTTGGCGAACGGCGGCCATGGCGCAGCGCGCAGGAGCGTGGCACGAGGCAGGTCTTGACTTCGCATGAGGCAGGATTACTTAACGCGCAAGCAGTGCACTGGGTCAACGAAATGACCATGACACCATCCATTCACACAAAGGAGGGACATCATGAACCGGACACCGGTTGCCGCAATCCTTCTGTCGCTGTCCCTGCTCGTGGGGGGGACGGCACTGCCTCCGATGGGCCACACCGCGCAATGGATATCGGGCAGAGAGACCTTCGCCTCAGATTGGGTCGCGAAAGTGGAGGAGCAATTATCTAAAAAGGAATACCGCTACGTGTTCGCCAACGATCCACGAGCTCCGCAAGCGTCGATCTTGCGCCTATTGAATCAGGCGGCTCGAGCGCACGCTGCGAATAAGGAGCTGATGGCGCAGGACTTCGCCAAACAAGCGCTAGCGGTGTTACAGGAAGGGGTGCGCAGACATTATTACAGCGAGCAGGATGTCGCCCCGATCGTCAAGCGCATCCAGGAGCAGATTCCCGTCCCGCTAAGCTGAGGAGCAAGGCCGCCGCCTCCGGCGGCGGCCTTCCGGCTCAATGCTAGACCGGCTACTGAGCCGTTCTGGCCGCATCGATGCTCCAGATTCCGGAGCCCTGGGCTGAGATATACAAAAACACAAAACAATACAAGGCGGCCAGTTCGCCCATGTTCTGAATGGGCAAGGGCGCCTGCATGCCATGCACCATCCAATAGGCGAATGCCATCAGGCCGCTGCAAACGAAGGCGGCCCATCCGGCAAAGAGACCGATCATGACGAGCGTTCCGCCCACCAGTTCTATCGGCCCGGCAATGGCAATCACGAAGCTCGGGACCTGCGGCGGCGGCAGCGGCACGCTGAACAGCTTTTGCGTCCCATGCCAAAGGAAGAGAAAGCCGGTCACAATCCGCATCAAGGCATAGGTGTGCGCCGCATAACGATGCATAAAGGGCACCATAGATTCCTCCTTGGCAGACAAGGGTGACGCATGGGGGTCGGCACTTTTTCTAGGATAAGCTACCGAGTCTGCCGCACGGTGTCAACGCGCAACGACACGGGCATGCGGCCCATCGCACCGTGGAAGCAGCGCGTCTTAACCGGGAGCTCACGACAGGAGTGAGTTGGCTCCCGGGTTCGGCTGCCGGCAACGGCGGGCCGACCTATCGAATCCTGGAGTGAGGCTTGGTTGGGTTCCCCGGGACAGGCCCGGATCATGGCGTGGCCTAAGATACATGAGTTCCCGCTTCATATCGGCAAGGCTCTTGACCATGATTCTTTCATGATCGCGACAAATACCATGTGAGGCCATCGGCGACTCCACCGCTCCTCCTTCGTGCAAAAGCGTGTGCTTTCCCTCTTCCTCGCACCATGCGCAGACAACTTTCATACTCACCCTCATGCATCTCGTGACGAACGTTCCACTGTCTGATGCTCACCACTGCACAGATTAAGCAAGGCTGATGCCATCTTACGAAGTATATTAAGCCTCCATAGTCGTGAATACCCCGACGCTCACGCACTCCCGCCAGAAGGACTTGCAGGAAAACGGATGCAATGGAAAATCGTTAAGATCAAATCCCGGCGATATATAAGGACAAGTGCTGGCGAAGCGGAATGCATACACAACGGCTTTAATTGAACCAAGCGTCACTGAGTCACTGAGTACGCTAGTGCGCGGTTGAGGTTTCGATCGGAACAGTCGGTGAGGCCTTCTCTTCGAATAGGTATAGGCGGCATCCACGATGATCGCCAAGGCAAACCGGTCCCGCCACGACACCATCATGGTAAAACCCGTATGCTCGAAGGCTGCGGCTTCAAAACGCCAGGCACAGTGCTCCAGTTTTTCTTTGCTGATGCCAGACCTGTCCGGATCAATAATGAATGCCGCTCACATAGGACAGGAGGTCTCAATCTGACGATGCCCTTCGGCGCTCACCACTAACTCTGCGGCCCGTCCGAGGACAACCGGAAGAGCTCGGAAACGCCGCCCGGCCGCCCTCTGGAACTTTTCCGTTCCCGCTCTGGAATTTTTCCCTATTCATTGAAGCGCAGATCTCAACATAACATCGTCTATATCATGAACTACTACAGCGTAACTGACTGTAATATAATGCTCTATTCATAGCATCGATCATTTCATATACACTCGGCATAGTCCCTGCTGTGTGCCTCTGTCAATGCCGACCCAAAGTTCTATCCTCTTGATCGAAGACAGCCAGGGCGAGTGCGAATTGTTTCGTACGGCGCTGAAGCAGGCCGGACATGAGGTCGCACTGTTCGTTGAGCATGACGCCCGGTCGGCATTCCATTTTCTGGCTGATCGTGCGGGCAGGGAACCCCTGCCTTGCGTCATCCTGCTCGACTGGCGCCTTCAGAACACGCGCGGCGACCAGTTCCTCACCAGGCTGCGATCAGATGCCTCTTTCGCCCATATCCCGGTCGTCATATTCACGACATCCGACGACACCTCGGACATAACCGCCGCCTATGGCTGCCGGGCCAACAGCTATGTGGTAAAGCCGGCCACGTTTGACCAGCTGGTTCGGTTCGTCCGCGACCTCTGCGGCTATTGGCTGACCTGGAACCGGACGTTGCCCGGGATGATCACCCCATGTTGACCCGTGCCGCCCTCAAGAATCCTTACGCCGTCTTTGCCTTCTGCATGATCGCGCTCGTGCTCGGCAGCGTGTCCTATCAGAAGATGCGCGTGGACATCTTTCCCGAGATCAAAATCCCGACGATCCTGGTCACCACGTTTTACCGCGGGTTGAGCCCGAGCGAGATGGAAGGGGCGATCACCCTCCGCATGGAACAGCGCTTCGTCGAGGCAAGCTATGTGGAGCATATCGAGTCCCAGTCCCTGGCGGGCATGAGCTACATCAAAGTCTTCTTCCAACCCGAGTACAGCATCGACTCGGCCCAGTCGGAATTGACGAGCCTGGCCTACAGCATCATCCGGCTCCTGCCGCCCGGCGTCTTCCCGCCGTCCATCTATAAGTTTGGCGTGTCCAGCCTGCCGGTGGGACTCCTTTCCATCAGCAGCGAGACGCTGGGGCCGAAAGAGATTCGCGACCTTGCCTACTTCACCGTCCGCCAGCAGATCGCGACGATTCCCGGCATTTCGTTCGGCACGCCGCTGGGCGGAAAGGTCCGGCAAATTACCGTCTTCATGGACCCTCAGCGGATGGTGGCCAGGGGCATTTCGCCGTCAGAAGTGGTGAAGGCCATCAATGCCCAGAGCGCGATCATTCCGGCGGGGGATATCAAGCTCGGCGACCTGGACTACTACGTGTACTCCAACAGCCTGATCGATGTCGTCGAGAAGATCAACGACATCCCAATCAAGATCGTGAACGGCGCGCCGATTCTGGTGCGCGATATCGGGACGGCGGCGGACAGTGCCGCGATCCAAACATCCGTCGTGCGCGTCAACGGGCGCGAGGCAACCTACATTCCCATCACGCGGCAGGAAGGGGCCAATACCCTGGAGGTCACGGACGGGATCCGGGCGAAACTCTCGAAGCTGACCGAAATCCCGGCTGGCACGACGGTCAAGTTCATCTACGACCAGTCCCTCTATATTCGGCAGGCCATCGACAATTTGCAGAAGGAGGGCCTGCTGGGGGCGGGACTGGCCGGGCTGATGATCTTTGTGTTCTTGCGGAGCCTCAAGGCCGCGCTCGTGGTGGGCCTCGCGATTCCCCTCTCGCTCACCGCCGCGCTGGTGGCGCTGTATCTCACCGGCCAGACGGTGAACATCATGACGCTGGGCGGATTGGCGCTCGTCATCGGCACGCTGCTGGACAACAACATCGTCGTGCAGGAAAACCTGCATCGCCATCTGGAGATGGGCAAAGACGGCCGCACCGCCGCCGAAGATAGCGCGACGGAACTGACGCTGCCCATCTTCGTGGCCACGATCTGCATCCTCATCGTCTATCTGCCTATCATGTTTTTCTCCGGCATCATCAAGTATCTCTTCGTGCCCCTGGCCATGACCGTGGCGTTCGCCATGCTCGCCGACTATGCGGTGTCGATGTCGGTCACCCCGGTGGTGCTGTCGAGACTCTATCATCGCGGGCACGGGAACGGATCCCAGGAGGACGCCGATGCGAAGGACTGGTTTCGCTTCATCCTCGCGGTGTATGAGCCGCTGCTGCGCCTCGGCGTCCGCTATAAAGCCGTCGTGATCCTCACGGCCGTGCTCGCCCTCCTGGGCACCGGCGCCTTCCTCGTGCCGCGTCTCCACAGCGAGTTTTTCCCCCGGATCGACGCCGGGAATTTCACCATCACGGTCAGCGCGCCGGAAGGCTCACGCATCGAGAAGACCACCGCCATCGTGGCGCAGATCGAGCAACTGGTACGGGATGCCATCCCACCGGAGGATCTGGAAGAAGTCATTTCAAATACCGGCCTCTATTTCGGCGACGCGGCCCGGTTCGCGCCGAATACCGGCAACCACACGGCCTTCGTGCTGGTCAACCTGGTCACCGGCCATGAGGGCGCGACGGAAGAGTATGTGAATCGGCTGCGGCACAAGCTGCGGGAGACGCTGCCGGGCGTGGACGTCTCATTTCAGACCGGCGGGATCATCAGCGACGTGCTGAACTTCGGACTGCGGGCGCCGATCGACATCCAGGTGAAGGGCCCGTCGCAACAGGTCATTCGCCCCGTCGCGGAGGCGATCCAGCAGAAGATCGCCCAGGTCCCCAACACCGTCGATGTCCGGATCAAGCAGGGGAAGAACTATCCCGAACTGCACATGAACGTGGATCGCACGAAAGCCGCCTATTACGGCATCACCCAGGATCGGGTGATCGTCGATGTGATCACCGGTATCAGTTCGAACATCGCCCTAAGCCCGAACTACTGGCTCGATCCAAAGACGGCCAATGGCTACTATCTCCTGGCCCAATTCCCCGAGCAGTCGCTCAACACGACGGAAGACTTGCTGAACATTCCCATCATCGGCGCGCGCACGTCGTTGGGGCCCACCGCGTCGCTCACGACCGGCGGCGCCAGCGGATCAACGGTGGCGCTTCAGAACACCCCGTTCGCCGGCCGCAATCTCGACCTATCCGCCGGCTTCTATGCCTCCGGCGACGACCGGCGGGGGCCGCCCGTCCTGCTGCGCGACGTGGCGACCCTCGAGATGAAAACCGGACCGGATTCCGTCGATCACTATGATCTGTCCCGCCTGATCGATGTGCTCGTGACGCCCGTCGGCAATGACCTCGGGCGCGTGGCCCAGGAGATCGAACGCGTCCTGGCCACGATCGAACTGCCGAAAGATGTGACGGTGAACCTGAAGGGCGAGGTCGCCAACATGCGGTCCGCCTTCAGCAACTTCGCCCTCGCCCTCCCGCTGGCGGTGCTCCTGATCTATCTTGTCATGGTGGCGCTGTTCCGATCCTTCATCGACCCGTTGATCATCCTGGTCGCCGTGCCGCTGGGATGGATCGGCACGGTGCTCCTGCTGCATGTCACGAATACCTCGGTGAACGTCGAATCCATGATCGGCACGCTCATGATGATGGGCATCGTGGTGTCGAACAGTATTCTGCTGGTCGACTTCGCCAACCGGATGACGGATGCCGGCGCCTCGGCCGAACGGGCCGTGCTGGAAGCCGGGAAACGGCGCATCCGGCCGATTCTGATGACCGCGCTGGCCACGATCCTGGGGCTGTTGCCGCTCGCCCTGGGATTCGGAGAAGGCAACGAAACGATGGTGCCGTTGGCCCGTGCCGTCGTCGGCGGGCTGGCCGTCTCCACGCTGATGACGTTGCTGGTGGTGCCGGTCATGCATGCCATGGTGCTCTCGAGGCGGATGCCGGCGGCGGCGCCGCCCGCCCAGGAGGAATTGTAAGCGCATGATCACACCACCGATGGTCCTCCTGCTCGTCCTGCTGGCGGCGGCCGGCTGCCAGCGCAACGATCAGCCGGCGAAGTCACCGGCCCCTTCCGCCGCATCTCATGACAAGGGCGCGGAAGTCGATCCGACCCATCCCGTCGACGTGCAGGTGACCAAACCGGTCCGGCAAACCCTGCGCTACACGATCACCCTGCCCGCCAATATCTCGCCGCGGTACCAGACGACGCTCTATGCCAAGGTCTCCGGCTATTTGAAGTGGATCGGCCCGGACAAGGGCGATCACGTCAAGAAGGATCAGGTGGTCGCGATCATCGACGCCCCGGAAGTGGAAGAGCAGTATCAGCAGGCCGTGGCCGATTACAAAATCAAACGGCTCACGCATCAACGGCTGGCGAACGTCTGGAAGGAATCGCCCGACGTGATCGCCAAGCAGGACGTGGACGTCGCGGAAGCGGCCGCCCAGGGCGCGAAGAATCTCATGCAGCAGCGCGCGGCCATGCGCGATTATACGAAAGTGCGCGCGCCCTACGGCGGCGTGATTACCGCCCGCTTCGCGGATCCCGGCGCCTTGATCCAGGTGGCCACCTCATCGGCGACGACCGCCATTCCCCTGTTCACCATCATGGATCTGGACACCGTGCGGGTCTACGCCAATGTGCCGCAGGATGACGCGCTCTGGATTAGGCCCGGACAGACCTCCGCGACGGTTGTGCTCAAGGAACAAGCCGACCGCTCGTTCGCCGGCCTGGTGACGCGCACGACCCACGCGCTGGACCCCTCCACCCGCAGCCTACTGGTCGAAGTCGATCTGCCCAACCGGGATCATGCGTTGCGGCCGGGCACCTTCGCAGAACTCCGCTTGGCCTTGCGGGAGATTCCGAACGCGCTGGTTCTCCCGCCGCAGGCGGTCACCACCGGACAAAAGGGCCCCACCCTGTTCGTCGTGGATCACGGCCAAGCCAAGTCCGTCCCCGTCCAAACCGGCCTGACCGACGGAAAATGGATCGAGATCACCGCCGGCCTCGCCGGCGACGAAGACGTCGTCGTGGTCGGGAAGCGCAAACTGCGCGAAGGAAGCCCCGTGCAACCGGCTCCCTTTCAACTGCCGGCCAGCCTACCGGCCCATCAAAAATTCGAGCGGCGCTCCGCCGGGACGGCTCCCGGCCCGGTTGCTCCGACCGCTTCCGTGCCTCATCAACCAGGAGTCACACCATGACGCACTACCTCTTCACGGCCACCATACTGAGCGTGGCGCTGACCTCCGCCGTCGCCGGAGCTCAGCCGGCAGATCCGTCCGACGTCACCGGCAAAGGGCGCTTTCTCGGTCTTCAACAGGCCTTGGAAACGGGATTGCAGAACCATCCGATCGTCCAGGAGGGCAACGCCGGCCTGCTGGCGTCGACCGCGCGCACGGAGCAGACCAAGTCGCTCTATTACCCGCAAGTCTATGCGAACGCGGACAGCGCCGCCGGGTCCGCCAGAATCAACGCCCGGTTCGTCACACCGGCCGGAGGATTGATCCAGCCGAACTTGAGCCAATACACCGCCGGGGTCCTCGCCAGCCAACGGATCTACGATTTCGGCTATACCAGCAATCTGGTGGCGTCGTCGCAGTACGGCGAACGCGCGCAAGAGCAGGATGTGAACGCCCGCCGGGCGCTCGTCATCGTGAACATCCAACGCAGCTACTTGAATAGTTTGAAGCGCCAACGGCTGGTCCGCATTGCCGAGGAGACGGTCCGGGAACGCGGCATCATCGCGGGCCAGGTGGAAACGCTCTATCGCCAACAGCTCAAATCGAAGCTCGATGTGAGCCTGGTCCGCGTCGAACTCGTCAATGCGGAATCTCTGCTGGTGCGCAGCCGCAATGATTTCAAGGCGAGTTTTGCGGACCTGAATCGAGCCATGGGCGTGCAGGGGGAACGCGACTATACGCTGGAAGACGTCGCCATCGACATCCGTCCTCCGCGCGCGCTCGGCGATTTGGTGGCCGACAGCCTGGCGCACCCCGAGGTGAAACGCGCCAAAGAGCAAACGGCGTCAGCCGAGGCGAGAAAGCGGGCCATGAAGAGCCAGTACCTCCCCACCGTCTCGGCGATCGCGAGCGGCGGTTACTATGATACCTTTGATTCGACCCGCAACGTGCAGACCGGCGGCTGGTGGGCCGCCGGCGGATTAGTCTCCATGCCGATTTTCACAGGGGGCCTGATCGAGAACCAGGTGAAAGAAGCCGGCGCGCTGGAAGCAGCCGCCAATGCCCAAAGCCTCAACGTCGAACAGGCGCTGACCCAGCAAGTCACGAACGCCTACCTCGACACCATCACCTTCGCGCAACAAATCAAGCTGGCGGAGGAGCAGGTCCGGACCGCGCAAGAGGCGCTGAACCTCGCGAGACAGCGGTACAAGCTGGGGTTGGGATCGATCGTGGAAGTCACGCAGTCGGAAGTGGCCGTCACGATGGCTCAGACGAAACTGGCTGAAGCCCAGTACGACTACAAGATCGCGGAAGTCACCCTCGCCTATGCGGCCGGCGGCAGCGCGCAGTTGCAGATCGATCCGACGATGCGCTAGCCCGGGCGCAGAGAAGCGTCACCGGGCCTATCGCCGCAGCCGGCACGTCCTCAGTCCACGGTCGTTCGGGCCCGACCGAACGGCGGGCGTCACGTGATGGGCAGGACGATCGGCGCCGGCTCCGGACGCGTCACCTTGTTCAAATCGATCACGAGTTCATCCGTGGAATTGGCGAAGAGGCTGTCGATCCAGCTGCCTTTGACATGAGTGGCGGCATCCCGCTGCTCAAAAAACAGATCGAAGCCCTTCGCCGCGGTCGGCCGCATGGGATAGCGACGGTCATAGATCATGCCGTAGGTAGGAATGCCGTAGACGATCTGCCAATTGCCCAGGAGCACATGGAGTTTTGAATCCTGGACGTACAGCCCGCCCGAGGTGATGATCCGCCTGGCGGAGGTCTGCGGCTGGCTGAGATAAAACGTGACGCGCTCATTATAGTCCGCCTCGGCCAGCGCTTCCGACACCTGCACGGACAACAACTCCACTTCCTCGTCGCTGAAAGCCGGAACGAACGGCGCCTCCCCTTGAATCCATCGCTGCACGGCCAGACGGTGTTCCTGGATCCTCAGACCGGCCAGGAGGGTGCGCACGAACGCCGGATCCATGATGGCCGGGTGCGCATGGTGGCTGGGAGGCCATTCCGGCAGCACGGCGGGATCGCGCTCGAGCCGCACGTAATTGACGGGATCCTCGTAGATGATGCGGGAGGGCACCTGCGGAATGGCGCACGCCGCGAGGAGCAGGAACAGAAGAAGTGATGCGTGAGGCGCGATGCGTGATCGACGAAGCCCCGGACCCGATCTCCTCTGCCACAACTGCTCACCCATCACTGATCACAGGTCACGCCTTGATCACTCGCTGACCGTGACCGTCATCTCAACGCGCTCGAGCGGATTGTCCCGTCCGTCGCGCTTCATGCCCACGATCTTGTCCGCCACGTCCATCCCGCTCGCCACTTCGCCGAAAGCGGTGTACTGCCAGTCGAGAAAATTGGCATCCGCGACGCAGATAAAGAACTGGGAACCCGCGCTGTCCGGATCGTTGGAGCGCGCCATGGACACGACCCCGCGTTTGTGCGGCTTGCTGTTGAATTCGGCCTTCACCTTATACCCCGGTCCGCCCATCCCGTGCGAGGCACGGTCCGCATTCTTGCTGTTGGGGTCGCCGCCCTGGATCATGAACCCGGGAATCACGCGATGGAACGTGGTGCCGTTGTAAAATCCTTCCTTCGCCAGCTTCACGAAATTATTGACGTGACCCGGCGCCACTTCGGGAAAGAATCGCAGCACGATCTCTCCCAACGGCTGGCCCTTGCTGCTCACCGCGATGGTGGCTGTCGTCTTCTCGCTCACGTCCGCCATGAATACATCCTTTCTTTATCGAAAGAGGAAGGGCGGAGGGGCCATCCCGCCTTCCAAGCCTTGATTGACCGCGACCCAGGACTGTCCGTCATCGCTGCGAAAGACTCCCGAACTCGTGCCGGCGTAGAAGCCGCCGGTTCCCGATCCGATGAGGACTTGGATCGACAGGTTCGTGAGGCCCTTATTGACGGGGGTCCACTGGCGACCTTGGTCGACGGTTTTGAAAATGCCGTGGCCCGTGGCCACGACCACGCCCTGATCGGTGAGGACAATACCGCGAATCGAGTCGTTGGGTAAAGCGCGGCTGATCGGCCGCCACGTCGCGCCGCCGTCCGCGCTCCGGAACACGCCGCCGTCGAACGTGCCGGCGAACAGGCTTTGGTCCTGATCGACGGCCAGCACACGGATAAAATTCTCGATCATTCCCTCATGATCCTTCAAGCCATGCGGCATGCGCGTCCAACCGGAGGCCTGTTGCTTGAAGCGCAGAATGCCTTTGCCGGAGGTGCCCGCGAACAGCGTGCCGTCGGCCGACCGCGCGAGGGAATGCACCAGGATATCATCGAGGCCGCTGGTCACGACCGACCAGCGATCGTCCTTTGGATTGAGCCGATACACCCCGTCCCCCGTGCCGGCATACAGATCATCGCCCGCCACCAGGAGAGCCTTCACTTCGAAGCGCTTCAAGCCTCCGTTGATCGGCTGCCAGGTCTGTCCGGCATCGCGGGAGCGGAAGACGCCGCCCCGAAACGTGCCGGCATAGAGCACCCCGTCTTTCCCCGTGGCCAGGCTTAAGATGAAAGGATCGGAGACGCCGCTGCCCGCCGGAGACCAGCTCGCCCCGCGATCGCGGCTGCGGAAAATACCGAGGCCGAACGAGCCGGCATAGACCGTATCCCGGCCGGCCATCGTCAACGCTTGGACGCTCACCGCCGCCTCGTCCATGGGACCGGGGGCGCCCGCCGATCCAGGCGCCGGCGCGTGGGGCTGCGGAATCCCTCCGGAAGGCGGCGCTTCCGCGCCGGCCGCCGCGGCAGCCATCAGAAGAATCCCGCCGCACATGGCGGCCAGAAGCCTGGGCGATAGTCCCTGCATGCACGCGCCTCCTTTCTTCATCGGACTCTGGTGCCCGCCGTGCCTATGGGCAGATCGGGATCCAGCGGCAAATCCATGCCGCCCGGCGTGCCTGTGCGTCCGAACATCCGGGCGCCGATGATGCCGATTTCATACAACACCATCATGGGCACGGCCATCAGCAACATGGTGAACAACGTGGCATCCGGCGTGACAATGGCCGAGATCACGAGACAGAGGAGAATCGCATGCTTCCGGTACCGGGCGAAGACTTCCGCCGTCACGACTCCCGCCATCGCGAGCAAGGTCATCGCCAGCGGCAATTCAAACGTGATCCCGAAGATCAGCAGGAACTTGACGTTGAAGTCGATATAGGTGCCCACGCCTAACTGCGGCGTGATATCACGGTCCAACCCGAAGCTCACAAAAAAGTCGATGACCAGCGGCAGGATCACCAGATTGCAGAAGACCAGGCCCAAGGCAAAGAGGCCGCCGGCCAACAGGAACAGCGGGATGGCCCAGCGTTGCTCCTTCGGCAAGAGCGCCGGTTCGATGAACTTCCAGCCCTGATAAAAAATGACCGGCAGGGACAGGATGATCGCCGAGAGCAGCGACACCTTGAGCGAGGCGAACAGCGCCTCGGTCGGTCCATAAAACACCAACTGGTTCGGGAACGGCCGGTTCAGCCAGGCCACCATTTCGGACGAAAACGAAAAGCTGACGATGAGGGCGACCACGATCGTTGCGCCGATGATGATCAATCGCCGCTTGACGGTCTGTATATGGGCGGCAAGCGGATTGAGGATCTGGGCCATGACGGCGGTCTGTGGTCGCCGGGGGCGCCGGCGACCATGACGACTCCTTCTTAATGCGCGGCGTGTTCCATCTCGTGGTCGCGATACCCGCGAATGAACGCCGCCAGCTGGTCTTTCTTTGCGAGTTTCTCTTTCTGCATTCGTTTTTTCACGAGTTCTTCGGCCGGGGTCAGCACGTGGCGTCTCTGGAGTTCGTTCAGTTCGGCATCGAGGCGATGGTGCGATTCTTCCAGTTGCCGGAATTCATGGTTTGATTGGCGAAGCCGTTCGGCAATCATATGTTCCGTCAGCATTGCTACACCTCCTCAAAAAGGTTAGTGAGCTGAGACCGGGTTCCCTCCGTGATGGGGGCGGCCGCCGGAGGGCGCAGGGGGAATCACGACGAGCGGCTCCATTTCCATGAGAATGGCATCTTCGACCGGATGTGAATAATACTGAGGGCGTGTGCTGACCGTCGTGAACCCCATGAGTTGATAGAGTGTGCGTGCGGCCTGATTGGAAGCCCGGACTTCGAGAACCGCCCGAGTGGCGGCCTGGGCCAGGCCCTTCTGCAGAGCCTCGGTGACCAGGGCCCGCGCAATCCCGTTCCGGCGCATCGACTCGCAGACAGCCAAATTCATCAAACGCAGTTCTTCAAAGACGATCCAAAAACAATGATAGCCGACAATCCCGCCGGTGCCGTCCTGTGCCACCAGAAAGTGTGCGAAAGGATTGCCGGTGAGTTCAGCCTCCATCATTTTGCGCGTCCAGGGAGCCGAGAAGCAAGTCTCCTCCAACCGTAAAATATCATCCAGCCGATCCGCGGAAGCCGGCAGAATCACAATATTATTTCCCATCAGACTTCCTCGTCCGGCGCCCTCTCGCCAGCCGCTCCGCCGTTTTGCGGGCCACGCGTTCCTGACGGCGCGCCACAGGCGAGACCCCTCCGGATTGTTCGTACTTGAGTTCCGCTTCCGCCCGTTGCACATAGAAGGGCGCGACCGAGTCCCCGGCCACGTCTCCCTGCCGCAGTTTCTCCCGGCCGAGCATCCCGACCGCGACGGCCGAGGGCTTCGCGAACGGCACGACGGCAATGCTGAGGGAGGGAGGGAGCGCGGCGCGCAGGTCCGATTCCATGGAGGCCCAGCCGTCTCCCAGGCATCTCGTCGGCCCGGTGAGGCTCTGAGCCAGCGCCTCGGGCGATCCGACCCGTTCGACGAGGATCCGCTCCAGCCGTCCCTCTGTCCAGCGGAAGAGCCCCCAATAGATTTCGCCTTTGCGGCTGGTCAGGACGGGACAGATCGGAAGCTCCGCATCCTTGACGGTCCAGGCCAGGGCTTCCAACGTGGGCACCAGGGCCAGCGGCAGATCGGTCGCCGCGCGCAATCCGAGACAGGTGGCCACCCCCACCCGGATGCCGGTAAAGGAACCGGGCCCGATGGAGCAAACGAGCCCGTCCAAATCCGTCAACCGCAGGCCGGTCTCTTTCAACAATCCGTCGATGGCGGGCAAGAGCAATGTCGCCTGCGTGCCGGCCGCCTCCTGATCCTGCCGCGCCAGGACCCGGTCCTCATCCAGGATCGCGACACTTTGCCACGAGGTGGCCGTTTCAACCGCCAGCAGTTTCATGGCTGCTCAGGAAACCTGTCCAAGTTCTTCCACCTTCAACACCTGATTGGGCAGGATCTCGTGGAACGTGACTTGGACGCTGCCCTGTCCGCGGCCGTCCTCGAGCGAAATCTTGAACGGACGCAGCAACGGCGTCTCTCCGCCGGATCTAGCTTGCACGGGGACAGGATCGGCGGGCTCGATCACGCGAAAATCTTCGTAGCGGATCCGGGCATCCAGGTCGCCGGCCTGCGTCAGGCGATCCTCCTGCACGACCAGGAAGTCCTGCCGGTCGAACCAGAGGCGCCGGATCAGCAGGGCCTCGCCGGTGGCATGGTCATAGACGTCCAGGCGATACCGCTCCCCGTCTTCCGTCAAGGTGACGGTCTCGCCGTTGGCGATCGTGCCGGTGCCGAGCATCCCGCTCATGGCCCAGACGCTCAACTGAAAGGGCCGCGCGAGCTTGCCCATCTCGCTCGTCTCCGACCGGCGACCCGCCAGCACGCGCCCCATCGTCGGCAACCGCAGCTTATAGACCTCGTCCACTTGCACGAACTCGAACAGCTCGCTGCCGATGGCCGTAAAGCCTCTGATCCGCATGGCGTTCGGACGGCGATAGTAGACCGCCCCTTCAACCCGGGTCGCAATCGGAATGAGCCCGCCGCGCACCTTGGCGGTGAACAAGCCCTTCATGGACTGGATGGCCGCCTCGCGCTGGCGCAGGAGCTGCGTCAATTCCTCGGCCGTCGCCCGCTTAAGCGAGAGATCCTCCGTCGGCGTCACCGACGCGCAGCCGGCCAGCATCAGACACAGGGCCGTGACGCGTAACGCGTGACGGGTGACGCTGAATCGTGGCGCGTGATGCGTGATGTGCGCTGCGGCGTTACGCCAGGACAATATCAAGAGCCTCTCCCACTTCGTTGATGCCGATGAGTTCGATGCCGTCGAGCGGTTCGAGCTTGGCCAGGTTCCGCTCCGGGAGGAGGCAGCGTTTGAATCCCATCTTTGCCGCCTCGCGAATGCGCAGCTCCACCTGGCTCACCGCCCGCACTTCGCCGCCCAGGCCGACTTCGCCAAGGACCAACAGCCCCGGCTCGACGGCCACTTCGCGCAAGCTGGAGGTGACGGCGGCCACGATGCCCAAGTCGATCGCCGGCTCATCGATATGCATCCCGCCCACGACATTGACGTACACGTCCTGTCCCGACAGATGCATGCCGAGCCGTTTTTCCATGACGGCGAGCAAGAGGGAGACGCGGTTCAATTCCACGCCGTTGGCCATCCGCTTCGGCATGGCGTAGCTGGTGGACGAGACCAATGCCTGTAACTCCACCAGGATGGGACGCGTGCCTTCCAGGCTCGAGACGACGACCGATCCGGTCGTCCGTTGCGGCCGTTCGGCCAGGAACAATTCCGAGGGATTGCTGACTTCCTCGAGCCCGCCGTCCTTCATTTCAAACACACCGATTTCGTTCGTGCTGCCGAATCGATTCTTCACCGCGCGGAGGATCCGGTAACTATGCCCCTTGTCCCCTTCGAAATAGAGCACCGTATCGACGATATGTTCTAACAGCCGCGGCCCCGCAATGGCGCCCTCTTTGGTCACATGGCCGATGATGAAGACGGGCACCCCGGCCCGCTTGGCAAACCACATGAGCTGGCCGGCCACCTCCTGCACCTGGCTGATGCTCCCCGGCGCCGAGGTGATCTGCTCGGTGTAGACCGTCTGGATGGAATCCACGACCATCGCAGCCGGCTTGGTCTCGTGGACCATCTTGAAGATCTGCTCCAGCGAGGTTTCGGCCAGGATCAGCAAATGGGGATGCTCGATCCCTAACCGCTGGCCGCGCATCTTGATCTGGCGCGGCGACTCCTCGCCGCTCACATAGAGCACGGGCGCGTCCTTGGAGCCCAGCCGCGGCAAGGCCTGCAGCAGCAGCGTGGTCTTGCCGATGCCGGGATCGCCGCCGATCAGGATCACCGAGCCGGGAATCACGCCGCCGCCGAGCACGCGGTCGAACTCGCCGATGCCGGTGAGCTGCCGATCCTCGCCGACCACTTCAATGTCGGCGATCGGCGTGGCCTGCGCCTGGGCGAGCTTCATCGGCGCGGGCCGGCCCTTGCCGGTCGGCGCCTGCCGCTCTTCTTTCATGGTATTCCAGCCGCTGCAATCAGGGCAGCGGCCCAGCCAGCGGGGGGCCTGATGCCCGCAGGCCTGGCAGGAAAAGCTGGTCTTGGCTTTCAACGAAAGAGCCTCATGGTGAGCGTAACGCGTGGGCTATCTTAATGGATGCCCGGAGGGAATAAAAGGAGGACGGAGGAGGCTTAGAGTATGCACCTTGGCTCGAGCTTAAAAGCCGCCGCACCGCCGATGGACGGTTACTCCTTCTGGTGCGAGTCCAAAAGAGCCAGCCACGGTTCTAACAACTCAACAGACTCCGCCATACCCGTCATTAACTGCAGTTCATCCTGCTGTGGATGCCTCGCCTTGAGAATCTGCCGGGCGTCGAGCCTATCTTGAGGGCCATCCGCGTACAGTTTAAGAAGAATAAGGACCTGCCAACTGACGACAGGAACGATTCGATCCCTAACCGGTAACCGCTCAACGTGTCGAAAAATCATGTCGGCAAAAGACGGCGGGAAGACTACCAATTGAAGTGGAACAGAGGCATGATCCTGCCCAACGGAGAGATGGATCACGCCCTGCAATGGATCATCCGGATCGCCTGCGGCATACCGCCCTCCCAAGAAGGCTGCCGCCGCGTGAGGGTCGACGGACCCGGTCGTAACCGCGAAGTCAAGATCATGGGTCGCTCGCGGCACGCCCCATGCCGCGACGGCAAATCCTCCAATCAATGCGAAGTCTCGAAGGTATCCACCGCTCTTGGCGCGATCAAGTTGCGTGAGGCTCTGAATTAGCGCTTCTTGGAACACGCGTTGTGCAAGACGGCGGCTGCATCAGAGAGTTCGAGTGCCAGCAATAGCCGCTGTTCCGGAGTGAGTTGCCGCGCTGCTTCGAGTTTTCTCAGCTCCAGCTGGCGACCAAGCTTGCTTGGACGACGGGATCCGTTCTGATCGAAGAGTGAGGAGGATGCTGTCATGGCGGCTATTCTACAGGGAACGGCCATAACCGTCACTAGCGCTGCTCGCAAGTATCTTCAGACCCCTCCGCAGAACATAACGGTCGGTTTAACGTCGTACGTCTCACACGCTACTCGATCGAGATGGCGGAGCCGACCGCCGGTCTGCCGAACAGCTCCCAGGCATTGCCGCCGCGGAGAAAAACCTCCACCCAGCGGACATCGACGCCATTGCGAAGCGGCCAGCCGCTGCTCCCCGGTGCAAACGCCAGGTCGCCGTGCGGCACGGCAAAGGCCCCGTCACTCACCGTCGCCTCATGCATCTGATCGTTGATGCGCACCCGGATGCGCTTCCCCGGACGAACCTTCTTGGCATCGTAGGCGATGGTGGTCTTGAGGTTGCCATACCCATCGACATAGGCGATCACGGAGGACGGAGGCTCCGGCAGCGAACGGCGGTCGATCTCGTCGCCCAGCGCCGTGGGCAGTCCCAGGGCGATGGCGGCGGCCGCCTGGGGGAAGACGTCCCGTGAGCGAAACTGGCTGCCTTCCGCCGGGGAAGCCGCCCACCTGAATTTCTCCGCAACATCCTTGATAAACGACAGGGCATAGCCGGCGTTGACGCCGATCACCCGGACCCCCGTCGGAAGCCGGGCATAGGCCAATCGTTCGCCCGCGTTGCCGGACCGGGCCGCCGGATCGTCCTCGCGCGGCGCCACGTTGTGATAGATCAAGGTGCCGGGCGGAGCGGCATGGAGGCCCAATTGAGCGATACAGAATCCGGCCGCGATGGTGGAAAAGGCCGGGACCGGCACGGAGACCAGTTCGGCATCCGGCAGGTGCGACTTGATCCGCTGCACCACCTCGGCAAAAGCGAGGTCGCCGGTTCCATAGTCGGCCACGATATGTACCAGCACGAGTCACCTCTCTAGAGTTCGACCTTTCTGATAATACATCAGCAAGAAAACCGGAAACTATTCACTGTAGACGGATCGTGGGAACGCCCCAGCCGGATTACCCATACGATTCCGGCTGCCACTGAAGACCGAGGGTGAGAATGTGCTGGAGCAGCTTCTCGTACGGCATGCCGGCCTGTTTGGCCGATTCGGCGAAATCTTCCCCCTGGGCGATTTGCGGATTCGGATTGGCCTCGAGCACATAGATCCGGCCGTCTTTGGCCAGCCGTAAATCGATCCGCGCATAGCCGCTCAAGTCCAGCGCGCGGTAGACGCGTTCGCAGAGATGCCGGACGCGCTCGATGGCGCCGTCGGGCGCGTCCTTGAGTTCCACCGTCTGAATGCCGTGTTTCTCCTGGTACGTCTGGTTCCATTTGACCCGCGCCGTGGCGATCCGGTGGACGTCGTCGGGCATCTTGGTAAATTGCATTTCCCACACCGGCAGCACGCGCAACCGCTGATTGCCCATCACCCCGACATAGAGTTCGCGGCCGTCGATGAATTGTTCGACCAGCGCATCGGTGCCGACGCTCTCATGGATGAAGCGGATGCGGTCGCACAGCTTCTGCTCGTCCTCGACGACCGAGGCCTGCGAGATGCCGAGCGACGACTCCTCGGTCAGCGATTTGACGATCTGGGGATAGGTCAGGCGCTTCGGCACCCGGACCTTGCGTCCCCGGCGAAAGACGGCGAAGTCGGGCATCGGAATACGGTGATACGCCAGCAGCTTCTTCGACAGCCCCTTGTCCTTGGCGAGCAGCAGGCCGCGCGGGTTACAGCCCGTATAGGGAATCCGCAGCAATTCCAGATAACTCACCACGTGCGGCTCGAAGAGGCTGACGTTGTGGAAGGCTTCCAGCAAATTGAAGACGATGTGGGGTTTCCCGGCATCGATGGCATTGCGGATGATGCCGAGATCGCTGTCCACCCCCAACGGATCGACCTCATGGCCCATGTGCCGCAGGGTCGTCAGGACGTCGAACTCGGTCTTCCATGGGGCGTTGTGCGTGTCGAGGCCGGAGGTGTCCTGAGGCGGCACGAGCTGCTTGTGCATCAGCACCAGGACCTTGAGGGGTTTCATAACGCCACCCGCCGGCCGCCGGTGTGGACGTAATTCATCGCCTGCACGGTCAGGAAGACCGTGAACTCCTGTTTGGCCTGCTCCTCAGGCACCGCGAGACGAAGGTTCCGCGGGCGGCAGTGCGCGATCATGTCTTCGAAGACCTGGTCGATCGTGTATTGATACACCCCCGTCCACCCGGCGACGAGACGGCGCACCGGCTTCCGGATCTTCATGAGAAAGCGGACCGCCGTCATGTTGCCCGCATGTTCCGGCTTATCGGAGAAGAACCACTGCAGGTCCCGGGGATTGAACGCCGGATGCTCGACCCCGTAATGCCGGCGCTTTTTCTTGTAATGCCGGCGCAGCGTGGTCCGCAGGCGCCGGAGCGGATCGACTTCTTCGGTTGAGAGATTGAGCGGAGTCCGGCCCACCAAGCTCTGCATGAGCTGATCGACATACTGTAGCTTTTTCAGCGCAGGCCATCCGGCATAGCGCGACTTCCATTGAGAATTGGGCGTCAGCCAGACGGCAAAGGTTTCCGCAAAGTCCTCGTCGGGATGACTTTGCGCGTACCAGGAGTCGAGATGCAGCACGAAGCTCTTGCTATAGGGCTTGGGAGAATAATCGTTGGGATACGGCTCCGAGCTGTTGCCGAACAATTCGCGCCGCTGCCGCTTCCGCCGCAGCTTGAAGGCGTTTTCGATAGCATGGCCCGCCTCATGCCGCAGGATGCGCATGCACCAGTCGGCCTCACCGCCTTCGACTTCGAGTATCTGGGTCAGTTCGAGCTTGGCGAGCCGGGGATGGGCGAGATAGAACGGGATCGCGATGCCGGGCACATCGTCCGGACAAAACCATTCGTCGGACAGCCAGAAATGGGGACGAAAGCTGAGGCCGCGCTCCTCGAGTTCGCGGTACAGCTGCGCGATGCGCTCCTCCAGATTGCTGCCGGCAATCTTGAGATCGAGGTCGCAGAGCCGAAGATCCAGCAACTTCTCATCCGGCCACGTGGCCCAATCGCTGAGATCCGGCGGCGGGGCAGCGATGGCAGGTTCTTCGGCAGGCTGGCTCTCGTCTTCAATCGCCATAGTTCATGTCATAGTAGCATGGCTTAAGTAGACCGGCGACATGGTATGTGGCAGGTTGGGTCTCACGATCGCGTCGCCGTATTGGATTCTTGAATGCAGCAGGGTATGCTGGCCCCCGCAAAATGCCAGGTGCTGGAGCCGTTACAAATCTTGTTCCCATCCCCGCCGAGATAAACCAAATAAACCAAACAAACGACATAAACGAAACAAACATGACCACTACCAAGACGACCGCCTGGCTCATCACATTCCTGCTCATCGGCCTGAGCCATTCCAGCCATGCCGGCTGGACCAACAGTTCGGGCGGCCAGTACGGGAGTGCCGCCGCCGCTTGCAAGGCCATGATCGATTCGGGCAGCGCCTACCAATTCAGCCACACAGAGCCGAAACCCGGCGATCCGACCATCGCCTACTGTTTCGACAAACCCAAAGAAGGCGAAGGGGCACCAAACTATATTGGAGCGCTCTACAAAGATGAAGAGCCGGACAGGCCGGCCGCCGAACCCGCTCAAGACCAGCCGGCTTCAGCCCCGAGCGGACCGCCACCCGGAGGCAAGAAGGACAAATCAAAATCCTCGAAAGACGAGATCGTCAAGACGCGCGCCGATGTGCGCACACACCTGCATCATGTGTTTCCCCAAACCTTTTATCAGCAGTTCAAGACGATCGGGATCGACGTGGATGATTACCTGATGCAGCTGCCGGTAGAGAAACACATCGGCAAAGACGGCGTCCATGTGAAGGACGACTACAACGGCCGGTGGGAAGACTTCTTCAATCGACCAGGCAAGCGCACCAAAAAAGAAGCCGAGACCTACCTGATCGAGATCCTGAACGAGATGGGCATCGCCAGCTACCCCATCGGCTCAGCCAACACGGGAGAAGTGAATAAATCGGGAGTGAAGTAGATGAAGAACCGCGCGGCGACGAGCAATGTCTTTCAGGATTTGGGATTTGGTGCTGAGGGGGCGGCCAATCTGAAAGTGCGGGCGATGCTCATGGTGGAGCTAGAGAAGTTTGTCCGAGAAAAGGGCATGACCCAGAAGCAGGCGGCCGAGCGGTTCGGTGTAACGCAACCTCGAATCAGCGACCTCATGCGCGGGAAAATCGATCTATTCAGTGTGGATAGTCTCATCACCATGCTGACCCATGCCGGCCTGAAGGTCGACGTGCGCGTTAAACGCTCAGCCGCCGCCTGACGAGCACAAGCACAGCCTGCGACGTATCTGACGGCATCGCCAGCTACCCCATCGGCTCAGGCAATACAGGAGAGGTGAATAAAGGGGGAGTGAAATAGCAGCAGGCTCTTCTATCAGTCCCTTTCCCACCCCCCTCCTCTCCTCCTGCTCTTCCAACCAGACAAACGAAACAAACCAAAGGAACCAGATAGACAAGATAGACCTTCCTGCCACTGTCGCTTTTCTTGCCTTCCCACCAGACCAACCAAATAAACCAGACAAACAAGACAAACCAGACAAAGAGTAGAATCTCGCTCAGTCACAAGCAATTGAGCGGGAGGCGGCGGCCATGAAGGAGTATCGTGTCAAGTCAGACTCGAAGCTGAACTTAGACAAGTATGACCCCAGCGACACGGGCGAGTACGAAAAGACAAATCAGGGGAAGGAGCAGGTCAAGACAATCACCGCGGAACTCACGGCCAAACTCGACCGCCTTCAAGAGTACCTCTACGCCAATGCAAACCGATCGTTGCTCATCGTACTCCAAGGGATGGACACAAGCGGGAAGGATGGCACGATCAAGCACGTCATGTCGGGCGTGAATCCGCAAGGGTGCCGGGTAGCCACGTTCAAGACCCCCTCCAACAGCGAACTCGCCCACGACTTTCTTTGGCGCGTCCATCACGAAGTGCCGCCCAAAGGACACATCGGCATCTTCAACCGGTCCCATTATGAAGATGTGCTCATTACGCGGGTCCACAGGATGATTTCAGAAGAAGTGGCGAGCCAGCGGTTCATCCAGATCAACAACTTTGAAGACATGCTGGCCGAGAACGGGACCACGATCCTCAAGTTCTTTTTGCACATCTCTAAAGACGAACAAAAAGAGCGACTGGAAGCTCGCCTTCGCGATCCCGAGAAACGGTGGAAGTTCAACGAGGGCGACCTAGAAGAGCGGAAGCTCTGGGACGACTATATGAAGGCATTCGAAGACGTGCTCTCAGCCACCAGCACGGACTATGCGCCCTGGTATATCGTGCCGGCGAACCACAAGTGGTACCGGAACCTCGTCGTCGCCGACCGGGTGGTGGACGCCCTCAAAGGCATGAAGCTCAAATCCCCTCCACCACCCGCCGGTGTCGACTTTGAACGAATAAAGATCGTCTGACACACTGACGTGTACCTCGTCGCGCTCTCGGAGGACGCCTACTTCCCATCCCAGACAACCAAACCAACCAGACAAACGAGACCAACCAGACCAACGACCAGGTTATTTGCCCATTCCGGGAACCAATTGCTTGAGGGAATCACCGTCCATTTTACCGGCTTCCCCACCGGCTGGGGAGAGGGAGGACAACTGTTCTTTCACTTGCTTGATCACGCCTATATGCTTTTGCAGGTCATCCACGTTCTTCTGCATCTCGACCAGGGAACTCCCGATCTGGCTCACGGAGGTCTTCAACCCCAACACTCCTTGCGCTGATGCCACATGCAACGAAAGCCCGCCCAAGCCAAATCCGAGCAGGAATGCGGTAATTACATACGTGTACGTCGATCGTGTGGCTGTCATAAGTGCCTCCTTGGTTGGTACCCAGCCTCTCAGCATCGGCGCGAAGCCGATGCCGCGCGACTAGCTAATGCCCGAGTTCACGACAAAAGCGCCGGTGAAACAGACCAAACCAACCAGACAAACGAAACCAACCAGACAGACCAGATAGACGAGACAAACCAGACAGACCAACCAGACCTGTCCAACCAGCCCCCACCATCAGAATGATTGCTTTCTTTAGGGAAAATGGGTAAGCCTCTCCGCTATTCATTCGAATGACCAGCTGGCCGATTCTGGTTTCGGAGAGGCGTTGGGCATGCCGACCCCGGAAGATAAAGCACGCGAGAAGATTGATCAGGCGTTGAAAGAAGCAGGCTGGGTAATTCAAGACACCAGAGCAGCGAATGTCAGCGTCGCAAGAGGTATTGCGCTCACCAATTTCCCTCTCGCCAGCGGCCACGGCTTCGCGGACTATTTGCTCTATATAGATGGAAAGGCGGCAGGAGTCATAGAGGCCAAGAAAGAAGGCTTCCCGCTGACCGGCGTCGAAATCCAAGCTGAGAAATATAGCAAAGGTCTTCCCCACTCTCTCCCGGCCCATATCCGACCGCTGTCATTTCTATATCAAAGCACAGGAGTCGAAACGCGCTTCACCAATGGCCTCGATCCCGAGCCACGCAGCCGACATGTCTTCAGTTTCCATCGACCCGGAACGCTTGCTTCCTGGCTGCCAGAGCGTTCTGAAATGCCAAACAATCTTGGTGGAGCATCGGTCGCCGCCGAATCCACACCTACCTTTCTAAGTCGCCTCAGGCAAATGCCCCCGCTTGTCGATGATCTGTGGCCTCCGAAGCCTAAGGCAATCAAGAATATTGAACAATCGCTCCGCGATAACAGACGACGGTCATTGGTCCAAATGGCCACGGGGTCTGGCAAAACTCTTTTGGCAATTGTCTTGGCGTATCGTTTGTTGAAATTCGCGGGCGCGCGAAGAATTCTTTTCCTGGTCGATCGTGGCAATTTGGCTGATCAGACGCTGAAGGAATTCCAGCAGTATGTGTCCCCATATAATAATTGGAAGTTTGACCAGGAGTTTATTGTCCAACGGTTGGCGGGCAATTCTATCGACAACACCGCGCGCGTCTGCATCAGCACCATCCAGCGCATGTATTCCATGCTGAAGGGTCGGGAACTGTCGGACGAAGACGAAGAAGCTTCGGTCGCTGGTCTCGAGCGGCTGTTCAAGAAGCCAGAACCGTTGGAATATAACCCCGCTATTCCAATTGAAACCTTCGACATCATCGTCGCCGACGAATGCCACCGGTCTATCTACAACCTCTAGGCGCAGGTGCTGGAATACTTCGATGCCCACCTTATCGGCCTCACCGCCACGCCCAATAAGCAGACCTTCGGCTTCTTCAATCAAAACCTCGTCATGGAATATAACCACGAGCAGGCCGTAGCTGACGGCGTCAACGTCAATTACGACGTGTACCGTATCCTCACGGCCATCACGCAGGCAGGGTCTACGGTTGAGGCCGGGTATAGCGTTCAGCTGATGAATAGGGAGACGCGGACAAAGCGTTGGGAGAGACTTGATGAGGACTTCGCCTATGATCCCGACCAGCTCGACCGCGATGTGGTCGCGCCGGACCAGATCCGCACCATCGTCAAAGCCTTCAGGGACAAGCTTTTCACCGACATCTTTCCCGGCCGTACCGAAGTGCCCAAGACCCTCGTCTTTGCGAAGGACGACGCCCACGCGGAGAATATCGTCGAAATTCTCCGTGAAGAATTCGGCAAGGGCAACGAATTCGCGCAGAAGATCACCTATCGCACCACCGGGGCCACTCCCAAGGACCTTATCAAAAGTTTTCGGAACAGCTATCACCCCCGCATCGCCGTCACGGTCGATATGATCGCCACGGGCACCGACATCAAGCCGGTCGAAATCGTCATTTTCATGCGCGCGGTCAAATCCCGCACCTTTTTCGAACAAATGAAGGGTCGCGGCGTCCGCGTCATCAAGCCGGATGATTTGAAGGCCGTCACGCCCGACGCCACGACCAAAGACCACTTTGTCATCGTCGATGCCGTCGGCGTCTGCGAGCAGGATAAGACGGACGCGCGGCCGATGGAAAAGAAGCCCAGCGTGTCGTTTGAGAAGCTACTTCAAGCCGTCGCTTTGGGGAACAGAGAGGAAGATGTACTCACCAGCATCGCCGGACGCCTCGCCCGCATGGAGCACCGGATTACGAAGGAAGATGAACAAGCGATTGTGAAGATCAGCGGCGGGCACTCCCTCAAAGATCTGAGTCGTCGACTTGTCGAAGCGGTTAATCCTGACCGGCAGGAAGAGCGAGCAAAGCAGCAGTTCAGCACCGAAAAGCCGAGCGAGCAACAAATCCAGCAAGCCGCAGCAGCGTTAATCAGCGAAGCAGTTAAACCCTTCCACGATCCGAAGCTGCGCGAACTCTTGATCGACATCAAAAAGAAGAATGAACTGACCATCGACCACGTCAGCCAGGATAAAGTCATCGAAGCCTGCTTTAGCGCCGACGCGTTGGCGCGGGCTCGCACCATCGTGCAGTCGTTCGAGCAGTTCATCAAAGAGCACAAAGACGAGATCACCGCTCTGCAAGTCCTCTACAGCAAGCCATACAAACAGCGGCTGAAGTTCGAGGACATCAAGGATCTGGCCGATGCTATCGAAAAGCCGCCCTATCTCTGGAGTGAATCCCAACTCTGGCAAGCCTACGCCGCGCTGGAAAAGTCTAAGGTCAAAGGAGCGAGCGGCAAGCGCATCCTCACAGATCTCGTCTCCCTCGTGCGCTTCGCCACGCATCAGGACAAGGAGTTGGTGCCCTTTCCTGAATTAGTAGATGCGAATTTCAAGAGCTGGTTGGCTCAACAGGAGAAGCTCAGAAAGTTCACCGACGAACAGCGCCACTGGCTGGAAATGATCCGCGATCATGTCGCGGCGAATCTCGTGGTTGAACAGGACGATTTCGAGTACGCGCCATTTGCTCAAGAAGGTGGGCTTGGGAAAGTATATCAAGTCTTTGGTAGCGAACTGAATAAGCTCATTGAAGAACTAAATTGGGCGTTAGCAGCATGACGGTGGATGTTTATACGAGGCATGAACTGCCTGAACATTGGGAATGGAGAAAGCTAGGCGACATCTGCTCCATCACGGATAGGGACCATCGAACTCCGAAATATATGGAGAATGGTATCCCCTTAATCTCCCCCCGAGACTTCACTGAAAACGGGATTGACCTTTCGAGATTAAAGTCTGTTGATAAAAGTGAACATGTCGCATTTGTGAAGAAATGCAAACCGGCTAAGGGCGACATCTTGTATTCTCGAATTGGCACTATCGGAGAGGCTCGTTTACAGAACTTCGATTTTGATTTCGTAGCTCTGCATAGCATTGCGTTAGTCAAACCCACATTGAAGGGACTGGATCCGAAATACGTGCTGTATCTCATGCAAACTCCCGATGTCCGGTCGCAAGCCAAGCATAATATTAAGAGCGTGGGCACTCCTGATCTCGGGCTCAAGCGTATCAATAACTTCGATGTTCCACTGGCTCCCCCCTGCGAACGACAACGCATCGTCGCGGAGATCGAAAAGCAGTTCTCTCGCCTCGACGAAGCCGTCGCCAACCTTAAGCGAGTCAAGGCCAACCTCAAACGCTACAAAGCCGCCGTCCTCAAAGCCGCCGTCGAAGGGAAGCTGACGGAAAACTGGCGCAGACAACATCGCGACGTCGAACCAGCCAGCAAACTCCTCGAACGCATCCTTGTCGAGCGTCGTAAGAAGTGGAATGGCAGAGGGAAGTACAAGGAGCCAATTTCTCCGGATACCAATGACTTGCCATCACTACCGAAAGATTGGACGTGGGCAACAGTCGAACAACTTGCCTCAGGGTGTCTTGGTGCAATCCAAAGCGGTCCATTTGGCAGCCAATTACTTCACTCTGAATTCGTTGACGATGGAATCTTAGCCATTGGGATCGACAATGTGCTCGATGGCAAGTTTTCTCTGGGGCGCCAACATCGGATCACGCCTGCAAAATTCAAAACCCTCGAAAAGTTTGCAGCGCGTCCGCGCGATGTAGTTATTACGATTATGGCCACCGTTGGTCGTGTTTGCGTACTTCCACAAAGGCTTGAACCGGCTATTATCACGAAGCACTGCTATCGTATTACTCCTGCCCCTTGCAATGTTGACTCAGAGTTTCTTGCTATTGCCCTCCGTGCAGATGACGCGACTCGACAGCACATCTTCGGGAATGCCCGCGGTCAGACACGTCCCGGCATCAATGGCCCCATTCTCAAAGCGGCTCCAGTTTCCCTTGCGCCGTTCGACGAACAAAAAGAGATCGTCGCCGAAGTTGACCGCCGCCTATCCGTCATCGACGAACTAGAAGCCGCCGTCGAAGGTAACCTCACCCGCGCCGACCGCCTGCGGCAGTCGATTCTCCAGCGTGCATTCTGCGGTGAACTAGCAAGAGGATAAAATGGCAGCAAGTTCCCGATTCTATCTCTCTCGGGTTATCAAGTTTGGCAATATGACAAGCGAGGGAGTCATTCAAGCCATTCGGGAATCGGCAACGATTCAGTTTAGGGGAGTCCGCTATACATTCACTGACTTTCAATCATTCGGGGCCGGTGATCATCCTACGGGCATGTATGCTCGACTTGCGAAGTATCGGCCAGAGGGCACCGTTGAGGTTGTTAGGCCAGACGTTCACTCTGTTCGGCAAGAATCGGTGGCAAATCTGATTGAAGGGGCAAGCCCTTTCGTCTATCTCCCTGAATTCAGCGGGATCGCCTACAAGCACGTTTGGAACATTCTCGAAAGAGATCAGTTTGCTAGATTGTTTTGTCAACTGATTGAAGCAAGCCCCAAGAGTTTCTTTGGACGATGCGAATTGGAACCTGTAACGGACTTGCGTACATTCGTAACGCGGCTTTCAAGACTCGAAAAGATCACCGTTCTTCAAGCAAGAGTTAAGCCGCCAAATCCATTGTTTGGGCCGTGCTGGGAATCGCTGAAGGAGTATCTGAAGAAACGTCGGCTGGAGGAAGTGGCAATAAAAGAAGAATCAGCTGGGGGGATATCGACAAAGGTGGCAGAAATTGCCTCAAGAATGTCCAGCGGCTCCACAAATGCCTTGGAGCTGCACGATATGATGGAACCACTGCTAGGTGGTGTTGGTGATGCGGCTCTCCTCATGGCTGCGGATGGATACGGAAATGGAAAAGTAGTTGGGATTGAAGATGCAAGAACCGTCACGATAAGGACCAGTGAAAACCAGAAGAGCTTTGCTTTCGATCGAGACCCCGAACCTGAAGAGCTCTTTCGCGCAGCCTTTGAGCAGTTTGGAAAGATTAACGACGAGCGGTATTTGGATCATTAATGAGGAAGCTTATCGAGCTCCTTAGGGCAGTTTTCATTTCGCCAGAATTGGTGGCCGGGGGACTGCCTTTTGTGATTTCTTTTTATTGGCCAGAGCCAGCCACTTTTGTTGGCCAGCAGTTTGCTTCAGATGCCAAGTGGGCATTAGGTACTGCGACAATTCCCCTTGGTCTACTTGCTACAACATTTGCCTTCGGAACAGACATCTTGTCGCCGTCTGGAGCAAAAAAGGCGGTGCTCTCATGGCCGGATTACTGGAAGTTGAAGATGCGGGTAGTGGTAGCCTTGGGATTTTGTTTGCTCGGTTTCATCTGCGGCATGCTTGGAGTTTATTTAGTACTTCATCAAAAACTTGTCTGGGGCGCCACCATTATAATTGCAGGACTGCTCTTGTCTGCAGCGGCCTTATCATCTGTGGCCTTGGCAAAATGGACCATTAGAGAGCTTATTCCGGATTGATTGAGGAGTAGATGGCTTCTGCTGGAATCGTCCAAAAGCTCTGGAACTATTGCAACGTCCTCCGCGACGATGGAATGAGCTACGGCGACTACGTCGAGCAGTTGACGTATTTGCTCTTTCTCAAAATGGCCGACGAGCGCACGAAGCCGCCGTACAACCAGCCCAGCCAGATCCCAGGCAAGTACAGTTGGCCTAGCTTACTCAAGAGGGACGGCGATGACCTGTTCGATCACTACCGTCATCTCCTGGAAGAACTCGGCAAAGGAAAGGGCATGCTCGGCCTGATCTTCACGAAGGCGCAGAATAAGTTCCAGGATCCGGTGAAGCTGCGGCGGCTGATTGTGGATCTCATCGACAAAGAAAATTGGTCCACGATGAGCGCCGATGTGAAAGGGGACGCCTACGAGGGCCTACTCGAAAAGAACGCCCAGGACACCAAGTCCGGCGCAGGCCAATACTTCACTCCTCGCCCGCTGATTGCTGCGATGGTGGAGGCCCTTGCACCAAAACCTGGCAATACCATCTGCGATCCTGCCTGCGGGACTGGCGGCTTTATCCTGGCCGCACACGACTACATCGTGAAGCACAATCCAAACCTCACCAAGGATGAAAAACGACAGCTCAAGCAAGGCACATTCAAGGGATGGGAATTAGTCCAAAGCACGGCCCGCCTCTGCGCGATGAACATGATGCTCCACGGCATCGGGAGCGACAAAGATCTGCCCATCATCGTGGCCGATGCTCTGGCCGCTGATCCTGGAGATCGGTTCGACATCGTGATGACCAATCCGCCGTTCGGCAAGAAGAGCAGTACGACTATCGTTGGCGAAGATGGCGACGTCTCCAAGGAACGGGACATCGTTGAGCGTGATGACTTCTGGGCGACTACATCGAACAAGCAGCTCAACTTCGTCCAGCACGTCAAAACCTTGCTGAAGCAAAACGGCCGTGCCGCAGTCGTGGTGCCTGACAACGTCCTGTTCGAAGGCGGGGCTGGAGAAACCGTCCGGCGCAAACTCCTGCACGAGTGCGATGTGCACACGCTCCTGCGTCTACCGACTGGGCTCTTCTATGCTCAGGGTGTGAAAGCCAACGTTCTTTTTTTTGACAAGAAACCAGCGAGCGAAACACCCTGGACTAAGAAGCTCTGGATCTATGACCTCCGCACCAATAAACACTTCACCCTCAAGACCGATCCGCTTAAACGCGAAGACCTCGACGAGTTCGTAAAGTGTTATAACCCGACCAATCGCCACAGCCGCAGGTCCACTTGGTCCGACAAAAAACCGGATGGCCGCTGGCGCGCCTACGACTATGAGGAACTCATCGCCCGGGACAAAGCCAGCCTCGACATCTTCTGGCTTAAAGACGAATCGCTAGAAGACTCTGCCAATCTCCCTGCCCCCGACATTATCGCCCAAGAAATCGTCGACGACCTCGAAGCGGCACTGGAGCAATTCAGACTGATTGCGAATGATCTGGGCGGTGAATCCTCAGAGAATACGACCTCATGAGCGCCGATGATCGCTACCATGTATCCGGCTTGCCGGAGGCGCAGTTTGAGCCTGGCTCCGATGGGATGGTGTTGAAGAATTTGCTCGGGATCACGTCGAAGCAGATCATGGATGAGGCCGAGGCTCGAGCGCTTGAGCAGGCCATGGATATCCTAGTCAGGGAATACAGTGAGACCCATCGATTTACGGCTGCGGATCTCAGTGGCTGTCACCGCACCTGGCTTGGCGAAATCTATGAGTGGGCCGGTCACTATCGGCGTGTGAATGTCAGCAAAGACGGATTTCCCTTCGCAGCAGCCGCACAGGTACCAGTCTTGATGGATCGGTATGAAAGGGAAGTGTTGCAGCGCTGTACGCCCTGCACGTTTGCAGGCAAGGCCCAGGTTGTTCATGCGCTGACGGAAACGCACGTCGAGTTGGTGGTGATCCATCCGTTTCGTGATGGGAATGGGCGCCTTGCCCGTATGCTTTCCACTCTTATGGCGCTTCAGGCAGGCCTGCCGCTATTGGATTTCAGCCTCATGGCGGGAACGGGTAAGGCTGCGTACATTGCCGCGATTCAGGCAGGTCTCGATAAGCGCTATGCGCCGATGGAAAGCTTGTTTGGAGAGGTTATCGAGCAGAGCCGCCCGTCTTCTTAACCGATGACGGCTTTTCCGGCTCAGCCAGGATGCGGGCAATGGATTCGATAGATGCGCCGGTCTCGACCGCCGTCGAGCTGGCGACATTGGTGATCAAGGCTTTTCGGTATGTCGCAGGAACCTTGAGATGTGGGTTGGTTTTAATGAGTGGCTTCTTCATCCGCGTTATCCCTTTCGATAAAGGTCATTTTACATCATGACTGAGACTGATGCCATTCCAAAGAGAAGCGTTGTCGGTCTTTTCTTGAACATAAATGGGGCAAAACAAAAGGGTCGGGAGTCTTTCTTGGCAGCAGGTAACTCATTTCGAATAGCTTGCTGACGGCCTGTTGTCACCCATTCAACGAATGATCTGGGGGGACATGCTTTAGCCGAAGCCGGGTAAGTCATGAAGATAAAACCCATCACAGCCTATGTCATCACCGCCCGGGTTCTGCCCCGCTTTTGCGGACACCTGACTTAAGGCCCATAATGGGCCAGGAGGGGTGTCATGGGAGCACGACGGAAGTTTTCAGCGGAGTACAAACGTGAAGCGGTCGCGATGCTGGACGCACAAGGGTGACGGTGAGCCAAATCGCCGCGGATCTTGGGATTGGGGCCAATGTGTTGGCACGCTGGCGACGCAAGTTCCAACAATTCCTCGCAGCGCAGTACGTTCTTCACTGAAGCCGACGGCTGGGCCTTCAGCAAAAATCAGACGGCGCCTTATCGGACTGCCAATGATCTTAGGGCATGCTTTGCCCTCCAATCATATGAACGCGGTGTTCTTCTCCAGACTCGACCTAGAGGCCATGCTTATGGCGGCACCGTGTACATCTCGCGGAGAAGGAGCCGATGACCGCGCACAGACTTGGAGCCAGCGGTGCTGGAGACAGACACGTTGGTCTGTCTGAGCCGATTCTTTTCGTCGGGCATGATAACGTTCTCTCCGGAGAAGACGGCTTAAGAGGTTCATAAGGTTATGCGGCGCAAGGATCGCTATGACACCGCTGATCTAGAGGAGAATCAATTTGAGCCTGGTTCGACCTTCTTCCACCGCGCGATGAAGATACCCCACTCTTCTTCGGGTTCCCTGGTAGTCCCATTCTGTGTAGAATGCACGTGCAAGAAAACGTCCGGCGCACTAGTGTTTCAGGGGATGATGAGATACCGCGTGAGGGCTCGGTGGTCGATCACGTAGTTTCCAAGAACGGTGTATCCATTCGGCTCACTGATGAGCGGTGGGCACATATTACCGAGGCACATTGTGAACTGGCGGGCCTACGGACAGAAGTCATGGAAACAGTATTGCGACCGGAGCGTGTGCTATTCGGGGGAGATGGTGAACTCATCGCAATCCGTGAATTGCAACAGGCAAAACATATAGTCGTTGTCTACCGGGAGGTGGCAACGGACGGCTTTATCATCACGGCGTTTCTGACGCGACGAGCGCGATCCCTGGCGAAGAGGAGGCAGCTATGGCCATAGCAGACATTCAAGAATACTTGAAGCTCATCCCGGCGGTGAACCGGTCGCCTCAGCATGCGATATGGTTAACCTATGACGATGAGGCTGATGCCTTGTATGTGAACTTCAAGAAGCCCAGCTATGCCACCGACAGCGAGATGACGGATGAGGACGTGATCATTCGCTATGAGGGTGACGACGTGATCGGCTTTACCGTTCTTCACGCAAGCAAACGGGTAAAGAAGACCGCCTGACTCCCTCACTCATGCACTGGGAAATGATATGGCCGAGAAAGTAAAAGTCTGGTTCGATCCAGAAGGCGATTTTCTTGAAGTGCAGTTCTGCGACGCGCTCGGATTTATGCGTCCAACCGCTCACGATGCCGTCATGGAGCGTATAGATGAGCACGGGCACGTGGTGGGATTCAGCGTCCTCGGCGTCAGCCGGTTCAAGAAAGACCATCCCCTCGAAGCCGAACTCACGACGGGAACTTAGACATAGGGCCGAATCACCTTCGCCGGCTGCTCTCCTCCCTAGTCCCACGTCCGCCAGCTTGCTTCCCACTTTAACAGTTCGATCCACCCTGCCCCGCCTCCCGACCATCCGCCACTCCTGTAGATCTGCCATCTCTACGGCGCCCGTGCCCAACGTCGGCTTGAAAAGTCTGCCGGTATTCTTGACGAATGCCGTCGCCTCCTTGTTCCGCCTCTGGTCACGAGCAGAAGGACGCACAGCAGGCGCTGTAAGGACTGATCGAACGGTACTTGGCGACCCACCGTTCCTGCGCCTGTCCACTTGATTGCGATGTTCGCGGGGAATAGACTTTCCGCAAGAGGCATAGGGTGGAACGGGTCTAGCCATCTCAGGGATGCGGCCTCCCTCATGCGCACCATTCCCCTCACCGTCACCTCCTGCTTGGCAAGGCTCCACCCTCCGATCGCATGCCGCATCGTTGATCTAAGAGTTAGCTCCGATGAGTTCAGAGAAAGAGGGTTGGACTCAGCACGTATCTGCAAGCATTCTCGAAAACGCAACTCTGGGTCGCCCTCTGGTACCACACAGGAGGTGTCGCCATGGAGCCTGCAAGAAAATTTGATCCCCGCGATTGGGAGACGCCGCCCTCGGCTCGTGAAGCCAAGTCGCCTCCTAAAGCACAGCGTCAGTATGGGGAAAGCGGACGGGAGATCGAAGACTGGGAGATTAAGGCAGGGAAAACCATTTTTTATCTGACGGTCGCAGCGAGCTTGTGGTTCTTCTACTGGCTGAATGGAATCCAATGCCCCTGCTAGAGCTGTAGCGAAACGCCGGCAGCAGATGAAGTGACCGCGCACGGGTAACCTAAGGAGGTCAGGATTCTTGGATTTCGTCCATCACCCTGCTCCGGCCTCCGGCAATCCGCGGCATGGCACCGGGCGGGGACCTGTCGGCGCCCCAACGAGAATCCCAGCATAGCAGGGTGCGCCTGGTGGGCAGGTACTGGCGACACCCATCATGCCGAAACAAGGCGGTTTCGTTGCGCTTCAATATGCTTCTTAACTCTCCCAGGTAGCGCCCGTTCTGCAATCCGCAGTTCATACGTCTTCTGTAGATTCATCCAGAATTCCGCGGTGGTATTGAAAAACGTTGCCAGACGAACTGCGGTATCGCCTGTAATGCTGCGCTGCCCCTTAAGAATGGCTGTGATGCGGTTTGCCGGAACATCGAGGGCCTTGGCGAGCATATTGGCGTTGATCGACGGATCTGCCGGCTTCATAAACTCCTCTAATAACACTTCTCCAGGATGTACGGGCCGCATACCATTTTTTATCATCTTCATCTCCTCTTCAGTGGTAGTCGGCAATCTCGACGTCATGAGGCCCGTCAGCCAACCAGACAAAACAGATCCGCCACTGATCGTTAATCCGAGAACTCCTTGACGTGCTCTCCAGCGAACAGCAGTTCCGTCTTCTTGTCTCCAAACCCTCGGATCACAGCAGGCAAGTATCATTATTTTACGCAATGCGTAAAGTGGGATGCTGGGGTCATCCTTCGGGCGCTCCGCCCGAATCTCCCCTCTTCCAAGTGAGGGAATAAACCGTCATGATTATGCGGCTCCCGTCGGAAGAATAACTCCGTCTCTCAATACCATGGCCACCCTTCATGACGCCTTGTTTGATCGGTATATCGGGATCGACTATTCCGGCGCCGAAGCGCCCAATGCCAGCCTGAAAGGCCTGCGGGTGTACATGGCGGATCGAGTTGGCTTGCCGCATGAGGTGCCGCCGCCGCCGAGTCCTCGCCGATATTGGACGCGCCGGGGACTCGCTGAGTGGCTGGTCGCGCGCCTCCAGGAGCCGGCAAGGACGCTGATCGGCATTGACCATGGCTTTTCGTTTCCAGTCGCGTATTTTCAGCGCTACGGCTTGCCATACGACTGGCCGGCGTTTCTCGACGACTTTCAGCATCACTGGCCCACCGATCGCGACCATACCTATGTCGATTTCGTGCGAGAGGGAGTCTGTGGCAATGGGCAGGCTCGCTGCGGTGATTCCCGGTGGCGGCGGTTGACGGAACTCCGCGCACGTGCCGCCAAGTCGGTGTTTCATTTCGATTGCCAGGGCTCCGTCGCCAAATCGACCCATGCCGGTCTCCCCTGGCTGCGCTATATCCGCCGGCAGGCGCCGACGCCGATGGTGCACTTCTGGCCGTTCGATGGGTGGCACATACGGGCACGAGGGTCTGTGATCGCGGAAGCCTATCCCAGCTTGTGGCGAGGCCAGTTTCCGACCGAAGGACGCACCGCGGATCAGCAGGATGCGTATGCCGTCGCCGCCAAGCTGCGCCTGGCGGATGGTGACGGCAGGCTCGCGGCGTTTTTCGATCCCCGTCTGGCCCCCGACGAGCGTCCCATCGCCCAGATCGAAGGGTGGATTCTCGGCGTCCAGTGAGAGAGACACGGGCGCGAGAGACTTCCCTCGCTCGCCGCTATGGTTTGTTCAGCGAGTCCTGCAACCGTTGCGCTTCCGCGCGATGGCGGCGTGCGCCGGGCGAGGGATCCGGACCGAGCGGCTGTTCGAGCACGAAGGTCAGTTCTTTGCGGGCTAACAGGACTTCGTCCCGCTTGAGGTACGCCTTCGCCAGATCCACCCGGGCATGCAGGTAGGCGGGATCCGCTTCGACTGCGCGGCGCAGATAGTCCAGCGCGGCCGTGGCATCCCCGCCCAACACCCAGGGCAGCTCGTCCAGCATCCGTCCCATCATATGCAAGGCCGCCGGATGGCGCGGGTTCAGTACCAACGCCCGCTTCACGTGCTGCTGGATTTCCTTGACGGTGAAGGCCGAGGCCATCAGCCCTTTAAGCTGGGCCGCGCTCCCGAGATTGGCGGCATAGAGGTAATGCGCGTGCGCATTCGGCTCATGCAGGTCAATCGCCTGCTTCGCCAGCCCCGCCCCTGCTTCGTACGCGGCCTGCCGCGCCTTGCCCTCCTGAGATCCGTTGTCGCCCACATCGAGGTAGAGATCGGCCAGGCGCAGGAGGAAGGCGGGATCGGACGCATGAGCACCTTTCTGCGGCAACAAGGTTTGCAGCTGCTGTTCAAGCGTCTCCGCAGCGGCCGCTCCGGTGAGGGCCAGGGGATGAACACAGGGAAGCATGAGGACCAGAATCGTGAGCGAAGCAATGATATTCATGGAGTCGTTTATAACATGGCTCGGGGGGGAAGCGGGAATGGGAACGAGGGCGCTCGGTCAGCGAGGAGGACGCGAGGAATCCCAACGCGTGGCGGCAACGTGTTGGTTATAGAGGTCGGACAGAGGTATGGAGGCGCCGAGCGGAGTTGAACCGCTGATCGCAGCGTTGCAGGCTGCGCCCTTCGCGCTTGGGTACGGCGCCTCGGTATACGGGTGGTGGTCCCAACGGGATTTGAACCCATGTTTCCGGCTTGAGGGCCGACGTCCTGACAGGCTAGACGATGGGACCCCTGGCCATCTGTATTTCTTCTGTATTTCTAGGGAAAGACTACGACCAAGGGGACCGGTAAAAGCCCTAGATGGACAAGCAGCGGAGTGGGTGGCGTCTGAACCGGCAAGCCGGTTACCCGGACAAGGTGTTTCGGGACTGCGCTTACTCACGCGCTGTCCGCTGCGAGTGCCTGACCAAGCTGTGCGGATCGGCCGAGGAACCGGCGTGCTGCCGACCCGTCTGATCTCGTCCTGTCCCGGCTATACCACATCGCCCCTGGGTCCCGGGAGCCGCTGCGGATCGAGGCCGTCGATGATCTTCATCGTTTCAGTGAGCATGTCGCTATCGGCGAAGATCAACAGCTGGTCGTAGGGCTGCAGGAACGACCGCCCCGTCGGGATGAAGGCATGTTTGTCCCGGGCGATCATCATGATCACGACCTCTTTGGGAAGTCCCAGCTCCACGATCTGCTTCCCGGCGGCGTTCGATGTGGGCGAGATCGTGATTTCCGCCAGACCCGTACGAATCCCCTCCGGTGACTCCAAGGGCAATGAAAATTGCGGCGGCGGCAGGGGGGCGTCCAATCCGAGCCATCGCGCCACCGAGGGCAAGGTGGTGCCCTGGAGCAGGACCGAGGTCAGGACGATGAAGAACACGATATGGAAGATCGTGTCCGCCTGAGGCACGCCCGCGAGGATCGGAAAGGTGGCCAGGATAATGGGGACGGCGCCCCGCAGCCCGACCCAGGAGATCAGCGTTTTCTCTTTCCACTTCCGGTTGGTGAAGGCCAGCGTGAGAAACACGCTCACGGGGCGCGCGACCAGCATGAGGAACAGCGACAGCAGGAGGCCGATGCCGAGAATCGGGATGAGCCGCGACGGAAAGACTTGCAGCCCCAGCGTGAGAAACATGACGATCTGCATCAGCCAGGCCAGGCCGTCATGGAAGCGCGTCAAACTGACTTTATGGACGAACGCGCTGTTGCCCATCATCAGGCCCGCGAGATAGGCCGCCAGAAAGCCGTTGCCGCCGAGGACGTCCGCGAGGCTGTACGTGAACAGGACCAGCGACAGACTCAAAACCGGATAGAGGCCGTCATACTCCAGCCGGGACCGGTTGATCGCATAAGCCATCCCCTTGCCCATTATCCAGCCCACCAGGGCGCCGACGGACATCTGTAAGGCAAATGTGGGCAGCAAGTCGAAGAGCGAGGATCCTTGGTTCACCACCAGGCTGATGAACCCCACCGTCAGAAAGACGGCCATCGGGTCGTTGCTGCCCGACTCGAACTCGAGGAGTGGTTTCATCGGGCTTTTCAGGCTGACGCTGCGCGACCGGAGGACCGAAAACACCGCGGCGGCGTCGGTGGAGGACACGATCGAGCCGAGGATGAGCCCCTCGAATAAGGAGAATTCGAGCACACGGACGGCGAACCAGGCCACCAGAACCGCCGTCAGGCCGACGCCCAGGGTCGAGAGGGCGACGCCTTGCCACATGATCGGACGCACGGAGGACCATTCCGTGTCGAGGCCACCCGCATAGAGAATGAAGATCAAGGCGACGACGCCGAGCGATTGGGCCAGCCGCGGATAGTCGAATTCGATGCCCCCGGGCCCCTCCGATCCGGCCAGAATGCCCAGGAGCAAAAAGAGCAGGAGAGCCGGCACTCCCAGCCGAGCGGAGGCCTTGCTGCCGAGCACGCTGAGGAGCAGGAGCACCGACGTGGCCAGCAGGACTGACTCGATGGACATCGTCAACGTAAAAATGTTCTACCACCCCGGCGTCACGGTAAATCTGATCGGCTTCCACCTCGCATCGAAATGGATGCTGCCATGGAGTGAATAACGCTACGGGGGCCAAACGTCGGAGTCAAGCTGCAATCGTTCCACAGAAGGAATAATTTGAGCGCGTCAGGACGACTGTAGGGGAAATCACCATGGGATGAAATCTAGCGGCAGCGCCGGCCGGGTCTTGCCGGGACCGCTGCGCGCCGCAATGCCTCCTTCCGGTGTGAGCATCTCAGGCCGCTCCAGCGCAGGCGCTGTGGAAGGAATTGGAACGGAATGGGTCTTACGGAGCAGGGCTTAAAACATCCCGAGGCCCACGACGAGGCGGATGAGCCCGAAGATGGTGGCGATGCCGCAGCAGATGAGGCCGGCGATGCTCTTGCCCTTGCTGACGGCGGGCGGCGCCGTTCCCGCCGCAACCGCCGACACGATCGCGCCGATGCCGGCAAAGGGAATGAGCAGCCAGTTCAGCGCGCCATAAAAAGGCACAAACGCCACTAACATACCCACCAGCGCGAGGATTCCCCAAATCAGACTGACGGTCTGCATCTCGTTCGCGCCGTTGGTTCACCGAACGATATCGGGCGCGCCGGGGGGGGCCGAAGACGGGTCATGCCGCTTTCTTTTTCGGCACCTTGGCGCCTTTGCGCCTGGCTTCCGATAGGCCGATCGCGATCGCCTGCTTCCGGCTCTTGACCGGTTTGCCGGCCTTGCCGCTCTTCAGCGTGCCTTTTTTCCGCTTGTGCATCGCCTGCTTGACGGACTTCTTGGCCCCCTTGCCATAGCGCGCCATCGACACGCTCCTTGTGCGACGCCGGCGGCAGCCGGCGTCAGGTTCCGGTCAACCCATCAATCAGCTCGTTGCAGCGTGGTCGTATGCCCCTTGTCGGTGATGAAGGCTTTGACCTTGTCTCCCACGACGACCTTATCCAGCTTCGTGCTCTTATCGACATGGATCTTGGTCTGCTGGCCGTCGTCATCCTTGATCCAATAATACTCTCCTTCCACCTTCATTAAGGTGCCCTTGACGGAATCCTTCGTGATGCGTTCCTTCAATGTAGGCGAGGCTTCCTTCTCGGCCATTGGATCGGCCGCCTGCGCCGGCCCGAGGCCGAAGCTCAAGAGTCCGGCTGCGAGCGCTGATAACATCAGGGATTTCAACATGGGTGCCTCCTTCGATTGAGATAGATCAACGGTGTCTCCTCATACTCTCGTACGGAAATGACTTAGGGGACTAGCAAAATGCCTAGGCGCAGACAGACACAGGACGGGCCGTATGGACCTACCGGAAAACGTCAGGAACGGCAGGACGATGTTGAGCGGGAGCCCTCATAAAAACGGGGGCCGTCCTGTCCTGGATCGCCAAGACAGCACGGCCCCCGCAATGGATCTTATGGTATCGATCGGCCGGTGAGATCTACGCCGGTTGCTGAATGGCGGAGAGCAGCCACTTCCCGTTCTCGTGGCGCATGAAGGTCCAGACCTCGGTTGTTTCGACCGGCGTCTCTTCGCTCCCCTCGACGACATAGCCCGGCTCTCCGCGCTGCTTCGTCATGGACAGGGTATAGTCGCGGGCCGTCCAGCGCAGCCGGGCGGTGACGTAGTGGACTGACTGTTCCGTCCAGGCTTCCTGTACGTCGGCTTCGACGAGCACGACATCTTCCACGCGGTTGTCCAGTTCCTGACTGGTCTGCTCGGCCAAGGCCGCGCTGAAGTACGCCAGCATCTCGGGCGTGACGAAGCGCCGCAACCCGCCCAGATCCTGCTTGCCCCAGGCCGTTTGAATCTCAACGAGCAATTGCTGAAAGGCCGCCTTGTCGGCGGAGGTCACCTCGGGATCGACGCTCGCCGCCCGCAGGCTCAGCGGCGAGGCCGTCGCCAACAGGGACCCCTCGGCCGCGCTGCGCCGGCTCAAGCCGGACAACACGGGCGCGGGCGTGCGCCGGACTCTCAGGAAATAGTACAGCGTCCCGCCGGCCAGCAGCATGAGGAAAAGGATGCCGGTAACATTCGGGCCGCCCGCCGTCTGCTCGGACCCTGCGACCGGCTCCCCGGCTTCGTTGGTCTTCGCGCTGCTCTCGGTGGCGCCGAACAGCATATGGCCGATCCAGGATCCGGCGATGCCGGCGGCGATCCCGCCCAGCAAGGGATGGCGTTGCAGGAACGAGGGATTGGCCTGCGCCGCCGGAGCCGGGCTGCCGGCCTGAGCCGGCGGCGTGCCGGTAGCCGGCTTGGGGGCGGTCGATTGCTCCATCGGCTTTGTGCCGTTCTGATCGTAGGTGCGGGAACCCCGGCTGCCGAAGCTGCCTGAGCCGCCGCTCCGCGACCCGCTGGAATAGCCCCCGCCGCCGCCCCTCGCCTTGGCAAAGGAGACTGTCGGGACTCCGATGAGCGCACACACCAGACATGCGGCAACCAATTTCGTGGTATTCAAAGGCAGTTCCTTTCTCTGGATCATGATCACATCCACTGTGCCACCATCCTACCAGGAATCCGGCCAAGAAACCGAAGATTCGAGGGGGCTATCGGTTTTCCTAGTAGGGCGGCTCTCATTGCTGTGTTGTAGTCATTAGTGTCGTCCCTGTAGCCGTCACTTCAACCTTGGAGGTGCGTTGATGGGTACCATGGGAAAAGGTTTTCTACTGTGGCTGCTGGGAGTACCGGCCAGTCTGCTGGTGCTCCTCTGGTTTTTCGGCATCCTGCGGTAGCGGCCGGCATTACCGCTGCGACCGGGACCCGATGTCATGAGCCCTCCCCGCGCGAAGACACCCGGGGCCGCACCGGCCTCGCAGGCGGACCCCGCTCCACCCGCGACATGGACCTCCGCCGCCGATCCTGTCCCATCGCTGGACGGGCGCAGCCTGGCGCGGGTTCTCGTCGCCACGGCGGCCACGCTCTTTGTGCTCCACTCGGCCCAGAAGTTTTTCATCCCGCTGCTCTTCGCCATCCTCATGGCCTACACGCTCAATCCGCTCGTCGCGTGGCTGGAGCGCCTCAGGATCCCGCGCGTGGTCGGGGCGACCCTCGTCATGCTGGCGCTGGTCGGCATGGGCATCCTCGGCACGATGTCGTTGCGCGACCAAGTCGATCGAATCCTGGACCAGGTGCCCGAGGCCGCCGGCAAACTCTCCGCCGCGCTCCAGGACCTGGCCGCCGAACCGAACACCATGCAGAAAGTCCAGGCCGCGGCGCGTGAAATTGAACAGGCCACCAGCCAGGCCGCCGACCAGGCCTCAAAGCCGCCGGCCCGCATCGTAGTGGAGCAACCGAAGTTCAAAGTGGTGGACTTCCTCTGGACCGGCTCCCTGGGCATGTTCGGTCTCATCGGCGAAACCGCCATGTTGCTGCTGCTCGTCTTTTTCCTCCTCTTGTCCGGTGACACGTTCAAACGAAAATTGCTGCGCGTGACGGGCCCGTCGCTGTCGAAAAAGAAGATCACGGTGAGCATCCTGGACGACATCCATCTGTCCATCCAGCACTATATGCTCACGCTGCTCCTGGCCAACGTCCTGCTGGGATTGCTCACCTGGGTGGTCTTTCGCTGGATCGGCCTGGACAATGCCGGCGCCTGGGCCGCCGCGGCGGGCGTGCTCCACTTCGTTCCCTACCTGGGACCCGCGCTGACCGCGCTCGCCACAGGCATGGCCGCCTTTCTCCAATTCGGCTCCTTCACGATGGCGCTGCTGGTGGCGGGCAGTTCCCTGGTCATCGCGACGCTGGTGGGGCTGGTCCTCATCACGTGGATGAACGGCAAGCTGGCCAAAATGAATGCGACGGTCGTGTTTATCGCGCTGTTGTTCTGGGGATGGCTGTGGGGGCCCTGGGGGTTGCTGCTGGCGATCCCGATCATGGGGATGGTGAAGGTCTTCTCGGAGCACGTGGAGGACCTGCAGCCCTTGTCCGAACTGCTGGCGGAATGACGGCGCGGCGGGGAAACGAAGGATCAGACGCTTACTGGAGCGTCTTTCGGATGTCCTTCCAGGTCTTTGCGATCTTCGCTTTGCGGGGAGTTTCGCCTTTCTTGGGCTCCGGCACCATCACGGCCTCGAGACGCCGTTGCAGAAAGGTTTCGGCGAAGGCTTTGGATCGACCGATGCCGATCTTGATGGTGGTCCACCCGGCGGCATGCAGCTCATCGAGCTTTTCGCCCCAGGCCTGTTCGCCGGGCGGGAGCACGAGCACGTAGCCGGTCGGGAATGTGTGCGTCTGCAGCCAGTCCCGGGCCTGCGCGCCGACATGAAACCCGTCCGCTCCCGCCGGCGACGCGACCACATAGACCACGCGGTAGTAAAACTGCGTCAGCTTCCCCAGTTCCTCCGCCGCGTCGGGCAGCGGTGTGGGATCCAGTCCCATCGCCAGTCCGGCACCCGGAAGAGGGAGCTGTTGGGACGGCGTCTCGATCAATGAAGCCACTTCCACCGCGACGATGGGATTGCGACGTTCCCAGACGACGAGATTGGCGGTTCCCTCGGCCGGGGCCACGCGCGGGCTCTCTCCGACCCGCACCTGGACCGGCACCACGCCCAGCCCCTTCGGGGTATAGCTCAAGCGTGCCCGGCCGTCTCCGCCGGTCATGGCCCTGGCCACCACCTCGCCGCGCACCACGAGTTCGAGCGGTTCCCCGCCCATCCCTTGCTGGGACAAGAGGCCGTGCGAGAGGAGTTCGGCCTCGATGGTGACCGGTTGATTGGACATGGCCAACCCGTCTTTGACCCAGACCGTCACGGCGGCTTTCTCGGCGGCGACCGCGCTGGCGGACGTGAGCAGCGCGCAGAGGACGGCCAACCGGCCGGCCGGGAGGAGAGACCTGATCAGAAACCGCCTGGACGGGGAGGACCGGAGGACGAGAATCAGAGGGGGCGCCACGGCATCACGCCTTCAAGGCGGCGAGGACCTCATCCACATGGCCGTCGACTTTGACTTTCCTGAAGATGCGCTTGAGGATACCGTCCTGATCGATGACGAAGGTGCTGCGTTCGATGCCCCAATATTTCTTGCCGTACATGCTCTTCTCTTTATAGACGCCGTAGGCTTGGGCGACGGTCTTGTCGGCATCGCTCAGCAGGGGAAAGGGCAGCGTATACTTTTTAATGAACTTTTGATGCGACGTCTGGCTGTCCAGGCTCACGCCCAGAATGACGGCGCCCGCCTTCTTGATCGGCGCCAGCGAGTCGCGAAAGTCGCAGGACTCTTGCGTGCACCCCGGCGTATCGTCCTTCGGATAGAAATATAGCACGACCTGCTTGCCCTTGAGATCCTTCAACGTGACCTGTTTACCGTCTTGATCGGGAATGCCCAGTTCCGGAGCTCGATCGCCGATCGCCAGTTCCTTCGCCATGCTGACCTACCCTTCTGAATGGAGGCTGAACTCGTTGCCCGTCGGGCGCGCTAGCGCGGCCCGCTGCCGATCGTCGGCCGGCTCGTCCCGTACGGATGTTCTTTCGTCGCCCTGTTGACGCTCGGATTGCCGAAGGGCGCCAGGGCCGGCGAATCCCAAATCACTTTGTCGCCCGGAGCCAGGTTCGCGGCTTCCAAAAAATGCTGGCGGGCGCCTTCCGCGTCGCCGAGCGCGTTGAGCGCCAGCGCATAATTATAATGCGCCTGGCCCGACTGCGGCGCCGCGGCCATCGCCTGGCCGAACAGGCTCTTCGCCGCTTCAAATTGCTTCCCTTGATAGGCTTCCGTCCCCTGTTCCGTCAGTGTGATCGCCTGGGGTTTCACCCCGCTTTCCGTTAAGGCCAGCGGCGCGAGCGGTTTGGCTTTGGACTTGCCGGCGCAGGCGGTCACCCCGCCCGTCGCCATCATGAGAATCGCGAGCAGCACAGACAGATAGTACATGGTTCCTCTCTGGTTCACGCGCCGTGTTTCCTGGACTCTTCTTCAAACGTCTTTCGGTACAGGACCTCCCACTCTGCGCTTCCTTCGATGATGCCGCGGGAATAGGAGGCCAGCTTCGCCTTGACCTTCCGGTCGATGGCTTCCTCTTGAGCGAGTTCCGCCGCAAGAATCTGTTTGATGGCCTTGAGCACCTTCCCGTCCTCGCCCGTCACCCGGACCGCCGCATGGCGCTTGATCGCCTGAAGGATGACGTGGGAGAGATGGCTGGTTTTATCCGGGCTCAACATGGGGTGCGGCTCACTCGCGTTTTCTCCGGCGATCTCCGATCACGCATCACAGAATAAGGCCGCGCTCGCGGACGAGTTTCTGTTTGATCATCACGAACATCTTCTGGTAATCGACCTGGCCCTGTTCGATCTGCTGTTCGTAGGCCTTGAGCAGCTGCCGCACCTCCGCATTGAGACGATCTTCCAGCGACAGCTCCTCGGCCACGGCCTGCTGGAGCGCCTCGACCAACGCCTTGCGGTCGCCGATCATCTCGACGTGCCCCTCCTGCTGCAGTCGGGTGGCCAGGGTCTCCGTGAGATGCCGCACGCGTTCTTTGGAGAGGCGCATGGCGGTTACACCGGCTCGATTCGAATGGTGGACTGATCCATGACCCGGCGGAGCTGGCTCGCATCCCCGAGGATACGTCCGATCACGTTGACCCGGTCGGCGGGAACCGGGTCGGACCCCATGCTCATCGGGGTGCGGCCGAAAAAGATGGCCAGGACCTGTCCCGCTCCCCAATAGGCGACATCGCCGACTTTTACTTGCGTGGTCGCCGTTTCACGATAGTCCCGGACCCCCGGCAGCTTGAAGTAAAACTCCTCGCCCCAGGTGTTGATCGCCGCCTGCACGGGCAGCGCCGCATAAACTTCGCCGGCGGTTTTGGTCGATTTCAATTCCGCGTCCAGTTGGAGGCCTCCCACGGTGATGCGGATGCGCTTGGCCGGCTCAGTCATAGTCTCCCGATCGTTACAATACGTGGATGAGGCCTGTCTTCGCGGACTCTAGCTGGTCTCCTCGGATGAAATCAAGGCGGGACAAACCGCCGCAATGCTGGCGGAGCCGGGTCGCCTCCTGTACAATCCGCAGTCCATGTTGACCTCTACGTTCGTCCTGCTTCAAGGCATCGGCCCCGCCACGGAACGCCGGCTGTGGGACCAGGGCCTCCTCACCTGGCAACGCTTCGTCGAACAACCGCGCATTAAGGGGCTCTCCGCCGAACGGAAGGCGTGGTACGACCAGGAACTGACCCTGGCCCAGACCCAGTTCGACGGCGGCCACTGGCCCTTCTTCGCGTCCCGCCTGGCGTCCCGGGAACATTGGCGGTTCTTCGACCTCTGCCGCTCCAAGGTGATCTACCTCGATATTGAAACCACCGGCGCGGCGGCCGGCCATGGGCACGTCACCGTGGTGGGCCTCCATCGAAACGGGCGGACGACCACGTTGGTCCACGGACAGGACCTGACGACCGATCGACTGCAGGAGGAACTGGATCAAGGCGATCTCCTCGTGACGTTTTTTGGAACGGGCTTCGATGTTCCCTATCTCCGCGCCCACTTTCCCCGGCTCCGTCTGGAGATGCCCCACTTCGACCTGTGCTTTGCCGCGCGGCGCCTGGGTCTGCGGGGCGGACTGAAGCACATCGAACGGGAGGTCGGAATCGAGCGGGACCCAGCCATCCAAGGCCTCGATGGGTGGGATGCGGTGCGGCTCTGGTCCCGATGGAACGCCCTGGGCGACCGGGACGCGCTCGACCTGCTCGTGGCCTATAACGCGGCGGATGCGGAAAACCTGGCCCCCCTGGCCGAACTGCTCTATGGGGACATGCTGGCACACTTCGGACCTCCGGCGGCGGGACCGGCGCCGGCTCTCCCCTCCTCCCTTGCGGAACTGCACCCATGAGCGGATGGGTCGGTATCGGGCGCAGCGACATCGGGTTCGAGCGCAAGGTCAACCAGGACGCCTTCGTCACCCTCGATCATCTGGGTTTTTGGGCCGTGGCCGACGGCATGGGCGGCCATATCGGCGGCGAGGTGGCGGCCTCCACGGCCATTGCGACCGTGAAGTCGCGGGCGGAACTCCATGCCATTGCGCTTCAACAGGGACAGGGCGAGGCGCGAGACTTTCTCCTGGACCTGATCGCCCAGGCACAGGAGGCGATTCTGGCACGTGCCAAGCTCGAGCCCAAGTTCAAAGGCATGGGCACCACCCTTGTGACCCTGATCATTCTTCCGCTTCCCGCGCCGACGGCCTTCGTCGCGCATGTCGGCGACAGCCGCGCCTATCTCTTCCGGTCCGGCACGCTGACGCCGCTCACCCGCGATCATACCTTGATTGAGAAATATCTGGAGCGGGGTCTCCTCACCCCTGCGGCGGCCCGCACGCATCCCGAACGGCACGTCCTGACCCGCGCCCTCGGCATGCCCTCGGCGGCCAAGCCGGACCTGAGTTCCACTGAACTGGTTACGTCCGATCTGCTGCTGCTCTGCACGGACGGCTTGACCAAAATGCTCGAAGACGAGGACATCCACGAGGTGCTCCTGCGCGCCAAGGGCGATCCCGTCCAGGCCTGCGACGCATTGATCGGGGAGGCGCTGGCCCGGGGCGGCGAGGACAATGTCACGGCCGTCGTAGTGGCCCACCCGTAAGGCATCCGCCTTCCCGCCGTTGACAACACCTGGGAGGCCGTGTAGCCTGTTTTTAGTCCCTCACGCCTGCTGTTTATAACATTCCAGGGAGCGTTATTGATGCACATCGGCCTTCTGCTTTGGAGCACTGTCTTCTTAGCATTTGCCAGCGCCCCCTCGATCAGCCTGGCCTTCGATCCGACAAACCCCGAATCGGTCATTCGTGCGCTCGTCAGGGCCAATGCCGAGAAAGACATGGCCCTGCTGTCCCGCTACATGGCACACGATGCCGATATCGTCAGCTACTCATTGGGCGGGCGAAAATACGTCGGATGGCCCGACCTGGAACGGGATTTCCAGGAAGAATTTTCCACCGTCGCGAAATTGGAAATCCCCATCCTCGAATTGCGCGTCTGGACCAAGGGCGATGTAGCCTGGTTCACGATGGAGCTCGACTATATTCGATGGCTCGCGGCCGGTGCGGGCGGGCAGAAAACCGTGCTGCAACTGAGAGAAAGCGGCGTTCTGCAAAGACAACGCGGACATTGGATCCTTCACTCCTGGCATGAATCGCCCCGAACCGTGGCGTTCTCCGCCACGGTCGCTCCTGCAGCGGATGCGCCCGCGCCCCAGCAGCAAGTGAGCCGGAGCGACAACGGAGCCAGACCCGACTTGAGCGGCGAATGGGATATCGTGGAAACCGACAACGACAAACATTACAAGGCCACCCTCGACCCATCGGGGAACGGGCCGTACACCCAGCATGGCGGCCGGTTCGCCACCACGGCGTTTGCCGATCGCCTGTGGCAAGGCACCTGGCACCAGCCGGGCAACGATCGGGAAGGCGGCTTCGAACTCCTCCTCTCCGAGGATGGCAGCGAGGCCAAAGGGATCTGGTGGTATACGCGGGTCGGCACCCAAAAAAACATTCCCCCGCGTGAGCATGGCGGCACCTATGAATGGAGACGGCTGACTCCGCCGCCGCCCGCATCGCCATGAACCTTCCGTCTCACGACCGTTTCAGTCCACCGATCTTTGGAGGGTTTATGCATTTCACTGTCGCCTTGTTCCTCGTCACCCTGTTGTCCGCTTCTCCGGCCCTCGCCTCCGGCGGGCATGATCACCATGTGGTCCCGACGCTCAAGAATCAGACGACCACCACCGTCACCATACAAGACGACAAGATCATCCTCACGTTCGGCCCCATCGATCTTCCCACGAGCCATGACGGGGATCTGGCGGCCTCTATGCCCAAGCACATTTTCCAGCTGCCCAAAGACATGTACATGATCGGCTATAAGTCGTCCGTGTTCACGAAAGAGGGGAAAGAACTCCCCCGCAACTATCTGCATCACATCCTGATGCTCAATAACGACAAACCCAGCGTCTCCTGTCCCGGCGAACCGCTCTTCTTCGGCGGAGCGGGATTGGAAATGACCGAGGCCCGTTTTCCGGATGGCTATGGGGTGAAGCTCGCCAAAGGCGAGCATCTGATGTCGGTGGTCGCCTTCTATCACAAAGCACCGCCCACGAAAGACGTGATGGCGAGCTTTACGATGTACATGGCGCCGGCCTCCCAGCCGGTCAAAGAGATGGAGGTCTATCAAGTCGGCGTCAACATCGTATGCTACAGCAAATTCGGCCAACGAGGCGCCGATCAAACGGACGAAGGGATCGAGATCAAGCCGGGGGTGCAGGTGCACCGGGCGCCGTTGAAGTTTCTCATGGACGGCTGCGTCAAATTCGCCTATCCCCACGGACATGACGAACTGCTGATGATTGCCTTGGAAAACAAGACCAGGAAACAAACCCTCCTGCGGACCGTGCCGGACGTCGATCTCCATGGCACATTCAGGGAATTCCAGCCCCATCACGTCTTCAAAGACGCTCAGGGATTTCCCGTCACGACCGCCGAGGAGTATGAGATGGTCATGGTCCATCATCATCCTCTTCACAAACAAGAAGCGCAGCACGGGATGGGCAACTACCTGCTGTATATGACCCCGGGCGCCTGTCCGTCCCAGAAGAATGCAATGGCTCCGTAAACCGGGCCAGACCTTCAACCCCGGGAAGGGCTCCGCTCGAAGCTCTTCCCAGCCTTCCTCCCAGCGACATCCTCCCGTCCAAAAATGTCCGGTCCCGGAGTGCGGCAACGGTCCTCCCCTACCAAAGAGATCCGGTTAGAGGCGCATGAAACATGGGTTTCTCATCCGGGTGTATGGTATTCAAGACACCGACATCGCGCGAGTCGGTCGCCTTTGTGTGGCCCCCATTCGAAGACGATCGAGGCCATCCGGAGCCGCGGAAAACCGATTCGCGAAGCGGCCCCCACGGATATCTGCATATCGGGAAAAGGCATGCCGCAGACCGAGCCCGCGACCATTCTCGTCATCAACGATATCGGGGAAGAGATCAAGCTCGTCACCCTGAGTTTGCGCAGCTTCTTCCCGGGCTGTCGCGTCGAAGTGGTCTACTCGCTCGATGAAGCGCTGCAATGGGCTCCCCGGGCCCGGTGGCATCTCATGCTCGTCGATGAACGGCTCCTGACCCAACGGGGCACACCCGTCCTCCCTGAATTGAAACGCCTGGCGTCTTCCGCCGCCATCGTGTTGCAAACCGATCGCAGCGACGCAGCCGCGGCCGTCCATGCCTTGCAGGCCGGTGCGGACTTCTCGTTATATAAAAAATCGCCGGCCTTCTTGACCGAACTGGTGCTGTACACCAAGGAGGCGATGGAAAAACGCGACCTCCGCATCACGCTGGAGCGCACGCAGGAACGCCATGGCCGGTTAGTCGATGCCCTGGGCGACGTGTTGTATGAATTAGACGCAGAAGGCCGTTTCGTCTATCTCAGCCCTTCGATCACGGCGCTGCTCGGGTACGCGCCCGAAGAACTGACCGGAGTTCCCTATTCCAAGGTGATTCCGGACGACCAGTGGGACTACGCCCGCTACCGCTTCAACGATCGACGGACCGGCTCCCGCGCCGCACGCCGGCTTGCCGTGGACCTGGCCCCTAAAATGCGGGCGGAAGGAAAAACCGCCGTCCGGGTTCGAGCCGAGCTCAGCGCCAAAGGTCTGTACGATCCGGATCGGCATTTTTTAGGCACGCTCGGTCTTCTACGCGACATGTCAGGCGAGCGCGAGCAGCAGGAAATCATTCAGCGCCTGGAACGGCAGCTGGAGGAGACCGATCGCCTGGTCGACATGGCCCGACGGGTCTCCGCCTTGGCCAAGCAGATCCAGGAGCCGTTGGGTGCAGTCCTGGCACAATCGCAGCAATTATATGCGGCGATTCAGGAAGTGAAACTGGACCAACAGATTCAATCGCTCCTGCTACAGGCGACCGAAGCGGTCCGCCAGGGCACCGCTCTGGCGCAAACCGCGCGGGGCGCGGAGACAGAACCGCCCACGCTGAACGACCTCATCGACGCCGTCCTGGCTGCCATGCATCCGCAACTGTTGCAGAGCGACGGGGTGGAACGCCGCTATGCGACGGATTTGCCGCCATTCACCGGCAACCTCGAGGTGGCGAGGCCGCTGTTGAGGACGCTGGTGTCTCAGGCTCAGCGGTATGTCGAGGCCATCGGGTCCCGCCACCGGCTCCGCATCAGCACGGCCGCGAGTCCCGCGATCGACCCGGTCGAAGTGGAAGTCCGCATTGAGGAAACCGCATTCGTTCCCACGGATACCGGACCACCGTCACAGGAGACCTCCACCTTATTTGAAGCCTACGCATGGGTCCGGCAGCTCGGGGGGCGTCTTGATTTCGCCGCGCCCGCCGGCGGGCTCTTATCCATTACGCTGAGGCTGCCGGTGGGCCGAGACCCGCTGGCTTCGCCCGTGGAGCCGCTCTCCGGCTCCCCCTCTTCCAGTGAAACCGAGCCGTCCCCTCGTACGACCGCAATGACGTCACCGTCCATCGGGCACACGGCACCACTGCCCGATCGTCGCCAGGCGGCTCGCGCCTTGGTCCATCTTCCCGCACGCATTACGGCAGGCAATGCCACCCGGGAAGGCACCGTGACTAACCTGAGCCTGGGCGGCGCAGGCATTCTCGTGGAGGGCGCGCTGCCGCCCGTTGAAGCGCAACCGGTGTATGTCATCCTCAAGACCCCGGCGGGTATGCTGGAACTCCAGGGCCTGGCTCACAGCCGGGGCACCTCTTCGATATCCGGCGGTACCGAACCCTCCTCCACGCTGCTCGCCTTCCGCTTCACATCCGAGAACGAGGTGGAGCAGCAAGTGTTGGCCTCGCTCATGGAAGAAGCCCGGTCGCGGAGTCTCTCCGTCACCCTCGAGGCGCTCCTGTCGCTGCCGGACGATGTGACGGAGGCGGCCCCCCCCCAGATCACCGCGGCTTCGGACGGAAGGGAGCAGCGTGAAACGCTGAGAGTACGCGTGGCCTTGCCGACGCGCATTGATCTCTCGTCGCTGAATGTCGCGGCTCAGCGGCCGCTCGGGCTCATCGTGAACATGAGCCGCGGGGGCGCCTGCCTCCAGATGCAAGAGGCGCCCGGAGCGACCGGTGATGCGCTGTCGCTTCATTTCTCGTCGACCGGCCCTGTCGGACCGCCGAGAACCCATCAACCGGAAGCCCCGGACGCCGTCTTGACCGCCCGCATTGTCTGGATGGCGCCGGATCACACCGCTCCTTCCGATCTGCGACCCGGTCCCGCCCGGGCCGCCCAGCGCATCGGCATCCGTTTTGTTCAATCGACGGCGTTTGCGGAACGCGAAATCAACCGGGTCGTCGCCCAGCATCTCGGATCGTCGATGGATCTTGAAGGCGTCGCGGGACGCTCCTCCATCGTCAGCGCCCGGCGCGAATGCCGGAACGCCCGGCAGCAAATCATTGCCCTCACGGATGATCACGCGCGCCATCAAATTTCTCCGACGACTCCGGTCGTCATTGTCGTGCCGGGATTCGGAAAGACCCAGACCGACTATCTGCCGCTCTCGTATTTCCTTGCGGCTAACCGGATGCGGGTGCTCCGCTATGATCACACCAATCATGTCGGTCAAAGCGACGGAGATGTGCTGCATATGACCCTGCAGAGCATGCAGGTGGATTGTCAAACGGTCCTGGACTTCGCCCGCACCACCTGGCCCACCGCCCCTCTCGCAATCTTGGCTGAAGACCTGGGCGCGCGGGTCGCGTTGAGAGTCATGGCTTCGACCGGAACCAGAGGCCTGCTCCTTCTGGCGAACCCCGTGCTCGATCTGCAGGCCACCCTCACCGCCAGCTATGGCCGCGACGTCCTGTCGGATCACCGCCGGGGCCTGCAACGAGGCGTCGACAATCTCTGGGGCTACAACGTGAATCTGGACCGCTTCCTGGGCGATGCGGTGGCCGGGGACTATGCGGACCTCTCTGCCTCGGCCGGCGATCTGGCCGCGTTGTCCGATCCACCGGTGATCTTGACCACGCGGACCTCGCCGGCACACATCTCGGCGCCTCTAAACGCCTCACTGGCGGCGGTGGGGCAGACGCCGGTGCTCATTCCGCTTCCTGCCGATCTTTCTCTACAGCCCGAGCCGTACGACGACCGCCACACCGCCACGTTCCTGACCATCTTGAAGGAGATCGCGGCTTCTTTCACGAGGGAACGCCGTTCCGTCCAAGCAGGGGAAGCCCCGCTCCGGGACATCGAACGGCAACTGATCCTGGAGCATGAACGAACGTGTATCGGCCATCATGTGTCTCAAGCCGCCAGAGAGGCGCTCTGGATTGCGCATCTGGCACAACTGCCTCACCTGAACAACGTGCATGAATTCTGGGCCGTCCGGGAGCACCTGTACCGCGAACTGCTCCCGCTGAAGCCCGGCACGACCATGCTCGACGTGGGGTGCGGACATGGCGACTTGGCTCGGCTGATCATCACCAATCAGATCTACCGGTTGGCTCATCAGAGCGGCTTACCCGGTTCACCGCTTCATTATGTCGGGCTGGAGCAGTCTGAAGAAACCCTGACGATTGCACAACACGCGCTGGACTCGTTCATGCGCGAAATTAGCGGCACATTTGCATTGCCATCGCCGCTCACCGACCTATTGGAGCCGGAATGGGTGCAGTTTGATTGGAGTTCCGCGGCTCCATTGTTTTCCGGCCAGGCGCCGGCCCGGGTCGCGTTTCACCTCTCGCTGGCCTTTTGTCCATCTCCCCTTCTCAGCGTGCGGCGGGCAGTGGAAGCGCTGGAAGAAGGAGGCACCCTTCTGCTCACCGCCCTTCAACCCCACACTGACCTCTCGGCCCTCTGTCGCCGCCATCTGCGGGCGACGGCCCAGGATGAGTTCGAACCGTCGAGCCAAGTGCTGCTTCATTACCTGGGACGTGTACGGGAGGCTCTCCGCCACGGTCTCATCCATAGTTATGATCGGGAGACACTCGCGCTGCTTCTCTTGAATGCCGGAGCCGCGCCCCTCCGCATCAGTCCCGCAATGGATGGGCAGCTCTTGCTCGCCGTCGCCCGAAAGGGCAAATCTACTGGCTGAACCCCTGGCCTGTGTGTATACTCCCCGCTGGTGACAGTCATCCCCGACGTACTGGTTTTCACGCTCCTAACAACACCATGCACGACTCGCTCTTCACCGCCCTTGCGTTATGACGGACCACGCAACCCCACAGTCCGCCACTTCGCGATCGGGATCCGAGTCGCTTCAGCGTCTGACGCAATTCTCCCGGGACATGGGGCTGATGACCGATGTATCGGGCCTCGCCGAACGGATTCTCGCAGACCTGTCGGATATGAGCGACTGCGCGCAAGGGGCGCTCTATCTTGCCGAGCGTGAACAACAACGGTATCGCCGTCTAGCGGCTCAGGGGGCATCCCACGCGCTCGCCCCCGCCACGCTCGCCTTCACTCATCCGCTGATTCAGTATCTGTCGGAGGTTCATCAGATTCTCGACCGCACCTGCTGTCTGCAGCAGGAGTCTGTTGCGATCCCGTTCCGACCCCTTGCCACGGCCTTGACCGACCTTTCCACGACGGTCGCCATCCCGCTGGTGACGAAAGGCCATCTGGTCGCCTTTGTGTTGCTCCAATCGCCGGAGCGTTCCAGCCTCGACCCCGATAAGGTGGAACTCGTCACCGCCATGGCTCAGACGGCGGCGAACGCCTTGGACTCGTTGACGGTCTACGAAGATCTCCATCAATCACAAGCGCTCATGCGCCGGACCGACCGGCTGCGTTCCCTGGAAATCATCGCGGGAGGGTTTGCCCACGAAATCCGGAATCCGCTGACCTCGATCAAGACGTTTATTCAGCTCGCTCCGGAACGGAAAGACGATGTGGAATTCATTCGCGATTTCAGCAAAGTCGTCCTGGATGACGTGTATCGGATCGAGCGGCTGATCCAGGAGATTCTGGACTATGCGCGCTATATGGAACCGAAGCTGACGGACGAGGACCTCAACGACATTGTCTCGTCATGCCTGTATTTCATCGAAGTGAAGGCGGACACCCGAGGGATCAAGATCGAAAAACAGTTGGCGGCCGGGTTGCCTCGTGTCATGTTGGATCGTCAACAGATCAAGCAGGTCTTGCTCAACGTGCTGCTCAACGCAATGGACGCCATGGGCGAACAGGGCGGCGGCTGCCTTCGGGTGAGGACCGCTGCGCTGTCGAAACCTGACACCAGGACGCGACTGCAAATCGAGATTGAAGATACCGGACCAGGCATCTCCGCCGCCAACCTGGAACATATCTTTGATCCGTTTTTTACCACCAAGCACACCAGCGGCGAAAACGAAGGCACCGGATTGGGACTGACTATCGCCCACCAGATCATCCAAGAACACGGGGGTGACATTCAGGTACAAAGTATTGAAGGGACCGGCACCACGTTCCGTATTCACCTGCCGTCCTTCCTCGAAGAAGACAGAGGAGTGCTGTGACTATTTCGATAGGCAAGAAGCGGGTGCTCTTAATCGATGACGAGGCACGGGTCCGGACCTCCCTCAAAATGGTGTTGGAACCGTCGTACGATATTTCCCAGGCAGCGGACGCCCAGGAGGGGCTTGACCTGTTCAGAAAAGAAGGTCCGGATCTGGTGCTGTTGGATGTCATCCTGCCCGGGACGGACGGACTGGCCATCCTCCAGACCCTCCGGTCCGAAAGCAAAATGACTCCCGTCATCATGCTGACGGGGACGAAGTCCGTGAAGACGGCCGTCGATGCGATGAAGCTGGGCGCGGCGGATTACCTCTCCAAGCCCTTTGACGTCGAAGAATTGCGGATCGTCGTGGATCGCGCCCTCAACTCCCAGGCATTAGAGCGGGAAGTGAAACAGTTGCGGGCGCAAGTCGTGCAGCGATACGCCTTTCACAACCTGATCGGGAAAAGCCCCGGGATGCAGGAAATATACGGAAAAATCGAACAGGTCGCCGACAGCCGAACGACCGTGCTCATCACGGGGGAAAGCGGAACGGGCAAAGAACTCGTCGCCAAGGCGCTGCATTACAACAGTTCACGGCGGGAACGGCCTTTCATCGCACTCAATTGCGCCGCCCTTCCGGAAACGTTGATTGAAAGTGAGCTGTTCGGTCACGAAAAGGGCTCTTTTACGGATGCGACCGCCCGCCGCATGGGGCAATTCGAGCAGGCCCACACGGGAACGCTCTTTCTTGACGAGATCGGCGATCTCAGCGCCGTGACGCAAGCCAAACTGCTCCGGGTCTTGCAGGAACGCGAATTCACGCGGATCGGCGGCGTCCAATCGATTAAGGTCGACGTGCGCATCGTGGCCGCCACTAATAAAAACCTGGACGAACTGGTCCGGAAAGGACAGTTCCGCGAAGACTTGTATTATCGCATCAACGTGATTGCCCTCTATCTGCCGCCGCTGCGGGACCGTGGTGAAGATGTGCCTCTCCTGGCGAAACATTTCCTCGCCAAGCGCGTCGAGGAAGAGAAACGCCCGCCTATCGAATTTGGAAAAGAGGCCCTGGAACTGCTGGGACGCTATCCCTGGCCGGGCAACGTCCGAGAGATGGAAAACATCATCGAGCAGGCGTTCATCTGGTCGCAAAACGCAACAGAAATCACGCAGGAGCATCTTCCGACGATTCTCAAGAACGACTCCCGGTCCTCCTCTCTCCGCGACGATACCCTGGCCGGACGGATGTCACTTGAGAAGGCGGTCATGGAGTTTGAACGCGAGATCATCCTGGACGCCTTGAAACGCACCAACTACGTGCAGACCCATGCGGCTAATCTCCTAGGGATCAGCCGGCGCATGCTGAAGTACCGCATGGACACCCTGGGCATTGGCCGTCCCGACAACAACTCGACTCAGGAATCAGAACCGCTGGTGCAGGAATAACACACCATTTTTGTGCATTGCGTCATTTATCCCACGTTGTTCTCGGACACTATTTTCCTATAACGCTCCCTTGAACCTACATATAGCTCCTTAGCCAAGAATGGCCACTTCCCATTGATGTAGTGGCTAAATGCCTGATAAGGAATGACATTTGCTTTATGCCACTAAGTAGTTGGGGCTAGATGACTCCTATGAGCGGAACGACCACCAACAGCACCGCGAGGCCCAAACCAACGGTCCTTGTGGTTGACGACGAGGCAGGACCTCGAGACGCGCTGAAAGTAATCCTCCGTCCCTTCTTCAATATCGTCGCCGCCGATAACGCCAAAGCAGCTCTGGACATCCTCAATACACGTCCGATAGACCTCATCACGCTCGACCAAAAACTCCCCGATCGACAGGGTATCGAACTCCTGCAAGAGATCAAGCACGACTATGCGGATACGGAAGTCATCATCGTCACCGGGTATGGCAGCCTGAAATCCGCCATGGAAGGCATCCGCCACGGTGCCGCAGGATATTTGCTCAAGCCGTTCAACGTGATTGAACTGATCACGCTGATCAACCAGACCTTAGGAAAGAAGCAGCGGCTAGACTTCGTCAGAGGGTTTCTCCAGACATCACCAGGCCTCTGGGGAACCGAGCAGGAGAGCGCGCAAGCCTGGCACGCCCTGAAGATGGGCTATTGGACCATCGGCAACCCGGCCCATGAGAATGGGCCTTTCCCCGCCGAAGACCTGCTTCCGTTACTCTCGGAAATCCTGGAAGCCAAGGATCGTCAACTCTTAAACCACTCCAGTCGTGTCAGTTTTTATGCCACTCTCCTGGCTAACCGGTTGGATCTCACCCCGTCCCAGCAGAAATCGCTCGCCATGGGGGCGTTTCTGCATGACTTCGGAAAAATCAGTCTGCCGTTGTATCGATTTGCGGAGGACCAACTTCTGCCCGCCGGCCAAGCGGCGTCCTGCAAAGAACACCCGGATGCGGGGGCGCGCATGATTCTGTCGCTGGGACTGCCCGCCGAAATCGGCCAGATTGTCTCCTATCACCATGAGCAATGGGACGGACAAGGATATCCTCACGGGCTGCAGGGGGAAGGCATTCCTTTACTCGCCCGCATCGTGTGTATTGCTCAAGCCTTTGACCATCTGACGGCTGAGACGCCTGGACGCCATCCGATATCCCTGGCCGACGCGACACACCGGATTTCCGCTCAAGCGTATACGCAGTTCGATCCCGTCCTGGCCCACCTGTTCACGCGCGTCGTGGATGAGTGCAAGGGCTCGCTCCCCGCCATGGTGATGGCCTCCACAGCCGCTGAATTATAGATCGCGGCTGCCATAGCCACCGCTTAGTCCTTCGCCTCCGCAATCAGTTCCGCCGCAGTCGCCAACACCTTCTTGGTGATCGTTTCCCCTCCCAACATACGGGCAATCTCACTCTCACGTTGGACCGCGTTCAATGCGCGTACCGTGGTCACGGTCCGGTCTTTGACTGCGGACTTCTCTACGACGAGGTGGTGCTGGGCCTGCGAGGCGACTTGTGGAAGATGGGTGATGCAGAATACCTGATGAAGATGACCCAATCCTCGTAGGCGCCTGCCGATGGCGGCGGCGATGGCGCCGCCGACCCCCGTGTCGATTTCATCAAAAATCAACACGGGCACCCGATCAGCCTCCGCAAGCACCGTTTTGAGCGCCAGCATCACGCGAGACAACTCGCCCCCGGAGGCCACGCGAGACAAGGGCTTCAGCGGTTCCCCCTGATTCGCCGAGAACAAGAACTCCGCCCGGTCGGCGCCATCCGGCCCGTAGGCCTCTTCACGGTCGGCGGTGTGGATCTGGATCGAGAACTGAGTCTGCCCCATCTTCAGTGCGTCGAGTTCGTGGCGCACGACTTTGGTCATGCGCATTGCGGTCTGGGATCGTCTGCCCGACAGGCGCCGCGCCAGTTCGTCGAGCGCCTGGCGTCGCTCGGCTATCCCGCGGGTACATTCTTCCAACCGGGCATCGGCATGCTCGATACCATCCAGCTCCTCCCTGATACGGCGGTGCGACTCGAGGGCGGCGGCGATCGTCCCGCCGTATTTCTTCTTCATGTTCTGGATGAGCGCCAGCCGGTCTTCGAGAACGGTGAGCCGGTCCGGGTCGGTATCCAATTGCTGGGTATAGTCCCGGAGGCGCGCCGCCACCTCCTTGAGCAGAACCTTCGCTTCAGACGTGAGCCGGCCCGCCTCCTCCATCTGGGGATCGAGGTGGACCAGTTCCGCCAGTGTCCGCTCAATCAAGACCAGATTCGGGAGCACGCCCTGACTGTCTGCCTGTAAGCGTTCCTCCGCCGTTGCGGTCAATTCCCCCAACCGCTGGGATGAGCCGAGGCGGCGGCGTTCTGCCTGCAGTTCCTCTTCTTCACCGGCGCGGAGGGCCGCCTCATCCAGCTCTTGAGCCTGAAAGGTGAGGAAGTCCTGCCGTTGGGATCCGAGGTGGATCTGCGCGGCAAGATCGTCCCGTTGCCGGCAGGCAAGTTTCCATGCCGTGAAGGCGGTCTCGTACTCGGTGCGCAATCGCTGCAGATTGCCGAATAGGTCCAATACATGGAGCTGCGTGGAGCCGGACAGCAGCGATTGCTGGTCATGCTGGCCATGGATATCGACGAGGGTTCCGCCGAACTCTTCCAGGACATGTACCGGCACCATGGTGCCGTTGAGGTACACGCGATTTCGCCCAGACCGGGAGATGACACGGCGGATGAGCAGTTCGGTGTCCTCGGAGCCAAGGATGTCTTGTGATCGCAGGCGTTCGAGGACCGGATGCTGGGCCGGAATGCAAAAGGCTGCTTCGAGTTGGGCCTCCTCGGCCCCGAACCGGATTTGATCGGTGGACGCGCGCCCCCCTACGAGAAGCGCAATCGCGTCGATGAGGAGCGATTTTCCCGCTCCGGTTTCCCCCGTAAACACGGTGAACCCGGAAGACACAGTGAGACTAAGCTGCTCAAGGACGGCGAAATTGGCAATGCGCAGCTCAGTCAGCATGGCTGCGGAGTCGGCAGCGACTAGGCAGTCCCTGCATGCTGCGCAAGGAGTGAGTCAATGAGTTCCTTAAACTGGCGCTTCGGCCGGGCCCCTACCAGTTTTTCCACGGGTTGGCCGTTCTTGAAAAAGAGGATCGTGGGAATGCTCATCACTTGATAGCGGCCGGCTACTTCCGGATTTTCATCGGTATTGAGCTTGCGGACTTTGAGCTTGCCCGCATATTCCTTGGCCAGCTCATCGATGATGGGAGCCACCATCTGGCAGGGACCGCACCACACCGCCCAGAAATCGACCATCACGAGCTCGGTAGCCTTCATCACTTCGGCATCCCAGGTCCCGTCTTCCACCTTCAAGGTTTCACCAGCCACGTCCACACCCTCCTTCGTCGTTGGAATGACCACGTATGAATCGGAGACGGCATCGTACCCCACCCTCGTTTTTAGTGTCAAATCGGGCACGAAGCGGCCCGTCGCTCCCTGCCGTCCGAAAAATCGGATCGCCGGTTCATCGATCTGTGCAGCAATACGCGCGAAGAGCGGCAGGCATGAGGCGCCTGATGCGGCGCCCAACCGTTGTCTTAGCGGCCCGGGATCGGCAGGCCCGCCTCCGTCAAGCCTTGATACGGCCGTCCGTAGGCACCGCCAGCGCCGGCCCAAGGCAGTCCGCGATCGCCCCACAACAACGGGTTCAGGATAGAGCGCATCAGGGCCGTCCCAAAATTCTCGGTCCAGCCGATGCCGGTTAAACTGAACATGAAGTTGTACTGGGCACGATCCGGGAACTGCAGATAGAACAGTCCCAACGACCAGCACTTACAGGGGTTCTGGTACAGCGCGACGACATCGTATTCCGGGCTGCGCTTGTGTTTCACGTCATAGTATCCCTTGGCGCCCAACGTCCATCCCCAGGGCGTGCGAAATGCGCCTCCCGCCGTGACAAATTGAATTTCCTCTGTCGGCGCATAGACTTCATTGAACGAGATCGGATTCCAGACATCTCCCCGCCTCGGGCGATTCCCCTCGCGCGAATAGCGCTGTCCGACCTCCACATACCAATTTGTGCCTTCCTGCAGGCGAAGATCGGTGTTGAACTGGCTCAACTGCCCGCGATACGGATCTAGAAACGCATCCACGATCATGTACTGATTCATTGGGGGGCGAAATAACGCGACATTGCCGATGCCCTGGCCAAACGCCTGCATGGCCAACTGCTCCTGGCTGTACTGCGGCGTCACATTGCCGATGACCGCCCGCATCCAGACATCGGAAAACTTTCTGCCCTGGATCTCTACCGTCGCCGGCTGCAGGGGTTGAGTAAAGGAGCCCAGGATTGGATTGACTCCGGGCGTAAAGTCCCGGGCCCGGGTCTGCACCCCGTCCACGTGATAGCTTTGCGCCACGGTCAAGTCCAACCAGCTGAACACGCTTTCCTTGCCCTGTTCCAATACGCGGCTTTTCAACGCATAGGTCAGGAGGTTTTTTTTCGGCAGATCGTCGACCTGGTCGATTTGCGCGATGCGGGATTGATCGGTGGAGGGGACGTACTCGTACATTACGCTGGGTTCGATGGTATGTAAGAGACTTCCACCGCCGTCGAGGCCGAAGCGCCGGCTCAGCTTAGAGGTGGCATCGATCGCCGCCCAAAACGTCTCCCGGTGCTGTGCCTCCCCCGACTCCACGCCTCGTGTGTAGTAGACCTCGCGGAACTTGGCTTGCGGCGTAATGCCGACGACATGCCCGAGATCAATGACGTCCGTGGCAATGCCCGGCACCACATCGACGCGATTGAGCGTAAAACCCCGTTCCCGGTAAAAGTTGACGAAGTTGCTGTCCATGCCGAACAGAAAAGGCGAACCCAGCATCGAAACGTTCGGCACGCTGTACCCGACCTCGGGCAAACGCTGGAAAGTATCGGTCCCACCGGCCTGCAGTGGCTGCAGATATTGTCCTAGAAAATACAGGTTGCCGTACGGCAGCCGCTGGGTCGCCAACAGATTCGATTCGTTGCTCGGCAACGCCCGCTGAGTCCCCACGTTGCTGAGTTGCTGAAAATAGTTTGGGTCGGTGACGAAATTCACGTTGGCGCGCAGCAAGAGATTGGGATTGAAGTACTGGGTATGGCTCCCGGTGATGGCCGCCCGGCCCCCCCGCGGATCGTCGACCGTGTTGGTGAACGTGGCCAGATTGGGCAGCTTCGTTTGCTGAAGATAGCTCACATACCACTGGCCCCTGGAGAGCCGGTCCAGGACATACCGGTATTCGAGATCCGATCCATATCCCAAATTACTGTAGTAGGACGGCGAGATGGTCAAATCCTGGCTGGGATTGATCGCCCAATACAGCCCTTGCTGGATATGCGTGCCGAACCGATTGTCATACCCCACAAACGGAATGAGCAGGCCGCTCTGCCGCGTTCCCAGCGGGTACGTCAGGGTGGGGAGCGGGATGGCGGGCACATCATTCACGCAAAGCCATGCGCGCTTGAAGGCGAGCGTCTCCCCCAGCGTCAGGTCGAGATCGTCGAAGCGCATGCGCCAGGCCGGCACATCGCCTTCCCGGGCATCGCAGTTCGTAAAGCTGCCTTCCTTGATACGATAGTGATATTCGGAAAACCGCTGGATGAGGCGGCCCGACACGGAAGAATTGCTGGCGGGAATGTAGAGAGTGCCATGGGTCACCACTCCCGCCTCCGTGTTGATATTGAGCTCCAAATGCTCGCTCGTGATATCGGTCTGCGGATCGGTCATGTGCACATGACCGGTGGCCGTGAGAATGCCCGGCAAGACCTGAATCGTCGCATGGTCCGCCGTCAGCCGGATGGACCCTTGCCGAATAACGACCGATCCATCGGCTTCGTACACCTCCTGATCCTGTCGATAATCGATGCGCTCGGCGGTCACATCCAGCGGGACGGAGGTAGGCCCCTGGGTGACCTGCTTAGCAGCCGCCCATACCGGACCCGGTGCAATCCACATGACGAACAGAAGAGCCAGAAGGGTACGACGGGAGATCCAACCAGAAGGATCTCCCATGCTAGCCACGGAGGGGTGACAGCCCACAGCCACGCAGCGCTGCCTTGAGATCGCCGAGCAGCATGAGAGAGCCCGTCACGCAAATCAGGTCACGGGCCGCTGCATGCGTGCGGGCCAGCGCCAGCGCGGAGGCCGGTGACGGCGCGTCAAAAATCGGCTGTGTCCAATCCGCGAACGCCGCCCGCAGTTCAGGGACCGTCGCCGATCGCGCCAGGCTCGCCTGGGTCAGAATGATTTCGGACACCATGGAGCGAAACGGCTTCACGAAGCTCACGTAATCTTTGTCCCGCATCATGCCCAATACCAGAATGATCCTGGCCGTCGGATGGTCGTTCGCATAGTCGCGCAGATACCCGGCCAGGGCGGCTCCCGCCGCGGGGTTATGCGCCCCGTCCAGGACGACCAGCGGATCGTGATCGATGCACTCAAGTCGCCCCTCCCACAGCACCGACCGCAGTCCCAGGCGAATGGCCGCTTCATTGACCGGCCCGGCGCCTTCACCGGCCGCTTCGAGAAGCGCCAGGGCACAGGCCACATTGTCCAACTGATGTCGCCCGACCAGCGCGCAGGACAGCCCTTCCAGCCGCTGCACCTTTCCGCGATAGGTAAAGCATTCCGGTCCCCGGCCCTCAACCGTGAAGTCCCGTCCCAGCTGCCACAGCGGCGCGCCACACTGTTCCGCGCTCGTCCGGATGACCGCGAGAGCGGGCGATCCGATGCGGCCGGTCACGACAGGCACGGCCGGTTTTGCGATCCCCGCCTTTTCAAACGCGATGGCCTCTTCCGTCCGCCCTAAATACTCCTGATGATCGAGCGCGATGGTGGTAATGGCACAGGCCACCGGATGGACCACATTGGTGGCGTCGAACCGCCCGCCCAACCCGACCTCCAGGACGGCCACATCCACCCGCGCTTCGGCGAAATGCAGGAAGGCCAAGGCCGTCGTGGCTTCAAAAAATGTCGGTTCAAGGCTCTCCGAAGCGCCCCGCACGCGGGCCGTCAGCTCGGCCACGCCGCCTTCCGCCATCATCTCGCCGTTCACGCGAATCCGCTCGCGGAAGTCGACCAGATGAGGCGACGTGTAGAGTCCCACACGCAGGCCGGAGGCCTGAAGGATCGCCGCGGCGATCGCCGCCGTCGACCCCTTTCCGTTCGTGCCGCCGATGTGCAGGATGCGATACCGGTGTTCGGGATGGCCAAGCCGGTCCATGAGGGCCTGCATGGTTTCCAAACCCAGTTTAATCCCATGCTTCTGGAGCCCGTAGAGGTAGTCAATGGCTGAGGCGTAGGTCATCAGACAAGCCCGGCGGGACACGCCCATCTAGCAGACGGTTCTGAAACCACGATGCCGGCAACAGGGAAGCAGGATGCGAGACGACGCCAACGTAGCCCTCTAGAAGTGGTTCACCAGCGTGCTCAGCGTCCCCTTCAGCTGCTTGCGCTCGACGATCATATCGATCATGCCATGCTCCAGCAAAAACTCGGCGCGCTGGAACTGATCTGGCAATTGCTGCTTGATCGTCTGCTCGATCACCCGCGGACCGGCGAATCCGATGAGCGCCTTCGGCTCGGCGATAATGACATCGCCCAGCATCGCCACGCTGGCGGTCACGCCGCCGAACGTCGGATCCGCAAGGATTGAAATGAACGGCAATCTGGCCTCACCCAGCTTGGCCACCGCGGCGGACGTCTTCGCCATCTGCATGAGCGAGAGAATGCCCTCCTGCATGCGGGCCCCGCCGGACGCGGTGACCAGAATGACAGGGAGCTTCATCTCCAGCGCGCGGTCGATCGCCCGACAGAGCTTTTCTCCGACCACCGACCCCATGCTGCCGCCCATGAAACTGAAATCGAAGACGCAGAGGACGACACGACGCCCGTCGATCATCCCTTCGCCGGTCATCAGCGCATCTTTGCGCCCGGTTTTCTCTTGCTGAGACGCCACCCGGTCTTTATAGGATTTGGTATCGTGGAATTCGAGCGGGTCTTTCGGTGCCAATTGAGAGTCCCACTCTTTGAACGTCCCCAAATCCGCGAGCAGCGCAATGCGCTCCATGACGGAAATGGGAAAGTGATAGTCGCATTTGGGGCAGACCTTGTTGTTGCGGTCGACTTCCTTGCGGTAGACGATCTCGCGGCAGTGATTGCACTTCAGCCACATGCCCTCACTGCCCTTCGATCGCGGGGGCACGGACGTTTCGGGGGGTTTTTCCTTTTTAAACCAGGCCATCTCGTATCCTCGTTCCGGAGCCGCTGCGATGAGCACACGGTCGGCTAAAATCGGGCGCAGGATACCACACCCCGGCGGACGACGCACGTTGAAATGGACTCTGGACCGGTCAGTTGCGGGTCATGATGACGTCATCTTGACCAGCATCCATATTCCCACGCATATGCTGGCGGCGCTGGCGAAACCCTGTAACGCGACAAACAGGCGCCGGCTCAACGTCCAGGAACAGATGAGCGGCAGACTGAGGGTGATTCCGATCGCCACCATGCCGAGGATAGACCCGATGCCGAAGACCGCGATGGACAACAAGCCCGGCCCCACCTCGTGCGTCGTGGACAAAACCATCAGGATGAGGGCTGCCGACCCGGCGAGACCGTGCGCCATTCCAATGCTCAACGGGCGGAGGGATTGAGTCATCCAGTGCTGATGACCATGATCGGGCTGGAGTTGATGGCTGTGCAAATGCATGTGCCGGGCCCCATCATGATGTTCGTGCTGATGCAGATGCCAGCGTTCGCGATACAGTTTGCGAGCCAAGGTGCCGCCCAGGACGATCAAGAGCAGTCCGATGCCGCACTCGGCCATCACGGCCAAGGACTCGGGAATACGCAGCTGCCACACCATCACGATGGCGCCCACGATGAGCAGGGTCAGGGTGTGTCCGATGCCCCACCAAAACCCCACAGCACCGGACGCGCGGAAGGAGGGCCGCTCAGCCAGCACGGTCGAGACGGCGGCCAGATGATCGGCGTCGAGCGCATGGCGAAGCCCGAGCAGGAATCCGACGCCCAGCAATGTGAGGGTCTCAGTGTCTGGCATGAAAAACAGGGGATGATTAAACGCTGCGGTGACGCCGCCGAATGGCGCCAGGTAAACACGGCGAGCGAGGGCCGGCTTCACCCGCCGCGCGCGTGCATTTCCAAGTGCGGGTCTTCACGCAGCCGATCGATGCCGATGAGGCCGCCCTCTCGCAAACCGACCCGCTCCAAAGCTTTCCGTTCTTCAGCGCCCCGATCCCGACGCGCGCCCCACCCGGATCGGATCGCCTGCCGCATCTGTTCAGGCGTCGCACCGGCACGAAGCGGTTGGCGGAGATCGGTCCCCGAGGTGGCATAGAGGCACAAGTACCACATACCGTCGGCCGTCACCCGGCTGCGGTCGCACTGGGCGCAGAACGGCGTGGTGGTGGAGGGAATAATGCCGAACGTCGTGCCGTCGGGCAGTCGAAACCGTTGCGCCGGAGCGGCGCCGCGTTCCGGAAGCGGCTCAATGGCGCCGTAGTGTTGTCCGATCTGTTCAAGCATCATGGCGCGAGAACAGACTTTAGCCAGGGACCACTCATTGGCACCGCCCACGTCCATATATTCAATGAACCGGACTTCCGCCTGATACTGCTTGGCAAACTCGATCATGCCGACGAGTTCATCATCGTTGAACCCGCGAATGACAACCGTGTCGAGTTTGAGATTCGTAAAACCGGCTTTGCCGACCGAGCCGATGCCGTCGATCACCCGGGCGAATTCATCTCGTCTGGTCAGCTGGCGAAACCGTTCAGGCCTCAGCGTGTCCAGACTCACGGTGACCCGGTGCAATCCTGCCTCGTACAACGCCGGCGCCTGATCCGCCAACAGAATGCCGTTCGTCGTCATCGCGATTTCCGTAATGCGCCGGTCTCGCAGCAGCAACCGCACGAGTCTGGGGAGATCGCGCCGCAAGAGCGGCTCCCCGCCGGTCAGACGGACCTTGTCGGCGCCCAGGTCCGCAAAATACCCCGCCAACGACGCCATCTCTTCGAAGGTGAGGACGTCTTCCCTCGGAAGCCACACGTAGTTTTCTTCCGGCATACAGTATTGGCACCGCAGGTTGCAGCGGTCCGTCACGGATAACCGAAGACTTTTGAGCGGACGATCGTACGTGTCCACCACGGGAAACGCTGAAGGGCTCGCAGAGTTGTGTGACATAGTTGCTTCCGCCCCCGATGACCGTCACGCCAGGGAATCGGGCGCTACGGATGCTCCTCGACCCAGACCTCGCCTTCCGGCGTGCGCTCGAGTTTCCAAATGGGCGTGATCTGCTTCAACTCATCGATCGCCCATTTGCAGGCGCGAAACGCCTCGGCCCGATGCTCGGCCCCGGCGATGATGAGCACGATGTTTTCGCCGATCGTGATGTCCCCATAGCGATGGACGATCAGCAACTCGAGAATGTCGAAGTCCTTCAGCGCTCGCTCGCGAATCTCGCGCAATTTCTTCTGCGCCATGCCTTCGTAATGTTCGAAGGTGATGCCCTCGACATCCCGCCCTTTGGAACGGTCGCGGGCGATGCCGAGAAATGTCGCGATCCCGCCGATCCGCTTGGAGCGGGTTTTGACCCGGTCCAGCTCCTGATCGATGGAAAAATTCTCCCGCTGTACGCGGACGAACGAGCTATCATCCGGCTGTTCCATCGGACTGCCGCCTGCGAAAGGAGGCAAAAGAGCCAGTTCATCGCCCTCCCGGATTTCCGTGTCCTCGTGGGCAATATCCTGGTTCACCGACAGCAGAACTTTTTTCTTATGGATCAGTTCCCCGATCCGCGGATACTGCGCATCGAGAAGCCGGACGACATCCTTGACGTGCCGCCCGCTGGTCAACGCCAGAGACAGGGATTCCTGATTCCCTGCCAACGACTTGGTCATTCCGAAGAGTTTGATTGTGACCATGATGTAGGGTGACCCCTCGCTCAGACCGGCCTCGTATATATGCCCGACTTGCCGCCTGATTTTGAAAGTAAACAGACCTCGCTGAAGCTCATGCCGCGATCGACGGCCTTGCACATGTCATAGATGGTGAGAGCGGCCACCGTGGCAGCCGTCATCGCCTCCATTTCGACGCCGGTTTGCCCGGTGATCTTCACCGTGGCGAGGATACGAATCGCGCAGAGACCGTCTCGGTTGGGCTGCGCTTCTTCTGTGAATGCGATATCGACGCTGGTCAGGAGGAGGGGGTGGCACATGGGTATAAGATCAGGGGTTTTTTTAGCTCCCATCACACCGGCGACTTGCGCCACGGCCAGGACGTCGCCCTTGGCGATCTTGCCCTGCTGGATCTTCTCCAGTGTCTCCGGCTGCATGAGCACGGTCGCCTGCGCCGTCGCGACACGTTCGGTCGAGTTTTTCGCGCTGACATCGACCATCCGCGCACGGCCCGACTCGTTGAAATGCGTGAATTCAGCCATTTCTTCCGATGAATCAGCTAGTTAGCGTTGCGCCGGTCGGTGATTATAGGAGCCGGTTCAGAAGGGAGTCAAGGGAGTTGACCGAACAGTCCCAGCCTTAGCGGACTCGAGCTTTCCACTGCACTCTTGTGGGTGGCCGTTCAAGTGCAATAGGACCCGGCGAACCGGCGACTCGTTCAGGATGTTCTCCCCGGAGTCGCATGGTGATCCGTTCACATGCCGCCCCAGACGTCGTTGCCACGTCAATCCCTATAGTTTACCTAGTGGCTAAAACTCAGGTGCCAGGCGCAGGAGTCATTGTCCTATCCTTGACAGTCGGAAATATGATCCTCGACAATGCACGCATGTGTGAAAAAATCATCATCGAACGATTGGAATTCCGTGGCCGCTGCGGAGTGACCCTGGAAGAACGGGCACGTCCTCAACCCTTAGCGGTCGATATAGAACTTGACTGCCCTCTCAAACAAGCCGGTCAATCCGATGATCTGACACACACCATTGATTATGCCAAGGTAGCGCACCGGGTGGTCGAGACCGGCACGGAAAAAGACGCCCATCTGCTCGAAAGTATCGCTGAACGACTGCTGGACATGTTGTTTGCCGAGTTCCCTGTCCTCCGGGTCCGTCTCTGGATCCGCAAGCTGAACCCGCCGATGAGCGTCGTCACCGGGTCGGTGGGAGTCTCTCTCGATCGAACAAGCGCGGCGCACCAGCTTCGCCGGACCGACCCGGCGCCGGCCCGGTTTCTCCTGCACCAGCTGCACCGGATCCCCAAGGGAACGGTGCTGGACGTGGCGTCCGGGGAAGGGCGCAATGCCTTGTTCCTCGCGGCCCAGGGGTATCAGGTGGAAGCGGTCGACCGTGATGCAGACGCGCTGGCTCACCTGTCCTCAGTCGCGCGAAAGGCACAGCTGACCACTATTACCACGAGAGCCATGGATCTCGAGCTGCCCCCGCCTTCCGCGCCGGACTTCGGCAAAGAAGCCTACGAGGCCGTCATCGTCTTTTTTTATCTGTATCGCTCGCTCTTTCCGTCCCTCATGGAAGCGTTGAAGCCCGGCGGCGTGCTGATATACGAAACGTTTACCATCGACAATTATTTCCATCACAAGCATCCGAGACGCTGGGAATTTTGCCTGGCCCACAACGAATTGTTGCGGCTCACCTCCGGTCTCCAGGTATTGCACTACGATGAGGGCGAGCACGAGGGAGGCCATGGAGCCGGCCGGGTGTACACCGCGCAGTTGATGGCTCAGAAGCCGGCCCGTCAGGTTTCCCCGGCATGAGTCGCCTCGATCTTCACCTGCACACCACCCATTCCGATGGAAGCCTCTCTCCAGGCGAAGTGCTGGCGCTCGCCCACAAAGCCGGCGTCACCGCGCTCTCCATCACCGACCACGACATTACCACCGCCATTCCGGAGGCGTTGGCGGAAGGCCTCGCGCTCGGCATCGAAGTGATTCCCGGCATCGAGGTCAGTTCGCTCTTCGGCGAATCCGAAGTCCACGTGCTCGGATACTTCCTCGATTGGCAGGATCCTTCCTTGAATGAACGGCTCCTGGCCCTGCGCCAGAGCCGCCACCGCCGTAATCCACTCATCATCGAAAAGTTGCAAGCGCTGGGCATCGACATCACCTATGAGGAAGTGCGGGCGCTGGCCGGAACTGACGCCGTCGGCCGCCCGCACATCGCCCGCGTCCTGATGGACAAGAAGGTCGTGACCTCGGCCAAGGAGGCATTCGACCGGTTTCTGGCCAATGGCAAGCCCGCTTACATGCCGCGCGAGCTGCCGACTCCAGCGGAAGCCATCCGGTTGATCAAGGCCGCGAAGGGACTCGCCGTACTGGCCCATCCCACATGGGTGCAACCCAGGGAAGGCACATTGACCGATCTCGTCCGTCGCTTGAAAGCGGAGGGCCTTGACGGAGTGGAAGTGCATTACAGTACCCACACGGCCCGGCAGACGCGTGAGTACCTGAGCCTCGCCAAGCAGGTGAACCTTCTGGTGACGGGAGGAAGTGATTTCCATGGCGTGACCAAGCCTGACATCGAGGTCGGCATCGGCAAAGGCACGCTTCACGTTCCCGACTCGCTGCTCTCCAAATTAAAGGACGCGACCGCCCGCCTCTGACCTTTCGCTGACGGTTTCCCGCTATTCGTTGACTCCCTTCGATGATCCGCTAGACTTTGATCAGCGTGCGATCGCCGCTGCCTATGTCTACTGCCCCCATCTGCCTCATTCAGTATGCTTTGGTCGCGTTCGCGACTCTGCTTGCCGGGCCGTTGCTGAGGAGAGTCCCGGCGGCCCACAGCTTCCCCTTCGCCCTGTTCGGGCTGGATGGCGGTCACACCATCCGACTGGTGCTCGAATCAACCGGACTACTCCTCCTGTGCCTGCTCTCTATCCACGCGAACCGACAGATGCCCGAGGATGGAAAAGGCTGGTCCTTTGTCAGGAGGTTGATCCTCCCGCTCACCGCGCTCCTTGCCCTGCTCGTGGCACATAACGCGCTGGGCGCCGCCGGCTTGCCGCTGCTCGCGAGTCAGGACCGTTATACCCTCGGCTACGCCGCCGGTCTGCTGATATGCGGCCTCTGGATATCTGCCGTCTGGCTGGTGAACTTCGATGCGCTGAACGGTTTTTTCGCATCTCCGGCACGGCCCGGACGCGATGCAGAGCCCTCGCCGGAAGACCGCTTTCTGATGTCGGACAATACTCCGGAGGACACCCAGGCCGCCAAGGTGATGCGCAAGAGAAACGACGGTCCCCCGGCCACCCTGGGCCGGTATAAAGTGCTGAAGGAGATCGGGCGCGGGGCCATGGGCGTCGTCTATCTTGGCAAAGATCCGACGATCCAACGATTCGTCGCCATCAAGACCATGCGGCTCGATCAGATCACTGACGCCGACAAGCTCCAAGACGTGAAGGAACGCTTTTTCAAGGAGGCGGAGTCCACCGGCCGGCTCTCCCATCCCAATATCGTCACGATCTATGATGCCGGCGAAGAGCAGGATCTCGGCTACATCGCCATGGAAGTGCTCGAAGGTACGACGCTCAAGGAATGGTCGCGTCCGCCCCGGCTCATGCCGCTCTCCCGATTAGTGCCGGCCCTTGCCACGGTGGCGGACGCACTGGACTACGCCCATCAACAAGGGATCGTGCATCGTGATATCAAACCCGCCAACATCATGCTCACCAAAGATCAGGTCGTCAAAGTCATGGATTTCGGCATCGCGAAAATGGCGTCGTCATCAAAGACCCGGACGGACCTCGTGCTCGGCACCCCGACGTATATGTCCCCCGAACAGATCGCCGGCAAGAACGTCGACGGACGTTCGGACATCTTTTCGCTCGGCGTCGTCCTCTTTGAACTCTTGACCGGCCGCCCGCCGTTCACGGCCGACCATGTCTCTGCGCTGCTGTTTGCCATCGCCCACAGCCCCCATATGCCATTGGCCGCTTTACGTTCCGATCTCCCGCCCGGCATTCAAGCCGTGCTCGACCAGACGCTCCATAAAGATCCGGTCCAACGGTATCTTCGAGCCCGTGAATTGGCCCGGGACCTCCGGGTTTGGGCGGATGGGCTGGCCGCCTAGGGGATCGTCGACCGATGACGTACACCATTGCTCATGGCGCCCTTTCGGATCCAGGTCGGAAACGCCCACACAATGAAGACCGCTATGGGATCGATACGGATTTAGGCCTGTTTGTGGTCTGTGGCGGCATGGGCGGAGGAAAGGCCGGCGAAGTCGCAAGCGCGCTGGCCGTTGAAACGATATGCAACCACATCGCGGCGGCCGCCGGCGCTTGGGGGCCTCCCTTACTCGGCAGACCGGATGAGACGGTCTCATTCATCACCAATCGCCTGGGCAGCGCAGTCAGGCTGGCGAACGAGACGATCTATGCATCAGCCGCCAACCATGTGGAACGGTCCGGTATGGGTGTCCTGGCCGTCCATGAACCATCGCATCAAAAGATCTGGCAACGGTGACGTCAACGGATGGCCGTTTAGCCGGCTCTTTGGAGGATCCAATGCAAGCACCGACCGTGGGCGCCATCCTTCTCGTCAAGCTGCATGAACAAGCGTCCCGGGAATTCGCCCTGGCGGCCGACGCCTTTACCATTGGGCGGAAACCCGATAACCACCTCCCCATCGACGACCCCGCCGTCTCGTCGCACCATGCACGGATCGTGAAGATCCACGCCGTCCATTTCATCGAAGATCTCAAAAGCACCAACGGGACCTACGTCAACGACAAAGGGGTGGAGCGTCATCAACTGCGCGACACCGACGTCATCACCATCGGACGCCACCGCCTTATTTTTCGCGACGCCACCGCGGCGCCCGTCATGTCCGCCGCTTCGACCGAGGCGCTCGATCAGACAGTGGTCTTGCCGGGACGAGCCGCTCAAAAGAATACCGAAGCCCCTCCGGCGGGCCTCTGCGTGCTCTCCGGAAAGACCGATCGGCAGACCTATGTGCTCGCCAAACAGATCACGCGCATCGGCGCCGACGCCCAGGCGTCCGTGAGGCTCACCGGCTGGTTTGCGCCCGCCGCCGCGGCCGTCATCTCCCGCCGCCAGTCGCGCTATTCGATCAGCGCCGTCCGAAACGGCAAAGCGATTTTAGTGAACGGTATTCCCCTGTCCGGCGAACGCGCGTTGCGAGACGATGACCGGATTCAAGTGGCGGGCGTCACGCTGCTCTTTCAGGAGCACGTCAAGGAGCATCGCTCACCGGAGTGAGCTGCGCTACTGTCGAACGAGGAGACGTCCCTTCGGCAAGGACTGATGGCAGCGGTCTGCGAGTTCTTGGGCGTGATTCTGCAAACACTGCAGGATGCGTCCGTCTCCCGGCTGAACCCTCGAACAAAATCGTTGGAGATCGTCCCGGCAGGCCAGTTTGTATCCTTCCGCATCTTTCCAGCGAACGATCCGCTGCCGCGCAATCTGCCGGCAAACCGGCGTCAGCTGTTTCAAACGGGTTTCGACACATTGCCCGCGCGCTTCCCCGGTCAGCGCCTCCGGACAAAACCGTTGGACCTCCGCGTCGCATTTGACCTCCGCCACCTGACGGGCATGGAGATCGGCGGGACTGGTGAGATCCGCGGATCTCGGGGGGGCCGACGCATGGCCATCGGGTGTGGTGATGGAAGTGTCGGGTGCCGGTTCGGAAAGACCTCCGGATGACGGGGGTACCCCGGGGATCGACAAATCAAGCGCCAATTCCGTCGGCACGGTGGCGGTACCGGTCTTCACCGGCATGGAGCGCCACTCATCCTTGGAAGGCAGGTTGGCCCAGACTAGGCCCCACACCAACATGAGACCGACGATCGTCACCACTCTGGCCATTCCTTTTCCCGAGGGCACGTCCGACATTGCCTTCCTCATCCCGGTGAGGATAGGACAACACCATCAGGAAATCACCGAAACGCGATTTTTATGCAGGCGGACCCCGCATGCGATGGATTGGGCAAGAGCGAGGACGGAAGGACTGCGATCAATTCTCGGGGGTTTCAACGATATGGTTTTCGAACCTGGTACACCCCTCGGCCAACAGACGGTTTGTGAGCATCTCACCGGGCCATTCAATCGGGAGATCGGCCGTAAAGACCCACACGTCGGGAGAGGTCCAGACCGGTCCATGTTCTTCCGGGAGTTCAGGGTCGAACAAGTCGGTCCACACCGGCATATAGACGCCGTTTCCGCACTGGGTATGCAGATGCACGATGGTCCGCGACCGCACCAATGGATCGAGCTCTCTCCAGACGGCCGCCGTCTCATCGGCCAAGTGATGAAGACGCACCGCGTTCTGCGCATCAAACATGGCGTACGCCGCATAGACCGGTGCCTCGATCGTATCGGGAGCATGGGCCAGCTCCGGGCATTGCTCGACCAGGCCTTCCAGAATTGCGCGGCGATGCCGGTCCTCCCAGGTATCGGGTAAACCGGGATCCGTCGCCCCGATCAGTTCAAACAGCAAGAAGGCGGTATTTTCAACGGGCGGGTGCAAACGTGCCGCCACGGATTGCGCGCGCCGCGAATCGGCGACCGTATCGAGATGATCGTGCAACGTTTGAAGGTTGAGCATTTCCAACGTGGCATCAGTGAGCAACCGGGACTCGACCCGGACGACGGTTCCCGCAGGCAATTGCAAATGCCGGTGGAGCAGGTCCGCCGTGGCGATCGGATCGATCTTGAGCTTGAGCGGAGCCGTGAGATTCGCTTGCAGGGGCAGCTCCAACGCGGCAATCGTCGCGTAGGCGGGCTTTTCATCATCCGGTCCATCGAGCAGCAGCGTGCAACTGGCCTCGGCCACCAGATCGAACAGCCATTCCGCCATTTCTTCATCCAGCGCGGCCAGCACCGTCAGGAGTTCATGCTCGCGTCCCTGCTCGAGGAACGCCTGCAGCGTATCGATCGCAGCATCCGTATCCCCGTGATCGTGGCGCCGGGCATTGATGAGATGGATGAGATCCCGGGTCAGTGGATCGGGACGAGACCAGGCTAACATTGCTCTTTCCTTTGCGCCGCAGAGCTCACAGACTCGCTCCGGGCCGACACCAACCATGTTGCCAAACTTTCCGACGAGGAGCAAGCATGAAGGGACTTACAGAACAGGCTGTGCATGTAAGGGGGACGTGCATTTACTCTCCGATGACCTTCACCAGCACACGCTTGCGTCGGCGCCCGTCGAATTCACCGTAAAAGATCTGCTCCCAGGGACCGAAGTCGAGCCGGCCTTCCGTAATGGCGACGATGACCTCACGGCCCATGAGCTGACGCTTGATATGGGCATCGCCGTTATCTTCGCCGGTCTCATTATGTTGATACGATGCCTCGTGCGGAGCCAGACGCTCCAAAAACGTATCGTAGTCCCGCAGCAATCCAGGTTCATCGTCGTTGATATAGACACTGGCCGTGATATGCATGGCGTTGATCAAGACCAATCCTTCCCGCACGCCGCTCTTCTTCACCACCGCCTCGACCTTTGGCGTGATGTTGAGATAGGCCCGGCGTGTCGTCGTCTCAAACCACAGTTCTTCCCGAAAGGATTTCATGCGGAGTCCGGATCGTGAGGGGGCATTCTGCACACTGGTAGCCGGAAGATTCAAGGGGGCTGAGAGTGATCGCTGCGCTCTCCTCCAGAAGGGATTATAATAGTGTCATCATGGTAGACCGTTATCCAATGGCGCCGCCGCGCCTGTCCCCGAACGCTCGCACCGTCTTGCGCCAACGCTATTTGGCGAAGGATGCCAACGGCCGCGTGATCGAGTCTCCGGCCGTGCTATTCCGGCGTGTCGCCGAAGACATTGCAAAAGCCGAACGGCTCTATGCCGCCCCGACGCGGCGCGCCGATCTCGCACGGCAGTTCTACGACCTGATGGCGTCAAAGACGTTCCTGCCCAATTCACCCACCCTCATGAACGCCGGGCGCCCGCTGCAGCAACTCTCGGCATGTTTTGTGCTGCCTGTCGAAGATTCGCTGGAATCCATTTTCGATGCCGTCAAGTATCAAGCCCTGATCCACCAGTCCGGCGGAGGGACCGGCTTTTCGTTCAGCCGTCTTCGCCCCGCAGCCGATCGTGTCGCCACCACCAACGGCGTCGCCTCCGGCCCGGTGTCGTTTATGCGCGTCTTCAACCTGGCGACCGACGTGATCAAGCAAGGGGGAACCAGGCGCGGCGCCAATATGGGTATCCTGCGGGTGGACCACCCCGACATCCTCGATTTCATCGCGCTGAAACAGCGCCCATCGGAGATGACGAACTTCAATCTCTCCGTGGGCCTCACGGATCGTTTTGTTGAAGCCGTACGGCGAGGCCGGCGCTATGCGTTGGTCAATCCCCGCACCGGCACCTCCGTCCGGAAGCTGCCCGCCTCGCTGGTCTTCGATCGACTCGTCGAAGCCGCCTGGCACAGCGGCGAGCCGGGCGTCGTCTTCCTCGATACCGTCAACCGCGCCAATCCTACGCCGGACCTCGGAGTCATTGAAGCGACCAACCCGTGCGGGGAGCAACCGTTGCTGCCCTATGAATCCTGCACGCTCGGATCCATCAACGTGGGCCGATGCCTTACCACCGTCGGCCGCCGAAAAGCCATCGACTATGAGCGCCTGGCAACCGCAATTCGGCTGGCCGTCCGTTTTCTGGACAATGTGTTGGACCGCACGCGCTTTCCGATACCGGCGGTCGAAACGCACACGAAACTCACCAGAAAGATCGGACTCGGAATCATGGGATTCGCCGATTTATTGATCCACCTTGGCATTCCGTACGGCAGTGAGGAGGCGCTCAAGACCGGTGAAGCCCTGATGAGTTTCGTACAATCGCATGGGCACGCCGCGTCTCAGGAACTGGCAAAAGAGCGCGGCGTCTTTCCCGCCTATGAAGGCAGCCTCCTACAGGCGCAGGGCCTCCGCAGGCGCAACGCGACAGTCACGACCATCGCCCCCACCGGCACCATCAGTATCATCGCCGACTGCTCGGCCGGAATTGAACCGCTGTACGGCATCAGCGTGGCCCGTACGATCATGGAAGACATTCGCTTGGAAAGCCTGCATCCTGAATTCCTGAAACAAGCTCGGGCACGGGGACTGTCCATGGCACCGTTGAGGACAGCGCTGGGGGGGAGCGAGTCCATCCAACACTTGACGCGGATCCCCGAGGATCTCCGACGGTTGTTCGTCACGGCCCATGATATTGCGCCAGCCCACCATGTGCGCATGCAAGCCGTTTTCCAGCGCTATAGCGATAGCGGCGTATCCAAGACCATCAATCTGCCCTTCACCGCGCGGCAGGAGGAGGTCGCCTCAGCGTTTCTCCTCGCTCACGAACTCGGATGCAAAGGCCTCACGGTGTATCGTTCCGGCAGCCGAGAACATCAGGTCTTGGTCTGCTCTCATGGGCGGCCGTGCTGATCGGAGGCCGCGCCGCTTTCTCCTTGCAAATTGACAGCCTCTGAGGTTGGTGATAAGTACTTTCCACGTATCTGACGAGAAATGATTGCCACAGGGAGGTGCCCGATGTTCGCTGTTGCTGGAGTCCCGTCCTTCGCCGGGAGTCCTCTGAGTTGGAGTCTCCTCTTCGCCCGGCAGCCGGAACCGGATTTGGAATTTACGGAGGAGGAGTTGGAACAAACCACCAACGTGCGATCGTCTAGTCCGGTGAAACCTCCGAAAAAGTCAGGCGGCCGTCCGCTCCTCTGGATCCTCCTACTTCTCTTGGTGGGAGGCGGCGCCTATGTCGCCATGGAACCGGAAATCATAACGGACCTGTTAGGACCGCTTGTGGGAGAATCTCCCGCGCCTCAAACTCAGCCCCCGCTGGCGATGAGGCCGCCTCGTCCCATACCGGCCCCCGGCGCACCGGCCGATCAGAGCGAACCATCCCCCTCCGCCCAGGTCCAATCGCCGCCGGTTCCCGTGCCGCAGGGGACTGCGCCAACGGCTGTCCCGACGCCGCCCCCTCTTCCAACACCGGGCATGCAGGCTGATTCCGATCCTGCGCCTGGGACTGCGCTTCCAGGTACGCCGCAGTCTCCCATGCCGTCGATGGCGACCCCAAGTCCTCTCTACGGCGAAGGGCAAAAGGTGACGGCCATGCTACCCTCCAGCGCGGCCGGTGACATCATCACTCTTATGCAGGACGCAGCCAGTACCAGACCCGGCCCAACCGTCCGTCCTGGCACGACGCTCACTATTTTGGACGGAGACCTGCAAAACAGTGGATGGGTCTATTCCGTCCGTAGCGACGATGGCGCGAAGGGCTGGATTGCCGAAAATCGGCTCCGATTGAAACCGTAGTCATCGGAGGTCTTGTCTCACGGAGGGCGACGGCACGTCAGTGCCGCCGCCCTCCGTGCTATACTGCCGTCCACTTGACTCACGCTCCGTCACCCATACAAGGAAAACAAGGAAACCATGCGCGCGGTCATCTTTGATTTCGATGGTGTCATTGCCGATACCGAACCTCTGCACTTCGAAGGGTTACGCCGAACTCTCGCCGACATAGGGATCACGCTGACGGAGGCGGACTACTATGCCAATTATCTCGGTTTCGACGACCGGGGATGCATCCTCGAAGCGCTTCGGGTCAACCAGCGCGCAGCGCCTCTTCCGCTGGTGCAGGAACTGATGCGACACAAAGCGAAGGCGTACCTGGCTTCCGTAAGAGACCATCTCGTCATTTTTCCTGGCGTGCAGGCATTCGTCGAGGCCGCGGCCGCGGCCTACCCGATCGCCATTGCCTCCGGCGCGCTGAGACCGGAGATTGATCTTATTCTGGAACAGGCGGGCATCCGCAAGGCGTTCCGTCATATCACCAGTGCAGAGGACGTGAGCCACGGCAAACCAGATCCCGAGCCGTTCCTGCATGCGCTCGAAGCATTGAATCGAGGTTGCACCACCTCGCCGATCACACCGGACGGCTGTCTCGCCATTGAGGATTCGCTGCCGGGCATCAGAGCCGCCAGAGCGGCGGGCATGAAGGTGCTCGCCGTGGCCAATACCCACACCATGCAAGACTTGCATGAAGCCCATGCCGTCACCCACAATCTCCAAGACATGGTCCTCGGCGACCTGCGAGCCCGCCTCTGGCCATCAACGTGACCACGGTGTTATGAGAATCTGCTCCTTTGTTCCCGGCGCCACGGAAGTCATCGCCGCCCTCGGCCTGGCAGACCAGCTCGTCGGCATCAGCCATGAGTGCGACTTTCCTCCTTCCCTGATGCATATCCCTGTGATGATCGAACCCCTCGTGGGCGGGGACGCGGCTCTCAGCGCAGACATCGATCAGCAGGTGAAAGCGATGGCGGCGGGCGGACAGCATCTGTACCGGCTCAATGAGGCGGCCTTTCACGACGCTCGGCCGGATCTGATTGTGACCCAGGACCTCTGCCATGTCTGCGCCGTCACGCCGGATCAACTTGGTCGCGCCATGCAAGCACTCGACCGGCGGCCGGATATGCTCACGCTGAGTCCCACATCACTCCACGATATGCTGGCTGATATTGAACGGATCGCCCGAGCCGTCGGCAAACCCGAGGAAGGACAGGCCCTCCGGGAGAGCCTCCGCCGGCGCCTTGAAAGAATCCGCTCGCGCATCGCGGCCCGGCCCACACGCCCACGCGTCGTGTGCCTGGAATGGTTAGAGCCGCTCTACCTTGGCGGGCATTGGGTGCCGGAAATGGTCGAGCTCGCCGGCGGGCAGGACGTGCTGGGCTCCAAGGATGCGCCGTCGCGCGAGACGACCTGGAAGGAAGTAGCAGCCGCGCAGCCGGATGTCGTCGTGGTCATGCCCTGCGGATATACCATCGACCGGACGCTGGAAGAACTGTCACACCACGGCAGCCGGTACGGGGATTGGGCACGTGCGCTCCGTCGATGGCCGCGGACCTATGCGGTCAATGCCGCTGCGCACTTCAGCCGCCCTGGTCCCCGACTGGTCGACGGCGTCGAAGCGCTAGCCGCTATCCTGCACCCGGACGATCATAATCCGATTGGCCAGGAACAAGCGCGACGGCTCGATGCGCTGGCGCTCGACCCGGGATTCTCCTCATGACGGCCGGGGAAGCTCAAGCTTACTGTACGGCCTACACGAAAAAGAGCGGCAGCAATTTTTATTACTCCTTCCTCTTTCTGCCCAAGCCACGGCGTGAAGCGATGTACACCGTCTATGCCTTTTGTAAGGCCGTGGACAGCGCGGTAGACGAACCTCCAGTCGGCAGCAACCCGCAGGAAGAGTTAATGCGGTGGCGAACGGAACTCGACGCGGTCTACCACGGCACGCCGACGTTCCCCATCACGGTGAGCCTGTCCCACCATGTCCACACCCTCTCCATTCCGAAAGCCTATTTCGAGGAACTGATCAAAGGCGTGGAAATGGATCTCGTCAATACCCGCTATCCGACTTTCGACGAATTATCGCTCTATTGCTACCGCGTCGCCTCGGTGGTTGGCCTCATCTGTCTCCATATTTTCGGCGTGACGTCCGCTCGCGCCCAGGACTATGCCGTCGCCCTCGGCATGGCATTCCAGATGACCAACGTGCTCCGCGATGTCGGGACCGATGCGGCGCTGGGACGCATCTACCTCCCGCTCGATGATCTGCGGGCCTGCCGGCTACCGGAGAGCGCGCTGCTCAAGCAGACCTATTCACCCGAGTTCAAGACCTTGATGCAACAAGAAGTGGCCCGGGCGCATCATTATTATGCTAAGGCCCAAGCCGCTCTCATGGGTCTGTCGAGAGAGGAGCGGCGGGCGTTGACCGTGGCGGAAATCATGCGCGGCATCTACAGCCGCATCCTGACGCAGATTGAACGATCGGACTATCGGGTCTTCGGACCGCGCATCCGTGTCTCGACGACACATCGCCTCGCCATTGCATTGGGCATCTGGCTTCGCTCTCGATTCTCGTGACGGCTCATTCTCCGCAATCGGTCCTCATCCTGGGTGCCGGCCTCACCGGCTTGGCGACGGCGTACCACCTCAGCCGGCAGGGTCTTCGCGTCACGGTACTGGACCATCCCGGTTGGCAGGAGGGATTTCACGCCAATGCCGGGGACGCTGCAACGATCGCCCTTGGATGCCACCATGAAACACGGGATGTACTCCAGCAGCTCGACGGCGTTTCGGGTCACTCCGACACCGCGCTTCCGCTCGAATTCAACCTGCACGACGGGCGCATCGTGCCCTATCGATCCGCCCGTCTACCGGGGGCGCTCCAGTGGATGACGAGCCTCTTTAGTTTTGGCGGCCTAGCCTGGCAAGACCGGTGGAAGTTGTTTTCTCATCTGGAACAGATCTGGGAGGAAGCACAATCGCTCCCGGCAGACCTGGACAGCCGGATGGCCGACGAGTGGCTGGCGACCATCGGGCAAAGCGACGCGGCGCGACAGCAGGTCTGGCAGCCTTTGGCGCAATGGCTCACCGGGAACCCACTGACTCATTTGTCCGCGGCCGTGTTCGTCCGACTGCTCTCCACCGTTTTTTTGAGGCACGCCGCAGATGCGAGACTCACCTATTTCCACGGCTCAGTCGGAGACCGCTTCCTCGGGCCGTTGCGAGCCGCGCTCAAACCGGCCGGCGCCGTCCTCCAACCGTGTGAAGACGTGCCCGGTTTCCGCTTCGAACAGAATCGAGTGATCGGCGTTACACACAGGGACCACCCCATTCATACGGCAGATTGGTATGTGGCGGCGCTATCCCCCCGGCACTTGCTCCCGCTGCTTCCGGAACGGCTTCTCACCCGCTATGCCTACTTCGCCCATATGGCCGAGCTTGCCCTGATCCCTGAACTCACCATCCAGTTCTCCGCCCGTGCGACGACTCGCAGCCCACGGCTGATCTTGCTGGCCGGCCGGCCCTTCGATCAACTGCTCATCACGGGGTTTGAATCTCAGGCCATCCGACTCCGGTTTTCCACCGGCAGCCTTCCCACATGGACGGACACGGAAGAGGGCGAACTGATTGACCTGGGGACACGAGAACTCCGCCGGCTCGATGCTTCAATCGAAGCACACGGCGCTGAGTGGGTAGAGATTCAACGCGAGGAGCAGGCCGCACTTTCGCTACAACCGGGCACCGCCCTGTTGCGACCAATTCAGCGGAGTCCGATTTTGAACCTGCTGGTCGCGGGGGCCTGGACCGACACCGGATGGCCGGCCAACATCGAAAGCGCGTTGGTCAGCGCCCGGCGCTGCGCAGAGGCGATCACGACGACCCCGGGTTGACGGCGTCCGAATCCGATGATACGCAGCAGACCAATGGGCCTGAATAGCCCCGCGGCCGGAGGCGTGGTGTAACTCCGCTGCATGGGGCGGCTTGTGCGACAGGCCACGAACCGAGGGATGGCCACCCAACTGATTTCAGCTGGATCAGGATTACATGGAGTGCGGCCTCCCAGGCCGGCGAGCCCAAAGCAGTTCTACAGCCAGACCTTCCCTTTCCCTTTGGCTCGTGGTCGCCGGAGCGTAGCAGGGTCCACTCCCCCGTGATCAGCGCCTCGCATCGGTTGAAGCCTTCCAATTTGACAAGCTGGATCGGCCCACCTAAGATGCCGCCACTCGCTTTTCTGCCCGCTCAAGAAGAGACATCATGACCGCTGCGCGGCTCCAGGAACTCAGCCTATCTCTCCACGATTGCCAACGCTGTAAGCTGGCCAAGCTTGGGCGCAGTCAGGTCGTCTTTGGTGTCGGCAATCCCCATGCGAGCATCATGTTCGTGGGCGAGGCGCCGGGGTTCAACGAAGACCAAAAGGGCGAGCCGTTTGTGGGGGCGGCGGGAAAGCTGTTAAATGATCTGCTGCAATCCGCGGACTTGCCCCGCGATCAAATCTACATCGCCAACGTCATCAAATGCCGGCCGCCGAACAATCGTGACCCTGAACCGGATGAGGTCGAAACCTGTAAGCCGTTCCTCCTTGAGCAGATTCAGATAATTCGTCCCAAGCTTGTGTGCACGCTCGGGAACTGGGCGACGCAGACGTTATTGGAGCGCAAGGTGGGTATTACGAAAGTGAAGGCGCAGGCCTTCTACCTGAAGGACTTTGTGCTGTTTCCCCTGCTGCACCCAGCGGCGGCGCTGCACCAGGGAGGACTGCTGGACACGCTGAAGGAAGACTTCAAGAAGCTCAAAGTATTTCTGGACCGGCATACCACCCCGGCTGCGGTTATACGGCCCGATTCACCGCCACCCCAGATGGATTTATTCTAACGCACTGGTCGGATGTTTCGTTTCGGCCGTGCGACGGAGGTCCGAAACCGAACGTTTCGTGTATCGTCATTCGGCAATCCCGTTGGTCGCTCATACTATTTGCGATGGCCGTATCTCAGGCTCGGCAGGCACCCCTTCACCCGTTTCCGACTTTTCCGCTTCGGGCTCCATAGGCGGCTCTTCTTCCGGCACGTCAAACCATTGGACGAGCATCTCGTCCCACCACGCCTCGGTGACGTCGTCGCCAGGATCGATGCCGAGAAATGATACGTCTTCACTCTTGACCGCCGTACCGACCAAGTGAGGCTGAAACTTGGCTCGATCGATCACTTCTTTCGTCGCATACCCACCGATAATCCATGAATCCGGATCGGCCCGGCGTGACTTGTACGCTTTCAGGCTGATTTTGAGATACATGAAGATCTGCTGCTGGATCGGGTCCAGCACGCCGGATTGCGACAGACTGAGGGTTTTTTCGATTTTCTTGCGCCAATGCCGATCGTCATATCGCGACGTGACCAACTGAAGCATTTTCTTCCCGAGTTCGGCATCAAGCGGCATTCGATTTCTCCTTGGACAAAATCTGAAATCTTGACGTACTCTTCACAAACAACCCTGCGCGTTCTGCTGGTCACCGCTCACGATCGGCTTTGAGAGTCATCGGCCGTACTTGGCCGTGAAGGAATCCTTTGCCAAGACATTCTGGTTCAGATAGAAGCCCGCCATCGCCCCGGAGGCCTCCTTCTTTAACGGAAGCCGATCCACTTTCAGCGCATACACCGTAAAGATATAGCGATGAGGTGTATCTCCCGGCGGAGGACATGGACCGCCATAGCCGGGTTGACCAAAATCGGTCATGCTCTGAATACTTCCTTGAGGTGCGCCGTCGCCGTCCGGCTTCCCCGCGCCAGCCGGCAGCGAAGTAGTATTCGGAGGAATATTGAAGATGATCCAGTGCCACCAGCCGCTTCCAGTCGGCGCGTCAGGATCGTAGACCGTCACGGCGAAACTTTTCGTGTCTTTCGGCGCCCCCTCCCACCGCAAGTGGGGCGATACGTTGTCGCCATTGCATCCGAATCCGTTGAACACATGCTCATTACCTATGGTGCCTTGGTCCTTGAGAGAGGGGCTGGTCAGCCGAAAATCGGCTGCAGCACTTACGCTAGGCAGTACTGCGGCCGCCAGAACAATCGCGCACCATACACGTTCCATACCCTGCCCTCTCTACTTTAGGTAGAAGTTCTGCACCATCGTCACGGGGCCGGCCGATGTCACCCCGCGAGGGGACCGATTTCACCGGCCCTTTTGATACGTTCCCATCAGATGGGCTTCGCCGATGATATGGCCTTTCATGGCCCGTTCCAGATTGGCTTTGTCCGGCTGATTGAGGTCCGGTAGCACAATATCCAATGCGTAGAGCTTATGGAAGTAGCGATGGCGGCCGATGGGCGGGCAGGGTCCGCCATAGCCGGTTCGCTTCCAATCGTTCAACCCCTCTTTTGTCCCGGCAGGCAGTGCCTTGCTGCCTTCGGGCAGTCCACCCTCCGTGGCCGACAGATTGTACAAAATCCAATGAACCCAAGTCATTTTCGGCGCCGCCGGGTCGGGGGCGTCTGGGTCGTCGACTATCAAGGCCAAGCTCTTTGCACCAGCCGGGACATCGGTCCAGGCCAGCGGCGGAGAAATGTCCTTCCCCTCGCAGGTATACACGGTCGGAATGGCACTCTGGTCGCTGAACGCAGCGGAAGTGATACGCATGCTCCCCTCCCCCTAAGCCCACGCCGCTAAGGGCGACGCGGCCACCTATGGCCGTCGCTCAGAATATGTCAATTGTGCCGTCTCAGTTTCCCGCCACCATCATCTCTGCGATCTTCAGCGTGGGGCTGGCGATTCGTCCGCGAAACACTAAATCACTCCCCACGAGTTCGATGTCCTTGAACATTTGCTTCAAGTTGCCCGCGATGGTGATTTCTTCCACCGGATACGTCAGTTCTCCATTTTCAATCCAAAATCCGCAGGCGCCGCGCGAATAGTCACCGGTCACCATGTTGATGCCGAACCCGATCAACTCGGTGACATAGAGGCCCTCCTTGACGGATCCGATGATCTGCTCGGCTGTCCTCGTCCCCGGCACCAGATAAAAATTCGTGGGACCGACGGAAGGGCTGTCCCCCACGCTGCGGGAGGCATTTCCCGTGGAGGGAAGGCCCAGCTTCTTGCCCGAATAGGTGTCGAGCAAATAACTCTTGAGGACACCTCGTTCCACAATCGTGTTTTTCCGCGTGGCGAGTCCTTCGCCATCGAACGGCCGTGACCCCAGACCACCTTCCATCCGGCCATCGTCGTGGACGGTGATGTGATCGGACGCAATGGTGTGGCCGAGCTGATCCAGGAGGAAGGAGGCCCGCTTGTAGAGTCCGTAACCCGACACGGCACTACAGAGATTCGCCAGGAGGCTTCCCGCCGTCTCTTGATCGAAGACAACCGGCACTCGTTTCGTCCCGACCTTGCGCGCCCCTAATCGGCGAACCGCACGGCGCGTCGCCTCTTGACCAATCGACTCTGCTGAGGCCATTCGGGAGAATTTACGCTGTACTTCATACCAGGAGTCGCGCTGCATGGCGCCGGTGCCCGGTTCGGTCGCAATGGGTGACACCGAGAGGGAAAAGCTGGAGCTCTTGTAGGAGCCGACAAATCCGTGGCTGTTGGCGAGGACGACGCGGCCGGACGAGGAATCGAACTCCGCCCCCTCCGAATTCGTCACCCGTTGATCGGCGGCAAAAGCCGCCGATTCACCGCGTTTGGCCAGATCGATTTGCATTTCAGTCTGGAGTCGTGTGCCATCGTACAGGTCGAGCGTCGGCCACTCCTTCGCCATCTGAGACTCATCCGGCAATCCCGACACGGGATCCTCCACCACGGCTTTGGCGAGGGTACAGGTTTCCGAAACCAGCCGATCGAGCGAGTCGCGGGAAAAATCGGAGGTCGAAGTGGTGGCGGACCGCTTTCCGACAAACACCCGCAACCCCAAGCGCTTTTCCCTCGCCTTCGTCAACCGGTCGACCGCGCCGACACGAACCTGAACGGAAAAGGTTTCCCCGTCGGCCACCACGATATCAGCTTCAGTGGCGCCACAGGCCTTGGCTCGCGACAGCACGTCCGCCGCGAGGTCCGCATAGCCGTTGGCTGCTTCAATTGCGCGATCTGCTTGCTGCTTCTCAATCACGTCGTACTCCCATCCCCTTCACCGGTCTCGTCATCCTTGTGTTCCGCCCACCGTGATTTCTTCGATTTTGATGGTCGGCAGGCCGACCCCCACCGGAACGGATTGCCCGTCTTTGCCGCAGGTCCCGATGCCATTGTCCAGCTTGAGGTCATGACCCACCATGGACACCTTCGTCAGAATTTCGGGACCGTTCCCGATGAGCGTGGCGCCCTTCACCGGTCTGGTGATCTTCCCGTCTTCGATGAGATAGGCTTCGCTCGCTGAAAAGACGAATTTGCCGTTGGTGATATCGACCTGGCCACCGCCGAACGACACCGCGTAGAGCCCTTTTTTGACGGAGCGGAGGATGTCCTGGGGATCCGATTCGCCGGCCAGCATGAAGGTGTTGGTCATCCGTGGGAGCACCACGCTCTGATAGCTCTCTCGCCGGCCGTTGCCGGTCAACGGAATGCCCATGAGGCGCGCATTCAGCTTGTCGGTGATGTAGCCGCGGAGGATGCCCTTTTCAATCAGGGTCGTGCAGCCGGTCGGCGTGCCTTCATCATCCATATTCAAGGAACCGCGGCGAGAAGGCAATGTCCCGTCATCCACCACGGTGCAGACCTCCGAGGCGACACGCTTGCCGACTAAGCTCGAAAAGGCAGAAGTTTTCTTACGGTTGAAATCCGCTTCCAACCCGTGACCGATCGCTTCGTGCAACAGAATTCCGGGCCACCCGCCGGCCAGGACGACCGGCATCACGCCGGCCGGAGCTTCAATTGCGGATAAATTCAGGATCGCTTCCCGCGCGGCCTCTCGTGCGTAATCCGCATACCGGTTCTGCTCCCGATAAAATTCGAATCCGACGCGCCCCCCGCCACCGAAGCTGCCGACTTGCCGATTGCCGTTTTCTTCCGCAATACAAGTGATTTGGAGGCGGGACAACGGCTGAATGTCGCCGATCAGGGTCCCGTCCGAGGTCGCGACCACGATCACCTTATATTCGGTGCTAAAGGACGCCATCACGTTCTTAATCCGGGAATCGTATCGACGAGCTTCGGCGTCGATCTCGTTCAGAAGGGCGACCCGGTCCGGTGTGGCGACTTCCGCCTTGGCCCGCTCCAGCGGATAGAGGTCTCTGGTGGGCCTCCGTTGCGCCGGCACGGGGATCGCCTGATCGCCCTTCGGCGAATTGGCAATGTAGCGAGCCGTGTCAGCGGCAATTTCCAAGTCTTTCTTTGTGAGTTCATCCGAGTAGGCGAAACCGGTCTTCTCCCCCGCTGTCGCTCGAACCCCCACGCCCTGAGAAATGCTTTTTGACGCCCGCTTGACGATTCCTTCTTCCATGGATACGGACTCGGAAACCCGCGACTCAAAATAGAGATCGGCATAATCCACATCCCGCACATTTAACCGATCGAGCGCCTGCTGGGCCTCAAGTTCGGTAACCCCGAATGTGGTCAGTCGAACAGATTCAGCTATATCAGCCATAACAATGTCCTCTTGGCAGCAAAAGAATGACTTGGAAGTATAGCCCATCCTTTTCCGCAGCCGCAATGCAAGGATTGTTAACCCGCGCCGTTTCTACGTATTTTCCCACTTAGCGTTTGACATTCCATACCCCTGTCAGTAGACTTTGCTCACCTGCCAACTGGAACTTCTAACAAGGGACGGCCATCCGGTTTTATGGCACAGACGCCATCTTCAAGCCTTGACCACCTCACGGAACCTGAGCTCACTGCCAAGTTAGAGCCGGACCTGCTGCCCAAACACGTCGCCGTCATCATGGACGGCAACGGCCGATGGGCCGAGCTGCGGGGGCTGCCTCGTATCGCGGGGCATCGCGAAGGAATTAATTCCGTCCGCGAAATGATTACGCAATGCCTTGAACTGGGCATCCGGGCGCTCACGATCTATGCGTTTTCACAGGAAAACTGGAACCGCCCCAGCCACGAAATCAGCGCCCTGATGGGTTTGCTCGAACACTACCTCTCGACGGAGCGTGCCAGTCTGATTGAGCAACGGGTTCGCTTCCGGACCATCGGCCGGTTGGAACTGCTGCCGGCATCAGCCCAGCACTGGGTGCGCACGACCGAGAAGGAGACGGCCGCGCTCGACAAGTTGGTTTTGACCGTGGCGTTGAGTTACGGAGGCCGTGCCGAGATCGTCGATGCCGTGAGGAAGGTGCTGGCAGATGCCCGCGAGGGGACCATCCAGCCCGAGGGCGTAGATGAAGCGTTGATCCAACAATATTTGTACACCCATCCGCTACCCGATCCCGACCTCCTTATCCGGACCAGCGGCGAAAGCCGCATCAGCAACTTTCTCCTCTGGCAACTGGCCTACACCGAATTGTACTTCACGCCCACCCTCTGGCCCGATTTTCGCCGACGGGAACTCCTGCTCGCCTTGCTGGAATACCAGCGACGGGAACGCCGGTTCGGACGGGTGCTGAGCACCGTGTCCTCGTAATCTGGTGGATAAGTTAGGGTCCGCACAAAACTCTGTTCCGGGCCAGCCGAATACCGCTGCCTCCACGGGTCCTCGTCGGTTCGATGCTCGCCGCGTCTACACCGCGGCGATCTTGATCCCTGCGGTTTACGTCATCATCCGTTATTTGCCGCCCTGGGCATTTACCCTGCTGGTGATCGGCGGCGGCGGCCTCGCGCTGCTGGAACTCTATCGCATCTCCTTCGGCGAACGCCTGAACGTCTATGCGACGGGACTGGGCTTGGTCACCCTGGGGCTCATCATTGGTCGGGCTCATCTTTCGATTCCCTTGGCCGACGTCTTGATGGTGGCCACTATGACGCTGGCGAGCGGCATGTTGCTGTGGTCTCCCTCCCGCCAATATCGATTCACCGACACCTGCGTCATGCTCTTCGGCCTGCTGTATGTCGGCCTGACGCTCAGTGCCCTTGTCTTGACGCGGTTTTTTCCGGCGGGTGAGTTTTTCGTTTTATTTGTCGCCGTGGTGACCTGGGCCGGAGATACAGGGGCCTACTACAGCGGCAGCCTGTGGGGTCGTCGTTTGCTGGCTCCGGCGATCAGCCCGAAGAAAACCATGGAAGGCCTGTTAGGCGGAATGGCCTTGGCGTGCGCCGCGGCCTTGCTGGCCCAGGCCTGGTTCCTTCCGCAGTTGCGCCTGATGGATGCGCTGATCCTTGGTGTCCTGTTGACCGGCGCGGGACTGCTCGGCGACCTCTGTGAGTCGGCGATCAAGCGAAGTGTGGGAGCGAAAGACTCGGGAGGAATTCTGCCGGGCCATGGCGGCATGCTGGACCGGCTCGATAGTCTCTTGTTCACCGCGCCCACGTTCTACTACTATGTACAGTTCGTCCGCGGCCTGCCGCCGCTCCCATAAAAGGAGAGGACATGAAGACTATCATCATCCTGGGTTCGACCGGCTCGATCGGGACGAATACGCTCGATATCGTTCAGCGATTTCCAGACGAGTTTTGCGTCGTGGGACTCACCGCAGGGAACAACATCGAAAAACTCGAGGAGCAAATCAGGATTTTCAAGCCCAAGGCGGTGGCCGTATCCTCGGAATGCTCCGCCGCAACATTGCGGAAACGCTGCGCCGGTCTGCCTGTTGAAATCCTGTTCGGCGCCGACGGCATCAGGCAGGTGGCCGCCATGCCGGGCGCCGAATTAGTGATTTCCGCCATTGTGGGCGCCGCCGGCCTGGTGCCGACCCTGGCGGCGATTCATAGCGGGAAGCATATTGCGCTGGCGAATAAAGAACCCATGGTGATGGCCGGTAAGCTCATGCGGGAAGAAGCGCTCCGCCATCGCGTTCGCATCTTCCCGGTTGATAGCGAGCACAGCGCCATCTTTCAGTCGCTCGAAGGGCACCGGCTGCCGGATGTCCGGCGCCTGATCCTGACCGCGTCCGGAGGCGCCCTGTGGACTCTCACCAAGGAACAGTTGCAAGACGTCACGCCCGAGCGCGCTCTTCAACATCCCAACTGGAAGATGGGATCCAAGATCACCATCGATTCGGCGACCCTCATGAACAAGGGGCTCGAAGTCGTTGAAGCGCGGTGGCTCTTCGATATTCCTGAGGCGCGCATCGATGTGTTGGTCCATCGCGAGAGCATCATTCATTCCCTGGTCGAATACGAGGATCGATCCATGATCGCCCAACTCGGTTTGCCGGATATGCGAACCCCTATCTCGTATGCCATGCGGTACCCTGAACGGATGCCCCTGGACCTGCCTTCACTGGATCTCACGGAGATCGGTACCCTCACGTTCTGCAAGCCGGACCATGACCGCTTTCCCTGCCTTCAACTCGGCTACGAATCGCTGCGCGTCGGGGGCAGCATGCCGGCGGCCATGAACGCGGCCAATGAAGTCGCGGTCGAGGCCTTTCTGCAAGGGGGCGTTCGCTTTGGCGACATTGCAGGGATCGTCCGCAGCACCATGGAAGCGCATGTCCACAGCAACATAGAAAGTCTGGAGGATGCGGTGGAGGCGGACCGTTGGGCGAGAGAAAAAGCCGGATCCCTCGTTCACGCCCTCGCGCACTGATCATTTTGAATTTGGCGCGATGAGTGTTAAGTTGATCCAGGCAATAACCATCCACTGACATATTGAGCCCTATCATGATGTTTGCATTCACGTGGTCGCCCGACACCCTATGGATCTTGATGCAGAAGGCCTGGTGGTTCCTCGTTGTGCTGGGAGTCCTGGTCGCTTTCCACGAACTGGGACATTTTCTAGCCGCCCGCTGGGTGGGGGTCAAAGTCCTCAAATTCTCTCTGGGCTTCGGACCCAAGCTGTTCGGTCGGCAAATGGGTGAAACAGAATATCTGCTCTCCGCCATTCCACTTGGCGGATACGTCAAACTCTTCGGCGAGGACGACGCCGAGGCGACGACAACGGAAGATCGCCGGCGATCGTTTGCCCACCAGCGCCTCTGGGGGAAAGTGCTCATTGTGGCTGCAGGGCCTGGCTTTAATTTCATTTTGGCCTATCTCATCTTTGCCGGGTGGCTCTCAACCGGCGCTCCCCTCTTCGTGCCGACGTTTCGCGATCTGAGCGCGGATGTAGAGGCGCTTGTGCCGGGGTCACCGGCCGCCAACGCCGGCATGGAGATCGGTGATCATATCGTCAGAGTCAACGGCAAAGACATTTCCACAAAGACGGAATTGCTCGACGAGGTCGCCAAGAGCAAGGGCCAGCCCATTGCGCTGGAAGTCCGGCGCGAAGGACAGACGAAACCGCTGACCGTCATCCCCACGGCGGCTCCTCAAGAAGCGGCCGGCGGCGAAGAGCCGCTCTATACGATCGGGGTGGAGGAAACGCCTCCGCTCGTCACCTCCGTGATGCATGGGTCCCCCGCTGCCGCGGCAGGGTTCCAAGCGGGCGACCGCGTCGTGAACATTGAAGGCCAGGCGATCTACAGTTGGTCACAAATGACTTCCCAGGTGAAGGAGCATCCGCAAAAGCCGCTGCGGGTTGAAGTCTTACGCAATGGACAGCGCCTTCCCCTCACCGTCACCCCGTCGGCGGAAAAAGTGACGGTCAACGGCCACCTTATAGAGGTGGGCAAGATCGGCATCTCGGGCCCTGGACGGTCTCTTATGCGCTCCGACAACCCGCTGGAAGCCGTGTATCATGGGCTGGAAGCGACCTGGGGATGGACAGAACTCACCACGATCGGCCTCTACAAAATGATCGTGGGGGATATCTCGAGCAAAAATATCGGCGGCCCGCTCACCATCGCCAATATCTCGGGTGAAGCGGCCTCTCAAGGCGCCTCCAGCGTCGTGTTCCTGATTGCCATTCTGAGCATTAATCTCGGCGTCCTCAATCTGCTGCCGATTCCCATCCTCGACGGAGGGCACTTGCTCTTTTTCCTGATTGAAGGCATTCTGCGCAAACCGCTCGGCGAGCGACAAAGAGAACTCGCACAGCAAGTGGGGCTCGTCTTGTTGGTCGGCGTGATGATCTTTGCATTCTGGAATGACCTGGAACGGATATTCTCCCGCTAAATGACCGATCACCTTAACCAAGCCATCCGCCGCGGCTGCAAACAAACCGCTACCGGCTTTTCCTCTGGATACGCTCCGGATGGCTGGCTAAACACCGAAGTCTGAAACCATTCCAGCAGCCGATCTACCAACATGAAAACATCCCAATTGCTCATACCCACCTTGCGCGAAGATCCCGCGGAGGCCGAAACCATCAGTCACCGCCTGATGCTGCGGGCAGGACTGATTCGCAAGGTCGCCGCCGGCATCTATACCTATCTTCCCCTGGGACTGCGGGTGATCCGCAAGGTTGAACAGATCATCCGGGAAGAAATGAATCGTGCAGGCGCACAGGAAGTGTTGATGCCGATGGCCTCGCCGGCGGAATTGTGGAAGGAAACCGGCCGGTGGGATTTTTACGGCAAGGAGCTGCTCCGCTTCAAAGACCGGCATGAACGGGACTTCTGCCTGGGCCCCACCCATGAGGAAGTCATTACGGATCTGTTTCGGCGAGAAGTGAATTCCTACCGCCAACTGCCGCTGAATTTTTACCAGATCCAGACCAAATTCCGGGATGAGATTCGTCCACGCTTCGGTTTGATGCGCGGGCGCGAGTTCTTGATGAAAGACGCCTATAGCTTTGACCGCGACGAAGCCGGCGCCCGGCTGAATTATCAAAAGATGTACGACGCGTATCACCGCATTTTTACGCGCTGCGGCCTGACCTTCCGTGCCGTCGAAGCAGACACCGGGCTCATTGGCGGGACCTCGTCGCACGAGTTCATGGTGCTGGCAGACACCGGTGAAGAAACCATCGTGTACAGCGATGAAGGGACCTTCGCCGCCAACGTAGAGCGCGCGGAAGTCCTGCCTCCGGAGAAGGCTGACACCGAAGACATGCGGGAACTCAAGACCGTTTCCACGCCTAACTGCCGCACGATTGAGGAAGTCACCGCCTTGTTGAAGATACCGGCCCATCGGCTCGTAAAGACGCTGCTGTATTCGATGGGAAAAGATACGGTGGCCGTGTTAGTGCGCGGGGACCACACGGTCAATGAGATCAAGCTGAAAAAGGTTCTGGGAGTTTCAGAAATCGAGCTGGCTGGTCCGGTCACCGTCGAGCACATCACGGGTGCGGCGGTCGGCTTCGCCGGTCCCATAGGGCTTACAGGACTCCGAATATTTGCCGACCACGCCATTCCCGTATTGCGCAACGCCGTCGTGGGGGGAAACCGCCTTGATACCCATTATGTCGATGCCAATTGGGGCCGCGACTTCTCTGCCGATGAAGTGCTCGACCTTCGCAATGCTCAGGCCGGCGACCCATCCCCGCGGAAAGATGGCCTGCTGAAAGTGACCAAGGGCATCGAAGTCGGCCATGTATTCATGCTCGGCACGAAGTATAGCGAAGCGATGAAAGCGACATTCCTCGATCCGCAGGGCAAAGAATGTTTCGCGGTAATGGGCTGCTATGGCATCGGCGTCGGTCGGACAGCCGCCTCTTCCATAGAACAGAACCATGATGACCGCGGGATCATCTGGCCTTATCCCATCGCGCCCTTTCATGTGCATCTCATCCCTGTCAGCCAGTCGGACAAAACCGCTCAGGCGACCGCCAGCCTCTACGATGACCTTTGTCGTGCCGGGTTCGACGTGCTCTGGGATGATCGGGAAGAACGAGCCGGCGTCAAATTCAATGATGCCGATCTGATTGGCGCACCTTTTCAAGTCATCGTCGGCGACAAAGGCCTGGCCGACGGTGTTGTCGAAGTGAAAGTGCGCAAGACCGGCGAGAAGTCCCGTCTGTCTCCTACAGACATGGTGGCTCATCTGCGCATGGTGGTCTCGGGCCTGGACTCGTCTTCCGGCGTATAACGATTCCGCCCCGAGCGTATTTTTTCACTCTCTTTTCTCCTTCCATCACCAGCGAAATTTCCTTTTCCTTGCCTTCCCGCATGATTGGGCTAGACTGAGATTCTATTCTTGATGCAGTCGCCTTCTTAACCACTCCTCGCCCAGCCGGCCTAGTAGCCGCACTGAGTCTGAGAGGAACCAGCAGGAATGCCAGAGCTGAAAATTGAGCATGCCGAGCATGTCAAGCGGATTGCGATGCAAATCCATGCAGCGTCGGATCTCGACCAGATCTTGCTCGATCTCCACAAAGACATCCTCGGCCTGTTCGATGCCGAAGACCTGACTCTCTTTGCCTTCGATGCGGAGAAAAAAGAGATCTTCTCGAAGGTGCCTCACGTCGATGGTGTCGAAGAAGTCCGCATTCCTATCACCGAGCATAGCCTCCCCGGCTTCTGTGCCAAGTATCTACGGCCGGTGAATATTGCGGATGCCTACAACATGGCGGAACTGCAGACCATTCATCCGTCTCTCCTCCATGATGCATCGTATGATAAGAGAACGGGCTTTAAGACGAAGCAAGTCCTGACCTATCCGATCGTCGCCGACAATAAGTACCTGATGGGCGTCTTACAGCTCCAGAATAAGAAAGGCGGCAGCCGCTTTACCCGGAAAGATGAGGAGTCCGTCGCTGAAATCGCCAAAGCGCTCGGCCTCGCCTTCTTCAATTTGCGGAAAGGCTCCAAAAAGAATCCCACCAAATTCGATCTTTTGGTCGGCAACAATCGCATCTCGCAACACGATCTCGACCACGCGCTTGCAGAATCACGCAAAGGCACGAGCGATTTAGAGAGCATCCTGATTGAGAAATATAAAGTCCCCAAGATCGAGATCGGCAAGTCGCTGGCGCAGTTCTTCAAATGCCCTTACATCGAATACAGCGAGCGCACGCTGGTCGATATTGAACTGCTCAAGAACCTGAACGTCGATTATCTGAAAAAGAACCACTGGATGCCGCTCAAGCGCGACCGAACGGCGATCGAGATTCTCACGGACGACCCCGGCAATTTGGATCGTGTGCAGGATATCAAACGGACATTCCCCGGCCTCAATATTCGCTTCGCCGTCAGCCTTCGCCGCGACATTGCCCAGTTTCTCAATTCAGCCACGGGTCAAAGCGATACGGGCGGACGGAAACTTGACGAAAATGTGTCCGACATCCTCGGCGAGCTCGTCACAGAAGCGCAAGCCGAAGCGATGGAAGATTCCTCCGGCAGCGGCGGGCTCGACGAAAACGACAGCGCCATCGTCCGTTTGGCCAACCAGATTATCGCCGACGCGTATCGGCAAAACGCATCCGACATTCATATCGAGCCCTATGGAGAAAAGCGCGAAACGCTCGTCCGGTTCCGTGTCGACGGGGACTGTTTCGAATACATGAAGATTCCGCAAAGCTACCGGCGCGCAATCGTGTCCCGGCTGAAGATCATGGCGAGTCTGGACATCGCCGAACGCCGAAAGCCGCAAGACGGCAAAATAAAATTCAAGCTCACTGAAAACAAAGAGATTGAACTCCGGGTCGCCACGATTCCAACCGCAGGATACAACGAAGACGTCGTGATGCGTCTGTTGGCGGCCAGCGAACCGCTGCCTCTCGACAAGATGGGATTTTCTGATCGCAATCTCCAATGCATCAAGGAGATTGCTGAAAAGCCGTATGGCATCATCCTCTGCGTAGGTCCGACCGGCTCGGGTAAGACCACGACCCTTCATTCGGTCCTGGGACATATCAACACCCCCGACATCAAGATATGGACGGCGGAAGACCCGGTCGAAATCACGCAGTATGGATTGCGTCAGGTCCAGGTGCAGCCCAAGATCAATTTTACGTTTGCCGCGGCGATGCGCGCGTTTTTGCGTGCCGATCCGGACGTGATCATGGTCGGTGAAATGCGGGACAAGGAGACGGCAGACACCGGGATCGAAGCGTCGCTCACCGGCCACTTGGTGTTGAGCACCTTGCACACCAACAGCGCCGTGGAAACCGTGACGCGCCTCCTGGACATGGGCTGCGATCCGTTCAGTTTCGCGGATGCCATGCTGGGCGTGCTCGCCCAGCGACTGGCCCGCCGGGTGTGCAAGGACTGCAAGGAGCAGTACGTCGGCACTCCGGAAGAGTACGAAGAACTCCGCCAGGGATATGGCGTCTCCTACTGGGACAAATTGGGTATCAAGCAGGACAACACCTTCCGGCTCACCCGCGGGAAAGGATGCGACGTCTGTAACCGGTCCGGTTACAAAGGACGCGTGGCGCTCCATGAACTCCTTCTCGGCTCGGATCAAATGAAACGGATGATTCAGCAAAAGACGCGGACGGAAGACATGCTAAAGGCGGCGATTGAAGAAGGGATGACGACGCTCGTGCAGGACGGCATCCAAAAGGTCCTGCAGGGACACACCAGCTATAAAGAAGTCAAAGCCGTGGCGATCAAGTAACCACCATCACAACGCGCTGATTCAAAGCCACACCCCCGCCGAGACCTTCACAATCTGCATTGGCGCCTGTCCTATGAGGCTCGTCACAACGGACCTCTCACGAACTCGCTCATCTGGAGAGCCCCGGCAGGTTGGTCGTTATTTACCTGTGAGGGAGAAAGAGCCGACGAACGAGGCGGGGACAATGACGGTTGGACTGCATCACGCCTGCCTCGTGAGGTCACCCTCACAAGGCAGGTGGTGCGAATAATTGTCTGATAGTTATAGCGTGCTGCTGAAGGCGCGCTAATTAGATTGCACGGGTTGAGAGACACCCGGGCTCCGACGGCGATCTCTAAACCCTGTCGGACGCCCATGAGACGAACGGTCTTGAACCGGCGCTACCCTGGCTCTCGCATGAGACGAGGAAGCCGGCCGGCCACTGCCTGCCGCCAGCGGGACGGCATGTCCCAAGAGCCGCTCAATATCTCTCAGTTGCTGGTGATCCTCCCCGGTCACAAAACTGGTAGCCCTGCCTGTGGTCTTCATCCGGGCCGTCCGGCCGATACGGTGCACATAGTCTTCGGGGCAATTGGGCAAGTCGAAGTTGACGACATGCCCAATGTTGGCGACGTCGATACCCCTGGCCGCGATATCGGTGGCAACCAATACCCGGAAGGTGCCGCGCTTGAATCCTTCGAGCGCCGCACGGCGCTGGGACAAGCTACGGTCTCCGTGCAAGACGGCTACCCTGTGGCCCTCACGTCCCAAGGCACGGCCCAATCGATCGGCGCGATGCTTGGTTCGAGTAAAGACGAGAACGGTATCCTGGTCCTGTCCTAACAACGCCAGGAGAAGATCCGGCTTCGCGTCATGCGTCGTATGATGCACCATCTGAGTGACGCCATCCGCCGTCGTGGCAGAGGGGCTCACCATCACGCGCACGGGATTGTTCACACTCGCCTGAACCAAACGGCTCAGGTCTCCCGGCAGCGTGGCCGAGAACAGCAACGTCTGCCGTTCTTCCGGCAAGGCATCCAGAATCTGGTTGATCTGGGGAGCAAAACCCATATCCAGCATGCGATCCGCTTCATCCAAGACCAATATCTTGATGGACGCCAGCGAGATCGTTCCATTCCACATATGATCGAGGAGACGGCCCGGCGTGGCGATCAAGATCTCTGGTCGTTGACGCAAGCCGCGCACCTGGGCCTGCATGTCGGCTCCTCCGACGATGACAGTCGCGGAAATACGGCGACTCCGTCCAAGTTTTTCGATGGTGGTAAGAGTTTGAAGGGCCAGCTCGCGCGTAGGAGCCAAGATCAGCGCTTGAGGCTGTCCTTTCGGCAGGGCGGCCAGTCGCTCCACGATAGGAATTACGAAGGCTGCCGTTTTGCCCGTCCCGGTCTGCGCACAGCCGATGACGTCCCGACCGGCAAGTGCCGGTGGAATCGCTTGTTCCTGAATGGGAGTTGGAGAAGTAAACCCTGCGCTGGCAAGGTCCTGTAAAAGCCCCTCGGACAAGCCAAGGGCGTTAAAATTGGTGTGAACAGAGGTATCCACTACACTATCCTTTCAGTTTGATCGCATTATGGCGGGATCAGAGAACCGAGGGGAGACACAACCGGGAAGGGTGCAACTCCAGACTGGACCTGGTCGCGATGCGATCGCGAAGTCCGTTATGGTTAGAGCATTCCCGTCGCCGGACTACTACGAGAGAAATGTATGGACACCATACAGCACGATCCGCCTCCCGTCAACCTGTATGAAGGCAAAGCGCAGACTATGTCGCCATGACGCTCAGACTGTGCTATCGTAGCCGATACGTACTTCAACAGCCTAAGTGCCTTTCACAATGACCACTGCAACCGCGCCTATTCGCCTAGCCCGCCGATATCATGTCGGATGGACCATCGCCTTATTCACGTCCATCATCGTAGGGGCGCTCGCCGCCATTCCCACATTTGCCTATTTTTATGACTACACCTGGCTGGACTGGTCGCTCTTCGTCGTGTTGTACTTCATCAGCGGCCTTGGAATTACGGTGGGCTATCACCGCTTGATGTCACACCGCAGTTTTGATTGTCCGAACTGGGTCAAGGCCGGCCTGCTGATCGCCGGAGCATGGGCCCTCCAGAACTCCGCGATCAAATGGACGGCCGACCACCTGCGGCATCATGCCCATTGCGATCAAGACGAAGACCCCTACAATGCAAGACTCGGATTTTGGCACAGCCACTGCGGATGGTTGTTTGCAGAGCGCCGGTACGACGACATGCAGTATGCCTCCCGCGTGGCGCAGGATCCGGTCGCCATTTGGCAGCATAAACACTATGCCGCCATTGTTCTTTCAGGATTGGCTCTCACCTTTCTTGTCGGATTTATAGCCAACGGTGTCGTGGGCGGAATCGGCTGCTTTCTACTCGCAGGTGTGGGGCGGACCTTCGCAGTACTCAACTCAACGTTTTGCATCAATTCGATCTGTCATCTATGGGGTGACCAGCCGTTTGGAGCCAAAGATTCCAGCCGGAATAGTTGGTGGGTATCCTTGATCACGTTTGGCGAGGGCTACCATAACTACCATCATATGTATCCCAGCGACTATCGGAATGGCCCTCAGTGGTACGATTTTGATCCGTCTAAATGGCTGATCTACGGATTGCACCTGCTGGGCCTCGCCTCCGGCCTGCGCACCGCCTCTTACGCTACGGTGGAACGTTCTTCCCAAAAATGACTGTCCGCCCTCGGCACCTGTTAGGGTGGCCTGGTACAGAGCCTCCGCCCTCGCGCTTTTCATACGCACTCACCGTCTTTAGCGCGACCGTTTCTATTCAGTGTGCTGACTCCTCACCTGCTAAACGGCACATTGCCTGCCAGCAAGTGAGGGATTCCAAATAGGCTTCATTCACTGTCCTGCGTATCGAGCTCTCGCAAAGAAACCGATTAAAGGAGCTTTATGACCCTGTCTACAGCGCGGAATAATCGAAGGCTGGAAAGAAAAGGAACCGGTCCGTTCATAACCCAAGATTCGGTGGGAGCTGTTGGGACTTGCTAACCCCAATCTGATGGCTCAGGCCTCTTCAATTGAAACTATCCGGCTGGGGGTCACACTGTTAGCAAGCCATGGAATTGGGCCTGACACACGGTTGCGAACCGCCGCCCAGGTGAGTAAGCCCTCGGTGAAGAAGTCCCGCACACCAACCCCTGTAACGCCGTAACACACAGCGGCAAGCCCTGGCTTCTCCGCGCACTTACGGTTGGCTATTGCCGATAGGCTGTGCTACCTTCAGGTACTCAAGAACCCGGTCACTATCCTGTCCCTTGCACCGCTTAGAATTCGAGGACGCGACGCCCGGTCAACAACACAGTTGCCGGCGAGATGAGAGCGCCTCCGCCTCCGAAGTTTTTGTGATAGCAACGAGAAGGAGCTCCGATGAGTCGCATTAATTTAGACCCGATCATGACCTTTCCGGATGGGTCACATTTGGTGATCAGCACCCAATGCTCAAAGGCCGGAGATTTTTCCTGCGCATTGTATAGCGCGGTGGTTGAACAGGACGATCAAGCTGCATTCCAGGTAATTTCCAACCATCTCGAAGCCGCCACATGTTTGAGCGCGCAAGAGAACGCGTATAGTTATGCGCTCCGGCTATACCCGAGAGCCGCGGAGTCAATGAAAAAACCGCCCTATCTGATTTGGGCCGGTCCCCGAGCAGGACTGGTCCAGTGATTGGCTGACGCCTTTTCCTGCTCAGTGCGGCATCACCTCCGTCACCATCCACCTGTAGTAAAACCCGATTAGGAAACCAGTTCGGTCTTGATGCAGTCCGCTGCATCGACGCTTCAATCCCTCATTGACTCCGGTGACATTCCCTCCTTCGATCCAGATTGCCCCATCACCTTGAGCCTGCGCCACCGAGTTTCGCCCCTCGCTCCTTTCGGCTCGCTTCAAAATCTAGCCAAGCAGGATACGAATCTCGTGCTCACCGGCAGTGTCGAGCGGGATGGGATCTCCGACGGTCAGCACCGTGCCGTCCAATTCGGTCAACGTCACGCCCCGTGCCACCTTGTGCGGATTGCTCACCATGATGTGATAGACGGCCGCGTGATAGCGGAACTGAATCGAGTACCCGGGCCAGTCGCGCGGGATACAAGGATCGATGCAGAGTGTGGCACCGCGCAAGCGAAAGCCCAGCATCGATTCCACCCCGGCTCGATAGAGCCAACCCGCCGCACCGCTATACCAGGTCCACCCTCCGCATCCCACATGCGGAGGCTCGGCATAGACATCGCCGGCCACGACGTAGGGCTCGACTTTGTAGCGCTGCACCTTCGAGCGCGAAGAAATGCGATGAACCGGATTCAGCATGCGAAACAATTCCCCGGCCTTGTCCCCGTCACCCAGGGCCACCGAAGCCAGCACGGTCCAGACAGCCGCATGGGTGTATTGGCCACCGTTCTCACGAATGCCAGGCACGTATCCTTTGATATACCCGGGATCGCGAGGCAGCCGGTCGAATGGTGGTGTCAACAGGAGAATCAGCCCGTCTGCTCGCTTCACGAGATGCTGGTCGACCGCTGCCATGGCGCGCGCCGCTCGGCCCGGATCCGCCGCGCCGCTGATCACGCTCCAGGACTGCGCGATGGAATCGATGCGGCACTCTGAATCGGCCGCGGATCCGAGCGGAGTCCCGTCATCAAAGTACGCCCTGCGGTACCATCCGCCATCCCATCCATCCCGTTCGAGCGCGGCCTTCAAGGCGCCCGCGTGGAGCCGCCACGTTTCTGCACGCTCATGTTCGCCGCGCCCCGTTGCCACTTTGGCGAACTCCCAAAGCACCGTATGCAGAAACCAGCCCAGCCACACGCTTTCGCCCTTGCCGTGCTGGCCGACCCGATTCATGCCGTCATTCCAATCTCCGGTCCCCATGAGCGGAAGACCGTGACTGCCCACGGCAAGGCTCCGGTCCAGCGCGCGCGCACAATGTTCGAAAAGCGTGGCGCGCACGTCCGACACGCGCGGCTCGAAGTAGGATTCATGCTGTCCTTCTCCCAAGAGAGGGCCGTCCAGAAAGGGGACCATTTCATCCAGCACGGCTGTGTCGCCCGTGACCTCCAGGAATTGCATGGCCGCATACGGCAACCACAGCAAGTCGTCGGAAATGCGGGTGCGCACACCCCGCCCGGAGGGAGGATGCCACCAGTGCTGCACGTCGCCTTCGATGAACTGCCGCGCGGCCGCCCGCAGGAGATGCTCGCGCGTGACCTCGCGTGCCGCCATGCTTAAGGCCATGACGTCCTGAAGTTGATCGCGAAATCCATAAGCTCCGCTCAACTGATAGAACGCCGCGCGGGCCCACACCCGGCAGGCCAAGGTCTGATAGAGCACCCAGCGATTTAAGAGGATATCCATCGCGCGTTCCGGCGTGCGGACCTGGACGGCGCCCAACACGTCGTCCCATCGGCGAGTCACCTCCCGCAGAAGCGCGTCGACCTCGGCGCCGCGATAGCGACTGAGCACCAGCCTGGCCTCATCCCTTCCCTCCGTCTGGCCCAGGAACCAGACAATCTCTGCCCGTTCGCCCGGTGCCAACTCAATCGACCGTTGCAGCGCCGCACAAGGATCAAGACCGGCCCCCACCCTTCCGGACAGTTCAGTGCCCAGCTCAAGAGCCAGGGGACGCTCAAGGGTCCCATTGCGGCCGAGAAATTCGGTCCGGTCAGCGGTCCAAGAGGTGTGCTGCCCTGCCATATCGGCAAAGGCGAGACGCCCCTCAAATTCGCCGCCCAGGTTGCTCCGCGCAAACAGTGCTCCCGTCTGCGGATCTATCTCCGTGACGACATAGGATGCAGACGCACTGCGAGAACTCCCCAGGACCCACTCCGCATAGGCTGTGATGGATAGGCGACGCGAGCGGCCAGACGCATTCAGCACCGTGAGGCGTGAGATCTTGATGGGATCTTCAGGCGGCACGAATTGCAGCAGTTCGACCAGGATGCCGTGTGAACCATGATGAAAGCGGCTATAGCCCTGACCATGACAAGCCACATAGGGGGCCAGGGCATCACGAATCGGAAGTGCCGTGGGAGTCCAGACCTCTCCTGAATCGTCATCGCGGAGATACAGCACCTCTCCGGACGGATCGGTCACCGGATCGTTCGACCAGGGCGTCAATTGGTTTTCGTGACTGTTGAGCGACCAGGTGAACCCGGATCCGGATTCGGACACGAGAAACCCGAAGGAAGGATTCGCGATGACGTTAATCCAGGGGCGCGGCGTCCGGAGTCCTTCCGCGAGGATGGTGACGTATTCCCGCCCCTCGTCCGCGAAGCCGCCGAGGCCATTGAAGAATTCGAGCTCTCGTTCGGGCAACGGCACATCCATGCGCCGCCCCCCGCGCGGTGAAGGGAGAATCATCGGCACCGCCTGGCTCTTGCGTTGTAAGCGAGTCATCTGTTCCGCCAACGTGCCCCGCCGGCTCAGCAGCACCACCCGGGCAAATTGCTGTACCACGAGTCGCTCCTGCGGGGACAGCAGGTCTGTCCGCAGGAGATAAATACTGCCGCGCGCGCCGCCGGTATCCGGGCAGAGGCGCAACTGGCTTCCGCGGACCAGGGCGTCCAGCGACCCTTGCAGCCCTTGTTCATAGGAGGACGCCTTCTCATTCAGAATGATCACGTCGGCCGACAGTTGCCTCATACGCCAATATTCGTGCGCCCGCAGTAACTGCCGAACGATGTCGACATCCTCCGCCCTGTCGACACAGACCAACACGATGGGAAGGTCGCCCGAGATACCATGCGCCCACAACGCCGCACGGTCCAGCACGCGCTGGCCGAGCGTCCCGGGAGAGGGACGCAGCGACGCATCGGCGTACAGCACGGCGTTGGCCAGTCGCTGGAACAATTGCGCTTCATCGGTCCCGATGCCGAGGTGATGCAGTTGGACCTGCGCCTGCGTCCAGGCCAGCGATAGGGCCCGCTCAAACACGCGCGAATCACGGTACTTGTCGGCAAGGTTGAGAACGTGATCGCGGGTGGCGCCAACAATGGTTGAAAACACGAGGCGCACGGTCCCACCGGGCCGCACTCGCACGGTGCGGCGGAAGCTCATCACCGGATCGAGCACCGACCCGACGGTATTCGAGAGCGGTCGCCCATCGGTCATGGAGACAGCCGTACGGGCGTGGTGCCCGCGTCCGAGAAACCTGGCCCGATCCGTTTCATATTGCAGGTCCCCCACGGTGTCGCCTTCGACCACGACCACCTGCGCGGCCCATACTGCCGCGTCATCATCCGATCGCCGGCGACGGGTGGCGAGCAGCGCTCCGCACTCCGGCACAAACTCTGTTTGCACAAAGAGATTGGCAAAAACCGGATGAGCCACATCGGCGGCTTGTGGCGCCAGGGAAAGTTCGGCATAAGAAGTGACTTCCAAGTCTCTCATCTCCGTCCCCATATTGATCACGGAGATGCGCCGCACTTCGGCATCGTCCTCCGATGACACCACAACTTCCAGCGTCGTACTCCAATCGCCATCGCGCCGGATAATTTCGGCGCGTTCTTCAAAAAAGGACGCCTCATAATCGTCTGCGTCGATGCCGCTGGGCTGATATCCGGCCGACCAGACGGATCCATTCTGCAGGTCGCGCAGAAACAGATATGAGCCCCAGCAGTCCCGCGTGGCGTCTTCCCGCCAGCGCGTGATGGCAATATCCCGCCAGCGGCTGTATCCCGAACCGGCCACGGTCAGCATGACGGCATACCGGCCGTTGGATAGCAGATGCGTCCTAGGCGTCGCTTCGTGCGGAGAGGTGAATCGCCGCACCACCGGCGGAATGAGGTCGCGGACCTGGGCAGCGGCAGAAACCTCTTCCGCCCGTGGCCGGGCCACCGGCACGTCCCGCGGCGTCCGCTCCTGAAGCAGAAGTTCAGTGGCGCGGACCATCGGTTCGGCGTGGAAGCGGGTCCTCATGACTCCATCATTCAGGACGTTCGCGATCGCGACCAACGACATGCCCTGATGATGGGACATATACGCCCGTACGATGGCCACCTCTTTTCCTTCGGGTATGCGGGTTGCGGTGTAATCCAGCGCTTCATAAAACCCGTACGTTCCCAGCCCCCCTGCCTCGGTCAGCCGGGCAAACCCTTGCGTCGCGGCGGCAGGATCGATCATGGCGGCGAGCGCCGCGGCATAGGGCGCAACGACGATATCGTCGATGAGGCCGCGCTTGAGGCCCAAACCCGGCACCCCAAAACTGGAATATTGGTAGGTGAAGTCAAGATCGCGGGCGTTATAGGCCGACTCTGAAACACCCCAGGGCACGCCACGCTCGGCGCCGTATTGCATCTGCCGATTGACGACGAGATCGTATGTCCGGCTGAGCAGGCTGCCGGCCGGAAACCGCATCACCAATGCCGGCATGAGATATTCAAAGATGGAACCCGACCAGGATATCAGCGCCGATCCGTTCCCCACAGGCGTCAGCGCACGGCCCAGATGAAACCAATGGGATGATGGCACGTCGCCTTTGGCAATGGCGATAAAGCTGGCCAGCCTGGCTTCCGATGCAAGCAGATCATAGCAATTGGTATCCAGACTGTTCTCGGCCACGCGGTAGCCGATGGACAACAGCTTGCGGGTCGGATCCAACAGGAACGCAAAATCCATGGCGCGCACCATGTGCTCCGCCGTCCGGGCGATCGACGCCAAACGGCGTATGAGCGCTGCGGCATCCGTGGCTGATTGCCGGATGGCTTCCGACAGCAACGCGACCCGTGCCAGACTGGTTCGGCTCTTTGACGGATGGCTCAGCGGGCCTTCCCGCAAGCGATCGAGCGCAGCGAGGGCAGCCGCAAAACAACCAGGGGCAGCCGCCAGCGTGGGAACCGGATCAAAGAACGGGGCGATGATTGCCCATTCGGGCGTTGGGCCGGAAGGACCGTCGAACATCGCTGCAAGGTCTTTGGAACTGAAGCGGACCCACGGAAGCACCAGTCCCACGTCGCGGAGATGGCTTTCGACGCACCTGCGAACGGCATCCGCCCAAATGCACAACTCCTCAGGCTGTCCGTTGACGTGCTCCTGTGACAGGGCCTGCGCCATGTCCGCGATGGTATGGGACGAGGCGGTCAACTGGGCCATCCGGGCCGTCCATCCGGCCGCATCAGCCGGATGCGACAAGAGCAACACAGCCAGGGCCTCGACGGCCTGACTCAGCTGCTTCCGTGTGACGGTGTGCGTCTGTCGCTGTTCCGGGATCCGGGCCAACGCATCGCGTAACAATTGGAGGCTATCGTCGAGACCGGGAAACAGATCGGCGCCGACCGTGGATTGATGCATCCACTCCCGGCATCCATTGCCCAGAACCACCAGATGGCCCGCAAGATTGCCGCTGTCCACGGAGGACACATATTGGGGATCCAGCGGATGGAGAGTGCGCGTGTCATACCAGTTATACAAATGCCCGCGGAAGAGCTCGAGCCGGCTCATAGTCGCCAGGGTCGCCTCCAGTCGTTCGCTCGCTTCCACTGTGCCGAGCCATCCAAGGTCACGAGCGGCCAGGGTCGAGAGCAGATAGAGACCGATATTCGTCGGCGATGTCCGGTGAGCCACGACGGGTTTGGGGTCTTCTTGAAAGTTATCCGGTGGCAGAGCATGGTCTTCCGGAGACACAAACGCCTCGAAGAACCGCCAGGTCCGCCGGGCAATCAATCGAAGGGTTCTGGTGTCGGCCGGCGAAGCCGGCCCCGCCGCCGAGAGCCGCTGAGGAAGGCTCACCCAGCGCGCCACCGCAGGAGCCGCCAACCAGAGCAACAGGAAGGGGCCTGCGGCAAGCCAGGAGCCGTACCCCCCGAACATTGCGAGACCACCGGCAACCATGACGACAAGCACGATCCCTCCCGCCATGCGCCGATACATTCCAACTAGGTTGCACGTGTAAGCATTTTCGGCCTGAGCGGCAGTCACCCACTCCAATAAACGGGTCCGGGTGACGAGGAGTCGACCGAGGGTACGTAGAATGGCATCCGACATGACCCAGGCCTGGGAAGCGAGGAACGTCACGGTCAACACGATCTGTGTCGCCGCCAACTTCACATCAGTGACTATCCCGTCAACATGGCTGCGGAGGACTGTGCCGCGCCGCTGCGGATAGAGGCCGAAAATGACGGATAAAAGCGATGGAATGGCAATGGTGCTCAGAACAAACCCAGACCAGACCCAGGCAGAGCCCGCCGGCACGAGCCATCCGACAAGCAACGTCAGAAACGCGGCAGGAGCCGATACAGAGCGGCGGAGGTTGTCGAGCATCTTCCAACGGCCAATGGCGGGAATCTTCACCGCCCGCGACGGGTCAGATCCGGTATGCCCGCGCCCGAGAAGCCAGGGCAAGAGCTGCCAATCACCCCGTGCCCAACGGTGTTGTCTGACTGCCGCCGCTTCGTAGTGGGAGGGAAAGGCTTCGAACAACTCGACGTCGGTCGCCAGAGCGGCGCGCGCGAACAACCCTTCGAAGAGATCGTGACTGAGCATCGCATTGTCAGGCACTTTGTCCGCCAACGCGGCCTCGAACACGTCGATTTCGTAAATGCCCTTGCCGGTATACGACCCTTCTCGAAACAAATCCTGATACACGTCAGACACGGCCGAGGCATAGGGATCGATCCCGCTGGGGCCGGAAAACGTCCGTTGAAAATGGGAGCCCTCTCCCTGACCCGGGAGCGAGGGCGTAATCCGTGGTTGCACGATTCCATACCCTTCCACCACGCGGCCGGCAAGACGGTCGAACCGAGGCCGATTCAGCGGATGGGCCATTGTGCCGATCAACCGGTGGGCGGCTCCGCGCGGCAACCGTGTGTCCGCATCCAGCGTAATCACGTACCGGACTGAAGGGACGGGCTCGGGAGGATGCCCGCCGACGGCTACGAACGTCGTGGTGGTCGACCCACGCAACAGTTGATTCAACTCATGGAGCTTTCCTCGCTTCCGCTCCCACCCCATCCAGGCATGCTCAGCCTCGTTCCAAAGACGCTTACGGTGAAACAGCAAGAAGCGTGAGCCGCCGCCGGCAGCGGGGCCGTATCGCTTGTTGAGCCGCGCGATCCCATCCGCTGCCGTCGCCAGCAATTCGGCGTCCCCCGGCATACCTTCGTTTGAAGCATCTCTCCAGTCTGAGAGGAGGGCAAAGCGCAAATCATCATCCGCATTGGCCAAATAATGCACCTCCAGTCGTTCGACCTGCTCATCGATGGTCTGTTGGCTCGTGAGCAGCGTAGGTACCACCACAATTGTGCGCAACTCTTTGGGGATGCCGCTCTTCAGGGCCATACGAGGCAAGGGCCGCGGCCCAAGAATCGTCATGACCGTGCGATTGATGACGGCCATCGCGAGATCGGAGGCCGGCACGAGCGCGAAGAGACCGAGGCACGCAATCCCGGCGAGCGTCACGCCCGCTTCCGCCGCATACCACAATGGCCAGGCCACGATCATGGCGGTCAGCACGGCCAGTGATCCCAGATAGCCTGGTGCCGAGGCCTGGACATACCAACGTAGGAGTCGGCGCTTCCACGACACCCTATAACCCAGCTCGCGTTCAAAGGCCCGGCGTCCTTGAGAAATAAGGTAGTAGCCGGGGTCGCTATGCCGCTCGTGCTCCGGTTGCTCGCTGACATGCGGCTCGACGACTGCCCGCCTGGCGCGGTCCACCACTCGTGTAGTGACGTCGATTTCGGAGAGGCCCGTCCCCCGGGAGAGATCCTCGATGGCATGGCGGTAGGTGTCCCGCGTGACAAAATCCATTTCGGTATAGCGGCGATCACCTTTTAAAATCTTATCGACCGGACTGACGCTCTCGAAAAACACCGCCCAATCGAAGGCCGACGTCAACCGCATGCTGGTGATGATATTGCGCACGGTGACGCTCATGGCCGCCTGCTGTTGATGCTCGGCATGCACGACATCGTCGGCCGTCGTGCCCTGTGCGGCCAGGCGCTCGTCGAGCCACAGCAATACGGGACGTACCTTCGGATCCAGGTCGCGCAGTCGCTGAACCAGCTGCACCGCAAACGCGGTGGCTAGTGGTCTGGGTTCAAAGCGCCGGAGGACGGTTGCATACTGTTCCGGGACCAACGTCCCAGTACCCAGCAAGCTGTCCGCCAGTTCGTCGGCTTCCTGTCGGGCCGCCCGGCTATGGACAATCCGCTCAGCCAACCTCCGAAGATTCTCCACCAACACGACGCGCAGCGAAATGGCCACCGCCCACAATTCGCCGATCGTCAGCGGTTGCACACGCTGGTAGGCATCCACAAATCGGCGCAGCATGTCGGGATCAAAGCGGCTGTCGGTGTGCGCGACGAAGGCCCAGGCCACCCCGTACACCCGTGGGTAGCGCTGCAATGGGCCGGATGCCAACTTCGGCAATTGCCGGTAATAGCCAGGAGGTAAATCATCGATGATCTCGCGGAGTTGTTCATCGACAATGTGAAAATTGTCGACCAGCCATTCGGCTGCCGGCGTAATTGCCGTCTCCTCACGAATCGCCAGAGCAATGGTCCGGTAGGACTCCACCAAGACCCGTCCATTTTGCAGGACTCGGGGCGTGAGCAGCCGGCCGCCCTGCGGATCTCCGGTGACGATCTGCGCTTCCGCCAGACTTTCCGCATGTTGTTCGAGCCGTTCGGCGCCAAAGAGTTCGGCGCGAATCGGCTCTTCTAGTTCAGGATTCAAGACAGCATGCGAGGGAACCGTAGTCATAGACCTCCTAATGAACCGTGGGGACTTAACGCAAGCAGGCCAAAAAGAACGAGCGCATGCCGAAGATCAGATCATCGAACGCGCCATACGGCGACTGAACGAGTGCTGAGAGCAGCTGACGTGACACGAATAGTCATCACGACAATGTCCTTTAAACAGCATCCGCTGCCCAAGGACCGGCCTTGACATCGCATGCCCCTCACATTCTAGACTCTTGCCTTCCCGTATCTGGCGGTAGGAGACCCCGGTACACGAGCGCGACTTCGGGCTGATGGAGGCGGACTCGCCCGGTTGGCTTCAATGCCAGGGTCCGTAGATTCCCCGCACATGAGACAGCGCCAGCCCACTACTGCATCGGAACCGGGTGACTCCTTCAACTGAGTACCGACCATTAGACCTTGGCAGCGCGAACATTGCATTGGAACCTCCACAACATATCCACGATATTGAAAATGGCTGCACATTTTGACCATCAACGCATTACGCTCCTCCATCAACTCTTGATCACGTCTTGATCACGCGATTTCTTTTCGCTGCCCGGTCGAGACATGCATGTGACGTCAATGTCGAGGTATTCCTGCGGAGAGTCCAGTCCGGTCCCCTGCCGGGGCAGGAAGCACCGAAAGACTCTGCTGTACGCACCACCACACAGACGGAGTGACTGAAAAGTGTTGCGGGAAGAAGCGACGGAGACTGGGGAATCAGCGCGCAGTACGTGAAAACTGAAGGGCGCGAGAGATAGGACAGTCAGCACCTAACTCTACACGCCGCTGTCTGGAGGGTCAATGCGAAGAATACAGGATGGTTAACTCTGACGGCTACACGAGACAAGTCAGTCAGCCGCCGCATCGCTGATGCGGTAATGGTTCGCTATGTGTCCTTTCATATGATAAAGTGAGTAAGTATGGAAAAAGCACCCGGCACACCAGTTCTTTCGTTACTCGAGTTTATTGATAGCATCGACGTGCCTCCGTCGCAAAGCCGGCAAAAGACCACAAGGAGAGACACCATGAACACAGAAAAAGCGCCGCTGTCGCACACTGTATCGCGTTGGGTCCGCATCCCCAACGGAACTAAAGTGCGTCATCGTCATGAAGCCTATGATGGCGTCATTGACGGGTTGACTGAAATCGTCGAAGGACCTCAGCGCAATCCGGACGGGAAAACCCAATACCGCATCAACATTGGCGGCAATACGCGCCTGCTGGTCACAGAAGAGAATCTGAGTATTTTGCTAGACGATGAGAATCTTGTGATGATTGGAAGAGAGAAGGAGCCCTATCGCCGTTCGGTTACAGCCCATCTACGAGCTGCCTTTTCCGATGATCGGTTCATTAAGCCAGCCTGATGGTAAATCATATTCGCTATTTATATTTCAACGTGGTAGCATGAGCCATGTTTCATCGTGGAGGGCCCCGCATGAAACGAGATATGAAAGGCCCATCACCGATGTTGTTCTCACCGAGAATCTGATCGGAAGCCAGACCTAAGCCGCCTATAGACGCGTCTTCGGCCCGTTCCTTCCTCGTGTCCTTTCTCGCGTCTCAGACAATATCACATTCAGAAGGAGGAACCCCCATGGGTTCAAAACTCTATGTCGGCGGATTGCCCTACGCGGCAACCGAATCACAGTTAACCAGCTTGTTTGCTGAACATGGAACCGTGGAATCGGCCCGTGTCATCACGGACAAGTTCACCGGGCAATCGCGAGGCTTCGGCTTTGTTGAAATGGCCACGGCAGAGGAAGCCAAAGCAGCCATCACAGCTCTGAATGGCACGCAAATGGACGGACGTCCCTTGACCGTTAACGAAGCAAAGCCCCAAGAGCCACGCACTGGTGGCGGCGGCGGCGGCGGACGGTTTGGCAGTGGTGGTGGCGGCGGCGGACGCGGCCGGTTCTAAGTCCACACAGCTGAATTCGATCAGAGGGACGCCAAGGGGCGTCCCTCCCTTACCCACCTCAGAGTACATCTATAAATGCATGAACCTTTGTCATTATCTCCGCCCCGGCGGGCTCAGCCCAACTATGTAACCATGGCGCTGTTTGGCCTTGTGACCTGTGGCGCTCTCATTGGCGTTCCGGTATTCGGCTATTTCTACGGGTACACATGGGTGGATTGGGCAATGTTCGCGCTGTTATACGTCATAACGGGGCTCGGCATTACCGTAGGCTACCATCGCCTGATGGCACACCGAAGCTTTGAGTGCAGGAATTGGGTAAAGGCAGGATTTCTCATCGCCGGGGGATGGGCGCTGGAGAACTCGGCGCTCAAGTGGGCGGCCGACCACATTCGTCACCATGCGAGCTGCGATCACGAGGCTGATCCATACAATGCTCAGCGGGGGTTTTGGTATAGCCACTGTGGGTGGCTGTTTTTCAAAGATACGTTCCAAGACGACAAATATGCATCACGTTTGCGGCAGGACGCCCTCGTGATGTGGCAACACCGTTACTATATGCCGATTGTCTTGTCGGGACTTGCACTCACCTTTGCCGTAGGGTTTATCCATAACGGATTAGTAGGGGGCCTTGGATGTTTCTTACTCGCCGGCGTCGCTCGCACATTTGCGGTGCTCAACTCCACGTTTTGCATAAATTCGGTCTGCCATTTATGGGGACGCCAGCCGCATGGTCAGGCGGATTCAAGCCGAGATAGCTGGTTCGTTTCGCTCGTGACATTCGGAGAGGGCTATCATAATTACCACCATACCTATCAGAGCGATTACCGAAATGGACCCCGCTGGTATAATTTTGATCCCTCAAAGTGGCTCATCTTTACCTTATCCAAACTTAGGTTAGCATCAGGTCTCCGCACCTCTTCTTCCAACTCTGCATAAACGTATTGAACCGCTTACCCTAAACTGTATGCTTAAGAAGCACGTTCGGCTTTTCAGCAGGTCGGACGCATAATGCCCCACGCCTCCTAGCGTACCGGTGTTAGTCACAACGATGTACTAGGGCTTCCACCCTGAACACGCAGCGTTGGGCGATCAACGGAGTCCAACTCTGGAAATCCTCCGAGAGGCACGCCATCACTTCGCCGGCGAGACGCGGATTATCAAAACACTCGAACACATCATCTAGAAAACCTCCCCGCAACAACGAATGCTGCAGGAGCGCCGGCCTAGATTATCTACTTCCAACGGCGACTCAGCTAACAGGTCAATACCAGCTGTCCGCCGGAGTATCCTGCTCCCCTTGAAATTGAGACCACCTTCAAGACATGGTCCTGAGCGGACCGAGGAGGAGAGGTGCGACATCCTGTCCACGGGAATGAGTTGTCAGCGAGCCCGCAACTGGTTGCCAGCAGCCCTGTCGCTCCCTGAGGACTATGGCATTTGGAAGGTCTGATTTATTCTCCGCTTGCGACGTGCTAAAGAGAAGCGCAGTCCTGACGAGGAGACGCGCCCATGGAGCAATCGACGCCGAGGTCTCATTTGAACAATATCACAAGCCCACCTGCCGAGAGCGGTTTCTCGACGAGATGAACCGCATCGTGCCGTGGGCTGACCTGACCGCCGCGATTGAGCCGTTTTATCCCAAGGCCGAGGGCCCCGGGCGTCCACCGGTGGGCGTCGAGCGCATACTACGCCTCCATTGCCTGCACCAGTGGTTCAACCTGTCGGATCGGCCGGTCGAGGAGGCGCTGTATGACTCACGGACCCTGCGGCACTTTGTGGGCATTGATCTGGGCCGTGAGCCCGTGCCCGATGGAAACCACGATCTGCAAGTTTCGCCATCTGCTGGAAGCCCACCGGTTGGGCGAGACCTCTTTGCGCGGATCCGGGAGTATTTGGCTGCGCAGGGCTTGCAGGTCAGCCGAGGGACCATCGTGGACGCGACCATTATTGCGGCGCCCAGTTCGACGAAGAATGGCCAGGAGGAGCGGGATCCGGAGATGCATCAGACGAAGAAGGGAACCAGTGGTATTTCGGCATGGGGGCCCCTATCGGAGTGGATAGCCGAACCAAGCTGATTCATACGGTGGCGGCCACCGCCGCGAATGTGCATGACAGCCAGATGTTGCCGAAGCTGCTGCATGGGCAGGAGACCCGCGTGTGGGGCGCTGCTGCCTACAGCGGGCAACGCGACGTGATTCAGCACCACGCTCCTCATGCTCAGAGTTTCATCCAGGCCAAAGCCCATCGCCATCGCCCCCCGCGTGAGAACGAACAGGCGAAGAACCGGACGAAATCGAAGGTTCGGGCCAAAGTCGAACACGTGTTCTTGGTGATCAAACGGATCTTCGGGTGGTCCAAAGTCCGGTACCGTGGGTGGGCGAAGAATACCTACTGGCGGGTCATCAGTTGCGGCTTGGCGAATCTGTACATGGCGCGCCAGCGCCTGCTGGCGGCAGCCTAGTGGACGTGTGCGTAACCGGCGGCGCGGGTGGCCTGACGGCAGGCGCCCACGGATAACAATGCTCCGGAACAGCTGGTCTAAGGAGATCGCCCTCATCGACCACCCGGTGAACAGATGTCTCAGTGCAAACGTGAATTAATCAGACGTTCCCTTTGTTATTTCCAGGTCCTATGAACTTCGCTCACGTGCTCAATGCCATCCATTTTAGCAATCTCCCACTTCACGTCTTCGGGGATGCTCACGACCTTTAATTCCGCACAGTGTCCGTTGGCCTCCGCCCGTAATTCCTCAACCACACGAACGAGCTTTTCGTCGTCACGCGGAATGAGAGCACCGCACTGATTCAGGCTCGGTTCTCTAGGCGTCGCCGCTGCCGGCCAATATACACCTGGATCCATCTCTCGAAGGGCCTGCTCTTGGCCAAGCTCCCGCAAACGCAGGAAAGCTTTATGGCTCACACAAAACCGCTCATAGCTTGTATTGATCACGATTTTTTTCATGCCGACTACCTATCCTCTCTCCTGTTCAGACCATCGTTAGTTTTTAGGCTGCGGGTCCTTGTAACCGACATAGTTTCCGGTCCAATGCGAGTACCGGCGATTAGCCCAGATGGCGACTTCCCCTTGCTCCCCTTCGCCGTACCGGTTGTGGAGTACCTTTGAGAATCGAGCCAAATCGCCTTGGATTTCGGTGAGATCCTCGTCGGTTATCTTTGGCCACTTGGCTTTAAGCGGACTCTTTAGCTGTGCCCAGAACTGTCCGAACTGTTCCTGATTCATTTTGGCTCCTTGTAAATAGGCGGGCAACGAACGTTTGATAACTGCGAGTAAACGAACAAAAACAGAATAGTGTTAGGCGTAGAAGCGTCGGCTTTGGAATCAGACGCGCGAGACAATGGGGGGATGCGCGAGAGACAGAGATGGACGGTCTAGCTTAATGAGGAGCACATTACAGGAGTGCTTTCTATCTGTCAATGACACCTGGAATGGAGTGGGTTTCGAAAGGACAGCGGTGCACTCTGACACTATGCATTGTGGTGATTACGATTGCCACTCAGTGCGGTGTTGTTTGACTCACAAGACGGTCGCATGTTAACCTTGGCTTCCGTAAAAGAGTGCCCCCCACCCTCGCGCTTTCCCACAGTGACAGGTATCTGCGCGATCGGTTTCCCGGAACAGCAGCTCTTTATGCTGCCCTTGTGCCATGCATATGCCGGCTAAAGGAGTGATCGTACCATTCTCTTTGCTGAGAATTCACTGATTGAGCTATTACGCTATAAAGGAGCAATGGCATGAAGATTTCAACGGTATGGGGCGGTAATAAGGCGCGGAAACGTAAGCGCCCTGTGCAGAAGCTTAAGATTCGTTGGGATGTGTTAGGACTTCAACCAACATCGAGCGAAGAATCTTCACAGTCAATCGAGGATATCCGGCGCCAAGTCACATCACTGGCAAGTAATGGTTTCGGACAGGAAACACGATTGCGCTCCGTGAGCAAGGAAACCCGGCCACGCTCCGCATCGAATGTTCCAGCAGCGGCAAAAGCCAAACGCCGTCGAGGTGCTACGGAATAGTGTTGTATTCCACCGCTGTCTTCCGACAAGGAGGTTCCCATCGCACGACCAGGAAAAACAACAATTGCTAAACGTGATCGTGAGAAGGCCAAGCAGATGAAACAGCGCGAAAAGGATGACCGCCGCGCTCAGCGCAAAGCCGAAAAGCCAGAACCTCGCTCCCGCACTGATGGTGAAGATCCGGACCTCGAAGGGTTACGATGGGGGCCTCAACCGCCTTTGTTCTAGTTCCGTGATCGACGCCACCATGTCGCCGGCGTGCGACGGCATGGAGTGATGTTGTTCCATAATTGAAAGCACACCGTAGAACCGCTTGATTGGCTGTGCGCATATTGTTGTCCACGATTCCTCCACCCTCCGTCTTTGTCGACCTTCCCTGCTTCTTGCACCAACGCTGAGGAAGCTAACATCTGTGTCAGAAGGGCACAGCCGGTCAATGAGATCTGGCGGCAGTACGGCATCAGTTCCGCCACGTACTATGTAAGTGGAAAGCCAAGTACGGAGGCTGGACGCCTCTGATGTGAAGCGGCTTAAAGAACTGGAGCATGAGAACGACCGGCTCAAACGGATGTATGCCGACCTCGAAGGAGGTCATCGCAAAAGAGAAGCTATGGAACTCGCGGACCACAAAACCTTCACCCTGGCGACGGACACTCAAGTGTATTTTTGTGATCCCCGAAGCCCCTGGCAATGCGGCACCAACGAAAACACAAACAGACTCCTTCGGCAGTACTTCCCGAAGGGCGTGGATCTCTCGGCACATTCGAAAACCGAGCTCAACAGGTGGCGCACCAGTTGAACCAGTGGCCCAGAAAGACCTTGGGATACGCCACCCCGGCGGAACAACTACACGCGACTGTTGCATTGACCGGTTGAACTCCCAGCCGCTTCTCGCACAAACTCCCGCTCCTTCGTGACCCGAGCCAACTCCCGTCGACGCTGGCTCAATTCTTCATCTCGGGATCGCCCGTTGCACACAAAGACTTGCTGAGCCCTAAGTCAGATGTCCGTAAAATCTGGGCAGAACCCACCCCTCTCTCCCGTTTAGCTGAAGTGTGTTTGCCTAGCTGGATGGTGGATCTAGCGTCGCGAATTGCGGAGGTTAAGGGTACCGAACTTGCCGCCGGATGCGGTTCGCAGAAGCAGATGCCGAGGACTGTTTGAGCAGAGTCTCAGCGAAGCTGGTCGAGGAAGCGAGTTCCGCAGGGCAATCGGAGGGAGGCTTAGGCCGGTCACCTGAGCAACGAAGGTCCACTATCCCACGTTCACTTTCTCTGATTTCAAAAATAAAAGGCCCGCTCGATTGCTCGAGCGGGCCCTTTTGAAACCCGGCAGCGTCCTACTTTCCCACGGCCTCGCGGCAGCAGTATCATCGGCCTTGGAGGGCTTAACTTCCGTGTTCGGGATGGGAACGGGTGGGGCCCCTCCGGTAAGGCCACCGGGAACA
>CBDIWP010000043.1:0-8269 GCA_965285945.1 uncultured bacterium | reverse complement strand
TCAAGCTCGTTGCTCGGGGTGGCGACGCGCCGGTATCACGGATGGTTCGTCCCCGATCTGCCGTTAAAGGGACGCGTGGTGCTGATGCCGCGCCTGGAGGACACGGTCGAAGCGGCCGGGGGAACGTCTGTGTTGTCGGGCGCCGAATATGAAGATGGACGCTTGCAGGGGGATGGCGCACGCGTGCTCCACACGTTCCGGCGGGAATGGCAAACGCCGGTGTGGACCTTCGGCATCGGGGACAGACGGTTGGAAAAGCGTGTGGTCATGCCCTACGGGCAGAATACGGTCTATGTCGAGTACCGTTTAATCCAGGGCCCTTCGATCCGGCTGCATCTCCGCCCTTTCCTCGCCTGCCGGATGCACGATGCTCCGCTTCCCTCGCCTGACGGGAACCCCGAGGCCTTCCCGCTGACCGTGATGAGAGGCCGCTATGAAATGACATTGCCCGGCGGCATGCCCCCGCTGAGATTGTGTCTCCGGCCGCAGTGCGGAGTGTTCGTGGCCGACGAGGTCGTGAGTCCCTCTGTGTCCTACCGGATCGATCGGGACCGCGGCTCGGAGCATGTGGAAGATCTTGTCAGCCCCGGGTATTTCAGCGCCGAATTGCAGGCCGGAGACAGACTGGCCCTGGTCGCCAGTGTGGAAGCGTGGGAGTCGTTGGAAGTCGACGCGCACGCCATTCTCGAAGCCGAGCGGCAGCGGTTGAACAAAGTCGTGGCGCTCTGCCCAACAGTGCAGACCGACGAGTTTGCCGTGCAGTTGGCGCTGGCGGCGGACCAATTTATCGTGCTGCCCGGCAGCCGCCCGGAGGAACAGGTCTTGGCCCGGGCCTCCGGCGACGAAGCCAGGACCGTGATCGCCGGCTATCACTGGTTCGGCGATTGGGGGCGTGACACGATGATCAGCCTGGAAGGTTTGACGCTCCGCACAGGCCGTTACCAGGAAGCTCGAGCGATCCTGCGCACGTTCGCCCAATATATTCAAGACGGCCTGATTCCGAATGTGTTCCCGGAAGGCGCCCGGCATGCGCTGTACCATACGGCCGACGCCACGCTGTGGTACTTCCATGCCGTCGATCGGTATGTGAGCGCGACGGATGACCGGGACACGCTGATGACGCTGTATCCGATCCTGAAGCAGGTCGTCGATCGGCATCTGCGCGGCACGCGCTTCGGTATTGGTGTCGATGCGTGCGATGGGCTGTTGCACGCCGGGGCGCCGGGGTATCAGCTCACGTGGATGGACGCCAAGGTAGACGGCTGGGTCGTCACGCCCCGGCGCGGCAAGCCCGTGGAGATCCAAGCACTCTGGTACAACGCGCTGCGCCTCATGGCGGAGTGGGGGACACGGCTGGGAGAGCCGTCGACGCACTGGTTCGATATCGCGAAGCAAGCCGAAGCGTCCTTTCATGCGCGCTATTGGTACGAGGCGGGACACTACTTGTATGACGTGGTGGACGGGGAGCAGGGGGACGACACCAGGTTACGTCCCAACCAAGTGTTCGCGCTCTCGCTCCGCCATCCGATTCTGCGGCAGGAGCGCTGGCGGCAGGTGGTCGATGTGGTCACGGACCACTTGCTGACGCCGGTAGGCCTGCGGTCCCTCGCTCCCGGCCATCGGGAGTACAAACCGACTTATTCGGGTGATTTGCGCGCGCGTGACGCGGCGTACCACCAGGGAACGGTCTGGGCCTGGTTGATCGGCCACTATATCGACGCGCGGCTCAAGGTGTATCCCGATCGGCCGGCCGCGCATGCCCTCCTGCTGCCGTTCCAGGCGCACCTGTGCGAAGCCGGCATCGGCACGATCAGCGAGATCTTCGATGCCGAGCCGCCGTACCGTCCGCGCGGTTGTATCGCTCAAGCCTGGAGCGTGGCGGAAGTATTGCGGGCGTACCTGGCCACCAAGGAACGCGATGCGTGATAAGTGATGCGTAGGTCGAAGAGGTCTCTCTGTTCTGTCTCGTCTCTCTGGTGGTCGCACATCAGACCGAAGACTGAGACCAGAAACGGAATAGACCAAACAAACCAGACAAACGACCAGACAGACGAGATGACCAGACAGACCAGACAGACCAGATGACCAGACAGACCAGATGACCAGACAGACCAGACAGACACACAAATGCGACGTCCGGATCGGCACCAGCGGATGGCACTATAAACATTGGCGGGGACCCTTCTACCCAGAAGATCTGTCCGCCACACGCATGCTGGCATGGTATGCGCAGCGGTTCGACACGGTGGAGATCAACAACAGCTTCTATCGTCTGCAGGCCCCGGAGACGTTTACCGCCTGGCGCGACGCGACGCCGGCAGGCTTCTGCTTCGCGGTCAAAGCCAGCCGGTACATGACGCATCGCAAGAAGCTGCACGAGCCGGAGGCGGCTCTGGAGCGGTTCATGCTCCCTGTGAAAGCGCTGGGCCCCAAGCTGGGGCCGATCCTCTTTCAACTGCCTCCGCGCTGGGCCTGCAACATCGACCGGTTGAGCGGGTTTTTGGAGTTGCTGCCCAGGACGCATCGCTACGCGTTCGAATTCCGGGATCCGAGCTGGCATGTGCCGGCGGTGTATCGCGTGCTGGAAAAGCATCAGGCGGCATTGTGTCTGTACGAACTGGACGGGTTTCTCTCGCCGATCGAAGTGACGGCGGATTATGTGTATATCCGGCTCCATGGTCCGGGCCGCAAATATCAAGGTGACTATTCCACTGCAATCCTTCAGAGTTGGGCCGAGCGAATCGACCGGTGGCAGGCGGCGCTCAAAGCCCTCTACGTCTACTTTGACAACGACCAGGCCGGGTTCGCAGCAAAAAATGCGGCAGAGTTGAAAACCCTTACCGGCGGGTAACATGCTGAAGGCGGAAGGGAAGGGAGGCCATCATGGAACAGCAGCCTGCGATGGTTCGACATCCGATCCATCTGATGCTGATGCCGTTTCCCATCGCCCTGTGGACCTTTTCATTGGCCAGTGATGCGATGTATTGGTTCGGCTTTGGCGGGCCGGTGTGGCAAGAGATCGCCCTGTATTCGATGGTGGCGGGCGTCGGTGGGGGCGCGGCGGCGGCCATCCCGGCCTTTTTTGATTATCGCGCCATTCGGGATCCGGACCTGGCGCATCTCGCCAGACGGCACATGCTGTTCAATGGTCACATTGCCCTCCTGTACAGTTTGAACGTGGCGGTACGACTCGAAGCCAATCCGGATGCCTGGGTGCCGGTGGCTGCCTCAGTGACAGGGGCCTGTTTGCTAATTGTGTCGGCCTGGTGGACGAGTCAGTTCACCTATGTGGAGGCGCCCGCCGTGGAGGTGCCATGGGAACGCGCCGCCTGAGAGTGTTAGTGGCCCTCGTATCATGAGCCCGATAGACCGGGCCGGATCCCTATGTAGGCAGAACAAAACCTGTCGGGACGTTTACATCGAGAGGACGGCAGCTTGTTTCGAGGCGTAAGCGTATGTATGGTCCGTAAGGCCAGGCCGGATCCGAGTGTGCAGACGGAAGAACCTAGCAGGAAGCAGACAACCAGGGAAAAGGGGGGCGGTCTGTGGTCTATAGTATAGCCAAAGCAGTCGTGATCAAGCATCGGAACGTGTTCTTTCTTGCACCTCTCGAGGGGGAAGTGCCCTTCGCTCAGGGGCACGGATTCGGTCTGTACTATAACGATTGCCGCTACTTGAATGGATACGAAATCCTGGTGGGAGAGGTGCATCCTGAGCCGCTTGCCGCCCGCTCCTGGGAGGGAGCCCGGGCGGTCTTTCAGCTGACGACGCCGGACTTCAGCGGTCTGGACGGCAGCCTCATCCACCGTGAAACCATCGGCCTGAAATGGGACCGGATTATCGATCCCGAGCATTCGTTGCTGCATGAACGGTTGGACATCCAGAATTTCAGCTGTGAGCCGATCGAGTTTTCCATCACCTTCCGTTTCCGCGCCGGGTTCGAGGATGTGTTTGAGATCCGTGGGCTCGTCCGCGAAGTGAAAGGTAAACTGTATCGCCCCCGCTGGAAGGATAAGTGTCTCATTTTCGCGTATGACGGCGCCGATGACATCGCACGCAGCTTGGCCATCCACTTCAACCCGGCACCCGTCACCGTCAAAGGCAATGCGGTGACGTTCCATGTCCGGCTGGCCCGCAACGAAAGCCGTCCCATCCGGATCTGCCTGGCCATCTCGGAGTCCCATGAGCTCCCGAATACTCTGCTGGCGCAGAGCAGCGTGTATCGGAATCTCCCGACTGTGGTCCAAGGCTACCGGCATCAAAGCCAGGAATGGCTGAGCCATGAAACGGGGTTTCAGAGCGACAGCGTGCTTCTCAATAAGGTCATGCGGCGATCACTGTTGGATTTGCACATGTTGAAGAGCACCATCGGCAATGACGAATTCTTCGCGGCCGGCGTGCCCTGGTATGTCACGTTGTTCGGGCGGGACTGCCTCGTGACGGCGCTGCAGACCTTGGCCTACGGCCCGGATACGGCGGCCGACACGTTGCGCCTGCTCGCCCGTTATCAGGGCACTCTGGTGAACAGCTGGCGCGATGAGGAGCCGGGGAAAATCCTGCACGAGCTGCGGGTCGGAGAATTGGCCCGCATGGGCAAGATTCCGCATACGCCCTATTACGGCACCATCGATGCCACGCCGCTCTTCCTCGTCCTGATGAGCCGTTATGCGGACTGGACGGGAGACTTGTCCTTGTTCACACAGCTGCGGACGCATGTCGATCGTGCGCTCGACTGGATCGATTGCTACGGCAATGCGGCGGGCGACGGATATGTCAGTTATTTCAGCAACCGGCAGCAGGGACTGGCGAATCAAGGATGGAAGGATTCCTGCGACGCCATCATGATGGCCGACGGCCGGTTCGCCGAGCCTCCGATCGCGCTGGTCGAAGTGCAGGGCTATGTCTATATGGCCAAGACGTCGATTGCCGATCTGTACGAGCGTGTCGGCGATGACGCCCGGGCGTCGCGGCTCCGGAAGGAAGCCGCGGATTTGCGGACCCGGTTCAATCGGGACTTCTGGGTCGAGGAAGAAGGCTGTTTTGCCCTGGCGCTCGAGGCCGGTCATCGGCCCTGCGCCGTCATGTCTTCCAATCCAGGCCAGGCCCTCTGGACCGGCATCGTCAATGAGGACAAAGCCGGCCGGGTCGTCGATCGTCTCATGCGGCCCGATCTGTTCAGCGGGTGGGGCATCCGCACCTTGTCCGACAGAGAACGCCGGTATAATCCGATGGGGTATCACCTGGGGACCGTCTGGCCTCATGATAATTCCCTGATCGCGGCCGGCTTCCGGCGGTACGGCTATGATACGGCGGCCTGTCGGATTTTCATCGGTCTGTTGGAAGCGGCGATGGAGTTCGAGGACTATCGGCTGCCGGAACTGTTTACCGGCTACGCACGCGAGGAGTTCGCGGTCCCGGTCCGGTACCCGGTCGCCTGCCACCCGCAAGCGTGGGCGGCCGGCACGGTGCCCTTCCTCGTGGAAACCTTTCTCGGCCTGGAACCGGACGGATTCGCCAACCGGCTCCGCATCGTCAATCCCGATTTGCCGGACTTCGTGCAAACGGCGGAATACCGCCATCTCCGGGTGGGCAAGGGCACGGTCGATTTGCAGTTCCGGCGGCTCGACAACGGGAAGATGGACGTGCAAGTGACCAACGTCACGGGCTCATTGGACGTGGAGGTGGAGCAAAGCAGCACGAGCCGATCACCCATGCACTAATGACCCGACATAGCCCCGCCCGGCGCCGGCAAGGGTTTTCCCGGCCGGCGGACGGGACAGCTTGGTGTCCTGGAGGACAGCTTGTATCAGTCCTGACGGCTCGATCCAGAATGACAACCGATTCCCCATGGAAAACCACGGAACTGGTAAAAGAGCGGTTGATTCGGCCTTGGTCCCGGATTTGCACCAAGTTAGCACTCTCATGACATGCCGGACGTGGGGACAGTTGGGATTCATCGCGGCCGCCGCCCTGTGGTTGTCTTTGCCCGCCATCGCCCAGGCCGAGTGGTATGTGGCCGGCCAAGGGGGCGTCAATTTCGCCGATCGGCTCAAGGACGTACAGGGCACCGGGACACTGTCTGGGCTTCAGTCGCGGTCGGACTTTGATTTGACGAACGCGATCGTATATGGAGGCAAGCTGGGATATTTCCCTGGTAACGGCGCGGTCGGCATCGAACTGGACGCCTTTCACAGTTCTCCGCACCGGAAGGCCTTCATCAATTCGGTCGGCGAATATGTATCCGGCGTCCATTTGGGCGTGACCAATGTGGGGCTTAATATTCTGTTCCGCTATCCTGGGCAGACGTTCCAGCCCTACGCGGGCATCGGCGGCGCCGCTCTGATAGCCCGGCTCGGGGGCTCGCCGACAGTGAGGGGTGACAACGACGTGGGATTCGGCGTGAATTTGATCGCCGGCATCCGGGCCTTCGTCACTCCCTACATGGCGGTGTTCACGGAGTACAAATACACACAGGGAAATCTTATCTTTGATCGCGCTTTTCCGCCGGACGCTGGGTTCAGTGCGGATTATCGAGCCCAGCACCTGGTCTTCGGGGTCTCCTATCATTTCTAGCTCGTCGATCGAAAAGAAGGCTCACATGGGATGGTTCGGCCTCTTGATTGTAGTCCTGCTGCAGACCGGGTGTTCGTCAGGGCCGCAGGTCATTCCGCCCGAATTGGATCACCAAATTGACCGGTCCTTGTCGTTTGCTCAGCTACGCGCGACGGCGGACCCGTACCGGGGCCAAACCGTGCTGTTGGGCGGCGAGGTGCTGGCGGCGAAGCGGATGGAAAACGGGACGCAACTGGAAATCCTACAACTGCCGGTGAACGAAGGTGAGCCGCCGGCCGAGCGCCGGAGCGAGTCACAGGGCCGGTTCCTGGCCGTTACGCGGGACGGTCTTGATCCGGCTTCCTTGCCGCCCGGAACGCGAGTCACGGTTATCGGCGATGTTACCGGAGATGTCGTCCAGCGGCTCGATGAATCGGAGTACCGTTATCCGACCCTTGACGTGAGACATCTGCATGTTTGGGAACCCGCTGACTATCAGCGACGGCGTTCGGCGTACCCGAGGGTGGGCCTCTTCGGCGGAATGGGGCTCGGCATGGGCGGCGGAGGCGGCGGTTCTTTCGGCGGACTCAGTATTGGGACGGGATTCTGACATGTCGCCGTATATATGCGCCTCCGGCGGGATGGTCAGACCGCGATGAGCTGGCCGATTCGAGAAAAGCTCAAGCGCACCGAGCGCTTTCTCAAGAGAGTGTTGTCGACGACGCTGCTCCGTTCGTTTCGGCATTCCTGTCATCACTGGCGCATCGGGATCCGCACCTCGAAGCACGGTCTGTTGAATGAGGGGCCGAACGCGCTGTCCCGCTTTCGCTGGATCGATTCGCCGCGCGGCCATTTTTATGCCGACCCCATGCTATTCCAGTACCAGGGCCGCACCTGGTTGTTTGTCGAAGACTATGTGTATGCCGCAGATAAAGCGCGGAGTATTCTTGCGGCGGAGGTCAGCCAGAAAGGAGAGGTCGGGCCGTTCATGCCCTCACTGACCGCGGATTATCACGTATCGTATCCCTTGGTCTTCAGCCACGCCGGCGAGATCTTCATGGTGCCGGAGACCGCGGCCCATCGCACCGTCGAATTGTACCGGGCGGTCCGCTTTCCGCTGGAGTGGCGCTTGGAAACCGTCTTGTATCCCCACCCGGCTTACGATACGACGCCGCTCTATCATGACGGCCTCTGGTGGTTCTTTACGTCGATCCCCGAGAACGGCGGCCGGGAGCGCGTGGTGCCGCATCTGTTCTCTGCCGACTCGCTCACCGGCGAATGGCAACTCCATCCCTCCACTTCGATTGGGGGATGTGACGAGGCACGGGGCGCGGGTCCGATTTTTAAAGCGGATGACCGTCTGATCCGGCCGACGCAATGTGGCCGTCCGGTGTATGGCTACTCCTTTGCTTTCGAGGAAATCACGCGGTTGGACCGGGCCGGGTTCTCCGAGCAACGGCTGGTCTGTTTCGAGCCGACGTGGCAGCGGCATCTGTTGGGGATGCATACCTACGGGCGAGCCGGCGATGTCGAAGTGATCGACGGTTGCTGGGGCGTCAATCCGTATGATGTGATGTAGACAACGGTGGGGCGGTTTATCTTGTTTGTTTGGTTTGTTGTGTTGATGTGAACCGCGAGCCCAGACAAACCAGACAAACCAGACAAACCAGACAAACCAGACAAACCAGACAAACCAGACAAACCAGACAAACCAGAC